>NZ_CP009355.1:0-1200000 GCF_000772105.1 Vibrio tubiashii ATCC 19109
TATTAGATCCGTGTCACACTAGCCGTAATATCGCTATAGTTCCGAAAGAATAAAGAAAAAAAGATCATAAATAAAGAAAAAATTATTGCTTTTAAATAACTGATCTTTTTGATTAATCTGATCTTAATTGATTATATGATCTATTGATCCGAGCGTTACCAGGCTTGTAAGTGCATGTAGATAAAAGGATTTTTTTTTAACGCTTGGAAAGCATGATCATGAAAACCCCGAAAGCATGATCAATAAGTCTTTGAAAGCATGATCAAATATTACTAGAACGATGATCATCATTGATTCGAATCTATGATCAACGTGTCTATGAAAGCATGATCATCAGCCCTACACACTTTATCCACAAGACGAAGGATAACTGTTTGGGATGGACGGTGAAAGCTTGTCTTTTTCCTGTTCTCGTTTGCGAAAGAATGATCAAGGAAGAGGATGTAATTGCGGATATTGATTACTCTCTGAACAATATCTTTAGTTGAACGACAAGTTGCCTATTTTGTTGTGCCTTATTCGCTAGTCTTTATTGTTCCGAAAGCATGATCAAGTAAATGACATCGTTCCTGCATTGATTAAGCTGTCATTCAACAATTCGTTCTCTTAATGCCTTATCGGCTCTTATCTCTTAGTCCATCTGCATTCGTCCGTAATTCGATGGTATTTTTTCATGCTTCCGGTAGATAGTGTTACTTGATCATTGTTCCGATCTTTGATCATTTGTTTAGGATCTAGAATCCCTTTGTTTCTGAGCTGAAAATTCCTTGATCATCGTTCCCTAAACATCAAAACTTGCCGAAAGCATGATCACCATGCCTTCCTTGATCATTGTTCCAATAAAGTTCTAGCGCGGTGTATTTCTAGCATGAACGAGTTTGGCTACTTGGTTGGAGGCTTTTTCATTTTGCTGCGCGACTTAAGTCAAAATTGCACCAACCGTAAAATAGAGCTAATTCTTAATCGTTCCGGAGAGGTAGCTGATTAGATGCATTTACTATTATTTTTACATTGTAAATAAGTGATGCTGTAACACTTTTATTGTTGTCAGACTTTAAGGTTGTTATAAAGAACTTTTTAACAATGATTTGACCTGTTTTTGCTCTTTGACTTTAAAATACATGTCGTATTTCTATTTAATGTGATTAATATCTATAATTGCATGTTCACCTTTTTATTGTGTGTTGTGCAAAGTGCTGTACAATAATCATCAGGTCACTACTAACGGAATTTGGCAAATGAAACGAGAACATACGATTGAGAGTCTCATTCAGCTAGCAGAAAAAACAGCTCAGGTTCAAGCTGATCGTATCGAAATAGTTTTGGAAGAACGCAGCGATGAGCATTTTCCTCCAATGTCGAAAGCGTTGATGGAAACGCGTTCAGGCTTAACTCGACGTAAATTGGATGATGCAATTAGCAAGCTTGAAGAGTCTGGCCACCAATTCACTAAGAATAATGCCAACCATTATTCAATCTCTTTGCAAGAAGCGCATATGTTGATGGATGCGGCGGGCATCCCTAAGTTTCATGAACGTAAGAAGAATGGTGACAATAAGCCATGGATCATCAACGTACAAAACCAAAAGGGTGGTACAGGTAAGTCGATGACAGCGGTACACCTTGCGGCTTGCTTAGCGCTGAATTTAGATAAGCGTTACCGTATTTGTCTTATCGATTTAGATCCTCAAGGGTCACTACGTCTATTCTTAAACCCACAAATTAGTCTGACCGACCACGACAACATCTATTCAGCCGTTGATATCATGTTGGATAATGTGCCAGAAGGGGTGGAAGTCGATAACGAGTTCCTACATAAAAATGTCCTGCTGCCCACACAGTATCCAAACTTAAAGACGGTTTCTGCTTTCCCTGAAGATGCGATGTTTAACGCTGAAGCGTGGCAACACTTATCGCAGAATCAGTCTTTGGATATCGTGAAGCTGCTGAAGGAAAAACTGATCGATCAGATTGCTGACGACTTCGATGTCATCATGATTGATACTGGCCCACACGTCGATCCACTGGTATGGAACGCTATGTACGCCTCAAACGCGCTACTGATTCCGTGTGCTGCGAAGCGTTTGGACTGGGCATCAACGGTTAACTTCTTCCAGCATTTGCCAACCGTTTACGAAATGTTCCCAGAAGATTGGCAGGGTCTTGAGTTTGTTCGTCTAATGCCGACTATGTTTGAAGATGACAACAAAAAGCAGGTCGCAGTATTAACCGAAATGAATTATTTATTAGGTGACCAAGTAACGATGGCGACTATTCCTCGTAGCCGCGCTTTTGAAACATGTGCTGATACCTACAGCACGGTATTTGACTTGACGACAGGCGACTTTGAAGGGGGTAAGAAAACCCTAGCGACTGCGCAAGATGCGGTGCAAAAAAGTGCATTAGAACTTGAACGAGTTCTGCATAGTCATTGGTCATCATTAAATCAGGGGTAATTAGAAAATGGCAATTAAAACTTCAGATTTAAACGCGAGATTATTTGGCAAGGCGAATAAGCGTCATGTCACTACACCGCAAGAAGCGCAACAAGCGGCGAAAGAACAAGCTCAGGTGATTGAACTTGCCGTTGCTGGTGAAGAGAAAGTTCAATTCGAATTAGTGCGTATTCCTGCTGAAAAAATAGGTGAGTCAACGGTTGTATTTGCAGAAAACGCTCGTGAGCAGTCGTTCTTAAACGAACATGCGTTATCAGATGTGTTGGTTACGTTAAAAGAGCGTGGTCAGCAATATCCAGCAGTCGGTCGTCGACGTGAAGATGGCAAGATTGAAGTCCTCGATGGTAGTCGCCGTCGCATGTCTTGTATTCTTGCAGACAAAGAGTTCATGATTTATGTCGGAGAGAATATTAGCACTGAACACGCTAAGTTCTTGTCTGACGTCGCGAACGCTCATAAACCTTTGTCTTTGTATGAGAAAGGTCGCGAGATGCTAGCTAAACTGGAAAGTGGGGAAGCTGAAGACCAAAAAGCTTTAGCCAAGATGTTCCAGTGCAGTGAAGCACTAGTGAGTGGCGCACTCAAAGCTGCTGATCTTCCGCTTGAACTTCTACAAGCTTACCCAAATGTGGCTGAGCTAGGCCGCCCAACAATCGTTAAACTGCATAAGCAATTTAATGCTTTGGAGTCAGATAAGCAGAGCAAACTTCTCAATAAGTGCAGCTCAGATGAAGGTTTTGTTTGGCAGCGTACTCAATCTCAAGGGGTGGCTCGAATCACTAAAGAAGTGACAGAAACCATCGAAGCTTGGATTGAAGAGCTATCACCAACTAAGAAATCCGCCGTGGCTAAAACAGAGTTAGTGAAGGGTCGCGCTAGCTATACCCGCAAAGGGAGCAACTTGACGTTAAACTTGAAAAAGGTTGATGACGCTTTGATGCAAGAGTTACTAGACCTAGTTGCGAAGAAGCTACACTAAGTCATCACACTCATTTATTAAGCCGCTATTTGCGGCTTTTTTTATGCCATAATATCGCTAATTCCAATCTTATCGCGCTTATGAGTTCATGACTGCAATCAAAGACTATTTTTCCAATTTACTCGCGTTATCCGCTAAGTCTAATCATCGTTATGGTGTCGTCTTACAAGGTAGTGAACATTGGCAGATGCAATGCCTCGATACGCTCTTTTCTTTGGTTGCGAGTAAGAATGTTTTCTTCCTAGGAGGTGACAGTAAACATGAAGTTGAAAAGCATGTCAGTTACAAGAAAGGCCAACAACTCTTAGGGCAGGAATGCCTATTGTTGTGCTGTGATTTCCGAGATGGGTTTGACGCCAATAGTTTCACTGCCGCAACAGGCTGTGTAAGAGGCGGCGGACTGGTGATTATTCTACCAGAGCAAGTTAGCAATCCAACGCTCGCTCACAGATGGCTAGATAACGCTTTTCACAATCTCATTTTGGTTGAAGAGGGCAGCGAGCTATCAATACCTCAGTGCGGTGGAAATCAAGCGCATGATAAGTTCAAGCAGCAAAACCAAGCCATTGAGAAGATCCTCAAAGTCGTTGAAGGGCATCGTAAGCGTCCTCTTGTGATGACTGCCGATCGTGGTAGAGGAAAAAGCAGTGCGTTGGGTATTGCTGCCGCGAAACTCATGCAAGAACGGTCTATCCATATTGTGGTGACTGCGCCGAGTTTAGCGACCGTTCAGCCAGTTTTTGAGCATGCCCAAAGGCTACTATCTCAAGCTACTGCGGATAAAGGTCGGCTTCAATTTCAGCAATCAGTGCTAGAGTTTGTCGCCCCCGATGAATTGCTTCGCAGCCAGCAAGCGTGTGATTGTTTGTTTGTCGATGAAGCATCTGCTATCCCAATCCCGATGTTGAAAACCATGGTTGAGCAGCATCATCGCGCTGTCTTTTCTACCACGATTCATGGTTATGAAGGATGTGGCCGAGGCTTTACGGTTAAGTTCCAAACTTGGCTCAAGCAACAGCGCCCAGGCGCACAGTTTTTCCATCTAGATGCGCCAATCCGCTGGAGTGTGGGAGATCCGCTTGAGCAGTGGCTTTTTGATGCGTTCTTATTAGATGCTGATTTGTCCGATGTGAAACAGCAAGCTTCGTTGAATCAACTTATTCAGCTCGATAAGCAGATGCTCGTCGATCAGCCTTCGATTCTTAGAAGGTGTTTTGCTTTGTTGGTGAATGCTCATTATCAGACCTCACCCAATGACTTAATGTTGTTGCTAGAAGATGATGCGATACAGTTGCACGCGATATTGGATGATGACCAATGCCTTGGTTGCATGCTCACCGTCGAGGAAGGGAAATTGACCCCAGAACTTGTTGAGCAAGTTCAATTAGGTAAGCGTCGTCCCCGTGGGCAACTAGTTCCTAGTCTATTAGCCAATCAACTGGGCATGACTGAGGCCGCTCTGCAGTCGAGCCAAAGAATCATGCGTATCGCTGTTCACCCTAGTATGCAGAGAGCAGGCATCGGCAAGGCAATGATCAAGCAACTTATCCAGAGTGGAGGTTACGATTTTTATTCCACCAGCTTTGGTGCTACTGCGGAATTGGTCGATTTTTGGCGTAGCTGTGGGTTTACTTCGGCTAAGCTAGGCAGTCAAAGAGAGCAGGCGAGTGGTACATATTCACTCGTCATGGTGAATGGTGGTCTAGATTGGCGTCATCAAATAGAGGATTACTTTGACCTCTCTTTTCAATATGCCGTGAGTGAAACTTACCGTGAACTTGAGATTGAACTTGTCCGTAGTTTACTCACAAAAGATAATGCTTCCGTTGAAAAGCCTAACTTGAATAGCCTAGTAAAACATTATTGTCACGGCGGAGCGAGCTTCGATAGCGTCGTGCCACTACTTGATTCATGGTGGAAGAGCTCTCCTCATATCCTCGGTAACATGAGTGACTTGTTCATTCGAAAAGTGGTTCAGCGAAGAGACTGGCAATGGTGTGCAAAGGAGTTTGGTTTTGCGGGGAGTAAGCAAATCGAACAAGAGTTTAGAGCCCAACTTCTCTCTTCAATCACTAGTGGCAACTAGGTTAGTGGTTTCGTCTCTCCAATTTACACTGTAAAAGGGTATCGCCTTCGCAACTAGAGTTGAGAATTTACAGTGTAAACAACGACTTTTTTACACTGTAAATTGAAATCATGCTTCACAAAGTTCCTCAAAATTGATTCATCTATCGAAAAAAGTCATATTTTTTTGAAACGATGCAACTTAATGTAATTATCTAAAAAGTATAGATAAACTCCGATAGCTTTAATTCTATCAACAAAGACTCATCCATATTCCGTATATAAGCAACTTGCGAATTAATGATTCCTTCCTACACTCATTCTTAAGCAACATGCTTAATATCGGCTAGGAATAATAACAAAGTAGTTAAGGTTGAAAACATGGAATGTTTGTTACCTGAGTCATTAGATATCTCTATGGTACTCGACTCCGCGACCCAATACAAAACTTGGCTTGCTCAAGACAATCAACTCAATGTAGATGCGTCACATGTCAGCCGCGTTGATGCTGCTGGTATTCAGGCGTTGGCGTCATTATTCCTCTCTGCCAAATCCAATCAGATAGACATTCAACTAGTACAACCTACTCCGTCACTGATCGAAGGTATTAGTACACTTGGACTGGATGATCAGTTTGATATGAACACTGAAGTTGGAGAACTGTAAATATGACTAAAATTCTAGCTGTGGATGATTCCGTCTCAATTCGTCAGATGGTGAGTCACACTTTGCGCGATGCAGGGTATGACGTTGAAACCGCCAACGATGGGAGAGATGCGTTAAGCAAGGTGACAACATCCAAATTTGATGTGGTGATATCCGATGTCAACATGCCAAATATGGGAGGCTTCGAGTTAGTGAAGGCACTGCGTGAAAAGCCGCAATACAAATTTATCCCGATTTTGATGCTGACGACCGAAACCAGTACAGATAAAAAACAACAAGGTAAGTCAGCGGGAGCAACTGGTTGGTTAGTGAAACCGTTTAACCCAGATACGCTACTAAAAACACTAAAACGCGTCATCTAAACGGTTTTTTCTCACAGTAACGTCAATTGGTGAGGCTACAATATGGCTTTAGATATGGAACAGCTGCGCAAGATGTTTTACGAGGAGTGTCGTGAAAATCTTGAAGTGCTGGAAGATGTATTACTTAACTTAGATCCGACTCAGGTAGAAGAAGAGTCAATCAACACCATATTTCGCGCTGCCCATTCAATCAAGGGTGGGGCAGGGACGTTTAATCTACTTGATATCAGCGAGTTTACCCATAACGTCGAAGCCTATCTCGATTTGGTGCGCAACAATGAGCGTTCACTTTCCGCTGAAACGATCGACCTACTGCTTAAAAGTGGTGACTGTATTCACAGCATGCTCGAAGGTCACGAGTTGGGTAACGAAGTTAACGTCGCGCTAAAAGAAGAAGTCGGACTTAAATTAGCCAAGTTACTCGGTGAAGCTCCAACAGATACCGCAGATGTTCATCCGGAACAGAATCAAGAAGCTAGTGACACGAATTCTAACCAACCTTGGAAGATCACCTTCTCTCCTCATCCTGAAATGTTTTTCAGTGGTAATGACCCATTACGTATTCTGCGCGAGCTGAAAGATCTTGATGAGTCTTGCCAGATTATTGCGGATACAACAAAGCTACCTGAAATCGATGACATTGAAGCTGAACTCTGTTTCCTCTCTTGGACAGCAGAGCTAGATAGCGGCGTCGAAGAGGCGCAAATTCAAGAAGTGTTTGAGTGGGTAGAAGATGAGTGTGATCTAACGATTGAAAAAGCGCCTGCTCCGCAAGCGGAAGAACCGTCCGCAGATATTGTTGAAAATGCTGCAGAGCAAACTCAAGCAGAGAGCGTAGAAAATCCTGCTTCGAAAGTTGCGAATACAGCAAAAAGCAAAGAACCAAACAAATCGACTAAGGTGGCTAAATCAGATTCTAATGTGAGTTCTATTCGCGTCGATATCGATAAAGTCGATAGCTTGATCAACTTAGTCGGTGAGCTCGTGATTACACAATCCATGCTGACAGAAATAGGCAACGACTTCACGATTGAAAAGCTAGAGAAGCTCAAGACTGGCTTAGATCAGCTACTGCAAAACAGCAAAGACCTGCAGGAAAATGTCCTTAATATCCGCATGTTACCGATGAGCTTTGCGTTCAGTCGTTTTCCTCGTCTTGTCCGTGACTTATCGAGCCGACTGGATAAACAGGTCGATTTGCAAATAAAAGGTGAGCAGACCGAGTTGGACAAAACGGTTCTAGAGCGCATTGTTGACCCTTTAGTTCACTTAGTCAGAAATGGTATCGATCACGGAATCGAGCAGCCTCAGCAGCGTCTAGATGCAGGTAAAAGCGAAATGGGAACCATTGGGCTTAATGCTTATCACCAAGGTGGCTCGATAGTTATCGAAATCAAGGATGATGGTGCGGGGCTCAACTGTGACAAGCTATGGAACAAAGCTTTAGAAAAAGGCGTACTTGCCGCCGAATCTCGCCGCGAAGAGTATTCCGATAAACAGATCATGAACCTGATCTTTGCCCCTGGTTTTTCAACCGCTGAAGAAGTCTCAGATATCTCTGGTCGCGGTGTAGGTATGGATGTCGTGCGCCGAAATATCGAAGAGCTTGGCGGACATATTGAAGTGGAATCTGCGCTGGGTGAAGGAAGCTGCTTTACCATTAGCTTGCCTTTAACCCTTGCTATTCTCGACGGACAGCTAGTACGAGTGGGTGGGGAAGTGTATGTGATCCCACTCCTTACGATTGTTGAGTCAATTCAAATTGATCCTAATTGTATCAAGCTCGCCTCTGGAGGAATCGAACTTTATCGCCTCCGTGAAGAAAACATTCCAATTCTTCGTCTTCAAGATGAGCTCGAAATGGGCAATAGCGAAGGTTTAGAGCAGCGTATTCTCTGTTTTGTTGAAGCCGCTGGTAATCGAGTCGGTCTATTGCTTGATGAACTGCTGGATCAGCAACAAGTGGTCATTAAGAGCTTGGAGTCCAATTACAGCAAAGTCGCGGGTATCTCGGGTGCGACCATTTTAGGGGATGGCTCGGTATCGCTTATTCTCGATATTCAGGGACTGATCACCAACTTCTTGAAAAAAGCCTCTGAAACCACTCACAAAGGCGTGGCTGCCTAAGGAGCGAGCATGGAAGCAGTGACCAGCGAAGTAACCAATATTCATGATATGTCAGATGCCGCTAAGCAGAATATTGAAGCTCAGGCGGAAACATTGTTAGACAACGTCAGTGGAGAAGTTAGCGAAAGCGCCGACTTTCTCAGCTTTAAACTCGCTCACGAGTTGTATGGCGTAGAAATCAAAGATGTGGAAGAGATTCGAGTCTGGGAGCGCCCAACCCCAATACCAAGAGCACCTCAATATGTGCGTGGGGTTATTAACTTGCGTGGAATGATTGTCCCTGTGGTGGATCTCAGGTTGAGGTTCGCTGTCGGATCTAATGATTATCGTCCGACAACCGTTGTTATTGTACTCCGCTACAGCGATGAAGATCAGGAGCGCTTGATGGGGCTTGTGGTCGACGGGGTGAGTGATGTAGTTAGTCGTGGCGACAACGATCTCTACCCTGCGGTTGGAGAGTCTAAAGTCACACCTTACTTGCAAGGTCTGATCAATGTGGGTGACCACGTTATGTCACTACTCGATACTGAAGAGCTACTCAATATCGACCGAATTCTGAGGGCTGAATAATGATTATGACAGAAGAGTTTCTCAGCTTTGTATTGGAAGACGAAGAGTATGGTGTGCCTATTTTGGATGTACGAGAAGTTCGCGGATGGAATGCCGTTCGTGAAGTTCCGAATTCTCCAGAATACATGAAAGGCGTGCTAGAGATTCGAGGCGAATACGTGCCTATCGTCGATCTCAGAATGCGCTTTGGCTTGTCTCCGGCAAAGATAAGTTCGACGACGGTTGTCATCGTGCTAAATGATTCACATAAACACCCGCTTGGCATCATTGTCGACGGCGTGTCAGAAGTTTACCCGTTAACAGAAGAACAAATAAAACCGTCACCCCATGTTTCCACCAGCGTCGATCATAGCTACGTGCGCGGTATTGCATCGGTGACTAACGGGCATTTAATACTTATTCACTTGGAGGCTCTATTTGATGTTGTCGAGCTTCCTGTACCCAACCAAGAGGAAGAGAGTTGGGCCTAATACCAAGATGAATGTGGTCTATTCGTTTCGGTAAAACACGTCAGAAGAAGCAACCAGTGAGGGAAAACTCATGGCATTTTGGAATCGGAAAACAGCGCCTGCTGCTCAATTTGAAGCACCTACGCAGGACACACTAACTGAAGAATTTGAACCTGAGCACGAACAAGGTGTCACCAAGGAACAGCTGTTCTCTGCATTAAATGCAGCGCAAACGGCTTTGATGATGATTGACCGTGATTTCAATATCACCTATCTCAATCAAAAATCAGTCGATCTGCTAAAAACTCATGAAGCTTTGTTTCAATCCATCTGGCCCAATTTTCGTGCTACGGAAGAATTTTTATTAGGCTACTGCATTGACTTGTTCCATTCGAATCCAAGTCATCAGCGCCAGATGTTGTCTAACCCATCCAATCTGCCTTATACCACCAACATTCAAGTGAAAGACGTTCTGATTGAGCTTAACGTCGGCGCGATTATCGATGCTCAAGGCAACTATGTCGGTAACACTCTTGAATGGTCTGACGTAACAGAGAGCGTGAAACAAAACAATGAGATCTCTCGCCTACAAGCTGCTGTAAACCAAGCTCAGACAGCAATGGTTATGATTGATAGAGACTTTCAAATTACCTATGCGAACCAAGAGACTATCACTCTGTTTAAGAAACACGAAGCGACAATGCGAACCGTCTGGTCTGGCTTTACGGCGAGTGAAGAATGGTTAATGGGGCGTTGTATTGATGAGTTTCATAGAAACCCTGCTCACCAGCGTCAACTTCTCGCTGATCCAAGCAACTTACCATACAGCACAGACATCACCATAGCGGATATAAAAATTGAGCTAAACGTTGCCGCTATCCATGATGCTCAAGGGAATTATATTGGCAATACTCTTGAGTGGCGTGATGTGACGGAAGAACGTGCTCAAGAAGAAGAGATTGGTCGCTTAGCCTCTGCTGTTTCTGGAATGACAACGAATCTAATGATGGCAAATAAGGACGGTATCATCACTTATCTTAATCCTGCCTTACAGACCCTACTGAGTAGTCGTGAGAGAGATCTCAAAGAGGCACTCCCAGGTTTTGATGCCAGTAATCTCGTTGGTAGGAACATTGATGTTTTCCACAAGAATCCTGCTAATCAACGTAGCATTATCAATAATCCAGACAGACTTCCTTTCTCATCAAATATAGCTGTAGGCGGGTTGGAGTTTAATCTTACCTGTATCGCAATGCGTGATGGTGAAGGTAACTATATTGGACCCGCGCTCCAGTGGGTCGATATTACCGAGCAGCAAGATGGTCAGCGCCAAGTCGAATCACTGATTCAGAAAGCCATTGCAGGTGAATTAAATGAGCGTATTGATACCAGTGTCTATAACGGTTTTATGAAAGAACTTGGTGATGGAATCAATAACTTGCTCGATACCATGGTGACACCTATTGGGCAATGTATCGATGTGATGAGTCAAGTCGCTGATGGCAATCTTAATACCACTATGCCGGAAGATAATACCGGTGAATTTGCCCGACTCTCCAATGCGGTGAACACCTCAATCCTCAACTTAAGGAACATGGTTGACAAGATTACTCAATCTTCTGCTCGAGTTGCGACAGCATCTACAGAGATTGCTGAAGGTAATAATGACCTTAGCCAACGTGTAGAAGCTCAAGCTTCCAACTTAGAAGAGACTGCGGCAAGTATGGAGCAGATGACGGCAACTGTGCGTCAAAATGCGGACAATGCGAAGGGCGCTAACGAGCTGTCTGATGATGCAGCGAAAAAAGCTGGTAAGGGGGGCGAAGTCGTTGGACAGGCAGTTTCTGCTATGGCTGAGATTAATACCGCCAGTAAGAAGATTGCTGACATCATTGGCGTTATCGATGAGATTGCTTTCCAAACCAACTTACTCGCACTAAACGCCGCGGTAGAGGCTGCGCGAGCGGGTGAACAAGGTAGAGGCTTCGCGGTGGTTGCGGGTGAAGTTCGTAACTTAGCACAGCGTAGTGCGGCGGCGGCGAAAGAGATTAAAGGCTTGATCAAAGACAGTGTTGAGAAAGTCGATGAAGGCTCTCGTTTAGTCGACGAATCAGGAGAAACGCTCAACGAAATCGTCGAAGCGGTGCAAAAAGTGACAGAGCTTATCGCACAAATTGCCTCTTCTAGTCTTGAGCAATCTACGGGTATTGATGAGATTAATCGCTCTATCACCACTATGGATGAGATGACTCAGCAAAATGCTTCTTTGGTTGAAGAAACCTCAGCGGCGAGTCAGTCACTTAAAGATGAAGGTAAAGAGCTACTCCACCTAATGAACTTCTTTGCCACTGACAATAATGTCACCACATTTGAATCAAAGCCCAAAGGTAAGGGGGCTCGCGATACCAATATCCGTGAGATTCGAACACCGAAAGTGGCGAACTCAAGCTTCAAGCTTGAAGAGGATGGAGACGAATGGGAAGAGTTCTAGCTCAAACTGAGAGTGCGATGCCAGACAACGAAGAGTTCGAACTGACTGCAAAAGACTTCAAGTTTATTCAGTGGTTCATGCACAAGAACGTGGGCATCTTCTTCTCAGATCGAAAAAGAACCATGGTGTATGGAAGGGTTAGCCGTCAGCTTAGGCGGCTAGGCCTCAAGCGTTTTAGTGAGTATCGCCAAGTTATAGAACAAGACCCGCAAGAGCAGGTTAACTTTATCAACTGTTTAACCACCAATAAAACGCAGTTTTTCCGCGAGTATCACCACTTTGAGTTTATCGAAAAAGTCTTAATGAAAGAGTGGCGTCAACAAGGGGTTAAAAGACTTAAAGTTTGGTCTGCTGGGTGCTCTACAGGGGAAGAGCCCTATAGCTTAATTTCATCCTTACATTGGGCGAACGCGCTATCCCAATTTGATGACGTCAGCCTTACTGCCACGGATCTCGACACCAAAGTTTTGGCGCATGCAAAACAGGGTATTTATAGCGATGAGGCCATCGCAAGCATACCCAAAAAATATCTTAAACCCTGTTTTGTGCGGGGGGTAGGGCAGTATCAAGGTAGTCTTAAGTGCAAAGCTGGCCTACAAAAAAGAATCAATTTTCATCGGTTGAACTTACTTGAAAAGTGGAACTTTGAGGATAAGTTTGACCTCATCTCATGTCGCAATGTGATGATTTATTTTGATAGGCAAACCCAAGAAAAGTTAATTAAACGCTTTCATCAGCAGTTAAAACCCGATGGGGTACTGTTTTTAGGTCATTCAGAGGGTGTGCCTGCGAGCTTAGATATCTTTCATCATCTAGGACATACCATTTACGTAAAAAAGTAGGCACTGACAATGAACTGGGCAAGAACTGAAACACCCAAGTACGAAAACAGTCACTTTAATCGCTTCTACCATCCTTCTAAAGAAAAGCACATTGTGAAGGTGTTTCCTGGCGGGGTTTATTGCAGCAGTAAGACCGATGAAATTATTGCCACTGGGTTAGGTTCTTGTATAGCGGCTTGTGTCTGGGATTTAGAAGCCGCGGTTGGAGGAATGAACCACTTCTTACTGCCTTTCGACAATAAGTCGCAGTTAAAAACGTGGAAGCCAGAAGAGGTCGTGTCTACTGCCTCTCGCTACGGCAGCTACGCAATGGAAATGTTGATCAACGCACTAATCGAAAGAGGAGCAAGACGTAGCAACTTACAGGTCAAGCTGTTTGGCGGTGCCCAAATGTTAGGACGTAACAGCATGGTCGGGGAAAAGAATATCGCTTTTATTTTGAGTTATGTTGAGCAGGAGGGATTGAATGTTGTCGCGCAAGACTTAGGAGGGTTAGAGCCTCGAAAAGTGTTGTTTGATCCTATCAGCGGAAAAGCTTGGCTTAAACGTATTCCATTTACCGAAGTACATAACCTG
The DNA here is from genome assembly GCF_000772105.1 of Vibrio tubiashii ATCC 19109. NCBI lineage: Bacteria > Pseudomonadati > Pseudomonadota > Gammaproteobacteria > Vibrionales > Vibrionaceae > Vibrio > Vibrio tubiashii. The sequence continues at coordinate 13,583 of NZ_CP009355.1, forward strand.
CAACACCAAGAAGAAAAATATGCCAGTCAGTTGGATAAAGAGAGTCATCGCCCACATGACGATGACGTGGAGCTGTTCTAATGAAAAAAATAAAAGTCTTGATTGTCGATGATTCCCCAGTGTTTAGAGCATTACTATCACAGCTTATTAACTCAGACCCAGAGCTACAGGTTGTTGCTATGGCAGAAGATCCATTTCAAGCGCGAGATCTGATTAAGCAGCACAATCCTGATGTTATTACTCTAGATATTGAGATGCCAAAAATGAATGGGGTTCAGTTTCTAAAGAATCTTATGCGTCTGCGCCCGATGCCTGTTGTCATGATATCGACACTCACTCAGCATGGGGCTGAGGCGACGTTAGCGGCTTTAGAGCTTGGCGCGGTTGATTATTTTCCTAAGCCTTCTGTCGAAAGTACCGCTGAGATGGTTAACTACAAGCAACTGGTTAACGAAAAGATAAAAATGGCTGCTGGGGCTAATGTGACTGGTAATAGTTCTGTGGTTGAAACTGAAGTATTAACCACGCCCAAGAGCCATAGTAAAGTTGAAGTGATAGCGATTGGTGCTTCAACTGGCGGAACGGAAGCCGTGAAGCAGGTGCTATCGGCATTGCCCGCAGGACTCCCCCCTATCATCATTACTCAACATATTAGCGCTATGTTCTCGACCTCTTTTGCTGCGCGGCTTAACGAGCATAGCAAGATTAATGTTAAAGAATTAAGTGCGAATAGAGCACCCTTGGTCAATGGTTGCGCTTATCTTGCTCCTGGTGATAAACACCTCGTCGTTGTACGTCGTGGTAATCATCTTTATTGCCAATTGGATGACCGACCCGCGGTGAATCGGCACAAACCTTCGGTGGACGTTATGTTTGATGCGGTTGCAGAAACCGTTGGCAAAAATGCAATCGGCGTCATTCTTACGGGGATGGGCAAAGATGGCGCGCAAGGAATGCTTCGCATGAAGCAAGCGGGTGGCAAGACTATCGCTCAAGATGAAGCCTCTTCGGTTGTTTGGGGAATGCCGCGTGTTGCAGTCGAGATGAATGCTGCTCTATCTGTGCTCGACCTGAAGCAAGTTCCCAAACAGATATGTCATTTCTTGTCTCCTGATGCTTAGTTAGGTGACATACAACCTCAAGGAAGACCGATGAAAGCTAAAATAAGTAATATAAAAACTCGATACTTCATCGCAATTGGGTCTCAAATAGTGCTTTTGTCTATTGCTATGAGTATGTCTACCTCGATAGCACATGTAGCGTTGACCGTACTTGCTGCGGCGATTCCATGGTTTGTGTTGCCTAAGCGATCGACAGGCGAAACACCTTCTGCAAAGGCGAGTGCTAACCCCCCCTCGTCTAACAGCACGCCTCCTAGTGAAATTTCACCAATGCTGAATTTGATTTCTCAGCAACTCATCAACCCGCTCGATCACCAGCGAAGTGTTGTCGATGAATCAGTAGAGACGCTAAACGAAAGCTACTTTGAACTGCAGAAGCTTGCGGAAGGACAGAACCAAATCACCACGGAATTGGTTGATAACTTACTGGGCAATCGCAACCAAGATAGCGATATCAGTCAAGTACTACCTAAGACTGAAGCGATTATTCGTCAATTTGTCGATACCTTAGTCAATGTTTCCGAAAAAAGTATCTCGGCTGTGCACAGCATCCATGATATGTCGGACAAACTAGATTCGGTATTTAAATTGCTTGCTCAGGTTAGAGGGCTATCCGAACAGACGAACCTTTTGGCACTTAATGCGGCGATTGAGGCGGCTCGCGCTGGTGAAGCGGGGCGCGGATTTGCGGTCGTCGCACAAGAGGTGCGCAATCTTTCACATAAAGCGAAAGAGCTCAACGATGAAATCGAGGCTGAAATCAATGTAGCGCAACAAACAGTGCAAGAAGCGAATAAGACGGTGGGTGAGATGGCTTCAATTGATATGACCGAAGCGATTGAATCAAAGGAGAAGGTCGACGAAATGCTGCGTGGCGTCCAACAAGTGAATACTTCAGTAGAGCAAGAAGTGCAGAAGATACGTTCAAGTGGTGATCTATTACATACCCAAGTTGATAATGGCATTCGAGCGCTACAATTTGCAGACATCATAGTGCAGCAAGGTGACTACGCTAAGCAGTCCGTCGCCTATCTTCAAGAGTTCATTGGCCTATGCGAACAATGGACTCGTCAAGACATCGAACAGCATGATTTTGCCGAGGCAGTCGCGGCGCTGCAATCTCAAATTGAAAGTAGGGGCGCACCTGCTGCATCACAAGAAAGCATTGAAGAAGGGGAAGTGGAGCTTTTCTAACCATTTACATACGTTCACTAGATAAGGTCAAAGGGGAAGAGAATGTCAGTAGAAACAGTGATTGATTCCGCAACCAAGCATGTCACCATTTTGATTGAAGGTGCGTTTGGATTTAATTTGGTTCAAGAATTTCGTCGTTGTTATAACGACCGCCAAGAGTTTCGTTTCACAATTGATCTGAGAAAAGTTGATTATATTGATAGTGCGGGCCTCGGTATGTTGCTCAATATGCACAACTACCTGGGTCAAGAGGATGGCATGATTCGGATAACCAATACCTTGCCACAGGTGAGAAAGATTTTAACCATATCTCGCTTTGATAAGAAATTTGCCATTGAGTAAAAACTCGGGGGTTAGCTATGCATGTAATGATCGTCGATGATCACGCGACCAATCGAGAGCTATGCCGATTCATGCTCAATCATCTAGCTGAAACTGTCTCTACGTTTGAAAATGGCGAAGGGGTGGTGGAGGCAATGAAAGAGATGGACAGTTTGCCTGATGTTATTCTGCTAGATGTGATGATGCCAATCAAAGATGGTTTCACTACAGCGGAAGAAATTAAGCATGCGTTTTCGGATGTTCATATTCCGATTATATTTCTCACGGTACTCGATGATCATGTCTCGTTTGAACGATGTTTAACCGTCGGAGATGACTTTATTCTTAAGCCGGTTGAGCGCAGTGTTTTGATCGCCAAAGTTCAAGCTCATTGCCGTATCGTAAGGATGCACAATGAAGTGAAAGAGCAGCGAGATGAACTGAGCCAGTTCCGTGAGCAAGTCAGCTATGACTATGCGATTGCTGAGTCTATCTTCTCGAACCTAATGCATGAGATGAGCTCACAGGTTAAAAACATCTATGGCATTAATTATTTATCCACCCCTTCAACGGTATTTAATGGTGATTTGATCGTCGTTGCTAACCGTCCCCATGGCGGTGTGTATGTCATGATTGCTGATGCCACGGGTCATGGATTACCAGCAGCGATTTCAGCGATACCCGCAACCAGAGCCTTCTTTTCTATGGCAGCCAAAGGGCTCTCACTGGGTGAAATTGCACGAGAGATTAACGATGTATTGGTTCGTTTTCTGCCGATGGGGATGATGTTGGCAGCTAGCATCTTTGAAGTTCGTGCAAACGGGTTTGAAGTGTCTTGGTGGGGAGGCGGATTACCTGATGGCTACTTAATCGATAATGATGGCACAATTGTCAGAAGATTGACCTCTACCCATATGCCACTCGGGGTATTACAAACCCACGAATTTGAAGCTGATTTGCTTCACTTCAAACTGGAGCCTGACCAACAAATCATTTGCTACACAGATGGCGTTATCGAAGCGACCAATGAGTCTGGAGAGCAGTTTGGTCAAGAACGCCTAGAAGCCACATTTACCTGTGAGCAGTCGGTGATCCCTGTTCTCTACGAATCTGTACGTCAGTTTGCCGATAAGTCTGTGGGTGATGATTTATCGATACTGACTATGAAATTTCCTATTTTAAATGGTAATAATCAAGACGTTCCTACTGATCCTATTCAATACAACAAAATTCCTTGTAACTCCAAGCTTCGCCTAGATGGCAGTGTGCTACGCCAAGTGACTGTCATGACCGAGGTACGTAAATTTTTAGCGGGGATTTTAACCAGTGGTGCTCATTTAGACTTAGTGTGTTCTGTTCTCTCTGAGTTGTTTGCCAATGCTATCGACCACGGTTTACTCAAGCTTGATTCCTCGATCAAAGAGCAGCCGGATGGCTTCTTTCTGTTCTATCAAATGAAAGAAGAAAAAATAAAACAAATTGATGACGATACTTGGATTGAGCTCGGAGTGAACTATGATCCGAAGCAACAAAAAGTAACGTTTGAACTTGAGCACAACGGCGAGGGATTCGATTACGAGAAGGCCCATAACTCGTCAGGTCAGAACCTGACGCACGGTCGAGGCATTATTCTTGCTTCTGAATTATGTGATTCGTTAGAGTATTCCAAACAAGGCTGTCGTGTTACAGCTGTGTACTCTTTAGGTGCTGCTCATCACTTTCCGAGCTCTAGCTAACGTTATTTACAGTGTAAAAACGCCTTCTAGTGATGTACGCCTTAAATTGTCACACTCTTGATACAGTTGGAGGAATAACTTCTATACACTCAAGTAAGGAAGTACATAAGGCAGAATGGCATGTGGAACAAGTTTGTCGCTTTTTCTGAAGACAAGGAACAGGTAGTCGCGAAGTTATCACCAGATATCACGGTGGATAATAACTTCGACACCAGAGGGTTAAATGAAGCACTAGCAGCGATTGGTGCAGATGAGTACAAGCTGCTTGAAGATGAAGTTGCACGATTTATTAATCTCGCTAAAGAGATGAAGAGTGAAGCTTATGTCGGTATTTCGATTGCTGAAGTGCAAGATGCGACAGTCGAAGTCGTACTTTCAGAGCATGACATGTTGGCGAGTATGGTTGTGGTTGGTGCCTACAAAGGCAAGCCACTTCGTGGGCCGCAAATTGTTCAAGCTCTTGCACAGGCGCATGTCACCAAAGGAATTAACAAACTAGCACTAAAAAAAGTTCTGGTGATGAGTCATCAGTTAAAAGCGGGAGAAACCTTCACTCAAGCGGTTGCTAAAGGTAAAAACCCCGTCCAAGGCGTCGATGCTAAGTTTCTTCCTCTTGTCAAAGATCCAACCAAACAAGTTCTTGCCCCAAAAGCCTCTGATGAAGATGGTAAAGTGGATATGCTTAATCTAGGCGAAACCATTACCGTTTCTGCAAACGATCCTCTAATGAAAAGAGTTCCTGCAACAAAAGGTAAGCCAGGGATCACCGTCCAAGGGAAAGTTATTCCTCCTAAACCGGGCAACGACTCTGTACTTAAAGCGGGTAAAGGAACCAAAGTATCACCTGATAATCCCAATCTATTGGTCGCAGAAGTTTCCGGTATGCCTGTGTTAAAGGAAAAGAGCGTTGATGTGGAAGACGCGCTGTGTTTGCCAACAATCGGTGTTTCTACTGGGCACGTGAAGTTTAAAGGCAATGTGGTTGTGTTTGGCAACATTGAGTCCGATATGGTTGTTCGTACCACAGGCTCACTGACTGTCGGCGGTTTTATCGAGTCTGCTGATGTTCAGGCTCAAGGCGACATAGAGGTGGCGAAAGGTATTATTGGCCACAACGTATCTGAGGATGAGAAGAAAAGCTGTGTGGTGAAATCGGGTGGTTCAATTACAGCCAATTATGCGCAGTTTAGCGAATTGCAAGCGGCCACTGATATTCACCTTGCCGTACACTGTATGAATAATGAAGTACGATGCGGACACAATTTAGTAGTATGTGACGCGAATGAAAGACAAGGAACACTTAGCGGTGGTAGCGCAAAAGTCGGCGACAAAGTAACTTGTGTAAATCTTGGGGTTGAGGGTGACACCGCCACTCATGTACATGCCTTTGCTCGCTTCCAGATGTTTAAGGATAAGCAAGCTAAGTTGAAAGAGCAATACACCCAAGCGCAAGAAGCAACCATGGATATGGTTCGTAAGGAGTTGGAGTTAAAGAAAACTCCTAAATCAGAGCGTACTCCAGAACAGGAAGAGAAACTCGAAGCGGACAAGAGCGATGCCAATGCTCACCTAGAAAAAGTCAAACATGCTCGCGACACCCATGAGCAGGAGTTAGAAGTTGCATTAGAAGACTCTATCATTGAAGTGAAAGGCAAGGTCTATACTCACGTAACGGTTCAATTTGGCGAAGAGAAAGTTACGACCAAGCGAGTTCATGGGCCGAGTATATTTAACTTCAATCAGTTTGAAATTAAGTTCTCCTCTATGCTAGAGGAAGAAGATGTAGGGCAAGATGTTTAGTTACCTTCTCTGACACGAAGTACACCCGCGACATGCCGAGCGGGTGTGCTTATCTAAACGGCTCCGTTGCACCTTACAATAGGCATTTTTAAGCGCTCGTCTACCCGCAAACCAATCCTCAGGTTTTTCTAGAATTAAGTAGCCGTTAAACCGCTTGACTAGCACAGTTCGATACTCGTCAATGAACTTACTGTCGTAACCTATTTCAAAGTAATCTAACGCTTGCTCAATAGACGTGAAGCTAGCAATTTTCTTCTGCAGTTCGTTTTGACTCATACTTATTACGTATACTGACTCAGTAGCTTTCCAACCGCATGTTTACTGGTTTTGCTGATTTTCTGCATCAGTTCAAACGAAGGTTGGTGAATACCTTGTTGTTCCATTTCATCAATCATCATTAGCCACAATTTTGCTGTCATTTGCGAGTCGGCTAAAGCGCGGTGAAACACGCCATCATTGTCAATATTTTTGAAACGCACTAAGTCACCCAGTTTATGGCTTGGTGCTTCCTGATTCAGTCTACGAGAAACCAATAGCGAACAAGCAAAGTGACCTTGGTAGGAAAGACCGATACGCTCTAGTTCTCCGTCCAAAAAACGTTTATCGAACGAAGCATTATGAGCAACTAGGTTGTCGTCAGCGATAAAGTCACAGAACTCTGCCATCACCTCTTCACAGCTTGGCGCACCTGCCAACATATTGTTGTTAATACCTGTGTAACCCTCAATAAAGGAGCTGACTCGAAAGCCCGGATTCATCAGTTGCTGAAAGGTATCCACTACCTCGCCGTTAACGAGTTTTACTGCACCAATTTCAATGGCGCGATCGCCCATATTTGGCGATAAGCCAGTGGTCTCAAAATCGAGCACAATAACGGAATTTGCTGATGACATAAAAGGCTCCAAAGGGTAAATATGCGGTGCGTAAATAAGCGAGAGTTTAGCTAAAACAGCGTGTTGATGAAGACGCTTCAGCGGCGAGCCTGATTATAAGTTTCTTAAACCTGTCGGTAAAGATTCCGCTTACCGCTAATTTGGTCGGAACTAAGACTTGAGTGTGCTTTGCCATTCACTGAGCGTTTTTATGTGCTCAGGGCCTATTCCGCAGCAGCCTCCGATGATCGTCGCGCCACTCTCAAACCACGCCTTACTGTATTCAAGATAATCTTGTGGCGTTAGATCTCTCATCGCTTGAATGGTGTCATTGGCTTCATGTTCATTACCGATTGGGGTGAAGTTGTTGGCGTAGACGCCAATCTCGATTGAGCACCCAAGCTCATCAAGAACTTGTTTCGCTTCGGTCACCGCGTTAGCCATGACCTCGGGAACTGAACAATTAAAAAAGACGCCGTCGCCACCTGCTTCACAAACGCGTGTTGTTGCCTCTCGCGCCGATTGACCAGAGCGCAATTGAGCAGGCTCACTAGTGGTATCCGCAAGAGTAAAAGCGTAATAGCTCGCTTTATCTGTCTGAGATAGAACCGATATAATAGCGTTGAGTTCTTCCAAACTTGAGATGGTTTCCGCTAGCCAGATATCTACGTATTTATCTTGTGCCTGATAGAGTAGGTTAAAGATCTGCTTTGCCTCTGCTGGACGAAACAAATCAGGTCGGTAGCTGCCAAAGGCGGGTGGTAGAGCGCCCGCTACTTGTACGGCATGTGAGGCTTTGTCTGCTGATAGTCTGGCTATTTTGGCTGCTTTTGCAGCGAGATTCGCTCCTTCAGCGTTGAACCGCTCTTGCCCGAGATGAAACGGAACACAGGCGTAACTGTTAGTGGTAATGATTTGAGCGCCAGCATCAATGAAGCTGGTGTGGGCAAGCTCTACGTATTGCGGTGATTCAATCAGAGCCTGAGCGCTCCACAGAGGTTGAGAAAAAGGCGCGCCCATTCGCTTGAGCTCGCGTCCCATTCCTCCATCTAAAATAGTCAGTCTTTTCATTATGTCGATATTTGTTTCTATGACTCTTCGCTGATAGTTAACCATCTTGGTTTAGATATCAATGACCAAATTCATCGACAATAAGTCTGGCATATTGGTTAGGGGAACTAGTGTTTCTTTGTCACAATGATTCTAACGGTTTTCAGACAGCTTCAAGATGGCAAAATGTTCACAGTGATTGAACGTGGCAAATGCTTGAAGCTCTTCGTCTAATGCGGTTAAAAATGCCGCTTTATCCTTTATTGAAGGCTCGGTGAACAGGTGAAGTACGTTTAGCACAGACTTATTCTTATCAACCTTGCAGTCTGCCCGCGCGACTAATTTGCCATCCCATAAAATCGGTAAACAGAAATATCCAAATTGCCTTTTAGCTTGGGGGACGTAGCATTCAATCAGATAGTCAAAGTTGAATACAGTATTGGCACGTTTTCTTTGAATAAGCAGATTATCAAACGGAGAGAGTATCTTTGCCCGTTTTCGATTGATGCGTTTGTCGAGCAACTGAAGTGCTTCGCTTTCTACCACATACTCGCCTTCACCTATTTTTATCTGCTCAATTTCGCCACTCTCTATTAAATCATGTAGCGCTTGTTTCACATGCTGTTTGACGTCTTTAAGCTGGTAGGTCATCTCCGCGAGAGTACCAAAGCTGTGTGCTTTGAGGTAACTCATGACAAGAAATCGCGCGTGTTCTTGAGGCGTTGGCATGGAAGTATCGACGCTAGTGGGTAACACGCGTGAAGTTAAGTCATAGACTTTGTGAAACCCTCTTCGCTCAGCAATCATTAGATCGCCCTGCATGTATAGGTTTTCTAAGGCTTGCTTAGTCGGCTTGGTATGCCACCCATCCGTTTTATGGGCTTTTGACTCAAAGTCTTTTGCCATCAGTGGGCCTTCGGACTCGATGCGCTTAAGAACATCGCTCATCAATTGACGGTCATTGCAGTACCAGTGTTTTTGCTGACCGGATTTGATCGCCGCCTTTCGCGGTAAACTGTAGCGAAAGTTGCTCATAGGTAGATAAGCGGCGGCGTGAGACCAGTATTCAAAGACTTTGCGGTCAGCGACAAGCTGATCAAGGTGCTTGGGTTGATAGCTTGGGTTACGACTCCAAAGTGTATGGTGATGGGCTCTTTGAACAACGGAAATCGTATCTATCTGCACATACCCTAGTTGCTCGAAAGCGTTGAGTGTTTTGCTGTAAGCACTGCCTTTTGACTTTCCTACGGGAAGCCCTTGGGCGATGAGGGCAAGCTTTTGTGCTTGAGATAGAGAGAGTGACTTCATGTTGTGATGCTTTTTCCTTGTTGCTCCATGGACTGCACCGCATTAAAGCCGCGCAAGATATTCCCTAGGGTAATCACCGCAAAAATCACGATAACAATCGATAAATGCCATGCCTGACTTAAACCAAATTGAACCAGCGCCATACTGACAATCGAAGAAACGATCATTTGCCCACCCCCAGACATTGCCGCTGCTGCTCCTGCCTGTTTTTTGTATGGTTGCATGACCATAGCTTGGGCACAAGGGAGCGCAATCCCGTTTCCGAGAATCATTAGCAATTGGCCGATCATCAGATACAGAGGCTCAAGCGGACAAACGAAAAACCACAGTGCAGAGCTTAAATGCAGTATCGGCGTAAAAAGCAGTAATTTTCTGCTGCCAATCATAGGTCTGACACGGTTGCAGATACTGGTACCGGTAATCATCCCCAGTGCGGGAATGATCGCCCATAGTGCGTATGCGTCTGATGTCATGCCGATCTGGTCTTGCATGATAAAAGGCATGATGGAGACAGTGGTAATCATCAAACTAAAGTTAAGCCAACCTATGCTGGCAAAGCTCATGAAATAGCGCGATGTTAGTAACTGTTTATATTGCTGTACCATCTGTTTTGGTGACGGAATCTTGTTGGTCGCTGAGAGCGTTTCATCAAATCTGAAAGCGAGTAGTCCCCAGGCTATAGCGACATAACCAAGTAAAGAAACGAACACCATCGACCAGCCAAAGTGGTAGTTAATGAACCCACCGATAACAGGCGCAACCAATGGAGTAATGGAAGCGGCCATGGCGATGTAGGATAGGGCGACAGGTAACTGGGCACCACTGTATCTGTCTCTAGTTGATGCTCTAGCGAGTACTGCGCAGCAGCCCGTACCTAACCCTTGCAGAAAGCGCCCTAATATCATGCCATTGAAGGAATCTTTCAACACAATGATCACCATCAGACCTGAAAGGGCGATCAGTAATCCGGTAAGCAGTACTTTTTTACGCCCCAGAGCATCGGAAATTGGACCGTAGATAAATTGTGAGGGACCAAAGCCTAGTAAGTACACACTGACTAGAAGCTGTGCTTGATCGAGCGAGATAGAAAAGTCTTTCGCGATCCATGGCAGCGATGGGAAAACCAACCCCATGCTGAGCTGACCAATACTGATGATTAAACACGCCAGTAAGATGGTTCGAAATTGAATGGGTTTACTCATTACACCTCACCAGATGGATCGCCATGATGACCGCGACGACGTAAACAACCTTCTTGGTCGAGTTTATTGAGTTTGGCTTTGACCCGTTTGACGGTGGATAGGCTAACATCGCAGGCAGTGGCGACACTTTGCATCGTCTCACCTTCAAGAAGCAAAGACTTGATCTGCTGATGCTTGTGTTTGTCGGCAGGTCGACCACGAAACTTCTCTTTCCAGCGCTCGGGATCTCCCTTTAACTCTTCTCGACCTAACTCAGCAGCAAATAGCCGGTGTTGGATTTGAACTTTCGCGTAACCAGACAGCAAACTGAGCATTGATTGAGTGTGAGTGCAGCCGCTTTGCAGAGTTAATGGTTCGCACAGGGTTTTGATGGTTAGCCCTTTATCAAGCAGTGCTTCTAGCGTGTTTCTGGCCTGAGAAAAGTCGCGACCAAAAACCGTTAACCACCAGATGTATAGGGTGTCGCCGGGCTTGACCTTTTCAAGTAACAGCTTGAAACCAGGGCGCTCCAATGGCGGTACATTACCACGGACTTTATCTTCAATGTGTTCACTCTCTGCAGCAGCACTTTGAAGTAATTCTAGGTGTTCAGTATAGGCTCGGTTTTTGGGAGAAAAACGCGTGTAGATGTAAGTGGTCATAGTCAGCTTATCATGGTTCATTTGATGTAATGGCTCATAATGTAGTGTGGTTCATATTTACAGTCAACACCAAATGAACCAATCCTTAAAATTTGCCCCTGAGTGAAATTTTTCTGCGGACTATCCTATCTTTATCAATGTAGCGTATGAAATGGGTGCGAATCATAAACTTACTAACCCAATCGTTGCTGCAGAAAATAACACTCAGTTAACACGCCAGTTGCGTGTTGTTTTTAGGTAAGGGCAGTTCGGGGCGAGTTATGACAGAGTTAGCGGTGACAATAGAAGCTTGGCTGTTTCAAGACAATGTCTCTGTGACGATGCTATTTATTGGCATCGTTTTACTCTCTTACCTATTAGAAGACCTAGCGATAGTGACCGCAGCGACCTTAGCGGTTGAGCACTTGATGCCAACCTCTGTTGCCCTGATGGCGATATTTGTCGGTATCAGCACCGGTGATCTTGGCCTTTACTTGATGGGCAAGGCGGCGCAAAAAGTGCGTTTTCTTCGGTATCGTTTGTTCCGTTATCAGCGAGCAAGGAGTATGCAGCGTAAGCTTCATCAACAAGCGTTTATGACCTTGTTTATCGTGCGTTTTATTCCTGGTCTCAGAACGATTGGTTTCACATTGAGTGGTTTTCTAGATGTGCCAAAAATCAAATTCTTTATTGCAGTCTTGACGGCGACGGGCCTGTGGACAGCGTTGGTTTTTGGCTCCTTCTTCCAACTTGGCAACGCGCAATGGCTTCAAGATAGTCAAGTGAGCTGGCTACTTATTCCACTGGGTTTGTGCCTGATGTTGCTGCTAAACAAACTGATTACTAAAACACTTTTAAGGGATGCGTATGACACAGCTCGCTAACGTTGAAATGATTCCACAGGGAATGGTCAATGCGGGTATGCCCGTACTCCAAGAGCCTAAACGAGTAATTTCTCCGTTTGAATTCTTGCCTGCTTGGTTTTTCTACACACCCGTTGTGCTGCAAAGTGCGGCGTTGAGTGTCGTCCATCGAGATTGGGCACTGCCATTGATCGCCAATCCAGCCATCAAATTGAGTGGCATGGTCGGGGAGTCAAAGCACGACATTTTCACTTCTGCGGGTAAACAAACCAAAGAATGGATTCTTCCATTTATCACTTTGACTAAATCTGAGCAACGTACTCAAGACTTACTCCGTGATGCTAAAAGCCAACTTGAGAAAGCAGAGTTGACGTACCCGTTAGTGGCAAAGCCTGATCTGGGTTGCCGTGGGGTTGGAGTGAAACTTATTCATTCGGACGAGCAACTGCAAAATTATATTGAAACCTTTCCTGTTTCTGGTCGTTTCTTATTGCAAGAGAAGTCGCAGTACAGTGCGGAAGCTGGCGTGTTCTATGTCCGGCAGCCTGGAGAGTCGCGCGGGAAAATCATCTCTATCACTTTGAAGTATTCCCCAAGGGTGGTTGGAGATGGTCATTCTTCCCTGAAAGAGCTAATCGAAAAGTGTCCAAGAGCAGGCAAACTTCAGCATCTTTATCTTCCTCGTCATAGTGAACATCTCGATCTGGTGGTTGCAGATAAAGACGAGTTTCAATTGGCATTTGCAGGTAGCCATTCTCGCGGTGCTATTTTCCGCGATGGTAACCATTTCATTACACAAGCGCTGGAAGAGAAGTTAGATCAGATTCTCGGCGACTTTGAAGGCTTCCACTATGGTCGTCTCGATATCAAGTTCCAAGACATCCAAACCCTAATGAATGGTGAGTGTTTCGATATCTTGGAAATCAATGGGGCGAGCAGCGAAGCTGCGCATATTTGGGATAGCGATACACCGCTAAGCGATATCTTTACTACGCTTTTAAAACAGTATCGTTTGCTTTACCAGATTGGCTCTAAGCATAAAAAACAAGGCTACAAAACCCCGACATTGGGTGCATTACTGCAAGCTTGGCGGGAAGAGAAACTCTTAACTCAGCTTTATCCAATGACCGATTAACCGCCGCGCTTAGGAAGAAAAACATGAAAAATGTAATGACACGCTTAGCGACAAATGCTCAGACGCGCCCTTCCCAAGCAGTGGTGGGGTGCATTGAAACACTCAATCAAGGTTACGAGTTTTTAGAAACGCTCAGTCAGGAAGATTATGTCTTTATTGCTCAACCGCATGTGAGTAGTTCGATAGGTGAGCACTTTCGTCACTGGCTTGATTTGTTTCACGCCATCAAGCTTGATCCGCTCAAAATCGACTACAACGTTCGCCGCCGCGGGCACGCGGTAGAAAGAAGCTTAGACGTCGCCAAGCAGGAAATCAGAGAGCTGGTCGAGTGGCTGTTTGAATTACCGTCCAATGAACTTCACCAAGCCGTCAGCGTTGAAACGGAAGTCATGTTGTCGCAAACCCATGTCGAGGAAGTCTCTTCAACATTCGTTCGTGAGCTGACGTTCGCTGCGCTACATGCTACCCATCATTTTGCGATGGCTAAAGTCGTTGCCTCTTTGCGTGGTGTCGACTCTGACAGCCATTTTGGCGTCGCGCCCACAACGGCAACTTACCAGAGGGCTCAATAGGTATGTGTACATTATCTTGGGTTTATCATGGCAATAATCACTATGAAGTTTACTTTAATCGAGATGAGCAACGTTCTCGCCTGCCTGCACTTGAGCCACAAAGTGTTCTGATTGACGGTGTTCATTGTCTGATGCCGATTGATCCTGTTGGTGGTGGCAGTTGGATTTCAACCAATGAACATGGTGTCACCGTCTGCCTGCTCAACTTTTATCAAGGCATGACGCCAAATGGAGAGTTAACCAGTCGAGGTCTTATCATAAAACGTCTAGCGAGCAGTTGTTCGAGTCAGACTGTCGATAGCCGCCTGTTGGATATGGATTTAAGCTCGTTTGCCCCTTTTACCGTCGTCTCTTTTGACACCAGACGCACCGCCAATGAAACCGTACTTTGGACTTGGGATGGCGAGCAACTAAGACGTTCTCATGCTTTTGCCCCAATTGTGTCTGCAGCGATGCACTTTGAAGAGGCGCGTCAGTATCGCCTCAAACTGTTTAATGAGTTGATCACTACCATGCCTGATCAAGAAGTGGGTCGTCTGTTTCATCAAACCTACGACGCAAACTATCCGCATCTTTCACCATTAATGGAAAGAAATGATGCACGCACTGTAAGTTTTACCTCGGTTGTCGTGTCTTCTTCTAAACAAGAAATGAATTACCAATCTATCGACAATCATCGCAATGTTGATTTTCGCACTAGCCTAAGTTGCCTTAAAAACGACATTGTCGAACAAGGAGTTTTCAAATGAAAAAGTTATTCGCGCTGCTGATCATGTTATTCAGTTTTCCTACCTTTGCTGCGGATGAGATTTATACCGGAATTTTTAGTAACAAAGCCGTCAGTGGTTATGACACCGTGGCCTATTTTACCCAAGGTAAGCCAGTGAAAGGAGATAGCAAATGGCAAACCGAATATAAAGGCGCTGACTGGTATTTCTCTTCACAAGAAAATCTCGACAAATTCAAAGCAGACCCAGATGCATACGCACCGCAATACGGTGGTTATTGTGCATGGGCGATTTCAGCCAAGAATGACTTTGCTTCATCCGATCCGAAGCAGTGGGCAATCGTTGATGGCAAGCTTTACCTTAACTATGACGCAGAAGTTAAAAGCTGGTGGGACGATGACCGCGCGGGTCACATCTCTACAGCTGATAAAAACTGGCCGACATTAATCCAATAAGGACCGATCCCATGAAATTTGCGCCACTAAAGCATATACCTTCTGCATTTATCGCCTTTGTATTTATTCAATCGCTATTCTTTAAGTTTTCTGGCTCTTACGAAACCGAGCATATTTTCGGCACTTTAGGTGAGTGGTCAGGAATTGAATGGTTTGGGGTCTATGGCGGTTACATGATTGGTTTTGCTGAGCTCATCGCTTCTATCTTGCTCTTCACTCGATTACATGGTGTTGGAGCTGCCATGAGCGCGGGCATTATGACCGGTGCGATCTTCTTCCATCTGTTTACTCCGTTAGGTGTGGTTATGCCAGAGTTTAATGCGATGGGCGAAGTGGTGGGCAGTGACGGAGGTTTACTGTTTGGTATGGCGTGTATCGTGTGGAGTTGCGGTGTCTTCCTGTTTATTCGCGACGTCAAAACACAAGGTACATTCACTCACAGCCTGTTAGTGAAAGGAGCTTAGTATGATTGATAGTCCTTTTCGATTACCGCGTAAAACACCATTTGGTATTGGAGAATCCGTCTTAGAATGGGCGACAGGGCTTGCTACGCTCGACTCGTTGTACAAACAAGATGCGCTACCTGAAGACAGTTTTGAGTTTATGCATGAAGCCTTGGCTCGAATTGGTACCCAGTACCAGGTTGATCATGGCAGCCTTGAAAACATCCCAAAGGAAGGCTCGGTTCTAATCGTTGCCAATCACCCATTTGGTGGTATCGAAGGGATTATTCTCGCTTCTTTGATTTCTAAAGTACGCAAAGATGTCAAAGTGCTGGCGAACGAGCTGCTCAAGCGCATACCTGAGCTTGATGAATTGTTTATTGGAGTTGATGTATTTGGTGGTGAAAAGGCCAAGCGAACCAATCGACAAGCGATCAAAGAGGCCAATCATCACTTAAAAGAAGGTGGAGTTCTGATTATTTTTCCTGCTGGTGAAGTCTCCTCGTGGCAAGCCAGTGAGAACAAGATCACCGACAAAGCGTGGAGTAAATCAGTTGCTAAGTTTGTTAAGCATGCTGAGGCGACCACTGTTCCGCTATTCATCAATGGAATGAATAGCAAACTGTTTTATCAGGCAGGACGAATTCATCCATTACTCAGGACGGCGATGTTAGGTCGAGAGCTACTCAATAAATCGGGAGAAACCATCTCTGTCTCAGTGGGTAATCCTATTCCTTACAGTGAGATTAAAGACTTCGATAACGAAGAGGATATTACTCAGTACTTTCGATTAAACACCTATCTGATGGGGAGTATGGGCAACGAGCAAGCGCCAACCCTAGAGGATGAGAACGCTGAACCTATCATTGCTCCTGTGTCTGTAGATTCATTGGAAAGCGAATTGCTCGCACTCGAGTCTTATAAGCTGCTAGAGCAGGGGGATTTCGAGGTTTACTGCGCGCCAACTCCAAGCATGCCGAGTATGATGCGCGAGATTGGCCGAGTTCGGGAAGAGAGTTTTAGGGAAGTCGGGGAAGGCAGTGGACGCAGCTGCGATATTGACCAGTTTGACCAGCATTATTATCAGCTCTTTGTCTGGAATAAGGCCAACCGTGATCTAGTCGGCGCTTACCGTTTGGGTTTAGTTGATGAGTTGCTTGCCAAAGGTGGTATTGATGCTCTCTACTCGACTAGCTTGTTTAAATATGATGAGGCTTTCGTTGAGAGTTTAGGTCAGTCTATAGAGTTGGGGCGCTCCGTGGTCGCAAAGCAGTATCAAAGGAACATGCACTCTCTCCTTCTGCTGTGGAAAGGCATTGCTCGTTTTGTTCAACGTAACCCTAAGTACACCCATTTGTTTGGCCCAGTCAGTATCAGCAATGACTACAGCCCAGTCGCACGCCAGTTAATTGCATCTGTCATGTCCGTTCATTATTACGATGATGAAAAAGCTAAGCTAGTCGCACCGACAACGCCACTAGAAAAAAGTGGTCAGGAATTCTGGCGCCCAGATATGCTTAGTTCTTTGTCCAAGTTACCTCTGTTGTCTAAAGTGTTAAGTCGTTTAGAGCAGGGGATGGGGTTGCCTGTTTTGCTTAGACAGTATCTGGGTATGAATGGCAAACTGGTCTGTTTTAATGTTGACCCTGCATTCAATTTTGCCCTAGATGGTTTGATTGTGGTTGATTTGACCACAGTCCCTGCGCGAACCTTAGGTAAATACATGGGCAAAGAGCAAGCTCAGGCTTATTTGGATTCGCATTTGCCCTCATAAACCACTTGATTACGCCCTTGTTTTTTTGCGCGATAGAGATACTTATCCGCATTCGCAAGGGCTTTTGAAAAGCTTCCTCCTTGCCAAACGCTAACACCGATACTTATCGTAAGCGGTTGATGTGAAGAAGGCTCTGGAAGAGAGTCACCCAAGAAGACTTCAATCGATTTTCGAATTCTCTCGGCAATTTGTATCCCTTTCTCAAGTTTTGTCTCAGGAAGTATCACGGTAAATTCTTCCCCTCCCATTCGACCAAAAATATCACTATGACGAATATCTTGTTTGATTAACGCAGTCACGTTGCGCAGTACATTATCTCCGACTGCATGGCCAAACTGGTCATTAACCATTTTAAAGTGATCTAAATCGAGCATAAAAACGATGGTTGTATGGTGATGAAGTGCCTCTATATCTCTGACTGCGTCCATCAGTGCCCTTCGGTTAAAGATCCCTGTCAGAGGGTCATATTGAGCAAGTTTGGTTAACTGCTGCTCTTTGTGGCGAATGGTTTGGGTCATCTTCTCAAAGGCGTTGAGCAGTTCACCGATTTCATCTTTTCGCGTGGTTCGCTCTATTTTGGGGTTCCCGCCTGTAGAAAGAAGGCGTATTTGCTTACGTAAGGTAATGATTGGTTTAGCCACATACCGGGAAACAAACAAAAATAGCAGTATGAAGAGCGTGATTGAAACAGCGATATAGATATCTACTTCTTTTCTTATCATTTGACTGACTCGATTGATTTCGTCTTGGTCGACAAAAAGAACCACACTAATGCCTGTCTTATGTGAATGACTCGTGTCTAGTAATAGTGAGGAGGCAATACTGGGATTAATATCAACGGTTTGATTGGTCAGAATGCCACCAAGATCTTCTCTCATCACCGGCACAGTATTTTGGTTGAGTTTGTACTCTGTGAGCTTGCTTTGTTCTAGATACCGGTAGCCAGTGATTATGTGTTCATCTTTATTGCGAATTAGAGCGATATCTACCGCATGCAGTCCTTGTTTTAGAAAATTCTGTTTTACGGCAAACAGTTGATCTTCCAGTATAGTTCGATCAAGAACAACGGTGTAAAATCCGATGAGATTGTGCTGGCAATCCAGTAGAGGACGAGAGAAAAAATAGGTTGAGGTATTATAGATCAAGCCGAGTTTCGCAACGGTCGTATCGTCTACCATGGTCACTACCGCTTTTGGTAAGTGCTTCATCTGGCGTAGCTTAATCAGTTCTTGGGTTAATTTTCGGCTCGCAATAGAGTTTTCTTCCCCCCGATTCTTAAGTTCTGAAAGTGCAGAGACCAGTTGTTTTAGCTGCTTTTCACGTTTTGGTGCTGCCAACTTCCAATCTGCAGCAGAGCGCATCAGAAGTGATAAATGATTACTGTCGAGTAGCGACGCGCCATTTAAGTTCTTGCGCAGTACATAGCGGTTACTAGGGTTGGCGGAAAGAGTGAACTGATTGGCGTGGCCGTTGATATCTGAAACAAAAAGTGCAGAGAAACCAGCAGAATAGCTCAGTGCACTGGCGACAGAAATAGGTGAAGTAGAAACTTCAATCTGATGGCATTGCTGGAGTTGCGCGCTTATATCATCAAACTCGCCAAGCCGTCTTTCGGCGAAATAGCCAATATCGACGGCAACTTGGGCTGTTGCCAGTCGACTGGTTTGGTTTATGTGCTCTAGCATTAAGTTTTTGCGAGCAACGAAGTAGCCGTGGCCAAACAGGAAGATGCAGGCTATCAACGGGATAAACAGTAAAAAGATCTTATATCTCAGTCGGCTCATTGCACTCCTACTCGTTGATCCGGTGGAGAGATAACGCCAAACTGCTTGACTACTTTTAGCGTGCCTTGTTGGTATTGTCCAAGATACATGGGTAAGTCAAAATGATTGTCTTTTCGAAGATGTATTTTTTCTGCACCTGAATAGCGAGTCAGACCGTGTAAGTTATTCATTACCTGCTGATGGGTTGCAAGGTCGGATTTTTCTATTGCCGCCTTAAGTAGGTAGATTAAGTCGTAGTGGGCTTTGGATGAGTATGTGATTATCTCATCTTCACCATGAAAGTGCCGATACTGCTTAGTGAATTTTTTGGTGAAATCAGTTTGCAGGTCACTGAAAAAGTGTAAGGGAGTATAGAAGCCTTCTAAGAGCTCTGCATCTACAGCGTCGAGATAGGTTTCGTCTGCGGCGAAAGCAACGACTTCTATTGGGCGACTAAAAGGATAGCGGCGAAACTGCTTAATAAACTCGAATCCATCCGTGCCAGGTAGAATAAGCATCAATATATCACTTTCAGAGGCTTCCAACCTTTCTAGAACAGGGCGGTAGTCAGTGACGCCAAACGCGGTAAACTCTACACCGGAAATCTCGCCTCCATTAGCGTCGACAGCTTGTTTGATGCGTTGTGACATCTTATGAGGCCAGATATAGTCATAACCAAAGATAAAGTACTTTCGTTGATTCTTAGCGATGAAATAGGGAATAACAGGATCGATGTAATGTTCTGGAATCGTGCTATAGCAAATTAGGTAGTTATCATAGTGTCCCCCTTCGTAGTCGATACCGTAAAGCATGGGGATTTGGTATTTGCTGGCAATTTCACTCATCGCATATCGCGATGAACTGCTTATGGGACCGAGCAAAGCATGGACGTTGTGTTGTTGAATTAGCTCACGGGTGTAGGCAACGGTTTTCGCCGGATCGGTCTGATTATCTCGGACAATCAGTTCTATCTGACGGTTATTGACGCCTCCTCTTGCATTGATTTGCTCTACCGCGAGCTGAGCCCCTTTCCGCGCTTTATCTCCATAGCCACTGAAAGTTCCGGTAAGGGGTAACACGACACCAACTTTGATTGGAGTGATGGGCTCGGTGCAGCCGAGTAAGGAAAAGAGCCCAACTATCGCGAATACTCTGATGAAATGCGGCATGTATTACTGTCCTTAGTAAATGATTGAACATGCGTACTGGCTTTATCCTTAATAATAATACAGTTATAGCGATTAGAGAGTAAAAAGGCGGCTTTAACTCCAATATCGGCGCAGTGTTCTAAAGTGCCGAGAGTTTGAAGTGACTCGAAAGAGTGAACTGGCTCTTTAGTCAGGCGACAAAAATCTTGGAAAGCAGGCGAAAGTCTAACAATTCATCACGTCAATCTAACCTGTTACTTCGATTCATCCTGCTAGCTTTGATGGACAAACAAAGCGATTACTCTTTGTTTGAGCAGTCAGTTAGCGAATAAAAAGGATGAAAAATGAAGATGAATCTAACCCTACCTCTAATGAGTTTAAGTGCATTAGCCGTATTGAGCTCGATGAATGTGAGTGCTCATGGCTGGGCGGAGTTCCCTAGTGCGCGCCAAAATACATGCTATGAAGATGGTGGTTTTTGGACTGATGAAATACCCAATCAAGCGTGTCAGGCCGCTTATGACCAATCGGGGGCTTATCCATTTGTGCAGCGCAGTGAAGTGGCCGCGAATGTGGCCAACTATCGAGACATGGCTCATGTCAAAGCCATAGTGCCTGACGGTGAGCTGTGTTCTGCTGGCGATTCGGCCAAGAAAGGGCTTAATGCTGTGTCTCCTCATTGGCAGCGTACTAACGTCGCATTGGATGCCAACAATCAAATAGATTTTGTATTCTACGGCCAAGCGCCCCACAACCCTTCTTATTGGGAGTTCTACTTAACCAAGCCAAGTTATGACCCTTCACTACCTTTAACGTGGGATGATCTTGAGTTAATTGATACCGCAGGCGATATTGCAGTCGATGCGCAAAAGCGATACCGAATGAAAGTCACTTTCCCGGCAGAACGCTCTGGCGACGCGATCCTATACACTCGATGGCAACGTATCGATGTGGCAGGTGAGGGCTTTTACAACTGTAGTGATATTACCTTGCGAGGTAGCGGAACCAACCCACCAACCGATCCTACTGACCCAACGGATCCGAACAACAATCTGACGGCATTGGGCTACTTTGTGCCACAAGGGTTTGGTCCGGTAGAATCTGGCGACACGATCAGATTCCGTACATTTGATGCCACTGGGGCAGAGATTGTCGATGTATCTTTAGTTATTAGCGCCAACAATACCACGACTTGGGCGGCTGAAATTGCAGATCAGTTTAACTCTCAGCAAACGGGTGATTGGTATGTGGGGATTTGGCATGCAGAAATGAACCACTATATGTTTGATACCAATAATATCTACGCCAACCAAGTCTTAGCGCCCAACAATACTTTCAGTTATGCCCTTTCGCTCATCAAAGCAGATACACCTCCTGTCGAACCTACAAACCTTTGGGATAGAGATAAGGTCTACGACACGGGAGATGTTGTGACTCATAATGGTAGAGAGTGGACAGCGCAATGGTGGACAAAAGGTGAAGAGCCTGGAACCACGGGAGAGTGGGGCGTATGGCGATAATTTACATTGTAAATCTATACTAGGCACACGAAGAAGTGGCGACCAATCGGTCGTCACTTCTTCGTTATGACTGTGATGTAGGCTACGTGGAGCTGTTTCTCGTCTTGCCTTAAATAACATATTGTTTACACTGATTTCGATGTGAACGTATAAGGGTATCGAATGAGTCGTATTAGGCAGAAAAATCAGCAGCTAATTATTGAAGTAGCCAGTGAACAGTTTGCTACCCATGGTTATGCGGCGACAAAAATTGTCGATATCGCTAAAGCGGCTGATATTCCTAAGGCGAACGTCTTTTACTACTTCAGCTCCAAAGATAAGCTCTATTACGCGGTACTAAAGACAGTAACCCAGCCATTGCTTGAGGCATCACGACCGATTGAAGAACTGACAGACCCAGTTCAAGCCTTAACCGAGTATATCGAAGCGAAACTTCGTATTTCTCGCGACCATCCTTATGCATCAAAGGTATTCGCCAATGAAGTGATGTCAGGGGCTAAGGCACTACCAGAAGATATTGGTCAAGAGCTGTTTAAGCAGTCACAAATGATCATCGATAAGTTTTCAACCTGGTCACTGCAGGGGTTGATGGATGATGTTCCAGCGCATCACTTGATGTTTACCATCTGGGCCGCCACTCAAACCTATGCCGACTTTGGCTGGCAAATCTGCAATGTCATGAAAAAAGAGCAGCTAGATAACGACGATTATCATCAAGCCGCTCAGTTCATCACTCAGCTTATTATCAACGGCTGCGGTGTTAAAACTAACAGCTGAACGGTTAAGCGAAACGTCCCCACACTGTTAAAGGTGTTAAAATCTCAAAGCCAAGTGGTTCAAGTCGCTGTACTTCTTGTTCATCTCCATAGCCGACAATATATTGATTAGGGTAAAGCATTTGCAAATGCCCAATAAGAGCGGAGAATAACGCCGGCTCACCCCATAAATTGTAGATGCCGAGCGTGTGTGTATCGTTGAAACTCGTAATACCCGCGACCTGCCCATTTGACTCAGCAGTGAAGAACCTGGTGGCCTCAGAATCTAGCATGCTGCTAGGGTAAATAGGAGTATAGTTTTCTTCGCCACGAGAGCGAGTTTCCCATTCAGCCAACCCTTCAGCGCTCGTCGCTTCTGAGATTTGGACACTATCGCTTTGTCGAAGCGGCGGCAGAGCTTTCTTAATATACCAATTTGCATCAAATAACTTAGTAAACCCTAATGGTTCGAGGCTTAACGCGGCAAAGCAATCTTTGACAAAGTAGCTGCCTTGTACGGGAATGACTTCTTCCAATAGCGCTTGTGTAGCGGACGTATTGAGTGTGACTAGATTGGGGAAAAAGGTCGGCATTGGGTCTTTCGAACACCAGTAATTCGCTTCAAGTTTTGTTTCCACTTGGTGTATTTCTGCTACACGCTGGCACCAGTTTTGATTATTTGTAATAGCTCTAAGAGTGGCTTGTTCCATTCTGTTTTTCACGATATTCCCTGTATTTGTTGATAATCTTAGTGGTTAGCGGTACTTGTTTAGGTGTTTAGATTTGGCTGATTTTTCATTACCACGTTTATAGTTACCCGTTTCTCTCGCCATCAGCTGTTGCTGTTGTTGATGGTTCATTTCAGCAGCCCGCGCTGTAAAGTGAATTGCACTTTTTCCTCGCAGTGTCGTCACCAAGCTCCCATCACGGTAGATCTGAACGCAGTTCTCTGTTGAGTGGTAGGTAAAGCCTAGATGTGTTTCCATACGAATTAATCCCTAATTTCTATAAAATCCAATCAATCCTTATTGTCTAATATATTGATTACAAAGAGTTTTCAACACAAAAGGCGGTAAGGGTAAGTGTTGAATATGTTAATAGAATGTGGCTCAAACTTTGACAGAAAAATAACACTCACAATGAGATCTTAAACTCAATTAATTACTTTCGTGAATGATATTCATAGTGTTGCATTTTATCTTTTGCTCGCTTTTTAAGCATACAAAAATATAGGATGTAACATAATGAAAAACGGATATAAACTTTCCGCCCTTGCTGTTGCTATTTTGGCTTCAGCGTCGGTTTCAGCAAACGTCAGTGCTGACCCAACTCCAGTCAACTCTCCTTTCATCACAGATGTTAAAGGCAATATCGTTGAAGATTATTCGGCGAAGCCCGCTGAACCTGAGTTTTTCTCAATGCGCATGTTTAGTACACCTGCTGAAGATCGTGGTGATTGGTTCAATATGTCGGCTAATTACTCAAGTATTCAAGGTGTAGGCTCAGACATTGTTTATGATTTCATGCTGCCACCACTTAAGCCTCAGCCTATTATTGTTGCGGTGCTAGATTCAGGTGTCGACATTGACCACGAAGATCTAAAAAACAAACTTTGGACCAACGAAGATGAGATCCCAGGTAATGGCATCGATGATGACGGTAACGGCTACATTGATGATGTGCATGGTTGGAACTTCTTGGGTAACTCGCTAGGAATTAACGTTGATCAAGATACGTTAGAAGTGACCCGTGAGTACAAAAAGTACTTAGAACTTAAAGAGGGTAACCACTGGATTCCGCCAAAGAAACGCAAATACTATCAAGGTGTTGAGGCTGACTACCTAGAGAATGTTGAGTATTACACCACGGCTCTAGAACAAGTGACAGCAGCGACTGAACAAGCTAATGGCTACAAAGCGCAAATCTTAGCCTTGGTTGAGCACAAAGATTTTACTGTTGATGGTCTACAAGTTCTGCTTTCTCACTCTAACGCTGATGTGGTTGCAGCGGCTCAAGGATTACTTGGCGTGTTTGATTCTTGGTATTCATTTGAGTATCTAGAGTCACGTACAAGCCGTTATAAGGAATCTTTGGACTATCACTATAACCTAGACTTTGATACCCGTAGAGACATCGTTATGGACGATATCACTAACCCTTGGGAAAAAGGTTACGGCAACAATGATGTAAAAGGTCCAGTGGGCGCTCATGGTACACATGTCGCGGGTATCATTGCCGCTGAGCGTAATAATGGCTTAGGGATTGAAGGTATTGCAGATCACGCACAGATCATGGCAGTGCGTATGGTACCTAATGGCGATGAGCGTGATAAAGATATCGCAAACGCAGTCCGCTACGCAGTAGATAACGGTGCAAAGATCATCAATATGAGTTTTGGTAAGAGCTACTCGCCACGTAAACATATTGTTGACCACGCTTTCCGCTACGCAGCACGCAAAGGGGTGCTTATTGTTCACTCAGCGGGTAACAGCAAAACGGACAACGATATCAAGCCAAGCTTCCCGAACCGTTTCGCTAAGCACAAATGGTCTCGTCCAATCTCTACTTGGATGGATGTTGGTGCATCGGCGAAATACGCAGATGATTCTATGGTCGCAAGCTTTAGTAACTTTGGTCAGGAAACGGTAGATGTGTTCGCTCCTGGCTATCGCGTTCTATCGTCTACACCTGACAATAACTACGCTGCGTATAGTGGTACCAGTATGGCTGCGCCTGTGGTTTCGGGTGTTGCTGCCTTGGTATGGTCTCATTACCCTGAGCTATCAGCAAAAGAGCTTAAAGCGCTGTTGATGAGCAAATCACGTACGTATCCAGAGTTATTAGTGAAGAAGCCATCGTCTCCAGAAGATTTAGTACCATTTAGTACGCTATCTATCTCTGGCGGTATTGTTGATGCTGAAGCGATTTTCGCTGAGCTAGCAAGTCGATAGTACGATATTTGGATGTAAAAGAGGTCGCGTGATGCGACCTCTTTTTTTGCAACTAAGCCAGTGCTTGCTTCAAGCGTTGCATTGCTTGTTCTAAAGTGCTTGCCGGGCAGCCGAGGTTAAGTCTGACGAAACCGCCACCTTCTTTGCCAAACGCAGTCCCCATACTTGGGACAAGCCCTGCTGCGACAAACTTTTGCTCTAACTCGGCGTCAGTCAGGTTGAGAGCACGGCAATCTAGCCAAGCCAAATACCCGGCTTGCGGTGCAGTAAACTTCACTTTAGGCAGTTCCGCTTGCAAAAACTGCTCAAGCTTAACGATGTTTGCGCGAAGATAGTCTTTTAACTCGGTTAACCAACCAGAACACTCTTGATAAGCAACAGTCGCAGCACTCATAGAGAGACTGTTGAACACGTCCATGCCATGCGCATCTAGCCGACGAATAAACTGAGTTCGAAGTGACTCATCTGGAATCATAAAGTTAGAGATTCGCAGTGAAGACAAACCAAACGTCTTACTTGCAGCGGTTGCCACAATCAGGCGTTTAGTGAGCGCTGGTGGCAAGCGTAAAGCAGAGCAATACTGCGCATCACCAACCACTAAGTCGCCCCATATTTCATCGCTTAGAAGCCACACTTGGTACCGCTCACACAGCTTGGCAACCTTTGTGATTTCGCTTTCAGACCAAACTCGCCCTGTTGGGTTGTGTGGGTTACACAAGATCATCGCTTTTGCACCATTGGCGAAACAGGTTTCAAGATGGTCAAAGTCGAGTTGATATTCGCCTTTAGTTTCTGCCAATGGGTTTTCAACGACAACACGATCGTTGAGCTCAATGATCTTACGGAAAGAACCATAGCCCGGACTCTGCATCACAATGACGTCACCTTTTTCGGTGAGCATTTGCAGTGCCATTGCGAGCCCAGGAAGTACGCCGTGTACTGTGGTAATCCAATCGCGTTGAATATGAGTATCATGTTGGTTTAGATACCAATTGATGGTTGCTTGGTAATACGCATCATCGCGTTCCGCGTAACCAAAGATCCCATGCTCAACACGTTGGTGTAGTGCGTCCAACACCACTTGTGGCGCCTTAAAATCGTAATCAGACACCCACATTGGGAGTAAATCCGTTCCAGTTAATCCCAGCTTTTGCTGCATAAAGTCCCATTTAACAGAGCCACTTTCCTTGCGGTTCAGAATTTGGTCGAAAGCGTTCATCAATGATTTACCTTATTTTGTTTCTACTGCTGGTGTATTTGAATGCTCGTCAGCAATCTGTTGCGTGTCTAGCTGTGGCTTTGCTTTTGCGATACCAAAGCCAGTGAAGCCGTAAATCAGAGCAAAGATCACGCCGGTGTAACATTGAATCGCCCATGGTAGGTAATCTAATGTCGCCACGCCTAATGTACCTGCCATGTAGATACCAGCGGCAGTCCAAGGGACTAACGGTTCAATGATGGTGCCAGCATCTTCGATCGTGCGAGACAAGTTCTTGGTGTCTAAGCCCATCTTGCGGTAAGCGTTTTGAAACAATTCACCCGGAATCAACAGCGCCAGTTTGCCGTCAGAAGTGGTGAAAACCACAGTGATGGTTGCCACAACAGTCGAAGCAATCAGCTGACCTGTAGTGTGAATTGCATGCAGGAACTTACCTAGCACTACGTTTAGTGCACCTGTCAGGCTCAAGATACCCGCGAAGGCAAAGGCGCAGAACACCAATAGAATTGTGCTCATCATCGAGAACAGACCACCGCGGTTAAGCAGCTTCGCGATATCAGGAACCAAGCCATTTACGCTGTGACCGTTAGCCTCAAACATCGCTAGGTTGAAGCCATCAACGTAAGCTTGGAAGCCTTGGTTTAGGCTAAAGTCTTGGAAAACCATACCTAAAACTATTGCGATAGCTGAAGCGCCAAGCATCAATGGCAGAACTGGCTTTTTCGTTAACGCGCCCCACAGGATCATGACTGGTGGAATAAGAAGTAGGATGTTGAAGTTGTAGAGATTATCTAAACCCGAGATGATTTGAACGACTTTCTCTGGTTCGTGAATGTTGGAAATATCAGCACTTTGACCAGCGAAGAAGAACACCACAGATGCAATTACAAATCCCGGAAGAGTGGTGTAAAGCATATGTTGAATGTGCTCGTACAAGGTAGTGCCAGAAACGATAGGTGCAAAGTTGGTTGAATCTGATAGTGGTGAGATTTTATCACCAAAATAGGCACCAGATACGACAGCACCAGCCGCGGCTGCGAGTGAGACGTCTAGTCCTGCTGCAACGCCCATTAGTGCGACGCCAACCGTACCCGCAGAGCCCCAAGACGTCCCCGTACACACGGAAACGACACTAGTGACAAAGAAAGCGGCAATAAGAATGTATTCAGGACTGATGACTTTAAGTCCCCAGTACACCATGTAAGGGATTGTGCCGCTGACCATCCAGCTACCAATAAGGCCGCCAACGGAGACCAAAATCAAAATGACAGGCATCGCTTTTGCCAGTTTTTCTACGATGGCATTGATAATGTCATCCCAGATGTAACCAATTTTCCACGCGATAAGACCAGTAAAGGCAGCTGAAATCAGCAAAAGAACTTCAATGCGAAGTCCGAGTATTCCGTATCCGACAACCAGAAGTGCAAACATCACCGCGATAGGGGCGAGTGCGATTCCGAACGACGGCAGAGGCTTAGAATTTGTCATGTTATTTATCCTCAGGATCGATGTAGGGTTTGTTCGCAGTGGATAGTAACGGTCATATAATAGGCAAAATGAGAGCGGTGTGTTGTTTTCATGTAAGCGCATACATGAGGTGCGCGAATGTAAGATTCATCACAGTTTTATCCGATCTTTTGTATTGCATTGACGGTTTGGCGGTTAACTAAGCTCGCTTCGAATTGATGCTGATTCGGTGGAGAATAGCCGCTTTTACTTAAATTTAGCGCCAGTTTCGCTGCATATGTTGACATTTTATCAATTGGGTTATGCATAGTGGTTAATCGTGGGTAGAGGTATCGCGCTAGCAGTACATCATCAAAACCAACAATGGAAATGTCTTCCGGGACCGACAGTCCTTGCTCATGCAAACTCGCCATTAAGCCAGCAGCCATCACATCGTTAAATGTCACCACGGCAGTAACGCCCGGGCATGATTGGAGAAGCTGACGCCCCGCCTCTTCACCACCAGATTCACTGAAGTTTTGGTTGATGACCCAGCCTGTTGGAATGGCTAAGTTAGCTGCATTCATCGCATCTCGATAGCCTTCAAGGCGATCGGTGCGGTCTTCAATCGGCAGGTCACTGGTGACACATGCAATTTTGCGGTGACCTTGCTGAATCAAATATTCGACTGATTTCCGTGCGCCTGCTCGATTGTCCACCCAGACAGAACGATTGGAGATTTGTGCAATAGTGCGGTTGAGCAATACCATTGCCGGAAGGTGAGCGGCGTATTGCATTAGCGTAGCGTCATCGAGCATCTTGGAGTGGACGACCATAGCTTCACAACCTTGGCTGATGAGAAAGTCGAGCCCCTCTTTTTCTCGCTGAGCATTGTGCCCACCACTGACAACGACCAACTGGCAGCCATTAGCTCGTGCAACTTCTTCAACGCTTTTGGCGATTAGGGCAAAGAAAGGGTCGGCCAAATTTCCGGTAAGTAAGCCTAAAGTGTTGTTGCTGCGCTTTGCCAATGCAGTGGCGCGTGCATCTCTTCGGTAGTTGAGCTGTTTAATGGCACGCTCGACTCGCTCTTGCGTCACTGGCTCGACATAACTGGTTCGATTGATGACGCGTGAGACGGTTGCTGTCGAAACACCAGCTAGGCCCGCGACCTCTTTCATGGTTGCCACTCATTTTCTCCAAGGTGGGTATAAAGGGAGTCGAAACGGGGCAGAGTGTAGCGATTATTTATTGTTGATTATGTTAGTAAGCTCAAAGGATAGAACTTTAGAAAAATGCGCAGGTGGCTTGTTTCAGTAATTCAACAACATAGAAAAACAATAAAGCCACGTACCTAATAAATTGATAAATGTGGCTAGCTGATTGGTTTTTTGTTGGGCTTAGCCTGCGGTTGGCCCGACGAGTCTTTGCTGCCAGTCTTCGAGTATGCCTGTGTCTAAACGGCGTTGAATCAAAGCTCCCCATGATTCAACTAAGGGTAAGGTAGACATCTCTTGTAGAAGTGTCGGCTCTAAGCAACCTTCAAAAACGGCACCCATGACACGCGCTAGTGACCAATCTGGATAAGGTCTCTCACACAGAGTAATTTCGTCTCCTGCGCCAATGTCACCTTCTTCTAAGACACGGAAGTACCACCCGGTTCTTAGCGTATCTTGAACTCTTTTCGCCATATCATGTTGATCGAGTCGGACATTGAGCTTCCAACACGGCATGCGTCCTTGCGACACTTCGAGCAGAGTTGAACCAATACGTATTTTATCTTTAAGGCAGATGTTGGCTTCTGTCACACCGGATGAACTTAGGTTTTCGCCAAAAGCGCCCACGGACTGCAAAATGGCTTTATCACCGAGATCTTTTTGCCAAAGTGGGTAGTGCTCGCTTGGGTATATGTGAAGGGCTTTTTGAATGCCACCATGAAAGCGCGGATCGCCTTGTTCATCGTTGGTAAAGCCAACTTCATTGGCGTGTTGTCGTTCTGTGTGAACCTGTTTGTTGATGGCACTTTGTGCGCCATGCGCGAAGGGCTTTGTTGTTCCTGTCAGAACCGCGTTTACAACACCGAGCTTTTTCATGCTTCCTCTCACACTCTCTTCAATCAATCTACTTGGCATGATAGCCTAGCTCTGTAGTGACGGAATAGGGATGTAAAGACAGTTAACCATGCCAACTCGCCAAATAGAGTCTAACTCAGGGGTGGCCACGTCCAATGAGATGATGGTTGCAAACCCTCATTTACCCGCTTTAGTGAAAACGATAGATATGCCGAAAGGCTATATTGACCATCTGCACCAACATACTTGGCACCAGATTATTTTTCCGTTAAAGGGCTTGCTACAAACTCAAACAGAGCAGTACCAGCACCTTGTGCCTCATACATCGGTTTTGTTTGTCCCTGCGGGTGTCCAGCATGAGTCCATCGCCTTAAGTCATACTACTTTTATTGGTATCTATCTCAATCCTGCGTTTGGTGTGCCTTACGAGTCTGATGTGCGCACAATTTCTCTTACGCCATTTCTCAATGAGCTATTGCAAGAGATTCGTCGCCAGTGTGAGCGTCATGTAGAGGATGATGAGTTAGCGCGTTTGTTAGCTGTGCTGCATGACCAAGTATTGCGAGATAACGTACAGACTTATCAGCTACTGTTGCCCAAAGATCGGCGCTTAAAGCTTATCTTCGAACAACTTACAGAAGCGCCTGCATCGGCAATCTCACTCAAAGAGTGGGGAGAGAAAGTTGGCGCCTCGGAGCGAACATTATCGCGCTTGTTTGCCAAGGAGTTTAATACCTCATTTCAGTTATGGCGTCAGCAGACCCGCTTAATATATTCGCTCTCATTGCTGGATGAAACGCTTTCGATTCAAACCATCGCCGATCGCGTCGGGTATCAAAATGACTCCTCATATATCAAAGCTTTTAAGGCGTATTTTGATGTAACTCCTCAACAGTTTCGTCATCAAACCCGTTAATCTAAAGGCAGTTGGAAGGTACTCTTGATCTCTTTTACCGACACATTTGATTGAATAGCGCTGACCCCTTTGACGCGTCTGATCGAGCTGATTCGTTCAAAGTACTCATCAAGATCTTTCGCGACCACTTGCACAATGTAATCTGCTCCGCCAGCAATACAATGACACATGAGTATCCAATCGGATTCTGCGACATAATCTTCAAATGGTTGGGTATTTTCGACCTCATGACTGCCTAAGGTCACCAGTGTAAAACCCGAAACCTGAAAGCCGAGTTTCTTACGATTCAATCGAGCAGCATACCCCTCGATATAGCCCTCTTCCTCCATTTTTTTCCAGCGTCTCCAGCAAGGTGTTTCGCTTAGGTTCACTGTCTCTGCCAATTTGGAGTTACTCATTCTGCCATCTTTCTGTATATGTTCTAAGATGGATAAATCTGTACTATCTAGCTCAAAATTGGTGGATTCTTTCTTTTTCATATCTTTAATGGAAATAGTCTGCCTTAATTTGCTTTAATGTTAACCCAAATAGCAATTTTATTCCTGAGCGAATCGTTAGACTGGATCTCATATTGAAATTATCACTTTATGGGAGAGAGCAATGAGTGCTCAACTGATGACAGCTTTCATGTTGTTTGCAATATCGATTTCATTGACGCCAGGGGCGGGAAATATTGCTTTAGTAGGGCTGTCGAGCCGCTATGGCATTGGGGCAACGCTACCGTTTATTCTCGGCAACGCGGTCGGTGTGGTAGCGATTTTGGGTGGTGCGAGTATTGGCTTGGTGAGCTTGTTTACTCTTTACCCCGATCTTTACAATGTCTTGAAATGGCTAGGGGCGGGTTACTTGCTCTACATGGCTTGGGGCATTGCCAACATGGAGATGGACGGTAACTCAAGTATCAAGAAATCTGGTTTTATGTCCGGTATTTTGGTTCAAATACTTAACCCTAAAAGCTGGGTCTCTTCCTTGACCGTGTTCTCCCAGTTCATTTCCCCAACCAGTGATTACCTAACTCAAGTGGTGATTATTATTAGCGTGATGGTGTTTACAGGTGTCATTGGTATGCTGCTATGGGCGTATTTTGGTTCGATGCTTAATCGCTTTATCCAATCTCCACAGAAAATGGCCTGGATAAATCGAGGCTTTGGTGCCAGTTTAGTACTTGTCGTGATGTTTATGGTCAGTCAGCCGAGCCTATAATTAAGCTTAGCCGTACTTACTTGCCTAGGTATGTTGGCGTTGAGCTGGCTGTCTTTTGCTAGCACGCGCTTTTGGTTAGGCAAGCAACTAAACATCAACTGGGTAAAAGTCAGCGAGCTAGATTACGCACGGGAGAAACGTGATCTTCGAACGGCACTTGACGCCGAAGAAATGTTGTACCTTCAACGAGCTCAGGGGTGCTGATCCGATCCATTCGAAAATGACGAAAGTCTTTACGTGTCGGATCCCAGGCAACCAAATACCATAGCGGTGGTAAAATCAGCATGGCTTGTGGCTCAACATATCGTTGGGTTATGGTTCCTTTAGCGTCACGGTATTGAAAACGCAGGTGCAGCCGTTGTAGAAAAGCTTGCTCGAATGCGGGAAGCAGTTCGGAATCCATCGTTCCCATATCAGATATGTCAACCTGCGGAGCAAGCTTTCCGATATACAAGCAACCTAGAAAACGTCGCAGATCGCGTACTTGGTCTGAGGGGAGTGCTTTCTCTATCTTCGCAAGCCCTATGTCCGCGAGACCAGAGAAAGGTAGGTTTCCGGCCGCGCGCATTGATTCAACGCTGATGAGAAGTGCAAAAACTTCAGAAACTGACAAGCGCACGGTGGTTTGAATTGATCGTGAATCAAGTTGTAAACCACCTCCGCGACCTGGTTCAGAATGGATGACAACACCCTCATCACGAAGTGCGCTAATATCACGCAATATTGTCCGCCTAGATGCGCCAACCTCTTGAGCAAGGTCAGCCACGGTGGAAGTACCGTTGCGGCGAAGGCTACGTATTATCGATTCTTGTCGTAGGCGAATATTCATTTCTAAAGTTTACCATTCTATGGTGCCAGTATTTGGCACCATTAACATATACAGTTTCTCTGTCCTCGTCAGCAACAAGGTTTCGAGGCTGCCACGCACACTCGTAAATGCTTGTGGACTAAAGCGTCACCCTAGGTAGGAGGCGTAGTCTGACGATTCCATCCAGATAAAGGAGAAATGTATTGTTTAATCCAACCGATTTTCCCAAGCCCACTTTTGTTTCAGTCAATGACGTGAAACTTGAAGTCTTCGAAGCAGGCTCGCAAAATGCTGGAAACCCCATTGTACTTTGTCATGGTTGGCCGGAGAATGCCTTTTCTTGGCGTTATCAGATACCAGCTCTCGTAGAAGCGGGATACCATGTCATCGTTCCAAACCAGCGCGGGTACGGCAATTCGTCCTGTCCGACAGAAGTCACTGCTTATGATATAGAGCATTTGTCGGGTGACTTGATCGAGCTTCTTGATCACTACGGATACAAAGACGCCACTTTCGTCGGTCATGATTGGGGAGCGATGGTGGTTTGGGGGCTGGCTTTATTGCATCCAAATCGTGTCAACAAAGTCATAAACCTAAGCTTGCCTTATCAGGAACGCGGAGAGACTCCTTGGATCGAATTCATGGAACAAGTACTCGGCAGTGACTACTATTTTGTCCATTTCAATCGGCAGCCAGGTGTTGCAGACGCGGTATTGGATGAGAACACGTCTCGATTTCTGCGTAATCTGTATAGGAAAAATGAGCCTCCAAGAGAACCAGAGCCGGGCATGGCGATGATCAATCTCGCGAGGCGCGATATAGC
Source organism: Vibrio tubiashii ATCC 19109 (assembly GCF_000772105.1). Lineage (NCBI taxonomy): Bacteria > Pseudomonadati > Pseudomonadota > Gammaproteobacteria > Vibrionales > Vibrionaceae > Vibrio > Vibrio tubiashii. The sequence goes on from NZ_CP009355.1 coordinate 47,401, forward strand.
GCTCGGGGAGCCGTTAATGAGCGACACTGAGCTGGCGGTTTTCGAATCCGCTTTTAAATCAACAGGCTTCACTAGCAGTATAAATTGGTACAGAAACCTTGACCGTAATTGGCATTTATTAGCAGACGCAAATCCCATCATTCAAGTGCCGACGCTCATGATCTATGGTGACCGAGATGTGCTCCCTAAGTCCGAAAGGCTAACTGTGTTTGTTCCTAACGTAGACGTAGTTAACCTAGATTGCGGCCATTGGATTCAGCAAGAAAAGCCGCAAGAAACCAACCAAGCAATTTTAAGATGGTTGCACCAACAAAGTAGTGCCACTTAGCTCTAAGCCTGAGTCATTGCTTTAAATCTTCCACACTGAGCTATCTGATATGGCTCAGTGATTGTCCATTCTAAAGTACAGATTAAACTGTTGATCCAGTTTTATTGATACTCTGGTGTCCCAATAGTTTTAGAGGAAGCTAAATGAACGATACTGAAAAGCAAGAAATTGTTGATTCGCTTGGTCGCTTGCTTGAAGAGCACTATGTTTTACCCATGGTAGGTAAAGAGTTGAATTTGATGCTTCAGCAAAACTATTATCGAGGCAGGTATCATGATGAGGCGTTGATTGAGGACTTTATAGAACAGTTAACGCAGGACGTATTTGCTTTATGCAAAGATAAGCATTTCAAAATTATAACTAATGATTCTATTGTTCCTCCCGAACAGCGATTTAGGAGTAGCAACTTTGGCTTTGAAAGACTGGTTTTCATTACGAGCGAAGTAGCTTATTTAAAGCTATCTCGTTTTTGCGCTCCTTCTTTTGCTTCTCAAATTGCTCATGAAACTATGAGTAAAATGGCAGGCATAGAGCACCTTATTATCGATGTTCGAAATAACGGTGGAGGGCATCCTGATATGGTTAAGCTAATCACGTCATATTTTTTTGATAGCAATAAATCTATTTTATTAAATACCATTCGTTGGCGAGATGACCCCTGCTTGGAAGAGTTTTGGACTGATACAGATACTAGTAGCTACCCAGAGCTCAACTTATATGTGTTAACAAGCAACGAGACCCTTTCTGCTGCTGAAGAGTTCTGTTACAACCTTCAATGCTTAGAGCGAGCCCTGCTGATTGGTGAAACAACAGGCGGTGCAGCCCACCCTTGTCGGTTGTTCGACCTTACCCTAGGCCTATCAGTTGCAATTCCTGTAGGTGAAGCAATTAGCCCTATTTCCAATCGAAACTGGGAGCAATGCGGAGTGATACCTGATATTGCCGTAAATGCGGACGATGCACTGAAGGTAGTGTTGGAGAAACTAGGTTTAAAAGAAAACGCGGATATAGGCTTGCTTAACGAGAGTTGAGAAATGGGACACTAACGGATGGGAGCGGTAGCTCCACATAACATAGGTTCGAAGGGCACGTGGTAGATTCCTAGCCGTTCTCTGTCACTCGCTTTGGTTCACTGATGGCAGTTGAGCAATTTTGTTCAAGTTTTTTATTGATGACTTGAATATATTGGCCTAGGAATTATGGGAAAGGACTCAAGAAAAGGAGGGAGCGTGGGTAAAGATAATCACTTTAAATATACAAGCAGTTCTCAGCAGGATGAGGTTTCTATGCTGTGTGCGGTGATGAGTGATTTTACCTACGCAAAGCATGCGCACGAGGAGTACTCAATCGGCTTAACGCTTCAAGGCCGACAAGACTTTTTCTGTCGCAGCGCTTTTTATAAAAGCACTCCCGGCAGTGTGATGCTTTTTAATCCGGAAGACATACATGATGGTCACTCAGGTGTAGAGCAAAACTTGGAATACGTGATGCTCTACATTCATCCTAATGAGCTGCATCCTCTGTTTCAGGCTCTAGGCCATAAAAAGAACACGACACTCAGGTTAAACCAAACCTTATTTGATGACTCACTTTTAAGGTGTCAGGTTTATGCCATGTCGCAGCGGTTACAAGGAGAGTCTTACTCGAAGATTGAGCATGAAGCGGGCCTGTTTCAGTTAGCACAATCTTTAACTCGCCTGCATGGAAGCCTTGAACTTCCGGTTCACAAGACGCGAGCAGACAGGCTTTTGCTTAGAGCGAAAGAGTATATTTTGGCGAACCTTGCTTATGATATCTCCATTGATGACATCGCAGAGGTAGCCAACATGTCGAAGTTCCACTTCATCCGCGCCTTTCGCGAGCACTTTTGCATAACTCCACATCAGTACGTTTTGAATTGTCGCATCAACTATGCGCGCAGACAGTTATTGGCAGGACACAGCGCAACGATTGCAGCTGTAGCCTCTGGCTTTGCAGATGCAAGTCACCTTAACCGTAACTTTAAACGCGTATTTGGCATGACACCAAAACAGTTTCAGCTTCAGTGGAGCCGATAAGCTAAGCGGCTCACTGTGTTTTTGGAGTGCTAAATGTCAGAAATCTTCGCCTACGCGATCGGGGTGATGTATACCCCTGGCCCAGTGAACCTTTTGGGGTTACATAGTGGCTTGAACAGAAACACACGTTCTCACCTTGGATTCTTTATTGGCGTCGGAATGGCGATGTTCATTTTGTTCGTCATGCTGGGATTTATTGGGTTAAAGGTGATTAATCCTCAGGTTCTCCCCTTCATTAGCTTGGCGGGTTGCCTGTATATATTACATATCGCGTGGAAGGTTGCGGGCGCGAATGTCGAACTCTCTCAAGATACCAGCGATTCGAATTCGCTGAGTTTTCGCGATGGCTTGTTCATGCAGCTACTCAACCCTAAGGCATTAGTTGCGACCTTGCCTGTATCAACGATTCAGTTTCCAAGTGTTGGTATTACGGGTGGTGCGATTGTGTTGTGGTCTTTAGTGTTAGCTATTTTGGCTTTTGGCGCACCGACAAGCTACTCACTGGCTGGGTTGGTGTTAGGCAAGCGAATTTCTAATCCGAATTACTTTAAAGTGTTCAATCTTCTGATGGCGACGCTGCTTGTCTATGTTTCGCTGACCATAGGCTATGAGCATGTGGTTACACCGCTTTTGGCTTTGTAAGTAAATAGGCTCTCAGGAATCGCCGAACGGGCTTTCCTGAGAGCAATACCGACTCAAAACTCCAATTTTTCAACGGCAGGATTTAAGTTATCGCCATGTTGTAGCGGTCTAAAGCCGCCACTTCCTCCTTTCTCTCAGCTCTTACAACAGCCTATAAAACAGAGCGTTAAGGTATAAAAACACCAAATTGGATGTTATCAATAATGGTCATTCATGACATGGATTGTTAGTGTTCAAAATACTATTCAATTAATTTTCAAACGAACCGATTCTAGTGATATCTAGGTATCATTCCACTCTCTGTGATTTAATCTGGCTTAGTTGTTGTTAAGTTGATGATTTGTAGGTGTTTATTTGGTTGTTCGCTTGGCGTCTCTATCTTGTCGGCCAGATGGTGAGGAAGACTTACCAAATCTCTCCTTGTGATTTGTTACGAAAAACGTTTTAACACAAAACATTAGTCTTCAAATATAATTGCATTTTGATTAATACGGTAAAAATTGTGCTTTACGTCATGTTTTTAAGCTTTTTGTGAGGGTTAATTTGCTTTTTAGGTCACTTTTGGCGTGATAATAAGAGGTATATTTGTTTAGAGTACAAAGTAAATGCACATTCCTATGATCGTATCAGCACCTTGGGTGGCTTACCCAGAAATCGCTGAGGAGTCCACGCAGCATGGCTCATTCAGTGAACCTAGCGCAGAAGATGGCGATGACATTTTTAATCTTATTGCCCAGTGTCCACCACTAGATACCAACTCCTCTTATTGCAATTTTTTGCAATCTACTCATTTTCGCCAAACCTGTCTCTTAGCTCGCTACGAAGGAGAGATCTCCGGCTTTATTTCTGGTTATCGCAAGCCAGAAGAACCGAGTACGCTTTTTGTTTGGCAGGTCGCAGTTGCTCCCAATTACCGAGGGAAAGGACTTGCATATCAAATGCTTCAAGCTCTTTTGGCTAAAGATTCTCTGCAAGGAATTGATGCGATTGAAACGACGATTACCCGTGAAAACGGGGCATCTTGGGCGCTATTCAAAAAGCTCGACGCGCAAAATGGTCAACAAGGCAGCGTTTCAACATTTCTCGATCAAACGACACATTTCAAGGGTAAGCACGATACGGAGTATTTGTATCGTATCCCACTCACATCACAGGATAGATAAACGGTCTAATCATGGATATTTTTGACAAGCAAGAATCGCAAGTACGCTCTTACTGCAACAGCTTCCCGGTTGTTTTCACGAAAGCAAAAGGGTGTTGGCTAGAGACGGAATCCGGTGACAAGTACCTTGATTTTCTTGCTGGGGCGGGGTCACTCAATTACGGTCATAACAACCCGATATTTAAGCAAGCACTGCTCAATTACATCGAAGCTGATGGTATTACGCATGGACTCGACATGCATTCTGGTGCCAAGGCGGAATTCCTCAACGCGTTGCAGAGCCATGTACTAGAACCAAGAGGTCTCAACTACAAAGTTCAGTTTACCGGGCCTACAGGCACCAACGCCGTTGAAGCGGCACTTAAGTTAGCCAGAAAAGCCAAAGGGCGCAGCTCTATCGTCGCCTTCACCAATGGCTTTCATGGCTGTACATCTGGTGCCTTAGCGGCAACAGGCAATCAGCACCATCGACAAGGCGCAGGGGTGAGTTTAAACAATGTCACTCGTATACCTTTTGAAGGATATGCGGGCATTGATGGGCTGACACTATTTGAAACAATGTTAAATGACAACTCAGCTGGGGTAGATAAACCTGCGGCTGTGCTTGTTGAAACTGTACAGGGCGAAGGTGGGCTCAATGTTGCTTCAAACGCGTGGTTGCAACGCCTAAGCAAAATCTGCAAACAGAACGATGTTTTAGTGATTGTCGATGATATTCAAGCCGGATGTGGGCGTACGGGTACGTTCTTTAGCTTTGAACCTGCAGGTATTAAGCCTGATATGGTGACCTTATCTAAATCAATTGGCGGATACGGTTTACCTATGGCAATCGTGTTACTCAAGCCTGAACTCGATATTTGGAAACCTGGCGAACATAACGGTACCTTTCGTGGCAACAACCACGCTTTTGTTACTGCCACTCAAGCAATAGAAATGTACTGGGCTGACAATAAACCATTCGAACAGCACATTGCGAGTTGTTCCGCCATAGTTTCTGAAGTGATTGTCTCTATTTTAAACCGCCATCCAAGCATGTTCGTTAAACAAAAAGGGCGAGGGATGATGATCGGCATCGAGTGTTGCAACGGACAATTGGCTGGCGAGATTGCGAAAGTGTGCTTTGACAATGGCTTAATTATTGAGACCGCTGGACCAGATGACGAAGTGTTGAAGTTTTTCGCACCACTTACGATTACTGAATCTGAGTTAGAAAAAGGCTTGGACATATTTAAACAGGCCGTCGAAGTCGTTATCCAACAACAGTTTAAGAAAGCATCGTAAATAGGAAGAAAAAATGATTGTTCGCACTTTAGAAGAATGCCGCGATAGCGAGCGTAGAGTTGCCTCAGAAACTTGGGAAAGCGTTCGTATGCTACTTAAAGATGACAACATGGGGTTTTCATTTCATATCACCACCATTTTTGAGAATACAGAAACGCATATCCACTACCAAAATCATTTGGAATCCGTCTACTGCATGAGTGGTGAAGGGGAGATAGAAGTCGTCGGTGGCAAAACCTACCCTATCAAGCCGGGGACGCTCTACATCCTAGATCAGCATGATGAGCACTATCTCCGCGCCTACCAAGGGAAAGAGATGGTGATGGCTTGTGTATTTAATCCACCGATCACGGGTAAAGAAACCCATGATGAGAACGGTGTTTACCCGCTTATAGACTGATTGCCACAATGGCTAGTCACTAGGGCTAGCCTTTCTTTCACCACGACCCCTAGCAACCAAAAGGCCCTATCATGACTTATACCGTAGAGAAAATCGGCGGTACTTCAATGACAGCATTTGATGCTGTACTAGACAACATATTGATCAAAAAAAGAAATGAAGAAACTTACAACCGAGTATTTGTGGTTTCCGCTTACAGTGGAATCACTGACGCTTTGCTTGAATGCAAAAAAACCAGTAAGCCGGGTGTGTATCAGTTAGTCGCTCAGAGAGATGAGAGTTGGCAGCAGGCGCTAGATTACGTAGAACAAAGAATGTTACTCCTAAACGAGAATATCTTTGCTGATCCAATGAACCGCCTTCGTGCAGACAAGTTTATTCGCTCTCGAATTTCAGAAGCGAAAGTCTGTATCTCTAATATCATGGAAACTTGTCAATATGGTCAGTTTTCGCTGCGACACTACCTACCGCAAGTTAGAGAGTTTCTTTCCTCTATCGGTGAAGCGCATAGTGCGTATAACACTGCTCTCAAACTCAAAAACATCGGTATCAATGCAAGATTTGTTGATTTGTCAGGCTGGGACACACAGATTCCTAGCAGCTTAGATGATTGCATTCTAAAAGCGTTTGCAGATATCGATACAAGCAAAGAGTTGCCAATAGTCACCGGATACGCGTCTTGCAAAGAAGGGCTAATGTCCACTTATGATCGCGGCTATAGTGAAATGACTTTTAGTCGTATCGCTTCATTAACCAATGCTGATTTGGCGATCATTCATAAAGAGTACCACCTAAGCTCGGCTGATCCTCGCGTTGTTGGCGCTGATAAAGTTCTGCCTTTGGGAGAGACCAACTATGACGTAGCTGATCAACTTGCCAATTTGGGTATGGAAGCGATTCACCCTAATGCAGCGGCAGGCCTACGTGAAAGTGGTATTGAGTTGCAGATCAAAAACACCTTTGAACCGCAGCACTCAGGGACACTAATCTCTGGGGCTTTTCGACCAACGATGGACAAGGTCGAAATCATTGCTGGTAAAGAGAAAGTCTTTGCCTTACATCTTTTCGATCAAACTATGGTCGGTTGTGTAGACAATGTCAGCTACGACTTAATGCAAATCATCACAGACGCACGCGTGACATTGGTGGGTAAAGAGATGAATGCTAACTCAATGACACATTACCTCACCGGCAGCAGCGATGCATTGAACAAAGTGCTGTATAAAACAGAGAAGCGATTCCCTAACGCAAACATAAAAGGCCGAATGGTTGCCCTCATTTCTGCAATAGGATCTCAATTTGATACTAACCAAGCGCTGGCAAAAGGTGTGTTAGCGTTAATGGAGCAAAGTATTACTCCCATTGCCGTTCATTCATCGATGAGAAATGTGAATGTGCAGTTTGTTGTTGATGATCATGAGTATCAGCCTTCGATATGCGCACTGCATGAGGTGTTTTTTAATCAAAAAACGAGTTCATTACATAGCTTAGCAGTGTGAATGCTCGCCTCGTTCAGTCGTTGCAAGAGTATGCCACATCTATTCGCCATCACGTTATGAATCCATCCATGACCGTGTGGAGTAGGTTAGGTATGGCGGTAATCGAGCCCCGCAGAGCTTTCTGGGATCGGCTCAGAAAGTGTTTTCCGTAAACACTTCAAAAAGAGCTTCAATGTCTCACCCTCTGAATGGCGGCTGACGTTTCGCGGGGAGGGGTGATAGGGAGGATATTGACTTATTGTATCGAGTGCAGCAGAGCCGAATGAATATAGGCATTATAAATATTTATTGTTCAGTTCCGAAAATGGCACGTCTTATTTATCTTCCGTTGATAGCATCTAATTGAAAGTATTCAATATAAAAAAAAGCAAATTGGAGTATAAGTCATGTTCAAGAATATGCATGAAATGGAAGAACCACTAGTTATTTGTAATGTATGGGATGTACCAAGTGCGAAAATCGCCGAAAGTGTCGGATTTTCTGTTATTGGTACTTCTAGCGCAGCTATTGCTAAGAATCTTGGGAAGGAAGATGGAGAAAATATCCGTTTCGAAGACCTTTTGTCGATTGTTAAAGCCATTGTGAAGTCAACAGAACTGCCGTTAACCGTAGATCTAGAGTCTGGCTACGGAGAGACGCCTGAAGTCATAGCGAAGAATATGATTGAGTTAGTTAAAATTGGTGTTGTTGGAGTCAACATAGAAGATAGTGTCGTGGTAGATGGTGAAAGGAGCTTGTGTGACAGCGCTTTGTTCAGCAAAACTTTAGAAAAAGTTAGAGAATGTATTCGCGAAGCAGGTCTTGAAATTTTTATTAATGTCAGAAGTGATGCATTCCTTCTTCATGTTAAAGAACCTCTTGCAACCAGTCTCGAGAGAATTAATCAATATCAACAGGCAGGCGCTGATGGCATTTTCCTACCATGTATCAATAAAAAAGATGATATCAAATCAGTTGTCGATAGCACCTCACTGCCGATAAATGTAATGTGCCTTCCGGGATTACCTAGTTTTTCAGAACTTAAAAAACTAGGTGTAAAACGCATAAGCATGGGCAATTTTGTACATGAGGCAATGCTTACTTCTCTATCCTCTACCTTGACTTCAATTAAAAGAGAGCAATCTTTTGAGGTACTGTTTATATAGGCCCATATTTGTTTCAGCCAATTCTGGCTGAAACATTTTTGCCCCATTGTCATTCAGAGTTAAGACTCTATTTAAATAAGGAGCGAATGATGTCGATAAGTGAGACACTTTTCGGTTTAGGAAAAGTGTCTAATTTGAGAGGCGCTTCAATGAAGAGATCCTCTTAACGCAAGAGGGCGCCTTTAACGACAGTTATACCGAAAATGCGCCTTCCCACACGATGTGGCGATAACGTTCAGGATTGGTATCACCTTCAGTGCTGAATAGCAGTACAACAGACTCTTTATTGAGACCTACATTACCATTGTGATTCACGATTTCGTTTAAGGCTCCAAGAGTAATCGCACCTGATTCACCGCTGGTGATCGCTTGATCGCCAGCGAGCGGGTTACCATACATTCGCATACCTGTTGCAGAGACATTGTCCTCTACGGCGATAAAGTAGCGGCTGCAATCTCTTAAAATTGGCCATGTAACAGGGTTCGGTTCACCACAAGCTAGACCTGCCATGATAGAACTAAGGTCGCCCGTCACATTAACCATATTTCCAGCTTCGCTGGTACCAGAACGATAGATACAATCAGCGGCTTTTGGCTCTGCGATGATAGTGTCAAACTTAGTTGGACCCAGTCTATCGGCTAAGTAACCTAATACGCCACCGGCCATCGCACCAACACCAGCTTGGAGAATGACATGGCTAGGTGCGTCAAAATCAAGTTGCTTTAGTTGTTCTACCGCTTCGTCGGCCATCGTCATATAGCCTTGCGAAATCCATGTTGGGATCTCTTCATAACCGTCCCAAGCGGTGTCCTGAACTAGCATCCAACCGTTGGCTAAAGCGGTATCATTTGCCAGTCGCACGGTATCGTCGTAGTTCACTTCGGTCACGATACATTCTGCACCCAAGCCACGAATGCGATCGACACTGGCTTGTGGCGAGCCTTTTGGCATATAAACAACCGCCTGTTGCCCCATTTCACGAGCTGCCCACGCGACGCCAGTACCATGGTTGCCCGCTGTCGCGGTTGCAAAGGTCAGTGGTGATTCCAGTTTTGATGAAACGGTTTTGAGGTCGATCTCTGCGATATCGACATTAAGGTGTTTTGCTAACTGACGACCTAGAGCGTATGAGCCGCCAAGCACTTTAAAGGCGTTAAGCCCAAAGCGCTTCGATTCGTCTTTTACCAAAATGGCTTTTACACCAAGCCGGTTTGCTAATGCAGGCAATGAAACGAGTGGTGTTGGCTGGTAGCCGTCGATCTGAGAATGAAAGGCACGGGCTTGCTTGGCTTGCTCAACACTAAAGAGTTCGCTTTTTTTCCCGGAAAAGAATGAGTTTTTAGATAGATTTAGCATAGGACACACTTAATGAATAATGGTGGGAGAAGAAAAGGTCATCGAGAGGGAATGACCTTTTCGTTGCATTTTATTTGATTACGTAAGCGATCGCTTCTACTTCTACAAGCGCGTCTTTTGGCAATCTTGCCGCCTCTACGCACGAGCGTGAAGGTGCGTTTTCAGTACCAAATATGTCCGTGTACACTTCGTTGAATGCAGCAAAGTCTTCCATGTCAGATAGGAAGCAGGTTGTTTTAACCACAGTTTCCATGGAGGCGCCAGCTTCTTCCAGCACTGCTTTTAGGTTTGCAAGTGACATACGAGATTGCTCAGTAATGCCGCCTTCTACAAAAGCCATCGTCTTAGGGTCTAACGGAAGTTGACCAGATGTAAATACTAAATCTTGGAAAACAGTGCCTTGAACATAAGGGCCGATAGCTGCTGGTGCATTGTCAGTATGTACTTTCGTTTTCATTTTTAATCTCTTGCCTCTTTAGTTTCTGACGTCGGAAGTTAACTTTATCAAACTTTACTTCCGAACAGGTAACTTTAGTTAACTTTATTGACGTATGTCATTTGAGAGTGGCTTTTTTATTCAAGATAAAATTAACTCTTGGTAACTATAAAACTACTTATATTCGACTCGGTCAATAGTAAAGTTAACTATATGTCACTTTAATGAGGGTTTGTTCACGATTTTAGGTCAAAAACTCACTTTTTGGTTAACTATGCTTAACCCTGCGTTTTGAGTCACATTATTTAACTTAAATGTCAGTAAACTGCCCTCGTACCGTTCACAAATGTTAACTGTAAGACTTGATTGCTCCACCGCTAAGTCGAATAAGAACAAACAAAGAGGCTCTAATGAACAACTTCCTGAATCGTGGCTTTGACCAATCTGAATTTGAACACCGTACCCAACGCGCTCAAAAAGTCATGCATGACAAAAAGCTGGATGCAATGATTTTTACTACCGAGCCAAACGTTCGTTACTTTACTGGTTTTCATACCCAGTTCTGGCACAGCCCAACTCGCCCGTGGTTCGTTATCGTTCCAGCCGAAGGTAAGCCTATTGCCATCATTCCAGAAATTGGTGCCAGTGGTATGGCGGGGACTTGGATTGACAACATCATTACCTGGCCATCGCCTCGCCCAGAAGATGACGGCATTAGCTTGGTCGCGAGTGCTCTGAATTCATTGCCTTGTCGTCACGGCCGAGTTGGCGCGACGCTGGGTATTGAATCTCACCTACGCATGCCAGTGAACAACTACCTGCAACTGACCACGATGGTGAAGAAAGACTTTGTTGATGTGTCTCTAGAGATGCATGAGCTTCGTCAAATTAAGTCTCAAGCGGAAATTGAAAAGACACGTGAAATCTGCCGCATCACCAATGTTGGCTTTAAGAAAGTTCCGCAATACGCCAAAGCCGGTATGACGGAGCGAGAGATCTGTAAACAGTTCCGTATCGACATGTTGTTAGAAGGCGCTGATGAGTGCCCATACATTATTGCGGGCTCAGGTCCTGATGGTTACGACAGCATCATTATGGGGCCAACAGACCGCATTATTGAACCGGGTGATGTGTTGATCATCGATACCGGTGCCGTTCGCGATGGTTACTTCTCAGACTTTGACCGTAACTGGGCGTTCGGGCATGCGAGTGAGCAGACGAAAGCGGCATACCGAGCGACTTATGAAGCGACGACAAAAGGTTTTGAAGCCGCGAAGCCAGGCGCGACAACGACTGATATCTACAATGCGATGTGGAAAGTGCTAGAAGCGAATGGGGCACTGGGTAATGACGTAGGTCGTTTGGGTCATGGTTTAGGTATGGAGCTGACTGAGCGTCCATCAAACACAGCAACAGACAATACGGTCTTGAAGCCAGGCATGGTGATGACGTTAGAGCCAGGCATGGTTTACGCACCGGGTAAATCTATGGTTCACGAAGAAAACATCGTCATTACCGAAGATGGTGCACAGTGGCTATCTGAGCGTGCGGAACCTGAGCTGATCATTATCGAGTAATCCCCCCAAAGCGCTTCTCTGTCTGCCTGATATTCAGAGAAGCACCTAGACGAGAAAACATTATGGAAACCTTACAAGAGTTTAAAGATTGGGAAATTACCCTGCCGCATACACAAGCCCCTCGGGTTGATCGTGTGCATATCGGGTTAGTTCAACTGAGCACTGATCATTCGCTAGAAATGGATTGGGCAAAGTTATTGGGAACGCAGGCGGGCGTTTTTAGTTCTCGTGTTTATTACAGCAGTGAAATGACACCGGAAGCGTTGGATCAAATTGCCACGGGTATCAGTGAAGCATCGGATCTGATAGCCACGGGGTTGCCAATGGATGTGATGGCCTTTGGCTGTACCTCGGCATCCATCATTATTGGGGAAGAAAAGGTTGGACACTTGCTCACGAAAAATCGTGGAGATATTCCCGCAACGAACCCATGGACAGCCGCTCAAGCTGCGTTTCGGCACTTAGGCGCACGCAAGATCGCTGTATTTTCTCCTTATCCAACAGAGGTGAACTTCCCTCTCTACAGCCAATTGACCGCGGCTGGGTTTGAGGTGTGCATATTAGGCTCATTGGGGATCGAGAAGGATACCGACATTACCAAAATCTCCAAAGCATCCATGTTGGAGGCGTTAGAAACTATCTTGCCGGAGTCGGGCGCAGACCTTGTGTTTATGTCCTGCACCAACCTTCGCGTTCTCGATCATATCCAAGAAATTGAAGACAAGTTCAACATCCCGGTTGTTTGTAGCAACTCGGCTATGTTTTGGCATGCCATGCACCTAGTCGGTAAGAAAGCTCAATGTCTAGGTTACGGAAAATTATTAAATCTATAGGAAAGAATAATGAGTAATACAGTAAAAGGTTGGATCGCAGCCATATTTATCGGTTTGTTGTGGGGCATTCCTTGGATTGTTGGAACACCGATCTTAGAAGTTATGGATGCTCAAGTGTTAGTTTGGGTTCGTTATACCGTTGCTTTCATTACCCTGTTTGTCATTATCAAGGTCAGTAACGCGATTGGTAAGCCACAGAAAAAAGTCGACTTTAAACTTAACTGGGAAAATCGCCATGATATCTTTTGGGCTGCTTCTTGTGGGATTATTGGTCAGGGCGCATTTAGTTTCCTGTCGTTTCTGTCTTTGGACTATATCACTGCATCTGAAAATGGCGTTATACAGGGATTGATCCCAATCATCATTCTTTGCGTGGGTTTCTTGCGTCACGGTGAACGATTTACTGTATTGCAAATTGTCGCGGCGGTTGGTGCGTTTGCAGGCGTAGCGATTTTGGTGATGGATCCATCGGTTGAAGGCAGTGGATTTAATATTGGTCACTTAATCTGCTTTGGTAGTGCAGCGAGTTTCTCTACGATGGCTTATGCACGCGCTAAGCTTGCAGAGAAATATGGCTCAGTTGCGACGATGTACCATCAGTTTGTGTTTGCAGCGATTGGCTTCGGTATCTACTTGCTCTTTGTTGGCGCAGACTTCTCTTCTGCTCTAGGCATATTCTCCTCTCCATTACGTATTCTTTGCATCACTATTTTGGGTGTTGGTATTTCTGGAATCAGTTACCTGATTTACATCTATGCAATGGAAAGAGTCGGTGTCGACGGCACGGGTATGGCGCTGAACTTAATGCCATTGTCTTCGTTCGTACTTGCGGTATTCGCTCTTGGTGAAGCGGTGACGCCAATGCGGTTGCTAGCCATTGCGGTCGTTATCGGCTCCATGATGATGTTTATGAAATTTGCTCACAAAAAAGAGCCAGAAGTTGAAGCACAACTGGCCGAGAGCAACTAACCATGACAAACACTGCTAAGGGATGGATTGCGGCGATTTCAGTTGCGTTGTTGTGGGGGACCGAGGGCTCTTTAGCAACCTTGCCTCTCAGCGTCATTGATGCGAAGGTCCTGGTATGGCTGCGCTATGTGATTGCATTCGCTGTATTATTTATCGTCTTGGCAGTGTCTCTTTTCTTTGGACCGTCTCGAACCAAACCAAGGCAAGTTTTTCGGTTTAGTTGGAAAAATCGTAGAGACGTTTTGAAACTATTTTTATGTGGTGCCGTTGGGCAAGGATTATTTAGTTTTTTCTCTTTTCTTTCCCTTGATTACATTACTATTTCTGAAAATGGAGTCATTCAAGGGTTAGTCCCCATTGCCATTTTATTGATGGGCACGCTGTTTTATGGTGAGCGGTTTACCTTCACTCAGATAGGGGCTGCGCTTATTGCTCTTGTTGGGGTGGCGTTATTGGTCTTTTCTCCCTCAAGTTCGCAACAAGGATTGAGTATTGGTCATTTCATTTGCTTGTTGAGCGTGGTGAGCTTTGCTTCGGTGACTCACCTGCGGGCACAACTGGCTCATCAGTACGGTGGGGCCCAGACCATGTTTTATCAATTCGGTTTTGCTGCTCTGGGGTTCTTCTTTTACCTACTCTTCGACGGTGTCAATTTCAGCAATATCCAATTACTACTCCATTCCTCTGGTGCATTGCGATGCGTCCTTGTATTAGGGACTTGTGTATCAGGGCTGGGTTATCTGGTGTACATCTATGGGATTGAGCGGGTAGGCGTTGATGGAAGTAGCATGGCTTTAAACTTAATTCCAATGTCGGCTTTTTTAATTGGGACCTTTGTGTTTGGTGAGCAGCTAACTGTGCTTCGAGTCGTCGCTATGGGGCTCATCATCGGAGGTATGGTCATCTTTGTCCGGCCGACACCCAATAAACAACAGGTGGTTATTAGCGTGAATAATTAAAAAGGAGCCTCACTGAATGTGAGGCTCCTTTTTATCGAGCAGAAAGCCTTTACTAAGCTTTGAACTCACGAATGTACTTATAGATTGCATGGCGGGTAATACCTAAGCGTTCAGATGTGAGCCCTGTAGCTTCTTTTAGTTCGAAAATACCGTTATCAAATAGGATCTTAGTGATCGTCTTGTTTTTGCTTTTTAAATTAATCGAAGCGTCATTTTTTACTTCTTCAATGGCATGTTCCAGCGCTTGCTCAATAACATCAGTAGCCGAAGAGCTAAAGTTTTCATGTACTCCAACATGAGGGAGTGAAACATCAGGCATTAGAGTTTTGATAATTTCGGGGAAAGGATGTGACAAGTTCATATTGATACAGAACAGCCCAATGGGTTTTCTATTTTCCCCGGCAAGCACGCATGTTGTTGACTTTAAGAGTGAGCCATCTTTACCGTTAGTAAAGTAGCTTTTTGGGGTGACTTCTCCTGTCTTTTCGAATGCGCTAAGCATACGTAATCCCATATCTGTGATTGGCGATCCTACTTCACGACCCGTGTGATGCCCGTTGACAATTTTCACCACAGACTTTTCAAAGCTTTCAAACGAGTGAATGACGACTTCGCAGTGCGGACCGATAAAGTCTGCAATGGTTTCCGCTAGTCGAAAATTGGACTCAAGATATTGTCGATCAACCTCAGTGAATTCGACGTTAAAAGACTTATAAGCTGATGCGTTCATTATAGACCACTACTGTTAACTTTAACTTGAGAGTTATTGTCCCTTGATGTTGACTTGAAATCAACCTACACACTCGCTAAATGTAACCGAATTCATTGTGCTTTAAACTGTAACGTGCTTATTGGTTCACTAAAGGGAACTAAAGTTGACGAAAATCAAATTTAAAAGCGATATTTAACCCAAATAGTAAACAATAGTTAACCCTATGGTGTGGGTCACATTATTTAACTGAAATATCAGTAAACTGCCCTCGTACCGTTCACAAATATTAACTATAAGACTTAATTGCTCCACCGCTAAGTCGAATAAGAACAAACAAAGAGGCTCTAATGAACAACTTCCTGAATCGTGGCTTTTACCAATCTGAATTTGAACACCGTACCCAACGCGCTCAAAAAGTCATGCATGACAAAAAGCTGGATGCAATGATTTTTACTACCGAGCCAAACGTTCGTTACTTTACTGGTTTTCATACCCAGTTCTGGCACAGCCCAACTCGCCCGTGGTTCGTTATCGTTCCAGCCGAAGGTAAGCCTATTGCCATCATTCCAGAAATTGGTGCCAGTGGTATGGCGGGGACTTGGATTGACAACATCATTACCTGGCCATCGCCTCGCCCAGAAGATGACGGCATTAGCTTGGTTGCAAGTGCTCTAAACTCATTGCCTTGCCGTCACGGCCGAGTGGGCGCGACGCTGGGTATCGAGTCTCACCTACGTATGCCAGTGAACAACTACCTGCAACTGACCACGATGGTGAAGAAAGATTTTGTTGATGTGTCTCTAGAGATGCATGAGCTTCGTCAAATTAAGTCTCAAGCGGAAATTGAGAAAACTCGAGAAATCTGTCGCATCACCAATGTTGGCTTTAAGAAAGTTCCGCAATACGCCAAAGCAGGTATGACGGAGCGTGAGATCTGTAAACAGTTCCGTATCGACATGTTGTTAGAAGGCGCGGATGAGTGCCCATACATTATTGCGGGCTCAGGTCCTGATGGTTACGACAGCATCATTATGGGTCCAACAGACCGCATTATTGAACCGGGCGATGTGTTGATCATTGATACCGGTGCCGTTCGCGATGGTTACTTCTCAGACTTTGACCGTAACTGGGCGTTCGGACATGCGAGTGAGCAGACAAAAGCGGCATACCGAGCAACTTATGAAGCAACGACAAAAGGTTTTGAAGCCGCGAAGCCAGGTGCGACAACGACGGATATCTACAACGCGATGTGGAAAGTGCTAGAAGCGAATGGGGCACTGGGTAATGACGTAGGTCGTCTGGGTCATGGTTTAGGCATGGAGCTGACTGAGCGCCCATCAAACACCGCAACAGACAATACGGTGTTGAAGCCAGGCATGGTGATGACGCTAGAGCCAGGCATGGTTTACGCACCGGGTAAATCTATGGTTCACGAAGAAAACATCGTCATTACCGAAGATGGCGCGGAGTGGCTATCTGAGCGTGCGGAACCTGAACTGATCATCATCGACTAAATACCCAATTATAACGACAAGCCAACGCACGGGGCTCGTGACGTTGGCGATAACGTGAAACGAAAAGGACTCAAAATGAACACAACAAATAAAGACACATTTTTAGGGTGGGTTGCTGCGATAGCGGTAGCGTGCATTTGGGGCGTGACTGGCGTGGTTTCTAAGCCTCTATCCATGGCGGTCGATCCAATGACTTTGGTATTTTTCCGATATGTCACAGCGGTTATCGGCTTATCTATTATTTTCTTTTTTACGTCGCGCAGTAAGAGCTTAAGTGTGGACTTGGGGTCGTCACTGAAAATTGACAAAAAAGATATCGGTCGAATTGCACTATGCGGCATTGTAGGGCAAGGGGTGTTTTCACTGTTTAACTTTCTGTCATTGGCTCACATTGGTGCGACAGAGAACGGTGTTATTCAGGGTATGCAGCCATTCGCTACCGTCTTCTTTGGCATGATGTTCATGAACTTCCGCATGAACAAAGTTCAGTGGGGTGCATTCATCGCATCGGCAGTCTGTATTTACGCGATGAGCGTGGGGCCGACGAATACGATTGAAGGTGGAACGCCGTTACTAGGCTATGCATATGTTACTTGTTCGATGCTTGCGCTTGCTTGGACAGCTCACCTTCGTGCGAGCCTAGCAGACAAATATGGCTCAGTGGTTTCTATGCTGTACCAATATATTTCAGTAGCGGTGATGGGCATCTTCGTAGTATTTGCTATGGGTCTAGATCTGTCTCAAATTTACATCATCTTCTCTAGCCCATTACTGATTGCTCTATTGATTTTCCTTGGTACGGGCATTTCAGGGGGTAGCTACCTTATCCAGCTTTACTCTTTCAAACGCATTGGTGTTGAAAAATCCACTATGGCTCTGAACCTAATGCCTCTTGTTGGCTACCTTGTCGCGGTACTTACACTGGGTGAACAAATGGCGATGGGCAAAACCATTATCGTTTCGTTAATTGTTGTTGCACTTTACGTCTTCACAAAATACGAGACAAAAGAAGAGCCGAAAGCAGAACAAAACCTTAAAGCACAAGAAGCTTAAACCGAATTATAACTATTAATATGGGAAGCTATCTGGTTAGGTAGCTTCTTCTTTGGAGAAAGATATGACCGTAGAAAAATCCGCAATTGAATGGCGTAGACACCTTCACCAATACCCAGAATTTGGCACAGAAGAGTTCAAAACGTCCGAGTTTGTAGCGAACAAATTGGAAGAGTTTGGGCTTGAAGTTCACCGTGGGATCGGTGGCACAGGTGTGGTGGGTATTCTCCGTCAAGGTACCGGTGAGCGCAGTATTGGTCTTAGAGCCGATATGGATGCTTTAAGAATTAAAGAAGAGAACACGTTTTGTCATGCGTCAAAACATGAAGGTGCCATGCACGCTTGTGGACATGATGGCCACACAGCCATGTTGCTAGGCGCGGCATGTGAATTGGC
Organism: Vibrio tubiashii ATCC 19109; assembly: GCF_000772105.1. Lineage (NCBI taxonomy): Bacteria > Pseudomonadati > Pseudomonadota > Gammaproteobacteria > Vibrionales > Vibrionaceae > Vibrio > Vibrio tubiashii. The sequence continues at coordinate 65,720 of NZ_CP009355.1, forward strand.
TCAAAGCCGAAATTTTGATGGTACCGTGTACTTCATTTTCCAACCGGATGAGGAACGTGGTACTGGCGCGAAAGCGATGATTGCTGATGGTCTGTTTACTCGTTGGAATATGGATGCGATATATGCGATGCATAATTTGCCTGGTATCCCTGCTGGTCAGTTTGTGACTCGCCCAAGCTCGGTGATGGCGAGTGAAAGCAGCTTCGAGATCACAATCAACGCAACGGGTGGTCACGCAGCGCTGCCGCACATGGGGACGGATCCTATCGTGGTGGGGGCGCAAGTGGTGACTGCTTTGCAGACCATTGTTTCCCGTAATTTAAGCGCCATTAACGAGACTGCTGTTATCTCCGTGACGAACTTCGAGACCAATGGCACCGTGAATGTGATTCCATCACAAGTAACGATCACCGGCGATACGCGAAGCTTTACCGATGAAGCATTGCACAAGATCGAGAAGGGAATTGAGCGCGTCGTCGCTGGCCAATGCATGTCAGCGGGCGTTGATTACCAATATCACTTTAACAATAGTTTTCTTTCCACAATTAATACGGCAGAAGAAACGCAACACGCGATTGCGGCAGCAGAAGCAGTCGTGGGGTCGGACAATGTTATTGGCAACTGCGAACCATTTACGATCAGTGAAGACTTTTCGTTCATGTTGCGTGAGGTAAAAGGGTGTTACATCCTAGTCGGTAACGGTGTTGGCGAGTGCGGTGGAACTGCGCTACATAACCCAAACTACGACTTCAATGACGATATTTTGGGTACGGGGATGCGTTATTGGCAAACGTTGGTAGAACAGCAATTAGTTAAGTAATCACTGCTGGGGAGGAAAGGCATCGACAAAACCTCTGATATGTCGGTGCCCCAATGTTTGTGAGTTTCGTTAGTTCCGGAGCTGCCTTCGTGAACATATATACGTAAGCATTGTTGTTGAACTAACTATGGTTCCAGTGGATTTGAGCTGTGTTATCAAACATTACCGATTTACCATATTTTTAGTAATTCACTGCTAGTTAATCTTCAAACTCACGCAAATGATTTCTGTCCCAAAATTAGTTAGATCAAGTACTCTACAAAGTTTAGGTGTGCGTATTTTCCCTACCATATCTAATCCGATTTTAAGATTTGCTTAAGAAGCAATGATATGGATAAAGTTCGCTTTTAGGTACTCCAAGAACAGCGATAACCGATAAGGCACATGCTTACGTGTCGGATACATTCCGTAGATATTGACGATTGGAAATTCTGCAACGTTTTCTATTTTGATTAAGTCGCCACTCTTCACGTGTGAGTTTACAAAGATGCTGGGTACCATGGAAATGCCCATACCATCTAGGGTCGCTTGAAGCAGAGTGTTGGTATCTGAAATGACAGCAACCCACGGCTGTCGATGCGAAACGCTTTTACCGTCAACGGTTAGCATCCAGTAGTCACCATCTCTTGAGCTTCCCATATGTAGGCAGTCATGGTTTTTTAGATCGATGTAATCAGAAGGCATACTATGCGCATCGATGTAGACTGGAGCCGCATACAAGCCAAACTCTGACTCTCCAAGCTTGGTTGCGATGTAAGATGAATCTTGCAATTCGAATGCGAATCGGATACTGAGATCGATCTCTTCTTCAATCAGATTTGATTTACTGTTAGATAACGCGAGATCAAAGCGAATCCCCGAATATTTTGTTCGAAACTCTTTAATAGCTTTCATTAGAAATGGGCCCATTGCATCAGGTGCGGATAGGCGAATAAGACCTTCAGGGTTATTCTGATGGGCGGTTGTTAGTGAGTCTTCCAATTGCTCTATCTGGCTCAATACAGTTTGCGCACCTTCATAGTAAGCTTTTCCGCCTGGGGTAAGGTGCATGCTGCGTGTGGTGCGATTTAAAAGGACAAACCCTAAAGATTCTTCCATCGCGGCAATGTGCCTGCCGACAATCGCAGGAGTAATACCTAACGCTTTAGCCGCTTTAGAAAAGCTGCCTCTATCGACAACCGTACAAAACAACTGCATATTCCGATACTTGTCCATTTGATACCTATAGTATTAAGTAAAGTTACTTTTGGTTGTATTGTTCTATTTACTAATCTTAATTATCTTTAATTTCATCTTCAATGATGAAAGGAAAGAACAATGTCTATTACTTCAAAACTAACTACTTTAACTCTTACGCTAGGCATGGTTGCTGGGGCTAGTGCAGCCGATGGGTTTGACCCATCGAAGCCAGTATTAAAAGAACTAAAGAATGGTATCTATCAGTACTCCCAGTTTTTTTATAACAGCCTGGTTGTTGTTACAGACGAAGGCGTGATTATTACTGACCCTTCAGGCGATGCTCGTTCTGCACAAATGATGAAAGAAATCCGTAAAGTGACAGACAAGCCAGTCAAAAAAGTTATTTACTCCCATGATCATTTTGACCACTCTCGTGGCGGCAATATCTTCAAGCAACAAGGCGCAGAATTTATCGCTCAAGAAAATTGCTCAGACCTTCTTTCTCGTGATTTAGAAGATAAGGTGGCTTATCCAACGACTACCTACAAAGATGACATGACGGTTTCGTTAGGGGGAAAAAGCGTCGACTTACATTACTACGGTAAGAATGATGGTAATTGCATGAGTATTGTTCATATGCCTGAAGACAAAGTATTAGTTGCAGTAGATTGGCACTTGCCGCAATACCTAGTGAGTTCTGGGCGTTTAATCGAGCAGGACTATGTTGCTACATTGAACACGATAAAGCGTGTTCGTAAAGAGCTAGAATTTGACACCATCATAAATGGTCACATCCCTGTCGATTCACCAGAACTGCTAGAAGAGAGTGAAGAGTTTGCTCAGGCTCTATTCGATGCGGTTTGGAAAGGGCTGCAAGATGGCAAATCAGTCGATGAACTAAAAGAGTCGATAAAACTACCGAAATTCAGCCATTGGAATGGTTATGAGGAACATTTGCCTGCTCATGTTGAGCGTATGGCCTACTCAATTTGGCATGGTAATTAATAGGGGGCTAATGATGAAACTGCATGTATTCGATAGCTGCCCATTTTGTGTTCGTGTTAAGACCGTTGTCGGGCTTAAAAATATTGATTGTGAAATTAGCCCGATGACTTTGGGGCAATTGCCAGAATCGTTAGCGGGAAAATTAGAGAGGTTGACTGTCCCTGTGCTTGAACAGTGGAAGCATGATGGTGAGCAGACGGTGATGGTCGAGAGCCTCGACATTATCCGCTACTTGGATCAACAAGATGAACCAATGTTCACGAGCTACGAAGTATCAGAAGCATTGAGCAACCTTCTAAAGCGGCTTTACCCTGTATCTGCGCAGCTTTTGTATCCTCGCATGCCACGGCTTAATCTCCCTGAGCTGTCTACGCCAGGTGCTCTCAGTATGTTTGTTGAATCGCGTAAAGACGCATTAAACCAATCTATTGAGCAAGCCTTGCAAAAGACCGAAGAGTACCTTCCTGAGCTTAAGCGGCTTTTGGAAGAGCTGGAATTATTGCTCGATATAGATGCTCTCGTCTCTGGTGAGCGTAAATTAAACATTGACGACATTGCCGCATTTTCCGAGCTGCGAAACTACACAATGGTCGCTGAACTAGAAATGAGTGAACGCATGAAGAGCTTTGTTTGTTTCATCGCATCATGCTCTGGCATGTCGTTATATCCACCAATCAGTCAGTAAAGGAGTTCAAGATGGCAGGTAACAAGTTTTTCCAACTGCTGGTTATTTTTTCACTCATACCTTTGGGGCCACTGGCTATTGATGTCTACTTGCCATCTTTTCCACAGATGATCGAGGCTTTCGCTGTCACTGATAGCGAAATAAGACAGACTATTTCGATTTACGTTCTGGCTTTGGGTGTGAGTCAACTAGTTGCGGGCCCAGTATCTGATCGCAAGGGGCGTAAGTTCTCTGCCATGCTTGGGCTGTTCATGTATGCAGCAGGTAGCTTGTTGGTTGTGGCATCTTCCTCTCTAGAAATGCTATACGCAGCGCGAGCTCTGCAAGGAGTAGGTGCTTCATTCACTATGATCACCGCCATGGCTTGGGTTCGAGACAACTACGAAGGTGACGTTGCGGGTAAGTGGTTAAGCTATATGGGCGGTGTAACCAGTGCAGTACCAACCATTGCTCCGCTCATTGGTAGTGGGGTAGCTCTCTTGTGGGGGTGGACAGGTGGCTTCTACCTCATGGCTGGTTTAGCTTCCTCGCTGTTTATTATGTCTGCTATAGCACTTCAGCCTAAGAAGAGTGTTACGACCACGGTTGATGTAAACGACACGCAGGCGCTTAAATGTAACGTGCGCGATATTTTAAGCAATCGTACTTTTTTGGTGTATTCACTGACTAACATGCTCAGCTTCGGTGCGCTGTTGACTTACATTTCGGTGGCTCCAATTGTTGCAATCAGTGAAGGCGGGTTTTCTCAAGTGCAGTTCTCTCTTATCTTCGGTTTGATAGGAGGCGTTCAAATACTTGCTAGCCTTATTGCACCTAGATTGATGAAGTCGTTTGGCCGGAGGAACACTGTGCGATTTGGTGCCACTGTTATCACTGTCGGAGGAATGGGTTTGTTGCTTGTTAGCTCTAATGCTACTTATCTGTTCTTTGCTTTATCGGCATTGGGAGCAGCAGGCTTCAGCCTCTTATCTGGCTCTGCTACATCTCTTGCGCTTGAGCCCTTTAAGTATTGTGCTGGCTTGGCAACATCTATTGATGGTTTTTTCAGAATGATTGGAGGAGCATTGCTTGTCGCTGTATCGGGACTTTTAGGGTTCAGTAGTATCTCTACACTGGCCATGGTCATGCTGTTGTCATTGCTGCCAGTTTTGTTAGTCACGGTAGATAACCGAACCACACATAGAACTAGCTAAAGATTAAATTAGCACCTAAATTCATCGCTTTGAAATTGATGAACATAAAATAATCAGGTGCTAGATGCCCAAGTCACATAACCACCACAAATGTGGTGGCTGTGTGATTTGGGATACATGTAATAGATAAATGACCGTAGCAATTCAATATGTAGCTTTGCAATACCTCACCTAATCCGTTGAATGCTAATTTAGCAAAACCACTGACCAACAAATGTCCCGAGACGTGCTACAGATGGTGGGCGTAACACGTCTTTCTAAAAATAACTCTAGTACTTAAAGTCATTTTGGCCTTCACCTCAAAAGGAACTAACGTTTTTCACCGAACCCTGATCCAAAAATTAAGAAGGTCGCATCATGCGACCTTCTTGTTCTTTGTCTTAGCGAGACTCTAACGGGTATGAGCGGTAGCTCCACATGCCGTAGGTTCGAAGGGCATCACGGTAGATTCCTAGTAGCTCACTGTCACTTGCCTTGGTGAGTTCTTTTAGAGGCCTGTCAGGGTAGCTGACCGTATCGAATGTGATGCCTTGTGGGCCTGTTTGCCAACTTGCAATCTCAAACAATGTCTGACCACGACGAACATGGCTTGCAGAGCTAATGATGGTTGCATGTTGGATGTTATGGCGGGCTAGGGCATAGCTGCTAAATAGCGCGTTGCCAACGGTGCTGGTGGCGTAGTTTTCTTCAATGATTCTGTCTTTGCTGATGCCTTTCTCGATCAACCAGTCAGCCATCAACTTGCCTTCGGTCTTGTGGTTCTTTGGTACGCCACCCGTTAGCACGATAAGCGCATCTGGGTTCGCTTTTGCCATTGCCAAAGTGGTTTCAAGACGCTCAACTAAGATCTGGTGCATTGAACCATCTGGGTTTAGTGCGTAACCCAGAGTAACAATCGCTCCCTTATCTTCTAACTTACCTTGCGCTGCTTTCTCTTTTAGTGGCGTCTCTAGTACGCGATCCACTGTCGAGAAAATTCGCTTCATGTCAGCCGCTTTGCCTGCATTGAGTTTCGATAAAGCATCCATGTGTTTGCTTGACTCAGCTTGGTTGCCTTTGAAACGTTGCCATACCGCAAGGTAGGCATGTAGATCCACATCATCCGGTGCCACCGTCAGTGCTTGCTCAAATAGCTCAATCGCACGATCAACATTCTTGTTATAAATCTGAGCATTAGCCGCTGAGATAAGAAGATCAGTACGGTATGGTTCCAGTTCGTATGCCTCTAGTAAGCGATCGGTAACAATCTCCATATTGCTTGGCATTTTCGCAGTGAACCCAGCATGCGAGATTCGAGCGGGGGATTTAAAAGCTGTCACGGCATCGCTCAGAAGCTGATCAACCACCTGTCTTTTCGTGACGAGTTGGGCGTAATCTGCTGAGGCTTGTACGGTAGAGTCGTTAGCGGCAAGAGAGTATGGCGCAGCAGTTAAAGCGATAACGCTACCTAGAGCGAGGGCAATGATATTCTTCTTCATTAGGAGATCCTAGTGTTGTTATGTGTCGATCTAAGTCGACGGATTTTTTGCAGTGTAAAATTACCTCTCAGATAGTCTGTGAATTGGTTCTCACTTTAAATGAAACACTCAGCATATGGTTGTGGATTGCGAACTAAGATCACGAACTGGATATTTAACCTATTGATATAAATGATAATTATGTCGTTAATACATAAGTGACGGGGGAGAAAAAGCCTGCTTACTCGCAGGCTTTATGGTTACTTAATCGCAGTACAAAAGCTGACGTCAGCATGCTGGGTTTGTGGGTCGTAGCTGTGGTAGAGCTCGAAGCAAGGTCTGTCATCGTTTTCTAGCCCTGTTTCGATCACTTTACTCATCAAATCATCCCAAGCGAGCGCATATTGGCTGTGCTGGGTGATGTTTTGGCGCATCACTGCGTACTCGCCACCGGGAAAGTCTTGCAGTTCTATGCCATTTATTACGTCTGTCTCTTCAGGTACCATCAAACAGATATCGGTACGACATTTATCGCTTGGAGTCACTTCAGGGTTGTCGTGATAGATGAAGATACAAGTATTCTCTGCTAACCCTTTCATGCCAGCCCATTGGTAGAGTCGACCACTGGCTTCTTGATAACCTTCGCCGTAAGGGCCTGTTACTCGGACATAAGCCAGTTTTGTCGCTGTAAAGTTTTGCGTTTCCATTTTGTTGCTCCACGTTGTTAGTTCAGATCCAGTATATGAATCGCTAGGTTTGCCTGCGTTTCCATTCTTGCGCAGCGTGTGTCCAATCTTGCTGTTTCGCGATAATTCAGAAAATTGCTGGTAGTTTTCGCAATCACGAAATGCGCTCGGCGTTACCCCATAATGTTGCTGAAACGCTTTAGCTAGGCTCTGTGAAGAGGCAAAACCATACTCCAATGCGATGTTTAGCACGGGTTGTTTTGATTTAAACAAATCGTCGGCTGCTGACTGCAATCGCAAACGTCTGACAAAATCAGCGAGGGTTTCTCCTTGCACGGCTTTAAAGGTGCGATGGAAGTGATATGGCGATAGGTTCGCTAGGGCTGCGACTTCTGGCAAATTGAGGGGTTGGTTGAAGTTCTTTTCCAGATAGCGAATCACTGGAATCAGCCTCTTTTGATAATCAACGCGCATTACTGAGCTCACCCTTGCTTTTAAATGACTGTATAAGCGTACAGTAAATTAGCTCGATTTAAAAATGGAGTTTTGATAAATGCGTAGCGCACAGTGACGAATTGAGTCACACTTATTGCCCATTTCCCGGTAAGCAAGGACAATCATGATCGCTTGGAAGCAGCACTTAGCCGGCTACGAGTGGCTTGTTCACCAAGTCTGGTACTTGGAGGTTGGACATGGTGAAGTGATTGATCCTAAACCTCATCTTATTCCCAACCCGCGCGCTCATTTGCTGTTCACTCTCAAGCATCAAACCTACAGCTACGACAACGGTGAAACCTTACTTTATGGTAAAGGTAGTCACCTACTGACTGCGAATGAAAATCTCCTTCTCTTAGAGGATGAGGCTCCGATCAAACGTATCGGTATTACTTTTCGACCTGAAGGGCTCTATGCCCTCCAATCTGCTTTTCACGATGATGCCCAAGTCAATGCGGTTAACCAGTGTCAGTGGTTTGATTGGCTGAGCCCTTTATTTGATGAGGATTTTCAACAAGCACTATGGCAACAAGATTCACCAGAAGCGTTGTTAGATTCGATAAAACGTCACTTAGACTTTTTAAGGATTGAACCCTGTCGAGCCAAACCGTTTTTGGTATCGCAGAAGGCCATCGCGGTGATGGACGCGCAAGCTCTGAGTTCATCGGAACTCGCCATAGATATGGAAGAGATTGCCGCGCAGTGCGCGTGTTCTCGAAGAACGTTAGAACGCAGTTTCAAGCAGGTGGTTGGTCTGAGCGTTAAGCAGTATCAGCAAATGGCCCGTCTTGAGCAGATGATTTTGGCACTCTACAAACAACAAGAGGCGATCGATTGGGTGAGTTTTTCGCAGCAATTTGGCTTTAGTGATCAGTCACACTTGATACGCACACTCAAGCAGCAGCTTAGAAAAACGCCGAACAAGTATTTGCAAAAACGCGATCTGACGATAGATATCTACGGTGACTTCGAATAGGAACTTGCGGCGACCAAGACAAGCAAGTTGTCGCAAAAGTCCAATTATTCTCTGGTTGGTTCCTCTAAGATAGTTGCCAGATAACGAGGTAACACATGTCATATCAAAAACTAAAACAAGGCCAAACCATTCCATTTAATGAGTCGTTGAATATTCAACTGATTCAAGCGTCTGATCTGCAAGATATTATCGAGATGCTGAATGACGATAAGGTCAACAAGTACCTGTTCTTCGCCCCGGCTGACGATAGCCTATATGAAGGTTTCTTTGGCCCAATCATTGAGAACACAGCTCAAGCGATCAAAGATGACGTTTGGCCAGAGAGTCCGACGTTTGTCATTCGTGATCAGCAAGGTAAATACATGGGGATGTGTGCAGTGACGTCGGTAATGTTCCTAACGGGTAATTATGAAGTCGGTTATCAGCTGCCGACTTGCGCATGGGGCAAAGGCATTGCGACTCGCGCGTGCCAAATGATGGCGGAGATTGGGTTTACCGAGCTTAAGGCGCATAAAGTCAGTGCAGATTGCTACTCATCGAATGTGGGTTCATACAAAACGTTAGAGAAATGCGGCTTTAGCCAAGAAGGACGTCAGACAGACTATTACAAGCTAGAGGAAGGCTTGGAAGACAAGCTTTACTACGGTATGACAGCAGAGCAATTCGCCTCTTTCAATCGTTTAGTGATCAAGCGACGCGTTTAAACAGCAAACGAAAAGGCCGCTATGCCCAAGATCGGGTTAGCGGCCTTTTCTATATTAATAGACCCTAGGTCTTAGTTGCCTTGATTTTGGCTTTGAAGCTTCTCTTTTGCTTCTTCAACTTTTGAGAAATCTAAACCCAACTCATCGACGGCTTCTTTGATTAGCGCAGGGTTTTGCATCACTTGCGCCATCAGCATTTGTAGCTTGTCTTGTGGCAGACCTAGTTGGCTGATCGTTGCCATCGCTGCAAGAGGGTTTTGCGTCAGAGTTTGGAAGATTTCGTTGATCTGTTCATCGCTGATGTTGTTCTCTTTCAGCAGTGCAATAATCGGGTTCATCATGTTTCCTTTTCAATCTATTGATGACTTTGCGCAGCAGTTTATCACTTGGATAGCGCGGATTGAACTAGCGCAAATCCAAATAGCTGAAACTGGATTGCGGCTTAATAACCCGTTAACTCCATATACCCCCTACCAGAGTGAGTGCCCTCGATACCAACTGGGCCTTCCCAATAGGGGACTGAAAGGGGCATTTTAGCGTTGGGGTTGAGCGCTGAAACCACAAGCTCGATTTGCTGACTCGGAATAGCCACTTGCCACTCGGTTGGGTAATTACGCCCTTGGATTTCAGTTTGTTTGGTCGCGTTCAATTGAATCTCATTGGGTGAAATGGCGATGCCCGAACCGTCTTGTCGCATCAGTCTGGCGCTAGAGTAACTGGCTTTTCCGGTATTGGAATCTCGCAACTGGAATACTACCAAGCTGGTTTCGTCGCTGAGCCTTAAGGCAAACCAATCCCAACCTTGTTGCGAGTCGAGCAAGAACTGCGAGCTCCACTCTCTGTCTATCCAGCCTTTACCCGTTACTTGATGAGTGTTGCCATCAATAATGACTTGGCCAGAAACATCAATAAACGGCTGGCTATAGTAATACGAAGCTACCTGACCATCGGCACTTTTGGTGCTGTAACCTTGCTCGCCCTGTTTTTGATAAGGTGCACCGCTAGTGAGTGTCAAAGAGTAGCCAAACTGCTCCGAACTGGCATTGAGTGTGGCGGGGAAGAGGTCATTGGTTGAAGAGCGCCACTGCCAATCGTCGAGATAAACCCGAAATGGCGATGCATCGACGCCTGCGAGTGAAGCTTGATCGCGTGACCATTTCTCATCGGCATAATGCTTGTCTGGCGTAGTTACTGCGCTATGCGCCATATAAATTTGTTGGCTCTGCCATACGTTTTTTTGCGCTTTGTTTTCCCCATCTTCTGGCGCGGCAGCGAAGCGAAATTGTGTCCATTGAACACCGAGTGGAGTGCCATTTTCATCGATTAAATTCGCCGTTAAATACCACCATTCATGACGAAAACTAGGGTGTGATTGATGATCGGCAGGGAAGGTGAGTTCAACGCCCTTTACTACAGGCGTGAATGGCTTGGTTTCAGGTTGAGAGCCTTCACTACCCAATAGCATCGCCATATTTTGCTGCTGAGGCTTTCCACAGCCAAGCAGCAACAGGCTACCCAATAGCAAAGAGAGGTTGCGTGCTAATTGATTCATTACAACACCTCGCTTTGCAAACTAGACACGACAGGCTTGCCGACCAAGCGCCACAGTGGAATCAGGGTCGCAACTACCGCGACTAAGATAGTGATTGCTGAAATGCTTAGGGCATCACTCCAACTCCACAGGTAACTTAAGCTCCAACCAAAGGCGCGCATGGTAACGATGTCCGTCAGCACATAACCGACCATAGCGCCGAGTGGTAGAGCGATAATCAAAGTAAAGCTGACCAAAGCGACGATTTGCCCGATGACCATGGTCATTAGTTTGCGGCGACTGACGCCAAGCGCGTAAAGCCTCGCAATGGCGGCTTTGCGCGCGTCGAGCAACATAAAACAAGCGCTAAATAAACCAATCACCGCGACCATTAGAGTCACGCCATTGAGGGCGCGCGTAATGGCGAAGGTCTGCGAGAAAATATCGAGCGCGATGGATTTGATTTGCGCCTGATTATAAAGCTGACTTGGGTGCAGGTTCAATTGCTTTCGCAGTTGGTCATAGACGAGATCTGGGTCGCTAGAGACTTTGACGCCAAGGCTGGTGGGCAAGTTGGTAAAGCCGCTTTCATGCCATAACTTTGGTGCCAATAAGACTTCACCATTGGGTGAACCGTAATCATGGAATATCGCCCCGACACGTAGAGTTTTGTTTGGAATTGCATCGAGCTCAAGTTCGCTATCGAGTGACAAGCCGAGTTTGACCGCAGTCGGCTCACTGATGGCGACCAACTCACCTTGGTAAAAGCGTTGCCAGAAGTTATCAAGGTGAGACTTGAACACCATGGTTTGCTCTAAGGTATCCTTGTCTTTGGTGCCGAGTAAAGTGGGCAAGCCTTGTAGGTTATCGTCGACATAGTATTGCTTGTAGACCGTCTCAACTCCGTCAAATCGCTCTAATGCGCGTTCCACATTGGCTATCTCTCCCTGTGCGGGACTAACGTAAATGTCGGCATGAAGCCTCTGTTCGAGCCACTGCTTTAGTGTCGATTCAAAGCTACCAACTAAGGTGTTCATTCCTATATTGGCTGTGACCGCAAGCAGCAGTGCCATCATGGCGAGAGAAAGCGGAGAAATGAGCTCGCGCAGTTCAGCGAACAGGTATTGGATCAAACCGGAACGGGAACGCCTTTCACATTCGTTGGCTAGTACGCTGAGTGTTTTAGGCAGATACAGAGGAATCGATACGACAAGTACGCCGAGCCAAGCCATTGTAAAACGGTGATGCTCACTCAACCATAATCCAGCGAGCGCAGCAACAGTCAACACAATACCAATCATGAACAGTTGGTTTTCGTTAGACGTTTCTGGGGCTTGATAAAAACCGCCTTGAGAAGAGAGCGGCTGGTTCACTCGCTGTTTAAAGTGCTGCCAACAAGCTAATAGTGTTGCCGCGAGGGTTAGCAGCAGCGCTTGTGCCCACCATTGCCACTGCCAAGTGCCGGGAAGCAGTGTTGCTCCGTAAAGTTGTTCAAGTGTGAGCGCAACGGTTGGGTGCAGCCAATGACTAAGTTGCATACCTAATACAAAACCGAGTGAAGCGCCGAGGGTAACCAGAATGGTCAGTTCAATCAGCAGTGCCGTGAACACCAGGTTTTGCCCAACCCCCGCTTGTTGGACTTGGACTAACAGCCGATTACGTTTGAGTAAGCTGTACTTCACGCCGTTATAAGCGATAAATAGACCAACCAGAAATGCCAATAGGCTCATCGCGGTAAGGTTGAGGTGGAAGCTATCAGTGAGTGAACCAAGATCAGTGCTTTGATTGTTGGCGATCCATTGTCCTTGCTCGTCGATGAGGTGTTGCCATTTTGCTTGTGCGTTATTACCTGTATTAAAGCCTGCGTCGAAAACAGCAATGTAACTGAGCTGTCCTTGTTTGTTGAGCAACTGCTGGGCAAAGCCAATATCCATCAACATTCGGCTGCCTAATTGCCACTCATCGGGTAATACGACGACACGGGTCGGAACTTCATCCAGAGTCAGTGTTTCTACTTCGCCTAAGTTCTGGTGCTGCGACAAGCTCATCATCACTATAGGTTCGCCAGCTAAAAGCTCAGGGAGCGGCAAAGCACTGTCGAATAGAGAAACGTTTTGCTCGCTGTCTGATGATTGTTGGTTGTGGGTTGAATAGCGAGAGCGTGATGAGATAGCAGCAATCAATTCGCTACCTTGTACTGACCAGCGACGACCTTGCTGGTCTCGAACTCGCCCTTCAATTACAGGTAATGCTGCACTGAGTCCGTTTTGTCTGAGACTGAAGTAAAGCGATTCAGGCAAATAGTTTTGCCCCGCTGCTGGAATTATCAGGTTTTTCGCTTGAGCACTCAGTTGCTCGGTGGATTCCGCATAGCTGCGCTTAGCATTGAGGTTGATTGCTTGTACGGCAACAAACAAGGTTACCGCGAGCACGATACCAATCAGAATTGCAGCTGCTTGCAGGGGAGCTTGGCGATAATGCGCCGCAAACAGATTCAATGTGAGTCGAGTGTGTGTGAGTCTGATACGCGAGAACCTAACCTGAGTCATGGTGTTACCCTCGGTCGCTTTGCTCTTGCAAAGTAGGGAGGGGGGGCTGCAAATCACCATTGCGTAATTGACCGTTTTCTAGCCGCAAACGAGTCTGCATAAACTCAGCGCAATCGGGGCTGTGGGTCACTAAGAGCACTGCAGTATTGCCGTGGGTGGTGATTTCACTCAGTAGCTTCATCACCTCCAATCCTGCTTTTTGGTCGAGATTTCCTGTCGGTTCATCGGCAAGTAGAAGTTTAGGTTTATGAGCCAAAGCGCGAGCGATGGCGACTCTTTGTTGCTGGCCGCCAGAAAGGGCAGAAACGTGTCTATCAAGAAGCTGATTGATGCCCAATGTCTCGATGAGATAATCGCACCAATCGTTCCATTTTTGTTGGTTTAGATGCAGAGGAAAGGCAATGTTTTGTTTTACGTTGAGTGGTGTTAACAGGTTGAATTGTTGAAAGATGACACCGAGCTTTTGATGGCGGAACTGGCTCCATTGCGGGTCTTTCCAAGCTGCTGTGTTATCGCCATCTAACCACAATTCACCATCGGAAAGCGGCTCAAAACCAGCAATGACATTGAGTAGGGTACTTTTGCCGCTACCACTTGCGCCCGTCAACGCCACACTTGCACCTGCCGCTAAAGTGAAATCGACGCCTTCCAATACGCGATGGGTTTCTTTGCCATCGACGAAACTTTTGTTGGCGCGTTTTAGTGACACTAACGGCAAATCCATGCGCGGCTCCTTGCTACTTTTTAGGCCTTGAGTTCTAAGTTGTACTCGTATTCCGTTTCCGAGATCTTTTTAAATCCAAGACGTTGGTACAACTGATAAGCAGGATTGGTTTTTATCACACTTAAACCAACTCGTGATTGGCTAGCTTGAGCTTTTTCGATCAGGTTTTTTACTAGTCTGCTGCCAATACTCGCGTTTTGGTAACCCGGATGAATCTGAATTTGGATGAGATACCAGAGGTTTTGATCGGCTTGGTATTCAGCTTTAAACAAACCAATAGGCACTTGATCTAAGGTAATGATTTGAGCACAGTCGAACTTGTACTGAATGCGATTCAAATAGTCGTCGAGGCTAATTGGCATGCCGACTTGTTCAAGGTAGTCATGCATTGTGGCATTGCGTAGGTCGACTAAAAAATCTATGTCTGATTCGAGTGCAGGTCTTAGGGAAATGTTCATCTTTCGTCCGTGAGATGTGAAGGCTTCATATGCAATGAAGCATGACACTTATTCAAGGTCGAGACAAATCGTTCTATTAAGCTTCAGATTAAAAACAAAAAAACCACCTGAAGCGGTGGTTTAGTTTACAGTCTTATGCGATTAAACGTAGTACGCTTCAACTTCGCCTTTTAGTTGGATAAGCATTGGGTTACCAAAGCGGTCTTTCGCTTTTGGAGATGCGATTTTTACCCAACCTTCGCTAACGCAGTACTCTTCAACGTCTGTGCGCTCTTGACCTTTAAAACGAATACCGATTTGGTGATCGAAGCACTCTTTTACAAAGAAAGGGCTACGTGGGTTACCTGATAGGCGATCTGGTAGAGCTGGTTTAGCTGTATCTGTCATGTTTTTCGACCTTGAAGTCCGTAAAAAAAGTGCGCCATTGTAATTCACAGATTGCTATGGGTTCAAGACATCTAATGACAGTTATCACAAACGATCTAAGTTTGAATCTACAACCCCTTCAAATACTGGGCATTGGCCGTTGGCTGAATCATGCTGTTTATGGCTTGAATATTCTTTTCGTTATGCTGATCCAGTAGCGCTAAAAAGGCATCAATCAATTCTGGTTTACTGGCTGTCACTTGTGTTTCGGTTTGAATATCGCGCAGATCGATCAACACATCAGTGAACAGTTGCGGTAAATCTTGCAATACTTGCAGATTCAATACGTTGTGTTCACTGTAGATTGAGTTGTGGCTGCCCTTTTGTTTTTGCACTACGTACGGGTTGTCTTTGAGATTAATGATAGATGTACGCTTGTCACAACGCTTCAAACAACCTTTATTGACTTTGATCTTGCGGCAGCCTTCGGTCTGTTGGAACAAACATTGGCGGCTCGTCAGCAGTGTATTTGGGTGGTAGATGCTGTAAAAGCTGCGCATGTTTTGCGGACGTTTAATATGGCGCATCTGCTTCATGTTCAACTCGTTGGAGACAAATGCGCCGCTTGCGGCAAACTCTTGTTGTAAACATTTGAATGAGTAAGAGTTGACCGTGTTCATCAGCGGGCCCGCGATCCAACCCAATCCAAGCTCTTGAGCTAAAATGCCTACTCCGGAGTTGTTAGTGATCGAGAGCGCTGGCTTTACTGCCTCTAACAGTGTGCGTGCAGCTTGGTAATCGTCACCAATCAAAATTGCAGGAAACCAAGGTTTTAACTGCGGATTTGCTTGGAACAGCTCGATCATTGCGTTCAGTTCAGCCGCCAGTCCCATCGGCAGCTGAAAATAGACGTCTACGTCAGTGTATTTGAGCAGTGCGACGTCTTGTGGTGATGAGAACAATACCGATAACCTTGGCGTTCCTTGACGCATTTCTGGCTGAGGTAGCAGGGGCAAAGTAGGTACATCAATCGCCCCTTTTAGGCTGCTAGCAGAAGCTTGTGTTGTAGTGACGTCAAAGTCTTGGGTCTTTTCAGCGACTTTCTCGATGATTGCTGTTTTGTCGTCGTAGAGCTTTTTCTTCACTACTTTTACATCGTCGGCGGATTCACATTTGTAGATTTTCGAAAAGTGTTTCACCGCATGGTCGCGGGGGTTGTCGATGTACATCGCTTTACCGAAGTCACCTTGCAAGAATGCATTGGAGAAATCACGGTTGAAGACGGTGTACAGTTCCGTGGTGTCATTCGACAGTTCCACGCCATCGCACAAGCGGTCAATCTGCTTACGCCAGTTGTCGACCACGGTGTAAACGTAGTGAGATTTCTTGATGCGGCCTTCCACTTTCAACGAATACACGCCGGCATCCGCAAGCGCTGCCAAATCGCCAAAGGCCGAGTTGTCTTTCATATTGAGTGGGTAGCTATTACCGGTTTTGGTGGTTTGGTACTCTTCACGACAAGGTTGACTGCATCGACCACGGTTGC
Organism: Vibrio tubiashii ATCC 19109; assembly: GCF_000772105.1. Taxonomy (NCBI): domain Bacteria; kingdom Pseudomonadati; phylum Pseudomonadota; class Gammaproteobacteria; order Vibrionales; family Vibrionaceae; genus Vibrio; species Vibrio tubiashii. The sequence continues at coordinate 82,094 of NZ_CP009355.1, forward strand.
CTGAAGCGCCATTACGCGCAGAGCTGATGTAGCAAATCCCAGAGAATCCGATGCAGTAAGAGCCGTGGACAAACACTTCCATCATTACATCATGCTCACGACCAAACTGAGCCAGCTGTTTAATCTCGCTGATGTTCAGCTCGCGCGATAGATTGACGCGACTTGCCGTCAATCGATTGAGAAACAATATTTGCCCCTCGTTATGGGTATTGAGCTGAGTTGATGCGTGTACATCTAAATCAGGAAAATAGTTGTTGAGAATGTAGGCCAAACCAAGGTCTTGTACGATCACGCCATCAATCGCCGTGGTGTTCAATTGACTAAGCAAGCGCACAATGGCTGGAATTTCGCTTTCTAGAATCAACACGTTGAGAGTCAGGAAGATCTTACAGTTGTGCTGATGCGCAAGCTGCAATACGCCATTCAAGTTATCTAAGGTGAGGTTAGTGGCTCGGTTACGCGCATTGAAACGGTCTAAACCACAATAGATAGCATCCGCCCCAGCGGCAATGGCTGCCTTAATCGAATCTAAATCTCCGCCCGGTGCTAATAACTCAAATTGATCGCGTGTCACTACTTATCTCTTACTCAATAAAATAGGAGCGGTATTTTACGGGGATAAAAAGTGTGATCTAGCGCTGATTAAGGCTTTGTTAATCTGCATCAATTAATTTGTCTTCTAAGGCGAGATTTCAATTAATGGTTGCAATCACTGCGAATTGCTTTAGTGTTATACCTATGTATAACACTAAAGCGCAATTGATAAGGCAAGCTTCATGACAGATTGGAACGAAACGCAGCCTATCTTTCGTCAACTAGCGGATCGAATTACAGAGCAAATCCTGCAAGGCATTTGGAACGAAGGAGAGGCATTACCTTCGGTTCGAGCCGTAGCAGGAGATTTGAAAATCAACCACATCACTGTGATGAAAGGTTATCAGCTACTGGTGGATGAAGGTCTCGTAGAAAAAAAACGCGGTCAGGGAATGTTCGTGGCACAAGGCGCACTGAGTCAGTTAAAAGCGTCGCAAAAACAGGATTTTATTCAGCAGCAGATCCCGTCAATCGCGGTGAAACTGCAGCAGCTAGACATTCCACTTCAAGAATTTATTGAGCAGTTAACACTGCACGTTGAGGGCAAACAATGAGCGTATTAATTGAAGCTCGGCAGGTAACCAAGCACTACTCAGGTCGAGCCAAAGAGCAAGGCGAAGCGATTAAAAACATTAGTTTTGAACTCAAAGCGGGACAAGTCCTCGGTTTGCTTGGTCACAATGGTGCAGGTAAATCGACCTTGATTAAAAGCCTGCTCGGTGCTCACGACTATCAGGGTGATATTCAAGTACTGGGGCTTGAGCCTATCTCACAGCGCGCCAAAGTGATGGAGCACCTGTCTTATATTTCAGATGTGAACGTGCTGCCTGACTGGATGACGGTAAGACAAATTCTTCGTTACACCGCCGGTGTTCACCCAAGTTTCGATGTGAACAAAGCGCGTGCTGTACTTGAGAAAACCGACATCAAGCTTAATAGCAAAATCAAATCGCTCTCAAAAGGCATGAAGGTACAGCTACATCTTGCGATTGTGATTTCGACTGACACCAAAGTATTGATTCTCGATGAGCCTACCCTCGGCTTGGATCTTGTTTACAGAGATACCTTTTATCGACATCTTCTTGAATGGTTTCATGATGGAGAGCGTGCCCTGATTATTGCCAGCCATGAGGTGTCTGAGATTGAACACCTGCTAACCGATGTGTTGATCCTTAAGCATGGTCAAGCAGTGTTGCAATCGTCAATGGAAAACATTGCCGAAGATTACGTGATCGTTGAAACCACCGATGAACAACGCGCACAAATGGAAGCATTGAAGCCGCTTTCTAGTGAGCGAGCTCTTGGCAGTACGCGTTGGCTGATTCGTTCTGAACAAGCGCAACAACTCGATAGCGTAGACAAAATTTACAATGTAAAACTGGCAGATCTGTTCTTAGCTCTACAGAAGGAGGCTGCGTAATGAATCCTTATTTTTATATGCTAGAGAAAGAGTGGCTAGAACATAAAGTGATCACACGTATTCCTTTAGTGCTGCTCGTGTGTGGTGTGCTGCTGCTACTCTCGATCTTGATGAATTCGACCATTCAAAGCAATGTCACTTACGAGCTAACGTATGATGTGAATGGCTTCGAATCTGGTTATGAATTAGGTAAGCAGTTAAGTGGCTTGGCGTTTGGCTTCACTGGCTTTTTGTCGATGTTATTGACCAGCCTTTATTTCCCGAAGACATTACGTAAAGAGCGCCAAGAGGGCAGTGTGATGTTTTGGCGTAGCATGCCTGTCTCTGACATGACGACACATTTAGTGAAGCTTGGTTTTGGTTTGCTGGTGACACCTATCATTTGTTCAATGTTGGTTGTGTCTGCTGACTTCCTAATGTGGGTGATTAATCTTGTCATGTCGGAGAAATTCCCACTGTTCTTCACTGGTGAGTCAATCTTTTACGTCTTTACCCATTGGTTTGAGTTTATTGGTCGCATGTGGTTAGTGGGCTTGGCGCTACTGCCGCTCGCAACTTTGGCTATGGCCATTTCTCAGAAGGTTAATTCGCCTCTGTTAGTCATGGTGATTGGTTTTTACGTGATTAAACTGCTCTCGACAAACCTGCTAGGGACGTACGCTGTGAGCCATTTCTTACAGGCTGTAACGACCTTGCCATTTGATCTTCTTATTGAGGGCAATCCACTTGTTGCCTTTGCTAATGTTGGCACTGTTAACTTGGTTGTCTACTTTGCATTGGGCGCGTTGGGCTTGCTGGCAAGCTTAAGATTAAGTCGCTCTGTCGACTAGAACGCTTTGATGGTTTGAAAATAACAAAGGCGCTAACGGTTGGTTAGCGCCTTTTTTGTTTGCGGTGGATTGCTATTAGTCTCCGAGCGGCTGACGGTCTAAGCCACCTCGATATGAGTCTAATGCCAACTTAAGCCGTCTTAGTTTGTCTCTTGAACGTCGCTTATGGTTGACGGCAAGCGCCATCGAAAGGACATCAACCAAGGCTAACATTGCGTAACGAGACGCAGAAGGTTTGTAGATAAAATCGGTCTCTTGGTGCTCAATCGGCAGTGTGAGATCGGCAATGTCAGAGAGCGGCGTTGAGCTCGGTGTGATGGCGATGATCTTTACCCCGTATTGCTTTGCCAGCTCTGCAGTTTCGATGATGGTCGGCGTGTATCCCGTTGCGGATAACATCACCAATACGTCATTACTGTCTGCGGTAGAAGCAATCATACGTGCAAGCAAACCGTCGTTATAAGCAACCACAGGGTAGCCTAAACGGAATAGGCGATGCTGCATCTCTTGCGAGGCAATGGTTGAGCCTCCACCCATACCGATAGAGATGACTTGTCTTGCATTGTGTAGCCAACCCACAGCAGTATCGATATCGGCTTCGTTGATCAAATTGCGGTTGATATCTAACGACTGCTTGATGGATTCGTAGATGCCCTGATAACCACTTTGATCTGGCGGCTCAAGAATAAAACGTTGACCAACTGTTAGGGTTTGCGCCAGCTTGATTTTCATATCACGAACGTTTTTACAGCCAACGGCTTTAGCAAAGCGAGTGATCGTAGCCTCACTGACTTCAGCGCTTTCAGCAAGTTCAGTGATACTCGCATTCGCTGCAGTCTGAATATCGTCCATGATCAGTTTGGCGACTTTCTTCTCGGCGTCGCGCAGAGCGCTAAAACGCTCAGTGATTTGCGAAATAATATCGACGTCTAAACTCAAGATGTTTTCCTATTCTAGCAATGGAGACCAATGGGGTGGCCTCCATATCAATGCGTTGCAGTATACCTGATTCATTCAAGCGTAAAAGTTCAGCGGTTTAGAAACGTGTTTCTACCCAGTGAGTCACATTGTATTCATCGTCGCACACGGCGATGGCACGCCATTTATCGAAAGTCAGGCAAGGGTGTGAGGTTGAGAAAGCGACAACGTCGCCAACATCGAGTGGGCAATCAGGATCTATCTCCATAAACGCATGTTGATCCATCACTGCAGTGGTGACTGCATTAGAGACGGAAATGGCTTCCCCGTCGCGGTATGCACGCTCTGGGATGGGTAAACCGGCATCAAAAGCGACGTCTCTTTTTCCTAGGCCAACCACGAGTTTACCCGGCTCAGGTTTTGAGATGACGTGTGCCCACACTTCAAGAGAGGACTGTAAATCACCACCTAAATCACACGCTGCCCCTTGGTTTTTCTCTGCTCTCGCCATGACTTTGTTTTGAGCGTCTAGATAGATCCCCGTGTCATGGATGGCGTAGCAACCTGGGCGAATAATGGCATCTAGATCGTCGAGGTTGGCAAAACACTCAGAAACTACGTCGTACCAAGCTGAACCTGCACCCGTCACAATTGGCTTACCTGAGATGAGTTGACCGCGAGCCAGTTTACGGCCAAGCGTTACGATCTGATTGAGAAAATCACGAATGGCTTGTTCTGCATTGTCACCATGGATGACCCCTTCGTAAGCTTCAATACCAGTCAATAACAGGTGAGATTGATCGGCAATGCGCTGAGCAAGCTCGGCAACTTGCTGCTCAGTTCGACAGCCGCAGCGTCCACCTTCAACACCGAATTCAATCAAGACATTGAGTTTGACGTCACGGCTCGCAAAGAACTGCCCAAGTGCTTCAACGTTACGCTGTGAATCAACGCAAACAAATACATCAACACTATGCTGCTCAATCAGATTGGCCACGATAGCCATATTGGCTTTGCCGACCAATTGATTAGCGATAATGATGTTACTTGCCCCTGCTAACGCCGCAACTTCAGCTTGAGCGGCTGTGGCGACAGTCATTCCCCATGCGCCTTGGTCAAGTTGCTGACGAAATAACGCGGGTGTCATGCTGGTTTTGCCATGCGGGCATAACTTGACGTTGTGGGTTGCGGCGAAGCGCTGCATCCAGTCGAGGTTATTGTTGATTCTAGATTGTTGAATAACGGCAGCGGGCAGACTGATTTCTTCGTTGATCAAGCTGTAGGTTTGCTGGCTATCACTCTGATATGGCTGAGACTTCTCACCCCACCCAGGGATGTTGATAGTATTATTATGATAGTTTGTATCACACTTTTTCTCGAATTCTTTCATCGCAAGTTCACTTCTAACATGATTTAAGTTGTTGATTACTAATGTTTGTTGCTATCTAGACTAATTTATATGTTAGAAACTATCAAACAAATTCGGTTTTTATGTGTGTTTTGTCACTGATTTAAATACGGGAATTATTAGTATGTACACATGCAAACGAGAGACGAAGAGAGTGAACCATGTTGTTCGATACCATAATCAAAAGTGTAGAAGTCTTTGACGGTACCGGCGCTCCAGCATATACCGCTGATGTCGCAATTCGTCACAATCGTGTAGAGCAAATTGGTGAATTATCTGAAGCGACGGCTAGCAAGGTGATTGATGGACAAGGCTTGGCACTCGCACCGGGTTTTATTGATGTTCACACTCACGATGATACCAATGTGATTCGTTATCCCGAGTGTCTTCCAAAGATCAGTCAAGGTGTGACGACTGTGATTGTCGGTAACTGTGGCATTAGTGCCAGCCCGACTACCTTAGCCGGTGACCCACCTGATCCAATGAACCTACTCGGTAAGCAAGAAGATTTTAAATACCCAACGTTCGCTAGCTACGCGCAAGCTGTGCAGCAAGCAAATCCTGCAGTCAATGTAGCGGCATTAGTCGGTCACACCACTTTGCGTAATAACGTGATGGATGACTTGCAACGCACCGCGACCGATGAAGAAATCGCTCAAATGCGCAGTACGCTTGACCAAGCGATGGCAGAAGGTGCGCTTGGTTTGAGCTCTGGTCTTGCCTATGCGAGCGCGAAACAAGCGACAGCGGACGAGGTCATGCGCTTAGCACAGGTGCTCGGTCAACACGGCGGCATTTATACCACCCACATGCGTACAGAATTTGAAGAGATCATCTCCGCAATGGAAGAAGCGTTTGAAACCGGTCAGTTCGCTAAAGTGCCTGTTGTTATCTCGCATCTTAAGTGTGCTGGTGCTGGCAATTGGGGACGAACAAAAGAAGTGCTTAATGTGATGGATGAAGCGGCGAAACACCAAGATGTGTCTTGTGACTGTTACCCGTACTCCGCAAGTTCATCAACACTCGACCTAAAACAAGTGACCGACGAGATCGATATCTTTATTACTTGGTCGGAAGCTGCTCCTGAACATGCAGGCAAAATGCTCAAAGACATTGCCGCAGAAATGAATCTGCCTTTAATGGAAGCGGCAAAAGCGATTCAACCCGCTGGCGCGGTTTACCACTGCATGGATGAAAACGACGTTAAACGCGTTTTGAAATACAAACTGACCATGGTGGGCTCCGACGGATTACCCAATGACCCGCATCCACATCCACGTTTGTGGGGCACTTTTCCGAAAGTGCTTGGGCACTACTGTCGTGAAGAGAAACTGTTTTCATTAGCAGAAGCCATTCACAAAATGACGGGCATGTCAGCCAAGCGATATAACTTAAAAGATCGCGGCGAAATAAAAGTCGGGGCTTACGCAGATTTAGTTTTATTTAACCCAAATACAATAAAAGATACCGCAACCTTTGAAAATCCTATTTCAATGGCAAAAGGTGTTGAATCTGTATTTGTTAATGGTGAGTTGTCTTATTTATCTGGCGATGTAACCAAAAATAGAAGTGGCGTATTTATTTATAGAAATGACGCCTAAAAATTAAAATTAATTTATTTATTATCAATTTAATAAAGTACTTATACTGGAGAATATTATGTCTATTAAGCGTTACGGTGTAGAAGGTGGAACAGGCACTGGTGGTCAACACCTTCCATTTGCACGAGCGACTGAAGCAGGCGGTTTCCTATACGTTTCTGGTCAAACACCAATGACCGACGGTGAAGTGGTAGAAGGTGGTATTGTTGACCAGTCTCGCCTAGCGATTCAAAACTGTGTCGATATCATGACTGAAGCAGGCTACACACTAGAAGATGTGGTTCATGTAAAGGTTGTTTTAACGGACTCTCGTTATTTCCAATCATTCAATAAGGTGTTCAATGAATTCTTTGGCGAGCACCCGCCAGCACGTATCTGCATGGTGTGTGATTTGGTCGTTGACGTGAAGGTAGAAGTCGACGTGACTTGCTACCGCGAAGATCGTCGATAGACTTCACAAATAATAATTAAGAGTGCCGGAATAATTTCGTTCCCTGTTAATATTGTTTCGGTGCTCTCATTCCTACAAATATAATTCTTAATTGCACAGCAATATAAATATTAATTAAATATAAGTAGATTTTATATTTAATTGTTGTCTTAAATAGACGAGATAATACAGCTGCAGGAATTATATTAATCTGAAAGATGGATTTTGACATTGAGAGGTGTCCAATGAATAGTACACTTTTTCTTACTGGCTTCGGCGCATATGTAGTATTTCTGATCTGGCTTGGATGGTTTGTTTCGCGCAACCAAAAGTCGGGGGAAGATTTTCTATTAGGTGGCCGTGGCTTACCTCTGTTTCTTGTATTAGGTACAACCGTCGCGACTATGGTCGGAACGGGCTCAAGTATGGGCGCGGTTGGTTTTGGTTATGCTAATGGCTGGGCTGGTGCGCTTTATGGCATTGGCGGTGCCATTGGTATCTTGCTTCTTGCGCTATGGTTTGCTCCGGTTCGTAAACTGAACTTTATGACCATGAGTGAAGAGCTTGCTTACTATGTGGGTGCAAATCGCATCGTTAAAAACGTGGTTGGCTTGCTTATCTTTATCGCTTCTATTGGCTGGTTAGGCGCGCATATTCTTGGCGGTGGTATGTACCTCGCGTGGATCGCTGATATCGACCTCAATTTAGCGAAAATCATCATTGCTGCGGCGTTTACTATCTATGTTGTGATCGGTGGTTACACTGCGGTTGTCTGGACGGATACGATTCAAGCAATCATTCTATTTGTTGGCTTCATTCTGATGGCGGTTCTATCGGTTCAACATATCGGTGGTATGGACAACCTATACGCAGCTATGGACCCAGCCGCAACGAGCTTCCTAGCGATTGAAAAACTAGGCATCATTCCGGCGGTATCTTTAGCGGTTGTGATTGGTGTTGGTGTACTTGCGACGCCTTCATTCCGCCAACGTATCTACTCTGGTAAGGATGTATCTACAATTCGCCGTTCGTTCATTGGCTCGGGCGTACTGTATCTATTCTTCTCAATCATCCCTGCAATCATTGGTATGGCGGCACATGCGATTGACCCAACACTAGATAACCCTAACTTCTCGTTCCCATACATTGCTGCAACCGTATTGCCAGTAGGTATTGGCATGATTGTTCTGATTGCGGGTCTGTCAGCAACCATGTCGAGTGCTAGCTCTGATGCGATTGCGGGTGTGTCGATTCTACTGCGTGATGTTTACGTTATGTTCACAGGTCGTGTGCCAAACAAAGAGTCCATGCTTAACTACTCTCGTCTAGCGCTAGTTGTGGTTATCGGCTTTGCTCTGCTATTTGCTCTGACTTCAAACGACATCATTGGCTACATCACTAAGATGATCTCTACCGTCATGTCAGGCATGTTCGTGTGCGGAATGCTAGGTCGCTTCTGGAAGCGTTACAACTGGCAAGGTGCTATCGCGACACTTGCTGGTGCTTCAGTGGCTTCATTCACTGTTATGCTCAACGCGGATTACACAGCCTTCTGGGGCAACCCAGTGATTCCATCTTGTCTGTTCGCACTGGCAGCGGGTGTCGTAGTGAGCCTATGTACTCCTGCAAACCAAGTCAGCCCTGAAATGGCAAGAGCAATCCTTGACGATGAGCGTGCTCTGATGGAAATGGAATTGTCTGACTCAGGCGTCCTAGAAGAAGACAAATCTTCACAGCGTCCTGCCACTCAAACTAGCTAGCTTTCTCCACAACTTTGGCTCTGCCTAGCAGAGCCACTGTTTTTTTACTTTTCAAGATTAAGGTGTGTTATGTCGGCATCTTCTAATTTTAACATTGCTTTTTTTGGCGAGTGCATGGTCGAAATCAGTGGGTCTCCACTGAATAAAAAATTCGGCGGTGACACACTCAATACGGCGCTTTACCTGTCTCGTTTAACTCAAGATCAAAATGTTTTTGTGCACTATGCGATGGGGCTTGGTCACGATGAATTGTCTCAGAGTATGTTGGAAAACTGGCATCATGAAGGCATTCAAACTGAGTTGGTCGAACGCATTGAGAACAAACTGCCCGGCCTATACATGGTTGAAACGGATGAGACTGGTGAGCGTCACTTCCACTATTGGCGCAGTGATGCCGCAGCCAAGTTTTACTTTAATAGCGAAAGCCAATCCAAACTTGAAGCTGCACTGGCCGATAAGGTCTTAGACGCGGTGTACCTAAGCGGTATCAGCCTTGCCATTCTAGACGACGATTCACGTCAACGCTTACTTGATGCCGTTTGTACCTTCTCACTTCAAGGTGGAAAGGTGATATTCGATAACAACTACCGCCCGCAACTTTGGTCAATCGAGCAAGCGCAGCATTGGTATGCAAAGCTTCTACCTTGCGTCGATATTGCTTTGATTACAGAAGATGATGACCACATCGTCTGGGGCAGTGAAGAGTCGGTGCAAGCGAGATGTCTGCGCCTTGGCTGCAAAGAAGTGGTGATTAAGCGTGGTTGCGAGCCTTGTAAAATCATCACCACTAGCGATCAAGGCATAGAAGAGCGTTATGTTGCGGCAAGTAAAGTGAACAAGGTCGTCGACACGTGCGCCGCAGGGGATTCGTTCGCCGCAGGTTATCTTGCTGCTCGCCTAACCGGAAAAAGTGCCAGTGCCTCAGCGCTATTAGGCCATCAATTAGCTTCAACCGTTATTCAATACTCAGGCGCGATTATTCCTGTCAGCGCGATGAGTGAACTTATTATTGGGTCACAAGACCAGAAATAGAATCGGAAACTATTATGTCTATACAAGCTACATCTCAAGAAATCATCAACAAGCTACAGCAGTTCAAAGTTGTACCTGTTATCCAAATCAACAAGGTTGAACATGCAGTCCCTCTAGCCAAAGTTCTGGTTGAAAATGGCCTACCCGTCGCTGAAGTGACCTTCCGTACTGAGGCGGCAGCAGACGCAATCCGTGCAATGCGCGAAGCGTATCCTGAAATGTGCATTGGCGCGGGAACAGTACTGACGTCAGAGCAAATTGATCTAGCGAAAGAAGCCGGAAGTGAATTCGTGGTTGCTCCTGGCCTTAATCCAAACACAGTTCGTCGCTGCCAAGAGATAGGCATGCCTGTTGTTCCTGGAGTCAATAACCCAAGCCAAGTCGAGCAAGCACTAGAGCTTGGCTTAACCTTCCTAAAATTCTTCCCTGCGGAAGCATCTGGCGGCATTAGCATGGTCAAGTCTCTACTTGCTCCATACGTTGATGTGTCATTCATGCCAACTGGTGGCATCGGTAAACACAATATCAATGACTATCTAGCGATTGACCGAGTGATTTGCTGTGGTGGTACTTGGATGGTGGCTCCAACACTGATTGAGAACGAACAATGGGATGAGATCGCGAAGCTTGTCCAAGAAGCGGTTGCGCATGTTGCGTAATTGAATCGAACATTAGTAAATTTGGGATGACACGGATGAACAAAGCAACGTTAGCACTACTTATTTCTGGCTTAATGGCGGGGCAAACAGCGATGGCAATGGCTCCTAATACTGATCTTAATCTTATGCCTTACCCTCAGGAAGTCGAACTGGGGAAAGGGCAAATTGCGCTCGACAAAGATTTTAGTATCTATGTAAAAGGTTATGACTCTGAGCGTGTGCAATTCAATGTAAAACGCACGATGGAAAGGCTTTATCGTCAAACCGGTTTACCTATGCTTCATTGGCAAGCCGAGTCCGAGAAAGATGCAACCTTGGTGATTGATATTAGCAAGGCACCAAAAAGCCAAGTACAAGACATCGAGAGTGATGAGTCTTACCAATTGGATGCTAAGAATGGCCAAATTGTTATCCGCTCTGAGCGTCCATATGGTGCGCTACATGGCTTAGAAACTTTCCTCCAGCTAGTGACAACAGATGCCAAAGGTTATCATGTGCCAGAAGTGTCGATTGAAGATGAGCCACGCTTTAAATGGCGTGGTGTTTCATACGATACGTCACGTCACTTTATTGAGTTCGACGTGATTTTACGTCAGCTTGATGCGATGGCATCGGCGAAGATGAACGTCTTCCACTGGCACATTTGGGATGACCAAGCGATTCGTATTCAGCTAGATAACTACACTAAACTCTGGTCTGAAACGGCAGACGGTGACTACTACACCAAAGACGAGATTCGTTATGTGGTGAACTACGCGCGTAATCTTGGCATTCGTGTTATTCCTGAAATCTCTTTACCAGGGCATGCTTCAGCGGTTGCTCATGCTTATCCAGAATTGATGTCTGGTGTCGGCGAGCAAGCTTACCCTCAGCAGCGTGGATGGGGCGTGTTTGAGCCGCTGATGGACCCAACCAACCCAGAACTGTACACCATGCTTGAAAGTGTCTTTGATGAGGTGGTGGAGCTGTTCCCTGATGAGTACTTCCACATTGGTGGCGACGAGCCGAACTACAAGCAGTGGAAAGAAAACCCGAACATTCAGAAGTTTATTGCTGACAATAACCTAGATGGTGAACGTGGCCTGCAATCTTATCTCAACACGAAAGTAGAAAAGATGCTTGAGCAGCGCGGCAAGAAAATGTCTGGTTGGGATGAGATCTGGCATAAAGATTTGCCGACTTCAATTGTTATCCAAAGTTGGCGTGGGCACGACAGTATTGGTCGTGCTGCAAAAGAAGGTTATCAAGGGGTGCTTTCAACGGGCTATTATCTAGACCAGCCGCAACCGACAAGCTACCACTACCGCAATGACCCAATGCCAATGGGTATTACCGTTGACGATAAACTGCATAGTGGTGAGCGATTCGCAACTTACGACTGGGTTAAACCGCGCAATAAGGGCGGCCCACGTAAAGGTAATCTGACTATCATCGAAGCAAAAGATGGTACGTACCGGGCGTTTACCGATTACAATGGCAAGTCTCGCCAAGAAGTTCATATTCTTGAATATGTTCCGGGCAAAATGTTCCGCGGTCATTTCGATAACTTTATGTCCTACACCGAGTTCAACTATGAGTTTGCTGGTGGCAAGCTTAAGCCAAGTAGTTATCAGCTTATCGGTAACGTTCGCTGGCCTGCGACAGGTGTGCTAGTGGCAGGAAGTTCAATCAAGGGTTCTGTCATTCCTCAGCCAAACGGCGGCTACCCTGCTGAACTAACCAAAGATGAACAGAAACTCATCTTGGGTGGTGAAATCACCATTTGGGGTGAAAACCTTGACTCAATGACCATCGAGCAGCGTTTATGGCCGCGTAGCTACGCGATTGCTGAGCGTTTGTGGTCTAGCCAAGAGCTTACCGATGAGCGCAGCATGTATCGTCGTATGAGTGTGATGGACACGTGGTCTGAAGTCTCCGTTGGTTTACGTCATCACGCTGACGCCAACATGATGCTTAAGCGCCTCGCAAATGGTGCGGATGTGATGCCTCTGCAAACACTCTCTAAGTACATTGAACCTGCACAGTATTACGCGCGTCACTGGGAGAAATGGATATCAACGCCGAACAAAGGCGATCTTTACAACCAATATGAACGCTTAAATCGCTTTGCTGATGCGCTACCGGTAGAAAGCTTGGCGGTATATCAGATGAATGATTTGGTTGAGGCGTTTGTGAAGGGTGATAAAGCCGCTCTGGATACACTGCAGGGACATTATCAAGCGGTGAAATTTGCAGCAACTCAGGCTAAGCCTATTCTTGCAGCGAACGTCGCGTCAGTTGATACGGTTGCAGTGGCAGAGGCAAGTGTGCGAGTAGCAGACTTAGCCTTAACGTTAATTGAAACGGCTAAGCAAGGTAACCAAGTTCGCGCAGCGGATGCGGCAGAGTATCAAGCATTGATTGATCAAAATGCCATCATCATTGATGAAACGATTGTCGCCATTGTTAAACCAACTGAGAGCTTACTTAAAACTCTGAGTAAATAATGGTTAAACCATTTGCCGCTAGCGCACGCTAGCGGCAAACTCCTTTTTATTTGGAAGTATTACAATGCAAGTAAGCGGTCACTTACGGTTTTTCATCGGAACCTACACGGATTCCCCGAGTCAGAGCCAAGGCATTGCTCAAGTCAGCTTAAATCCACAGACTGGTGAACTGACTCTCCTCGACGATTTCTACCCTCTACGTAATCCTTCTTACCTCAAGCAAACCCGCCAAGCCCTATATAGTTTTTCAGAAGTTGCTCAGCAAGACGGCGCACAACTTGTCTGTATGCAAAGGGGCATCAATCACGCGCTGCCCATTTTAGGCGACTATCCTTGTCACTTAGACGTTTGTGAGAATAACCAATACCTAGCCGTTGCCAACTATGGCTCTGGTGATGTCAACGTGTTTGCTCTTGGTGATGATGGTGTACCAAGAGAGCTAGTGACGACGCTGTTTGAAGAGGGTAAAGGCCCCAATCTTGATAGACAAGCGTCCCCGCATGCGCACCAAGTCGTGTTTCAGCGCACGGAAAAAGCGTTGGTAAACGTGGATCTAGGCAGCGATGCCATCCGCTTCTATCACATTGAGCAAAACCAATTTCTCTTGCAACAAACGCTACCATTAACGCCAGGATCTGGGCCTCGCCATTTGGTGTTCAATGGCGCTGAAGATAAGGCTTATGTTGTGTGTGAGTTGAGTGAAACCTTGGTTGTGTTGACCAAGACAGACACTGGCTGGCAAGTGTCACAGCAGTCAGACTTAATCCCAAATGGGGAGAAAGGAGAAGCTGCGTCCGCGATTAAGTTGTCGCAAGACGAGAGGTTTATTTATGTGTCATGTCGACAGCAGAACGTGTTGAGCTGCTTTGATGTTTCGCAACCTACAGCGCAATGGCTTGGCTTAACCGATTGTGGCGGTGATTTTCCGCGTGATTTTACAATTAGCGCTTGTGGCGAGTGGGTCGTAGTCGCCAATCAGCATTCCAATAACCTTACTAGCTTTCGTCGTGATTTGCAGACGGGAGCATTAGTCGCAACAGGATACCAGTGCCAAGTTGGCGCACCTGTCTGCGTAATTGAACAAAATAACGATTGAGAACAGTATGACAATTCACCGTATTAACCCTACAAAACGTTGGTCAGATGTAACGGTATTTAATGGCATTGCTCACTTTGTCGAAGTGGCTGAAACGGATACCTCCGCAGATATTAAAGGGCAAGTACAGCAGATTTTTGATCAAGCTGAGTAGATGCTAGCTAGCGTCGATAGCGATAAAACGCGTATTTTGTCGGTCACTATCTACGTGACTGACTTTGCTAACTTCGATTCTTTGAATGAAGTGTGGGATAACTGGTTTGCGGAAGGCACAGCACCAAGTCGCGCTTGCGTTAAAGTCGAACTTGCAGATCCTAACCTATTGGTTGAAATGGCATTTGTCGCGGCTGCGGGGGAAAAGTATCAGTAGTATTTGCTGAGCAGAAACGTAAAAGGTAGCGAAATCGCTACCTTTTTTGATCGTGTACTTGCTGCGTGATTACGCTTTTTGCAGATCGCGAGCTGGGTAAGTCAGTGTCATACCATCTACCGTTACTCGAACGTAGAAGCCGCCGCTGCTTAGACCAACAACCACCATCTTACCGAAATCAACGCCTTTTGTTGCGACAACAACATCATCAATTGCAAACATGGAAACACCTTGAAGTTAATGGATAGAATTAATCTCTCGGCGCGGATTTAAACAGCAATTGCTCCTGACAACTAATCAGGTTTTTTGTCGTCACAATCAAATAAACTACTTGTAGTGTGAGCTTACAATTTGACTACGCTTATTAGTTTAAATTGTTGTTTTTAAATGAGTCTACGTAAGCTTTATCTTCCTTCATAATATGGTTTTTAAGCCAGTTTTTGAGAAATGTCATTAACTCATCGCCGATGTCTTCCCCCCTTTCTACGCGACTTTGAAATTCCAAGACCTCTTTTACCAACTGTTGATGCGCCTCCACATGATGACTGGTTTGCTCGTAGCCGATTTGTTCGAACAAAATTTCTTCATAGGCAAAGTGGTTAGCCGTGTAGTCAATCAAACCCTGAACCACTCGCTTGATCGAAGACAGGCCATAATTATGTTTAAGCAGGTAATAGAGCTCGTTTATGAGATGCAGTAGGGCGCGATGTTGGCGATTAATCTCGTCTAAACCAATATCGAGCTGAGCGTTCCATTCCATCAGTTTTTCGCGCTTAGCTTCATCGGCTTCTATTTGATTTGCGTCGGTAGCAAAGCGATGGAGTAAGGAGTCAATCTCCCCAGACAAATTACGTACTGTAATACTGGCTATCAAGGTTTCCTGAGTAGACCGAACATTGTTATCGGACTCCGAAGCAATAAGCGCTAGGCTATCTTGCAAGCTTTGAGTTTGACCTAGTTGCTGCTCTGATGATTGAGCTATATGTTGGCCGTAAGTACGTACTTCATCGATCTGTAGATTAAGCTCTTTGAATGTGTGCTCTGCCGTAGAGGCTATTTCTAATGAGCGTTGCATGCTTGATTTGTTTTCTTGCATGGTTTCCAACACGTCATCAGTCTTGGCTTGAAGATTGGTTATCTTATTGCGAATCTCTTCTGTTGCTTCTTGAGTTCTTTTTGACAGAGAGCGGACTTCATCGGCGACGACGGCAAACCCGCGGCCTTGTTCACCTGCTCGGGCGCTCTCTATCGCTGCATTAAGCGCAAGCAAGTTAGTTTGTTCTGCGATACCACTAATGGTCTCCATCACTTGGCTAATTTGCGCGGTTTCTTCCATTAGTGACTGAAAATGTTCATTTGAATTATCAATATGCTGATTGGCGTTATCGAGCGCTTCTTCCAATGCGACCATATCCCGAGAGCCTTGGTCTGCTTTAGATTTGGCTTGATTAGCCAATGTGGCGGTTGATTCACAGTAGCTAGAAACATTCTGCGTGATTTCAGAGAGCTGGCTGATGATCTCTTTGGCGTTATCGACATCTTGTTTTTGCCCGAGCGCCCCCGTTTTGGAGAGGCTCGAATCTTCTTGTACGGTAGCTGCTACTTCGACTAAACGAGCCGTTGATTTGCGAAGTGCGTGTACAGTTCGAGATATGTCTTCACCTATTCGGTTGAAGATGCGTAATAACGGTGTATTGAGGGAATCTCTAGTATCAATCCTTACCGTAAGGTCGCCTTCTGAAAGATGGACAGCGGCTTGCTTAAGTTGGGTTAATAAACCCGCCATAGAAGTAATCGTGGAAACAACCACCAAGTGATACAGCAGCAAGAGTGCGAGCCACAACCATGATTGTTCAATGACGAGCTCAACAGCAATGGGAAGAATAAGCAAGGTTAGCAGCAGTGACCACTGCATCGAAGAGAGTCTATTTAGGCTAGAAAATAATGATCTGAACATACGCCAACTCCTTGGCCGGAAATCTGTTGCTCACTTCATTAAATTTAGGCGATAGTTACGGAATGACCTACCGAAATCAGACATTAAATTGATTAAAATTAAGTCTAAAGGGCTAGATGTTTATGCTCGAACTCAGTTATTGGTGTTGTTGGAGAGAATGAGTAATACCAAACGCAAAATGCCCAACAGATGGTATGTCTGTTGGGTGAATTAAGGCCACTATCAATAAACAGCGCTATGATGCTTTGGCTTGAGTTTTAACGTACTTCTTTACTTTCTTCATTGCCATTTGGCGTTTCAGGGGGGAAAGGTAGTCGATAAATAGATTACCAGAGAGGTGGTCTATTTCGTGCTGCATTACAATGGCTAAGAACTCATCACTTTCAACTGTGATCGGATTTCCCTCTCGATCCAGCGCAGACACAACCACCGAAGTAAAACGTTCAACTTCAGCGTAGTAATCTGGCACAGACAGGCATCCCTCTTGACCAAAGGCTTTGTTTTCACCACTGACGACTTCCGGGTTAACTAGGATTAGTGGCTCATCTCTGTTATCTGAAAGGTCAATGATCACCACTGCTTCTTTACGACCTACCTGTGTAGAAGCCAAACCAATCCCGTTGTCAGTCGCATACAGGGTTTCGAGCATATCGTCGATCAGACTTTGTATTGACGCAATGTCCGTGACTTTCTCAGCGGTTATCTTGAGGCGCGGATCTGGGGCAGTGAGAATATCTAATACAGCCATTTATCTTTAAATCCTAACAATTTGTTTAGGCTATCAATTTTAACCAAAAGAGCCGAGTGTAGTGAGTCTTAGATTGAAGAAAGTTAATGTTTCTCACTGTCTATTCCACAAATCTGATACAGATAGCTTTATTAATAAAATGTAGTGATGTTTTATATGCTTTGTTAATGGTGTTTGTGCTCTAAAAGAGCCAGGCATTTAGCTAGTAGGAATATCTTTGTGAATCAGATGCTTGGTAGAGACTCTTCGGTTTCTGATACCGAACCCATGACGAAAAAAACGCATCGCGCCAAGTTTAAGTGGCGGGGCATTGAAGTGCGACTGGGTCTCGCGTTGGCAATGCTATCGATGACGACGTTACTGCTCGCCCTTTTTAGTTCGACCACTTATGACAAGTTAGAAAGCGCGTTGCTTGAGCTCAAGGAAAAAGAGATCCCTGCCCTTGAGCAGGCGGCTAGGCTAAACGATATGGTGCGTTTGGTGATCACGGATTCGTCTCAACTGGTCGCAGCCGATTCGAACCTGGAAAGGCGCAATGCCATGGTGCGTATTGAAGACAGCATAGAAGAGATGAACCAAGTTCTTGCCCATTTCCCTGAGTACCATGCTTATTTTAAAGACTTGATTATGCAGGTGAGTAACAGCCTGAGTTTACTCTATCAAAGCGGTGAAGAATCGCGGCAGCTCAACAAAGAGTTACGCAACCTGCTGGAAGGTTTTTATCCCCTCTTACAGCAAGTGAGTGAAGAGCTTGATAGCTTACCTGCGGAGCAAAAGTCTCGTCTGCAGTACAGCCAGTTGAAGGCGTTGTTGTTCTATCAATTAGGTTTGGTTGAGAAGCTTTATAACGATGGCAGCTTCAACGAGTTGGATTACACAACCTATCGTCTAGAGCAGTTAGGACAAGATTGGTTTAGCTTGTGGCTCGAAAGTGGCCTTGCTGAATCTTTGCCTGCGCTCGATGAAAAGCTCTCGGTTATCTACACTCTTGCCTCTCGTTCAAGCCGTTTAGTTCAGCTCAAGAATCAAGCGTTGGAGCACTACTATCAGCAGGAATTCTTACTTGAAAACAGCCGTAAATACCTGCATCAACTTTCCGTTCAAATAGAGCGAAATACGTCAAACGTTAACTTAGAAATTGATTCGTCGATTGCCCATGTGCAAGCTTCGTTAGCTTCAAACCGCACCTTCTCGCTTACTCTCTCGGTGTTTAGTCTATTTGCCGCAGCGGGGATTGCGTGGTTCTACGTGCGTAAGAATATTTTGGAGCGCCTGCTTAACCTGAGAGACGATATGTTTGCCATCTCAATAGGGCACTTGGATACTCAAATCGAGCTAAAAGGGCAGGATGAAATAACCCAAATGGCGAAGTCTCTGCAGGTGTTCCAAGCTACCGCAAAAGTAGTGAAAAAAACCAATCAAAAACTGGAAGCCGAAGTCGAAGAGCGCAGGCTGGCAGAAGAGAAACTTCGCGTCACTCAAGATGAGTTGGTTCAAGCAGGCAAGCTTGCTGCACTGGGGCAATTGAGTGTTGGAATTACTCATGAAATAAACCAACCTTTAACCGCGATCAGCAGTCATACTCGCAGCGCGCAAAAGTGGCTAGAGCAAGCGCGTTCAGATAAAGCCACCCAGAATCTGCATAAAATTGAAACTCTGCTAGGCAAGGTCGCGGCACTAACGCGGCACTTGAAAGCTTTTTCGCGTAAGAGCGATGGCAAAGTGACCTCGGTAGCGGTGATGCCCGTCGTCAACGATGCGATAGAACTCTTTGCCAATAAGCAGATACCGATAGTGCTCGACTGTAATCTCTCTTCTTGTGAGAGTGTTCGAGCAAATCCGATCCGCTTAGAGCAAGTGTTAGTTAACTTAATCAGCAATGCGATTGATGCCGTAGAACAAACCCCTGAGCCGCTTATTTTGGTGTCTGTCTCTAGAGTGGGAGAAGAGGTCACGATTGCGGTTAAAGACAATGGCAAAGGCATACTCGCTGACGATATTCCTCATATTTTCGACCCATTTTATACCCGTAAAGAGGTGGGCAAGGGCTTAGGATTAGGGCTCTCTATCGCTTTTAACATCATCAAAGATTTTGGTGGTTCAATTCGGGTTAACTCACAGCCGCAACAGGGCAGTGAGTTTGTTGTTTATTTAGAAGGCGCAAGATCATGACGATGGAAAAGCAAATCACCCTCATTGACGATGAATTGGATGTCGTAGAGGCAGTCAGTGAGATGCTAGAGCTTGAAGGCTTTAACGTAACCAGTTTTACCGATCCGAAAGCGGGTTTGAAGTCGTTATCTCCGGACAGTAAGCAAGTTGTTCTATGCGATGTACGTATGCCGCAATTAGACGGGCTATCCATGCTAGATGCAATTCAAAGTCGTTCGCCTGCGTGTGAAATCATCTTGATGAGTGGTCATGGTGATATTCCGATGGCGATAGAAGCGATGAAGCTTGGTGCATTCGACTTTATTGAAAAGCCGCTACAAAGTGACGAGCTGATAGACAAACTCAACCTCGCTTCAACGCAGGTGCAGAACGCCCCTGATACGCTGTCGGATACGCCAGAGCTACCGATTGAAAATGTCGTGATTGGGGTTTCAAGTCAAATGGAGATGGTACGAAGCCAAGTGTTGGCTTTGGCTCGAACTGGGGTAGATACTATCATCAATGGGGAAACTGGTACGGGTAAAGAGGTGATTGCTAGAGCCCTGCATCGTTACTCGAAACGCCGTGATAAGCCGTTTGTTGCCATTAACTGTGGCGGTATGACGGAAAGCATCATTGAGAGTGAGTTGTTTGGGCATGAGGCAGGCTCTTTTACCAGTGCGAATAAAAAGCGTATCGGGAAAATTGAACAGGCAAACGGTGGCACTCTATTTCTTGATGAGATTGAAAGCATGCCAATTGCGGTTCAGATTAAGTTGCTCAGAGTGATACAAGAGCGAGTCATTGAACGTGTTGGCGGTAATACACTGATTCCGGTTGATATTGTTGTGGTTGCAGCAAGCAAAGCTGATTTATCGGAGCTGAGTCAGCGCGGTGAGTTTAGGGCCGATCTGTTTTATCGACTCAATATCGCCAGTCTAAATTTACCGCCATTACGCCAGCGCAAAGAAGACATTCAGTCTCTGTTTAGGCACTTTGTGGTTCAAGCCAGTCAAAAATACAAGACGCGGCCATCGACCCTCTACGCTGAGCAAATACAACAGCTGTGCCGTCATGACTGGCCCGGAAATGTGCGTGAGCTGAGAAACGTCGCAGATCGATTTGTATTGGGCATTGTGGGCGAAGGGTTTGATTTGCAGGCACCGTCAACTCAAGGTAGTGAAGCCTTTGCGTTTGAGCAGCAAATGGAGCAGTACGAGCGCAATGTACTTACAGAAGCGCTCATCGAAATGGCAGGCAATATTAATGAGGTCTCGCTACGGCTAAATCTACCGCGCAAAACCTTATATCGAAAGATGAAAAAACATCAATTAGACAAAGAGAGCTTTAAGGCGAATCGCGCCAACTGAGCGATAGACACAAATGACTCAATATAACGGAGTGATAGTGTGGCTGAAGTTATATTATTGAAATTTAAGGTTAAAATATTTGGCATAGAGAGTGCTATAGAGTAACCACTCTGATTTAAACTCGCGGAAATAAATCTGTAAAACGGATGTAAACCGTTTTTGTCAGAGTCGATTAAAAATCAATAAAACAATTTGCTGCAAGGAGAAACCGATGAAGCAAATCTTAACCAGTGGTATCACTCTATTGTTAGGTGTTAGCTCAATTGCCATGGCGGGCAACGAACCAGCACAGGTCGGCCCACGCCCTCTCTATCTCGTTAGTGATATGGAAGAGAGCCCTCTAAAAACTAAGCTTGAAAGCTGTAGTGACGGCCCATTTTATCGTAGCGACTTTTCGATTGGTCACCGCGGCGCAGCAATGCAGTTTCCTGAGCATACCAAAGAGTCGTACCTAGCTGCGATTGCGATGGGAGCGGGTGTACTTGAATGTGATGTGACCTTTACCAAAGATAAACAACTGGTATGTCGCCATTCACAAAGTGATCTCCACACTACAACCGATGTTCTTGCTCACCCAGAACTTGCTAAGAAATGTTCGGTGCCGTTTAAACCAGCTAATCCTGAGACTGGCGAGGATGCACAAGTAGAGTGTCGTACTTCAGATTTTACTTTGGCTGAGTTTAGAACCTTGAAAGGTAAAATGGATGGCGCAAACCCGAAAGCCACTACCATCGAAGAGTACATGAATGGGACGCCTGGCTGGCGTACAGATCTGTACTCACAAACGGGTACTTTGATGACCCATGCTGAAAGTGCAGCGTTGTTCAAAAAGCATGGTGTGAAGGTGACGCCAGAGCTGAAGTCAGCCAAAGTTGAAATGCCTTATCAGGGCTTCAGCCAAGAGAATTATGCGCAGAAGCTAATTGATGAGCTGAAAGCGGCAGGGTTTACAGCCAAAGATGCTTATGTTCAGTCATTCAACCTAGATGACGTGAAATACTGGATTAAAAACGAACCTGAGTTTGGTAAACAAGCCGTTTACCTTGACGATCGCGTATACAATCTAGAAGGCTTTACTGCGACGCTAGAGAACATGAAAGCGCTATCTAAAGATGGTGTTCAGATCATTGCTCCACCTCTTTATGCACTGATTCAGTTAGATGATAAGAATGCGATTGTTGCATCAGAATACGCGAAGCTAGCCAAACAAGCCGATCTCGATATTATCGCTTGGACATTAGAGCGTTCTGGCCCACTTGCGCAAGGTGGCGGCTGGTATTACCAAAGCGTGACTGAGCAAATTAAGCAAGATGGCGACATGATGAAAGTGTTGGATGTGTTGGCCAAAGATGTAGGCGTATTAGGCGTATTCAGTGATTGGCCATCAACGGTCACTTACTACGCAAACTGTATGGATATCTAATCTGCGATACAGCCTAAGTTAGCAAGATATTTGATTAAAAATGAAGGGCTTTCGAGCCCTTTTTTTAATTGTAAATTTCATGGGACAAAAATGACCCAAATGGCGCAGCTTGCGCAAGACACATTTGACCCAAATTAAAAAATGCTAGATGTGCTTTTAATTAAGTGGTTGAAAGTAAAAATAAAAATAGATGGCACGTCCCCTGCAATAGTAAAGGTGAACATCAACAATAACGTGAATGTAAGGTTCTAATATGAAAAACAGTGTAAAAGGATTGTTAATCGCTGGCTCTTTGCTGCTTCCATCTATGGCGATGGCAAGTGAGTGTGCTAACCGTGGGGTACTGGATGAAAGATATTGTGATGAAAACCAAGATCTAGTGGCTGACTCACCAAAAGACTCGAACGAGTGGATCGACCCAAGCACTTTGGTTTTTACCTACACACCAGTAGAAGACCCAGCGCTGTATAAAGATGCGTTTGCCGATTTCCAAGCACACCTAAGCAAAATCACTGGCAAAAAGGTCATTTACTACACTGTTCACTCTAACTCAGCTCAGGTCGAAGCCATGCGCTCTGGTCGCTTGCATGTCGCGGGTTTCTCAACGGGCCCTACAGGCTACGCAGTAAACCTAGCGGGCTACGTGCCAATTGCGGTAAAAGGTGACGAAGCCGGTTTTCAAGGCTACAACCTAGTGACTATCGTTCGTAAAGACAGTGGTATCAACGAAATGGCGGACTTGAAAGGCAAACGAGTTGCCCATACATCGGCCTCTTCAAACTCTGGCAACCTAGCGCCACGTGCTTTGTTCCCAGCACAAGGTTTAGTGCCAGATGAAGACTACAAAGTGCTTTACTCAGGTAAACACGATCAATCTATTCTAGGCGTATACAATGGCGACTACGATGCAGCGCCAGTTGCGTCAGATGTGTATGACCGTATGGTTGCGGCCGGTCGTGTTGATGACTCTGAACTTAAAATCATCTACCGCAGTCCACGCTTCCCAACATCTGCATTTGGCTACGCTTACAACCTAAAACCTGAACTGGTAGAGAAAATTAACGAAGCTTTCTTTAGCTACCGTTTCACTCCTGAAATGAGCGCAGCATTTAAAGGCGCAGACCGTTTCTCACCAATTACCTACCGAGAGGATTGGTCAGTTATCCGCGATATCGCTCATGCAACAGGCACGGCTTACACTAAAACCGGTCTGAAAAAACTGGCTGAGAAAGATGCAGCCAAGCGCGCTAAGAAAAAAGCAGCAGAGCTAGCAAAGCAAGCCACCAACCAATAAACAGTAGTTTCTAATTCTCTAACAACGTCAAAAAGTACGGTGCCTAGGGCACGGGCATCGTACACCCTAAATTTGGGCTCAAAATAAGAAAACAAGGAATAGTAGTATGGCCGTAGCAAGCTGTGACGCATCAAAATACGACGGAATAAAGATCAACAATCTCTTTCATGAGTACGTGGCAGGTAAGCCAATCCTTAAAGGCATCGACATCGATATCGATCAGCCGGGCATCATTGCCATCATAGGCCCATCGGGTACAGGTAAAAGTACCTTATTGCGTTGCATCAACCGCTTAAACGACCCGACCAGCGGTGAAATCTTGTTTGAAGGTGAAGACCTGACAAAACTGCAGGGGCAAGCATTGCGTAAACAGCGTCGTCACATCGGGATGGTTTTTCAAGAGTACAACTTGGTTGAGAGATTAACGGTAATTGAAAATGTGCTCAGTGGACGTTTAGGCTACATGTCTTCATGGAACGCTTGGCGTAGAAATTACTCGAAAGAGGATCTACAAAAAGCGTTTGAGCTTCTTGAGTTCGTTGGCTTGCAAGACTTTGCCAATCAGCGTGCCGATAGCCTTTCTGGCGGTCAGCGTCAACGTGTCGGTATTGCGCGTGCCGTGATGCAAGACCCATACATCCTCTTAGCCGATGAGCCAACCTCATCTCTCGACCCTAAAACTGCGGTCGAGATTATGGAGCTGATGGAGACGTTTGCCAAAGATAAGCAAATCCCTGTTCTGGTGAATATTCATGATGTGAACTTAGCGAAACGTTTTGCCAATCGCATCATTGGCATGTGTAACGGAAAAGTGCATTACGATGGCAGCCCAGAAGGTATTAGCGAAGAAGATCTGAAGATCATCTATGGAGGTGAGTCATGGCTAGATTAAGCGCTTCACCTTCTTCGGTAAACGTGGAGAACCCCTTTAAAGCCTCATGGGCGAGTCGAGTCGGCGTGGTTGCTGTGGTTGCTTATCTGTTTTACAGCTTCTCGACTCTGAACCTTAGCTTTGAGCGATTGATTATCGGTTTTGGTGAAAGTGAGCGCTTGCTATCTCGCATGTTTCCACCCGATTTCTCTCGTTCGAATCTGCTACTTAGTGGTTTAGCAGAGAGTTTACAGATAGCGATAATCTCTAGTTTTTTTGGCATCGTTATCTCTTTGTTTCTCGGTCTTTTGGCGGCGAGAAACATGATGCCATCGATTGTCTCAACACCCGTTCGTGGCTTTATCGCGCTGTGCCGTTCATTCCACCCGGTCATTATTGCCATCTTATTCGTTAAGGCCGTGGGCTTTGGCGCGTTAGCGGGGATTCTGACCTTGGTGTTTGCTTCGATTGGTTTTATCGCCAAGCTTTTTGCTGAAGCCATTGAAGAGATCTCGTTTAAACAGGTTGAAGCCATTCGAGCAACAGGGGCCAGCTTTGCGAGTGTGATTTTGTTTGCAGTAATGCCACAGGTATTTACGCGTTTTATCGGCTTTGCTAGTTATCAACTTGACTCAAATCTACGTAACTCCACCATGGTGGGCATTGTTGGCGCAGGCGGTTTAGGTGGCACTCTTTTCTCTGCCTTCCAACGTTTTGATTACGACTTTGTTGCCGCCATTCTTATCACCATTATTGCCTTGATTCTTGTAGGTGAGTTCTTATCTAATGTAGTAAGGAGAATCTTCTAATGACAACTGCTTCAATTGATAGAGAGTGGCAGCGTTTTACGTTCAACGAACGTTTGGCAAGGTTCGCCGCCTACTTGTGTTTTGTATCAGCGATAGTTTGGTCTTGGCAGACCGTAGAAATCATTCCAGAGTTTCTCTACGACGCACCAGCGCAGTTTGGTGACATGTTTAGCCGCATGGTTCCGTTGGATTACGGTTTTTACCCTGAAATGATTCATGCAGCCCTGATTGAGACCCTGCATATTGCAACTCTTGGAACGCTTTTCACTTTGATTCTCGCTATTCCATTAGCCTTGCTAAACGCACCTAACATTACGCCAAGCAAAACGTTAAACTGGATTGCACAGTTCTTCTTGGTTTCTTCGCGTTCGGTTAACTCACTGGTATGGGCATTGCTGTTTATCGCTTTGTTTGGTCCAGGCGTATTAGCAGGAATCATGGCGATTGCCGTTCGCAGTGTGGGCTTTGTCGGTAAACTTCTCGCAGAGGCGATTGCTGAAGCGAATATGGGAACAATCGAAGCCTTAAAAGCGACGGGTGCCTCTTGGATGAGTATTCTGCTAAAAGGCTACTGGCCTCAAGTTATGCCGGCTTTTTACTCGATTGTCTTATTCCGTTGGGATATCAATGTTCGCGAGTCTGCCGTATTAGGCCTAGTAGGCGCTGGTGGTATCGGCGTAGTGCTTAACGACGCGCAAAACCTGTTCGAGTGGCAAAAAGTGTCGATGGTCCTAGTGAGTATCTTCGCTGTTGTTATTCTCGCTGAAGCGCTGGTCGTGCATGTGCGTAAGAAGTTAATTTAATTGGTTTTACGCCGATTGAAAAAGGCAGGGGGGAAACCCTGTCTTTTTGTCATCTGGCACTTTTAGTGTTTGAAAGCAGCTCGTTTAGCAAAGTATTGAGCTCGTGATGATACTGACCACCTAACATAGAGATGGGTACTCTAATCTTACCTTGGGCGTGAGTTAGGAAGACGACTCTACTGCTTCCCCCTTCGTTGGCATAGCTTTTTTCTTTTGCCTCTGTGACCGATGAAAGCTGACATTGTTTGGCTTTGCCTAAAATATGGCTAACCATCAGTCTTTGATCATTAAACATCAGTTGATAGCTTAAATGTTGAAGGGCAATAACGATCATTAGGCTCGTTAGAATCAGCATAAATAGAGCCATGTAGAGAGAAGCTGGTGGGTCAATGACAAGTTGGGTAAATAGAATAAGAGCAATCAGCATAGTGAACCAAGAAATGACCGCCCCAAAAAAAGATATTTGGACATCTTTCATATCAGGGTAGCGCTTTCTCGTGCTCTCCTTGTGGCTCTTCAATACAGCAAAAAAGGCAAACATCAACAGGGGTATTGAAGCTCGAATGTATTCAATATCTTCCATAAGTATTTCAGTGTGACGGCTATTTGCTGTCTAGTATACTTTCAATTCTTGGAGTATCGAGCTCTTCATAACGTAATTCATGTTCGTATTTTTGCTTTTCGTGCATCGCTTCAATTAGCTCACGATCTAACTTAGCAAAGTAGAGATCTTCTTCCGCTTTACCTCGCAAGCGAAGTTTTTCTGTAAAGTCCATAGTAGCCACCTCATCAGATTGACCATCTAATTTAAGTATAGATAGCGAGGCCAGTCGTTGAGGTGATCCTTGTCGAAAGAGTTGTTAAAATGTGACTAGATTTACAAATAATAAAAGGGTCATTTATCAACTAAACTTAAGGAGTAATTGATGTCGTTTGGAGGTAGCTATGGACGTTCTAGTTCAGTTTGATAGGACCGGAAGCTATCAAGATAATCCGTGGGATCTGCCAGTTTCATACCAAAAAGGAGAGATCCACTCAGTGACTCCTCTTGCTGCGATTGTGTTGATTGATAGGCGCGAAGCTCATCTCTATTTTCATGAGCGAGATAAGCGGTTCTCCAGTTCTGAGAAATAATGCTTTAGCGGTAAGTTAAGTCCAAGCAATAGTAGAGGAAATTGCTGTTGTTGCACTTGGGCTTAAGGTTTTGCTCGTCTTGAAACTACTCGCTGGTACTGTTTAAAAAAACTCATTACTAATAAAAATCTCAATTACGAACTAAACTTAAGGGATGCTCGATGTGTTAGGAGGTAAGCATGGAGTTTCTTGTCCAGTTCGACGAAGAGGGTTTGTACCAAAACAACCCATGGGACATCCCAGTTCCCTATATGAAAGGGGAAGTGCGTGCACTTAATCCTCTTCTTGCTATGGTAATGATTGAAAGGAATCAAGCCCACCTGTACACCAACCTTAAAGATAAGCGACTGCCTATATCTGAAGGGGAAGAGTGAACTAACCTTAATTGAGACGTAGTAGCTACCCTACTGCGTCTCTTTTTGTGCCAGTAGCTGTTTTGCAAACTCGGCAAATCCATAACCACCCGGCTGAGTCATGACCAGAGAGGGTTTGTGTGTCAGCTTATGCCAATAGTGCTGGATGTTTTTCACTCCAACAGTCAAGGGCAAGGTTTCAAACATTTGTTGGTCATTAAGCGAATCACCGACATAGCAGCACTTGGTCAAAACATCTTGCTCAGTTAACCCTTTCGATTTTAAATACTCGAATGCACTGTTACGTTTTGAATGATTGCCGTACCAAGCGTTGATATGGATTGAACTCGCTGTCGCATGCGCGCCTAATTCGTGAATACGGGCGACTATCTGCTCTACGATATTAGCGCTTAGTGGCTCTCGATTTTGGCCGATATCAATCGCGACTTCACACAGGCGATAGGCTTGGTCTAGGGTCAAGTTTACTTGTGGGTAATCTGCGAGAATATCTTCTACTTGCTGCTTTAGCTGGCTTTGTTGTTCACGCATCTTTTGCAGCGGTTCAGAACTGGTAAGAGAAATGCCTTTGGTGCTTTTTTCCAAAGTAAAAGCCCCATTCTCACCCAGTACTGCATCGACAGGCCAAAGCTGAGCAATATGATCGCACCAACCTGCACATGCTCCAGTCACCGCGACAACTTTAATCCCCTGTTGCTGTAACTCTGAAAGCGCAATCAGTGTTTCCGGTGGCAGTTTGCCTTGCCACGTCAATGTGTCATCGACATCCGTCAAAACCCATTCGATAGACTTCCATTCCTTTGAAAGTAAGTTTTCCATATTGATTATCTAATGCTGTTTAAAGAACTGTTTATCTTATGAAAATTAACTCTGTATTTCAGTGAAGTTGCTTAGGTTAATGAGTAACCGATGAGAGATAAGATAATCCGTTTTTACCGATGTCGTAATTGGAAATGCTTGTTGTCATAATGGCAACGCGCCAAACGGTGGAGTATCGAATATTATCCTCGCAAACGATTACTATATAAGTGAGGTAGCTATGTCCCGATTCCTTTTATGCGCATTTTCCTTTGTGCTTCTTTATCCTACGGCCATTGACCTCTATCTTGTTGGATTACCTCAAATCGCCGCCGATCTAGCCGCAACGCAGTCACAGCTTCATATGGCGTTTTCTATTTACTTGTCAGGTATGGCAATGACGATGCTGTTTGTTGGTCGCCTTGCTGACCGATTCGGACGTAAGCCTGTTGCTATTGTTGGTGCCATTGTTTTTGCTATTTCTTCCTGGCTCGGTGGCGCATCTCAAACCAGTGATGCTTTCCTGATGATGCGCTTTTTCCAAGGCGTTGGGGCAGGGTGTTGTTACGTGGTGGCCTTCGCTATTTTGCGCGACACGCTAGACGATCAAAAGCGCGCTAAAGTGCTTTCTATGTTGAACGGCATCACCTGCATGATCCCTGTTTTAGCACCTGTCATTGGACATTTGATCATGCTGAAATTTCCTTGGCCTGTCCTGTTTAGTGCGATGGCGGCAATGGGTGTTTTAGTCTGCTTGATTGCGACGTTTGTGTTGAAAGAAACCTTGTCAAAACAGTCAAATGACCTTGCTCACAGCGAAGAGTCAGGCTCTAACGAAACGCTGTGGGACCGTTATTTTCTCTCTAGGGTTTTGTTTACCTCTCTTGGTGTGACGGCAATTCTTACTTATGTAAATACCTCTCCAATGATTGTCATGGAGACACTGAACTTCAGCCGCGGTGAATACTCTACGGCAATGGCACTCTTGGCGATGGTGGGCATGTCGACTTCATTTTCAGCCCCCATTGCCCTGTCTTACTTTAAGCAAGGAACCTTGTTGCTAGGCTCACAAATCATTACTTTGACGTCGGCTATCGTCATCCTCGCGGCTCACTTGAATGGCGATAGCTCGACGCTTTACATGCTAGGCTTTGGATTGGTTAGTATGGGGTTCTCTATGGGATTTGGCGTCGCGATGAGTCAAGCACTTAGCCCTTTTTCCAACAAAGCCGGTTTAGCCAGTTCGGTACTGGGTATTTCGCAAGTGTGTTGCTCCGCCCTGTATATCTGGTTTATGGCATGGGTTGGTGTATCTGCAGTAAATATGTTGCTAATTGCATTGGTTGCTGGTGGCGTTATCGGTATCGCTTTAATACTATTAGGGACAAATCAACAACGTAGCGATCTTCATGAAGAAATCACTTGCACGCCTTGATCTGAATTTACTGCTCACTCTGCAATTGTTGCTACAAGAGCAGAGTGTGACCAAAACGGCAAAGA
Organism: Vibrio tubiashii ATCC 19109; assembly: GCF_000772105.1. Classification (NCBI taxonomy): domain Bacteria; kingdom Pseudomonadati; phylum Pseudomonadota; class Gammaproteobacteria; order Vibrionales; family Vibrionaceae; genus Vibrio; species Vibrio tubiashii. The sequence continues at coordinate 111,927 of NZ_CP009355.1, forward strand.
AGCTCAATGTCACGCCTTCAACGGTAAGTAAGGCATTGGGCAAGCTGCGTGATTGGTTTGATGATCCATTGTTCGTCAATACTCCGCAAGGTTTGAGACCAACACCACTGGCGAGTAGCATGGAAGAGAGCCTGTCTGACTGGCTACTTATTGGCAGCCAAATCGTCTCAAGGCGTGGTGATGAAGCACCAACAGGCGTGCGTTTTAATCTTGGGGTAGAGTCTCCGTTATCTTTGATCATGGTTGATGAATTGACTCAGCGCATTCATCAAACTTACCCAGACTCCAAGATAAAATTTACCAACTGGGATTATGACTCTCTAGAAGCTATTGCCCGTGGTGATGTCGATATTGGTTTTACGGGGAGAGAGAGCCACCCTCGTTCAAAAGAGTCTCTTGAACTACTGCCTTACTACATCAATTTTGAAGTGCTATTTACTGACTTACCCTTAGTTTATCTACGTAAAGATCACCCAGCGCTTGAGCAGGAGTGGAACTTGGAGACGTTTCTCAGCTACCCACACATCAACGTGACGTGGGAGAAAAGTGAGAGTTGGGCTTTGGACGAAATACTGATAGAACTAGGGTTGAGCCGTAACGTCAACTTAACCATGTCGGGGTTTGAGCAGGCACTGTTTGTAGCTGAAAAAGCCGGCCATGAGATGATTACCACCGCCCCAAAATATTGTCAGAAATATTGCCAGCAACTCCACCCTGATCTGGTTGCCATGCCGATTCCATTAGATGATGAGCAGCAACAGAAACTTAAGATCCCATTCACTATGATCTGGCATAAGCGGAACAACCGTAATCCAAAGATAAAGTGGCTGCGAAATACATTGAAATCACTTTACGCTTACTAACATCCCAACATCAGTCTTTTAAGTTGGCGACAATGAAATCAACGCAGTTTTTTACTTTAGGAATTTGATACTTTGCTTGTGGATAGAGCACAAAGATATCTAGCTGATTGCTTTTTAAGCTTGATATCGGCGTTGTTATTGGAACCTCGATGAGTTCGTTCGTAGCAAGGTACTGCTGTGCCCACCAAGCCGGATAAAGTGCTAATCCATCTCCTGCTAATGCCGAAGAGATGAGAGCTTCACCACTGTTAGAGGTTAGGACTGGCTGAACATTCACTTCAACCCACATCTCATTGTCGCATACCCACCAAGAAAGCAACCCTTTAGGAGCACGGTATTGCAGCGTAGGGCATTGCTCAAGATCATTGACCGACAAGATGTCTCTACCAAACTGCTGCTGTAAACGCGCCACTAAATCTGGCTTACCAATCAGTTTGAAGCTCGAGCTAGTAAGATGTTTAGCTACGACTCTTTCTTCTGGTATGTGGCCTGCACGAATAGCGATATCAAAATTCTCTTTGGTAAATGAAATCGGATTATCTGAATACTGAACATCTAACACGATTGAAGGGTACTGTTGTCTAAACTGTTGTAGTACGGGCCACAGCACTTTTTCTCCGTAAGCGGTAGTCGCACTAATACGCAGCTTACCCTCCATCTCTCCATAGCGTTGCGAGATTAGCTCGTCTGCTTCATCGAGCTTTTTCAGCACTTCCACAATCGACTCATAGTAAATACTGCCAAGCTCAGTCGTGGCGACATTGCGAGTTGAGCGTTTTACGAGCTCGACGCCGAGTTCATATTCCAGATCTTTGACTCGCCTTGATATAGACGAAGGAGGGACACCAAACTCCTCTGCGGCTAAGCTAAAGCTGCTTAACTCTGAGACACGTTTGAAATAACGTAAAGCACGTATTTTGTCCATAATGGGCCTTTTTTTGGCATCATAAACGTAAAAATTTAACCTATATTTGCTTTTTTGACAAAAATGATTTGCAGGGAGGCTTCTGTTTAAGAGGGTGTTTTGAGATTAATCTTGTTTTATCGCAATCACAGAAGCATGAAACAAATGGAGATAAGTATGAAGATTGTTGTTATTGGCGCAACAGGTACGATTGGTTCGGCACTAGTTCAGTTGCTTGAACAGCACCAGCCTGATTCTGAAGTTGTTACTATTGGCCGAGGTAATCGACCGAATCATAGCCTAGATTACATTGCTGATTTTGAAGATATGGCGACACTAAAATCAGTGTTTGAACAAATAGGTTATGTCGATGCGATCGTGAATTTCGCGGGTACTGCTTCTATCGGCTCTATTTTTGGTAGTAAGGCAATGGATAAAGACGCATTTAATGTGGGTCTTCAATCTAAGTTACTTGGACAAATAGAGTTAGCCCAGACAGGCCTCGAATACCTAAACCCACGCGGCAGCATTGTGTTAACCAGTGGTGAAACCAGTTCCGTTCCGCTAAAAGGGATGACGGCAGCGAGTATGGTCAACGCGGCTGTGGATGCATTTGTGCGAGGTGCTGCTATAGAGCTAACCGATGGGAAGCGTATTAACAGTATCAGCCCAGGTATGATCAAACAGACACTTGAACAGATCCCAGGTATTAGCACTGAAGGCGGTATTGATGTAGAGGACGTTGCACATGCCTATCTAAATGCGGTTCAAGATGAAACACTGAATGGGCAGTCAATCGTCGTCACTACTAAAGATAATGTAACCGCGCTAAAAACCTTTGAGGCTGTGCTAGCGAATATGGCGAGTTGATAAGGAAGCCTTATTGCGACTGAGGTATATTGAACGTCGCAGTAAGCTATCAACACGAGTACTTAAACTATGAATAACCTATTCGCGCAATTGCCATCAACTTTAGATGAGGAGCAATTTGAAGATATCGTTAAGGGTAAGGATGTACGTATTGAACGAATCCTCTCTCATGGTCAAAGCTCACCGGAGTCTGGTTGGTATGATCAAGATGAGAGCGAGTGGGTGATAGTTCTGTCTGGGTTTGGTGTGATTGAGTTTGAAGATGGTCGTATCGTTAAGCTTGAGCAGGGCGATCATGTCAATATCCCTGCACACTGCAAACATAAAGTGAAGCAGACCGCTCAAGACGAGATAACGGTCTGGCTAGCGGTTTTCTACAAAGGCTAAATTTCACTCGCGAGTTGGGCTAAATACGTGCGCATGTACTGAGTTCTGATTCTTGCCTCGGTTTTAGCCGCGTCAGTGTTCATCATCTGCTCAAGTTTAAACAGCTTGTTGTAGAAGTGATCGACGGTGTAGTTTTTATCATCATACTCTCGATTCTCACAAAATGGATCGTCTGAACTGTATAAGCTTGCGCCAAAGTTAGTACTTACTTGTAGGCAGCGAGCAATCCCTACCGCTCCCAAGGCATCAAGGCGATCTGCATCTTGTACAATTTGCGCTTCTAGTGTTTGCGGTGTGATATTTGCGCTGTAACTGTGTGCGACAATCGCATGATGAATGGCATCTAAATATTGAGCTGGGTAGCGGATGGAAGTAAGGAATTCGATTGCTTTGTCGGCTGCGACCACAGAGCTCTTACTGCGCTCGGGATGGTTCTTAGCGAAGGTGAAACAATCATGCAGATAAGCGGCGGGTAGCACCACCTCTAGCTTCGCATTTTCTTGCGCACATAGGTTGCGCGCAGTTTTGACGACTCGTTTAACGTGATTGATGTCGTGCGCGGGATCTTGAATCATCTCTTTTTCAATAAACTCAAACATGGCTTGAGTGTACTTTTCTACAGTTTCCAAGCGAGCTCCTACAATAACGGTTTGATTTCTAAAGCTTAACATAGTGATTGTCCCATACTGTCATTTCAATGTTCGAGCTTCTTGACCCGTCTATTGGTGCCACCTTTAAGCTAGATTCTTCGCGGTTAATTTCGAGGCATTGAATCTTGCATACTCTCCAAAAATTCAGAGGCAATACCCAGCCATTTATTCGCAGGCTAGACCAATTACCTCCAGTGTGGAAAGGGATTCCTTTAGCGTTATGTTCAACAGCAATGTTTACTCTGGTCGGTGTTATTGTTCGAGTGCTAAGCGATACCATTGACGTGTTTCAAATACTGTTTTTCCGACAACTGGTGTTTATTACCTTGTTGATGCCAGCCATGGTTCGTAGCGTAGACATTTTGCTTAAACCTAAACGAGTTAAGCTTCACGCGTTACGTATTCTAGGAGCGTTTATTGCTCTTTACTTTGGATTTGTCACCGTAAGTAATATTCCTTTAGCCGACGCCACCGCAATTGGCTTTACTCAAGTCCTGTTTGTTGCGTGTATCTCTAGGCTTTGTTTGTCAGAGTGCATTACTGCTACGCGCTTATTCACCATCATTGCGGGGTTTATCGGTGTGATGATGGTGGTTCAGCCACAGTTCCAACAAGGTTCTCTGCAATATACCGGAGCAGGCTTACTGGCTGCAATGGGGGCTGCTGTAGCTGTTATCTGCGTGCGAAAAGTGTCACAAGAAGAGCCGAGAATTACGCTACTTGGTTATCAGGCGCTGTTTGTAGGAGTGATGGCTTTGTTACCAAGCATAGCAGCTTGGCAGTGGCCGAGTTGGTCAGAGTTAGGTCTACTGCTATGTGTTGGTGTGCTTTCATCTGTGGCGCAGTGGATTGGTGTAACGGCGTATAAATATGGGGAAGCAAACGTTATTGCCAATGTCGAGTATGGAAAGATCATTTACTCTGTAGCTCTTGGGTACGGGTTGTTTAGCGAAGTTCCCAATGAGCTTGCGATACTTGGCTTACTCGTGATTGTTGCTAGCGCCGCTTTGCCGATTGTGTATCATCACTTAAAGCAGCCCAAGCTGTAGGTGGTGGTTGAAAGATTAGATATGACGATCACTAACAGATAAAATACGGCGTTTAAGTGATTTGTGAGAAAGAAATGCGTCAGTTTTTACAAGATAAAATCATTGCTGTTTGCCAGAAGAAGATTGCCCAGAAGGGAGAAGGCGTAGGCGTGTCATTTTATGCCTTTTTTGCCAACAAGAATGACGACCCAGAGCTGTTAATGGAAGCGGCCACATGGTGGATACAAACTCATAAGCTGGACCATTTCGAGAAAGCGACCAAAATCATCGCATTGGTACAATCTGAATCTGAGTAATCTTGGTTGACCTCTTTAGCTCAACAAGGCTTTACTCTATAATTGCCGCGCTTTTATCTGGGTTAGCCCATCATTGTGGAAAAATTATGATTTCAAAAAACCAACTTAAACTACTTCGAGCTCTTGGCCAAAAGAAGCAGCGTAAAGCGCATGGTCTGTTTTTGGTGCAAGGAGAGAAGAACGTTCTTGAGTTGGCGAATAGCGCGCTAACGGTAAAGCAGGTGTTCGCTACACCTGAGTTTCTTGCTGATTATCACACTGAGCTAAGTGGATTCGAGTGCATCGAAGCATCACTTGATGAGCTAACGAAAGCGAGCACTTTAGTCAGTAACAATGCGGCGATTGCGGTTGTTGAAATCCCAACTGTCGAGACACCAAAAGCGCAAGGCTTGATGATTGCGCTAGATGGCGTGTCTGATCCAGGTAACCTAGGGACTATTATTCGTGTTGCAGACTGGTACGGTATTAAACACATAGTCGCAAGTACAGATTGTGCTGACCCATACAACCCAAAAACCATCAGTGCCACGATGGGCAGCTTTGGTCGTGTGACGGTTAGCCAGCTTGACCTGCCAAGCTACCTAGAGCAATCAAACCTACCTGTCTATGGTGCTTTCCTCGAAGGTGAAAGCGTGCACAAAACAGAGTTTGCTGCAGAAGGGATTTTATTGATGGGCAGCGAATCTCACGGCATTCGCGAGCAAGCCGCTAAGTTTGTTACCGATAAGATTACCATTCCTGCTTTTGGTGGTGCGGAGTCACTTAACGTAGCGATGGCAACAGGCATCATTATAGATAACTTGCGTCGCCAGCACGGCTAAGCGCAGGATTGCTTCACTTTGCTAGAAAACTAAAGTTGCCTGCTTATTCAAAGTGAGTCAACTTTAGTTCTCCAGTTCTCCAGTTCTCCAGTTCTCCAGTTCTCCAGTTCTCCAGTTCTCCGTGACTAAGGAAGGAGTAGGGAATCTCCTTCAGCACCCGTACACCAAACTAGACGCCATACTTTCTCTTCAGCTAGAATCGCTCTTGCGGCTGCACATAAATTTCAGTCAACTTAAGAGACAATACAATGATTGTAGAAAATGTGCTTCCTGAGTATTACGCAGAAATGCTTGATGTTTGGGAAAACTCAGTCCGAGCAACTCATGATTTCATAACAGAAGACGATATTGAGTTTTTTAAACCCATTATCATTGAGCAGGCATTCCCTGCCGTTACGTTAAGATGTGTAAAAAATGAAAGTGGTTCAATTCTCGGGTTCGTGGGGATTCACGAATCAAAGATTGAAATGCTGTTCATCTTAAACGAGGCAAGAGGGCAAGGCATTGGGGCTGTGCTATTGCAACATGCAATAGAGCAGTTAGGCGCGACGAAAGTCGATGTAAACGAGCAGAACCCACAAGCGGTAGGCTTTTACGAGCATATGGGTTTTAAGGTCGTTTCACGCTCGCCCGTTGATGATATGGGGAAACCTTTTCCAATTCTGCATATGACACTCTAAAGTTCGGTTTGTCGTAATTCAGCTTATTAAAAAGCAATGTTTGTTAGAAGAAACGCCCAAAGCTAATAACTTTGGGCGTTTCCGTATGCGGTAGAAAGTAGTCTCTGTCAGTTTTTAACTTAAGGTTTGAGTCAATTGAATTGGTGGAGTTAACTTATTTATGCCCCATTATTAGTTTCGCTCAACAAGCTCGTGTTCGTAAACAGCGGTAATTTACCCAAACTGAGCTTATGTTAGGATTACTATAGTTATGCAGCATTTGTGAATTTCTTTGTTGAGTGTGGTGAAGTTGCTTCAGGATAAAAACATCTTAGCCCCACTACTCTGAACGTTAATTAGATGGAACGCCCCACACCAACGCTAAAAATAGTGATGTAGAGGAACATTTCAAGATGCTGTTATTTAGTTATTGATATATATCGGAAAGACTATCTTACATCCTCCCCCGTCGCCAGTGGTGAGAGGGGAGGGGGACGCAGATTGCAATACTGAAATTAGTAAGGCATCAAAGCGGTTTCGATCAAAAAGAAGTGCTGTGTCAGTTCGCCTTTCTCCAATTCGTGACAGATTTTGCGGGCTGGGAGAAAACCATTATTCTCAAGTAGATCATCAAGGCGATCTAAACAGTAGCCCCAAAAGAGTCCTTCAAACACTTGAATCTGAGTATTGTCGTCGATGATTAGGTTTCTGTCGATCAACTTGCCTTCATCTTCATGCCATATTCTGCGACAGAGTTGATAGTGTGGGTTATCACTCAACAATCCGCCCTCGTGCATATATGTCCAGGTTCCGTCGCCGGCCACCAAGCTTTTCATGAACTCAAGATCCATTAGCTCAATCACCAGTTTACCCTCGGGCTTTAGGTTGCTTTTGAGTTGCGCAAGTAAGCCGTCCAGATCCTTAAGATTATTGGCAATACCAAACAGCATCAGCACCAAGTCAAACTGGGTATCCAGTTTGAACTGGTTGAGGTCCGCGACCTGATAGTGTTCGTGATGACTGGCTTGCTGTTGCGCATAGTGAATGGCTGCTGGCGAAATATCGAATCCCGTACAGTGCACCTGTCGGTTGGCAAGCTTCGAGGTATACAGACCCGGACCACAGGCAAGATCCAATACCTTATCGCCGGGCGTTAGGTAGCGCTGGTAGAGAAAATCAACCTGACGCGCGATCTCGTCGAGTTTACGGCTGGCAAATTCACTGTTTTGATCCAAATGCTCCTTGAGCATACGCTCGCTAAAGGCCGGGTTACCAAAGTCCATCAGCAAGTGAGGGCACTCTTCTTGGCGGAGGAAGTCGTTCAATAACTGCTTATTCATAGTGAGTACTCTTAAGCCGCCGAGACTTTAGCCCGTTGGAATTTCTTGATCTTCTTCATCGCCATCTTGCGTTTGAGCGGAGACAGATAGTCGATGAAGATTTTGCCATGTAAGTGGTCGATTTCGTGTTGCATGACAATCGCCAGATAGTCATCGTCTTCGATGGTAAATGCTTCTCCCTGGCGATTTAATGCTTGCACTTTGACTCGCTGGTGGCGTTGTACCTTGGCATACACACCAGGGACGGACAGGCAGCCTTCTTCACTGTCGATCAGTCCCTCATGCTCGATGATTTGAGGATTAATCATGATCAGTGGCTGATCACGATTTTCTGAGATATCAATAATAAGCACAGCTTCACTGTGGCCAATTTGAGCGGCCGCAAGTCCAATGCCATTGTCGGTATCGTAAAGGGTGTCTAACATATCGTCGATCAATGTTTGCACGGTGCTGACGTCGTCAACGATCTGATAGGTCACACGAAGTCTGTCATCTGGCACTTCGATAATAGGTCTGATAGCCATTGTTGTTTTCCTTTTATTTATTCTTGAATAACCAACGATTGTTGCGTGAGTAATGGTTCACTGATTGTCGAACTTACCCCTTGTATCATGTCGACAAACGCGGTGAATAAACGTTGTAGCATGGAGTAAGAATATAGGTCCTGAGCACATTCCACGACGACAGAGCCGCGGCCATTGTTGATGAAAACCGTAAATACGGTATCGAATCGGCAGTAACGGTTGTCGAGCTCTAACGACTGCCCTGTTGGTAATGGGGCGCTGTCCTGACCATGAAATGCGAATACGTTCTGGACCAGAGGCGCGTAATTGTAGCATCGACGTATACCGGAAACATATGAAATTGTTTGATTAACAGGTCGATGCGCCAGAAACGCACGATTAGTGTTAATTCGCTCGCGGAGGTCGTTAACGTCGGTGTTGGTCTGTGAAATTGACACGCGAGTCGGGATCACATCGACAAAATAGCCGATAGTGTCGAACAAACCGACATCCACCCTAGGCGAGTACGGGAAGCCGATGACGATATCAGCGCGTTCTGCCACCCGCGCTGCCGCGGTTTGATATAGGGCGAATGCGGTTTCAAATAGGGTGCCCTGCGCTGCATTGGCCAGTTGTGTGAGCTGACATAACACCGCGGGCGTTATATCAAATTGTTGGCGAAAGCCGAGATTACTGGGTAGATCACTGCGGTCGTTAGAGGTGAATTTAAGGATACCTTCGTAGCCTTCAAACTGCTTGGTCCAAAATGCCTTGAGTGATTCGTCGTGTTCGGATGGGGTCGCTGTCGTAACAGCGTCGCTATAATCCAAGAAGTCGTACGGTGATGGGTGAATATCCTGTTGGTGGTAGGCATCAATCAACGCCTTGAACATAAACTGCATGCTCGCGTCATCGGCGATGATGTGGTGGATGTTGATAAAGACAACAGACTGTTGTGTTTCGGCGATGGACATAAGGTCGAAACGGATCAGAGGACCTAGCTGAAGATCAAAGGGGGTTTCAGCCAGGGTTTGGCACAGTGCGATTGCGTCGCCTAACGTCTCAACAGGATGGACAGTGAGCTCCATCTCCTGTGGTTCCTGCACAGTCATATGCAGGTTATCTTGCTGATCGAAGGTAAACACGGCATTTAACACACGGCTATGACGCATCAGGGTGTTTAGCGCCTGTTGTAATGGCAGAGCGTGCAGCGGCTTATCGAACAACCGAGCTTGTGGAATGTTGTACAAGGCTTTGTGAACGGCGAACTCGTGCGAAAAATACAGGTTTAGTTGTGCTGGGGTCACAGGATACATTGTCCTTTGAGAGTGACTCAGTGCAAGCGATGATCCATGCTCCTCTTGTGTCAGCGCTGAGTTCTCACTTAGCCATAACGCCAGTTCAGCCACGGTTTGATGACGCAAAAAGTCGACAAAACCAATGTTATGTCCGGTCAGGGCACTCAATCGATGCAGTACTTTAGGTACCAATAGTGAATGGCCGCCAATATCAAAAAAGCGTGCGGTGACACAGAACTGGTCATCATGAATAAACTCAGTCCAACAACGGTGGATCTGGGCTTCCAGATCATTGCGGGGGAGAATCGACGCTTCATTCGTATCGAATTCATATTGGCTGAGGGCCCGTTGGTCCACCTTACCGTTGACGGTCAGAGGCAGGTGCTCGACAAAAACCAGTCCAGATGGCACTTGAAAGGGTTCAAGCGTGTTGCGCAGGTAGCTCATCACGGTACTGCGCATATCAGCGACATTGACGTCAGTGTCGTTGGGGACCAGATACGCAACAATGTGTTTATCCGGTGTTTCAACCACACCAACGTGGGCATTTTTGACCAGAGGGTGAGCCAACAGAACGTGGTTGATGCCAGACAATTCAACACGATGGCCACGGATTTTGACCAAATGATCGCGTCGACCTATATATTCGATGTCACCTTGCGGGTTGTACCGAGCCAGATCGCCACTCAGATACAAATAGCGACAACCGTCCAGCGAGTAGAACGGATTGAGGCGATACTTTTCCTGATTGAGTTCCGGTCGATTGTGGTAATTGGGCTTGAGCCAGGGGGCCCCAATGGCGATTTCGCCTACCTGACCGCATTGACTGGCATCAAGCTCAGCCCCGATTAGATAGACGTGTGTATCATTGATGGGCTGCCCGATTGGGACGCTGTGATGATGATCGCGTAGTGACAGGATATCAAACCAGGTTGCAAAGGTGGTCGTCTCGGTAGGGCCATAGCCATTGACGAACTGAGTAAGATGGCAATGGGGACTGGCGAGGAACGCTCGTACCGTATTGAGGTTAAGCGCATCCCCCCCAATCAACAGTCCCGTTAGATGTCTCAAGGTTTGCGGACGAGTAGTGGCAATATCGTTGAACAGCGAGACCGTTAGCCAAGCCGTGTTGATGCCTTGAAGCGCCAACTGACGCGATAGTTTAGGGTAGTCGAGCAAGGTTTCTTTATCAACGACCGCACAACTCAGCCCATTGACCAAAGGGACAAATATTTCCAGCAGTGAGGCATCAAACGCCGGAGATGAGGCGACAAGAAAACGCGTCTGTTGCGACAACTGAAGAAAATTCGGCGCTTGGGTGAGTCGCAAGATTGACTCAAGACAGATCTCGACGCCTTTTGGCGTCCCCGTTGAGCCTGAGGTATACAGCAAGCAGGCTTCGTTTTCGCTGGCGCTGGATGGCGCTGAGCTGTAGTTGGTGAAGTGGAGAGGGCTTGCACCTATTGTCGTCAAGAGCACGTCTGACTGCCCTGTTGAACTAAGCCCTATGCTGCCACGTAACCTCGCATCATCAATGATGAATTGAAGCCTTTTCTGAGGGTAACGACGATCAAGCGGAACAAACGAACAGCCGTTTAGCAGTAGAGCGAAGATGGTCACAATATACTCATAGCTAAGCTCAAGCTGAACGCCGACACGCTGCCCGTTGGTGATGCCAGCGTGAGTTAAGGCCAATCTCAACTGCTGTACGTCTTCACTCAACTGACGATAGTGGTAGTGGGTCTCATGGGTCACGACAGCAATTTGTTGGTCAAGGGATGCCCAGACATTCTCCAGCCTTTCCAATACCGGCTCAGGACGATAAGCAGGCCCCTTTTTAGGTGCGTGTTCGCCAAGCGAATGAGGTTGATTCACTTTGAGGTTGACTGATTTGATAAGCCTTTGAGTGAAGAGGGTGCAGATGCTGTCTACATATTCTGGGTAAAGCAGGTGTGGGTTAAACTCAAATTCGATCTCGATGTGCCGATTGACGACAAAGCAATGCGCAAACAGATCGAAACGCGCACTGACGGTCGGCAAAGGGAAAAACTGACTGTCACAGTGAGCGAGTGTTAACCCTCGGTCGTGCCCGGTGTTTTGCAGGGCAATCCCAACTTGTAAGCGATCCAGATTGATTGAGGGCTGTTGCAGGTTCAGATGCTGTTGGATTTCATCAAGATAGGCTCCGGCATGACTCAGACAGTGCTGTAATGTCTGGTGGGCGGAGAGGGCATCGCTGTCACGCTGGTAGCGAAAAGGAATGGTATTGACGAACATACCTATGGTGTCAGCAAAGCCTTCTCGATTGGCGGTGGGAATGGCTAAAACCACCTCTTCCAACGCAGAAAACTGACACAGGGCTTGCCCAAAGTGATGGGTTAACAGACTGAACAGGCTAATTTTTTCTTCTTTAGCCTGAGTGATTAACTTTTCACTCAGCTCGCTTGGGAGTGAGACACGATGTGGCGGAATAGAAGACGACTGCGCGTCCGCCTGTGGCAAAGGTCGGGCGGCTTTGGGCAGCACGTCTGGTAAGCGACAATCAAAAAGGTGCTGGCGCCAAAAAGCCAGATCGGCTTCCAGCGCGGACGGACAGCGCTGGTTAGCCATGGTTAGACAATACGCTTGATAGTCGTGCTGAACGGTGTCACTGAGGGGGTAACCCTTATGCAGACAATCATAATGATCACTGATGGCCTGGAGCAGCAGTTGGACCGACCAACCATCTAAAATCAGATGGTTCGAGAACAGCAGTAAGATGTGCTGGCCGGGGCCAGTGGTCAATAAACGCACACGCAGCATCGGCGCTTGGTGCAGATCGAATGGCGTGGCGACTTCTTGCTCGAACGTGGTCCGCCAGTCTGAGTGACTCAGGGCCTGAAAATCCAGTGCATGCTGAACCGGTTCCAATTGAACTTCACCGTTGCTCTCGACAAACCGACAATTAAAGATGCCGTGCTGACTGACGGTATGCTGGCAGGCTGATTTGAAACGCTGATGATCGATGTCACCGCTCAGGGCATAGCCCAAGGCGATGACATTGTCTAATGGGCGCAACTGTTCAACGTACCAGAGACGGCGCTGAGCGGGGGAAATCGGCCATGTTTTCTCTAGGGCAAATGAAGTTGGCGAAGTCGCGGAGCGGTGGACGTCTAGTCTCTCAATCTGCGCCGAAAGGGCTTGAATACTAGGGTTGTCCAAAACCTGTTTGACGGTCAGTTTGATATTGAACTCTTCGTTCAACGCGTTGAGCAATTGGTAGATCTGTAATGAGTTACCGCCTAGCTCAAAGAAACTGCGTGTGGTCGGGATGTCTGAGTCATGGGTGTCGAGCACACTCTGATACAAGGCGTGCACCTTCTCACCAACGGTACCTGTTGGCGCTGGTGGGGTTGAACGGTAAGAAGCGCATTGACGGATTTGGTCTTCAATAGCCTCAATATCAAGTTTGCCGTTTCGTGTCAGAGGGATCGCGCTCAATAAGACAAGTCGCTCAGGGATCATGTAGGCGGGGAGGACTTCGGCAACGTTTTGGCGTAACTGACGCTCTTGCTCGATGCTGTTGTCTGCGACTTCGATGTAGGCGACTAATCTTTCATTCAGTGTCGTCTTATCACAGCGTACATAGCACTGCTGAACCACCGCCTGCTGATGAAAGGCCTCTTCGACCTGAGTGAGGTTGACGCGCAGACCACGGATTTTGACTTCGTGATCCTTGCGGCTGACGAATTCTAAGTTTCCACACGGTAGTCTGCGCACCAGATCCCCGGTGCGGTAGTGTCGTTCGCCGTTATAAATAAAAAATTTACGTTCTGTTTCATGCGGGCAGGTGTAGCCTCGCGCTAAGCCCAGTCCACGGGTGATCAATTCGCCAACCCGCTCGCCGATGACGGGTTGGTTCTGGTCATCGATGATGTCCACTTCTGTCCCCGTGATAGCGCGGCCGATAGGCACACTGGTGTGACTATCGTTGAGCCCGAAAATATCAAAGGTGGTGGTGAAGGTCGTGTTTTCGGTCGGGCCATAGCCATTGAGGAAGGTGTCTAGCTGACAGTGGTCGCTGCGGAGAAACTTGCGCACCAGCTCAAGATTGAGCGCGTCGCCGCCAATCATTAGCGTCTTTAGTGTCGATAACGCTTGTGGATGGCGCGTGACAAGGGTGTTAAACAGCGCCACTGTCAACCACAGGGTACTGACATTACCGATGTTGATTTGGTGCTCGAACTGTTCAAAATCGAGCACATCTTGTTTCGCTATCACATAGATTTGCGCGCCATTAAGCAAGGGCAGCCAAATCTCAAGTGTCGATGCATCAAAGCCAATCGACGAACAGTGGGCGATGACATCCTGAGTCTGACACGTGATGTGGTCACTATTGCTGACCAGACGAAGTACGCCCGTGTGCTCGATTTCTACCCCTTTCGGTCGCCCCGTTGACCCGGACGTATACATGATATAAGCCAGCGGTGCCGAGACGGGCTCAATTTCGGGTGCGGTTGCCGTGTTGTGGTGGCGTAAATCGTCATAAATATAGACAGGCACAGTGGTTTGGTTGAGTGGGCGATCACTGATGATACAGGTCGCGTGGCTATCCTGAGCGATAAACGTCAGTTGTGACTCAGAGAAACTATCGTCCACTGGCAGATAGGGGCGCCCTGTTTTTAGGATCGCTAGCATGCTTACCACCGCAGCAACGCTGCGGTGCATAGAAACCACCACAGGAGCAGAACCATGAGGGTGATGCTTGAGGATCGCATTGGCGACCTGGTTGGCGGCGGCATCCAACTCGCCATAGCTGAGTTGCTGATGGTGATCTGCGATGGCGATATCGTGGTAATGGCGTTGAACGACGTCAGCGAACTGGTGATGAATAAGATGCCTGTCACGACTGTACATGGTGGTCCCCAAAGAAATTAACGAGTTCTAAGTATTCGATTAAGTGCTGGATAAATTGCTCAGGTTGCGGGAAGTTGAGCCCTTCAGCCTGCAATAACGCGTGCGTGTTATCGACGACGACATTGCCATAATCTGGAGCAATGACATCGTCATCCGAAGTGTCGCTGAGGTAATAGGACAGGATTGGGTACAAGGCGTTATTGTGATCGGCATTGCGGGTCGCTTGTTGCCGCCATTCAGCCAGAGAGACACCCTCTATTTGGTATCCTCGCGTTGCCAGGTGGCTAAACAGGTCATTCATTTGGGCCACGTAAGGGGTGGGCAAGTTGTAGACCTTGTTTTGATTGGTCAGACAGATGGTAACAATCAGTTGTGACATGAAATCGACCGGGGTGATGTTAATTTCATTGTCGATGGCGGGGTAGCAGCCGAGCTGCAGACAGCCTTTCACATACAGCCAGATATGATCGTTGTCGGCATTGAAAGTCCCATGTAATGAATGGCCAACAAGGCTTGAAGGACGGACGACATTGACTGAAAAGCCGCGCGCCATAGCTTGCTCTAGCAAGACTTCCGTTGCCCATTTGGAGCGCGCGTACCCATTAAGGTGCTTAGCGGGTTGGATTGCCCGAGTTGGCAACGACTCGACATAGTGGTTGTGACGGTTGAGCTCTGACACACAGGCTAGGGTCGACACAAAGTGAATGTGTTTCTGGCGACACTGGGCGGCGAGCTCAAGGACGGAGAGCATGCTTAAGGTGTTGCTGGCTTTGAGTGTCGCATAGTCGAGGATGTGGTTGACATGAGCGGCGTTGTGCAACACATCGGTGATTTCCTGACTGAGTTGCTCGTAGCAGGAAGGCTCCAATCCTAACTTTGGTTCCGCGACGTTACCGCACACTACGCGCAGTTTTGTTGTGTCGGTGTCAGGGGCAAAGCGCTCCAACTGAGCGAGCATACGTTGTATCGCGTGAGCGTTATCTTTTGCTCGGACTAACGCCACCACGTGAGCAACATCATGTTGGTGTAACAGTTGGGCGACTAAGTTAATGCCGAGTAGGCCCGTGGCTCCTGTCACCAGAAAGACGCGTTCGTCGGTCTCGGCTGGAGCCGACACTGGCCACAGATCGGCGCGAAGACCTAAGTCATCGTATTGCTCGGATTCGGACTCGTGGTGACGCCCACAGATCAAGTCCGCCAGATGATCTATGGTCGGAGCGTCAATGAACTCACTGAGAGAAACATTAAAGTCGAGGGTTTGTTTAACGCGTTTTGCCAACTGGGTGAAGACCAATGAATCCCCGCCGCACTCGAAGAAATGGCTAGAGCCTGTCACATCAGTGCTGTCTAAGAGCTCCTCAAACAGAGAGGTCAGAGTGTTTACCACGGCGCCGCGATCTCGGCTGACGGAGGACGAAGCGGCCAACAGGTCAATGGTGTGACTTAAGGTCGGCTCATTCATAAAGGCATGAAGCGGCAGCGTCATTGAGAGTTGAGAGCGGATTTCGGCGACAAGCGTAGAGAAGACAATCGACTCTCCGCCCATATCAAAGAAATTGCGATTGGGGTCAATGTGGTCGACACCAAGCAGGTGGCAAAAAATCTCGGTGACCTTGCGCTCGATCGTTTCCCTCGATAGTGCTTTAGTTGTGTCGTCGCGGTTAGCCACTGCATGAGTTACCCATTCTGAGAGGCGAGGATAAATATCATGGGTTGAGGCGACGCAATGTGATAGAGAAAGATGATCGAACACCCAGGAGAACGCGTTATCACAGTCCTGATGATTGATGGCTAATGCTTTGATGTCCGGCGATAGTGTTGGGTCATTCTGAAGATCCCAACCATCCCAGGAGATACTCATCCAACGCGTTGATTGGTGCGAGCGAGTGAATACAAAGTCGTTCATAAACTGGTTGGCGTAGGCATAAACACCAAGATTAAAGCCGCCTAATTGGGTGGAAATTGAGGACATTAACAGGCAAAAGTCTGGCTGATGCTTATCACACAGCGACGCCAGAGCCAGAGTTCCGTCGACTTTGGCCTGATAGTGTTGAGCGATCATTGGCGTGGGGCTGGAGAACACAGGTTTGAGGCCCTCCAGTGCGGTGTAGGCAGCACAGTGAATAACACCACGCAGCGGTCCAAGCTGATCATTGAACTCGTCCACTTTGCTCATAAGAGCGGGCCCGTCTGCGACGTCAACACTGGCATAATGGACGCGAGATGAGTCGAGCAGCGCTGAGAGTGCCTGACGGTTCTCTAGTTGGCTCGTCAGTGCTTGAGGCAGATCAGAGAGTAAGGTGACGACCTGCGAGCCAGGCTTACGTCCGGTGAGTACGACCTCTAGCTGAGTGTGTTCGATAAGGTACTGGGCCCAGCTTAAGCCTATTTTGCCCAACCCTCCGGTGATCATCACATAGCCGTTGTGTTGCCAGACGTACGGTTCGGAACTGGCCTGAACGGGAACCAACGTCTTGTGCCAGACATACTGTTCGTCGACATAAACCGATGATGCATGTTGTGTGAAAGCGTCTAGATCGGTGGTGAGGATCCGCTCGTCGTCGGGTTGATGACCGATGAGACGCACGGTGAGGTGTGGCGCTTCTTGCGCAATGACCGTCGTTAAACTGCTGAGTGCGCGTTGGTAACACTCGGACAACTCGTGACTCATCGTTGGATGGGTTACTTGCACGAGGATATAGCAAGTCTTACTGTCATCGGCCGTCAAGCGTTCCAGTTGCTCAAGAAAGGCAGATAACTGCGACGGAGTGATGCTCTCTCTGGGGTGAAAGCCACGATAGATCAGCTGGCCTTCACGTTGGTACCAACCTGAGTAGTGTGCGACAGGAGACATGGAGTCTGCAGAGTGCGTTGGCCTAGGATGGCATAGCCAACTGTCTTGATAAAACCATTGGTCCACTGCGCGTTTAAGTCCAGTGCCTGACGACACGGGGGCTGGGGGCTGATAAAACTCAGTCTGGTTAAAGCCAGGCCCTGGCAGGTTGCACTTCTGCCATGTCAAAGGTGGGAGGGAAGCCCAGGCTATATTCCCGCCAAGAGACCAGAATTGGCCAAGGAAATCGGTTAAAGCAGGGGCGTCGAGTTGGTCGGGCACCTGGAGCAGCACAGTCGACAGTTCCGCTTTGTACGCGATGAACATATTGTTCATCGAAGTGCTGACGCCAATATCGGTCAATACACAGCGCGATGTATTTAACGCGCGTAAGATGCCGGTCATCTGGACGGGCTGAAGCAGTTGCTCAATCCAGTATTCTGGGTTGGCGACGCGGCGAAAGGCGACTTTTTTCCCCTTTAAGTTCGAGTAGAGGTGACCTTTCACTGAATGATAGGTGATCGAAGTCAGTACTTCCCGCAACGGAGCCACGGCGCGGGAAAGCATCGGGTTGTGAAAGGCTTTATTGGTCTGGAGGATTTTGCAGCGAATCGCGTCTTTGTGCAGCGTGGCTGCTAATTGATGGACGGCTTGGGTTTCACCGGCTATGACCGTCATGTGTTCGCCATTGCACGCAGCAATGGTCAGCGTGCCTGATAAATACTGACGGGCACGGGCTTCACCGGCAAAGATCGCGATCATTGCTCCCTCGTCACACGCTTGGATATGAGACGCGCGGCAGGCAATTAAACGCACCGCGTCCTCCAGTGACCAAAGTCCTGCAATCGCAGCAGCTATCCACTCGCCAAGGCTGTGGCCAATGTAAGACTGGAACGAAACCCCTTGTTGTTTCAGAGTCTGAGCCAGAGCGTATTGGATGGAAAACAGGATCGGTTGAGCGTATAGGGTCATCCGAGACTGCAGATCGGGATCATAGTCAGGATCCAATGCGACGCGTTTGAGATCCGCTGGCATACCCGGCTCGCGCTCAAATAACGCGATGCACTGATCAAAGAGTTCGCGAAAGCGCGTGCAGTGTTCGTACCTATTCAGTGCCGCTCCTTGAATAGCGCTGCCCTGACCTTCCACCACCAGAACCGACTCAGGGTGGGAGATTGCGTGTACGATCTCCCGCCGTGGCGTTCTCAATGACTGGATCAGTTGTGCCACGGAATCGGCGACATGATAGCGACGGTATGGTTCGTCGAGACGACACTGTCTTTGGGTGCCTGTAATATCGGCGAGCGCCGCCTCAGGATGGCGTTCGAGCCAGTCGGCCAGCTGCTGTTCCTGGGTGGTCAGTGTATTGTTGTGACGGCTGCTCATTGGCACGATATAGCGCTCAGACTGAAGTGGGGACTGGGGTTGGCGTGTGTCTGGTGAGGCTGACAGGATCAGGTGACAGTTGGTGCCCCCCATGCCAAATGAACTGACGGCTGCGCTTTGTTGGTGAACTGGGTACGGCGCGTTAGCTGTCGGGACATAGAAGGGTTTCTCGTCCATGTGGAGTTCTGGGTTGTAGGCTTCGAGGTATGGCGAACCGAGCATCAGATTGTGTTTCAGGGACAGAGCCACTTTGATTAATCCTGCAACACCTGCGGCGGTGTCGGTATGGCCAATATTCCATTTGACACTACCTAATGCGTACTGCGTATCTGGTGTGGCTGACGGATAACGACTGGCCAAGGCTTCGAGTTCAATCGGGTCACCGAGAGTCGTTGCCGTTCCATGACATTCGATAAACGCGATGTCAGAGGGGGTTAACCCACTGGATGACAGGGCGCGTTCAATCACTTCGACCTGACCGTCGATACTTGGCGCGGTGTAACCCACCTTGCGCGTACCGTCGTTATTGGTGGCTCCTCCTTTGATCAGTGCGTAAATGGGGTCATTATCGCGTAGGGCATCAGACAAGCGCTTTAAGACCACCACGCCGACACCGCTGGCAGGCACGGTTCCGTCACTGTCAGCGGAGAAAGGCAGACAGCGACCTTGCTTCGACAGCACGCTGCCTTCCATGTACTCATACCCTTGCCCATGCGGAGTATTGATGCTGGCTCCGCCCGCTAAAGCGAGATCACTTTCTCCGGCTATAAGGCTTTGACAAGCCTGATGGACCGCCACTAACGATGATGAGCACGCCGTAGAAATGGTATAGGCGGGGCCCTGTAGATTGAGTTGGTAGGCGATTTGGGTTGCGACACAATGATGGCTGTTGCCTAAGGCCAGTGAGTATTGCAAGTGATTGTCTTTCTGATAGGGAGAGTTGGCCAGGCAATGGGTGTAATACTGATTGGCGCCCACACTGAGGAAAGACCCAATACGATTGTTGGCCTGGTGTTCAACCACATTGGCATCGGCCAGTGCCAGAACGCTGTGTTCTAGCAGTTTGCGATGTTGCGGATCCATTAATTTGGCATCGCGAGGCGACATATTGAAGTAAGCCGCGTCAAAATGGTAAGGGCGATCCAGTATCCCTTCTGCTGCGACTCGGTCTGCGTTGACCGCGCCGCTCGGCAGATCGGTGGCGATGTGATGATTCACCAGCAATTGCCAGTAATGATCTTTGTCCTCAGCCCCAGGAAAAGCGCAAGAAATGCCGACAATTGCGACATCGGTGACGTTGTTAGTATTTGAAATCATAATTATAAAAGTTGTCGTAGTAGATGGGCGCTGCAGGCCTTTGACCTACAGCGCATGTAATTACTGTTCAATCAGGCTATCGATCAATTCGGCTTGTTCAGAGACGGTCGTGTGGGCGAAGAGGTCACTCACCTTCACTTTGAGGCTGAATTGCTTATTCAGCTCGCGCTGCAGCTTCAGCAGCAGCACCGAATTTCCGCCACATTCAAAGTACCTGTCGTCCAAATCTATCGCAGGGTTACCGAGTAGCTTGCGCCAGATGGTAAGGATAAGATCAGCGCTGTCCTCACTGGATTGTGTGTAACACTGACGTTCATTGAGATGATGATGCAGTGCCGGGACGTCAATCTTGCCATGCGGAGTGAGAGGAAACTGCGCCACTTTCACGATGTGAGTTGGGCACATGTACGCAGGAAGGATAGCGTTTAAACGGTGTCGTATCGCGAGTTCATCGAGCTGGGTTTGGCAATAAAACGTCGCTAACTCACCGTTCAATTGTGTGGTGACAGACTGCACTTGATTGTCACAAGATTGGATAGCGCGATCAATTTCGTTGAGATTAACGCGGTAGCCATTGTGCTTGACCGTATTGCCAATCCGGTGAGAGTAGACCAATTGTGCGTCAGCGTTCCACATCGCCATATCCGCGGTTTTGAAATAGCGAGTCCCGTCAATCACCTTAAAGCTTTGCTGAGTAAGGGGGTCATCGTGTAGATAGCCTTCCGAGACGCAGGGGCCGCCAATGTAGATTTCCCCGATCTGATTTGGGGTTGTGATTGCCTGGCCATGCTGGTCGACGAGCAAAAGGGTACTGTTTGATAGTGGATTGCCTAATGGGAGAGTAGCTTCCCATTGCTGGCAATGATAAGACACGTTCCACACTGAGGTTTCAGATGGCCCATAGCAGTGTACCAACTCAAAGTCATAGTCAGGAAAGTCATGTTTGATCGCATTCGACTTCAATTCCTCACCACCAAAGTAAAGTCGACGGATCGTCGGTTGGTGGATGAAGTGATTCAAGACCCCGAGATTGACAAGTGCCGTTGTGACAAAGGCCATTGTGATTTGATGCCGTTCAATCGCTTGTTTGAGTGCCGGGGCATTGAGCAGCGTTTTTTCTGGCAACAAGCACAGGGTGCCTCCATTGAGCAACATGACCCAGAGTTCAAACTGAAAGGCATCGAAGGCGATCGATGATAACTGTGGCATACAGTCAGTCGCAACGATATCACTGTGGGTATCGATAAAGCTCAAGATATTGGTGTGGCTGAGTTTGACGCCTTTGGGCTCACCTGTCGAACCGGAAGTGAAAATCACGTTCATGATCGGGCTAGGGTCAATGTGCGCTGGCACTGTGTGAAGAGGCTCAAGGAGCAGTAATGAATAGTCGAGAGTCAAGTCGACTGCCAGATCGAGGGGTTGGCGGGTAATGACAGCGCGAGATTGTGATTTATCAAGAATATATTGCTTACGCTGTTGAGGATAGGCAGTGTCTAAGCAGACATAGGTGCCGCCTGCCTTCAGTACACCCAATATCGAGACAACCAATTCAATGGAAGATGGAAAGTGGAGCACAACAAGCTGGCCGGAGAGCCCTTGACTTACCAACGACTGAGCAACCAAGGTGGCACGATGATTCAGTTGTTGGTAGGTCAATTGTTCCTGTTCACTGTTCAGCGCTACCTTATTGGGCTGAGCGGCGACGATTTGGTTAAATCTGTTGATCACTGATGACATGTTAGATCCTAGCTACTGGTTTTATTCATCATCAATTCCTTAAGTTATCTGAGCTGACGACGTTGATTGAAGTTAATTATCGGTAATTAATGTATCCGGTACGTGCTCTATAGTGTTGGGAGGCGAATCTTAGGACTCGCTGTTTACTATTTTTATATTATTGAAATTATTAATAATTATTGAGGTTGTTCTCCTCCCGAACAGTGCTCGCGCATCATCCATGCCCATAACAAAACCGTCAACGTTGCATATCAACTGGTTTGATATGGATCTCATTTTGGACGAGGGGTTAACTATTTGTCTCATCCATGAAAAAACATGGCTTGATGGCCATCGTATTGAGCAGTATGGTCGGGCTTTTATGTTCGAATTGGTGAGCTATGTATCGTGATTTTCTGAACTGTTTGGATTCTGTACCCGCGCCGAAAGCGGGAATCTCGCACATTGAACGCTATATCGCTCAGAGTGGGCGGGCGGTGTTGTCTCAATGTCATTTTGCTCTCCCTGAATGCGACCCTGAATTAGCGGCGACGCTCAATATTACTATCCCCCTATCCGTACAACGAAGCGTAGCAAAGCGCCAGGCAGAGTTTATTGCTGGAAGGTATATGGCCAGTTTAAGTATGTCGGTCTTGTCAGTGGTTGAGCAGAAGGTCTTGATTGGTTCTCATCGAGAGCCACTGTGGCCACAAGACATGACTGGGGCCATATCCCATACCGGCGCTCGTGCTGTGGCGCTGGTTGCAGAGCAGGCGGTTCACCCTTTTGTCGGTATCGATGTCGAACATTGGCTAGATGCGGTTACGGCAGCTGAGATAGAGTCGCAAATCTGTCAGGGGCGTGAATTGATGCTTTTGATCGAGCAAGGGTTGAAGCGTGAGGAAGCAACCTCGCTGATTTTTTCGGCCAAAGAGAGCTTGTTCAAAGCGACGTTTCCTTTAATAGGTCGGTATTTTGGGTTTGAAAGCGCCTGTGTCGTCGAGTTTGATAGGACCGACCAAACACTCGTTCTGGCGCTTGAGCCGTCTCTTGCACGGCACTGCTTAGGACAAAACTTATTTCGATGCGAGTGTTTTTTACAGGCGTCAACGGTGACAACTGTTATCTTAAGTTCTTCTCGTAGATAGTAGCTTTAGCGTTAACACATTATTTTCAATATCTATATATTGCCTGGGGTTTATCATCGATATCATATGTGCAGCCTAGCACGCTGACTGCTGCGCTGTTGGCAGTACACACCGAATGCAGAAGAAATTAAGCTTGTGCTAGAACAAGCTTAATTTCTAGCTGACGGTTGCTATAAGTACTTACAAATGCAAAGTTTAACCTTACTGTTTGAATACCTATGCATAACTTGTCCAATGTAAAACCAGATTGTGGCATCTTTTGATTAATAAAAGTTATCACAAAGGAATAAACTAGGTCTCTCATCTAACCAATAAATGTCCAAAACCTTGTTAGTGTTGGTGGTGATAAGACAAAGGGTGAAGCTCTGCTAATGAGGGAGTGACGAGGTGTTTGCCCTAGAATGCTGAAACCCCCATATATTGATATTGCCTTTTGATGTTCTAGACTGTTGAAATTTTACGACAAAATCATGAAGAGGCAATATCATGTCTGTTCTACCTCTACAGTGATCTGGTGCTGCTAGGTTGAAACAAAGAGATGCACGAGAAAGTGGCGGAAGCGGTGTACCGAGAATCCATTAAGTAGAGGAATGAATATCCTTAAAATTAAAAAATGATGACCTTCCATGCAAAAAAACAATCAGTAAAAGGCCATCATGAATTAAAGGAGATGGCTTACAAGTTTTTGTTAAGGAATGTAATCATACGTTCCAATAGGGGCTGTCTTGAAACATCACTCCCAAGCGTTATCGCTCCTGCCGGGTAAAAATGCCCGAATCCTGGAACCCAATGGCTCTCGATTTCAATACCTAGCTTCTCAAATGCAGGAATGTTGTGTTGCGCCATTTGGATCAGCGGGTCTAGATCATATTGACCCATGCTCAGCATAGCTGGAGGTAAGTTTTCATTATTCATGCTCGCTTTATCGACATCGAATCCAAGCCCCATAGAAGAGTTTGCAATAACCGCTTTTACTGGCGCATTCATACCATATGCAACATTAAAGCTTGTCATAGCGCCGGCAGAGAATCCGCCAATAGCGATTCGATTTGGGTCAATATTGTAGTCATCAGCATTGTCTTGTAGGTGTGCGATTGCCTTATAAAGGTCTTCAGCAGCAGAAATAATCGTATTTCTTAACACTGGAGAATCGTAAGCTAATGGCTCTAATCCATTCAATTCTCGTATCATATTATGTCGTTGATGTAGGTCCTTTAACTGAAATTGCTCTTCAATCAGGATATCGTCAGAGTAACCGATATTTGAAGGAACTGGCTCTTCACCAGATAATCGATAGTCGATCGCAACGCAGGTATAACCCACTTCGGCAAAATGCCTGCAATAGTCTCGCATTGTTGTCGTTTGTGCTCCGGCGATAGAGTAAACATCATTTCGCCCTCCGCGAATAAAGTTACCACCAAATGTCATTACTACCACTGGGTTCTCTTCAGCTAGAGGCGTTTTAGGCTGTACAACATCCATGAGTAGGTCTCTTTCGGTTATTTGACCATCTATTGTGACCTTTCCTTTTGCGTAAGGCACGTCCAGTTGTGCAGTGAAATGCTCTCCCTTCAAGTCTGCTGCTGCGACAGTAGAAAACAATACTGTGGTGAGTAGTGTATTGATTGAAATTTTATTCATGGATTAACCCTCGTTTTGGTTTAGGGCTATATTGCGATGAATAATTAAATCGAACAATATGATGGCCATGATAACAGCTATCGAATATTTCGATTTAAATGTGTATGCTAGTTTCATGAGAAATAAATGTCGTGGATTGTGTGTGGTATGCCGATTCCTTTTGAAAAGTTAGCGAAGTTAGATTTGAAGATGTTACGCACATTACTCATTCTGATTAAAACTAAAAATGTATCTCACACAGCAGAGCAACTCGATCTTCAACAGAGCACGGTTAGTTACCAGCTGGGGAAGTTGAGAGAATTTTTGGATGATCCTTTGTTGATTCGTTCAGGGCGTGGACTCGAACCAACAACGTTTGCTAGACAAATAGAACCAACATTAACGGCTCAACTTGATGCTATGGAAAACTTGTTGTTTGGACGAGTATTTGATGAAAAGAGTGCTGTCGGCACAATCAAGATGGCCTGTCATCGCAATGGCTCTCAAGACTTTATGAGTAAACTTTTGCACGCTGTGAGCATGAGGTTACCAAATATCCACCTTGAGATAATTGATTGGAATGATTCAGTAGTCAGCGACTTAAAAGAGTCGAAATTAGATTTTGCTATTGGCTTTGTTCCTGAAAATTGTTCACAAATTCAATCCGTTCCTTTAGTTGAAGTCACTTACCAAATTGTCATGTGTGCCAATCACTCTAAAGCGGCGATAGGGTTGCAAGAGGGAGAGATCTTTAACTATCCCCATGTTGTATTGAATACAAACGATAATGTTGAACGGTGGATAGAGTATTTAAGAGGAAAACAGGGCAAGCAACGTCAGGTGGTGTTTTCTGCTTCATCAATGGAGTTTGCTACTATGGCCCTATCTGAGACAGATCGTATTCTGTTTTCTGCTAATACCAATGATGATTTCTTCAGTCAGTACGCCGTAGTTTCGAAGCCCGTTTCCTATATACCACGTCAAACATTTTGCCTACTATTCCATGAAAGAGTAAACACCGATCCGTTAAGATCGGTGTTTAAGCAGATTGTTGAAGACGCTGGAAATCAGGTATTTTCCTAGTCCTTGTCAATCAACGGGCCTATGGAAGCCGTGTTTAAATCCCACTCTACTTGTCTGGCGAAGTGGCAGGGGTTTTAAATTTTTCCCGTAGGCGCTGGAATACAGCGTAGAAGCCCGGTGTCATTATTGAGCCCATACATAGCACCATAACCATGCCCCCTAATAGTGCGAGTCCGGTGGTATTTTGTGAAACCGCACCAGCACCTTGCGCAAAAACTAATGGCAAGATTCCGAGGATGAACGACCATGAGGTCATATTCACCGCTCTAAAGCGCATTTTTCCACCCTGTATTGCTGCATCTTCAATACTGAGCCCTTCCACTTCGCGTTTAATCTTTGAGAACTCAACCATTAAAATTGCGTTTTTTGCCGCCAAAGAGATTAATAGGATTAATCCTATTTGCCCATAGATAGAGAAGGCTTGCCCACCGATAAGCAATGCAGCAAAACTTCCGAGTGCTGCCGTTGGCGCAACGATTATGATGGCTGCTGGTAGTGCCCAAGACTCATATTGTGCAACAAGAAATAGATAAATGAATACCAGCGCTAGCAGTAATGCAATTTGCGCTGTATTACCCGATAGTTTTTCCTGATACGCCATACTTGTCCATTCGTAGTCGTAACCGAGTTCGAGTACTTCGTTTGCCACGCGTTCCATTGCCGCTATCGCTTCGCCTGAAGAGAAACCTTCTGCCGGGCTCAATTGTATGCGAGCGGCAATAAGCATGTTGTAGCTTGTGACCAAATCAGGCTCTAGCCATGGCTCAATCGTTGCTACCGCAGATAGCGGCACCTGTTGTCCATTAGCAGACGGTACGTGAATGCGCAAAACATCCTCTACATCATTTCTCTGTAACCCTTCAGCTTGAACAAATACACGATAGCTTCGTCCATTCAATGCAAAATCATTAACATAGGCTGAAGCGAGATGCGTTGCTAATGCGTCATTGATTCCTGAGATAGATGCGCCTAACTCACGTGCTTTTTGACGATCAATGTCAACATTATAGTGAGGCACATTAGCTCGATAAGTTGTCATCGCATTGCTTATTTCTGGTGCTTGGTTCGCAGCTGCGACTAATGCGTAGGTCATTTGTGCAAGTTCTTGTGCGCTACGACCTGCAGTGTCTTGCAGCATGAATTCCATCGCATCACCAACGCCTAACCCTGGGATGGGTGGTAATCCCATTGCGATACTTATTGCTCCATCGAGTTGATAAAGCTGTTGGTTTAGTCGCTGAACAACAGCAGCTTGCGAATGGTCACCATCTAACTGTAATCGGTCATCCCAATGTTTTAAGTTGATGAACATCGTTGCAGCGTTCGATGCAACACCGCCGGTCAAGGCATTGAAGCCAATAGCCGCCGCATAATCATCAATGGCAGGGTCGTTATTGAGGATCTCTTGTGCTTGAGACAATAAATTATGTGTACGCTCTTTAGATGCATTGTCTGGTAAGAATATGGCAAGTGCGAGCACACCTTTGTCTTCTGCGGGTACAAAAGCCGTTGGTAATTTATCATTCATCGCAACAATGGCTGCTATGCCTAACCCAAATGTCACACTCAAAACTAGTGTTTTTCTTACCAATACAGTGACAATTTTTCCATAGCCAACCGTAACTTTTTCAAAGAGTCGATTAAATGCAATAAACCATTTAGCATGCTGTGTATTCCGTTTCATTACCATCGCACATATCGCCGGTGATAAAGTTAAAGCGTTTACCGCAGAAAGCACGAGAGCGATACATATCGTGATCGAGAATTGAGCAAACATGAGCCCTGTGATGCCTGGCAGCAGTGCGACAGGAATAAATACCGCTAACATAACCAGTGTGGACGCAATGATGGGGCCAGTAACTTCTTTCATGGCTTGAATTGTTGCATCACTAGCGGAGAAATGGGCGTTTTCTTCTAGTAAACGCTCAACATTTTCAACCACTAATATTGCATTATCGACCACAATACCTATCGCTAATACTAACCCGAACAGAGTAACAGTATTAATACTGAAACCACCGATCTGCATGAATGCAAAAGTTCCGATTAGAGATACAGGAATCGCTACAACTGGCGCAAGCGTGGCTCGAATATTTCCTAAAAATAGATAGGTTACTGCGACAACTAAGCCAACAGCCACAAATAGGGTTTCAACAATACTCTTAATCGATGCGTCAACCGCCAATGTTGTGTCATACGGAATCGCTACTTTCATTCCGTGTGGCATTAATGGTTCAATTTCATCTAGCACTGCTTTAAGATCAGCACCTGTTTCCAGCGCATTGGCATCTGGATTGGCTTGTGTTGTAACTAAGGCAGCTTCAGATCCAAGATAGGTGGCGTAAGCATCATAAAATTGGCTGCCTATCTCTATTCGGGCGACATCACCAAGAAAGACGTGGTTGCCGTCAGGGAGAGTTCGAATCATGATATCGGAGAATTCTTCAGTACTCGATAAACGGCCTTGTGTGATCAAGTTAAATTGAAGCGCGGTATTTTCTCGACTTGGACCTTGGCCAATACGACCAGCAGGAATAACTGTATTTTGCTCCGTAATTGCAGACTTAACTTCTGCAGTTGTAACCCCAAGTGATGTCATTTTGTCAATATCAAGCCAAATCCGCATACCATAAGTAGCGCCAATCAGGTTAGTGGTGGCCAGTCCTGGGATACGTGCGATTCGCTCCATAAAGTTTGCTTCAACCCAGCTATTCAACTCTAGCTCCGACATGCTTTGATCTTCGGAATAGAAAGCAATAGCGATGAGATCGTCAGGGGTTGCTTTACGGATATTGATGCCTCTGGCTCGAACGTCAAACGGTAGCATGTTTTCCGCAGCGGCTACACGATTCGACACGTTAACCATTGCCATATCCGAATCAGTGGCATTATCAAATGTGATGTTTAAAAAGTAACGACCGTCATTAGTTGATCTAGACTGCATGTAGACCATACCATCTACGCCATTGATCTCTTGTTCAATAGGCGTTCCAATGACTTCTTTTACTGTTTGTGCACTAGCGCCTGGCATAGTTGCGACAACTCGAACTTGTGGTGGAGTGACACTTGGGTACTCTGCGATTGGCATTGTCTTGATTGCAATTAAACCAATCAGTGTTAGAAAGATTGAAATAACAAAAGCAAATTTGGGTCTAAGTATAAAAAATTTACTGAGCATACCGTTTACTCCTCAAAGGTCACTGGGCTTCCAGGCCTAATTCGTTGCTGCCCACCGATAATGACAGGCGTATTCTCGTACAAACCCTCAGTAATAAAGACCTCTTGCCCTAGGCGTGCCGCTATGGTCACTTCCTGCTTTGTAGCAACGCCTTGGGAAACGGTAAGTACGTATTGACTTTCTTTATCTTGAAATACGGATTTGTGGGGAATGACGACACCTTCGAGTGGTTGCGATGGGCTAATCCCTACTCTGACAAACTGATTTGGGATTAAGGTACCGCTGATGTTGTCAAACTGAGCAGCAATATTAACAGTACCGCTGTTTGCGTTTACTTTGTTGTCAATAAAACTGATATTACCTTTAAGATCGAGAACATAACCGTCTACTTTTAGGGAGTAATCGGATCCTTTACCTGCACGGATTTTGTGCTGTGTAAGCTCATTCTCATTGAGTGAAAATGAAGCTTCTATCGGAGTAACTTGTACAATATCGGTTAGCGGCCCAAAGTCCGGCCCAACCATGTCACCAATTGAAAAGTTAGAGCGACCAATCTGGCCTGAATAAGGTGCTTTTACCTTTGTGTTTTCAAGGTTGTCATTCTGCACTATTAGATTGGCCTTGGCTGCTTGAACCTTTGATTTGGCCGCTTTAAAATCGGCTTCTACGCGATCGAAGTTAGCCTGTGAAATACCACCAGAATTAAGCAGTGACTCTTGTCTGTCGTGAGTAATTTTAATTAAATCTAATGATGCTTCCGCTTCTTCTAACCCTGCAACAGCGGCCTGTACAGCAGCTTCATAAGTAGTTGGGTCAATTTCAAATAATATGTCTCCCTCTTCAAC
The DNA here is from genome assembly GCF_000772105.1 of Vibrio tubiashii ATCC 19109. NCBI lineage: Bacteria > Pseudomonadati > Pseudomonadota > Gammaproteobacteria > Vibrionales > Vibrionaceae > Vibrio > Vibrio tubiashii. The sequence continues at coordinate 141,589 of NZ_CP009355.1, forward strand.
AATCGCTCCATCTGAAAAGTTTTTTCGTAGTAAAAAGCCGGTCGTCCTTGGCGTTAAGCTAGCTGATTCAATTGCTTGTATTCGTGCATTAAAGAAAGTGGTGGGAGCGTGTAGATGAGACTGAGCACGTTCAATGGTTACAGCTGTAGGAGCTGGCTGTGTTTCATTGAGTTGTGATTCAGTGCTGTTTTCTACACAGCCGGTTAAGAAAAGTATTAGCATTGCTAACAACAAAGGACGTTTCATTCTGACTCTCCAGAGCGTATCTGCACATCGTTTTAGGTTGCCGATTGATTCATTACGGCTTCGTTCGACAATTCAGGGAGAGAGTAAACAATAAAGTCTAGGGCGCTAAGTTACTTATGAGGAGGGATCCCTCACACTATTAAAACTTTTACCTGATGGGCTTAACCCTTCATAAGTGACTTAAGTGGAGGAAGCAGTTTATGTCATCTTCTTCAATGCTTTGAAGGGGGGCACCATGAAACAGGCGAAATTGACAGTTACAATAGCGTTGTTAGTGAGTTCATACTCGGTATTAGCTGAACACGCTTTTGACTTCGACATGGAATATACAGGTATTTACCAAGGACTGGCATCAGGTACACCGACAAAAACAGCAGACTTTTTTCATCGTCTTGATATGAAAGCAAGCGTAGACTTCGAAAAGCTTTCAATGTGGGAAAATGGAAAACTCAGCGCACAACTACAGGCTCACAATGGTGGACACAATACTTTTGGTATTAATGGTTCACCTTACTTTTCACCAAACAGTGCTGCTTTTTTAAGTGAAGATTTGTTTTTATCGTCGCTTTATTATTCACATCAGTTCAGCCAAGGCGCATTTTTACTAGGTAAAATTGATGCATTTGAGTTGCTTAAGGATGGCGAATTTTATGGAGGTGCAGGACGTTATGGATTTATGAATCTAGCATTTTCTGCTCCGCCAAGTGGTGTTGTGCCACCCGCATTTATAGGTTTAGTCGCGAATTGGCAAACAACCCCTGTTAATTGGACAGCAATGATCTATGACCCACGCAATCGCTACACAAGTGATCACTTTAGTGAAATCTTCCAAGATGGGATTAATTTGTCGTTAACAGCCTCTAAAGATCTCAAAATACTAGACAGAAACAGTAATGTGTCATTGACAGCAACTTATAGTACAGAAGAAGGGAAGGACTTAGACAATCTTGTTGATCCTACAGCTTATGCGTCGGGAAAATATAATTTACGAGCACAAGTTTCACACAACATCTATGAAGATGCCGCCAATCCTGCCAATGCGTGGGGCGTTTACATACGAGCCGCTGTTGCAGATGGCAACCCAAACTTACTCAGTGGTACCTTTTCTGGAGGCATTGGAGGCAGTGCGCTTATACCGCACCGGGTAAATGACCAATGGGGCGTGGGATACTTCTTACACAACATCTCAAACTCCGCTCAAGATTCAATTAATGGTCAGATAGGTGAGTTTGAAATAAGGAATGAGCAAGGTGTTGAGGCGTTCTATAGCTACGCAGTTACACCAAGTATTCATATCACTGGTGATATGCAATATTTGCAAGCGATGGATAGCAGTGAAAAACACGCATTAATTTTTGGACTAAGAACTAACATAAAGTTTTAACAGTACAGAACAAAATTTTTCTAAACTAATTTAACAAAATAGGTGTGATATGAAATCTTTAAAAACGGCTCTAAAGGTTTTACCCGTTATATTTTCAAGTGCTGTATTGTCGAGTACCCAGGTTAGTGTTCCTGAGCATCTAACGCCAGTTTGGACATTGGGCAATGGCCTTTCTGCAGAGCAAACTTTTGAATATAGGAATGCGTACAACTTCATGGCAATGCAGGACGCTGGTGATGTCGGCTTATATGCTGCGGCTCATATAAGTGAGTTTTTACCAACTACGGTTGTGTCTCGCGGCGGGCAGGTCTCGGAACTACCGACTAGTATAATACCGGACATAGCGAAGGTTAGAGCTACTACAGCATTGGGTGACTTAAGCGTTGAAGAAATGCTTAAAGACGAGCGTTCACGAATGCGAGCAATGCTTGTGATTCATAAAGGCGAGATCGTATATGAGCAATACCCTGGGCTTAGACAAGAAGATAATCATCTTTGGGCATCAGCAACAAAAACAATAGTGAGTTTATTGGCCAGCCAACTGGTTGAAGAGGGGAAGCTCGATTTAACGAAGTCTGCAAGCGAGTATCTAAATCCTTTAGATGGAACAGTATGGGATGACGTTAAGATCGAAGATATTTTAAACCAGCATTCAGGATTGGATATTAATGAACGATCTGTTGGTGTCCCGGGTCACCCAATCACTGATTTTTATCGTATTGCGACTGGAGATGATTCTTTACCAGAGGGGTCTGCGTTTCTGGGTCAAGTAATAAGAGCAGAAAAACTTAGAGAACCAGGAACAATGTTTGAGTACTCGTCTATCAATACATTTGTGCTTGGGGAAATAATTGAAACGATCACTCAAACCCCACTGCAAGATCTGATTAGTGATAGAGTTTGGAAAAAAGCGGGTATGGAAGGAGATGCGTTACTTGGACTCTCAATGTCGGGAGAACCAGCAGCCTTTGGCATTTTTGCTTCACGGCTGAGCGACCTTGGACGTTATGCAATGCTTTATACCCCAAGCTGGAATAAAGTAGCAAACGAGCAAATTGTGCCTGACCGTTATTTTGAATCGGTATACAAAGCATCAAATACGGAAACTTTTATCGGTGTTGACTATATGGGGCAGCGCATGGTGAATAATTTCGGAACAGACTGTATCGGTGCAGCATATCAGTGGGATGCCGTTTTTTGCGATGGTGATTTATACAAGTCGGGACGTACAGGACAGGCGATTTATGTTTCACCAGAAACCGACACTGTCGTTGTCTGGTTCTCTTCTAGCTACAAGAACAAAATTTGGTTAGAGGGGTACGCGAGAGAAATTGTTCAGCAAGTATTTCGTAAATAACCCGTTATAAACCGTGTATTGAGTCGTGTTTTACGGCTCAATACCACTTTGATCAGATTTTTTTGATAACCTATATCTAGTAGCCAAATGTACATAATATTAGACTAGGGTAGATCATGTTTACTAAAGATCAGATCATCAGCTTCTGTGCCGTTTTTGACAACGGTTCATTTAGCGCTGGAGCTCGTGCTCTTAAGCGAGATAGAACAACTATCCGTGAGCATGTCATTATTCTAGAGGATAATATTGGTACGGCGCTGTTTACCATTGAAGGGCGTTCAGCCATTCCTACTGCGATGGCCCAAAAACTTTATTCCCGAGCTCGAGCAATTGTGCGGCAAATAGAAGAATTTGAAAGCGCTGCCCTCGGTACTTTTGATAAGGACATCTTAACGGTCAATATTTACCATGACGCTATGATTCCTGCTTCGATGCTAGCGGGGATAGAAGAGATGACAAATAAAGCTTATCCTCATCTGCAATTCAATTGGTTGCATCGTAATCGTTCAGAAGCGATGAAGGATTTGGTTTCTGGAGAAGCACACATTGCGTTAATGCCTGTCAAAAACTATATCCATCCAGAAAAGGAAGTGAATTACATCAACCTAGGCCGCATCCCATTGTATGTCTACACTAACCCTAACCACCCATTGACCAAACTTGATTCCGTTAAAGTCTCCGATCTACAACAATATAAGCAGTATATTAACGAAAATCACTATGAAGCGTCGCTTAAAGGGATGGTGGTATCACCTGCCTATCACTTGGTAAGTAATAACGAGATAATCGCAAGCTTTTTGAAAAATCATGGCTGGGCAATTCTATCAGAAGCATTTGCAAAACGTTATTGTGATAATGATGAACTAGTAAAACTCAAGCAATTCGATATCGTAAACGGGTTTGGCTTTAATGCGTGCATATTCTATTCGTCATCAATGGAATTTGATTCAACAATTTCAGGTGTAATGGCTATCATCTCTCAATATGCTAAAAAGTACCTAGATTAACCGCACTTGGGAGATTCATTATTTCCCCTCTCTACTCGCCTTAGGCCAAATATCCATTACAATGCGTTCCTTCAGTCATTTGATGGGGAAAGCCCTGTATATGTGACTGAATGTGGTGAAAGTAACCTTGTTATCATTCTTTTAGGGAAAAAAACATAAGGATGAAAGAATTAGCAATGGTGAAAACATATGAAAAAATACACATTAGGTGCCACGTTATTATCAATAATGACCTTTCCTAGTTTCGCAGACGAAGCAATTGACCCCTCTGATCTAACGAATGTATACACTCAAGCTGCGATATTTGTAAGCTCTGACGCGGACATTCGCTTAACGACAATGTTCACAGGCGCGTGGAATGAATCAATAAGCTATGCAGGCTTTGTGGAAGGGAATTTTGGAAATACAGATGCCGATAAAGGCAATCAATTTGGAACCGACTATCTAGGAGGACGTGCACAATATTTTCAGGTTCATGAATTTAATAATACCATTATGCCAAAAGTGGGATTCTCGACAGATTTAATCCACTTAAAGCATTCTGGACTTGATGATACAGGCTTGCTTTCTGTTGGTGCCATTGGCTTGATCAACCCTGCATATACCCCAGGAATGATGGTATTTCCGAATGCAGCATATACAACAGGTGAAGTTTTTGGAGAGTCAGCAGATGGTTACATGTTGAATTTATTCGGTACCGTACCAGTTGGTAACAGCGGAGCTTTTATTCAATTTTGGCCTGAGTATTTTAGCGTGAGTGGTGATGAGGTTGAAATGACGTCTAAATCATTTAACTTCCTGCTTAATGCGCCAACTAGCACGGATAGAAGGCAGTGGTTTATTTCTAAGTTGCAGTATAATACCACCGACGTCACATTACCTGGTGGTCATCAACTGGAAGGTGACCCTGAACTAAAAGCTGAAGTCGGTATAAAATGGTACTTCTAGACATTATGCGAGGCGGCTGAGAGCAAAATCTTTCGCACATTCCTTCGCAATTTCAATGATACGGCGTCTTGTTCTATCCATTTCAGAGTTTAACGGGTAGAACAAGACCAACTCCTGCCTCAAGTCGCCTAACGCTTCATTAATTTCGATTTTTCTTAGCTTGCCAGACTCTACATAAGGCTGCGCGTTAGCGATGCTCAATAGTGTCCAACCCTTTTTCTGTATTTTGTGCAACAACATATCGTTGTTTGATATCAGGTGCTTCCGGTTGCTGATATTAGCGTATCTCATTTCATTCAAAACCGAGTTTTCGGTCAATATAAAGTCTTCAGTCGTAAGCTCATTCAAGTCAATTACATGATTGGATATGGATGAGTTTGTAGATGTGTAAAGTCCATAACGATAGGTACCTAAGTTGATTAGACCGACTTTAGTGTTGGGAAATATTTTTCCAACGGTTGGCATAATTGCAAAAGTTGCATCGCCAGACTCTATCTCGTCTAAGCTCGTTTTTCGGTCTCTTTGTAACCAGTTAACGGAAATATCTGGGAATTCATCTCCAATAGCGTCATCAATATCAGACAGTAAACATAAAGGCACAAGATCGTCATGGTGTAACGTAACTGTGGTGATTTGAGTTGAAAATGTGGATAGCGCTACATTGTAAAACTCTTTAGATTGTCGAGTTAAGTTCTCAGCTCTAGGGAACAAATGGTGTGCTTGCTCTGTAGGTACTAATGATTTTCCTTCAGTTTCAAACAGTTCGAAGCCCAAAATATCTTCTAATGCCTTCACTCTTTCGCGAACCGTTGCACGCGTTTTATTTGTTGCTCTTGCGGCTTTGCTGTAGCTATTCAATTCATAAACGGTCTTAAAACATGAAAGTTGTTCTAACGTAATCATCACTGTTCACTATGTTTATGGATGGAAATTCCATCCATTATGGATTCGTACGTATCATATTTCAAACGTAAAATTGGCCCTAAAGTAAGTTAGATCAACTAGGAACCAAAATATGAAACTGAAATCGATAGCTGCTTTAATCTCATTAACCTCGTTTTCGGCAATTGCTAGTGACAATGCCAATGCTATGTACTCACCTATGACAGAAGCGCATGAGCAAGTGACATTGAGTAATTGGATGCATTCAGATTACAACCATTGGGCTTTTCAAAACATGGGAATTCACCCTACATTAATAGTGCCACGAGATGGCAACATATCAGTGATACCGTCAGCACTAGACGGTTCAATTGCTGACCTAAAGTTCTCTTCGGGAAACCAAACATATACTGTTGATGAGGCGATGATAAATGACCGCACAGATGGGTATATTGTCATAAAAGATGGGCATATTGTGCATGAAGACTATTTTGGTACATTTGGACCAAAAGATCATCACATGTGGGCATCCAGCTCTAAGTCATTAATGGGCCAGGCCATTGGTATTTTGGTTGAGCAAGGTAAAATAGATCCGAATAAGAATGTTGATGAATACTTAGAGGAATTAAAGGGCAGTCATTTTGGAAACCAAACGGTACGTACGGTTCTGAACATGACATCAGCATTGGACTACAGTGAAGACTACGCAAATATCACTCCTGGTACGATGCATTTTGAGTATTTTCGCCGTCTAGGTTTAGTGCCTGCTTATGACTTAATGGCTATCGATCCAACACAAGATGATACACCGAGAGGCGTTTTAGAGTTTGCTCCTCACTTTACCCAAAATCCGGAACTGGCTGTTAACTATAAATATGAATACCACTCTCCAAATGTCGATGTTATCGGTTGGCTAATAGCTAGAGTTTCTGGGCAACCACTTCAAGATTTCATCGCTGAAAACATATGGTCTAAGTTGGGTGTTGAACACGATGCAACGTTTATGGCTGATATGACATTCACTCCGATTGCAACTGGTGGTATCTCCACCACCTTGAGAGACTTTGCTAGAGTTGGAATGGCAATTGCTAATGATGGTTTTTATAACGACCACCAGATATTTTCAAAAGCTTGGATTGAAGACACCTTCAATCTAACTGACGACGAAAAAGCGCATATGGATCGTAGTGTTTATAAAGAGAAAGGTTCTGGCGTATACGATGAGTGGTTAGAAGGTTATAAGAATTACCTTTGGGTACATGACAGCAAAAAGGGAATTGCGACTTTTAGAGGGGTTTACGGACAACACCTTTATATAAACCAAGACCAAAATCTCGTGATTGCTACGTTTTCGTCAGCTGAATCCGCCTCAAACGCTGCGAGGCAGACTAACCAGCCAAGGCTAGCTGCTTTTGAAGCGATCGCGAACCATTATGCGAAGTGATACCACGGGCTATATAACTCAGTTAACAACAGGACATTTCTACTTTGCTGAGAACAGGACATTTTAAAGTGGGATTGACAGGTGTAGTGGATAAGGGAATATGGCTAGCATACGTAGTCTGGTTGTATGGATGCGATGCATAAAGTAATCCAAAAAATCAGAATGCCCTATAGGTCGTAACTCACAATTGTTCAAAAACAAGTTAGAGATCCCAACTCACTCGTTCCTTATTCCTGCGGATATCCCAGAAAAACAAAGGGTTGACACAAAATGCCAACCCTTCAAAATTCTCGCTTTCTCGCTTTCTCGCTTTCTCGCTTTCTCGCTTTCTCGCTTTCTCGCTTTCTCGCTTTCTCGCTTTCTCGCTTTCTCGCTTTCTCGCTTTCTCGCTTTCTCGCTTTCTCGCTTTCTCGCTTTCTCGCTACTTCTCTAGCATACCTAGCTTGTCTGGCACGCCGTTCCATTTTTCGGCTTCATCCATGGCGGGTTTCACTTCGGTTTGTACTGGCCAAAGCTCGGCAAGTTCGGCATTGAGCTCAATGAAGAGGGTTTGATCGTCTGGCACTTCATCTTCTTGGAAGATCGCGTGCGCATCACATTCATCAACACACAGACCACAATCAATGCATTCGATTGGATTGATGACCATAAAGTTTGGGCCTTCATGAAACGCATCTGCCGGACATACAGCGACACAGTCAGTGTATTTACATTGGATACAGTTATCAGTTACGACAAACGCCATGATGAATGCTCTTGTATAAGTCAAAATTGAGGAAAGGGGATAATACTCATCCCAAGCCAAAATTCAATATGTTTGATTTAGTATGACAGACAATTCAATTTCTCGTAAAATGCGCGCCATTGTGAGCTGACCGTTCGTCAAACGGTTCTGGCTAAGACACCTATCTATACGAGACATCAACATGATACGTTTAAATGAAATTAAACTTCCTCTTGATCATGAGGAAGAGGCGCTGACTGCTGCCATTACCAAGAAGCTTGGCATCTCTGAAGACCAAGTCATCTCTTACAATGTATTTAGACGTGGCTACGATGCTCGTAAAAAAGCCAACATTCTATTGATCTACACGCTAGACGTGGTGGTTGAAAATGAAACTGCACTACTTGAGCAGTTCGTTAGTGATCCGCACGTAAAAGAAACGCCAGACATGGAGTACAAATTCGTTGCCAAAGCGCCTGAGAACGTGACGGAACGTCCTGTGGTTATCGGCTTTGGTCCATGTGGTTTGTTCGCGGCATTGATTCTTGCGCAAGCGGGCTTTAAACCTATCGTTGTTGAGCGCGGTAAAGAGGTTCGTGAGCGTACAAAAGATACCTTCGGCTTCTGGCGTAAGCGAACTCTAAACACGGAATCAAACGTTCAGTTTGGTGAGGGTGGTGCAGGTACGTTCTCTGACGGTAAGCTTTATAGCCAAGTAAAAGATCCAAACTTCTACGGTCGTAAAGTAATCACTGAGTTTGTTGCAGCAGGCGCTCCAGAAGAGATCATGTACGTAAGTAAGCCTCACATTGGTACCTTTAAGCTGGTAACGATGATCGAGAAGATGCGTGCGAAAATTATCGAACTGGGTGGTGAAATCCGCTTTAGCACTCGCGTCGATGATATCCACATGGATGGCGAGCAAATCACGGGTCTAACCCTATCGAACGGTGAAGAGATCAAATCTCGCTACGTTGTTCTAGCCGTAGGTCACAGTGCGCGTGATACATTCGAAATGCTGCACGATCGCGGCGTGTACATGGAAGCGAAGCCGTTCTCGGTTGGTTTCCGTATTGAGCACAAGCAGTCGATGATCGACGAAGCACGTTTTGGTAAAAATGCCGGTAACCCAATCTTAGGTGCCGCTGACTACAAACTGGTTCATCATTGTAAGAATGGTCGTACTGTATACAGTTTCTGTATGTGTCCGGGTGGTACAGTCGTCGCCGCTACGTCTGAAGAAGGTCGCGTTGTGACTAATGGTATGAGCCAATACTCGCGTTCAGAGCGTAACGCGAACAGTGCAATCGTTGTGGGTATCGACCCTGAACGTGATTACCCAGGTGATCCACTAGCAGGTGTCCGTTTCCAACGTGAGCTTGAGTCAGGTGCTTACGTACTTGGTGGTGAAAACTACGATGCGCCAGCACAGAAGATTGGTGACTTCCTTAAAGGTCGCGATCCGAGTGAGATTGGCGACGTTCAGCCGTCATTCACTCCGGGTATCCACCTAACGGATATCTCTAAAGCGCTACCAGATTTTGCCATTGAAGCGATCCGTGAAGCAATTCCAGCGTTTGATAAGAAGATCAAAGGCTTTGCGTCTGATGACGGTTTATTGACTGGTGTTGAAACTCGTACATCTTCTCCAGTTTGTATCAAGCGTGGCAAAGACTTCCAGAGCATCAACCTTAAAGGCTTCTACCCAGCAGGTGAAGGGGCTGGTTATGCAGGTGGTATCCTTTCTGCGGGCATTGACGGTATCAAGGTGGCTGAAGCTCTTTCTAAGGCAATGGTTGCTGACCTAGAAAACGCGTAATCTCACTAATCAAATATCTAGGCTCTTCTGTTATGGCAGAAGGGCCTTTTTTATCTCTATAAGGTGGTGGGAGTATTCAATTCGTCTGGCTCACCAAGGTGATTACGAGTTCCAATTTGAGTTGAAAGGGGCCGCTGAGTTTGAACATTAAACTCTAATCAATCTCCCATTTAAATCCAGCACTGATTTCTCCGTTCTCATTTGATTGAACGTGAGTTTCGATTCCTTTGCTAGGGAATTGGGTAATGTAACATTTTACATCACTGCTTTTTTGCTTCGGATTTTTTGCGTCAAAAGAGTCTTGGGTTCTCTCTGTACATTCATCTCCTGAAAATTGAGTTTGTATCGGTGTCGTATCTTCATCGTAAGGGGAAGGCTGCCACTGGACTGGAGCAGAGATAGTATGGTTCTGAGGTAATTCATCAAGGAATGTACCCGCATAGGCGCTGGTGGTAGTAGCGGATAGTAAGAAAGCTAGCAACAAATGTTTGGTCATAAAAAGGTGCCTGTCTATAAAATCTTTAGCGAAGTTACTTTTATAAATTAGAGCCAAAATAAAATTTAAGCAATAAAAAATTATCGTTTTACGATAATTTTTTATTGCTAAGTAGGTTTTATTTGCCTAAGATATACTCAAGTTAAGTTCACTTAGGTCCTCTCATGACACAACAATCTATCAGCAAATTTAGTCGAAATTTATTGGTGCTATTTTGGTTCTCTCTTGTTTTTACCGCCGTGTTAAATACGGTATTTTGGTTTTCTGCAACGTTATGGGATGCTGAATGGTTTAAGGCTGGCTTTCCCGTTGAGGTGACATTGCCTTTAAGTTTGACTCGGTCATTGATTGGTTTTTTGCCAAGTATGCTGACAACGTTTTTGACAATGGCTCTACTGTGGCAGTTGATAGTCCTCTTTCGTTTGTATGAAAAAGGTCAGATCTTTGAACGTCAAAATACACTGTGTTACAAAAAGATCAGTTACTTATTGATGGCAACGCCTTTCGTTCAACTTATTATGGGCATACTTCTTAGCTTCGCATTGTCGTACAATGACGGAAATTGGAACGTATCGTTTGAAGTGAATGACGCTGACATCACAATGTTTGTTATTGGATTGGTGGTTCGTGTTATTGCAGTAGTAATGGAAAGAGCAGCAGAGCTTCAAGAAGAAAGTGAGCTGACAATTTAAGTGAAAGTTTATGGCGATTGTAATCAACCTAGATGTAATGCTAGCTAAACGGAAAATGCGCTCCAATGAGTTGGCGAAACTAGTTGGTATTACCGAGCAGAACCTATCAGTGCTTAAAAATGGCCGTGCCAAAGCGGTCAAATTGTCTACTTTAGAAGCAATCTGCAAGCACCTGGATTGCCAGCCAGGCGATTTGCTCGAATATACGCCTACTGAGAGCGATACCTAACTGATGTAGCCAATTGATGATGACCTTAAAAAGCCAGTGTTAATCTCTGGCTTTTTTACGTTTGATATCTTTTCTCGCTTTAATATCTTTAATTTGCATTAGTTTAGTGATCATTTTGTAAGTTAGTGTGCTGGCGACTAAGCTTTGTCTATATGCACATTGAGGTATATCAATGGATCTGATTAAACTTATCTATGTGAGCACAGTTAGCAAGGAGTTTGAGCTGACATCTTTTGAAGACATAATGAACAGTGCTCAGGGAAATAATGGTGAACATGAAGTCACTGGGATTTTGTATTTCAATCAACATTATTTTATACAGTATTTGGAAGGCAGCGAGGAGAATGTGGAGTCTACCTATCGCCGTATCCAGAAAGATAAGCGTCATTGTAATGTCACGCTGTTAGATAAAAGTTCAATCGAAAATAGGCAGTTTAGCGGTTGGTCTATGGCTTATTTGCTTCAATCAGAGATTCTAAAAACGCTCAACTTCTATTTTATGGATTCACCTGAATTCAACCCATATAGACTTGATGCACAATCTGCAAACGAGTTAATTACTGAGTTAAGAAGTCACCTGCCACTCGCTTATTTGCACAGCGATGCCTTATCGAAAACTTATCGTTAAACCAAGTATTTGCTTGCTCTACGAACATAATATTACGATTGCATTGTTTATTTTAGTCGTACTTTTTTCCTTCATGATCCTGACAAAGGTCTAAACTGAGTACTATTCGCTGTTCTATTTTTCCTATTGAATCCGACCCCTCTCAAGGAGGCAAAATGGCATCTCAGAACATCCAACATTTTTTTCATCCTGACTCTGGCACCATAAGCTATGTGGTGGCTGATCAGGATACAAAAGAAGCGATTATCATTGATCCTGTTGCCAATTATGATGTGAAAAATGACGAGATTAGCTATGAGTCCGCGCAAGAGATTATTGATCATATTCAACTTAATCAGCTGCACATAGTAGCTATTTTGGAAACGCATATTCACGCGGATCATTTGTCGGGTTCGTTTTATTTGAGTAAGGAACTTCAGGCTCCGATTTATGTTTCGGAAGGGGTCAAGGAGGTTTATGCGCAGTGGAAGGACGAACTGTGTCTCAGTGAGCTTTATCACTTTGAACATTATCTATTGGAAAATGAAGAGATGGATTTTGGCAATTCTCACTTAGAGGTCATTGCGACACCCGGACACACCCAATCTGACTTAACCTTTAAGATAGGTGATGCACTGTTTGTTGGTGACTCATTGTTTTTTAATGGTACGGGTCGGGCTGACTTTCCTGGTGGCAGCGCTGAGAAAATGTTTGAGTCGATACGTAAGTTGTATGAATTGAAGGACAGTACAGAAGTGTACCTTTGTCATGATTACCCAGATAAGGCAGAAAACCTCCATTATAAAACCACGATAGGTGATGAAAAGCATGACAACATCTTGGTTGATGAGAATACCTCATGCCAACAATTTGTTGATAAAAGGGAGGGACGAGATCATCAACTCACGCCCCCAAAGCTTCTTAAGCCAGCGTTAGAGTTTAACCTTACCGCGTTGCATTCTCTTCACTAAGCGTTGTGTTATAAAAGGCGGAGAGAACCGAGGTTAGGTGCCGAGAAGCGGTGACTCTAACTCGAAATATGATTGAGAGGGACTAACCATGATTGTCCGGTTTATCACAATATGTATGTTGTTTGTCTTTTCAGCTCAAGCGCAGGTTCCTTCACGCATATTATGGACGATACAGGATGAATGGCCGCCATATGTTATCGACTCTGCAGAAGTGAAAGGTTTGGCCTATGAGATTATTTCGGAAGCCTTTGCTGAACAAGGCTACACCATTAAAAATACCATTAAACCATGGAGCCGAGCTTTAAGGGAGGTAACGACTCAGCGCTATGATATTGCGCTGACCGTTTGGAAGAGTAGCGAGAGACTCGAGTATCTTGATTTCAGTGATGCCTATCTGACCAATTCACTCATCTTTGTATCGCTAAAAGAAAACTCATTCAGTTATACAGGTCTAGAAAGTTTAAAAGAGAAACGGATTGGAGTATTGCGAGGCTATGCCTATGATGATGACTTCTTGAAATCGAATGCTTTTGATCGGATGGACTCTGATAGTTTAGCCACCAACGTGAGAAAGTTAAAAGCTGGCCGGATCGATGCGTTAGTGGCCGATAAGTTCTTTTTCTTATGGTATTTAAAAAACAATGAGTTAGAGATTAATGACTTCGCTTTGATCGACAAACCATTAGCAGAAAACCCGTTATATATTGCTATCAGTCGTGATCATCCAAACAAAGAGAGTATTCTATCGGCTTTTAATGCCGGGCTGAAGTCACTGCAACAGTCGGGAAGAATTGCCGATCTGATTAAAAAGTACGAATAAATTAGGGCACCTGATGGTGCCCCAATTTCTAGACTATAGTCGACTGTTTATTTGTGCTATCTCCTCACACCAATCTTGCTGCAGGTTGGGCTTTTGATGCTTGGGTTTACGCTGAAGATCTTCTTCAAGTAACGTTTCTAGCTCTATCAAGCGCTCTAGTAGTTGCTCTTCGCCAGTTAGCTTTCCGTCTAAGAGGTTCAACTCCTGTTGATTATCTGATGCTTGAACAGCCAAAGCGGTGTCAGGATGTTCGGCTATCTGTTGGTACACCTCTTCAGCGCTTAGGTACTCGGTTAATGTACCATTGTTGATTAACCAAAAATGATTGCAGCTTTGCTCGATGAGACTACGGTCGTGGCTGACAATGAGTGCCGCACCATTAAACTCATTCAAAGTCGCAATCAGTTCTTCTTTGCCTTCTATATCCAAGTGGTTGGTTGGCTCATCAAGAAACAACAGATGGTACTTCGCGAGGGTTAGGCCGATAAACAATAAGCGCGCACGCTCACCGCCACTGAGTGAGGCCACATCTTGGTTGTGCCGTGCATACTCAAAGCCTGCACCAATCAGTGAACGCTTAGCTATTTCACTACTCACGGATGAAAAGGCCTGTAAGGCGTCGCTTATAGTGTCAGTGTCTTTCAGCTGCTTGAGAGACTGGTCGTAGTATCCTAAGCGACACCTGTCATGAAAGGTGACAGCCTGTGAGCTCAATGGGTTTATCTCGGCGAGATAATGTTGGTAAAGTTGGTTAAGCAGGGTTGATTTACCGCAGCCATTACTTCCTAAAACCGCAATCCGGTCGCCACTTTTTACGCGCATTTCTACCATTTCAAATAGATGGAAACAGCTATCTGGTGGTGTAACGCTAAACTCGCCGGTTTCAAGCAGTCGGTTGGCAGGCAGAGCTTCACCTTGCAATACAAGTTGCCAAGGCGTGCCTTCTGTCAACTCTGTTTGAGCTTCCTCTAAGCGCTCTTTTCTCGCAAACATGGTCTTTGCTTTACGGGCGAGATCTTCGTTGTCATAAACCTTACCCCAGATCGCGAGCCGTTTGGCACTTTTCTCTATTCGGTCTATCTCTTTTTGCTCATTGGCATGTCGAGCTTGGTCTTGCTGATCTTTCTCATACAGTGCGGCCCTTGCTTGAGTGCAAGGTAGGGCAAAATGATGAAGAGATTGATCTCGCATGACCCAAGTCGTATTTGTCACTCGATCTAGCAGGGTTTGGTCGTGTGAAACCAACACAAAAGAGCCTTTCCAATTGGAGAGAAACTGCTCTAGCCAAAGTAACGAAGGTAAGTCTAAGTGGTTACTGGGCTCATCGAGAAGCAGTAAGTCTGGCTGATTGATAATGGCTCTCGCGATAAGCAATCGCATCTGCTGACCACCACTGCAATTGGCGACAGGCATATCTTGCTCAGAGTGAGAAAAACCAAGCTCGGCCAACACCAGTTCAGCGCGCCAGTCGTCATCCACACTTAACATTTCAGCTAAGGCTTCACGGATACTTTGACTATAAAGGTGCTCAGGAACATGTTGCTCTACATAGCTCATAAGGCAATGGGTTGCTTTGGCTATGTGACCTTCTGTCGGTTCATATTGACCATTGAGTAGCTTCAATAGAGAGCTTTTGCCACAGCCGTTATGACCAATGAGTCCGATTTTATCACCACGATTAAGGGTGAAGGTTAGTGCTGTAAACAGCGGGTTTGAGGTGTAGGAAAGAGTTAGTGATTGTGCAGTTAAATAAGTACTCATAATTTTCTCAAGAATTTGGGGCGCAAAAGGCCGTTGTCTGTGCTGACAATAATTCTTCGAGCTTGAGGGAAAGTACTCGGGGACGTTATTCGTCTATAGTTGATATTTCGCTCAAGTCGAGATTATCGCAGCGCGATATCTAAAACTCTTGAGCGAGCCTTCATGCCATAAAAGCGTGGGTTGATTGAACACCACAAAGACATAAATTCCTCCTTAAGTTAGTTGTAAAAGTGTTGCCACTTTCGGTTATTCGTTGATGAGCATTTTAGCGCCATTGTCACCAATGTACAGAAAACTATCAGGGTTCAAGATAGCTTCGTGATAACAATCATAGGCTTATACTTTTGGCTTACGCCTTGTCTCTCAACCCTGAATTTATAAATTTGGGAGGATTTACATCATGTTGCTGTTGATAAAATCACCAAATACACATGCCAGACAAGGAGTCCTCCGTGAATCAACGGCAGTTACAACAGCAAGAGTTTGACCTAAGTGAACACAACCTAATTGTCGGTTGCGCTAAACAATGTCCTATTTCTCCCGAGTTATTGGCAGCCACCACTGCTGACTCTGATTACGTTGTCGATACATTTCAAAGTGGACTAACCGCAGAAGTGTTTCGCGTTCGATTTGATGGTAAGGATTACACCCTGAAGAAAAAGAGGCCAGAGGCGAAAGTGAAAAACCTCGATGGTCAGTACTCCTTCCTTAACGAAGTCCAACGTCGTTTCGATATTCAGCAGCAAAAAGACGATACGAGTACTTCGCAGGATTTCGAGTGCATAGTTTCTACGGTTTATGCTGATTATCGCTTAGGCATTATTTTGTCTGATTGGATTGAAGGAGCACCCATTCAACAGGTAACGAGTTCAATGCTCTCACAGCTATTTTCCACGTTATCTGCTTGCGAAAAGATAGGTCTATTTGAATGGGATTTATGTGGTGGAAACCTGCTTGTTGATGAACAGCATAAATTATGGCTATTCGACTTTGGTTATATGTATCCGTTCAATCCTATTAAAGAACTCAACAGCAATGGGCTAGAAGCACCTATGTTCAACTTCTGTGAGCGATTCGAGACTCGATTCCTATCTGGTTGGTTATTGGAAAATGAATACTCTCATCGTGAATCGTTAGCCATCTATAAGAACGTAAAGCATGAGGCACTGAACATTCTAATTCAGCAGCTCAATGGGTTAAAAAGTAGCGCGGCTGACTCGGTGGTGATAGCTGAAAAAGAGGCGCTGGTTAAGCGATATCAGCAGGCCCTAGAGAGCGAAGACAATCTAAACGCGCTGTTTCGCTTGGAAATGTTTCGCTCGCATGTACTCGATATTGAGGATGATCTTGATGGTCAAAGCTGTACACCGACCACCATTAAGCGAGTGGATTTAGTACTGTCGATGATCCGCGAGCACTACAATGAGCTCAAGCAGCAAGGTGGATTTTTCTATCACAATGAAGGGAAAACCCAGCAGGAGCTTATTGAATCATACAATCACAAGCGAGAATTGGTGAAACGGTATCAAATTACGTAGGAAGTTATTGTTCAAGGCAGAGCTTGTCAGTTTTGACTCTCTAGCATCTCTATCAAGCCGCCAGCGTTATGTAACTTGGTAAAGCCTTTCGCTTTTAGATACTGATAAGCCTTCCCTGAACGATTGCCACTACGACAATACAGTACTATTTGAGTATCTTTATCAATATCGGCAAAGTGAATGTTTAGCGCTGAGAGCGGATAGTTCACAGCTTGTGGTAAATGCCCGTCTGCGAACTCTGGTGGCGTTCTGACATCAACAATCATTGCGCCTTGTTCTATCCATTGCCAGCCTATCTCTGCCCGCTCAGAGGCGAAAGCTGGAAGGCTTAGCGCAGCCAGTAATGTAAAAAGTAGTGTTAGGCGCTTCATGGTGGTTCCTTTTTGCTGTAACTCACTCAGCATATCTGATTGCTCTCTTTTCGCCGCGAGATATGTCACAACACCTACTCTTTGCCCGTTTCGTAGCGATTTTCCTGTCACATTTTCTTACGTGTCCCTTTGAATAGAAACAACCTAGAAACATCTGCTGTGACTTGGGGCTCAATAGAATCTTGATACAGCGAATGTATCACCATACCTTTTACCGAGTTTATTCGTAGCCCTATATTTGGCGTCGCTGACAGCACATTTTTAAAGGTCTACGAATGAAACTCCAAACCCTAATTTGCGCAGCTTTGCTTGCAGGTGCATCGACTTCTGCTATCGCTGGAGAAACCAAACTTGATGTTCGTTTTGGTTACAATACGACGTCAGAAAATCGTGATAGCCGCGTGAAGTTTATGCACACCTTCGACAACGGTTTTTACTTTAGTGCAGAAGCAGCTCAGCTACATAACGACGCTTATTTTGGCAGCAATGATGCTAACAACCCAGACAAGAACGGTTTGCAAGCGGCGGCTCAAGAGTTTGAAGCGTCTTACAAGTTTAATCTTAATGATGATTGGTATTGGTCTCCGGGTCTTGTGACAGTCACAACTTCAGACTGGACGGAATATCGGCCTTACTTAAAGCTAGGAACCACGTTTGACAACGGGGTGTCGATGACAGGTCGCTACCGCTACAACTGGTCAAATGAGGCTAATGGTAAGCAGTATCTGGATGGCAGTGGCACAACACGCGGTGCATCAAATCAGTTTGATTTGTGGATCTCTAAAAACATTGGTGATTGGGGTCTAATGTATAACCCTCGCTACCGTGTTCAAGACGGTGTTGATCAGGGTACGGGCCGAGACGATTACTGGGAGCACACCATCATGGTTAACTACAAAGTCGATGAAACTTGGACGCCATACATGGAGTTGGTGTCGGTAGACGAGACATATGTGGATAGCAATGGTAATCGCGAAAATGACTACGCGGTGCGTTTTGGCGTTGTAATGAACCTGTAGTGTAGTTTTTAGTTCTCTATCTGTCCTTTGCCAGTCATTTCATTGACTGGCTTTTTTATGCCTGATTCTTTATAGCTAATCCGTCTTAACCAGAATGATTAAAGCTATTACAAGCGCTTGATTACCCACTACACTCTTCTAGCTAAAAGGGAGAGTCATGCACACTATTTCACTACTTGTCGTCGCGCTAATTGCCTTCGCCGCTAACTCATTTTTTTGTCGCCTAGCATTGGCGAATCACGCTATTGATCCGGGTTCTTTCACTTGGCTACGATTGGTCTCCGGAGCGGTAACACTGCTGCTTATTCAAAGTTGGCGTGGTCAAATGAGCTATTGCTTCTTTACTGAGAAACACAGCTGGTGGTCAGGCATCTCTCTTTTTGGTTATGCAGTTTGCTTTTCGTATGCTTACACCCAGCTTAGTACGGGGACCGGCGCTTTGATTCTGTTTGGTATGGTGCAGCTGACTTTAGTGGTGTTTCACGTTGTTTCTGGCAATCGCTTAAGTGCGAAAGAGATGCTAGGTATTGGGGTAGCTCTATCTGGCTTTACTGTTTTAATGCTACCGTCGGCAGAGGCTCCGAGTTTGAGTGCCGCTGCTCTAATGCTTGTTTCTGGGGTCTGTTGGGGTATTTTCACTCTGTTAGGGCGTCAAAATAGCGTTGCTTCAGTGTCTATTACCCAAGGGTTTATGCTCGCAAGTGTGCTTGCTTTTGCCGCTAGCCCACTACTTGTCTCGATCGAAACTATCACGGCTGATGGCGTTTTGTGGGCGCTACTGTCGGGCGTCTTTGCTTCCGGTTTTGGCTACATCTTGTGGTATCAAGTTGTAAAGCATATCTCAGTTCTTCAGGCGTCTGTCTCTCAGTTAGCGGTGCCTGTGATTGCCTTTGCCGCAGGAAGCATAGGGCTAGGTGAGCCAATAAAGCTAACTGCTGCTATCTCATCATTACTGGTTTTGGGTGGGATTGCCTTTATCTTCACTGCCCGAGCAAACAATTAACCCGCTAACAGCTCTCGTCCGATCAAATCGACTAGCTCTAAGATATGGATTTGAGATTCGCGATGATATGGTGAGATGCCATCGACCTGTTCTTCCAAGTCGAGGTTGATACCTGCTATGCCTGCCAATGTTGAGCCTAAATGACTAATTGCAAAGACCTTTAATCCTTTGCGTTTTGCATTGTGGGCCATATCGACCACAGCTTGAGTCTCTCCTGATTTACTAATTAGGATGACTGTGCCTGACTCCGCGCGAGCCAACTGGTGAATATCAGTAATCACTAGATGAGGAATGTTAGCGAGGGAAAGAAAACGCGACAAATACGAAACGCTCACAATCGACGCCCCACGAGAGTATAGATAGACCACCGGAGAGTGAATCAGCGACTGAGCTATCTTGTCGACTCGCTGTGCTTGGTCATCTCCCTGAGTTGTTGGTGCGACATCTTTATTCAGATCGTCAGCGAGTTTATATCTGAGCTCAGTGTAGCTCGCATAGCCCATCTTTTTACACACCCGATTTACCGATGTTGTTGTGGTCAAGGCCTTGTTGGCTATCGTCTTGGCTGAGACTGAATCTAGCTCTTTGGCGTGGCTGATCAGGTACTCATATATGACTCGTTCGATCCCTTTAAAGGTATTCATCGCTTACACTAAGACTTAATAACAGAATGGTTATTATTAGGCGTTAAAATGCGGGAAATTACCTTGATAGTTATCACAAAAGTATCGTCATACATGGGTTGTACGAGGAAACTGTACCTTGATACATCACCGCTAAATATACTTGCCGCAGTTGATAAGTATAACGGTGAACAACCATGAGTAAGAAAAAGCTCGTTGCAGTGACCGCTTGCCCTACCGGCATTGCACACACCTTTATGGCGGCTAAAAAAATCAAAGCCTGGGCTGAAAAGCAAGGCTATGAAGTGAAGGTCGAAACGCAGGGAAGTGATGGTGTTAAAAACAAACTCACTGCTCATGATATTGCAACCGCAGACGGCGTTGTTCTGGCGGTTGATGTACCTATTATGGACATGGAGCGTTTTGATAACGCTAATCCACTTCAGGTTCGCACTCAAGAGCTGATTAAACGTGTCGATGATTTGTTACCAACGGTATTTTTGCGCGGCAAAGAGAAATCTGATGGGGGTGTAGAAGTGCATGATGAAAAGCGCTCTGCCTACCAAGTCGCTATCGGTCATATCATGACGGGTATCAGCTACATGTTGCCAGTCGTAGTGCTGGGTGGCCTGCTGATGGCGGTGGCGAAAATCACTGGTGAGTTCATTGATATCTCAGGTACACCTATCCAAACCCTAGATAAACTTGGTTTCATGACCATCAAGTTTATGTACCCAATCTTTGCAGGTTACCTTGCGTATTCGATTGCTGGCAAACCAGCATTGATTCCTGCTTTTATTGGCGGCTTGATGACCGATGAGCCTTACAAGCGATTCTTTGATTTAGAAGGCTGGGCGCCATCTGGCTTCTTCGGTGCGATTGCGATTGGTTTCCTTGTGGGTTATCTGGTTCGCTACCTTAACGATGTGATTAAGGTGAAAACTGAACTGACCACACTCAAGACCATGCTACTTGTCCCGGCGGTGACGGGTGTCGTGATGGTGCTTACTATGGAGTATGCGATTAACCCATTCTTTGGCGCTGTAAACCTTGCGATGATTGACCTGTTTACTCAAGCCGGTGATGCAGGGCGCGGTATCTACTCAATGGTGATTGCAGCAGGTACAGCCTTTGACTTAGGTGGTCCAATCAACAAAGCAGCAGGTTCAGTTGCGCTTGGTTTAAACGGCATGGGTGAAGGGTTTGACCTGATTGCTCGTGAGTTGGGTATCGTTATTCCACCAATCGGTGTGGGCATCGCGGCGCTGCTGGATGGCAAGTTCCGCAAACCAGTTTTCTCAAGTGAAGAGCGCACGGTCGGTAAAACTTCTCTGATGCTGGGCCTAATCGGTATCTCAGAAGGTGCGATTCCATTTATTCTGAAAAATCCGAAGATGATTCCAATCATGATTCTGGGTTCAATTATCGGTACGCAACTGGCTGTCGTTCTCAACGTATGGCAAAGCCTACCATTACCAGCCGTTTGGGGATGGTTCCTATCTTCAGACCCAATCAGCTACACCATTTCTGTTATCGCGGGTTCTATGTTTATCGCTATAGCTCTACTGCTGTGCACTAAACCAGACCACGCAAAAGCCTAAACACGTCTAGCGGGGAGGCTTGCCTCCCCAAACTATCAAGAATTTATCGAGAGTTTCCCCATGGCAAAAGTACATGTCATTCCTCACACTCACTGGGATCGTGAGTGGTATTTTACTCAGCAAGACAGTGACGTTCTGGCGACTTATAACTTCACCAAAGTAATTGAAACTTTGGAGAATCAACCAAGCTACAGCTGCTACCACCTAGATGGTCAATCTGCGATTGTTGAAGATTATCTCAAAGTGCTGCCGTACATGCGTGAGCGTATGGCTAAATTGGTGAGCGATAAAAAACTCTTTATCGGCCCTTGGTACACTCAGACCGATACCTACAATGTAGCAGGTGAGTCGATTATCCGTAACCTGAAGTACGGCATGCATATCGCAGAAGAACTCGGTCACAGCATGAAGGTTGGTTACCTACCGGACACCTTTGGTCACAACGCACAAATGCCAACACTGTTCAAGGGAATGGGGATCGATAACATCGTATTTTGGCGTGGTATTGATTACGACCAACACGTAGAAAAATCGCACTTCTTCTGGAAGTCGCAAGGTGATGATTCCATCTATGCATACAACCTAGTTCATGGTTACGGCGCAGCGAAAAACATTGTTCCTGATGCAGAACATCTGGATAAGAAAATCTTCCCGATGATTGACAAGATTAAGTCGCTGTCAGGTCTCGATGAAGTGCTGATTCCATCCGGTGGCGATCAGGTCAACATTGACCCGAACTTACCGGAAACTTTGCAAGCAGCCAGCGAACGTTCGCCTGTTGGCGATATCTACACTATCTCATCGATGGAAAGCTTTGTTGATTTTCTTCGCCGCAACAGCAGTGAATTTGAGACTTACCAAGGTGAATTCAAAGCGCCGCGATACACTCGTATCCATAAGACGATTGGCTCTGTGCGCTATGACATTAAAAAACTTAACTTCGAGATTGAGCAGTTCTTACTCAAGAAGCTTGAAGTTGTGATTGCGATTGCCAAGGCGCAAGGCATTACTGTTCACACTGAGCTGGTGGATATGGCTTGGAAGAAGATCCTTGAATGTCACGCCCATGACAGTATGGGTGGGTGTAATAGCGATGCCACCAACGCAGACATCATGCACCGACTAAAGCAAGCCGAAGAGATCTGTCACGGTTTATACAACCTAGTGGTGAAAGAGATTGCTAGCAACGCATGTGATGACAATGAAGTGATGCTCTTTAACGGCCAAATCACACCATTTAGCGGCGTCGCTAAAGTCACTGCTTTTTCTAAGCACCCATCTATTGCCTTGTCAGATGGCAAATCCCTGTTTGCGACCGAAATTCTAGCGCGTGAGACCTTAGATGGTGGCAAAGTCATTGAAGTGACCAAAGATGGTGAGAAAGAAGTCGCCGTTCCACCATATTACCGCTTTGAATTGAACGTGAAGGTGTCCAACCTTCCTGCGATGGGCTATCAAGTGTTCCAAGTGGTTGAGTCAGAGTCAGCCATGCTTACGCAGAGCAGTGACGTTCAAATGATTGAAAATGCGGCGTTAACTGTCACGCTGAAAGATGGCGAACTGAGCTTAGCCAGCAAAGCAACAGGTCGCGTGATTGAGCAGTTGCTGCGTTTTGAAGAGCAGGCTGATGATGGTGACTCTTACGACTTCTCGCCTTTAGAAGAAGACGAACCACGTTACCTCAATGAGTTAACTTGGCTATCAAGCCAAGTCGGAGAGACTGAGCAGACGATGACGCTGCTGGCAACAATGCCTGTGCCTTCAGATTTAGAGTCGCGTCAAGCAGGCAACGAGCTGGTTCAAGCCAGTTTTGAAATTACATTGACACTAGATGCCAACGACGAGCAGCTAAAAGTCTCAATTCACACTGTAAATCAGGCGTGTGACCACCGTGTTCGTGTACTGATTAACTCCGATGTACAAAGCCAGGAATCCGTCGCCACTCAGCCATTTGCCGTGATGGCGCGTCCAATTGCACCGAGTGTTGAAGGCTGGCAAGCACGCTTCCGTGAGTGTCCGATTGATATTGAAACCACAGATGGTGCAGTTGCGATTGAGCAAGCAGGTAAAGCGGTGGTGGTTAATGGTCGCGGCCTGAAAGAGTTCCAAGTATTGCCTGGTGAAAAGAGTGATGTGATTGCGCTGACGCTGTTTAAAGCGACGGGCAAGCTAGGTAAAGATGATCTGTTGTGGCGTCCGGGGCGTGCTTCCGGCATCAACAATACCGTGGTGTATACGCCAGATGCTCAGCTGCAAAAATCGATGAGCTTTGCTTTCTCGATTGCGATGCCGACAGATGCTAGCCATCAAACGCTGCGAGCCCTAGAAAGCCAATATCTCGATATGCCGTTTAGCTACCAGAAGCAGTCACTTAACAGCTTTGAAAATCGTCTCGAACGTTTCCAAGTTCGCTTTGATGCGCGTTCAGCGGCTAAGTCATTCAGCCTGTTTGAAGTGAATCAGGCGCTGACGCTTTCAAGTATTGGTCACTCCTTCTATCAAGATAATGCCGTTATTGTGCGCCTATTTAATGCCACAGAGGATGTGCAGCAACTTGATACCACGGCATTTGCCCATTTTGCTGAGGTGGAGCGTGTGAACTACCGCGAGCAGAGCGTGGAACAAGAGTGGTCAGTCAAACCGAACAACTCAATCGACCTACGCATTGGCTTTAAAATCTAGTGGAGCAGAGTATGAACAACGAGAAAATTTACCAAAAAGTCGCTTTGCTCTACGGTGATGAGCAAGCGGAAAGCGTCACCCAAGAGATCGATGCTCTGGTTGAAAAGTGGCAAGGTAAAGCACCGCAGTACGCCAACTGGGTCGATGAGACGACATCTTATCTCATCACTTACGGCGACAGCGTACAAGAGCAAGGCCAGCCAACTTTAGCGACGATGAAAACCTTTGCTGATAAGTATCTGAAAGGCGCATTGAGCAACATTCATATCTTGCCAATGTTCCCATACACCTCAGATGATGGTTTTAGTGTGGTTGATTATCGCAAAGTCGATCCTAACTTAGGCGACTGGAGTGAGCTTAACGCATTAGCTGAAAACTTCGACTTGATGTATGACTGCGTGATTAATCACATCTCTAAAAGCAGTGACTGGTTTCAGCGCTTTTTAGCCGGAGATGAAGCTTATCAAGATTACTTTATTGAGTCTGACCCAAGTCTAGATTATTCGAGTGTTACGCGCCCCCGCGCATTACCGCTCCTAACACCGTTTACCAAGGCTTCGGGTGAGACAACTCATGTGTGGACCACCTTCTCAGAAGACCAGATCGACATTAACTTTAAGAGCCCACAAGTACTGCTCGAAAGCATAGATATTTTGCTGATGTACGCAGCAAACGGTGGTCGTTCGATTCGCTTAGATGCGATTGGTTTCATCTGGAAAGTGCTGAACTCAACCTGTATTCACTTAGAGCAAGCTCACGAGATCATTAAGCTGTGGCGCATTGTGCTCGACGAGGTGATGCCGGGTTCTCTGCTGATCACCGAAACCAATGTACCGCACAAAGAGAACATCTCTTATTTTGGTCAAGGCGATGAAGCGCACATGGTGTATCAGTTCCCACTGCCACCATTAACCTTGCACGCGTTCTTAAGCCAAGATAGCCAAGTATTAACAACTTGGTCTAAAGGTTTAACGGTAGAGGCGATGGAGTCTCTCAATGCGGGACGCAAAACAACCTACTTCAACTTCCTTGCTAGCCACGATGGGATTGGCGTGCGACCAACAGAAGGGATTTTGAGCGATGACGATCGTCTAATGATGTGTCAGCACGTCGAACGCAAAGGTGGGCGAGTTAACTACAAGAATAACGGTGACGGTACTCAATCGCCTTACGAACTGAATATTAACTACCTGAGTGCGGTGACGGAGCCTAACGATGGTGATGAGTTGAAAGCGAGCAAGTTTCTAGCTGCGCAATCTATTTTACTATCGTTTATCGGTGTCCCAGCGGTTTACTATCACAGCTTACTTGGCAGTGAAAACGATGTACAAGGCATGTTGGATTCGGGCATTAATCGCCGCATTAACCGTGAGAAGTTTAATTTTGCTCAGCTAGAAACTGAGCTGGCTGAAGAGGGCTCGTTACGTCAACGTGTTTACAGTGAAATGACGCGTCTTCTCCAACTGCGCAAACAGCAAAAAGCCTTCTCACCAAGCTCATCTCAGCAAGTGCTAGAGCTAGGTCATGGGCTGTTTGGACTTAAACGCGGTGAAGGGGAAAGTGCGATTCAATTTGTGGTCAACCTATCGGAGCAAGCTGTGGAAGTGTCGCTAGAAGCAGGCGGTTTAGATCTGATTTCACAGCGTGAGTTCGATGCGCAATTTACACTTAAACCATATCAATTTGTTTGGCTGACTCAGCCGCAAGCCCAGTAGTAGGAGTTTATGATGAAACTAGCTAACTTAACGTCTGAAAATCTAATCATGCTCGATGCTACCTTTGATGGGCGCTTCGCGGCGATCAATGCCTTGGTCGACAAAATTGATCAAGCGGGCAAGCTAACCGACCGTGACCAGTTCCTTGAAGCCGTGCTTAAACGCGAAGACGAAGGCCCTACGGCACTTGGTGAATACTTAGCGGTGCCACATGGTAAGTCGCCAGCAGTAAAAGAGCCGGTGTTTGCGTGTGCGTTTGTTAAAGATGAGATGCAGTGGAAAGGTCTCGATGGCGATGAGCCAGTGACTATGATTTTCCTATTGGCGATTCCGCCAGCAGAAGCGGGTTCTACCCATATGGAAGTGCTGACTACATTGACTTCTTCATTGGTGGATGATGATTTTCGTGACCAATTGCAAGCAGCGAACTCTTCGCAACAAGTGATGGCGTTGTTTGGTGCAGAGCAAGAGCCAGAGAATCATGCAGAGCAGCCAGTTGAGTCAGCTCAAGATGAGCCAAATTCAACCGAAGAGTTGGCGCAAGATCTTAGCCGCTTTGCTTATCCGTTGGTGCTTGGGGCGGGTGTGCTGATTTCAGCATTTCTCTTCCTATTACTTTAATGGTGCGTTATGTCTGTTTTTAAACTGGATAACGTTATTCAAAACTACGCGTGGGGCAGTAAAGAGTCGATTTCTAAAATGTTTGGAATCGATAACTCGGATTGCCAACCACAAGCGGAGATTTGGATGGGCGCACACCCAAACGGATGCTCGCGTGTCGCCGCAACGGGAGAGCTGCTTTCCGATGTGATCGCCCAAGACAGCAAAAGTATATTTGGCGATTACACTGCGATGCGTTTTGGTGAGCTGCCATATCTGTTTAAGGTGCTAGCGGCAGAAACGCCGTTGTCGATTCAGGTTCATCCAAGTAAACACAAAGCAGAAGCAGGATTTGCACGGGAAAATGAGCAGGGGATTGCACTTAACGCTGCCCATCGTAACTACAAAGATCCGAACCACAAGCCTGAGCTGGTGTATGCGCTAACCTTCTACAAGGCGATGAATGGATTTCGGCCTATCAATCAGATCATCGACTTGTTCCAACAAGCGGGTATTGCAAGCTTAGATGCTGAGGTGAGTGCGCTTGAGGCGAAACCAAACAGCGATGGCTTACGTGAGTTTTTCACTGCCATTATGTCTTTGGATGAGCAGAGAAAAATCAGCGCATTGGAACAGCTTGATCAAGCATTGATACGTGGCCCTAAAACCGCCTTAATGCGTGAAGTGTTTGAGTATGTAGCAGAGTTTAACAAGCACTATCCGGGTGATATTGGTTTACTTTCTCCGTTGTTTCTTAACACGATTGAGTTAGCGCCAGGTGAGGCTATGTTCCTTCATGCCGAAACGCCGCACGCTTATGTACAAGGCACTGGGCTAGAGATCATGGCCAACTCGGACAATGTGCTGCGTGCAGGCTTAACGCCTAAGCATATTGATGTGAATGAGTTGATTGATAACACCTTGTGTATCTCGACCAATCCGGAGCAAATTAAGCTGGCACCTCTCTACAAAGAAGGAAAGCTCAGTTACCCCATTCCAGTAGATGACTTTGGCTTTGACATCTTAACTGCCAACGACGCTATTAAGCATCAATACCTTCGCAGCGCTGAGATTTTGTTCTGTGTTGAGGGGGAGGTTCAGGTCGAAGTGAATCAGCAAGCGTTGCGACTAAAACCGGGAGAATCAGTGTTCATCAGCAATGGTTCAGGTATGTACAGTTACCAAGGTAATGGCACTCTAGCACGTGCCTATAACTAAGGTTAAAGAGCCAAAATAAAAATCCCCAAGTTTCTAGCTTGGGGAATCTTTTACTCGGCGATGGTCACTTTGTTAATCTTAATCGTATCTAAAGGCACGTCATCGTGGCCTTTCTTACTGCCAGTCATGGCTTTACCTATGTTGTTCACCACGTCCATCCCTGCGCTCACTTTACCAAACACGGCATAGCCCCAGCCTTGGTTGGTTTTCGCGGTATGATCAAGAAAGTCATTGTCGTCTAGGTTGATAAAGAACTGGGCCGTAGCAGAATGCGGGGCATCAGTGCGAGCAAAAGCGATGGTACCGGTTTTGTTTTTTAGGCCGCGGTTCGCCTCGTTAGCGATAGGTGCATGGGTCTCTTTCTCGGTCATGTCTTCAATATGACCACCACCTTGAATCATAAAACCGTCAATCACACGGTGAAAAATCGTGCCTTCATAAAACCCTTCTTGGCAGTAACGTAAAAAGTTTTTTGAACTGACAGGGGCTTTTTCCATGTTCAATTCAATTTCGATATCGCCATAAGTGGTTGATAAAATGATCATTGCTATTACTCATTGGGAAAGAAAACCCAGCAATTATAGCAAGTTTTACATTGAGCATGAGCGATAACTTTTCTCTGCTTTATTAGGTCAACAGCACCTGGTGACGACTAACTTAATAGTTAAGGTACTCAATACACAAATCATGGAAGGCTTTGGCTTGTGGCGAAATGGTTCGGTCGCTGAGGGTAAAGATACCGATTTGTCTTTCCAGTGGCGGGTCGATTAACGGAATCCACACCAAGCGGGTTTCATTGGTTGGAAAGGCGAGTTTAGGCAGAGTTGTTACACCTATCCCAAGTTCCAACACAGAAAATAGTGAGGTGATGTTTTCTACCGAATAGAGTGCTTGTTGGCTCAAAGCTCGCGCTGGGGTTGGATCAAGTAGGGTACAGGTTCCGTTGCGAATGAAAGGCTGCTCCAGTAGGGTTTGCCATGCGATGCCTTCTGGCTGTTGAGCGATAGGGTTATCGTGTAAACAGACCACGCCAATCGGGTCAGACAGTAGTGGGGTAAAGTTAATCCCGCCTTCATCAAGGTGGGAAGGATTACCTAGCGCCAGATCTACTTCACCAGATAACAGGCGCTCTTCTACCCCAGCCGCGTTGTCGTCAATGAGGCTCACTTCCACATTCGGGTACTGCTCGCAAAATGCACCTAACACACTTGGAATTAGCTTCGCCGCCACAGAGGGGACACTGGCAATTCTTACTCGACCTTGCTGGCCCGCTGCCGCTGCGCGTAAGTCATTGTCGAGCGCAGTATATATATTGAGAAATTGAATAATCTTAGGCAAACATATTTCACCAAATGGTGTTAATTTGGCCTTGTTTCCCGTTTCAAAAAGATTTTGTCCGAGTATCTTTTCTAGTTCTTTTATTGACGTAGATAATGCTGCCTGAGAGCGATTAGCGCGGTGTGATGCGGCTCGGAAACCACCTTCTTCTACCACCATCACAAAATGCATTAATTGTTGAAGCTTAATACTCATCTGACCACCTTTCAAATCCCTTTAATTCTCTGATGTTGTCAAAAGTGATAAATAAAACTTATCAAATGTAAAAAATTTACCGTTAGATTTATCAGGTGTCAATGTGCATGATTTAACTATCTTGAAACAAAGTTGTTACATAGGTTGAAAGGCACGTGAATACACAAACGAAAAAACACCCAGTAAAAACCGCTCTGTTTGCTTCTAAGGCTCCCCTTGAATGGGCGATTGTTAACAACGGAACTTTATACACGGCGCAGATCCCTATCGATGACACCGGTGCGGTGGTCGAGGGCGGCATTGAGGCACAAACTCGACAGACATTTAACAATCTCGTTCATACCCTAGAGTGCGCAGGTGAGTCGCTTGATTCGGTGCTGCAGGTCCTTATCTACGTGACCGATCGCGAATACCTAAAAACCGTTAATCAAGTATACGCAGAGTATTTTGAAGCGCCTTACCCAAATCGTGCTGCCATGGTGGTAGCGGGCTTAGCTCGCGAAGAAATGCTAGTGGAGTTTGTGGTTTACGCGTCGGCAAGTCAGCCAGAGTAACCCTCCAATAACTGAAATTGATTGATCTCATCAGTCAAACTAGAACAAGGAAAGAGCAATGACTTTTATTAACAATGTTCAAGCAGAAAAGGCCCTTTATATTGGCGGCGAATGGCAAGCAGGCGTCGATACCGTAGCAAACATTAACCCGTCAGACATTAGTGAAAATCTGGGCAATTTTGCTCAAGCGAGTCAGGCTCAGGTAGAGCAAGCGATTCAAGTCGCTAAGCAAGCGCAACCAGAGTGGGAAAAGACGCCAATGGAGCGCAAGCAAGCGGTGCTACAAGCGATTGGTGATGAGTTGATTGAGCGCTGCGATGAGCTAGGTCAACTGCTTTCACGTGAAGAAGGTAAACCCTTTGCTGAAGGACGCGGAGAAATCTACCGCGCAGGTCAGTTCTTTCAATATTTTGCGGCGGAAGTGCTGCGCCAAATTGGTGATAACGCTGCCTCCGTCCGTCCAGGCGTCTCCGTTGAAGTCACTCGCGAAGCGGTTGGCGTTATCGCCATTATCTCTCCATGGAACTTCCCGACCGCAACGGCGGCGTGGAAGATTGCGCCGGCACTCGCGTTCGGTAACAGCGTGGTTTGGAAGCCTGCCAATCTAACACCAGCAAGTGCTGTGGCGCTGACAGAAATTATTCATCGTCAAGGTCTGCCAGCAGGCACGTTCAACCTAGTACTCGGCAGTGGCTCACAGGTGGGTAATACCTTAATTAATTCGAAAGAGGTCAATGGGGTGAGCTTTACCGGCTCTGTCGATACGGGACGTAAGGTTGCTGCCGCAACGGCACCAAACTTTGTACGCTGCCAGCTTGAAATGGGTAGTAAAAATGCCTTGGTGGTTGCCGATGATGCAGACATTCAAATTGCAGTAGAAGCGACCATTGCCGGCTCTTTCTCTGGTGCCGGACAGAAATGTACCGCTTCATCTCGTCTAGTGGTTATGGATGGGATTCATGATGCCTACGTTGAAGCGCTAATCAAACGTATGAGTGAGCTGAAAGTGGGTCATGCTCTGGATGAAGGTATCTTCATGGGGCCAGTTGTTGACGGTAATCAGCTTGAAGCAAACTTCGAGTGGATTGAAAACGCGCGTCAAAGTGGTGCTGAGCTGGCCTTTGGTGGCGAGCGCCTTAACTTAGCGCACGACGGTTACTACATGTCGCCAACCTTATTCCTCAACACCCAAAACAGTTGGGAAGTGAACCAAGAGGAAGTGTTTGCACCGATGGCGAGTGTGATTCGAGTAGCTGACCTTGATGAAGCCATCGCCGTTACCAACGATACCCGTTTTGGTTTGACGGGCGGCATTATAACGCAAAGCCTGCGTACTAGCGCCATCTTCAAGCAGCAAGCGCAGACCGGTTGTGTAATGGTGAACCTACCGACTGCAGGCACCGACTACCACGTACCGTTTGGTGGCCGCAAAGAGTCTAGCTTTGGCCCGCGTGAACAAGGTCAATATGCGAAAGAATTCTACACCGTGGTGAAAACCGCTTACCAACGCCCTTATTAGGCTCTGACCATGGGAGGCAGAGCGTTATCTGCTTCCCAATTAAAGGCGATTCAACGTTTAAGGAGTGGTTATGTACCAACAACGGATTGTGATAGATGGATTGCAATACTGCAATTGGGATCGTGAGTATTTCCAAACCCTTAAGGCGAGTGGTATCACTGCTGTTCATGCCACTATCGTCTATCACGAAAATGCACGTGAGACCCTAACTCGCTTTGCCGAATGGAACCTTCGCTTCGAGCAAAACGCAGACCTCATCATGCCAATTTATTCCATGGAAGATGTGGAAAAGGCGAAACAGCAGGGCAAAGTCGGCGTCTTCTTCGGCGCTCAGAATTGCTCGCCTATTGATGACGAAATTGGTCTGATTGAAGTGATGCGTCGCCAAGGTTTGCTCATCATGCAACTGACTTATAACAACCAGAGCTTATTGGCGACAGGTTGTTATGAGCAGAATGACTCAGGCGTTACTCGCTTTGGCAAACAAGCGATCGAAGAGATGAATCGTGTAGGCATGATTGTCGATATGTCTCACAGTGCAGAGCGCTCAACGTTAGAAGCCATCGACCTCTCTTCAAGACCAATCTGCATTAGCCACGCTAACCCGACGTTCGCTCATGATGCATTGCGGAACAAATCCAACACCGTGCTCAAAGCACTAACACAACGTGGCGGCTTACTTGGTTTTAGTTTGTACCCTTTCCATTTGCCAAATGGCAGCCAGTGCACGTTGGATGATTTTTGTCAAATGGTGGCGAAGACGGCTGACCTATTTGGCGTCGACCACTTGGGCATTGGCAGTGATTTGTGTCTTAACCAACCACAGCAAGTTCTGGAGTGGATGCGCAATGGCCGCTGGTCGAAAGCGATGGATTATGGCGAAGGCTCGGCCAGTAACTCGGGCTGGCCAGATGCGCTGCCTTGGTTTAGTGGCAGTAAGGGGATGGAGAACATCTACAACGGATTAATGCGCCATGGATTCAGTGAATCTGAGGCGGGACAAATACTGGGTGATAACTGGTTTAATTTCCTTAAACAAGGACTCGAGCCTATTTCAGAGCAGTAACCCAAACAAGGAACAGCCTGCCAACACTACAATAATAAGGCAGGTGTTAATTTAACTTTTGCTGCCAGTCGTCGGCTGCCGCAAAACAGTCTGGAGTCAGAGTATGTCTGATTTAACCAATAGCATGAAAGCGAACCCTATGAACGTGTCATCGGGTAAGCCACAAGCAAAACACAACACTACGCCTGCCACCGAAAACTCACCGGATAAGTTGGGTTTGAGTAACCCTGCCTTTTGGTACAGTGGCGGTTTTATCGCACTTTTCGTTGCACTCGCGCTTTATGATGGTGAGCTGCTATCAAATCTAGTCAATGCTGGCTTTGCGTGGTCTGTGCAGGTCTTTGGACCATACTGGCAAATACTGCTTCTTCTCACCTTTCTTATTGGTCTTGGTCTCGCTGCAGGGCGAACAGGCAAGGTGATTCTTGGTGGTTCGGCCAAACCGGAGATGGATGGTTTTCGCTGGATGGCGATCATCTTCTGTACTCTGCTTGCTGGTGGTGGCGTATTCTGGGCAGCGGCAGAGCCTATCGCTCATTACGTGAGCCCACCGCCATTGTATGGCGCGCAGGATAACCCGCAGCAAGGTGCGGTCAATGCACTATCGCAATCCTTCATGCACTGGGGATTCCTCGCGTGGGCAATTGTTGGCAGCTTAACGTCAATCGTTGTCATGCACCTGCATTACGACAAAGGCCTACCGCTTAAGCCACGCATTTTGCTTTACCCAGTGATTGGTGAGCGTGCCCTTAAAGGCCATACCGGTGCACTGATTGATGCGTGTTGTATTATCGCTGTGGCGGCTGGCACCATTGGACCGATTGGCTTCCTCGGCCTACAGGTTAGCTACGCGTTAAATGCGCTATTTGATATTCCTGATGGTTTTACTACGCAACTTATTATCATTCTGTTTGCGATTGCTCTGTATACCCTATCTGCGTTGAGTGGTCTTAATCGAGGCATGCAAATGCTCAGCCGCTACAACGTGATTCTAGCGATTGCCCTAATGATCTACATCCTACTGTTTGGGCCAACAGACTTTATCTTTAATGGTTACATTCAAGGTGTCGGTAGCATGCTGGATAACTTCATCCCAATGGCGACCTATCGCGGAGATGAAGGTTGGTTGAGTTGGTGGACGGTGTTCTTCTGGGGCTGGTTCCTAGGCTATGGTCCAATGATGGCGATCTTCATTGCTCGAATCTCACGTGGACGCAGCATTCGCCAGATCATTTCGACAATTAGCATCATTGCGCCACTCACAACCTGTTTCTGGTTCACCATTGTTGGTGGTTCAGGTCTGGCGTTTGAAATTGCAGAACCGGGCAGTGTGAGTAAAGCGTTTGAAGGCTTCAACTTACCGGGTGCACTGCTTGCCGTTACGCAGCAACTGCCTCTACCAATGCTTGTCTCGATTTTGTTCCTCATCTTGACCACGATTTTCATTGTTACGACAGGTGACTCGATGACTTACACCATCAGTGTCGTGATCAGTGGTGAAACGGAGCCTAACGCTATCGTTCGTACCTTCTGGGGCGTTGCGATGGGGGTCACTGCGTTGATACTCATCTCACTGGGCTCCGGAGGTATTTCAGCACTGCAATCTTTCATTGTTATCACGGCCGTGCCGGTTTCTCTGATACTGCTGCCTTCGTTATGGAATGCACCTCAGATCGCAATGAAGATGGCCAAGGAGCAAGGGCTTTAATTTATTAATCCAATACCGATGAGTTTGCGTAGGCTGTACCCTACGCCCGCGCAAACTCCTATTATTCTTACAATAAAAAATAGGTGGTGAGCAAAATGGATGCACATCGTTCTAATTACACTGAAACCCAGCTGCGCAATGCGGCCCTCGTCATGGCTCCGGAAAGGCTAGGCGCTATGCACCAAAATCGAATCAGCTTTGTGCGAAGTTTGATTCGTAAAATGGCAACACAAAACTGGCGCGTAACCAAGCATGAGTGGCAGTTATGTCCCCAGGGTTATGGCCATGTCATTTACCAACTGGCGACTCCGACCCAAACTTATCACTTAGTCGTCTTTTGCGATGAGATTGCCGACGAAGAGCGTAATGATCGCGTCATTGCAGAAAAGTGGGATGTCACATTCGCTTTGGTTGATGGTGATGTCGATGTTGAACTGTTAGAGCAGCTACGTGCTAATGTTCCTCTGCAAGAAGCGGGACGAAACCCGAACAAGGTGCTTGTGTTGGCACGTGCAAACAAGAGCGTGCGAGTATTTGAGCATATTGTCGGCGCTTTAGCCAAAGGTCAGCAGCCACAGCCCGACGAGTTGGCAGAGGTTGGTTACATACTTCGTACTACAGCGGTGTATGGCAATGGTAAATTTGGCATTGCTGATTTTAAGCTGCTTGAAACGAACCCTGATTTTAATCAGTCCTTTAGCGCGCAAATGTGTGCCGTGTACATGCTGCGTGAGTTTAGCCTAGATTGGGTGCATTATCTTGCAGAGCAGAAAGGTGGCGACAAGGCTATCTTGCTACACAAAGGCTTGCAGCGCTATTTAGGAGTGGGCAACGCAACGGGCTTAGGCATGGCGCCTTATCTAATCAATCATCCGTGTATCGTTGATCAGTGGATGACGTCAAGAGAGCGCGCGATTGGGCAAGTATTGGCGTTGCCGTGTGACAGCCAGATGCATGATCAATTGCGAGATTTATTGGTTAAGGCCAAGTGCCATTTAGAACAAGTCATCACCATTAACGAACAGCAAGATAGTTTAAATCAACTGGCTATCACCGACATTGCCCAGCTTATAGAGCATCTGCCGCAAGTTATCGCGGCGCATTCGCACTGGGGTGATGTTGTTAAGCAGACTGAAAGCATGAGTTTGGAAGCCCAAGAAATCCTTACCTCTTGTCTGCTTGAGATCTATCCGAGTGTGGTTGATCAGTTTGAAAACCAAATGAACACCAGCGAAGCACTATCGATTCCAAGTGGTAAAACCGTCCAACGGCTGCGCCAGTTACTCAGCGACAAATACAAGTGGGCTGTCGAAGCAGACTACTCACTGGCAGAAAACAAATACTGGTTCTGGTATCGCTCTCAAGACAAAGAAGAACCAAGACTCGGTGTCCGCGGTGAAGAAGCGGGTGAAGATCGTGAATTGCCACTCGATATTGGTCGTCAGGCCAATCAGTTGTTCCATGCGCTTGATGACTACTCTGCTGAAACGAGCGTGGCGGAGTTTCTGCTCCAGTGCCCTCAATATCGTGCTATCACCCGACGGGTCTGGACTTTAGGTAATCGCGTTATGGGAGACAT
Source organism: Vibrio tubiashii ATCC 19109 (assembly GCF_000772105.1). Lineage (NCBI taxonomy): Bacteria > Pseudomonadati > Pseudomonadota > Gammaproteobacteria > Vibrionales > Vibrionaceae > Vibrio > Vibrio tubiashii. The sequence goes on from NZ_CP009355.1 coordinate 177,305, forward strand.
CCAGATGAACGTATTACGTCAAGATGCGCTACCAATGCACCTGCTACGCTGCAAGCTGGCAATATTCGGTGCAACCAAATTTGACCCTCGCTCTGATCGCTGGGTACGAGTGACCTTCTTCCAAGGAGCGCCATTGTTAGATGAAATCTGTGACCCAGAATATAGTGACACATGGATTTTTCCGACCATGCCAAGTAGCCAAGAGATTGCCAGCACAGAGCCACAAAAGATCAATGGAGGATTGGTATCATGATCGTTTCACACAATGAATTAGTTGCCGCAGTGAATAAGGCATTTTTAGGTATGCGTCGTCATTGTGGTGAAGCGGATGTCATCGCCAATATGGTGGCGGATCTGCAAATGGTGGGGCTTAGTGGCGTGAGGCATTTTAACAATGCCAGTCAGTTTCTCAGCCTAGATTCAGATTGTGCGGTATCGATCTCCAATCAAAGCGAATCGAGTTTCGAGGTTGATTTTCATAACAGCAGTATCGCATGTCAGTTGCCTGCGGTACTCGATTTTGCCTTAGAGAAAATGGTGGATAACAAAACCATCTCAATTACGCTAAAGCAGTGCCACAATCGCTGGTTAGCCTACAGTGAGCTGGTTCGTTTGGCCGCAAAAGGAATCGCCTGTCGTGCGCAATGGGTCAATGGTAGCAGCCCTCAACGTGCCTTGTATGTACTGAACCGTGGTTGCATCGCACCTGAGGTGTATTTTTCCGAAAGCCTTGTAAATGGTGACGATGACGTACATTCAATGCTGATTGAGCTATCGGTTAGCGACTTTGATGTTAACCAAAGTGCGAAAGGTTACTCTATCCATGTTGATAGTGCAGAGTTAAGCCGCGCTCAGCAAGCATCATGGCAAGAAGGTATCTTCGTTGAAGATGCTGAGTGGGAGATGCTCAAACAAGCGGCCACGGTGTTCTTGGTTGAAAACAGTGCCCGTTCAGTTCAAGGAGCAGGCGAGTTAGCCTAGCGTCTGATCGAAATAGACAAAGGGCTGTCATCGCCAGCCCTTACGGTTAATCATTAAATCCTAGTGCTAGTCCGAATAGTAATAGCCCTGCGCCACACAATTGATTAAGTCGATGCTTGGCTTTACTCAGTATGGTTTGCAGCTTGTTAGAGGAGAAGAGTAGTGCGACTAGTACAAACCACAGGCCGTGTAGAAGCATCATATAGCCACCATAGATAAGGGCATTGTTGTTACTTGATGCGTCATTGGTCATTACCTGACTGAAAATACTCAAGAAAAACAGCATGGTTTTAGGATTAAGCACATTGCAAAGAAAACCTTCACATAGATAGCGCCAAGCGGACTTGGTTGCACTCGGCTCGATTGCATTAGACGGTGCTGAGGAGCGCGCCAAAAGGCCCCTTAATCCTAAGTAAATTAAGTATCCTGCACCTAGATATCGAACCAGATTAAACAACCATTCATTTTGTGAGATTAGGTAACTAATGCCGAGCATCGAGTAAGCAATATGAACACCGATGGCAAAACTGATTCCCAGTGCACTCATGACTCCCGCTTTACGGCCATGATTAAGACTGTTTCTAAGTACCAGAACAAAATCAGCTCCCGGGCTAATCACGATTAAGATGCCCAATAGCGCTAAACTTACTAACTCCATATTTATTCCCAGTTTGATTGGATTGTGGCTGGCATTGTAGGCAAAATCAGTTGTGGCTATAATCGAAATGAATTCTAGTTTTATGTGAGAAAAATTCACTAATGAGGCATCTTAAATCCTTTCATGTTTTTCATGTTGCAGCGCAGTGCTCTAATTACAGCGAGGCTGCAGAGCAACTCAACATTACGCACGGTGCAGTGAGCAAACAGATTAAAGTGCTGGAAAACTACCTCGACCAGACTTTATTTGTGAAGCAAGGAAGAAATGTCCGCTTGAGTCAGCAAGGTGAGCTGCTGAAAACCTACACAGAGCAGGCTTTTCAAGCGCTTGAAACGGGTGTGGCTAAGTTAGAAACACACAATCAAAACGTACTAGAAGTCTCTTGTGAGCCGACACTAACCATGCGTTGGTTAATGCCTAGATTGTCTACGTTTAACGACGACTTCGCTACGGATGTGCGCTTATCAACCGCAGGTGGAGCGATAAATCTGGAGCGATCTGGACTATCCATGGCGATACGACGAGATGACTTTGCTATACCCCATGACTATCAGCAAACTCCTTTAATTGAAGAGTGGGTTGGACCTGTGATGTCACCTGAGTACTGGCAACAAGTAGAACAGGATCTGAGCGCCATGAAACTGCTGCACAGTCAGACACGTCCATTAGCTTGGGAAAATTGGTGTAATGAGCTAAACAAACCGGAACTGCTAGCCAATGAGCAACAGAGTTTTGCTCATTTTTACTTCTCACTTCAAGCCAGTGTTGATGGGTTAGGGGCAACGATAGGCTCTTACCCCTTGGTTGTTGATGACTTGCAACGTGGTAACCTCATCGCCCCGTTTGGTTTTGTACCATCGGGGCATAGCTACACCTTACTCAGCAAAAATCAGCCAGCCACAAAATTGGAAGAGCAGTTTCGACTATGGCTACTGGAATCCTTTAAACAATGTAAACCTTAGGTCGTTGAACCGCTTATAAAGTCCGATATTGACTGAACAAACTACCTAATTAGTTGATCGCAGTACTAGCCCTGCGCGTTAGCTTAAAGCCGATATCTGTTACGGCTTCGACTCGGTCGCCTTTGATCTGGTGAAGTAGTTTTTCCGCTGCTTTGGTTCCCATTCGCTCGTAGTCGACTTCTGCACAAGTTAGGCTCGGGTAGGCGTGCTCTGCCATTGAAGATCCCTCTAAACAGATGATCGCAATATCGGTTGGAACTTTGAGCACTCTGCGGTGACATTCGAATAAAGCGCCGATGGCAATCTCTTCATGGCTACATACCAATGCATTGAGAGTGGAGTCGCGCAGCAATAGCTTAGCCAAACCTTCGGCTCCAAGTTGAGAAGAAGGGGCTTCGTGCGTGGTTAGAAAGTGATCCGGTGTTAGATAGTTTTCTATCATCGCGCTTTGCCAACCATGGAGTTTGCGCTGAAGGGTTGAATGCTCACCACGTGCACCAATAAAGCCAACATTATTAAAGCCTTGCTCGATAATATGCTTGGTACAGGACTTCCCGATGTCGAAATGATCGACACCAATATTCAGATATTGTGCGGTAGAGGTAAGCTCGGCTATCTCAAGTACTGGCGTATTTGCTGCTTCTAACAACTGGTGGGTGCGCTTGCTGTGTTCTCCACCAAACAGTACGACGCCTGCAGGGCGACTTTCGAGAAAGGTTGAAAGCAGTTTTTCTTCTTGATCTACTGAGTAGTCACTGTAGCCGAGAATCAGTTGGTAGCCCGCTTTGTTTAGGGTTTGTTGGAAGCTAGGTAGAAACAAGGCACAAGACTTATCGATCAATGAAGGCAGGATCAAAGCAATTGAATAGCTCTCAGCTGAGGCCAATGCGCCCGCCGCTTTATTGGGAATATAACCTAGCTCATCAACGACTTGTTGAATCTTTTCTCGCAGTTTATCAGACACCAAATCTGGCGTTCTTAATGCTCGCGAAACGGTCATTGAACCGACACCGGCCTTTTTAGCTACGTCGGCAAGCGTGACTTTTCCAGTGCTTCTGCGTTTTCGCGGTTCGCTCATTTTTTATTTTCGTTTTTTATCTATTAATTCGCCGCGACATCTTATCACAGCCCTTGGGTTGAAATGATATTAGCGCATTAGATGGTGATCACAAGCATATGAAACCGCATTAAGATTAATAAATGGTAGCGCTATCACAGTTTATGATAGCGCTACCAGATAGCGCTATCATTTGTGATCATTGTCCGGTTTTTCCACAAGGATCATCGTTAGAGTAGCGCCATCAAAACAACAAATCGGAAAGATCCAATGCTAAGTGAACTGATTACCTCTGATGTGATTCGAGTCCATGCTGAAGCTAGCGACTGGAAAGACGCTGTTCAAAAATCGTGTCAGGCATTGCTTGATAATGGCGCTGTTGAGCCAAGCTACGTAGAGGCGATTTTTCGCTCGCATCAAGAGCTAGGTCCTTACTATGTCGTTGGCCCTGGTATGGCGATGCCGCATGCAAGACCAGAAGATGGCGTTAATCGTTTATCACTTGCGATCACTGTGATTCAAAACGGCGTTAACTTTGACTCTGAAGGTAATGACCCTGTGAAGATGTTAGTGACGCTAGCGGCAACGGATAGCGATAGCCATGTCGGTGCTATTTCAAAACTGGCTGAGCTGTTTATGAATGAAGAGCATGTAGAGCAAATCTGCAACGCTCAATCTGTCGATGACGTTTTAGCCGTCATCAAGAATTACTAAAACATCACTCCTGACTATCACCCCTATAGATATCAAGAATAAAAAGGTACTGAATTATGAAAATTATGGTTGTTTGTGGACACGGTCTTGGCACGAGCCTAATGATGGAAATGAGCATCAAGGGCATCGTCAAAGAGCTTGAGATTAATGCAGCGGTTGATCACATTGATTTAGGCAGTGCAAAAGGCACAGATTGTGACATCTTTATTGGTACGAACGATATTACTGACCAACTGAAAGCACTCGATGTTGAACCGAAGATCGTCAGCCTAGATAACATGGTTGATAAAGTAGCAATGAAAGAGCGTTTATCTGCGGCTTTACAAGAACTTGGCGCACTATAGGGGGCCATTATGGAATTCTTTAGTTTCTTAATGAACGATGTCCTATCAGAACCTGCTGTTCTGGTCGGTCTTATCGCTCTTATCGGCCTAATTGCTCAGAAAAAGCCGGTGACTGAATGCATTAAAGGCACAGTAAAAACCATTCTCGGTTTTATCATCTTAGGCGCTGGTGCTGGCTTAGTTGTTACCTCTCTAGGTGACTTTGCGACTATCTTCCAGCAAGCGTTTGGTATTACGGGTGTGGTACCAAACAACGAAGCGATTGTATCGATTGCTCAAGAAGCATTTGGTAAAGAAATGGCGATGATCATGTTCTTTGCGATGCTGGTGAACATTTTGATCGCTCGTCTAACACCATGGAAATTTATCTTCCTGACAGGTCACCACACGTTATTTATGTCGATGATGGTGGCGGCGATCCTCTCTTCAAGCGGAATGAGTGGTGTACCTCTTATTGCATTAGGTTCTTTGGTTGTTGGCTCAGTGATGGTGTTTTTCCCAGCTATCGCGCACCGTTACATGAAGCAAGTGACAGGTTCTGATGATGTGGCGATTGGTCACTTCTCGACACTCTCCTACGTGCTAGCAGGCTTTATTGGCAGCAAGTTTGGTAATAAAGAGCACTCGACAGAAGAGATGAACGTACCAAAGAGCTTGTTGTTCTTACGTGATACGCCAGTCGCTATCTCTTTCACTATGGGCATCATCTTTATGGTGACCTGTATCTTCGCTGGTGGTGATTTTGTTCGCGAAGTGAGTGGTGGTAAACACTGGTTTATGTTTGCGCTGATGCAGTCGATTACGTTTGCTGGTGGAGTTTACGTTATCTTGCAAGGTGTTCGTATGGTTATCGCTGAAATCGTTCCGGCATTTAAAGGTATTTCAGACAAGCTTGTGCCAAACGCTAAACCGGCGCTCGATTGTCCTGTGGTATTCCCATACGCGCCAAATGCTGTACTGGTTGGTTTCTTATCTAGTTTTGCTGCGGGTTTGCTAGGTATGTTCCTACTTTACGTGATGGGCTTAACTGTGATTATTCCGGGTGTGGTACCGCACTTCTTCGTCGGTGCAGCAGCGGGTGTATTTGGTAACGCAACAGGTGGTCGCCGTGGTGCAATCTTAGGTGCTTTTGCTCAAGGTCTACTGATTACCTTCCTACCAGTATTCCTAATGCCAGTGTTGGGCGACCTAGGTTTTGCTAACACAACATTCAGTGACGCAGACTTTGGTGCAGTCGGTATCCTGCTTGGCTTGATTGTTCGTTAATATCAATCACTAGATACGTAAAAGCCTCCAACTGGAGGCTTTTTTGTTACAAACTTAAAAGTACAGCGACGCCGTTAAACAGATAGTTAACGCGATCGTCGCGTACCAAAAGTATTGTGAGCGATTGTCTGCAACGTGAACTCTGATGTAGTTAATCTCTTCGTTCGCTAGAGTGACAAACTCGTTGTAGTTGATGACTAACTCACTGCTTGATGCCTTGAGGTCTTGCTCTAGTTTGCTAAAAGCTGTATCGACAAACTTCTTTGCTTCTTCTATCGGTGCCGTAGGTGTGATTAGGTTGTTCCAAATCGCCATTCGTGACTGGTATTCATCTTCACTCACGCAGTTCAAAACTCGTAGATCATATTCACGTTTGTGACGCTCTTTCCCCATCTTCGCAGGGTCTATAGTTTTTAGTCGTTCCACGATAGCTTCTCCAAAAAGGTTATGCAGTAAATTGTGTTGGGCAGCTGTTATCTGCGGATGCGGGCATAGTAGGTAGGAGCGAAATTGATATCAAACGAGTGATTTTATCTAGACGACAAAAACTTTTGAGGATTGAGATATAGAATCCTGCTTTCCATTATTTCGCGAGCAAACTCGACTATAACTATAAGATAACTATTAACTTATTCACGGAACGTGAACTCTTGAATAGGAGCGAGACATGCCACAAACCGTTGCGATACAAGATCAGATCCCAAATAACCACTGCTATGGATGCGGAGCAGAGAACCCACTGGGTTTGCAGATCAAGAGCTATTGGCAATCAGAAAATGAGGCAAGTTGCGACTTTGTTCCTCAAAAACACCATTGCGCCGGACCAACTCATTTTCTCAATGGCGGCATAATTTCAACCATCATTGATTGTCATTGTGTCTGTATGGCTATCGCTAAGGGGTATCAACTGAATGGACAGGAAGTCGGGCAAGGGGAGCCTGTTTGGTTTGCCACGGGCAACTTAAACATCTCGTTCTTTAAACCTGTCGTAATGGATTCTACGGTGACTTTGAAAGCGAAAATTGTTGAAGCATTCGAAAAGAAGATAGTGCTTGAATGTGAACTTATCTCGCAAGGCAGCGTTTGTTGCCGAGCAGAGGTGATTGCGGTCAAGGTGCCGAATGAGTGGTTTCTGGCTGAGAAATAAGCTAAGTGACTTCCTTGTGAAAATCTCAAGTACTGCAGTGTTTTATGTGACGAATCCGAGAGAGTAAAAGAGAGTTCTCGTGGCAAGATGAGACCCATCGAAACGCTATTTTTTTTAATTCCTGACGCGATAGCATTGAATCCTCAGCCTAGAGAAGACCATCATGTCACTAGAAAAAATCCAACAACAGATGCACAACGGCGAAGTTTACTTTTCACATGAACAAGTACTGGTGGATGAGCAAACGCAATGTTTGGAGCGTCTTTATGACTACAACCAAACTCGCCCATCAGAAGTCGAAAAACGCAAACAGATCCTACAAGACTTCTTCGCTGAGATGGGAGAGAACTGCTATATAGAGCCGCCACTTCGCGCAAACTGGGGAAGGCATACCCATTTGGGTAAGCAGGTTTATGCCAATTTCAATCTGACTTTAGTAGATGACACCACTATCCGCATTGGTGATTACGTGATGATAGCGCCAAACGTTACGATTACGACCGCAGGTCATCCTATTGAACCCTCTCTAAGGAAAAAAGTGGGGCAGTTCAATATGCCAGTCACTATAGGTAACAACGTCTGGATTGGTGCAAACTCTGTCGTCTTACCGGGTATCACGATCGGTGAGAACAGTGTGATTGGCGCGGGAAGTGTTGTGACCAAAGATATCCCTGCCAACGTTGTTGCAGTTGGCAATCCATGCAAAGTGATGCATGAAATTGGTGAGCACGATAAAGAGTATTACTACAAGCAGCGCAAATTTAGTCCTGAAGTGAGTGCGATGATCGAAGAGTTCACGGGGTAAACCACCAGCTTTTTATTCAAGCATCTTAATCAGCTGTTCACGAATGGGATCGTAAACCTTTTCGGTTGACCACAAAAGCTCGACAGACCAAGCTAGGTGGAAATCATCCTCTACATCGAAGGAAATGATTTCTCCTGATTTAATGTCAGCATCAACCATTGAAAGGGGTAAGTTACTCCATCCAGCTCCATGTCGAGCTAGCTCCCTAGCTATAAAGAAGCTGTCTGAGTTTATAACGTTGTGGCTGTATACTTGACTCTCTACACCTAGGTTACGCAGTGGTGTCATCACTACTTGAGTCATGCTGCGTATCGTACTTGGTGAGAGTGGCTTACCTTGTTGGTAGCCGAATTGTTCTAAGTAAGCTTGGGTTGCGACACGTGTTAGCGGAAACTCCAAATAGCGAAAGCCGTTTATCTCTGCGGGTAAAGAAAACGTTGCCAGAGCAAAAGCCATATCTGCTTCACCATTAACAAGGGCTGTACGCACGGATTCAGTATCGCCTGTTTTGATCGTGACTTTCACAGAGGGCATAGCACGAATCAATTGGCTAATGGACTCTAACATGCCTAATTCTATTACTGAGGTGTCTATCACAATAACAGTGTTCCCTGTGTGACCTTGGAAAATACTGCTTACTTTAGTATCAAATAAATTTGCTTCGGTAAGAAAGGCTTTTGCATGGTCGTAGAGTGCTTTAGCTTGTTCAGTAGATTCAAGGTATCGGCTATGTCTCACAAACAAATCAAATCCTAAGTAATCTTCTAATGCACTGATTTTTCTACTGAATGTTGAAGCGTGTTGAGAGGATTTACTGGCCGCTTTAGCAAAGCTTCCCTGCTCATATACGTCAACGAATGCCGCTAAATACTCAAGGTTAAGGTTCATATCTCCTCCCATAATAGATTTGAGCATGCGTTTTTTGCACGCTTAGCAATTATGTCATGAAACTAAATTGGATTAAATTCCTTCTCAGACCTTACAGATTTTATGTCAAGCAATGTGCTTTAGGATGGTTCTTAACGCACTGACTCGGAGATTCATTATGAAACTTAAAGTACTTTCTCTTGCCGTCCTACTAAGCAGCTCTTTTATGGCGAATGCCGCGACGTTCAACAAACCTGATGCAGCATTCCTTGAAGGTGCAGCAGCGTCTGGTATGCCAGTTGAACTTTGGGACAGCGCAGAATACGCAGCGTCTTCTTTCCCAAATGCTTACAAATTTACACCGTCTTATCAGATCGAGCGCTCAGGTCTAGCTCCAGAACAGTTCAAGACTGACAAGTCTCTAGACTTCAACAAAATCATGGTTCCTGCAATTGATGGTGAGATGTCTCTAAACGATTTCTTACGTGATCGTGTAAAGAACCACTCAATGGTTGTGCTTAAAGGTGACCACATGCTTCACGAGCACTACTGGAACAACATGGATGAGCACTCAACTCACCTAGATATGTCTGTAACTAAGTCTTTCACTGCAATGCTAGCGGGTATCGCAGCGGCTGAAGGCAAATTAGACATGAGCAAGCAAGTAACTGATTACCTGCCTGAGCTTAAAGGTACAGCATGGGACGGTGCAACAGTTCAAGAAACTGCTGACATGCGTACTTCTGTAATCCAAGAGGTCCAAAAGCACAAATCTTGGGATACTCGCATGACTGACGCTCAAGGTTGGAACGGTGACTTCTCAGCAACTTACCCGAACGGTATCAAAGACTACTTCCCAATGGTTAAAGAAGTATCTGCGCCAATGGGTTCTAAGTACTCTTACCAATGCATCAATACTGAAGTGCTAGGTAAAGTAGTAGAAGCAGCAACTGGCGAGAAACTGGCTGACCTTCTAGAAAAGCAGATCTGGGGTAAAGTTGGCATGGCTGAAAACGCGCACTACCAAGCTGACTTCGCAGGTAATCCGGTAGCTTCTGGCGGTCTCAATGCAGCAACTAAAGACCTTGCACGTGTTGGCCGCATGCTAATGAACGGCGGTAAGAACTACAAAGGCGAGCAAGTGGTTCCAGCTGGGTTCATCAACGAAATCCTGGAAGGTAATGATGAAGTACGTGCTGCATGGCTGAAAGGTAAAGAGTCTGCTTTAGCTGAAGGCTGGTACAAAGATCAGTTCCGCTCTCTAAACATCAATGGTCGCCAGATTATGGCTATGGTGGGTATTCATGGTCAGGTCGTCGCGATGGATCACAAAACAGGTACTGTTGTAGCAATGAACGGTGGTTATCCTCAAACGGAAACACCACGCATGGTTATCGCTATCTTCTACAAAGCGTTGCCTGCAATCTTTGCAGCCGCTGACGAAGTAAAATAACGGTTGTGACAAATCACCAATGTTACTGATTAAATCTGGCTTCGTTTCAACGAAGCCAGATTTTAGTTGGCCTCATCAGGCTATACTGACATAGAGAGCGTTAAATTCTTTCTTCATTAATTTCATAAGTCGTTACACAACTCGACGTTTTAACGCTTTACATCTTAAGCTAAGCGTTGAACACTTCTCCCCGAAACTAAAATGAAGTGACAGAGTAGAGTCAGTAACAATTATGAGTAACACCACGACGAAAAAGTCGAATCCCCTATTCGAAATCCTGTTTAACGTATTTATACCTTCATTCATTCTAATGAAGTTCAGCGGCGAAGAGCATCTAGGCACTGTAATGGCATTGGTTGTCGCACTCGCTTTTCCTATTGTGTATGGCGGTATGGATCTTATCCGCAATAAGAAGTTCAACTTCATCGCTGCTTTGGGCTTTGTGAGTGTTTTACTGACAGGTGGTATTGGCCTGTTAGAGCTTGATACGCGTTGGTTAGCACTGAAAGAAGCACTAATCCCTGGTCTTATTGGCTTGGCTGTTTTGGGGTCAACATTTACCCGTTACCCATTTATGCAGAAGATGATCCTTAACGATACCGTGTTAAATCTAGCTTTGATCACTGAACGTTTAAAAGAGAATGGCAAGACGGATGCATTCGAGCGTTGCTTAATGTCGTCAAACTACCTATTCGCGAGTACTTTCGCGTTCTCTTCTGCGATGAACTATTTTCTCGCAACTTGGATTGTGACCAGCCCTGCAGGCACGCCAGAGTTTAATGAAGAGCTTGGTAAGCTCACTCTTTATAGTTATCCAATTATCGCGATTCCTAGCATGCTGATGATGTTTGGTATCTTCTACTACGTATGGCGTCAAATCCGCGCGATGACCTCATTGGAAACTGAGCAAATTTTTCATACGAAGTAGAAACAGCTTAAGAACATCAAGGGACGGAAACGTCCCTTTTTTTGTGTAATTCCACAGTTAAATCATCACGCCTGTTTCACCCGATTCCACTTTTTCTGCTCTTCGTTATATCGCTAGTACCCTCCCTTTTTCAGTTCTTAGAATTAATACTCGACCAAATAGAGATTTGTGATCCCTGCCAAATGCATATGCATTTATAGCATCTATGTTTATATCGAAATTTATAAACTCGATGAAAAGGAGATCAAAATGAGACGAGTTTTATCGATTGATGGTGGCGGCATTCGAGGGATCATTCCCGCATTGGTTCTTGCTAAATTGGAACAAGAAACAGGTAAACCATGCTGCCAACTCTTTGATTTAATGTGCGGTACTTCAACCGGTGGCATTTTGTCTATGGGTTTAAGTATCAATGTACCTGGGACTAATGAACCTTATAGTGCTACCGAGCTAGTAAAGATTTATCGCGAGCGTGGCTCAGATATCTTCCCGCGCAGTCGCTGGAAAGGTGTGACATCTGTAGGTGGCTTAACTGATGAAAAGTATCCTTCAGATGGCATTGAATCTGTACTGTTAGAGTATTTTCGCTCAGAGCCGTTAGAGAGTGCCCAAACTAAGGTTATGGTTACTAGCTATGACATTGAAGAGCGTGAACCTTTCTTTCTAAAAAGCTGGAACTCAAATACTCAGCAAGTACCGATGCGCCTAGCAGCAAGAGCAACGAGTGCGGCACCAACCTATTTTGAACCCGCTTTGGTTAAGGTTAACAACAAGCGAAGAGCATTAGTTGATGGCGGCGTGTTTATTAACAATCCTGCCGTTTCAGCCTATGTAGAGGCAAAAAAACTTTTCCCAGATGATGATATCAAGTTGCTCTCTTTAGGGACCGGAGAGTTAGTTCGAGAAATTCCGTTCAACCAAGCCAAGGATTGGGGCAAAGTCGGCTGGGCATTACCTGTCATGAGCTGCATGTTCGATGGTGTGTCTGATGCCGCAGATCATCAATTGAAGGTATTGCTAGGCCAAGACTACTTACGTTTACAAACTATCTTAGCGGATGCTGATGACGATATGGACAACGTAAGCAAGAGCAATATCAGTGCGTTAAGTCGTTTAGCAGAGCAACTTATCGATCAACAAGTCAATACACTTTTAGAGTTTTTGTCATAGCAGGAGGCGAATATGAATACGATCAAAGATTTAACTAAGGACGAGTTCAGAGACTTACTGGATGACTACTTTGCACCACCAGAAAAACGCATGAAACTCACAGCCGATGAAGCAAAAACACTTGCTCAGAAGCTCAATGCTGAAATTAATGTTCCTTTAGTGAGTGAGACTAGAGAGGAGAAAATATTGCTCAAGGTGGTGATCAAAGTAGACACCTTTTTATACGACAACTTGCCTAACGAGTTTTATGACTTAGTGAGAAGCCTAGATCAAGGCATTGACGATCAAGAAGCAGAGAGGCTAGTGAAACGTTTGACTTCGCTAGCGAATGACAAAATTGATATTCCGTACATTCCAGAAGCGGGGGAATATGTTGCAATCAAATTTGTCATCGGTGTCATTGTTAACTCTGCTCGCAAACATTGGGATTTCTTCAAGGCGAGCGAAGCTATGGAGTCTGACAAGATATTGCCAGCTTAGAAACCGGATAAGTGCACTTAGTGTTTAACCACTGTAGGAGACAAGATTATGCCAGCGACATCCGATTCAAGAGCCTACAAGCAACTCATTCAGGATCGTTACACACCTGATAAAATACGCATTCTTGCCGAAGGTGATTCTTGGTTTAATTACCCAAGACGCTATTTTATCTTCGGTAAAGATGCCAATGTTATTGACCATTTAGCAGATCGGAACAACTTGCTGATTTACAACACGTCGTCAAATGGAGATGAGGCAATTGATATGATTTCCGGCGATGAAAAGTTATCTTTGTTAAAGCGCCTCTCGCATAATGAGTTTGATCTATTGCTGTTTTCAGGCGGTGGGAATGACATTGTCGGTCGGTATGACTTTGGGTTCTTTATTAGAGATAAGCAGCCCGGCATGGATTGGCAACAATGCATACTCGAACATCGCGTAGAAATGAAGCTCAAGCAAATCGAAAATGCTTATCGAGTACTGTGCGAGCTAACGATGGAGTACTCAAAAAATCCAGATATTAAGATTGTCACGCATACCTATGATTTTGTTCAGCCTAATCCTACGGGCTTTGAACTGTTCGATATCATTCCAGTAGGTAAGTCTTGGGTCTACCCGTACCTAAAAGCCAAAAAGATAACCGATGCGAATGACCAAGAAAATATCATTAATCACCTGTTAACGCGATTTAAACAGCGGTTAATTGAGGTCGCTAATGACTATGAAATTCTGACGGTAGTTGATACCCAAGGTTTGCTCAATAGCGATCAATGGCGCAATGAAATCCACCCAACGTCTGAAGGCTTTGGAGTCGTCGCAGATCATATTTATCATCAGGCAATTGCTTAATACGTATAGAAAATCAAGGGGCGCTCATCGCCCCTTGACTTTTACAACTGTCGCCAAGAAGATTCTAACGCTGAGTAATCAGGTTTTTCTGATAGCCTTTCAATACTGACTAGTTTAAGAAGCTGGTTAAATGGCGAGGTATTTAAGAACTCGTCAATATGCGTGACGACGGCATCGTCATACAAAGCGCGATGACGAAATTGGATATATTCCAAACCAATATGTAGATACAGTGTTGCTAAGTTTGGATCCAGATAGACCTCTTTACCTTTACCTGACTCATCCATTTCTTTGTTTAGATTCGTTAGTGCCAAAATAATGCCTTCTTGCCCACGTCTGATCAACTCATTGTCTTGATCAGTAAAGCGAGGTAACACTGCGGTTCTAAAGGCGATTTCCATCAGAGTTTTCGCCGTTCCAAGGAGCTTAACTTGGTCAACATCGTTGAGCTTAACGTTCTTCAGTCCAGTTGGTTGATTGGTCTCAATTAAATACTGACTAACGCATATACTCTCTGTCAGGGAGTTCCCGCAATCTAGCTCTAGAGCGGGAATTAAACAAAACGGATTCACACTTTTTAAATTGCTTGGAGAGCTCCAAGGATCGACCCAAACCATTGAAAGAGAAGGGACATTCGACAACAAAGCTGTCGCCACAACCACACGTGAAAATGGTGAAGTATCATTTAGGTAGAGTTGCATAGAGAGTCCTTATTTCATTGAGTTATTCGCTGATTGCGTTTGTTCCGCGCAGTGTGTTGATGTCGATAAAATGCATACAAGTGAAAGTACTAGCGCATTGGCACTGAGAGCAAATAGGGTGTTGTAAGACGCTAAGTGGCTAAGAAAGTAGGCCATCAGAAAACCACCCACGCCTTGTGAAATAGCAAAAGCTAACGTCATTCCACTCCAAGCTTTGGTATGTAGCTCATAGCCCACGCATTCGAGCGTATAGGTGGACACAAGGGTGACTATCCCAGGGGTAAAAATGCCGACCAAGAGGGAAGAGATAAACAACAAGAATGGATGGGCGCTGAGTAAAGGAATAGCGACGCCTGCTGCTTTAAAGCTGAATGCGATACATAGAGAACGCTTGAGCCCAAACTTATCTCCTAAGCTACCTGTGATGAGTGGCCCCATAGCTGCACCCACGCCAAAGGTTGCCCAAAAGAACCCACCACTGGTGAATGACATGCCGAGTTCTCTAACAAGGTAATCGACCCAAAATAAAGTGTGTGGCAGATAACCAATTGCACATAAGCTGTAGGCGAGTGATATGAGGATGACATTTTTAACCTGAGGCTGAGAAAGCTGAGAAAATGACGCCTGAACGTAAGCTGCATTGGTAGGGGGGATGCGGGTGTCCCACGCGTTCCAAGTTAAAATGGTGGTGACGAGTGCTACGGCGCCCATCCCTACCCAAGCAGAAATCAAATCATATGAGATAAGTGCTGGCAGCAGTGTACCTGAAAGCATTGCTCCGATACCGATCCCAGAAAACACAACGCCGCTGACTCTGGCTTTGACGTCGGAACTGAATTGGCGAACAATCACTGGCGGAGCCGCAACCATGAGTAATGCGCCAGTGACACCAGCCAAGGTACGCCAAATATAAAACCAAGACAGGGGGGCGTCTTGCCACGCGCAAGCAAGGTAGCTAAAAGTGCTGATTAACATTGCGCTACGAATGAGCAGGCCAGAGCTGAAATAGCGAAGTAAAAGATTGGCCGCAGGCGCTCCTGCAATATACCCGATAAGTGTTGCTACGCCTAAATAAGAAGCATCACTTTCGCTAAACCAACCGCTTTGAATCAAGGCGGGCATCAGAGCTATGTAGGCAAAACGACCTATCCCATTGCCAATGAGTGTCGCGCCCAATCCCGCCATACTCGCTCGACTAACGATCTGTTTATTCCATAGCTGTATTGATGTGGTCATATCCGTGATTGCGAGGGGCTTTGCAACGAAACTCCCACGCATCGAGTGAGCGATTGCAAAAACCTGTTGTTCTCTACCTTGAGTTGTTTGTTTTTTGATACTGGCATTGAGTGCAAGTTGTTGCAATGGGGCTTTAGTCGCAGTTTCTAGTGCTAGTTAACCGAGTGGTGAACGCTTTTTAAGGATTGGGTGTTTGAATTTGCATAGCTAACAAGCGTGTACTCAAAGGTAGGTTCAATAAGCTCATGTTTCAATTGTAGGGGTAAGCCTGCCAGTTGCTCTCGCATGGCTTAATTATCTGATTTGAATTAGTGGGATATGGATCGATTACAGGCCATTAAAAACGCCAACCTAAGCTAATTTGAACTTAGGCTGGCGATGATTTGGCGTGTGCTATTCACCTAAAGCTTTACGCGCTAGCCTAGATGCGGCCGCTTTATGGCGTTCCATCAATTGATGGATATCGACGCCAATCACTTCACTGTTCATCACTCGCCAGTGACCTGCAACCATTACGCGGTCGGCTTGTTGAGCGCCACACAATAGCAGTGCTGCAAGAGGGTCATGACTGCCAGAGAAACGGATATCATCGAGCTTGAACATCGCAATATCGGCCTGTTTGCCCACGCTAAGCTCACCAATATCATTACGCCCCATCGCTTGAGCTGAGCCTTTAGTCGCCCAACGCAGCGCATCAAAATGGGATACGTTTGCCGAGCCATACTGTAGGCGCTGTAAGTACATCGCCATACGCACTTCGGCAATCATGTTTGAGCCATCGTTTGAGGCCGAGCCATCAACGCCTAGGCCGACTTTAACACCTGCGGCTTCTAGGTCATTGTTTTTACAAATCCCTGAAGCAAGCATCATGTTTGATGTTGGGCAGTGGCTAATACCCACCCCTGCTTGACCAAGTCTGCGGATCTCTTCGCTATTGAAATGGATACCATGGGCAAGCCAAGTTCTGTCATTTAGCCAGCCAACATCTTCGAGATAATCGACCGGGCGCATGCCAAATTGTTCGACACAGAAATCTTCCTCATCCAGCGTTTCACACAAATGGGTGTGCATCATGACATTCTCTTGCTTGGCGATGTGGGCGGTTTCTTTCATCAAATCTGTGGTGACGGAGAAGGGGGAGCATGGCGCGAGCGCGATTTGGGTCATTGCCCCTTCTTGTTGCTGGTGGTACTGGCGAATCAAACGGTAGCTATCATCGACAATTGCTTGCTCGGTTTGAATGGTATGCTGTGGCGGTAAGCCGCCGTCTTCTTCACCTAAACTCATTGAGCCACGAGTAAAGATGGCTCTGACACCAAGCTTTTGCGCCGCTTCGACCTGCAAGTCTATCGCGTGTTCTAATCCGTTTGGCAGTAAGTAGTGATGGTCAGACGCGGTGGTACAACCCGACAGCATCAACTCAACTAAGGCAAGCTCGGTCGCAACGCTCATCATCTCTTCATCTAGATTTGCCCAGACGGGATACAGGCTTTTGAGCCAATGAAACAGTTCTTTGTTTAACGCGTCAGGGTAAGCGCGCGTTAAGGTTTGATAAAAATGGTGGTGGGCGTTAACGAGCCCAGGTGTGACGACATGCCGAGAGGCATCAACCACATAATCAATTGAGTGGGACGGCGTCCCATGCTTTGGGATAAGTTCGACAACTTTGTTTCCCTGAACCACGAGACCACCTTGGGCGTCTTGCGTGTTTCCGGTATAAATTGCCAGTGGATTCTTAATCCAGATGGTTTCCATTCATAATAGTCCTTAGCCATCTCAGCCATTTCAGGGGAGAGGGTCTTAAACGTTTTAGTTACAGTTAAGCTAGCAAGTACTAGCGGTGTTATTGTTGTTAAGCTCAGGTTGATGTCGTGAGCTTAGGTCTCCTTTTGATGCCTTTGTTCTGATTAAAGTGAGTTTATTCTGTAGTCTTTGCTTCAAGTTTACTTTCTACCACTTGTGGTGCTTCATCATCAGACTTTCGGATGATCTTTTCTTCAACTTGAACCTTACTCTCTGTCAGTGCTTCACGAACTTCTTTGTTGGATGACTTAGGAAGAAGTTGATGGAGAAGAACCGTTGCTATGGTGCCCGTGGTAATGCCAGAGTGCAGGAAGTTAGCAATATCGTGCGGTAAGTGCTGAAGTAAACGAGGTTCAAAAGTCACGGCTAAACCTGATGCCAAACCGACACAGATAACCAAAGCGTTGCGTTTGGTGTCTGCGGCCATAATCAGCATGCGAATACCAGCGTAGGCAATCATGCCAAACATAACAAAGCCAACACCGCCAAGAACTGGTTTAGGAATGGTTACCGCGACGGCTGCAAGTTTAGGGAACAAGCCGCCTAAAATCAGCAGGCCACCTGTTGCTGCAACAACATATCGACTCGCTACACCAGTAATGCCCACTATCCCTACGTTTTGGCTGAAAGAAGCCAGTGGCATAGCGGTTAAAATCGAAGAAAGCGTACTGCCTAAGCCATCACCAAGCAGACCGCGTTGCAGATCTTTGCCCGAGATTTGTTTATTACAGTTGTTTGCTAGTGCCATAAAGTCACCCGTTGCTTCAGCAATGACGACAATATAAACCAAGCTCATGCTCACAATGGCGCTGGCTTGAAAGCTTAAACCGTATTTAAGAGGCTCTGGTCCACCAACCCAAGCGGCAGAGGTAATATCATCAAGGTTTACCATGCCTAGGGAGAGCGCGACGATGTAACCGCCCGCTAGACCAATAACAATGGCAGATGCGGCAACTGCGCCTTTACAGTAAACCGAGACTGCAACCACGATACCCAGTGAAACGATGGCTAAGAAAAGCTTTGGTAGAGTTGCAAAGTTTTCACTCGCAGCGGGCGCATCACCCACCCAGTTCATCGCAACGGGCAATATGGTTAAGCCGATTAGGGTGACAACAACGCCACTCACTACCGTTGGGAATAGCTTGCGGACTTTGTCCATATAAAAGCTAGCCGCAATCACCACTAAAGAGCCAACTAAAGCCGAGCCCATAATGCTAGCGACACCACCTTCGCGGCCAATGGCAATCGCCACACCTAAGAAAGCAAAACTAGAGCCCATGACAACAGGTAAACGAATACCGATAGGTCCGACACCAATACATTGCGCCATGGTGACGATGCCCGAAGCGAGTAGGGCGGCATTGATTAGCGAGACAATCTCTTCGTTGGGCAGTCCGATGGATGCGCCAACAATGAGCGGGACAGCCACAATACCACCAATGGATGCCAGCATGTGTTGCAAAGCGAGCAGCAAGGTAATGCCGTGTGGCGGTTTTTGGTTGAGTGTATACAGAAGTTTCATTGGTTATACCTCAGAGAGAATCCATTTTTCTCTCGTAGATTGGACAATTGACTTCTACAAACTACGTAGGGTCACGAATTTTTCGTATAGGAAGCTAGCCCGAACCCATGCTCAGGCTAGTTTTCACAAGGATAATTAGGGTCAGCAGACCCTAGGAATTAGATGTAGATAAGCTTAGCGACGAAGACGACAGTCAGGATGTACATTGAGATAGAGACATCTTTAGTTTTTCCTGTCGCGACTTTCAGCACTGTGTAAGTGATAAAGCCAAGAGCAATACCGTTTGCAATTGAGAAAGTCAGCGGCATCATCAGGGCAGTAATCGCTGCCGGAGCACCATTGGTAAAATCTTTCCAATCGACATGCTGCATACTGCTCATCATCACGAATGCGACGTAGATTAGCGCACCTGCCGTGGCGTAAGCTGGAATCATACCTGCCAAAGGTGAAAGGAAAATAGCCGCTAGGAATAGGGCAGCTACTACAATGGCTGACAGACCTGTACGAGCACCTGCTGCTACACCCGCCGCACTCTCTACGTAACTAGTTACAGGCGGACAACCGACACAAGCACCTGCGACACTAGAAATAGAATCGGCTTTTAACGCCTTGCTAAGCCCTTCGATTTTACCTGTTTCTTTGTTTACAAGATGCGCACGTTCAGCAACACCCATCAGTGTGCCTGCAGTGTCGAACATGTTAACGAACAAGAAGGCCAAGATGACGCTAACCATTGAGATGTTAAACGCTCCAGAGATGTCCATTGCCAAGAAGGTAGGGGCAATACTTGGCGGCGCTGCAAAGAAGCCGTTGTATTGAACGAGACCTAACATCATACCAACAACAGTGACGCTCAAAATCCCGATCAGTACCGCACCGAAAACTTTACGCTCACTGAGTACTGCGATGATTAAGAAAGCGATAGCCGCAAGCATGGCATCAGGTTTAGTGAAGTCGCCAAGTGAAACCAAAGTGGCTGGGTTCTCTACCACAATACCCGCGGTTTTAAGCCCGATAAGACCTAAGAAAAGGCCGACACCTGCGGTCATTGAGAAGCGTAAACTTTCTGGAATACTTTCAATGATCCATTGGCGTATTTTGTAGAAGCTCATCCCGACAAATAGGATACCTGAGAGGAATACCGCACCAAGCGCGACTTCCCAGCTGTAGCCCATTTCACTAACCACAGTGAAAGAGAAGAAGGCGTTAAGGCCCATGCCCGGCGCCAAACCGACAGGCCAGTTGGCAAAAAGTCCCATTAACAGACAGCCAATCGCTGCACCAATACAGGTTGCAACGAAGACTGCGCCAGAATCCATCCCTGAAGCCGCCATGATTTGAGGGTTAACGAAAATGATGTATGCCATAGTGGCAAAAGTGGTAATCCCCCGATCATTTCGTTTTTAACACTGGTTCCATGTGCTTTCAGTTTGAAAAAGCGCTCTAGCAAGCCACCCGATTGGCTTTCGTTATTCAGCACTTCTGCTTTGCTTTCATTCATGTCAGCAAGTCCTTTTGTTTTGATGTTTCTGAAATTGAATACCGCTTTCTGCATTTTGATGGTGTTTTTGCAGACTCCAATTCTCCCGATTGATATGTATGACGTTGTTAGGGTTATCTATTGCTGATTACTTTGGTTAGCTTCCACGATAGGTAGAGAAGCTGTACGGCGAAACAAGCAAAGGCACGTGGTAATGTGCACCTGTTTCTCCTAGACCAAAGCGAATCACAACGTCATCTAGGAATGGGATTTCACCAAGGTCGACATCTTGGTTCTTGTAGTAATCGGCAACATGGAATACCAGTTGATATTTGCCTGTCACAAACTCATCGCCTTCTAGCACTGGTTCATCAGTTCGACCATCAAAGTTGGTGGTGACCGTTTTAATCTTGGTCAGGCTGCCCTCTTCAACACGGAACAGCTCAACTTGAATATTTGCACCGGGAACGCCGTGCATTGTATCCAATACGTGTGTAGTTAATTTGCCCATAATTGTTATTCGCGCCCAGCGCTCTCCTTAGCGATTATTGATTTTAAATTGTATACAAAGTTGTTTTAAATTTACTTCTGTTACCTATATATGTACACAAAATATTCGGATAGTAAAGCTTGATGTTATAATTTTGTTACTAGTAAAAGTGAACAAAAATCAGTTTTGTGAGATCGAGCTAGATACCCATTTAAGCCTAAGTGTACATAACTTATTGATAAAATGGCTTTTGTTTACGTAAATTAACTTTAACAACAAAATCTTTACATTAAGATAATTTATTGTATACAATGAATGTATGAAGTTTAAGAAGGCATAAAGACAAAGTGTCTTGTATTTAAGGAGAGCCTGAATGGATAAGGATTATTCACGAGACCTGATTGGCTATGGGGCGAATCCTCCTCACCCTAAATGGCCAGGTGGTGCTCGTATCGCCGTGTCGTTTGTGTTGAATTACGAAGAAGGTGGTGAACGTTGCCTTCTACATGGGGATGATGAGTCCGAAGCCTTTCTGTCAGAGATTCCAGCCGCGCAGCCAATTAAAGGCGAGCGACACATCAGCATGGAATCTATCTATGAGTATGGTAGCCGCGCAGGTGTGTGGCGTGTGTTAAAGCTATTTGATGAGTACGAGATTCCATTGACCGTATTCGCAGTGGCGATGGCGATTGAACGTCATCCAGATGTCGCAGAAGCTATGGTTCAAGCGGGACACGAGATTTGTAGTCACGGCTATCGCTGGATTGATTACCAATACATGGATGAGTCGCAAGAGCGCGACCATATGATGAAAGCGATTGAAATCATCAAAGAGATCACCGGTGAAAGACCGCTTGGTTGGTATACAGGTCGTACAGGGCCAAATACCCGCAAGTTAGTTGCAGAAGAAGGTGGTTTCTTATACGACTCAGATGCGTATGACGATGACTTGCCTTATTGGCATACCGAGGCAGGTCAACCTCAGTTAGTGATTCCTTACACACTGGATGTTAACGACATGCGCTTTGCCACTGTACAAGGATTTAACTCGGGTGAACAGTTCTACCAATACCTAAAGGACACATTCGATACTTTATACGCTGAAGGTGCGGCAGCCCCTAAGATGATGTCAGTTGGTCTACATTGTCGTCTGATTGGTAGACCGGGTCGTATTGCATCGTTAAAGCGCTTCCTAGATTACGTTAAACAACATGACGATGTGTGGTTATGTCGCCGTGTTGATATCGCTCGTCATTGGCACGAGCATCATCCATACACACCAAAAGAGGGAAAATAACATGACTGAATTTCGTTTTTGCAAACCATCTCAAATGGAACGTACGGAATTTGTCTCCCACTTTGGCGACGTGTATGAGCATAGCCCATGGGTAGCAGAAACCGTCTACGATCAAGGGTTATCAGATCAGGATAACTTTGTTTCAAATCTGCATTTAAGAATGGCTGAAACGCTTTTAGACGCAGAGAAAGCAAAACAACTTGCACTTATAAATGCTCACCCAGATTTAGCGGGGCGAGCAGCAATTAACGGCGAACTTACTGCCGCATCGACTGCGGAACAAGCTGGCGCAGGCATTGATCAGTGCTCAGCGGAAGAGTTCGAGAAATTCACTACGTACAACGACAGTTACAAAAGCCGCTTCAACTTTCCCTTCATCATGGCAGTGAAAGGGGCCAATCGTTACCAAATTCTTGAATCCTTCGAGAAGCGATTAGGCAATGATAGTGACACTGAGTTTGCTACTGCGATACAGGAAATCAACAAGATCGCACTGTTTCGCCTACGAGATATGTAAGTCACGGAGATGGCGACTGTTTCGTTCTGATATCGATTGATATCTGCCCGACAAAGGGCATAGAGCTCTAGATGAGCATACTCACTTAACCTATTTTTGAATAATTGGAAGGATAAAGGACATGTCCTTAGATATTGAACAATACATTAACCTTGCTGACGATAAACTTGGCGCAGAAGCTATCTACGCTACCGATGATTTCTTTGCCGATAAGAGCCGACTTTTACGCCGTGAAGCACCAGAATGGAAAGACGATCTTTACGATGATAACGGCAAATGGATGGATGGCTGGGAAAGCCGTCGTAAGCGTGGTGAAGGCTACGATTACTGTGTCATCCGCCTAGGTCTTGCGGGCACGATTGCGGGTGTTGATATTGATACGTCTTTCTTCACGGGTAACTTCCCGCCGTCGGCTTCGATTGATGCCTGTTATTCCCCAGACGGTGATCCAACCGACGCAACCGAGTGGCAAGAGATTCTACCTTCAATGGGTTTGCAAGGCGATCATCATCATCTTGAACAGATCGAAAGTGACGAAGTGTTTACTCACTTACGTCTCAACATTTATCCAGATGGTGGTGTTGCACGTTTACGCGTTTATGGTCGACCTAGCGTTGATTGGGATCGCATCGATAGCCAACAGAAAGTCGACCTCGCTGCGGTTGAAAATGGCGGTCGCGCTTTGGCATGTAGTGATGAGCACTACGGCAACAAGTCTAACATTCTTGGCCCTGGTCGCGGTGAGAACATGGGTGATGGTTGGGAAACAGCCCGTCGTCGTACTCCGGGTAATGATTGGGTGATTGTCGCGCTTGGACATGCAGGCAACATTGACCGAGTGGTTGTCGATACAGCTCACTTTAAAGGTAACTTCCCAGATAGCTGCTCAATTCAAGCTGCGTATGTTAAAGGCGGAACGGATGATCAAGTTGCGACTCAGAGTCTCTTCTGGCGTGAACTATTACCTGCGCAAAAGCTCAAGGCACATGACATTCACGAGTTCAACTCAGAGGTAAATGATCTTGGCGCTGTGACTCATGTTCGCCTCAATATTTTCCCTGATGGTGGTATCAGCCGTTTACGT
This sequence comes from Vibrio tubiashii ATCC 19109, assembly GCF_000772105.1. Taxonomy (NCBI): domain Bacteria; kingdom Pseudomonadati; phylum Pseudomonadota; class Gammaproteobacteria; order Vibrionales; family Vibrionaceae; genus Vibrio; species Vibrio tubiashii. The sequence continues at coordinate 201,116 of NZ_CP009355.1, forward strand.
TTGTTTGGCACTAAAGCGAAATAAGCGAGGGAAGCAATATGAGCAATGGAATTCGCCGTTTAACCATCGAACCTTTGACCAAGCAAGCATTTGCTGAGTTTGGGGATGTGATTGAAGTAGACAATAGCGACTACTTTATGATCAACAATGGCTCGACTCGTCGTTATCACAAGCTAGCGAGCACCGATGTACAAGAGCAAGGTGGTGAAGCCATCATCAGTATCTTTCAAGCTATGCCGCTTAGCTATCCGTTAACGATAAAAATGTTAGAACGTCATCCTTTGGGATCGCAAGCTTTCGTTCCGTTGCTTGGTCAACCGTATCTTATTGTTGTTGCGCCAAAAGGGGATCAACCAAGTCTGAAGTCATGCCGCGCATTCTTGAGCAATGGACGTCAAGGTGTTAACTACCACAAAGGCGTTTGGCATCACCCAGTGTTAGCCCTAACTGACCAAGACCAGTTTCTTATCGTCGACCGAGGCGGTGAAGGGCATAACTGCGATGAAGTCTACTTCGAGAACGACTTAGTCTCACTGCATTTGGACGATCTACCGAGCAACAACAAGCTGGAAGAAAAACAGCGCATGGAACAAGCGCTGTAAAGGAGTAAATTATGGATCCACATATCACGGAGTGGTTGAATCTAGCGATTCGCTGGGTTCACATGATAGTTGGCATCGCATGGATTGGTGCTTCATTCTACTTTGTTTGGTTGGAGAACAACCTAAACCGGGTTAACCCAAAAACGGGCCTTTCTGGTGACCTTTGGGCGATTCACGGCGGTGGTATCTACCACCTAGAAAAATACAAACTTGCACCACCAGAAATGCCTGAGCATTTGCATTGGTTTAAATGGGAAGCGTACTTCACTTGGATCACCGGTGTGCTGCTATTGGCTGTGGTTTACTACCTAAACGCTGAGATCTATTTGATTGCACCAGGCTCGGGCTTATCACCAACGACGGCAATTGCCATTGGTGTCGGTGCTTTGGTTGCTGGCTGGTTTATCTATGACTTGTTGTGTGATTCACCACTAGGTAAAACACCAATGCTATTAGGCGCGGTTCTATTCGTACTCTTAGTTGGCGCGGCTTATGGTCTAGCTCAAGTCTTCAGTGGTCGCGGCGCTTATATTCACGTTGGTGCAATCATCGGTACGATTATGGTCGGTAACGTGTTCCGCGTTATCATGCCTGCACAGCGCAACTTAGTGAGTGCTATTGAAGAAAACCGCGAGCCAGATCCTGCGCTACCAGCGAAAGGCTTACTGCGTTCTCGTCACAATAACTACCTAACCTTGCCAGTGCTGTTCATTATGATCAGTAACCACTTCCCGAGCACCTATGGCTCGGAGTACAACTGGGCAATACTCGCAGGTTTGGCGATCTTCAGTATCTTAGTGCGCCATTACTTCAATACTCGTCATGGTAGCCAGAAATTCGCTTGGACGGTTCCTGTAGCTGCATTAGGTATGGTGACACTTGCGTTTGTCACCTCACCGTATGCTAAGAAAGCGGCAGCACCAGTGGCTAAAGCGCCTGTTGCGGTTGAAGCGACTGCGCAGCCGGAAGCAAGCTCTACAGACACTGTGGCTGCAACATCAGAGAGCCCTGATCAAACAGGTGCGTCGGCATCGGAATCAGCGGCGCCTAGCGGTGTGAGTTTTGCAGCAATCAACAAGGTTATTCAAGAGCGCTGCTCGGTATGTCACTCAGCAACGCCAACCCATGCTGCCTTTGCCGCTGCGCCAGCCGGAGTGATCTTAGATACACCTCAAGAGATTCAAGCCAATGGTCCACGTATAGCGCAAACCGTAAATACTAAATACATGCCATTAGGTAATTTGACCCAAATGACAGATGACGAACGTGTTCTGGTTGGCAATTGGGTAGAACAAGGGTCAGTAATCAACTAACCCAATTTATCTCGCTTATCGGATTGCAAGCCCGATAAGCGTGATTCATGCAAACGTGGTATTTCCCGCTATTTATCTCAAGTGAGATCCCCCGGCCCCTGTTCCGGGGTTTTTTATACCGCTAAAAGGAGTTACAAGTGATGGCAACTGCATTAAGTATTCGACACAAGACTATCTTGGCTACGGTGATGGCAGTGATTCTTGTCATAGTGGTGCTAATTAGCATTACCGTCAGTCAGGGGCAGAAGATTATCCTCGACAAAACTTATTCACAGCAGATGCCAGCGGCGTTGGGAGAGGTCAGTAACCAAATTCAACTGGAGTTAGAAAAGCCGTTGGTTGTTGCTGAAGTGATGTCTCAGCTACAACCACTTACGGATTTTGACGGTCAAGATAGTGGACAAATCAGTGCACAACTCGCCTCGATCAAGCAGCAGTTTAATGCCTTAACCGCCTTTTTCGTTACCACTGTCGATGACAGCTACTATTTGCCAAGTGGAAAGCTCAAATCTATGTCGAGTTCATCAGCGGATGACCAATGGTTTTATGGTTTTCTCAATGGCGATAAGCAAGTCGAGCTGTCGATTGATATCGATGATGCTACAGGCATCGCAACGGTTTTTGTTAACCATGTTGTGATGAGTCAAGGCCGCCGCGTTGGAGTGACGGGGATTGGTCTATCGCTCGAAAATTTAGGCAATACTGTTGCTAACTACTCTCTAGGCGATTCAGGTCGACTAATGTTGGTCGACAAGAGCGGTGAGGTGAAGGTGCACCCTAGTACGCAGCAAGTTGGAAAGCAGTTGGCTGATATTGGTCTTGGTGCATTGACGCCTGAGCTGCAAACTTTAGCTGGAACAGCGCCTGTTATACATGAATCAAAGCTTGAACAAACATCGACGATCGTTGGTTTGATGGCTCTGCCACAACTTGATTGGGTGTTGATTTCTGTTCAACCGACGGCTGAAGTGCTCACCGAGATCAACCATTTCATTGAAACGATGATTTGGGTCGGCGGATCTGTAGCACTGCTGTTCATCATTATCAGCGCATATATGACGAATATCTTGCTTAAACCACTCTCAACCACAGCACAACTACTGCTTGAAATTGGTGGTGGCGGCGGCGATCTAACTCAACGATTGGATGAAAGTCGCCGTGATGAAGTCGGTAACATTGCCAAGGGGTACAATCAATTTGTCGCCTATATGGGCAACGTTTTACAAGAAATAGAAAGAGCGCGTAAAGAACTGGTTGCAACCATCAATCTGATTGATCAACAAGCTAACGAAATGAGACAGCAGATCCATGGTCAAGAACATAATATTGATCAGGTAGCAACCGCGGTTCATGAGATGAGCGCTAGCTCTGAAGAGATTGCTAATAACGCTAACCATACTTCAGACAACGTCCATAAAACCACTTTAGAGGTGAAAAACGGACTCAGCTCAGTGAGCAAAACATACGCACGCACTGAAGCTATGAGCCAGCAGCTAGAGCAGAGCAATCAAAGTATCGGAAAGCTATCTAATGATATCAATGCCATTGATACAGTACTGGATGTCATCAGTGGTGTATCAGAGCAAACTAATCTACTGGCATTAAACGCTGCTATCGAAGCGGCACGAGCAGGTGAACAAGGCCGTGGCTTTGCTGTTGTTGCCGACGAAGTAAGAACATTAGCCTCTCGAACCCATGAGTCCGCCAGTGAAATTCGTACCATCATAGAAAACTTACAGGGGCTTAGTAACACAGTCGTTAGTGAAGTTAGCCAGAGCCACAAAATTGGTAGTGAGTGTCTTACTGCAGCTAAAGAGTCTGAACACCACCTTGCCTCTATCAGCAATATTGTTGAGGAGATCAATCAACTCAGTGCACAGACTGCCACCGCAACAGGCCAACAGTCTCAGGTCATCAATGAGATTGCACCGCACGTTGAAAGAATTGCCGATGTAGCAAAAAGCAATACTGAGATGGTCACGCAAACATCACAACACTGCGTTAGTTTGAAGAGAAATGCAGAATCTTTAAGTCAATTGGTGGCTAAGTTTAAGTTTTAATAGTTTTGTAGAACGTAACTAGCGCTTGTCTTTTGACAAGCGCTAGTTTTTATTAGCTTGGCTGACTATCTATTGGATACTTGTAGTTACTCGGTAGGATTCCAATTCCGAACGTGTCATATAATGTGCACCCTCAGCAGGTGCTGATTTCAAAGTAAACAGATAAAAGTCGATACCTTTATCTCCGAGCGTACGCTGAAAATAAGTCGCCTGGGCTCGATGAGATTCATTGGTATATGGTATATTAGTTGCCTCGACGGTTTTTCCAGTCTTCTCGTCGTCTTCAGACCATGAATGAACACCTACTTGTTTGTTTTTTTCTGCTGGAATATTTGGATCATTTAACTCTAACGTACGTGTTTTACCTGCCGTAAATAGATCTGTGCCACCTGAGAAAACGCTACCTGTTTTGCTGACTTTGGTATGTAGCCCTTTATCTTGGATGAGTAGACCAGTGTACATATTGATGTCGTCATCACTAGAACCATCAATAGGTGTATCAAAGACCAACGTGATTTCTTTGCCTAATACAGGTGCAATCAATAATTTTTCAAGCTGAGTATAGGTAGTTACACCGAGATCAGTTGAGTCAATCCCTGCTCCGAAATCGCGATAAGGGTTAGATGTGGTGATGGAAGCTACAGAGCCGTTCATAGCCAAGTTAAGCTGAGTTGAGCCTATGACCTGCAAATATTGGTGCAATTCAAGAGTAAAATCTTTTGTATTGGTTGTAATGGCTTTTGCTTGTGGTGATTGTTTAGTATACAGCCCAGAATAATAGATCATGTCGCCATTAACATTTACTTGCTTTGACGAGCAATCAAATTCGTAGTAATCCCCACCTGTTGTATAAATTCGACATATGTCGTTGGTTTGAGGTTTCCTAGGAACCTGTAATACGATATCAGAGCCGCTCTTTTTACCCTTCATTAGTAAAAAAATGATTTTATTCTTTTTATTATCTTCTCTTACAGTCGCGAAACTAGGCGAGTAAGTTTCTCCATTGAATGTGAGGGATGAGCTTTGGATAACCTCATTACGCTCTACTAGAAGTTCATCTTTTTTAGCCTTATTAAAGACATAGTTGGCTTTAGGTTTGTTAGATTGTTGCATCACAGAGTTAGGCTTAACGTTGCTGTTGCTGTTGCTGTTGCTGTTGCTACTATTGCAACCAAATAGAGTTGCGACAATAAGTGAGCAAACAATAGTTTGCAGTTTAGGTTTGCTAATATTCATAAGCGATTCTTTTTTTTTGCTGAGTTATTCTGTTTGCTTATGTTACTTGTTTGATATTTGGGTGTACGTATGAGTATGTAGAGGTTTTGTATTTGTCTGTAGGTAAATGTCAATTACTGAAAGTGAATTGATCTGACAAAAAAGCTAGTCAGATTGCCTAACTAGCCTTATAAGTAAATGTGACTTTTTGGATAAACTAGTGGTTAGGCACTACGCTAACACCACTGAAACTGCTGTATCCGTTGAGCATAATGTAATAACGACCACTTTGGGTGTTAGAGACAGTACAAGTTTCATTGTTACCGTAACGGTATGGTCGGCAATCCCAAGAGCTAGTGGTAGGCTTAGCACCATAGCGGAGGAACAAGTCTGCATCACCGCTACCACCACTTGTTGTGACAGTAAGGGTTTGACCTGCAGCTACATCAATATAGAAATGCTTCTGGTCACCACGAGAGCCGCTAATTCCAGATACAGGGACTCCATTTTTGAGTTCGCCGTCAGGATTTGGAGTTGTACAGTCAGGCTCACAGCCACCATCTGTTTGGCTATAAAGCAGTTTATTCACTGTACCGCGTGTGTCGCTCACTTTATCGACACTTGCTCGCTCGCTAATCAGAGCTGCCACTTGTGCTGGAGAGAGAGAACTGTTTTCTTGAAGGTATAAGGCTGCAACACCGGCGACATGTGGCGTTGCCATAGACGTGCCACTGATTGTACGGTAGCCGCCATCATACCAAGCAGACTTAATGCTCGATCCCGGAGCAAATACATCAACACAGCTGCCCCAGTTAGAGAAGCTAGAGCGGCTATCATTACTTGTGGTTGAGCCAACAGTTACACCGCTAGGTTCACGTGCAGGAGACGAATTACAAGCGTCAGCATTAGAGTTACCAGCCGCTAGCATAAAGCTAATACCTGATTGAACAGCGTTAGCAACAGCTCTATCGAGCGCGGTAGACACGCCGCCACCTAAGCTCATGTTGGCGACTGAAGGGCCCGATGCGTTGGCTGCAACCCAGTCAACACCACCAATTACCCCGGAAGTTGAACCTGAACCGCTACAACTCAATACACGGACACCGACAATATTGACGTTCTTCGCCACGCCATACTGTGTACCGCCGATGGTACCAGCAACGTGGGTTCCGTGCCCATTACAGTCCGTCGCATCACTGTCATTGTCGACAAAGTCGTAGCCTGATGTCGCGCGACCACCAAACTCTGCGTGCGTTGTCGTTACCCCGGTATCTATGACGTAAGCCGTGACACCGGAACCATCGTAGTTATAGTTGTAACTATTATTCAGTGGCAGACTACGTTGATCAATCCTATCTAGCCCCCAAATGGCGTTGCTTTGATTGGCATTCGTTGAAATCACAGGATCGATAGAGATCACTCGATCTTGTTCGATAAAATCAACCTGTGCGTCTGAGCGAAGTGCGTTGAGCTGTTGTGGTGACAGGGTGGCAACAAATCCGCTGATTGAGCGGTCGAACACTTTACTGATTTGCAAAACGTGCTCGTTCTCTAAGCTGGTAACGGCTTGTTGCGTAAATTGTTGCATCGCTTGTGGGTTGTCATTGCTGAGCGATAAAGGTTGCTTTAACACGACAATATATTGGTTCTGTATTCCTTTGTTTTCTGATGCCATCAACAGCGGGGCAAGTATTTCACTTTCTGGCTGGCTAACCTGGACCTCTATTTGTTCTGCTATGGCAGTGCTAGAGATCACTGAAAGTGAAGAGGCGATACAACAACTTAATAGTTTCTTAAACATTTAACTTTCCTTTGAATGGTATAAGAGATTGTTGAACATGGCCTACTACAAACAACAAGCATGTTTTGTCGATTCTTATGTCTATAACGGAACCCGTCGGCACTCCTCAAAAATATCCCTATGTGCAACTGTGTTCACTTTAAATTTGGTTGGCGTTATAAATTTGAGTGCCATTTACTAGATTTTTGAAATTGATAGTAAGCTAAGTTCATATTGGTTGGCTGAATGTCAAAGGTCGGCATTATTATGCTGCTGTTTATTGAAATAGTGCTATATACCTCTACTTAGTGATAGATATGTAGATTTATCACTGGATGGGCTTGTGTGGGCGGTTAACGGATTTCGTTGAGGAAGATGATTTTTCGAGTCATCTCTCCAAATTGGTGAAATTGAATATGTAATTGCACTAGTATGCAGCGATACGCTGTCTCTTAGTTGCACCAAAATAACAAAGCGAAATTTTAATCTTATAATTATCAATGGCTTGTCTGTTTTTGGTGTGAGCGGGTAAATTGGCATCGATTTTGGATTTGTTTCCTTAGGAAAAAAGAATTGAATAACAATTCACTATAAGGAGATATCCAATGAACACGAAGTTCAAACTCAAGCTTGCAGCAGTAGGTACCGCATTAGCCTGTATGTCAGGAGTGGTGAGCGCCGCCGACACCATTAAAGTCGGAGTATTGCACTCGCTTTCAGGCACCATGGCGATCAGTGAAACCACATTGAAGGACACGGTTCTGATGCTGGTGGAAGAGCAAAATAAAAAAGGTGGCCTACTAGGTAAAAAGCTTGAGGCGGTAGTGGTCGACCCTGCTTCAAACTGGCCGCTGTTTGCAGAAAAAGCTCGCGAGTTGATTGAAAAAGAGCAAGTCGATGTGGTGTTCGGTGGCTGGACATCCGTATCGCGCAAATCTATGTTGCCGGTATTCGAAGAACTCAACAGCCTACTTTTCTACCCTGTTCAGTATGAAGGTGAAGAGTCGTCGAAGAATGTGTTCTACACTGGTGCTGCGCCAAACCAACAAGCGATTCCAGCGGTTGACTACCTAATGAATGAACTTGATGTTGAGCGCTGGGTACTGGCCGGCACTGACTATGTATATCCACGTACTACCAATAAAATCTTAGAGTCTTACCTCAAGAGTAAAGGGGTGAGCGAAAAAGACATCATGATCAACTACACGCCATTCGGTCATTCAGACTGGCAGTCGATTGTTTCTGACATTAAGAAGTTTGGCGCTGAAGGCAAAAAGACCGCTGTGGTTTCGACCATTAATGGCGATGCCAACGTCCCTTTCTATAAAGAGCTTGGCGCTCAAGGTATCTCTTCAGAAGATATCCCAGTTGTGGCTTTCTCCGTTGGGGAAGAAGAGCTGTCTGGCATGGACACCTCTCCGCTTGTCGGCCACTTAGCGGCATGGAACTACTTCATGAGCGTCGATACGGAGAAAAACGATGAGTTCGTCGAAACGTGGCAGAAGTTTATCGCCAGCGAAAAGCGTGTGACTAACGATCCTATGGAAGCGCACTACATCGGCTTTAACATGTGGGCGCAAGCGGTCACCAATGCAGGAACGACAGATCCTGAAGCCGTGCAAGATGCATTGATTGGCGTGTCTGTACCAAACTTGTCAGGCGGTTACTCAACTATGTTGCCTAACCACCATATCACTAAGCCTGTGTTAATCGGTGAAATCCAAGATGATGGTCAGTTCGATATTGTTTGGGAAACGACGGGCCTTGTAGCAGGTGATGCTTGGTCAGAGTATCTCCCTGAGTCGGCGAAACTCTTCTCTAGCTGGTCGAAGCCGTTTTCTTGCGGTGCGTTTAACGTTGAAACTAAGAAGTGTTCAGGGACCAATTAAGACTCAACCCCCCCACTAAATAACCTGAAAAGTTTGGCGCTGCATGTGGTAACGCAGCGCATTTTTATTGCCATAAATTCTAACGCAAGGATGCATATCATGACGACCGTATTTCGGATGCTCTGTGTGCTCGTTTCTGTGCTTATTGGATTAACGACAGCATCGGCCGAGAACGTTAAGCCACTGACTCAAGATTCTTTTTTCCAGACGTTGACTGGAAAGAACACACACGAAAAACAGCAAGCGGCTAGCTGGCTTGCCTCAAACTATTCTCATGACACAGCCAAGCCCATTCTAGAGGCGTGGCTGAATGGACAGCTCTACTACCTTAAAGATCGCAAACACGCTCAGCATCAGCAGCTATTCATTATCGAGAGTGCTCAAACGGGGGCGCAGGCGAGACAGGCTTGGAATAACGATCCTCTGATCATTGAAAACAAGCGCAAGTTTAAAAAAATAAAAGTGAACAATAAACTTCGTGCTTACCTTCGTATTGAAATAGCATCACTTGGTCTTAACAGCGAAGATCCAGAGGTTCGCAAGCAGTCAATCAAAGCGCTGACAGGTAATCCTGAAGCAATAGATAAGCTCAGCGCATTACAACAAAGCGAAACCAACGCAGAGATCGTTGCTATGTTGGCGTTCGCTATTGCGATTGACGCGGCGCTTGACCCCAAGGCCTCCAATCGCATTGACGCTGTTGAGTCTATCTCTCAATCCAATCAACCCATTGTTCTTAAGACTCTTAACACGATTTTGGCGCAAGAGACCGATCCACAACTCATAGCGGCCGCAGAGCGTGGTTTACTAGATTACCAGCAAAGCCAGCGACTCTACGCAGGTGTCGAGACGTTGTTTTTTGGACTAAGTCTTGGCTCCGTATTGGTGCTGGCGGGAATCGGCCTAGCGATTACCTTTGGGGTCATGGGCGTGATCAACATGGCGCATGGTGAGTTGATTATGCTTGGTGCTTATACTACCTACGTGATGCAGCAACTGCTTCCGGCTCATACCGGTGTGGCGCTGATCTTGTCGATTCCTATGGCATTCCTGGTGTCAGGATTGGTTGGTATCTTGATTGAACGTAGCGTGATTCGCCATCTATATGGGCGACCTCTTGAAACGTTATTGGCAACCTTCGGTATCAGTTTGATTCTTCAGCAAGCAGTTCGCTCTATTTTCTCTCCGTTAAACCGCTCGGTAAGTACGCCTGATTGGATGGCGGGGGCGCTGGAAATCAACCCCATGCTGTCACTGACTTACAACCGCCTCTACATCATCTTGTTCTGTGCCATGGTGTTTGTTGCATTAGTGATGATATTGAAGAAAACCCCCCTCGGATTACAGGTTCGCGCTGTATCGCAAAACCGCCCGATGGCAAGAGCTATGGGGATTCGTTCTGAGCGTGTCGATGCAATGACATTTGGTTTAGGTGCGGGTGTGGCAGGTGTGGCAGGCGTAGCGCTGTCTCAGTTGACCAACGTTGGGCCAAATATGGGCCAAGCCTACATTATCGATTCCTTTATGGTGGTGGTGTTTGGTGGCGTAGGCAACCTTTGGGGAACGCTGGTCGCAGGTTTAGGTTTGGGACTGTTTAACAAGATCTTAGAGCCATGGGCCGGAGCGGTGCTGGCTAAGATCCTGGTGCTGGTGTTTATCATCTTATTTATTCAGAAGCGACCAAGAGGATTGTTCCCTCAACGTGGTCGCGCGGCTGAGAGTTAAGGAGGCGTTATGACCAATCAAACACACACGAAACCCTCACGCTCTTTTATCCTTTCTGCACTGCAAGGCGATAAGGGCGGTCAGATGACAATATTGGTCATCTTGGCAGCGGTGATCTTAATTCCGGCGGCGAATATGATGTTGCCCGCTTCGCACCCGCTTCACGTCGAAACCTTTACGATTTCATTGCTGGGTAAGTATCTTAGCTATGCGATGTTAGCGCTCGCCGTCGATCTAGTATGGGGCTATTTGGGTATTCTCAGTTTAGGCCATGGCGCTTTCTTTGCGCTTGGCGGCTTCGCGATGGGTATGTATTTAATGCGTCAGATCGGCGATCGCGGTGTCTATGGTAATCCTATCCTGCCTGATTTTATGGTGTTCCTAAACTGGCAAGAACTGCCTTGGTTTTGGCATGGCTTCGACCAATTCTGGTTTGCGGCTCTGATGGTGGTGCTAGTACCCGGTGCAATGGCGTATGTATTCGGCTTTTTAGCGTTTCGCTCTCGGGTCTCTGGGGTCTATCTCTCCATCATTACTCAAGCTCTCACCTATGCGCTTATGTTGGCGTTTTTCCGCAATGAAATGGGCTTTGGCGGCAACAATGGCTTAACCGATTTTAAAGACATTCTGGGCTTTAGCTTGCAGCAAGACAGCACTCGAATCGCACTGTTTATTGCGACTGGTATTGCCCTTATCGTCAGCTATTTGGTCTGTCGCAGCGTCGTAGCGAGCCGTCTTGGTCGCGTATCGGTTGCGATTCGTGACTCTGAATCGCGCACACGCTTTATGGGTTACGACGTCGATGGTATCAAACTGTGGGTGTTCGTTCTTTCTGCGGTGATCGCCGGGATTGCTGGGGCGCTGTACGTGCCGCAAGTTGGCATTATTAACCCTGGTGAATTTGCTCCGCTCAATTCGATAGAGGTGGTGGTTTGGGTCGCACTTGGCGGTCGTGCGACCTTGTTTGGTGCGATTGTTGGCGCCTTGGTGATCAACTATGCCAAAAGCTGGTTCACGGTGGAGTTTCCAGAAGTCTGGCTGTTTGCCCTCGGAGGCTTGTTCGTACTTTCAACGCTCTACTTCCCGAAAGGCTTAATCGGCTTTATCAGTGATAAGTGGCATTTAGTCGTCAATCGAAACCGCGGGCATGACTCCGCTGAGTCGAACACTGACGAAGAGAAAAGCAAGGAGATCTTGGTATGACTGAGTTAAAGCGCACCGAGCAATTTAAGCAATCACTCGCTGAAGTTACGCGTCGAGATCAAGTGTTCTCGTTTCTTAAGCCGGACGTCCACCCACTGATTGATACCAGACACAACATCTTGCTCTATGTGGAAGGGGTGAATAAAACCTTTGATGGGTTTAAAGCGATTAATGATCTCAATCTGTACATCCGTGAAGGAGAACTCAGATGCATTATTGGCCCAAATGGAGCCGGGAAAACCACCATGATGGACATCATTACGGGTAAGACGAAACCGGATACTGGTGAGGTTTGGCTCGGCTCGAACCTCAACTTACTTAATATGAATGAAGCCGAGATCGCCAATGCTGGAATTGGCCGTAAGTTTCAAAAGCCGACAGTGATCGAGTGTTTAACAGTGTGGGAGAACCTCGAACTGGCGATGTCGGGCGTGCGTTCCGTGTGGGGCTCGTATGTGGCGAAGATGACAGGAGAGCAAAAAGATAAGCTCGAATCGGTACTGAGATTAATTCATCTGCATGACCACCAAACGCTGCTGGCAGGCAACCTTTCTCACGGCCAAAAACAGTGGTTAGAGATAGGAATGCTGTTGATGCAAAACCCTAAGCTGCTGCTTATTGATGAGCCTGTGGCTGGCATGACCCACCAAGAGATGGATCGTACATCTGAGCTACTTAACTCACTAGCTGGTAAACACTCTGTGGTGGTCGTTGAGCATGATATGGACTTTGTCCGCTCTATTGCTAGCCATGTCACTGTGCTTCATCAGGGGCATGTGTTGGCAGAAGGCACCATGGATGAGGTTCAAGTGCACCAGCAAGTCAAACAGGTTTATTTGGGGGAATAACATGCTATCAATTTCTGGATTGAACCAGTTTTACGGTGAGAGCCACACACTTTGGGACTTGGAGATGGAGATCCCCAAAGGAAAATGTACTGTGTTAATGGGGCGTAATGGTGTAGGTAAGACGACCTTATTGCAATGCATTATGGGGTTGGTCAAAACTGAGAGTGGCGACATCGCCCTTGAAGGTGACTCTATCATCAAAAAAGAAGCCGAAGCTCGGCCCAGAATGGGGATCGGCTATGTTCCACAAGGTCGTCAAATCTTTCCAATGTTAACTGTGGAAGAAAACTTGCAAGTAGGTTTACCTATCCGAGCAAGAGGAGACCGTCACATCCCCGAATTTATCTTCGAGCTATTCCCTGCGTTGAAGGAAATGTTGCATCGCAGAGGGGGCGATTTATCGGGTGGGCAGCAGCAACAACTGGCTATAGGTCGGGCGCTGGTAATCAACCCTAGCTTGCTGATTTTGGATGAACCGACGGAAGGGATTCAGCCCAATATTGTGCAAGAAATTGGCGATATTATTCGCATGTTGAATGAGAAATTTGGACTTACGGTGTTACTGGTTGAGCAAAAACTGCCGTTCGCCCGTAAGGTCGGTGATCAGTTTTGCATCTTGGATAGAGGGCGCACTGTCGCCCAAGGGGACATGGAAGAGCTGGATGATAGATTGATAAAGGAGTATCTCACCGTATGATTTGTGAACCTGCCGTTGCGTTTGATTTAGGTGATAATAATCAGACGCTTAAAAAGAACATCGAGTCTGATGTAGAGAAAGGCTGGAAGGCCATGTTATCGCTTTTGTTTAAAGATAGAGGGGATAAAACCGTCATCAAAGACCGTCAACAGAAGGGGCCTTTGGCTATTCAGCGCCCTTTGTATCCTGAAGGGAAAACGTGCCATACCTATTTATTGCATCCACCCGGCGGTGTGGTCGGTGGCGACACTCTGCAAATAAGCACTCGCGTGGAACAGGGGGCTCATGCTCTGGTCACCACACCGGGTGCGACTAAGTTTTATCGCTCTGAAAAACGCTACGCTCATCAGAAACAGATATTGCATGTTGAAGGTGGTGGTTTACTCGAATGGTTACCGCAAGAAAACATCTTCTTTCCTGACGCCCATGCTCGCCTTGATACCGAGATTCATCTTGATCATGATGCCCTATTTGTGGGCTGGGAAATGCACTGTTTTGGGCGCCCTGCACTAAATGAGGGATTTTCCTCCGGACATTTAGTTGGAAAAACAGAGGTTTACCGAGACGGAAGAAAAATTTTGACCGAGGGGTTAAATATTTTTGGTGGCGATAAGTCCATGATTGAAAAGGGCTTGCTCAATTTCTCTCTCGCGGGAACGCTGTATATTTCTGTCGAAAATGAGGATTTTTTTCAACTGGTACAGAGCTTGCTCTCTAACATACAGCAAGAAGTCGGCACAGAGGACTTAGTGATTGCTGCGACACAGATAGAAGAATTGGTTGTCGTGAGAGCACTGGGTCGATGGAGTGAGGTGATCTTGGAGAGCTTTCAGAGAGTTTGGCAACAAGCGCGTCAATACTGGACTGGTGAAACTCCCCAGCCCCCAAGAATTTGGGCAACCTAAACTCCATGTTTCTCTTTGCTCCTTCTCCATCATGTTAAGGGAATGGCAAGGAAACCAATGGAATTATCACCAAGAGAAAAAGACAAACTGTTGATCTTCTACGCTGGCATGCTAGCGCAGCAACGAAAAGAGCGAGGGTTAAAGCTTAACTATCCAGAGTCTGTAGCGTTTATCAGTAGTGCCATTCTTGAAGGTGCTCGCGAAGGCAAAACGGTGTCTGAGCTTATGGACTTTGGACGAACACTTCTTACTGTTGATGACGTTATGGAGGGCGTACCTTCCATGATTCCTGATGTACAAGTCGAAGCCACCTTTCCTGATGGGACCAAATTGGTCACCGTTCATGAGCCAATCGTCTAGGAGATCATATGTCAGCATCAACAAGCCAATATTCTGGTTTTATTCCCGGTCAAATTGAATCCGCCCCTGGCGAGATTGAACTCAATGTTGGCCGCGCAACCATCAAGGTCAAAGTGGAAAATATTGGCGATCGACCAGTACAAATTGGCTCGCATTATCACTTTTTTGAGGTCAATGATTCACTGCGTTTTGAGCGTGAAGCGTGTAAAGGGTTCCGTCTCAATATCCCTGCTGGCACTGCGACACGCTTTGAACCTGGCCAGTCTCGCACGGTTGAGTTGGTTGAGTTTGCAGGTAAGCGAGAGATATACGGATTCCAAGGTAAGGTCATGGGCAAACTCGCCCAATAACGAACAAAAACAAGGATAGGTAATGGCAAGCATTTCTCGTCAGGCATATGCCGAAATGTTTGGGCCAACAGTGGGCGATCGCGTGCGTCTCGCAGACACCGAACTGTGGCTTGAAGTAGAAAAGGATTTTACTGTTTACGGCGACGAAGTTAAATTCGGTGGCGGTAAAGTGATTCGTGATGGCATGGGGCAAAGTCAACGCCCAAGCGCCGAAACGCCAGATCTGGTTATCACCAACGCAGTGGTATTGGATTACTGGGGTATCGTTAAGGCAGACGTGGCGGTTAAAAATGGGCGTATTCAAGCCATAGGCAAAGCCGGCAACCCTGATGTGCAGCCAGAAGTGACGATTGTGATTGGACCGGGGACAGAGATCTTAGCAGGGGAAGGATCAATTTTAACCGCGGGCGGTATCGACTCGCACATTCACTTTATTTGTCCGCAGCAAATCGAAGAAGCATTGGCTTCAGGTGTCACCACCATGATTGGTGGTGGTACTGGCCCCAATACAGGCACTAACGCGACAACTTGTACCCCCGGCCCGTGGAATATGCATCGTATGCTTGAAGCGTTAGATGAATTTCCAATGAACTTTGGCCTACTCGGGAAAGGTAACGCTAGCCAGCCAGAAGCGCTAAGAGAGCAGGTAGCGGCGGGCGCGGTGGGACTGAAGCTGCATGAAGATTGGGGCACGACGCCAGCATCGATTGACACCTGTTTGTCGGTCGCTGATGAGATGGATGTTCAGGTCGCGATTCATACCGATACGCTGAATGAGTCAGGATTTGTTGAATCGACTTTAGGTGCGATTGGTGATCGCGTGATTCATACCTATCACACCGAAGGAGCAGGCGGGGGGCACGCACCAGATATTATTCGTGCTGCGGGTGAATCCAATGTTCTGCCATCGTCGACCAATCCAACGCGTCCTTACACCGTCAATACCGTTGATGAGCACCTCGATATGTTGATGGTGTGTCACCATTTGTCGCCTTCTATTGCTGAAGACGTGGCGTTTGCCGAGTCTCGAATTCGCCGCGAAACCATCGCCGCCGAAGACATTCTGCACGATCTCGGTGCCTTCTCTATGATTGCCTCAGACTCTCAAGCAATGGGGCGTGTGGGCGAAGTGATTACTCGCACTTGGCAAACAGCGCACAAAATGAAAGTGCAGCGCGGCAGCTTGAAAGAAGACTCTTCCTACAGCGACAACTTTCGACTCAAACGCTACATCGCTAAGTACACGATTAATCCGGCAATTACTCACGGTATGGCGCATGAAATCGGCTCAATTGAAGTGGGTAAGCTTGCCGACCTTGTGCTGTGGAAGCCCGCTTTCTTTGGTGTTAAGCCGAGCGTCATTCTAAAAGGGGGCATGATAGCCATGGCGCCGATGGGCGATCCTAATGCTTCGATACCAACCCCTCAGCCTGTCCATTATCGCAGCATGTTTGGTAGCTACGGCAAGGCATCGCAAAACACTTCGATGCTGTTTGTCTCCCAAGCGGCTGAGCAAGCAGGCATCGCGAGTGAGCTTGGTCTTGGTAGCCAAATCGGGGTTGTCAGCCATTGTCGTGATATCAGTAAAGCCGACATGAAGCTTAACGACTGGCAGCCGAATATCGAAGTGGACTCACAAACCTACCAAGTTCGAGCTGATGGTGAGCTGTTGGTGTGTGAACCTGCTGACGTGTTACCCATGGCACAAAAGTACTTCTTGTTTTAACGCAGCAACGAAATAGCCAACCAGTAAACGAACGATTGAATGAGAAAACGAACTGATAAGGAGATGAGATGATCGAACTTACCGAAATCAGCAAAGAAATTTGTACTAAACCTAATGCGTTTCTGAGCTTGCCAATAGATAGCCGAATTAAGAGCCGACTTAAAGTTGAGCTAGATGATGGTCGTGAAGCAGGCTTGTTTCTGCCGCGTGGACACATTTTGCGTGGCGGTGAACAACTTAAAAGCCAATGCGGCATGATCGTCGAAATCAAAGCCGCGCCGGAAAAGGTCTCTACGGTTTATTGCAGCGATTTGCATCTACTGACGCGAGTGGCGTATCACCTTGGCAATCGACATGTACCGCTGCAAGTGGAATTTGGCTGGGTCCGATACCAGCACGACCATGTATTAGACGAAATGGTCCAAGGCTTGGGTGCAAAAGTTACCACAGAAGACGCGTCATTCGAGCCAGAAAGTGGCGCTTATGGTGGCCGCTCTGGTGGGCATCATCACCATCACTAATCACACCCAAATTAAAGCAATAACAACAAGGAAGTTATCATGAAAAAAACACAACAATTCGCTGCATTCACTTGTCTGGCTCTTCTTTCATCTTCAGTGATGGCGCACCCCGGTCACGAAACTGGGTCATTCTCAGCAGGCTTAACTCACCCGGTAACCGGTTTCGATCACCTGATTATGTTGGTTGCGTTTGGTATTTTAGTCGCATGTGTACAGACGTCAGCCGTGCGTAAAATGGGATTAGTACTCAGCGCGCTTGCCTCACTGTTAATTGGTCTTGCTGCTGGGCAGGTGTTTGGCGGCTTTAATGGCGTCGAGCTTGCGATAGGGGCTTCGCTGTTTGTCGTGAGCGGCGCAATCTGGCAAGCCTTCCACGCTTCAAAAGATATGCTGCGTTTGGCGCTGACTTTATGTGTTGGTTTAGTGTTTTTCCACGGTTATGCGCACGGTGTTGAAGCGCAAGGCGCAATCTCTTCATTTGCCGCGGGCATGACCGTCAGCGCAGCGGCGCTTATGGTTCTTGGCTTGCAGTTTGGTCGCGCACTTTCAAGCCCTTGGCTTTCTGTTGGTGTTGCTTCAGTTAGCGCCCTCGTCATCCTGTAAACCTTAGCCTATGTCTTATCAAAAAAGGCCAAACGATCTGGCGTTGTATCGCCTGTTTCAATTGATAAGCCCCTCTCTACCCATCGGTGGCTTTACTTATTCGCAAGGTTTGGAGTGGGCGGTTGAGGCGCAGTGGGTATCGGATCGTGTTTCAATGCAAGATTGGCTCGATAACATGCTGATGAACAGTGTCGCGACACTCGAGCTGCCAATCCTTGAACGCTACTCCCAAGCGCTGATTAACAATAACCAACAACAGTTAGCTGCGCTGAGTGACTTGCTCTACAGCAGCAGAGAGACCAAAGAACTGAGAGCCGAAGAGAAGCAGCGTGGGCAAGCGCTGTATACCTTACTCAAGCAACTCGATATCTATCATGACAGTTTTGATTATGCCGATAGCGAGCCAAATCAGCTGCTCGGGCTGTGCGTAGCCGCGCAGCATTGGGATATAGAAATAGAGCAACTCAAACAAGGCTACTTATGGAGCTGGGCTGAGAATCTGATTATGGCAGGGGTCAAGCTTGTGCCTTTAGGTCAAACAGACGGGCAACGTGCTTTGATTCAACTCAGTGAGCGGTTTCCTAAAGCGTTAGATAGAGCCAGAACGATTGAAGATTGGATGATCGGCAGCTTTACGCCATCAATATCAATTGCCAGCAGTTTGCATGAAACTCAGTACACACGGCTATTTCGTTCTTAGCGAAGTAGCAAGCAAAGAATTAGAAGGACTTAATAATGGAAAGTTACAAACAACCTTTACGCGTCGGTATTGGCGGACCCGTAGGATCGGGTAAAACAGCATTGCTTGAAGTGTTGTGCAAAGCGATCAGAGACAAACTCAATATCGCGGTCGTAACCAATGATATTTATACTCAAGAAGATGCCAAAATCCTTACCCGTGCTGAAGCGTTAGAGCCGGATCGTATTATCGGTGTTGAAACTGGAGGCTGCCCGCATACTGCGATTCGTGAAGATGCCTCAATGAACTTAGCGGCGGTTGAAGAGCTGGCAAAACGTCATAAAAACCTTGATGTAGTGTTTGTAGAAAGCGGTGGAGATAACCTCAGTGCGACCTTTAGCCCGGAGTTAGCGGATTTGACCATCTACGTGATTGATGTGGCAGAAGGGGAAAAGATCCCGCGTAAAGGTGGTCCAGGTATCACTCGTTCAGACTTGCTGATTATTAATAAGATCGATCTAGCACCATACGTTGGAGCGTCACTGGAAGTGATGGAGCAAGATACCCAGCGGATGCGTCCAACTAAACCTTTTGTGTTCACCAATCTAAAGGAGAGCAAAGGGCTAGATACCATCATCGATTTTATCGTCACTCAAGGTATGTTAACTCTGAAAGGCTAAACTTCTCGCTTGGGGAAAAGGCACCGTGTTTGGTGCCTTTTTTGATCTTGGTGTAATTCAACTTATTGGTTTTACCAGTTATTTTCGGTTTGTAGTTATTATTTTATAAATATATGGTTAACAAATATTAACTGGAGAGAAAATTATGCCTATTAATGGAATATGTCACGACTTTGCTTTTACTCGCTGTTTCCCTGTCGAGAGCAAAGACAGAACACCTAGCGCGAAAGAGAGTGTCGACCTTTGGCGCATCCTGCGCACTAAGATGGAGCTTATTCATCCAGACAATATCGAAACTCTAAAACCTGGCGTCTTAACGGTAACTAATGCAACAGGGCATCCGACATACACCCCGCACTCTTATTACGTCGGCGAAGGTAACGTTCTATACAGCACTAATGACCCCTTCTTTGACAAAGTAGAGAAGAGCAAAGTGGATGTCAGCACTCAGCATGGAGTGGGGGCGATCACCTATTCTCTTGCAACGCTTAAGGCAGCGCTGAATAACGTTACAGATGGTCCAAACGGTGCGAGCGCGAGAATTGGTACCGATAATCGAGATTTGCAGTTCTATTGGTGTTCAACCGCCGTTGCGCGTCTCGGCTGGTGGTCTAAATAATTGGAAGCGCCCTCAACCACGAGCAGTAACAAGTGTTGAGGGCGGTTTGGACTCACTATCACTGCTCGTCTTGTTCCATCGTTTCGCCTAAATGCCATGTTAAGCCTCTGACGTGAGTAACGTCGCGAGCTACGCAGAAAGCAAATCGTCATCGATTCAATGACATACCTTAGTTGATTTCCATCCCTCTACAGATTCTTGTCTATACTGATTTGATAGACCTAGATTACAGCGCGATTACTCAACTACGTGATTTCAGAGGCGACTATGCGAACAACTCTAATTATGAGTGTGATGAGCACTTTATTGTTTTTTAGCCATTCTGTGTTGGCGATCTCGCCTCCCGCGGAAGAGCCGATCCTTTGGGTATCGGGCAATATAAGCCAATCAAATTCCCCGCAGGGGGTTGAGCTTGATGAAGCGATGATCTTTGGTTTAGAGCAAGGGACTATTCATACCAGTAACCATGTTGTCGCTGAAGTGGTCGAATATAAGGGCCCCACATTAGCTAGCTTACTCGAGTATGTGGGGGCTAAGGGTAAGCAGGTACAAGTAATCGCGTGGGATGATTATGTTGTCACTATCTCGCTAGAGGACATTAAGAAGTATGGCATTCTACTCGCAACGCATGAGGCAGGGGTTAGAATGACCATTGATGACAAAGGTCCTTTGTTTGTTGTATTGCCTTTCACCGAGCACGCTGAAATTAGAAACGACTTTTACTATAGCCTGTCAGTGTGGCAGGTGAGAGAGATTGTTGTGGAATAGAGCAATGAGTTCCCGTCTTTTACCAAAGGGGCGCACCTTCATAGCCATTATTGCGAGTGTTAGCATTGTGCTGCTGATAATGGCTACCTATTTCTTCTACTCGTTAAGTGAAATTAGAAAAATATCCCCTCAACCCTATGTCACAATAGTCAATAACAATATTTCGGCAAAAGCCAAACTGTTGTTACTGAAGGCTGAAATACTCAACTTCTCGATTCAACAAGATCCTCGTTCGTTGGCGCGACTAAAAATGCAAGCGAGAGTGCATAAAGCCAGCATCCTACAAGATCTGAAAGCACAGCGGACGCGAAATATACATGCTCAGTACGGCGACTTGGATGAGTTAGCCGAATTGGAAAAGAGAATTAGTCGACTCGCGACGCAAATATCTGATCTTACTCTCAAAAACGAAGAGGAGTTAGCGGACTCCTTGAGCGCGGTGGAAAAAACGTACTTTGATCTCAATAAGTACCTTTCTAGTTTCGTCGCTGAAGTACAAAGGAATCAACTCGAGTTCACACAGGACAAAGAAAATCTTTATGACCGCCAGTATTTGTACATGGTAGTGATCATTGCCTGCTCCATTATTCTGGTCGGTGTGATTTCTTATATGTATCTGCACCAAATTAAACTCAGTCAAGACTTGACCGAGCGTGGAGACAAACTGGAAGAGGCAAAAAAACTCGCAGAGCAACATGCTACAGCCAAAGCTCGCTTCCTTGCCAATATGTCTCATGAAATGAGGACGCCATTAAACGCTATTATCGGTTTGAGCCATAAAGAGTACTACGAGGCTACCGATGAGCAAACGCGTAACTTTCTGTCGATGATTAATAGCTCAGGGCAACACCTACTTAAGCTGATTAACAGTGTGCTCGATCTCAGCAAAATTGAGCAAGGAAAGATGAAGCTGCAAACAGAAGCGTTCTATTGCAGTGAGTTAATTGAGCTGTCTAAAACCATTTTTGTCGATATGAGTAAAATCGATGTTGAGATCTTTTTTTCTACAGAACTGAATAAAGACTACAAGCTCATTGCAGATAAAACCAAGTTGCTGCAGTTAATCAATAACCTAAGTTACAACGCGCTTAAGTTTACTGAGCAGGGTTATGTCGATGTGCGCCTTTCATTGGAGCGCTCAGAACCGGAGAGCTTCTTAAGGCTCAAAGTGTCAGACACTGGTATTGGTATGTCACGAGAACAACTTGATAAAGTGTTTGAGGAATTTACGCAAGCCGATGACTCAATCACAAGAAAATATGGTGGCACTGGCTTAGGGCTGTCTATCTGCCAGTCATTGGTTAATCTGATGAGTGGGAGGATAGAGGTTAAGAGTGAACTGAATAAAGGCACTGAGTTTAGCGTTGTAATACCAGTTCAGGTAGAGGGAGAGAAAACAATTGGTTGTGCGATGAATCTTGAAAGGCGAATAAGGGTGGTTAGCGCTGACCTACACGCCAAGGAGCTAATCAGTGACGAACTTAAGCGTTTTGATTTGTTCGATAAATCTGGCGATATCGCGGTTTACTACCATAGTGGTGAAAACAGAGTAGAGGACAATTTTCCTGAGGTTCATTCTGAAGAGCAAATGAGCGTTGTGATTGCGGATTTACATGCTTCAGTCCCCCTTTCAGAAAAGCAGGTAAAGCTGACTAAACCTTATGATATTTTCAGTCTGCTTAGTGCCTTAGGCAATCATAACCGGAATCTAGATCAATCAGAGGTGTCGCTGAATCGGAGTTCTGGTTTATCTGCTTTGATCGTGGAAGATATGCGAGTGAATCAAATTGTCGCGCAGAAAATGTTGAGGACATTACAAGTTGAGACCACCACGGCAAACAATGGACAAGAGTGCCTAGATATTATTAAACAGCGCCATTTCGATATCATCTTCATGGATATTCAAATGCCAATCATGGATGGCATAGAAGCGTTAAAGAGAATCCGTCAAGATGATTTAGCGCCCGATACTGCAATTGTTGCACTGACAGCCAATACCTTCGACAAAGATGTACTGCACTACTTAGAGCTAGGGTTTAATGATGTTGTGCCTAAGCCTGTACGTATGGAATTAGTGCAGCGAATTCTGGATAAATACTCGCCCGCGACCATTTAGGTTTAACTAAGATCACTGCCCATAGATTTTAACGATAATTGTTAGGTATGTTGATGACAGTCTCTTGGTATTTATTCTTTGCTGTAATGGCAGCTATACACCCTGAAAATTGTGATTAATGTCTAATTAATCTCTTTGTTTGATAATTGATTAATCAGTTACTACTTTTTTATTAACTGTCAAAAAATTTAGGGGGCAGTTTTGAAAAAGTTAAAAGTCGTATTTTTAGTACAGGTCATTATAGCGCTGACCTTAGTGTTACTAGTATCGGCATTCATTAAGTATCAAGGTTTTAAAGACAACTTATTAGTTGAACTACAGCATTCCGTCGAGAACACGACTCAGCGGATGATGATCAGTTTGCCCAAAGCCGTGTGGGACTTTGACTTAGACTCCGCAAAAGTCTCTATTTCGGCGGAACTGAATTTACCTGAAATCTCCGCTGTACAGCTTATTGATAATGAAGGCAGTGATCTTTTGTTTCTCACACATCAACTTGCTGGTGAAGAGTATGAAACGGTTGAGGTGACGGACAAGTCGTTGTTTACCGAAGATAACAGCATGAGTGCTGCACTGACCTTTGTCGAATATGGAGAAGAAAACCCAGTAGGTAAGGTTGTTGTCTATTTTGATACCCATGCTCTCGATACTAAGCTTGCTGATTCGCTTAAAACCAACATTATCGAGCTGATTGTACTCGACATAATTCTATCGATAGTGATCGTAGTTGCACTGTCTATGACGGTGATTCGCCCCATATCTGAATTGACAGAAGTGGTTAAAGATCTCGCTTCTGGAGATGGAGATCTAACCAACAAGCTTGCGCCAGCAAAATATCGAGAATTTGCAGACATCACTGAAGGCATTAATAGTTTTACTGAGTCGCTTAGGGTGATTGTTCAAGATGTAAATCAGTCCTCTGATGCGCTTAAAGACAAAGCGCAAGCGAATGGTGCTACGGCGAAGTCCAATGCTGAAAAACTTGAAATGCAAAAACATCAGTTGACCACTGTAGCGGCAGCTGCAACAGAGTTAAATCAATCGGTCTCTACTGTTGCGGATACGGCTTCCGAAACAGCCCAACAAGCACATACGGCTACCTCACTTGCTTCAAATGTTAATGATGCAATCGAGAGCTCAGCCAACGACATCATCAACATGCGTGAAGAGATGAACCATGTAAATGCTGAGATGCACATCTTGATTGAGGAAGGAGAAAAAATCACCACGGTTCTTAATGTGATTAATGATATTTCAGAGCAAACCAATTTACTTGCTCTGAATGCTGCGATTGAGGCTGCGAGGGCGGGTGAGCAAGGGCGAGGTTTTGCTGTGGTTGCAGATGAGGTGCGAAATCTTGCTGTAAAAACCAGTGAATCGACAGAGCAAATTCAAAAAAACATTGCAGCATTAGGTGCTGCGACCAAGTCGGTTGAAGATGAGCTGACTCGAATAGCGTCTTTGCTTGAGCAAACGGCCTCGAGAGTGAGTGAATCGCAAAGCTCAGTCAGTGAAGTACAAAGCTTAATAACCGTTATTTCAGATAGAAGTGGGCAAATCTCTCAGGCTACCGACGAACAACGGATGGCTGTGGAAGAAATCAGCCAAGCGATTGTGGAAGCATCAGAGGCTACCAATGATGTTTCCTCTGGCGCAACTAAGAATGCACAAAGGACTGAAGAAGTACTGGGTTTGAGTCAAAGTATTGCCAATCATATGGCTAAGTTCCGTACCTAGGATATAAACAGAGGACATGTTATGAGAAATCTCATTTTAATAGTGGTGAGTTCACTATTTTCTTTTGCTTTAAATGCAGCGGTGATTACTGCCGCACAAGATCCATGGGCGCCGTTTGTTCAAAAAGACAAAGCGAATCCCGGTGTATCCGTTGAGATTATTACTGAAGCTTTTAAATCGCAGGGGCATACCGTTGATTTCAAAATTATGCCTTGGACACGCGCACTCAATGAAGTGAAAGGTGGTAGGGTTGATGTGTTAGTCGCGACTTGGTTTACCAATGAACGTACCTCTTTCTTGAAGTACAGTGAGCCATACTTAGAAAACTCGCTCAAGTTTATTATGCGCAAAGGGGAAGGGTTCGAATACAACGGACTTGATAGCTTGTCGGGTAAAACAGTGGGTATTATCCGTAACTACGGTTATGGTGATGAATTTTTAGCGGCCAATAACTTTAAAAAGCCAGAGGCGAATGACTTGGTCGCTAATGCTAAGAAGCTGATGGCAAAAAGGATTGATCTGACGTTGGAAGATGAGCTTGTGGCGAAGTCTACCTTGTCTGGAGCTGGAATGAATTTGGCCGATTTTGAGTTCACTAATAATGCGTTGTCAGTTAACCCGTTGCATGTTACCGCAGGGCTAGCGAATCCCAACCATGCTGAATACATTGAAGCGTTTAATAAAGGGCTGGCCGAAATTAAGGCCAATGGTACCTTTGACAAGATATTAGCCAAATACGGAATTAAGTAGAGGTGTTAGGCTGATAATTTAAAACGCTCCCATCAATCGGGAGCGTTTTGATATTACCTGTTATGGGAACTTAGCTAGCGAACTTCTTTCCATCTATCTTACCTTTAGCATCATACGCTTTCTCGCCGTAGATAAAGGTCTCGCACACGGTTCTATCATCACCTAAGCTCATTAGAACAAACAACTTCTCTTCAAGGGTTGTCGCTTGATTCATCCGGAAACGCATTAATTGAGTTGCATGTAGGTCGAGTACGACAAAGTCGGCTTCTTTACCCACTTCAAGGTTGCCTATCTTGTCCTCCAAATGGAGTGAACGAGCACCACCTAGTGTTGCAAGGAAGAGAGACTTAAGGGGATGCAGCTTCTCTTGTTGAAGCTGCATTATCTTATACGCTTCACTCATGGTCTGAAGAATCGAGAAGCTGGTTCCGGCTCCGACATCCGTGCCCATCCCGACTCTTACGCCATGCTCTTCTAGCTTTGGTAGTTTAAACAGGCCCGAACCTAAGAACAGGTTAGACGTAGGGCAAAAAGCGATGGCTGATTCAGTATCGGCTAGACGCTGGCACTCACAATCAGACAGGTGGATACCATGAGCGAATACCGAGCGTTTATGTAGTAAACCATAGTGGTCATAGACATCGAGATAAGAATCTCGCTCAGGGAATAGGTCCAGTACCCATTCGATCTCTTTCTTGTTCTCTGAAAGATGAGTGTGCATATACACATCGGGGTACTCTTCGAGCAGCTTACCCACAGTGGCTAACTGTTCAGGTGTGCTAGTGGGAGCAAATCGAGGAGTAACAGCATAAAGCAGACGCCCGCGGTTGTGCCATCTTTCAATCAGTTCTTTTGATGCTTCATATCCAGATTCGGGCGTATCGGTTAGGTAGTCAGGCGCGTTTCTATCCATCAATACCTTGCCTGCAATCATGCGTAGGTTACGACGTTCCGCTTCACCAAAAAATACGTCTACTGACTCTTTGTGTACCGTGCCGAATACGAGGGCTGTAGTAGTCCCGTTGCTTGCCAGTTCATCAAAAAACAACTTAGCGACTTTGAGTGCGTAAATTGGATTCTTAAAACGGCGCTCTTCTGGGAAAGTGTAGTTTTCTAGCCAGTCGAGCAGTTGTTCACCGTATGAAGCGATCATACCCGTTTGCGGGTAGTGAATATGGGTATCGATAAACCCAGAGGTAATCAGCTTGTCTTCGTATTCGACTATATTGAGATCTTTGGGTTGGCGGGCGAGCACTTCCTCGGTTTCGCCAATATCCACAATATGCCCATCTTCGACAACTATGATACCGTCATCAAAGAATTGATATGAATTGTCCAGTCCGACATCTTTCGGATCCGCGATACTGTGCAAAATTGCTGCACGATAAGCGTTGCGTTGCGTTGTCATTTTTACTTCCTTTTTAAACCCAAATTAAACGGCTGATTGGGTTAGGCGATTTTCTCTTCCAGTGGCGAATCGCTCATATGATTACTTTTACTGTGTGCCGTAGGGCGCTTTTCTTCAAGTGGAATGCCCTGATAGTGTGCGATTAGTTCACCTGCAACTGATACCGCGATTTCTGCTGGATGCTTGCCATTCACCATGCTGACACCAATAGGGCAAATCATAGTGTTGATCTGTGCATCACTGTACCCGCGCTGGGCTAAGCGCATATCAAACTTCTTGCGTTTAGTCAGGGAGCCAATCATGCCGAAATAGACGCTGTCGTCTCGGTCAATAATGGCTCTAGCGAGATCAAAATCGAGTTGATGATTGTGAGTCATGACTAAGTAGTAACTGTTTGGTGGCAAGTCTCGTACCTCTGAGACCGGATCATCGGTCACTAACTTAGTCACATTACGTGGCAGTTCTTCAGGGAAAACATCATCACGCTCATCAATCCAGGTCACTCGGAAGGGAAGAGTCGAGACGATATGTAAAAGGGCTTTGGCAACATGACCTGCTCCAAACACAACCAGATGCTTTTGCGCGGTGCCAATAGGTTCAAAGCTCAGTGTTGCCATTCCGCCACAACACTGGCCTAGACGGGCACCTAAATTAAAGCGTTCTACTTTGAGTGAGCGTTCACCTGCGATCAGCATCTCACGAGCCATTTTGGTCGCGACATGCTCAAGGTGACCACCGCCTATAGTGGCAATCAACCTGTCACGGGTGACCAGCATTTTGGTGCCTGCATCCCTTGGCACAGAGCCACGGTCTTCCAATACGGTCACCATCACGCACGGTTCGCTGTTTTTCTCTAGTTGTGCCAGTTCATGAATCCAATTGTCCTTAAACATACGTCTCTCCTTGAACTATTTATCTTGTCGTCATTCTCGGCAACAAGGACTCTGTAACCATTGTCATCCTCAAGAGCGAGGAACGAGAGAGTTGGGGATCTCTTATAGATAGTGCTGATTTTAAGAGATTCCCTACTCCTTCCTTCGTCAGTCTATGGAATGACGCCTACTAGGCTTGTTCAGCTTTCTCAGATGCCGTTTGTGGCTGACTCACTTTCGCAATCGCCATCAAGACACGTTCTGGTGTTGCGGGTGTATCCAACTTAGGAATCGCTCCCTCGACGGCGACAGAAGCAATTGCATCTTTCAATGCACTCCAGACCGACATACCCAACATGAACGGCGGCTCACCGACGGCTTTTGAATTAAATACCGTATCTTCTGGGTTTGCTCGGTTCTCCAATAAGTGAGTATGGAACTCGATTGGCATATCAGCGATCGCTGGGATCTTGTAGCTTGCAGGGCCATTGGTCATTAAGCGGCCTTGTTCATTCCAGATTAACTCTTCGGTGGTTAACCAACCGACACCTTGCAGGAAGCCACCTTCAATCTGACCGATATCAATAGCAGGGTTTAGCGAAGCACCTACATCATGCAGAATGTCTGCGCGTAGGATCTTGTACTCACCCGTTAAGGTATCAACGATCACTTCTGAGCAAGAGGCTCCGTAAGCAAAGTAGTAGAATGGGCGACCGCGAGCTTTTTCATGATCGTAGTAGATCTTCGGAGTACGGTAGAAGCCTGTGCTCGATAGCGATACTTGGTTGAAGTAGGCCAATTGAACAAAGGATTCGAAGGTCATGATTTCATCACGGATCATGATCATGCCGTTTTTGAATACCACCTCTTCTGGCGTTACCTTAAAGTGACTAGAAGCGAAATCAATCAAGCGCTGCTTAATGGTTAGTGCGGCGTTTTGCGCGGCTTTACCATTGAGGTCGGCGCCCGATGAGGCTGCTGTTGGCGATGTGTTCGGTACTTTGTCGGTATTGGTAGCGGTGATTTGGATACGTTCAACATCAACTTGGAACTCCTGTGCAACAATTTGTGCCACTTTGATATTCAAGCCTTGTCCCATCTCTGTACCACCGTGATTCAAATGAATACTGCCATCGGTGTAGATGTGAATGAGCGCGCCAGCCTGATTGAGGAAAGTCGCCGTGAATGAAATACCAAATTTCACTGGAGTGATCGCTAAGCCTTTTTTCAAGATAGGGCTCTGCTTGTTGAACTCGGCAATCGCTTTGCGGCGAGCGTGGTAGTCACTGCTTTGCTCTAGCTGCTCTGTGATCTCTGGTAAGAAGTTATCTTCAACCTTTTGGTAGTAATGAGTGACGTCTCGTCCTTCACCACCGTAGTAGTTGGCTTTACGTACTTCGAGCGGATCTTTGCCTAAGTAGCGGGCAATTTCGTCCATGATGTGTTCAATGGTCATCATACCTTGTGGGCCGCCAAAACCACGATAGGCAGTATTTGAGGCAGTATTGGTTTTACAGCGATGACCTGTGACCGTTGCATCACCTAGGTAGTAGGCGTTGTCTGAGTGGAACATTGCGCGGTCGACGATTGAGCTTGATAGATCTGGTGAGTAGCCACAGTTACCTGAAACGATGATCTCTGACCCTTGAATGACGCCATCATCATCAAAACCAATCTTGTATTGGTTGTAGAATGGGTGACGCTTGCCCGTCATGGTCATATCTTCTGCGCGTGGTAGGCGCATCTTAGTCGGGCGTTTGGTTAGATGAGCAATCACGGCCGCCATACATGCTGGCGCTGCAGCTTGGGTTTCTTTACCACCAAAACCACCACCCATACGGCGCATGTCAATCACGACTTTATGCATAGGGACGCCAAGAACTTCAGCAACTAGCTTTTGTACTTCTGTCGGGTTTTGCGTTGAGGTGTATACGATCATACCGTCATCTTCGGTCGGCATAACGCTACTAACCTGAGTTTCAAGGTAGAAATGCTCTTGACCGCCAATCTCTAGATCACCTTCAATGATGTGTTTAGCATTGGCAAGTGCTGCTGCCGAATCGCCACGTTTTTGCAGGTGGCTTTCAGTCACAAATAGCTCTTTTTCTAGTGCTTCTTTGACATCCAGAACCGGTGGCAGTGCTTCATACTCAACGATGGCGGCTTGCGCGGCTTTGCGTGCGGTTTCCATGTCGTTTGCTGCAACTGCGAGTACGGGTTGTCCATAGTATTGAACTAGCCCGTCAGCAAGCAGTGGGTCACCGGGTAGTATAGCGCCGATATCAAGTTGCCCAGGTACGTCTTCATGAGTAATGGCAATCGCCACGCCTTCGAATTCATAACATGGAGAAACATCAAGCTTGGTAATTTTCGCATGAGCGTGGGTACTTAAACGCGCATACACATGCAGTTGATTTGGGAATTCAAGACGGTCATCAATATAGACCGCTTCACCCGTGACCTGCTTTGGGGCGCTATCGTGTTTTACGCTTTTACCAACGCCAGTTTTGAGATCTTGCTTTACGATGGCGACCATCTCTTCATGAGATAGGGTCTGATGGTGTGCGTTAGACATAAGACGTTACCCTCGTTTCAATCTGGTTGTTCTGATGGTTCTGCTCGATAAAGAAACGGCGCAGCATGTTCGCGGCGGTCATAGAGCGATATTCTTTGCTTGCTCGGAAATCAGACAGTGGCTCAAAGTCGCTGTATATCTCTTTCATTGCTTTATCGATAGTTTCTTGTGTCCAGCTCTGGCCAATTAAGGCAGCTTCACAGTTCGAAGCGCGCTTTGGTGTTGCTGCCATGCCGCCAAAGGCAATACGAGCGTCGACCACTTTGTCATCTTCTATCTGGATATTGAACGCCCCACATACTGCTGAGATATCGTCATCTAAGCGCTTAGAAAGTTTGTATGCACGGAAGGTGTCGTTACTCTTAGGTTTAGGAATAATGACTTGTTCAATAAACTCACTTTCTTGCTGAGCGGTCACCTTGTAGCTGATGAAGTAATCTTCAATCGGCAGGATTCTTGATTGCTTACCACGGCGCAACTTAACTTGAGCATTGAGGGCGATAAGAAGTGGTGGCGCGTCTCCGATTGGTGAAGCGTTACCAATATTGCCGCCAAGCGTACCTTGGTTGCGTACTTGCAATGATGCGAAGCGATGTAGCAGCTCGCCGAAATCAGCGTAGTGGCTGGTCAGCAGTTGGTATGCATCGCTAATTGCCACGTTGGCACCAATGTGTAAAGCGTCTTCACTCTCTTCGCAAACCTTCATGTCTTCAACAAGGTTGACGTTGATTAGAGTTTCAATTTCTCGGTGGAACTGGGTTACTTCTAGCGCCAAGTCGGTACCGCCAGCAACCAGTTTCGCCTTAGGATTTGCAGTGTAAATTTCTGCTAGCTCATCGACGCTACGCGGAAGGTACGCGGTCAAGTTTCCATGACTTAAGCTAGCTGGCTGTTCTTGCAAGGTTTGCAGCCTCGCGACCGTTTTCTTCTCAAGCTCAACAAACTGATCCATTAGTGGCTCGTTTGAAACCAATGACAAGGCAGCATCTACAATCGGGCGATAACCCGTACAGCGACATAGATTGCCAGCCAGTGATTCCATGACATCTTCTTTGTTCGCTGCTGGTTTGTTCTTACTTAAAGCGAACATGGACATAATAAAGCCCGGAGTACAGTACCCACATTGAGACCCATGAAAGTCCACCATGGCTTGCTGTGTTGGGTGCAGTTTGTTTTTGTTCTGCAAGTCTTCGACGGTAATAAGCTGCTTACCATGAAGGCTAGAGACGAACGTCAAACAAGAGTTAACAGAGCGATACTGAAGTTTCCCTTCGATGACCTCACCCAGTACTACGGTACAGGCACCACAGTCACCTGAACCACATCCTTCTTTGGTACCCGTTTTTTGTACATGTGTTCTCAGGTACTGAAGCACTGTCATGTTAGGCGACAGCTCACTTTCTTGTTTGAGTTCTTGATTGAGTAGGAAAGTAATCAAGAGACCTCCTTGTGCATTGACACTATTGTTCTGATGTTTTTTCTGACCTTGTGGTCAATAATTGGATAAATTGACCATGAGGTCAACTTTATTTTTACAAAAATGCAACACGAAAAGGCGCATTTTAGGCGCTATTCAACAGAGGTTTTTTTGGTAAATTAATGATTATATGGATAAAGTTATCTAATCTTTGAGTGAAAAATCTTTACGTAAAGAAAATTAATATTGTATTTTTTGTTGTGTACAATCTTGTTGGGAAGGAATCTGGAAAACTAGAAAACTAGAAAACTAGAAAACTAGAAAACTAGAAAACTAGAAAACTAGAAAACTAGAAAACTAGAAAACTAGAAGTGTGCGTGGTTAATTCTATTTGGGAGTGTTGTGCTGGGGTAGCTTTTAGGTATAGGGGAAGTTTGAAAGTTAAATACTGCCGAACCGATTAATGGAATGGAGCGTCCTTGTAAAGTAACGCTCCAGTTATCCAGTTATCCAGTTATCTAGCAGCGAAGCGTTCCCGCATCGTGCTACCTTATCAACGCCCTTTAATCAGATCAGAGAACACAACGTGCAGGTCGTTAGATGCAGCGCCGCTATCTAGGTTGAGCTTGGAACGAATATGGTCGATATGCACTCGCATTAACTCGACGGCCTGCTCGGTTTTACCTGCCTCAATGGCATCAAGTAACACCGTATGTTCATCTAAAGAACAATTAGCGTGGTTGCCTGTTTCGTACTGGGCGATAAGCAGTGACGTTTGAGAAACTAAGCTACGTTGGAAGGCAAGCAGCGGAGCGTTGTTTGCTATCTCAGCTAGCTTAATATGGAACTCACCCGATAAACGTAACCCTTTACCATAATCACCATTGTCGAAAGCTTCATTTTCTTTCTCAACCAATCGACGACACTCGTCAATCTCGGCGGGTGTGGCGTGCTCAACGGCTAACTCAGTAATCGCCAGCTCCATAACTTCACGCGCTTTAATGATCTGTTTAGCCTCTTCCTTAGTTGGTGCAGCGACCATAGCCCCACGGTTTGGACGAATACTGACAACTTGCTCCATAGAGAGTCTCAGCAAAGCGCGGCGAATGATGGTTCGGCTGACACTAAAGATTTCGGCTAAGGCTTCTTCATTGAGTTTCGTTGCTGGTGGAAGGCGTTGTTCCAGAATTGCATCGAAAATGTGGCAGTAAACGACATCATCTTGGGTCTGACCCGCGACCTTAGTCTTGATATTTTTTGCCACAGAATTTTTTAGATTTGCCATAGGCGGCGTTCACTCTTAAACCATTTATTTCCTTTATAAAACAATCATACTTTACTTTGTATACATGTGGCTAGAGCAGGGCTGAATTTGCGACTTTGAACGCACTGTAAATTTTTGCGAATCTTAACAAGAATTCAACATCAAAGTTGTTAGCCGATTTCTAGCTAATGCTGCGCCTGATCTAGCAACTCAATTAGAGCAGAGCAAAGCGACATCAGCTGCGTAAAATTACCGTTAGTCACACTGTAATTTCTGCAAGTATAAATTAAACTTTAGGCGTAAATCACGTGCTACTTGTTGATGGTTTTGTGTGGATTAATTGGCGCACATTTTTGTCATTAGCTGTAAGCCTTTGCTTTGTTTTAACTAAATATTGCTCAATTTTATATTTCGCTTGTTATTGATTTATTTGCGTAAATTGTAGTGAGCGTTCGGTAAAAGCGAGTTGAGCTATAAACTTGCTCAATTTTGGTTCTATCTTCCATGTTTAATGTGCGATTTATCGCTAAACACTTCCTATCTTGCTGTTGGGAAGAAGGAGTTTCTACAAATAACAGGAAAGAATAATGAACCAACAACGTCATTTAAGCTGGATGATTGCCGCTATCATGGGCACGTCTATGAGCTGGTCTGTGGCTGCGGCAGAAATGGTGCAAGTCAGTGATGATGCATTACTACAACAAACTCTTCGGGCTCAATCGAACAGTGTTGTTCCAGTAGAGACAGGTTTCGTCGAAGTGAAACGTGTCGAATTGCCAAACGGAAAAACAAAGGTCCGTTACCAACAAACACACTTAGGCCTGCCAGTATTTGATACTTCAGTTGTCGCCACCGTGTCGAAAGATCAGCCTAGCCAAGTGTTTGGTACCATGGCTCAGGGTATTGGTGCAGATCTAGCAACGACAAGCCCAACGCTGGATGAAAAGCAAGCTGTCTCGGCGGCTATTGCAGCCTATCAAGGTAAGTCTGTTGCTAAGCCTAATGTCGAAAATGAAAACGCCAAACTTATGGTCCGTTTAGATGAGTCACAGACGGCGCAAGTGGTATACATGGTAGATTTCTTTGTCGCAGAGGAAGAACCAGCGCGTCCGTTCTACTTCATCGATGCAATGACAGGTAAAGTACTTCAGCATTGGGATGGCTTAAACCATGCAGAAGCAACCGGTACAGGCCCAGGAGGAAACTTAAAGACCAATCGCTATGATTACGGTAAAGACTTCCCAGCTTTTGCTATCGACAAAACCGGTACTAAGTGTAAGTTGGAAAATGCTGCGGTCAAAACCATCGATTTAAATCATGGTACTTCTGGCACTCAGGCGTATACGTACGATTGTACTGATGGGACTAACTTTACCGATCACAAATACATCAATGGTGCTTATTCACCACTTAATGATGCTCACTACTTCGGTAATGTCGTGTTTGACATGTATAAAGAGTGGATGAACACCGCCCCTCTTACTTTCCAATTAACGATGCGTGTGCATTATAGCTCTAACTATGAAAACGCGTTCTGGAATGGATCGTCAATGACGTTCGGTGATGGTCAAAACACCTTTTATCCACTAGTGGACATTAACGTCAGCGCACACGAAGTGAGTCACGGATTCACAGAGCAAAACTCAGGGTTAGTCTACCAAAACATGTCTGGCGGTATTAACGAGGCGTTCTCTGATATTGCAGGTGAAGCTGCGGAGTACTACATGCGTGGCAATGTAGACTGGATTGTGGGTGCAGATATCTTTAAATCAGAGGGGGGCCTACGCTACTTTGACCAGCCTTCAAAAGATGGTCGTTCAATTGATCATGCATCTCAATACTATGATGGTTTAAATGTTCACTACTCCAGTGGCGTTTTCAACCGCGCGTTTTATCTGTTGTCGAATAAGACTGGCTGGAATGTCCGTAAGGGGTTCGAAGTCTTTACAGTGGCTAACCAACTTTACTGGACAGCAAACAGTACTTTTGACCAAGGTGCGTGTGGTGTAGCGAAAGCTGCCGCAGATATGGGATACAGCGTCGATGATGTTAAAGCGGCATTTACCACTGTTGGTGTTGATGCGAGCTGTGGCGCAACGCCTCCAGGCGGCAACGTTCTCGAGAAAGGTAAGCCTCTCACTAACCTTAGTGGCAGCCGCTCTGCTCAAGACTTTTACACCTTTACCGTAGATTCAGCATCAAATGTGGTTGTGTCTATTTCTGGAGGTTCAGGTGATGCTGATTTGTACGTAAAAGCAGGCAGCAAACCAACGACGAGTATCTATGATTGTCGTCCATACCGAAACGGCAATAGTGAGCAATGCAGTGTATCAGCCCAAAAAGGCGTGACTTACCATGTGATGCTGCGCGGTTACACAAACTACTCTGGCGTGACATTAAGACTTGATTAAGATTATGATCTTAGACATATGACTTAGGGCATCTTCGGATGCCCTTTTTAGTCTTGTGCTATTTGCAATATTTCTCTTGATTGACTGTGCAACTTGTGGTCTACTCTCGCCCCTTTTTTGACTTGCATACAAGGAGTTACAATGCATAAGGTGAATGTTGTAGGGACAAGTGGAAGTGGAAAATCGACCTTTAGTGCTCAGCTAGCAAGTGCTCTTGATTGCGAGCATATCGAGATGGACCGCTTGTTCTGGAAGCCAGATTGGCAGGAGTCGCCAGACCTAGAATTTTTTGCCAAGATCCGCAATGCATTGCAAGGCTCCAGTTGGGTGCTCGATGGCAATTACAACCGTACACGTAAAGTGAAATGGGAGAACGTCGATACTGTTATTTGGGTAGATTACTCTCTCCCACGCACTTTGTATCAGGCGGTAAGCAGAGCGATACAACGATGTATCACAGGCAAAGAGCTTTGGCCGGGAACAGGCAATCGCGAAACTTTTGCCAAGTCTTTCTTTAGCCGTGATTCAATAATCCTCTGGACTGTGAAAACCTATCACAAGAATCAGCAGCGTTATCTAGCGGATATGAATCACCCAGATTACCAGCATATTCGGTTTGTTCGCTTGCGTAGCCCTAAGCAAGCACAGCAGTTACTTAAAGGCTTGCGTAAAGAGCACAGTGTCGACCGTTAGTCTGTTATTGATTGGCTTCTTCTATAGGCTGTTTTGAATCCTTTGTTTCAATAGCCACGGGTTTATCACTGGGAGGTGCAAGCAAGATCCTCAGCCTCTGTTTTAGTGACATATGCTTGCTCTGCACATCATGGAGCATATCTCGCCATTCGGAGAAGGTGACCGTCAGCGGATTATAACTGTCGATAGGCTTGGTAATCCCATAGCGAACGGTTTCCACTTCAGGTTCAAACGTACCGAACAGTTTGTCCCAAATAATCAAAACCCCCGCGTAGTTCTTATCTATGTATTGTGGATTACGTCCATGATGGACTCGATGATGCGATGGCGTGTTAAAAATGAGCTCGAACTTACCCAGTGAGCGAATCCACTGAGTGTGGACGAAAAACTGCAAGCCTAAGTTGAGCAGCACGGCAAAGATGACCCATTTAGGTTCAAAACCTATGATGACCAAGGGAACCCAAAACAGCCACATTCCGGCTATCGGGTACATTAAGCTTTGACGAAATGCGGTGCTAAAATTCATTCTTTCCGAGCTATGATGCGCGACATGGGCTGCCCACATCCAACGTATCCTATGGCTCGCACGGTGAAACCAGTAATAGCAAAAATCCTGCAAAACAAGTAAAACAATGAAAGAGGTCGCGTTCATTTCAATGTCGAGCAACTTCCAACCAAACAGCCAAAAATAGAGTTTTACGATGACGAGACCTGTCAGCAGATCCGCTAGTTGATGCATGCCTGCTAACGAAAAATTGCACAGCACCTCTGGCAGTTTATAGGCGGAGTTTTCTGGCAGCTTTCCTCGTTTCTGACCGATGAAATACTCTGCGGCCATCAAGCCAATAAACAGTGGAGCGAGCAACATCAGCAGCCACTCTGGGTGATCAATAATCGTTTGAAATTCCATTTCTGCTCTCCGTTAAACAGGATTACCACTTGGCATAGTGATCTTCAGTGAGCCCAAGAACACTTCTTAGCTGATGCTTTTGCCCGTCATTGTCGATGACAAAGCCGTCAAAGAGACCGATGAACTGGCGAAAGTTACTTTTAAGTAGCAGTAAGTTGAGCTTTTCACTGCGTTTATTGAGCGGTTTGAACCTAAGAGATACTCGTCCATCGTCGGAATATATGTGCCAATCTTGCTCAACATGGTCGCGATCAAACGTAAAATGGACTGGGTTGAGCAGGTGTCGTTGGCCATTGACCCAAAGTGCATTCTCGCAGCTGCCGGTTTCATTAACCCCTGCGGCTAGGTTCAACCCAAGTAAGGTGTTTTCATCACGGGTATTGATGCTCGCCCAGCGCCAACTCGTTTCACGGCGCATATACCCGGCTGAAAAGTCATAACTGGCGAGTGCATTGTTTAGATCTACGCTATTGCCAGCGATTTCTAGCTTGCCAGTTACGGTAAGGGCGTTGTGCTTTTGAGTGTAAGTCCAGCCGGAATAGGCCGTAGGCGTGCATACGGAAAGCGGCAGACTATTGGCAGGAGCATGTAAGATAATATCGAGCTTCAGATCGTTGCTCATCGCTTTAGCACGCCACTGGCCTTTGGCTATTTCAAACTGCAGTTTTGCCCCAGCAATATGTGTCAAACCAGAGTAAGGCGACTCGGTCATTTGTTTATCAAACGACAGTGGCCTTAACCAGCTTTGTTCGCTTAGCGAGTCGCTTTCGGTGTCGTAGATATAGCAAAAAGACGAACCAAGGTAGCGTATATCTGCGATGGCGAATCCTATGATGTATCTTGCCGTTTTCAAACAGACAAACTGAAACTGCTTATAGTGGAAATGCTTGGCAAGCTTGCTTGCAGGCTTGTCCATACTATTTCGATAGTCAAAACAGGTCGTATTAAGCTGTTTAGGCGTACCATCAAAATGACCATAGGTGGGTTTGCCTTCTGACGACACAAGATTCTCAGGAGCAGATTGAGTAGAGATCATAGCTTTGATTTACAAATGATTAACACCTGACTTAGCTTGAGCCATTTTGAAGCGATTAATCAGGTCACTTTCGGACATAAAGTCATCTGCGATCACGAAAGTAAACTCATAATGTCAGTATGCTAGAAACACAAACTAGCCAACAAACCCAAATAACCAAAAAAACGAGTTATGGAAATTGTCGCTGAGTATCTACCTACAGATCATCGTCACCAGTTAGGCGTAATGGACATTGCCTTATTGCTAAAGGCGGTGGAGAGCTTTGGAGTTAAGACGACACCCATATTAGAGGATCTAGGCTTAGCTCACTTAGATTGGCAAAGTGAAAAGACGCAGTTGACCTATGTGGACAAGTTGATGCTGTTTCGCCATGTGTCTCAGCAGTTTTACGATGTAGGGCTGGGTTTACTGATTGGAGAAAGGGCCAAACTGAGCCATTTTGGTCTTTTAGGTTATGCCATCTTAAGTAGCCGTACTTTAGAAGAAGCGATCAAAACGGGCTTTAAATATCTCAACCTAAATGGTCCGGTATTTTCTGTAACAGTGACAATAGATGACGGTATTGCTTCTATCGTATTGGAAAATACGCTCGAAATTGGCGAGCTTTTGCCTTTCTGTAGCGAGTACTTTTTTAGTGCGCTAGTGGCTATGTTCGAAGAGCTAACTGGGGAGAGGCTTGCGATTACTCGCCTCTGTTTTCCTTATCAAGCACCTGCTTATGGTTCGAAGTACAGCGAACGATTTAGCTGTGCAGTCGAGTTTGAAGCGCCTAGTCTAAGCTTGAGCTTTTGTTCCTCGCTATTGTCTCTGCCGCTTAAAACACATAACGCGGATATGTTGAGCAATTGCCTTCAATCCTGTGATTCAGTCATTGCAGCATTACAATCGCCATATCTGCTGACCAACCAGATCAAAACAATTCTGTATCAGAGTGCGGGGGTATTCCCATCGATTGAAGCAGTTGCAATGCAGTTTGGTTGCTCTTCACGTACGTTAAGAAGAAAGCTTGAACAGGATGGGACAAGCTACCAGAAATTGCTCGGCGAGGTACGTAGCGACATTGCTAAAGAGTTTCTGCTCCGGACCGAATTGACCATTGAAGAGATTGCTTTTCGTTTGGGGTACAGTGATACCGCCAATTTCAGAAGGGGGTTCAAACGCTGGACAGGAATAACACCTCAACGATTTCGTGGGACTCAGTGAAAGCCTGCCAGTCTTGATTTGGCAGGCTCTATTTATACCGATTGATACTAAACAGGTTATTCGCTATCGCGGCTCGATGCCCAAGCGTACATCAGTTCAAGTGCGACGGTTGCGCCCGCTAAGGCAGTCAGATCGCTATGATCGTACGGAGGAGATACTTCCACCACATCCATCCCGACAATGTTAACGCCAGCTAAACCACGCAAGATCTTAAGCACTTTGTCAGAGTTCAAGCCACCACAAACTGGAGTGCCTGTACCCGGTGCAAAAGCAGGATCTAAGCAGTCTATATCAAAGGTAACATAGACTGGCCTATCGCCAATGATGTCACGAATACGCGCTACAATCGCTTCTGCACTCAAGTCATTTGCTTCCATGGCATTAATGACATTAAATCCATGATCATTTTGGTCATACTCAGTACGAATACCAATCTGAACAGAGTGCTTCGCTGAAATTAGGCCTTCATTTGGCGCATGGTAGAACATGGTGCCGTGATCGTAAGCACTGCCGTTGTCATAAGTGTCTGTGTGCGCGTCAAAATGAATCAGTGCCATTTCTCCGTGATGTTTCGCATAAGCACGCAGAATCGGCAAAGTGATGAAATGGTCACCACCTAGCGCTAACATCGTTTTACCGCTTTTAAGGATCTCACTGGTCGCAGCTTCTAGGCGGTAAGTGAAATCTTCCGCGTCGCCACAGTCGAACACCAAGTCACCAGCATCAATGACTTTTGCGCGGTCAAAGACATTGAAATCCCAAGGGAATTTTTTACCTTCCCACGCAAGGTTCACTGATGCACGACGAATCGCATCTGGGCCCATTCGCGCGCCTGGTCTGCCTGAGGTTGCCATATCTAGCGGTACACCCAGTACCACTAGGTCAGCGTCCGCTGAGACAGGGTTGCGCAGGTAAGGTCTGCGCATAAAGCTCATTGAGTTCGAGTAAAGCGAATAATCAGTTTTTGTAAACAAATCATTCATTTAGAAATCCTCTAAATAGGTGTAGCCTCTTAAGCCACCTTCTAATTCTTCTAAGACGGTTTGCTGCTCGTTCACATTGACACGCTCAGCAACTAACTCACGGTAGTTTTGACGAATCTTATCTACATCAATGTGTACATAGCGCATCATATCTTCGACGCTGTCACCTTCATCAATCCGCTCTATAATCGCCTCACCGTTTTCATCAACGGTCACCACTGCGCTGTGGGTGTCGCCAAATAGATTGTGCATATCGCCTAAAATCTCTTGGTACGCACCGACAAGGAAGAAACCCATTAGGTATGGCTTATCCTTATCCCAAGCTGGCACTGGCAGTGTCGTTTCAATACCTTGACCTTCAACGTATTGCTCGATAGCACCGTCAGAATCACAAGTAATATCGAGCATGACTGCACGACGCTCTTCAACGTTTTCCAATCCTGATAGCGGCAGAACAGGGAACACCTGATCAATCCCCCAAGCATCTGGTAGAGATTGAAATAGCGAGAAGTTAACGAAGAACTTATCCGCTAGTCGCTCATTCAACTCATCCAAGATCGGACGGTGGAAACGGTTTTTATTGCTCATCTGGCGGCTCAGCTCGAAGTAAATTCGTAGCGAAAGCTGCTCTGCCCAAGCGCGTTGCTGTAGGTTCAGTACGCCAGTTGCAAACTGTGAGTGAACTTCGGCTAAGTCACTTTGGGTATCGTTATAAATCTCAATCAAGGCACGCGCATCGCTACCATCTTGCAGGTTTTCCCAATTACGCCACATATTCTGTAGCAGAGTTGGATCTTCTGCGCTTGGCTCTACCACACTTTCTGGATGGTACGCCTCTGTACCAATTACGTTTGTGATTAACACTGCGTGGTGTGCTGTTAGCGAGCGGCCAGACTCAGAGATGATAACTGGTACAGGTTGCTCGTACTGCTGGCAGACATCGCCCACTGTACTTACGATGTTACGTGCATACTCAATCAGCCCGTAGTTCATTGAGTTAGAAGACTGACTGCGTGTACCGTCATAATCTACTGCTAAGCCACCACCGATATCGAAGTATTTGATATCTGCACCCATGCCACGTAATTCGCAGTAGAAGCGAGCTGACTCATTAACCCCATTGCGAATATCACGAATGTTGGCCATTTGCGAACCTAGGTGGAAGTGCACCAGTTGCATCGCATCCAGTTGGTCTTCTTGTTTTAGACGCTCAATGACGGTTAACACTTGAGACGCGGCTAGGCCGAATTTAGATTTTTCGCCGCCACTCGATTGCCATTTGCCCGCCCCTTGAGATGCCAAGCGAATACGAATACCTAAGCGAGGTTTCACTCCAAGACTTTTCGCCTCTTTCAGAACCAGATCGAGCTCAGATAATTTCTCTAATACGATGAAGACTTTATGACCTAGCTTTTCACCTATTAGCGCTAAGCGAACGTATTCACGATCTTTGTAGCCGTTGCAGACAATCACAGAACTCGCTTTCTGAGCTAGTGCCAATACCGCGAGTAGCTCAGGTTTGCTGCCTGCTTCAAGGCCAAGCTGTTTCGTTTCTAGCTGAGCTTGGCTTTCAAGAATCTCGTCAACGACCTCTTTTTGTTGGTTTACCTTGATCGGGTACACCAGTAGGTAGTTGTTGTCGTATTGGTACTCTTCAATCGCTTGGTTGAAAGCATGACAGATACCATGCACACGTTGGTGCAGGATCTGAGGGAAGCGAACCAATACCGGTAAATTTAGTTGTTTCTGTTCTAGCTTAGAGACGATATTACTCAGTGGTACCTGATGGGCATTATCATTGCGTGGTGATACATACACTTCACCTTGGTTATCGATACCGTAGAAGCCTTGGCTCCAGTAATGAACATTGTAATCAGCGCGAACACGATCAAGTTTAGAATTGTTTTCCACTACAAATCTCACAAAGGTAGGGGGAAAAAACTTATAGCTCACAGAAGGTGAACCATACCTGACACGGGACTGAATTTGGCTTCTCTAAGCTTCCGCGTCGAGCGCATTAACGGATAAAAAGCCACCAGAGTCTAACAAAACAATTTTGTCGTCACGATTGATGAAATCGCTCTGGCGAGGCGATGATTTTCTATTCATTTTTACTGCGGATTTTATGTTGGATGAAGCCTTTCTTTGACTGCATTGAGCCGTTAAAATAGGCGCAAATTGATGACTTACTTGTGGAAGAACAATGGCAAAACTGACACTTCAAGAGCAAATGCTTAAAGCAGGCTTAGTGAACGAGAAGAAACTGAAAAAAGCAAAGAAAGGCTCGAAGAAATCTCGTGTACAAGCACGTGAAGTTAAAGCAGCAGTGGAAGAGAACAAGCGCCAACAGCAAGAGCGCGATAAAGCACTGAGTGAAGAGCAGAAAGAGCAACGTTTATCCAAAGAGATTAAAGCGCAAATCAAGCAACTGATTGAGATGAACACCATCGATCAGAAAGATGGCGAAATCAAATACAACTTTACTGATGGCACACTGGTTAAAGCTATCTATGTGGAACAGTTGATTCGTGACCAGTTGGCAAAAGGCATTCTATCTATTGCTCGCACTGATGAGACTTACGTGGTCATTCCAAGTAGCGTAGCGAAGAAAATTGCAATGCGTGATGAGAGCGTCATCATCGAACAAAACGCACCAGCGGAAGATATCCCTGCTGAAGATGACCCATACGCAGATTTCGTCGTGCCAGACGATTTGATGTGGTAATCGCTATTAAATAAATGAAAGCTCTACTTCGGTAGAGCTTTTTGGGTTCTTATAGGCAATAAAAAACCAGCCACTTGGGCTGGTTTTTCGAATCTTAGATAATTGACGCTTAGGTCAATCTAAAATTAAGCTGGTACTACGTTAGCAGCTTGTGGGCCTTTTTGACCTTGTTCAACTTCAAAAGAAACCTGTTGGCCTTCTTTTAGAGTTTTGAAACCTTCAGAAGCGATAGCACGGAAGTGAACGAATACGTCAGCACCGCCGTTTTCTGGAGTGATGAAACCGAAGCCTTTCTCTTCGTTAAACCATTTTACGATACCAGTAGTTTTGTTAGACATGATGTCTTCCTTATATAAGTTAAGTTAATCTTCTATATGCACTGAAAATTTGAACTATTTAATGTAACGATGAAGCTAAGGGAAACACTAAGGATAACAACGGTAACGCGTTTTACTAAGAATTTACTTTCGACTTGCAGTTTCACTAATAACTCTGAATTGCAGAGCACGTAGATAGTACCTGAACTTAGCGCATTGTAAAGGTTTATTGTGAAGGTTGAGTAGGTTTCGAAGAGATTCGTTTAAAATATTTAGAAAAGCCCTCAAGAAGAAGGCTCTATATTGTTAAATTTCACCATTACCAGCTTTGCGAGTTGCTTCTTTTGCAGAGGTGATTTTGAAAAGAACGTCCATCATGGCTTTAATGCGCTCTTCATCACTTCCATATTTGTCAAAAGTCAGCTGATTTGGTGCTTTGAATGTCACGTAGCCAACGCGTTGCCCTTCCTGGTATGCAGTGATACGAGCATCTGCGATAAAGGTTTTAAAGTCCCAGCTCCAGCGAGATACATAGTCGAGAGTGAGTTCATTTTCCTTAGGGGTTGTGCCATCTACGACAACTTTACATGTGTAACCATTGATATCGCACCAATTTAGCATTGAAGCCAGAAAAATATCTCGTGTCGCATCATCTTCGACAATGGTGAGTTGTTTTGATTGGTTTGTCTCTTCAAGGGGCTTACCGTCAAATTTAGGTGAGCTACACCCTGCCATTACAAGTACAGCAGCAACGCAAAGTAGGCGTTTAAACATCATTAATCCTTAGTTTTTATGATCTAATTATTGATAACCTGACAAGCAACCCTGTCGCCTGTGGGAGCGTAAGATTATCATACTTTTCATAGGTATAATTTATAGTTCGCGAGTTATACATTAGTGCGGGAGCGTGCATTATATGTTGTTATCTTTGTTCTCGCTGTTTGTCTTTGAAAAAATAAAAAGGCTCCTGAACATCAGGAGCCTTGTTTATAGTTAATGTATTACTTCATTACTGAGGGTTTAGACCCAGAGTTTGCAGTACAAGTTTGAAGTTGTCTTGACGCTCTTTAACTGCGTGAACTTCACCACTCACTGGACAATGACTATCAGGACAGCCACGGTTTACAATGCCTGAAACTGCGTCAATAAACTCAGTGCCTTGTAGGCCACCGTCAACGTATCTCTTCAGCTCAGTATGGTAGTTCCAGCTTGCGTATGGACCACCTTCGTCGTTGTAAGCCTGTACGGAGGTCACCCAGTAGAATAGACCTGCAATCCATTTGATCTCTCTGTTCTCTTCTGAGCTACAAATTAACCCAGGGTTAGAACAGAAGTCGAGATCGGCATAGAGTGGGTTCGCAGGTGGTGCTTGAACAACCACACCATTCACAGTGGTTCCAATTGTATCTGGGTCAACGTGAGAACGACCCATGAAGTGGTTTAGCGTACCGAAGTTCTGGCGACCTGTGGTTTGAATAACACCACGGCCCCACCAGCCACAGCCTTCGACAGTGCCGTTAGTATCGCTACCATCCCAGATGAACTTACCTGCTTTCTGGCCTTCGTAAACTTTACACTCGCCACGTTCCCAAACCTGCTTAGAGGTATCTACGCTGGTTGGGACTTCCATACAATGACCGTCGTTCGTCCAGCGACCAACATTGCCGTTCACGAGTAAACCTTTCTCTGCAAGAACAGAGTCTGGTGCTGCGAAGACTGGCGCTGGCGCACCGTACCATTTCGCATTAGTTAGTGCTGTGACTTCCATCTTCGGATCGCGAGGGCACGAGTAAGGGTGGTCAATGCCGGTAACTGGATCCTTACCGTAATCGGCGTATTTCTGACCTAGCTGACCACAACTTGCTGTCATCGGGTAGTTAACTGGTGCGCCGTATCGAACTTCAGACCAGTTGTTTTCATCACAAGCGTTGTAGCGAATGGTTTCTTGCATACTTTGCGCTAAGAAGGCAGCGATAGCGACTTTTGCGTAAACTGAGTTTGTCGCATCGTTAGCAGCGTCATCTAGTAGCCAGAAGGT
Organism: Vibrio tubiashii ATCC 19109; assembly: GCF_000772105.1. Classification (NCBI taxonomy): domain Bacteria; kingdom Pseudomonadati; phylum Pseudomonadota; class Gammaproteobacteria; order Vibrionales; family Vibrionaceae; genus Vibrio; species Vibrio tubiashii. The sequence continues at coordinate 246,114 of NZ_CP009355.1, forward strand.
GTTACCGGCAACGCCGACATTGTGCATCGAGTTAAGACCCGCTAAGAAGTCATTCCATTTGTATACCGTAGATGGTGCCCATTGTGCTTGAGCCACTTCGTAAAGGAAGGCTTGGTTGTTCATTGCGTTCTCAGCGCTTGCCAACTCAGCATTCAGTGAGGTGATTCGAGTAAGTGGTCCATTCTTCACGCTTTCGCCAACGTAGTACAAAGGTACGGTCGCAGTCTGGTAACGAGCGATCTTAGTGTTTAGGTCAGCACTGTCTGTATCGAACAAAATCGCAAAAATGTTGCTGTGCGCAGCTTTGCGAATATGGCGGTCACCAGAGTTATTGCCTAAGAAGTAGGTGGAAGCCTGTGCGGTCGGAATTGAAGAGAGCAGTGCCGGAGTTTTGATATGGTCAGATACTTGTTTTACGTATTCTAACGCATAGTGCCATTGCTCATCGGTAAGAGCGGCAGTTGTTGCTGATTTAGTAAAGGCAACAAAGTCGGCCTTATTGAGTGAGTCTGCTTTATAAAGCTCGAAACTTGCCAACAGATCTGAAGACGCGCCTGAAGCGGCGTTCCATACTGCTCGTTTACCTGAATGAGTGTTGTAAGCAAAATCACCAATGCTCAATGTCCAACCGAATGTCGCCTGTGGTGCCAGCGCTGAAATGACAAGGTTATGAGCTTGCGCCCAACCTTTAACATCATCCGTAAGCGTATTGATCGCGTTAACGTCAATTTGGCTATGAGTACTAGTGGCGTCTACTGCTGCGGTTAGTGCTTGTTTGACCGCGACAGTACCAAGGGCTGCGCCTTTATCAGCTGTTGCAGCATCCAAGACATCACTGTTGAGGATGATTGACGTCGCGCCAGCAAGATCTGCTGCTTGAATCAAGGCTACGAAGGCGTCAGTCAGTTTGGTCAGATTTGCTAGGTCTTGGCTATTAATTGCATTGATGGTCAAAGTGGATGGAGCGTCAAGACTTGCAGGGCTTGCGACCACAAAATTACTTGGCCAACCGCTGACTTCAAGCCTTACCGGGTCTAATGGGTTTGGCAGTTTCAGTGCGGTAGTGCCACCGGAAGAGTTATTGTCACAATCTAAATGGTGCGCCCAACTGCTGTCACTACCCGGAATGGAAGATGTCCACCAGTTTGCTTTGTAGGCAACATTGTCGTTGACCATGATGTCGCCACCAGTAGCATGATTTCCTTGCGTCCAATTTGGGTATACGTTGAATTCAGCACAGACCCCAGTACCAGGAGTTGGATCGGGTGTTGGGTCTGGTGTTGGATCAGGTGTAGGATCTGGGGTCGGATCGGGAGTAGGGTCAGGTGTTGGATCCGGTGTCGGGTCGGGTTCAGGCGTTGGATCAGGAGTCGTGCCGCTGACCAGTTTCCATGGAGAATCCCATTCATTGGCGTAGTTATCAGTAGGGCTTTGTCCTGCATTCACCCACCATTTTGCTTCATAGGTATTGCCACCAACGGTTACTTGGCTACCGCCAGAGTAGGTTTTCGTTGCATCGTAAGGTTCTGCAGCATAGAGGCTGCCACTTAAAACAATACACGCTAACGAAGCCGCTAACTTGCTCATTCTAAACATAATTAATCCTTTCCACTCGTTATCTTATTATTTCTGTTTCACGTTTTAACGCTTATAAACTGCGCATGGTTAGATAAATAATTACCTAAAAATAAGTTAGCAAGTCTACAAAAGGATATGTGGAATATTGGCTATATTAGGTGCGTTATGCGGCTGAAATCACGAGGTAATGACTGAATTTTTGCATGTTACTTAATTGTTAAAAATAACTTGTGAGCTTGCTTCAGATTTGAATTTAAGCCAATCTCATTTCATAAAGATTGTGCGCAAGTGCATAGAATCGTTAGGGAAACGGGAAACGGGAAACGGGAAACGGGAAACGCGAAACGAGGGGAGAGAAGTCAGCCAAGCCGCGATTGGACTTGGCTGGGAAAGAGACCCTAGTGTTAGATCTTCTTAAAGATAATCGATGTGTTGATGCCACCAAAAGCAAAGTTATTGCTCATAAGGTATTCGACATCAAGTTCGCGACCGTTACCGGTAATGTAATCGAGATTACCACACTGCTCGTCTAATGAGTCTAGGTTTAGCGTTGGACTAAACCAACCAGTGTGCATCATTTCTAGGCTCAACCATGCTTCAATGGCTCCACAAGCACCAAGAGTATGCCCGAAGTAACTCTTAAGCGAACTGATAGGCACTTTACCTAATGCGTTCGCGGTGGCTTTACTTTCCGCAATATCACCACGATCTGTCGCCGTACCATGAGCCGAAACATAGCCGATTTTCTCCGGTTCGATGCCCGCATCTTGCAGCGCCATTTCCATACAAATCTGCATGGTTTCCATCTGAGGTTGGGTCACATGAGCTGCATCGCAGTTGCTGGCAAAGCCGATGATTTCAGCGTAGATTTTGGCACCACGTGCTTTGGCGTGCTCATACTCTTCAAGAACTAGAGTACCAGCGCCTTCACCAATCACTAACCCATCACGGTGAGTGTCGTATGGACGAGGCGTACTTTTTGGCGCGTCGTTCTTTAAGCTGGTGGCAAATAGAGTATCAAAGACCGCAGATTCGGTTGGGCATAGCTCTTCACCGCCACCCGCCACCATCACCGTTTGATAGCCATGTTTAATCGCTTCGTAGGCATAGCCAATGGCTTGGCTACCCGAAGTACATGCGCTGCTAGTTGGTATTACGCGCCCTTTTAAACCAAAGAATAGGCCGACATTCACAGCGGCAGTGTGAGGCATCATCTGAACATAGGTCGTGGCGGTAATGGCTCTGGTCGATTTCTCGTTGAGCATGACACCAAATGCACCGACGGCGTCGGTACTGCCTGTCGAAGAACCGTAAGCAATACCGGTCTGACCGTTGGTAAGAACCTCTGCGCCTATTAAGCCTGCTTGCTCTAGTGCATTTTCGGTTGCAACAGTTGCCAAGCGAGACACGCGCCCCATACCGCGAACTTGCTTGCGTTTGTAATGTTTAGGCAGCTCAAAGTTATCAACTGGTGCCGCGAGTTTAGTGTTAAGACCATCGTACTGCTCGTAAGACGGCATGTATTGAGTGGCGTTTTCGCAGGCTCTTAACTTAGGTTCTACAGATTGCCAGTCGTTACCAAAGGCAGTAACGCCGGACATACCAGTGACTACGACGCGGCGACTCATACTAAACCTCCGTTAACCGAAATGACTTGGCGAGTTACATAGCCCGCGATGTCAGACATTAAGTAGCTGACCAAGCCCGCCACTTCTTCAGGCTCTCCCATACGGCGTAGCGGAATTTGAGGCATCGCGTGCTCTTTGACATGGTCATCAACCATACCGGTATCAATAAGACCAGGCGCAACACAGTTAACGGTGATTTTGCGTTTAGCCAGCTCAAGCGCAAGAGATTTTGTTGCACCAATAACACCAGCTTTTGCCGCGCTGTAGTTGGTTTGCCCGCGGTTACCCATTAGGCCAGATACAGAAGCCAGTGTGACAATTCGGCCACCCTTACGTTTTTGTACCATTGGCATCACGCATGGGTGGAGCACATTATAGAAGCTATCCAAATTTGTGTGGATAACACCATCCCACTCTTCTTCTGTCATCGCAGGGAAGGCGGTATCGCGGGTAATGCCTGCGTTGTTAACCACACCATAATAAGCACCGTGCTGTTCGATGTCGGCTTCTAACTTAGTTCGGCACTCTTCGCGATTGCTGATATCGAACTGGATCAGACGGCCGCTGCCACCATTTTCCTCAATGAGGTTCAATGTGTCCTGAGCACCTTGCTGATCACCCATATAATGGACGGCAATGGTAAAGCCATCTTTAGCTAATTGAACGGCAATCGCTTTACCGATACCTTTACTTGCGCCTGTCACTAAAACTTGTCGGGTCATTGTTGACTCCTGATTTTCATTTCTTTTAATTTTTCTTCGGATGGTACGTAAACATTCAATTGGCAGCTCGCCACGGTTTGCTGCTCGAATTCGATTCGCGCAGTGAACACAGCCATTCCGTTATCTTCCATCATTTTCTCGGCGTATACATCGAGTATTTGACCTTGATTGAAATGGTCACAATGAGATGTGTAACGGCGACTACCAAGAAGAAAACCTATTGGGGGTTCTTGGTCTTGTTGCATGGCATGGTAACCAGACCAAGCTGCCACTGATTGAGCCATAAACTCAATACCGACGTATGCAGGAATGGTTTGTGACTCGGCGTTGAAGAACGGATTCTTATCACCAATATCCACCTGACAGTGAATGGTGTCTTGTTGAATGTTTAGCGCACGATCAATAAGTATCATGGGCTCATCATGGGGCAATAGGCGCCCAACTGAGGGGTAGTTAGTCATGGGTGTAACCAAAAATTAGACTAATGTTGTTACCACCAAACGCAAAAGAGTTACTTAAAATGGCTTTGCCTTGCAGCTTGGTTTGAGTTTCAACCAGTGAAACTTCAATGTCTTCTGCTTTGTTTTGGCAATGCTGAATCGGTAGTGGTAAATCGTGTTTTAAAATGTGCCAAGCAATCGCGGCTTCGGTAGCACTAGCAGCGCCCAAGGTATGGCCTGTCAAAGGCTTGGTTGAGCTAACAGGCACGCTGTTTGGGAACAGCCTATGGATGGCTTTGCTTTCCATGCTGTCGTTGAGTGGGGTCGCTGTACCGTGTGCATTGACGTAGCCAATATCAGCGGCAGTTAGCCCTGCATCATCAAGTGCTTTCTGCATCGCTTGCTGAGCACCAACACCTTCAGGGTGAGGTGCAGAGATATGATGAGCATCAGAACTATCACCTGCACCAAGTAAGGCAACCTTTGATGGTGTTTTGCCTAGCAGCATTATCGCCGCTGACTCGCCGATATTGATGCCATCACGAGCCTGTGAAAATGGCTGACAAAGGTTCTGGGATAAAGCTTCTAAACCGTTAAAGCCATTTAATGTTAGGCGGCAGATCGTATCAACGCCCCCGACAATGACAGCATCAACCAACCCACTGCGCATTAAACGCTGAGCAGTTATAAATACGCGCCCACTGGAAGAGCAAGCGGTTGAGATAGCATAACAAGGCCCGGTAATTCCAAAGTAGGACGCGACAAAGTCACTGGTATTACCTAACTCTTGTTTACGGTAGTGGTATGAATCGGGAAAGTCGCCACTATCTAACCTCTGCTTATAGGCAATTTCGCCATCGGCAATGCCAGATGTGCTAGTGCCGATAATCACAGCGATACGTGATGCACCATATTCAGCAATGGCATTTTGGACCGAACCCTCAATTTGCTTAAGTGCAGAGAGAGCCAATTGGTTATTGCGAGTATCAAATGCGCTTAAGTGCTCAGGCAGTTCGGGCAGCTCAGCTTGCACGCGACCGACTATGGTTGAGGTTTTCGTATTGAGTATATGATCATCTCGCACCATGTTTGATGCGCGTTGACCGGACAGGCACTGATGAATCTGAGAGTCTTCAGATCCCATCGCAGAATGAAAGCCACAGTCTTGAATAAAAATGGGTCTTGAAACGTGTGTCAGCATGATGGCTATCTATGGTGTTGTCTAAACTTTGTTAAATTGCAGTGTTTTAATTTTAATAGTGTAGTTGTCGATTAAGTGATGGAAAACGATATCTCCGCTTAGCCTGTCCTTGTTGCTATATTGGATATCAATGACCTTTTTACCACTATTATCGAAAATTGCTCGGGTATTATAGTTATCAATTATTTGCCACCTTACCTTATTTAATGGGGCTTCCCAAGCAGAAACAGGCCAGAGCGTGATCATCAGGTTAAATAGTACCTGCTCTGGAGGAGGTAAGACGCCCCCTAGACCACTTAGTACCTCGGTTGTGATCTCATCATCTTGATAGTTAAGCGATAATATTCGAGTGCCCCAAGATGAAAAACCAGCTAAAACCAGTTTATCGCCACTCACTTGTAGCTGAACAGGCAGCTGCTCTGTACGTTTTTGCTTATTGCTGTTCCACGTCGCTTCAATCAGTTGGCTTGCTGTTAGGGAATAACCTAAGTCGCCTGGCGTCGGTAAACTAACTTGCTCCTGCTGAGTAATCTGAACAACGGGTGTAGCTGATTGAGGAGTTAAGCTACAGGCACTTACAGTCACACCAAGCAATGTGACTAATAGCGTTTGGGATAGAAAACGTGACTTCATGATGGTTTCCTTTCTTCAATAGCCATAGGGGACAGCAACCAAGCAACGAAAATACCGCTCAACACTGTGATACCAAAACTATGAATGGCATGTGTCTGGCTCAGTGACAGCAAGCCAAACGAGAGCAATGTGGTCATCGCCGAAAGCGTAATTGCCAGTAATGTACTTTGACTACGCGCTTTTTCAGCAAAAAACAGTGTGTAGTCGATGCCAATCCCAATAATGAGAATAAGTGCGAGTAAATTGAACAGATTCAGAGTTGATCCTATAGCTGAAGCGGTCGCTAAACCAGCAACGCAGGCAATCAAAGAAGGCACCAAGATCTTGATTGAATGCTTGAAGCCATAACGTTTCACCAGCAGTAGTGCAATTACCGTCAATGCCGCAATAAGCAGTTCCATGACTTTAACTCGATAGTCGGCAAACAAAGCCGAGATCTCTTCGGCTTTATTGAGGTAGCTAATATCACTATGAATATTGGCAAATGCCTTAATCTCTTCTGGTTGCGAGAGCTCATTGAGAACAACGACCCCGGCGACTTTATCTGCGATTTTGCCGATATAGAGAAAGCGCACCGGCTCTGAAACCGTATGCTCAAGATACTCTTGCAGCGTCACTTTCGATAACGGAGCAGACAAACTAGGTACTTCGGATAGCTTTAACGTATCGCGGAGAAGAGTACCTTGCTGCTGATACAAATCTTGAATCAGTTGATAGTTTTGCTCTTGGCGAGCGACAGAACCAAGGTATTGGCTTAGGCTCTGATAACCTTGGACTTTACCTTCACCTTGCCAATTTTTTAGCTGTGTGTCTAAATCTTCAAGCCTTTGCAGTAACGCTTCATCGTTGGCAGCGGTCACGACTAACATCTGTTGTGATGATTGTAGGCCACTCAGTTGGGTAATGAACTCTTCCTGTTGTTTTAAACTCTCAGGCATGGCTTGAAGCTGCCTGATATCGTCATCATAGTGCAAATTTGATAAAGGCAAGGTCGACGCGATTAAGCAAGTTAAAGGTAGCCCGTACTTAACTGCAGGCTTAGTCCACACAGCGAGCCACTGTTGCCAGAACCATTGCCCTGGAAGCTTTCTGTCAGCACTTGGCTTAACCGCGAGCACAGGATACCAAGCGACGACAGTGGCGTAGGCGGCAATTAAACCAATGGAAGAGAACAGAGCCAGTTGTTGTAGCCCCGGGAAAGGTGCAATCAGCATTCCTAGGTAGCCGATTAAGCTGGTGATGAGCCCCATAGTGATTGCGGTAAAGATATGCTTTAGCCCTTTACGGCTGTCCCATTTTTGACCCGCGGCCAGACGTTCGGTTAGATAGTGGAATGCATAATCGATGGAGACGCCAATTAAGCTTGCCCCAAATACTAAGCTAAACAGATGCACGCTGCCAAATATCCAGGTTGTTAGAGCTAATGCGGATAAAAGGCCCACACCAATAGAAAGAAGCGCAAGTGATAACGGTGCTGCACTGCGGAAAACACCAACAATTAAAATGATGACGCCTAATAGCGAGAATAAACCTATGGTACTGATCTCGGATTTGGCACTTTCAGTACCAAATTGGGCGTAAAACAACACTCCAGTATGGAAGGTATTGGCACCAAATTGTTCGGTTAGCGAGTGCTCAATCGAAACAATATCTGCGACACCTTGCTGCGCCGTTAAGCTATAAGGTGAGTCATTGAGTGTCGCACTGACAAGTATATATTTTTGCCCTTCAAACTCTGTAGTGAGGAAACCTTGGTCAAGGACAAAAGCCGAGCTCAACTGAGTTAATTGAGAAAGGTAATCTCGAAAGAGGAGGAATGGATCGCTCGCGAGCTCTTGACCTGTTACACCAGAAAACGGGTTATACAGTGACTGGAGTACATGTTGAACTTGAGCTTGAGGTTGATTGGCTAACCTATCACGCTGCTCGGCTGTCAGTTGTTGGTAGCGGTGATCAAAATAGTAGGCCGCCCACTGACTTTGTTGCTCTGCGCTTACTTTACCGACGACTTCGGCAAACAGCCCTGTTTGGGTCAAATCTTGTTCCAATTGGCTGGCCGCCGCGAAGGCATGATCATCCTTGTTGGCGGTGACAACAAACACGACTTTGTCACTTAAATTGCCAGAGACAGATTCAAAGGCTTGTTCTGCGACAGGATCTTGCTGATTGATAGGCAGCAGCTTGAGGATATTGGTTTCAATTGGAGATTGGGCTGACCAGAGCCACTGCTTCGCAAGCATAGCAATAAACAGCATGACTAAACCTAGCCATGCTAGTGCGATTTTTCTCGTTGTTTTTGCTTCTGCTGAGTTAGGGAGCTTAGAAGCTGAATTGCGCTTGTTCAGCATCCGTTAGACTCTCTGGTTGATGAGTTTGATTGGAGAAAAGAATCTCGGTTTTATCACCACGAATTTCTTTTAAGGTCAGTTGATCAATGTTCTGGCTTCCAACTAGGGTGATTGTTTCGAATACTGCATTTAATGGCGCTTGCTTCGGTGTGAGCGTAATAGTCCAGTCACCAGAGGTCACCTTGAATGCAATGTCGAACTGTTCCTGCAGTGCTTGCGTATCACCATGGAAAACCGCCAAAAACACATGGCTGAAATAAAACGCCATTGGGTTGTCTTTTGCGGTGACGGTTTGTGGTTTTTGACCTGCAAAAGTTTGGCGCAGCTTATCTTTAGTCAGAACGAGATTAACTGGAAAAGGGACTGTTTGCTGCCAAAGTAGCCCTTGCTGTTTGCTTAATGTGAAATTGCCCTGTGAGCTAAGAGGTTGCTCGAACATTTCGATGTGTCGCAGTTGGGTGAAGTCTCCGCGAACAATTTCATGCTGTGCAAGTTGAACTTGCAGCGACTCAAGATCAGTGACTGTAGCCGATGAAAATGGAGAGACAGCAAGCAGGGCAATTAACAGCCATTTTTTCATTCGGCAATTCTCCCGTGTTGGTGCCAGTATTCTATTTTATCAGTTAGCGCCTTAGGTGAGGCAAAACACATCTCTTCCGTTTCCATTGCCACTGCGACTTGCATTGTGTGACCCTTACACATTCTTTGTCCTGACTTGCTATCATAAATGACGTAATCGACGCGCAGTCGGTTTTCCCACTCGGTGAGTTTCGCGGTTACGCGGATCTCGTGGTTAAATGGAATCGCTTTTACGTACTTAACTTGAGTCCCTATGATAGGCCACATGTAGCCAGAGGCATTCATTGCTAGGTAACCGTACTCAATCTTATCCATCATCACACGACGAGCTTCTTCAAAGTAGCGGAAGTAGTTACCGTGATAGATGACGCCCATCGGGTCAGCATCTTGAAAAGAGGTGACTAATGTCACCTCAGATTCGAGCGGGAATAGGATCTCTTGCTCCATTATGACTCCGAGTACAAAGACCAGTGACGCTGTTGAATACGTGAAATAAAGTGGCGCAGATCTTTCTCCAATGGACGATCTTCTGCAACAAATTCAAACTCTCCAAGTACGGCATCGCGAATCATCTTTAGATTGTCGCTCATATGGTGCTCATCGAGCTCATTATGACGGCGACGAATCTCTACCGCTTGAACACTTGCCAAAAGCGAAGCGGCAGCAACTTGTTCAGTCAGCTCCAATACGCGAATACAATCACGCGCTGCAATGGTGCCCATGCTGACTTTATCTTGGTTATGACATTCCGTTGAGCGAGAGAAAACACTGGCAGGCATGGTGTGTTTTAGTGCCTCTGCTGTCCAAGCCGAGATGCCAATTTGTACCGCTTTGAAGCCATGGTTAATTGGTTTACGTTCGCCTTCGGCACCCGTTAAGTTGAATGGTAAGCCGTTATTGAATTTGTAATCCATTAGCTGCGCCATTTGGCGGTCGAGCAAGTCAGCTAAGTTAGCGATACCTGTTTTTAGCGTATCCATTGCCATCGCAATATGGCCGCCATAGAAGTGACCACCATGCAGAACGCGTTCGTTGTCGCCATCGATTATTGGGTTGTCGTTGGCACTGTTTAGCTCGTTCTCAATCATTGAACGTAGCCAAGGTAGTGAGTCTTGTACTACCCCGATAACATGCGGCGCACAGCGCAGTGAGTATCGGTCTTGTAGTCGGTCACTGTTGCGCGGTGGACGATCCGCTTTTAGATCATCACGTAACCAAGCTGCGACCTGCTGTTGACCCGGGTGAGGTTTAACCGCAAACAGAGCTTCATCGAAGTGGAAGTCGTTACCATGCATACCGACAGAAACCATGGCAGTAATCTTGGTGCAAAGTTGCGCTAAGTACTCGGCGCGTTTATAGGCAAGACAAGCCAAAGCAGTCATGACGGATGTACCGTTCATTAAGGCTAGGCCTTCTTTGGGCTTTAGGTGAATAGGATCAATGCCAAGTTCGGCAAACACCTCAGCGGTAGGGCGCACTTCACCTTTGTAAAGGACATCACGTTCGCCAATTAATGCTGCAGCCAAATAAGAAAGTGGAGTAAGGTCGCCACTGGCACCAACAGAGCCCTCTTGAGGAATACGTGGCGCAATATCTTGATTGATCAAAGTAACGATTTGGTTAAGCAGATCATGGGTAACGCCAGACACACCTTGCGCTAATGAGCAAAGTCGCGTTGCGAGTACTGCTCTTGCTTGTTCATGAGAGAGCACCTCACCTAAACCACAGCCGTGGAAGCGAGTTAAATGCAGTGGCAGTTCGTCAACAAGGTTAGGCGGAATTGCGACGGTACATGAGTCGCCGTAGCCGGTTGTGACACCGTAGATGACGCCTTCTTCTTTCAGCAGGCGTTCTAAAAACGCAACACCGCGATCGATCTTTGCAGTGAATTCTGGTGAATTATTGAGGCTAGCATTGGCACCTTGGGCAATGGCAACCACGTCTTCTATGGTTAGCGCCTGTGCGCCAAACTTAATGGCGTTAGTGTTTTGCTTTGTCATCATTCTGATTACTTAATGTCCAAAAATTGAAAAAATTATACCACTGCAAGGGTGCTCGCAGGGTGTAGTGTTGCAGTCGATTAGCGTAATCTTGCACCACTTTCTCTAGCGCTTGCTGACGTTCTTTACGTGGAAGAACGATCTTGTCGCTAAATGGTTCGAAATAGACGTCAAAGTGAGGTTTCTCACTTGAATCATCTCTTAAGCCAAATAATAGGTAAACAGGTGCTTTGAGCACTGAAGCCAGCATAAATGGGCCTTGCGGGAAGGGAGCAGGTTTACCTAAAAACTCTGCCCACACAGAGCGACTTTCTTTGCTGGTGGAAGTGCGGTCACCGACAATAACCACCCACTCACCTTGCTCGATTTTTTGCTGGAGTAAAATCGCAGTATCCGGCCCCATTGAGCTGACCTGTATTAAATTTAACTCAGAATTTGGGTTGACGGCCTTCATCACGGTGTTGAAACGCTCAGCATGTTCAGTAAAGACCAAAGCGTTAATCTTGACGTGTGAATGTCGGCGGCCAAGCGCACGGCAAAGCTCAATATTACCCAAGTGCGAACCAAGGATAAGTACCCCTTGGTTATTGTCGACCATTTCTTGGAAATGTTCTTGACCGTGAATGGTCAGATTATCGACATTGAAGTCACCTTTCCAAGCGGCCAGTTTATCTAGCATGGTATGACCAAACGAGAGTAAATGCTGATAGCTATCTAATCCATTGGGCAGAGTGAGCGAGTGTTGCTGAGCGTAACTTTTCAGCTGCTTGAGATAGATGTCAGAAGCTTGTTTCGCGTCTTTGCCAGTTAGGTGATAGTAACGCATGACAACTTTGAGGATAAGGTTAAACACCTTACGCCCCAGCAAGCTGTAGATCGCGAGCATCAATTTGATACCAAAGATGGTGCCTTGCTCTTGTCGTTTAGACCAGTGTGCATCTTTATTGGCAGCGCTCTTGCGACGGTTACGCGCCAGTAAACGAGGGATTCTTGGCAACATGGCGAAGAAAAGTCGCGTGTGCATCCAACTGATTTTAACGTTGTCCCACAGAGCATCAAAGTGGGAGATGCCGCCTTCAGGGTAGATAACGCGAGTTTCAACAAAATCAATCTCGACGCCTTCCCAATACATACGCACAAGAATCTCGATATCGAAATCCATTCGTGTGCCGATGTCGTACTTATCGAGAACGTCTACGGTTTTGGCTACTGGATAGGCTCGAAAGCCACACATACTGTCTTTGATGGCAAACGACAGTGTCTCTATCCAGACCCAAACGTGGGTCGCGTATCGACCATATAAGCGCGATTTAGGCACGCTATCATCGTAGACGGGCTGACCAGAAATGAGATGATTGGGGTTTTGCTGTGAAGACGCTAGCAGATTAGGCAGCGCTTCTACGTCGTGCTGCCCATCGGCATCAATTTGCGCCACATGACTGTAGCCAAGCGCTTTCGCTTTGCGAATACCGGCCATGACGGCGCCACCTTTGCCCGAATTCTCAGACAGCGTGACCAGAGTAATATTGTCTTGCTCGGCTAACTGTTGAAGTGCCTGTTTAGTTTCATTATTGCTGCCGTCATCCACCACAATAAAAGGTAATGAAAAAGGTTCGAGCGATGACACCACAGCAGCGATGGTACTGCCATGGTTATAGCAAGGGATAAGGAAACAAGGTTGGTAATGTTCCACGTTACTGACCTAACTTCATTTTACCTGAAGAGTGGATAACCAATCTCTCACCTTGTTGTGAACTGTACTTGAAGGCGAGCTTTTGCTTTGTTTCATCCCAGCTCAGCGCAAGGTTAACTGTCATGTCTGGTAGGATAGGCTCTTGGAACTTGATCACTTCCATGCCTTTAAACGTCGGCGGAGTGCTTAGCTGTTCAACGGCATAATACAGCGCCCAATCGATTTGGCTGACGCCCGGCAGCAAAGGGAAATCAGTAAAGTGACCACGAAAATCCAATATGTCAGCATCCACTTTAAAAGTTAAAGTCGTTTCTGAATCTATTGTCTTTACATCTATTATCGTTGGTTTTCTTTTATCCATGTTCTTTTAATCTTGGAATAGCTTTTCAATTTCAGCGACTTGTCGCTTACCTTGACTGTTAAGCGGAATTTCATCTAGCACGCGATACTTTCTTGGAATCGCGATAGGCTCTAGCCAGTCGCGCAGACTTTTACGTAAAGAGAGCCAAAACTTTCCTTTACCAAGTCGCTCCACCTCTTGTTGGCCTGCGTTGGTTAATACTATGACTGCGCAAAGTGTTAAACGGTTCCCATCTTGCATTGGAATGACCGCGCTTTCTTCAATGCAATCTAATTGTTCCAAACGTTTTTCTACTTCAACCAAAGAAATACGTTTTTCCTCAATTTTCACGACTCGATCAGTACGCCCTTTTAGGTCAAAGGTCACATTATCATGGAAATGGCATTCATCCGCTGTCTGATACCACTCACCACCTGCAATGTGCGGAGCACGCAGTCTAAGACAATTTTCGCTATTTAGCTCTGCTTCTACACTTGGAAACAACTGCCAAGGTGTCGTTGCCACTTGCTGTTGTCTAAATGCAATCCCTCCAGTTTCTGTACTACCGAAGACTTCAATCGGAAGGTGAGTAAATAACTCATTGCTGTGTTTGGCTGCACTTAGGGGTAATGGACCGCCCGAGGAGAAAACACAACGTAGTGGTGAGCTAGAATGCTCCTCTGTCAAACGCTTAAGTAAGGCAGGGCTGCTAACCAAGACAGTATTGTCATCCGCGTGGTGGACAATTTGTTCTGGAAACTCAAGATTGAACTGTGCAAACGGCCTACCTGCACACAAAGGCCATAACAGGCGAAACAGTAAGCCATAGATGTGTTGGTGAGATACGGTACTTTCAATACGTGTATCTACCAAGGTTTGTCCCCACAGTGACTCTAATATTTCAATTTCAGTTGCAAGCTGTAAAAGCGTTTTGTTGATCGCTTTCGCTTTACCGCTAGAGCCGGAAGTGAACAAGGTTATCGAGATCTGTTCGAGTGATAACGTATCAAAGGAAACTTCATTGATCGTCCCGTGTGCGTATTGATTGAGCTTTAGTGCTTTCAGTTCGTTCGCTACCACGACTTGCTCATCATGGATAACGAGATCGAAATGGTCATTTAGCTCCGCTACGGCTTGAGTTTGGTAATTACCCGGTAGGATGATTGTTTTACTTGCATAACAACTGGCAAAGAAACTGACCGCAAATAGATAGCTGTTACCAAAGCACAGAGCGACGCGCTTTGCCGAATGTTGCGATAGCTGCTGAGAAAACTCAGCCACATCTTGTTGAAACTGACCCCATGTAATGGTTTCGTTTGACTCGAACGCCACTGGCTTTGTGCTCAAGCGCGATGCGTCCATAAGCGAAGCAAGCGAAGTAAATTCGGGGTTAACTAGGTTCATTTTGGTGAGTGATCCTTACGAATAAACTGACGCACAACCCACTCAATTGCAAACAAGCTGCCAGCAAGAATGTAGCTGATCAGCCCGTTGTATAGTGTCCAAACTTCGATAGATTGGAAACAGGTATACAGGGCAGTCAAACCATTGAGAACAAAGAATAGACACCAAACTATGGTGACTTTACGCGTGTAATCAACACCGCTTTGAGGTAGGTCGGGTTCTTGAAGGCGTGCCAAGCGCTCTATGATGGTCTGGGGCTGCTTCAAGCTAGAAGCAAACACAACCAGCATACATAGGTTGACAACGACGGGGTAGAACATCAACCAGCCATGTTGTTTGAACAGGATACCTAATCCAACCAGTGAGATACCCGTAACAGCGGTAACTTGCGCGACGTATTTGAGTTCTTTTAGTTTGGTACGATGTACGGACAGAAGGCGTGCTCCCAAGGCGGCGATCAATAGAATCCCCACCATGGAAAGGCCGTATTTATCTATGCCGAAGTAAACGGCGAATGGATAAGCGAGCAGGACAAGTGCAGACAGAACTGTCAGCAATTGGCGCATTAGGCTTCCTTAAGAAGCTCAGTCACTGCGTTAACCACGTCTTCGACAGTACGCACAGTACTGAACTCAGCGGGTTTGATTTTTTTGCCTGTCACGTTCTGTAGGTGAACTACTAGGTCAACAGCGTCAATGCTGTCTAAATCAAGATCTTGATACAAGTGCGCTTCAGGCACGATATCCGCAGTATCAATCTCAAATAACTCTTCAAGTGCGTCCTTTACTTGAGCAAATACCTGTTCTTTATTTACATCTGTCATGGGTGTACCTACGGATTATTCACTGATCTGTGAAGAAATATACTTCGCTAAATTACTCACTGAAGCAAAGTGCTCGCGAGTATTTGAATCATCCGCATCGATGACAATGTTGTATTTCTTCTTAATCGCTAAACCTAGCTCTAACGCATCGATTGAGTCTAGGCCAAGACCATCACCAAACAGTGGAGCGTCTGTCTCAATATCGTCAATGGTTAAATCTTCTAGATTTAGTGCATCAATTATAAGTTGTTTTATTTCGTTGTGTAGTTTTTCCACTTGGGCCTACTTGTCACTAGTCATTTTCTGGAAAGATCGTCTCTGATAAATGCTGCTGCAAACGGCGAGCGGCAATTGTTGGGGACGTAGTTTGCTCTATAAATGGTTTAACCTCAACTTTATCCTTAACTTCAACAAGGAAAAAAGGCTTGGTAGGGGGAACTTGATACCATTTTGTCTCTTTTGTGAGAAAGCTCGGAGAAACGCTAATGTGAATTACGCGTAAATCTCGCTCAGTGCGCACAGCGATTTGCGCTGAGCCTCGCTGTAGTTTCGATTCAACACCGGGTGTGGTTCGGGTGCCCTCTGGGAAGACGAGCAGTACGTTGCCTTGTTCAAAACGTTTTTCGCATATTGCCAGCAAGTCATCAGGCGTTTCATTTGGAATGTAACCCGCCGCCTTAACAATATGCTTCATAAATGGGTTGGCCCAAATGGCAGATTTAACTAAGCAGTCACATCGTTTCAATTGCGATGCAATTAGAACATAGTCAATAAGGCTTGGATGGTTGGCAACGATTAAGCAGTTTTTGTCTTGTTGCAGAAGCTCAGCGCCGACAATTTTGTAATCAATGGCACCAGTGAACTTCATCAGTTTACAAAACAGATTGAATGAACGCTGAATGGCACCTTGAACACGGTACTCTCGAACCGTTTGATCTTTGGTCAATAGGTGAATTGCGGGGATTACGACAAAACTCAGGGTTAAGCCGCCAAGGCCAAAAACAGAGAAGCAGAATCCCGTCGCGAAAACACGCCAATGTTGATCGAATGTTTTCATTAATTTCTCTGCCAAGTCCATGTCTGTTGTGGGGATTCAATTTTCCATTGGCTTTGATTAGACAAGAAATGACGGATGAATTCTAATCCTTGTGGCAGTGTTTGGGCTGATGTCTCGCTAGTTTGATGCTGCGATAGCGAGAAGCCGTTGCCATTTGCAACAACAAGTCCTAAGCCGTAACCGCGATAGCTCTGGTCTTCATACTTTTTGTAAGCGTCAGGTAGTGGCTCATCGAAATCGACAACCAATACTTTGCTGTTTGGATGATCGTTTAAGTACAACCAAGCTTCGATAATCGCACTTTGGAACGTATTTTCTGAAGCAGCAATAGAAGTAAGAGGAATAGGTTTTTTGGTCGCGATGGTGGCAAGACCTGCCGCAGTATTGTGTACCGACTGAGAAAACGCCATCGGAGAAGCTTCTTCACCATTTAAGATGTCGTCGACAAGTTTGACACTGCGGTGCAGTTCTCCATGACGACTGGCGAAGACCAGGTAGTCGACCTCGTGCTCATTGAGAAGTTCGATGGTCGTTTGAACGGCAAGCTTGCTCAGATTACTCATTCTACGGCGCATCATAGGTGGAATCGCAGAGGTAATTAATTTGTCCTCTTCAGGCCACTGTAAGCTATTTGCCCAACTTTCCCAGTTTTGAGACACTGAGAATCCGTTAGAATGCGCGAGCCACGCGTCGATGTTAAATGAGATGTTGATATCTGAATTTAGCATAAGATATTGAATTGTCGTTTTTACAGCGAAATACTATTAAAGACTAAACACCTAATAAGGAATTATTAATATGTCACCACTAAAGTTACTCAGCTCAGTATTGCTCGCATTGCTACTTGTCGGTTGTGGTCGCGTTCAGCCAGTAATGAACGTTGAGGATACTCCAGTTGCTTATAATCTTCAAAGTAAACAAGTTAAGATGGCGATTATGCAAGCTGCCATGAATCGCGGTTGGGTTGTAGAAGAAGTTTCTGCAAATGAACTGAATGCGAAATTACACGTTCGCTCGCATTATGCGGAAGTAAAAATTCCATATAACGACAAGTTTTACTCAATTATTTATCTCAACTCAGAAAACTTGAAAGCAGGTGATGGCAAAATTCACCGTAACTACAACCGTTGGATTAACAACTTAAACGTAGATATTAAGAAGCAGCTTGCGCTTACAGCGTCTGCACAATAATCATTTAATCAACTTATAGTTAGGTTTTTCGTGGTACAAGAAAACAAAGACCCGTTTAATGCTCTAGAAGCAAAAACAGAGGCTCAAAAGCTATCATTTGCGCCAATTGTGTTCCAAACAGCGCGCACTTTACGTGATTTAGGTATTTTGTCTGCTCTAGATAAAGCAGGTGAAAAAGGCTTAAATGCGGTAGACATTGCTCAGCAAACTCAGGTTTCCGAGTATGGCGTTAAAGTGTTGCTTGATATGGCGATCAGCGCCAATATCGTGTTGTGGGAAAAACCTAACTATTGCCTAGCAAACTTAGGCTTCTTTATCCTCCATGATGGCATGACCAATGCCAACATGGATTTTACTGCTGATGTTTGTTACGCGGCGATGATGCATCTCACCGAAGCGATAGTTGAAGGCAAACCAGCTGGCTTGAAGGAGCTTGGTGACTGGGAAACCATTTATCAAGGTTTGTCGACTCTGCCAGAGCAAGCAAAAGAGAGCTGGTTTAAGTTTGATCATTTCTATTCTGACCGTTCGTTCCCGGTTCTGCTCGAAGAAGTTTTTAAAAGCCAACCGAAAACACTGGTTGATATCGGTGGCAACACGGGTAAGTGGGCAATGCAATGCTGTAACTACAACCCAGATGTTGAGATCACCATTGTTGATTTACCTCAACAGCTTGAGATGGCGATGAAAAATGCTAAAGATCAGGGCTTTGCAAGTCGAGTTCATCCGCACCCTGCCAATATGCTCGATAAGCAGCAAGTACTGCCAGAAAGCGCCGATGTTTGGTGGATGAGCCAGTTCTTAGATTGCTTCTCGCCAATGGAAATTCTCAATATCCTCAAGAAAGTCAAAGGTCAGCTTCGTCAAGGCGATTCAATCTACATTCTTGAGTTGTTCTGGGACGCGCAAAAATACGACGCCGCTTCTTTCAGTTTGAATGCCACTTCTCTCTACTTTACCTGCCTAGCCAATGGCAATAGCCGTTTTTATCGTAGCGACGATTTCTTAGAGATCATTGAAGCAGCAGGTTTAGTCGTTGAAGAAAGAACCGATAATATTGGTCTTGGGCATACGTTGCTCAAGCTAAAATCACAATAAAAATTATGAAAAAAGAAATTACCCAAGTCGTTGTTGTTGGTGCAGGGCCTTCAGGTTCTACGGTTTCTGCGTTGTTAAACGCGCAGGACATAAACGTAATTGTTATTGAAAAGGCGCTGTTCCCACGCTTTTCTATCGGAGAAAGCCTACTTCCCGCGTGTATGGAAGTGGTAGAGCAGGCCGGCATGCTTGATGCGGTTAATCAATACGGTTTTCAGTACAAAGATGGCGCAGCGTTTAGGCGCGCTGGCGTATACACCCAGTTTGAATTCACCGATAAATTTACTTCAGGGCCAGGGACCACGTTCCAAGTACAGCGAGGTAACTTTGATAAAGTCCTCGCCGATAGCGCTGAGACGCAAGGGGTAGAAATTCGATATCAGCATGAGTTAACTGAACTTGAGTTTGTTGGTGAGCGCTCTTTGCTGACAGTGAAAGATAAGCAGGGTGAGAGCTACCAAATAGAAGCAGACTATGTGTTGGATGCGAGTGGCTTTGGGCGAGTTTTACCAAGAATGCTTGACCTTGAAGAGCCTTCTTGCCTTCCGCCACGCAAAGCTATTTTTACTCATATCGTTGATAACATTGACCCGCAAGCGTTAGAGTACGACCGCAACAAGATTCTAATTTCAGTGCACCCAGAAAATCACGATGTCTGGTACTGGTTGATTCCTTTTTCCAATGGCGTGTGTTCATTTGGTGTGGTGGGGGAACCTGAGTTCTTCGACCGCTACCCGGAAGATAAAATTGCCGCTATTAAGCAACTGGCGAGTGAAGAGTCTGGTTTAGCCCGATTGCTTGCCAATGCAGAATACCCAAACCCTGCGGGAGAGCTAGGCGGATACTCAGCGAACGTAAAACAACTCGCGACCAAGCACTATGCTCTGCTAGGCAATGCAGGAGAGTTTCTTGATCCGGTATTTTCTTCCGGTGTGACCATTGCGATGAAGTCGGCCCAGTATGCCGCCGAGTGCGTGGTGAAACAGCTAAATGGGCAAGAGGTGGATTGGAATGAAGAGTATGCTAAGCCACTGATGGTTGGTGTAAATACTTTCCGAACTTATGTCGAAGGCTGGTATAGCGGTATTCTGCAAGATGTTATCTTCTACCAGAACCCTAATCCTAGAATTAAGCAAATGATCAGCGCTATCTTAGCGGGGTATGCATGGGATCAAGATAACCCATACGTTAAGAATAGCGATCAACGATTAAAAACATTGGCGGAGCTAGTTCGCGAAAACAATAACGCTTAGAGTTTTGATTTGGCTCAAGACTAGAGATGGCGAAAACCTCAATCACCGATCATACTTTTGGAGGGCCTGTTGACCTTTTGAGCTGATTTTTGCAGCTGTTTGTGGGTTCTTTATGCAAGGCAGAGGCTTTGAATTGTAGTTGCCCTACCTGATAAAGCCGATAACGCAGCAGAAAGGAGCCACAAACGCTGCCCGAAGGGTTCGGCTAAAAGCGTTTTACTCTTTGTTGAGAGGTGTTTTGCTTAGAATGACTAGGCTACAAACAACTAGCCGTCCGCCACTCGCCGCGATTAAAACGCTTTTGTCTCGAACAAAATTTAACCGCAAAAGGTCAACAGACCCTCGAAATAGATCGCTATTCAAACCATTTACGTAGGTTTGGATAGGGAAAGGAGGTGATCTATGAAGAACGAACTTGATCCAACCAAGGTTCTACAAGCTTACGAAACGGTGATGGCGAACGGCTCACCAACTGAGCATGGCAAGATCTATGAAGGTGTTGAAGCCTTCTCTGATTACGATGGGTACAATGTGTATATGCGAGGTAATGGTGTCGAGCTAAAAATTGGCTTTCACAATACCTATCATCTCGATTATGACCAAGAGCACCTTAGAGATAGCTTCCTGAAAAAGGTCGCCATGTTAGCGAAATAGAAAACACCATAAATAAGATAATGAATCTGCCCCAATGGTTGAGTAATCAACTATTGGGGCATTTTTATATCCATACACATCATAGATTACCCCACTTAGCAAAATGGTTTGGCTTATCTCCTATGTGTCTCAATTCTGAGTAGAGTTATGATAAATCAATGTATAGAAGGATGGTTTGATGGCTAACTATATGGGTGGTAAATGTGGTTCTGTTTATCATGTGAGATTGGTGTCACTTTTTGGTTTCGGTCATGAGGTTTTTCTTTTTCTTTGTTTCAACTTTGATATATTGCACGCGAGTAGTTGCATGATTGGCTGCTCTGGCGGTTTGAGTTGGATCTTAACGTTTTCTATCAGATAGGACTGAGCCTAATTTCGATAGGTGTGAAAACGAAAGTTATGGACGGATATCTTAGTGAAACATACTAAGTGTTACTGAGTTGCTATACATACCATGGTTGTAAGAAAGGAATGAATACAACGGTTCTTAAACAAATGATTTAGTTGGTTAATCAAATACAACGATATCGCTGTTGGCTTAATTTATATGCAGTAAGGTATTGTTCTTTGGGGGATAGATGTTCTATTCATTTAATCTATGTGATGATAATTCCTTAGATTTGGTTCTGAGTGGCAGTCAGCTATATAGCGTTGAAAATGATAATAAAAAACGTGAAACTGACCTTGATGAAAGAGAACGTTTTGTACTCGAATTTCTTATCAATAATAGTTCTGTAGATAACCCGATTAGTCTAAACGACCTCGATAGCGCTTACAGGAGCATTGAATGTAAGGAGACTGAAAGGGAGCCGTGGCAGACAACGATTCGGAGATTGCAATCAAAGTTCAAGCGCTTAACCACGGGTTATGGCCAAAGTATTAATGAAAAGAGACTGATATCGAATGTATGCCAAAAAGGTTATTATGTTGATCTTACACGCTCGACAATGACGACCCCCCAAAATACTGATCTCAAATTAAGCGATTTCAAGCCGAGTCTTTTTTTGATGTTAGGCTCATTTTTGATGACCTACAAAATGATGTTATTAAGAAAATCGGCCCGAGTTTTGTTGTATGTTGGAGTAATAACCTCTTTATTTTACTCATTGCATATCTATCAACTGACCTCGATCGTTGAACAGTTTCGAGGCAATATCGATCATGTCGCCCAAGAGTTAACATCACTCGGATGCCATGATGATGAAACTCTGAGTGCTTTTAATCATTCTCTATATCTTGATTCAGCTCTTTTAATTTCGCCCTTTGATTCATGCTTTGTAGATAGAGATTCGGTTGAACTGCTCAGCACCGATTATGTTAACTCGCTGCTCAACTTGCCTCAGTTTGTTTATAGCGTTAGAGATAACGATGAGACTTATACCACGATGATTGGCAGGGTATCTCTTCGAGCTGTTGAGAGTATGTATAGCAACAACCTTTGGTCTTTACTGGTTGATGGTTTAGTTATCCAGTATATGAATGAAGAAGAGGTCGCTATCGGTCAATCTGGTGGTATTCGAATTAAAACAAAAGTACTCTCTAGTGGCACCACAGTTTCCTTCTATGCGAGCAATCTAGTGGTTGAAATTGTGTCTCTTTTCTTTGTTGTTTCTTTTGCATTGCATTGGCGCAAAGTCGCAAGGTTTATCCGTTTTTGCCAAGATTGGACTTTGCTTGATTACGAGTTAGAGCCTGTGGTTGACACCAAAAAGAAAACCACGATTTACGAGGAGATATTAACTCGTGTAACGCAACGTTCAGCGTTGCAGTACATAGAGAATTTGGCGGAAAATCGGCTTATAACCTTTCATACCATACTTCTCGCTAAGGTCATTGCGAACGCGAATCGAAAGGGATCAGCTGGAGTCTATGGGATCAATATTTGTCCTAGTTCCTTGCTAGGTGATAACTATTTTATCTTAGAAAAACATCTATCTCGGTTACGACCAAGTGAGGTGGTGTTGGAACTGACGGAAAACTCCAATTTGCCTTACGACAAGGAGATTTGTGCCAATATCACTAAGCTTCAACAGAGAGGTTTTAAGATAGCACTCGATGATTTTGGCACTGGTAATAACAATGTTGAGGTTGTTCAAAAGATTTCTCCTGATTACCTCAAAATTGATAAAGAATTTATTCGTGACATTGACTCAAACGAAGCTAAGCAAAGGTTGCTAGGGATGTTGTCTGAAATCGGTGCGATGTCAGCATGTGATATAATCCAAGAAGGGGTTGAAACCTATGCTCAGCAACTTACCTTACAAAGCTTGGGTTATAACCTTCACCAAGGTTATTTGTACGTATAGCTAATACCAACTAAAAGCCCCAGACAATTTTTCTGGGGCTTTTGTTTATGGGCTTTGCTGATGTAATCTTCACAGGTTTTTGGCTATCTAGTGTAGTAAACGGTTTTTACGGTGTGTTGTTTATTACAAAGCGATCCGTTTCAATAATCTTGATCGATACACCTTCAACGCTTTTGGGGATCTTGCGCTCCATGACTAATTTTGGGAGGGCGCTATATATAACTAAGCAAGCCTTTCCATTCAACTCACCAATTGCAACACCAACCACGCCTTCGATTTTCATCCACTCGATCTGCCATTTCTCTTGCAGCTTTATTACATCAGACAATTTCATTGGAGATATTAAAGCCCAGAGCGCACTGGGCTTTGTATTGCTAGAAGTTCGTAACAACCGTGTTGGAACATGAACTGGTGCCGGCTTCACAGAGCTTATGGCTATAGCTTGCTCCGCCTTTGTTGTTAATGTGATCAGTATAAAAGCCAGAGTTACTCACGGTATCCACAACTGAGCCATCTCGATAAACATCGACATTTGAAGCTTCGCTACCAGACCATTCTAAGTTTACTTTATGGAAGCCTTTTACTTTATAACCTGAAGCCGTCAAAGAGAAATCTCCGCTTGGAGGTGGAGGAGGTGGCGGTGCATCAGAGTCGATACTCACTCCAAAGCGCACCAATACAGGTTCAATGGGTGAGGCTATAGTATGCGAGGATGAACCCGCAAACAGCAGTCCAACTGGATTGTTGCCATTGCTACTCACAATAAGTGAGCCCGAATCTCCTCCGGCGCTAAATGTTCCCGGTGTGACAACGATTTGTCCGACAAAGAGCGCCAATTTCGTACAAGTTGAAGATCCCTCGTAGCAGACATTGACAGAAGCGTTAATGGCGTCAACGGTACCTTGAGTGAAACCAGTTGTTCGGCCATATTTCTTGACCGACATACCTATAACAGCCTCATTGACTGTGCTATCGGGTGTTCCGTAACCATCGGCAGGAGTTGAAGTGGTTAATTCACCTGTACTAGTGAGTGCGACAGCCGCATCCATAATGTTTGCGGAGCCATCAAATAGAATGGGCTCGTAATCGGTCAGTGAAGCGAAGGTGTCGTTCTGTTCAGTACCGCCGTCGAAAGGCCCTGGTTGTAGCATATTTTCCGGCACATTAGTGTCATTAGAATTGGCAAATACATGATTGTTACTGAGAGCAAAAACGTTAGTGCCATTTGTTACACGAGCGCCAATTGTACCCGCTGTGATCGCTGGGTGGCCGGTTGAAACTCCGATAGGTACGGGTCGCTCAAACCGAGCTGTTGGGTCGACAGGGTCTGGTTCGGGATCAGGGTCAGGATCGGAAAAACACTCAGGGGGACGTTGCGATGGTGGCCCTCCACACTTTGGGGGAGCGAGAGAATAAAACCGCCCTGTATAGACTTCTTTAACCGCAACGCCATCTAACCATTTTGGTGTGCCTTTAGGCTTGGGATCGTCAGTAAAGACAACAATGATACCTTGGCCATTTTCATCCACAGCAAGGCCGTGACCTACAACGCCGGTTGTCTGAAGTAGTTCTTGGCTGTGTTTCGCTTGAGCTGCGGCTGCAACGGCAAGACCGGGTGGTACGTCAAATGGAGGGGACGCTAAGGTGGTGATCGACCACAGTGCACTAGTTAACAAGCTAACTAATGATATCAACCAATGTTTGAATAGCATAAAGCAACTCTCCCCTAAAAGTTTAATTAATAATTATGTCAATTATGGTTTGGAAATGTCTGCTTTGCGTATGGTCAAAGGGAAGAAATTGACCACGATTGAGGGATTGGAAAGAAACTGTTTGACTAGAAAGAGAAAACCCGAGAAATAAAATTTCTCGGGTTGGTATTATTGAACTTGAAATTACGCTTCAGAGTGTTTGAGATGAACTTCTTCTTCTTTTACACCCGCCATTGGGTCATTGAAGCGATTTTCATCTAGCGCACCTTCAGATTTAGCAACAATGATGGTCACTGCGCTATCACCTGTGATGTTTACCGCGGTACGAATCATATCAAGTAGACGGTCGACACCCATAATAAGAGCGATACCTTCTAGTGGTAGACCAACTTGGTTTAGCACCATGGCTAACATGACAAGACCAACACCTGGAACACCCGCAGTACCAATTGACGCTAGAGTTGCCGTCATGATCACCATTAGGTAATCACCCATAGTGAGGTCAATGTTGAATGCTTGAGCAATAAACGCTGTAGCGACACCTTGCATGATCGCCGTACCGTCCATGTTCACTGTTGCGCCCAATGGCACAGTGAATGAAGAGACACGGTTTTCTACACCCATACGGTTCTTCGCTGTTTCCATTGTGACTGGAATCGTCGCATTTGAAGAAGCCGTAGAGAAAGCAAACATGATCGCATCTTCCATCTTCTTCAAGAAGGTAATTGGGCTAAGGCCCGTAAAGCCTTTTAGCATCACACTGTAAGTCACCAGACCGTGCAGCAATAGCGTTCCTGCTAGTACAAGGAAGTACTCCGCTAGATTGACGATAGCGCCAAGACCTAAGCCAGTGAATAGCTTCGCCATCAAGAAGAACACACCGTATGGCGCAAGGTTCATTAGGATAGCAACAAGCTTCATGATCACTTCATTGAGATCTGAGAAGAAAGAAGCAATACGCTCGCCCGGTTTACCCGCAGCGCTGATTGCAATACCAAAAAGCACAGCAAAGACGATAACTTGAAGGGTTTTACCTTCTGCCATTGCGCTAATTGGGTTGGTCGGGAACATATCAATGATCACCTGACCAAGAGAGGGTGCTTCCGCCGATTTAAACGAGCTTGCGGCAGTTAAGTCTGCACCAGCGCCCGGCTGGAAAAGGTTACCCATGGTTAGGGCAAGAGTGATGGCAACGGCTGTGGTTGCAACATAAAACGCGAGTGTTTTACCACCCATACGACCCAGTGTAGAAAGGTCTTTCAGAGAGCTTGTACCGCAAACTAGTGAAACGAAGACTAGTGGGACAACAAGCATTTTCAAGCTAGCGACAAAGATCTGGCCGCCGACTTCAAATAATCCATTTACAATATATGCATCGACAAATCCGTTGTCAGCAAAGAGACTGCGAATCGCAAATCCTGTCAAGATACCCGCAACCATACCTAGAATTACGCGGCTGGTTAGCGACATCGGTTTCTTGGTATTCATAGTGAACACTCCTTATAGTTATGCACCTTGAGTTCACTTCAAGGCGAGCAGGAGGTTAGCAGGCAGATCGAAAAATCAAAAAGCAAAATAACTGACTAGATTTATAGATGTGACATTCATCACTAGAATTTTATGCCATTTAACAGGTTTTTAACCAGTATGATTAACGGAATTATCTATAAATTCTATTTTGTAACAAGGAAAGGGCTGATCATTAATATATGTAGGTTTCTCATTACTTGAGAATCTAAATGCATATACTGGTATGAGGTGTTAAAAACTGCATATATAGTCGAGGCTTATGCAGTTTTTAACATGAAATCATAGGGCTAGAGTTGTTCTTCAATTGGCAGCAACCCTGAAACCCAAGCGCCCATTTTTCGCCAAATACTGGCGTCTGGTTCAGAGGTTAACAGTTCCCCAGAAGAGAGGTCTTTCCACGCAACGTCACCGTCTTGAATGACTATTTGATAGGCATTTTTCTCTAAGCTTTTTGGCAGCTCTTCGAGAGATTCTTCTACAAAGCGCTTTTGTTCTATGACCACTGCCATTTCTGTGTTGAGGTATGCAGAGCGAGGATCCCAGTTCATAGAGCCGACAAATAGAGTGCTGCCATCGATGAATATCATTTTGGCGTGCAAACTTGAACGACTGCTGCCTGTTACACTCCATTTACTTGCTAGATCTGCATTGGCTTTGGTTTCCCATAGTTCTACCCCACCTTTGACGAGCGCTTCACGGTATTTTGCATACCAGCCATGAACGGCAAACACATCGTTTGAGGCGAGACTGTTAGTCACAACGGTAACGTCTATTCCTCGTTGAGCCGCTTCTACCAAAGCGGTTGTTCCAGATTCGGTAGGAACGAAATAAGGAGAAATCAGTATAATTGAGGAATCAATATCTGCTAGCAGTTCACTTAAATTATCAACCAGTTGGCTCTGCTGTGTGGCGACTTTGTCAGGTAAGTCATACCAAACAACACCTTCTCCCCAATACATATCTAAATCACCTGCGACGAGCTGCTCGTAGAGGTCTAATTCAGTAAAGTCGTATTGTCCTTCTGAGAACTTTTCGCCGAGCTTTCTTTCCGCGACTTCTTGTTCAATAGCGCTCTCATTTGGGCGTTGTGCATTTTCAACGATCCACTCCATTGGAATGGCGTAAAGGCTGTTCCAATAGAGGTCAAACTGCTCGGCGGTTTGTTCAACGGCTTTACCATATAAAAGCACATCAAAGTCACCAAACTCGACATTAGACTCAAATGAAAAGTACTCATTGCCTATGTTGCGTCCACCTACGATAGAAGCAACGCTGTCAGCGGTGAAAGACTTATTGTGCATGCGCCGATTTAGTCTTTGGAAGTCACTTGCCATCGCTATTATTCGGGCACTTCGATAGTGGTGAGGGTTAAACAGGCGAATCTCTATGTTTGGGTGGGCATTGAGTGCAGCCAGTTTATCATCACCTCTATCCTGCATATCATCGAGGAGCAAGCGAACCCTAACCCCACGCTCCGCTGCCTCGTAGAGTCGCCAAGTCAGCAGTTGGCTTGTCTCGTCATTACGATAGATGTAGTACTGTAAATCAAGCGAGCTTTGTGCCGATTCAATCAAGGCTAGGCGGGCTAGAAGAGCGTCTTCTCCTTGATCTAAGGGCAAAAATCCAGTCAGGGAAGGATCGGGGTGCTTATCAAACTCAAAGTATTTGGCGAGTGGGCTACTCTGTTGATAACCCAAATGAGTGGAGGTGGCTTTTTCAGGCAGCGTGCTTGGATCCACCGACGCACAGCCAACCAACCAAGTGAAACACAATAGTGTAAGCATGCGCCAAATGAGAGTGAACAAGCCTAGCCCCTTATAAGTGAGAAACAGTTAATAGACTGATTATAATATCATTTAGCGTTGTCACCACTAATCCAACCAATTACGTGTATTGGTTTTAAGAGTTCATTGCTTTATGTTAGACGCATAACACAACAAATAACGATAAAAATCTCAACTATGAATACCGCTTTGCTGGGAATGTTTATTCCGACTTTTTTCTTTGTCTCAATTACGCCGGGGATGTGCATGACGTTAGCGCTGACCTTAGGCATGAGTATTGGCTATCGCCGAGCGCTGTGGATGATGGCAGGGGAGTTAGTTGGTGTCGGTCTAGTGGCTGTCGCTGCTGTCCTCGGTATTGCTGCTGTGATGCTCAATTATCCGTGGTTATTTGTAGCACTGAAGCTCATTGGGGGCAGTTACCTGTTTTATCTAGGCATTCAGATGTGGCGCTCAAAAGGTAAGCTTGCTATTAACCTAGATGAACAAGCTCCGCAACCTTCAAGTGATTGGGATTTGGTGGTGCAAGGCTTTGTCACTGCGATCGCTAACCCTAAAGGCTGGGCGTTTATGATCTCTTTGCTTCCTCCGTTTATCGACCAGAGTGCTGACTTAGCCCCTCAGTTGATTGTATTGGTCTCGATAATCTTGGTATTCGAGTTTATCTGTATGACTTTGTACGCAACGGGCGGGAAAGGGCTGAAACGTCTACTTGGGCAATCGCAAAACGTTCGGTTGCTGAATCGTATTGCTGGCACGCTTATGATGGGTGTCGGTGTTTGGCTGTTTATGAGTTAGTTATGATAAATATAAGGAGAACTCTATGATTAAAACTACTACTTCAGTTGTTGAAGGTCGTCCGGTCCAAGACTATTTGGGTGTTGTTGTTGGCGAGGCAATATTAGGAGCCAATATCTTCAAAGACATGTTTGGCGCAATTCGCGATGTGGTTGGCGGTCGTTCAGGTGCCTATGAGCGAGAGATGGGACGCGCGCGTGAAATCGCCTTCCAAGAGATGGAGTCCAGAGCTCGTGAGTTGGGTGCAGATGGTATTGTCGGTATTGATATCGACTACGAAGTGATAGGTAGCGGCGGTAGCATGATGATGGTGAGTGTTAGCGGAACGGCGGTTAAGTTTAAATAACGCTATTAAGTCCCTAGTAATTACGGTCTAATAGCGTCAATAGACCGTTTTTAGGAATAATGAAGAATGAAAATTTGGGTAGATGCGGACGCTTGTCCTGTCGTTGTACGAGACATCTTGTTTCGCGCTTCTGAGCGTACTGGGGTTGAAGTTACTTTGGTAGCTAACCAGTTTATTCGCACTCCAGCCTCTCCAAAGGTAACCATGCTGCAAGTTCAAGCCGGATTTGATGTGGCTGATAACGAGATAGTTAAACGCTGCCAAACGGGTGACTTAGTGATCACCAGTGATATTCCGCTTGCGGACGAAATCATCACCAAAGGCGGCCATGCACTGAGTTCGCGCGGTGAGTTGTTTACCAAAGAGAACATCAAATCACGTTTGAATATTCGTGATTTTATGGAGACCATGCGTAGCAGCGGTATCCAAACAGGAGGGCCTGCGCCATTAAGTCAGGCTGATCGCCAGCAGTTTGCGAACCATCTTGATAAGTGGTTGGTGCAATGGCAGCGAGCTCAATAGTAAGGTTGTAATATGGCGTTAGTGAATCAACTCTCTCTGTTTATCGATGTCGTCCAGCAAGGCTCATTTACCAAGGCAGCCGCTCTGCATGATATGGACAACTCTTCTCTCTCAAAGCAGATAAAAAAACTAGAGTCTGATTTAGGCGTTCAGCTTCTTAACCGTTCGACGCGCTCATTTTCACTAACGCCAGCAGGAGAAGAGATTCTCGAACAAGCTCATAACCTTGTGGGTACTTTGACGCACGTTCAATCAATTGCTGACTCTTATCATGCTCAGCCTAAAGGGCGAATTAGAGTGACTGCCCCGTACCATGTGGGTCAAAACTACCTTCGCCCTGTGATCAGTCAGTTTATGCAGGCGTATCCAGATGTTGAGATTGAACTGCTATTGGATGATAAACGTTCGGATATAATTTCTGACCACTTTGACGTGGCGTTTCGTTTAGGGCGCTTAGATGATTCGAGCTTGATTGCGAAAAAGATTGCCGATATTAGGGCGGTGATCCTTGCTTCACACAGTTTTATCGAAAAGTATGGAGAGCCGTTAACCCCTGAAGAGCTAGTAAAGCTTCCTTCTGTGGTGTACAGCAACCGCTCTTTGACTGTCGATACGATGAGGCTTAGCGAGCAACCCAACTCCAGTAATATCGTTAACTACAAGATGAGAGGCAAGCTCAAAGTCAATGATGTCCCGACCTTGATTGCTTCGGTTCAAGATGGGCTTGGTTATGTGACGCTTTCTTCTTCCAATCTAAACTGCTCTATTGATGAGCTTGGGCTGAAGCCGCTTCTTACCGACTATACCTTGTGTAACAAAGGACTGGCTCTTTACGCTTTATACCCTCACCGTAAGCAGACGGCACTGGTAAGAGAGTTTATTACGGCTGTTCAACAGTATATTGGGACTCCACCTATTTGGGAGCGGCATATTCCCAACTTTGAACATTACTATCCTGCTAAATCATAGTGACTCACTCTTGAAGTACTATCTCGTATAGCGACCGTAAATGCATTAATTCTACTGGTAACCTTATTTTAACTAAGGTTATCGTTAGCATTATTTATCAGAGATAAAAATTTTCTAAGATATCTTGCTATATTAGAAATATTTCACCTTTAATGGGTAAGGTTTGATGTAAAAGGAAAACATTTTCTCTTAGTGATTCATTAGACTACATGCCAAATTTTTCGTGCTTCAACGCACAGTTTTCATTTGCGTAGTTGATGAGTTATCACCATGAATTCAAAGTCATTTACCTTTTTTCTGTTCCTATCGGTTTGTTTAATTTGGGGGACAACTTGGTTTGCGATGGAAGTCGCGCTGCATTCCATTCCACCCATGTTTGCCACTGCTCTACGCTTTTTGCTCGCAGTTCCACTGCTTATTGTCTTAACCAAAGCATTTAACCAACCGCTGCTTTTTCCTAAGGGTAAGCGTCGTTGGATGCTGATTGTGTCGATTATGTATTTTGCAATCCCGTTCACCCTGATGATTTACGGCGAGCAGTACATTTCGTCGGGTCTTGCTTCGATTATCTTTGCCAATATGCCGATTGCGGTGATGTTAACCTCTTCGCTATTTTTAGGTCTACGTTTGGAAAAGCACCAAATGTTCGGTTTAGTGTTAGCGGTGATCAGCCTATGCATCATCCTATCTAATGAAATGGAGCTTGGAGGTGAAGATTACCTTATTGGCACCTTATCGCTGGGTATGGCTGTTGCGATCCATGCGTTTATGTATGTTTTTGCTCAAAAGCAGTGTCGTGATGTTCAGGTTCTGACCTATAACGCGATACCTTGTTCTATTGCTTCTCTATTTCTATTTGCTGTTTCGGCTGTCGGTGAAAACGTAGAGATTGACGCGTTCACATGGGACTCGATCTGGGCGGTTATCTACCTTGGCTTGATTGCCAGTGTTGGCGGTATCGTGGCTTACTTTAAACTGGGGCAGGTGTCGTCCCCATTTCATGCTTCAATCTGCTTTTTGATCTTCCCGATTGTCGCATTGTTTATTTCTTCTTATGTAAACGATGAAATGATCTCAGATCAGTCAGTTGTTCTGATGTTACCTCTCCTTTTTGGTATCTTGTTGACTAAAGTTCCTAAGAAGTTTTTCAAGCGCGGCCAAGAAGCGACAAACGCTTAGTTTGTTTTGGGTCGGAATAGATCAAAGCGCCAACTTTTAAGATGGAGACAGTAAACGGATGATCAAATTTGAAGATATCAAGCGCAGTCAAATTCTAAACGGTGTGACACCTTTGGAGTTCGCCCCAAGGCTTTCCGCAGAATTGGGGTGCAATTTGTATATCAAACGTGATGATTGCACCGGATTGGCTGGTGGTGGAAACAAGGCCCGTAAACTTGAGTACCTTATTGCCGATGCGCTAGCACAAGGGGCGGATACTTTAGTAACCGTCGGTGGTTTCCAATCGAATCACGCCAGACAAACTGCGGCAGCGGCTGCTAAGTTTGGTTTGGATTGTGAGTTAGTGTTGGAGGATGTCGCGGGTACACCAAAGACTGACTACTACAATAACGGCAACATGTTGCTAGATCACCTACTGGGTGCTGAAATTCACTCCGTGCCTCAAGGTCAACAATGCGATGACTTTGTGGCTCAATTAATGAGTGAGCTTACCGATAGCGGGCGTAAACCTTACTTGATTCCAATGGGTGGCTCTAACGTCATTGGCAGCTATGGTTATGTTCGATGTGCCAACGAGTTGGTACAGCAGATTGCTGAACAAGAAGTAAAAATCGACCAAATCGTTTTGGCTACGGGGAGTGCTGGCACACAAGCGGGTTTATTGGCAGGGTTGATTGCTGCCGATGTTGATATTCCGGTACTTGGAGTAACGGTTAGCCGTTCTACTGAGGAGCAGCAGGACTTGGTGATGCAGCTTCTACGCCAAACGCTAACAAGCTTAGATTTAGACCCTAATCAAGTGAACGGAAAAGTGTTTGCCGATGGCAGTTATTTTGGCGACGGCTATGGCATTCCTACCAAAGCGATGGTGACAGCGGTTGAGCGCTGCGCTCGACTTGAGGGGCTGCTCATTGATCCTGTTTATACTGGGAAAGCAATGGCCGGTCTTATGGATCTTTGTGCTAAGGGAGAGATCAAGGCGGGCAGTAATGTTTTGTTCTTACATACCGGGGGCAGCCAAGGTTTATTTGCTTACCGCGAGACATTTGCTTATTAAGCACTCGCTTAAACAGAAAACAATCGGTGTTTGATTAAGCCAAACACCGATTTTTGTTTTTAGTGAGCACTCTCGATCAAGCCAAGCGTTCAATTGCCTCCACGACTTGTTGAACTTTCAAATCATCAAGCGCATCGACATGCGGCTCAGAGAAACGTTCGAGGTCGTTATCGAAATAGAGTCCATGCGCATTGGCAAACTCGGCTGAAAGGCTCGCTCTTACGAGTATATCGGCACCTAAGCTGAGGTCACCACCAGCAATGCCAAACGCGTCTTTTACCATCTTGCTTCCGAGTAATGATTTTGGGTTGACGGAAACAATTACAGGGCCAGTATCTTTATGAGCTAAACCTAAGTGACGAGACCACATAGTGAGCGCGAGCTTACTCTGTGCGTAGGCGTCACCATCAGCAAGCGCTTTATTGCCAATAAGAGCCTCAATGCTGACACTTCCTTGAGCGGCTGAAGATAAGTTTACTACTCGACCATCACTTGGTAGCAAAGGCAAAAGCGCTTTAGTGAGTTTATAAGGCGCTAGAGTATTGACCATAAAGCGGATGTCTAAACCCTTGTCGGTACGTGGTTGTTGGGTAGAAAATACGCCCGCATTGTTAATCACGACATCGATGGTTTCAAAGTCGCTAACAAGTTGCTGGGAGAGCTTGTCTACGTCACTTAAGTCAGACAGGTCCGCCACATAACTAGAGACGTTGCCAAGTTGACTTAGTGTTTCTTCTACATGTTGCAGCTTGCTTGGATTACGGCCATGAATAAGAACGTGATGCCCTTGGCTAGTGAGCATTTTTGCAGTTTCAAAACCGATGCCATCTGTTGCGCCTGTTACGAGAATAACCTTTTGCATTTTACTGAACCTGTCTGATGTCGATGTAGCCATTATGGGACAAATGACTCAAGACTACATTAATCGATTCTTCCGAAGATTATGGGTTAAAGCTTCCATAATCAAAGTACACTTGAACGGGAAGTTTATTGCCAGTAAGTGCGAGAGCGCACATTTCACGTCAGTATTCGTTGCTATGGTTAAAAATTGAACAGTTAATTTCTACCATGGAGGAGTACATATGCTCGGTGAAGATCATTCTCTACTAAAAGAATTTCCTGAATATAAAGATGCGATTCTTGCGCTTGTCGAAACCAATGAGGACTTTGCGCAGATGATGAGAAACTACAACTCATTAGATAAAGAGATTCGAACCCTTGAGTTGCGAGATTCTCCAATTAGTGACGGAGAAATGCATCAAATGAAACATGACCGAGCCGAGATGAAAGATGCTCTCCATAGTTGGGCTAAATCCTTTTAGTCCAACACTTAGCAAAAAATCTCAATTTTATACGAGCGCCTTTCTGGCGCTTTTTTATTGATATTCATTAGGTTAAATCTCAGCCTTATCCCTGATTTTAGGCAGCATTATGCTTTTCTTACACACGTAGCTTCTACCACTTTTAAAGCTTAGAAAGTCACTGCTACTAAATTAATGAATGAATAAGTATCCAAGCTTAAATAGTGATTCTGTGCGTCTTATAAAATGAGACTCAAAAATTGAATATGAGTAATTTGTTTCATAGTTAAGATTTTCCCGTCTAGATTATTCAGTGATTTCGCAGTAAGTGAGATCCGGTGACGGCAATGCCGTTTGTATAAAATATACATAGGTAGAAGAGCTAAGATGGAACTTAAAAAACTAACAATAGCAGTGGCAGGTGCTTTATTTTCTTTGAACGTGTACGCGGCGAGCGAGCCAGTGCCGCAATATGTAGACCGAAGTGTTCTGCATGACCATGAACATCATGGTGTCGAAGATCATCAACCAGACAACGCACCAAAGAAAACACTCACTCAAAAACCAGAACCAACTTTTAAGATGTTTTCTGCTGCTGCAGATGAAGCAGCAGTAACCTGTGATGTAGAGACATTTGCCACTTCAAATAGTACAGCGCTTATCTCCGCGATTACGACGCAGGGAGCGAGTTGCGTGAACAAACTTTTCTCAGCAGAAAGCCGCGTTCAAGAAACAGCCTTTGAGTCTAGCAACATGTTCAATGTCGCCAAGCACACGGTGAATATTGCAAAAGCATATCAGGGTGGTGGAAGTGATGAGTTAGAGGCGTTGTTCCTCTTCCTGCGCGCAGGCTATTACGCTGAATTCTATAACAACAACGTGAGCTTTTTATCTTGGGTGACACCTGCGGTAAAAGAAGCGGTCGATGCTTTTGTCGCGAACGCTAACTTTTATGAAAGCAGCGATGCTCACGGTAAAGTGTTGCGTGAAGTGATCATCACAATGGATAGTGCAAGTCTTGAGCATGCCTACCTTGATGTTATTACGCAGTGGCTAAATCGCTGGAACTCCGATTACGCTCAGCATTGGTATATGCGTGATGCCGTCAATGGCGTTTTCACCGTGCTGTTCGGGGGGCAATGGAATGACCAATACGTTCAGTCGATAGGTTCGCAGACCGCTTTGGTCGACGCACTCGCTAAGGTGGCACTCAATCGAGATTCTATTACGCGAGCGGATGAGTTTATGACCGCTAACGCGGGTCGTGAAATGGCCAGATTACTAAAGTACAGTGGCACTGCGATTGAAGCGAAAGTAAAAGCTAAGGTCACCGAGGTGTTCAGCCAATACGAGATGTATGGCTATGGTGATACGGTTTGGCTCGCGACTGCTGATACTGCCTCCTATCATTCCGATTGTTCTCAATTTGGGATCTGTAATTTTGAACAACAACTGAAATCCCTTGTGTTGGCACAAAGCTACACGTGTAGCCCAACTATTCGTATTCTGTCTCAGAATATGACCCAAACTCAGCATCAGGCTGCGTGTGAAAAAATGGGTTTTGAGGAAGGTTACTTCCATACCCGACTGGAAACTGGCAATCAGCCTGTCGCAGATGATCACAATACTCAGCTGCAGGTAAATATCTTCGATAGCAGTGACGATTACGGCAAATACGCAGGCCCTATTTTTGATATCAGCACTAACAATGGTGGCATGTATCTAGAAGGTGACCCTTCTAAGCCGGGCAATATTCCTAACTTCATTGCTTATGAAGCGTCTTACGCTAACCCAGATCATTTCGTTTGGAACCTTGAACATGAATATGTCCACTACTTAGATGGGCGATTCGACATGTATGGTGACTTTAGTCATCCAACTGAAAAAGTTGTGTGGTGGAGTGAAGGGGTCGCTGAGTATGTCGCAAATGAAGACAACAATCCTAAAGCGATAGAAACAATTAAAGATGGCTCTACTTACACATTAAGCGAAATATTCGAAACCACTTACGATGGCTTCGATGTCGATCGCATCTATCGTTGGGGTTATTTAGCCGTGAGATTCATGTTTGAACGCCACATGGATGACGTCAATCGCATGTTAGTTGAAACACGAAGCGGAAACTGGTCCCAGTATAAAGTCATCATCAATCAATGGGCAGTTCAGTATCAGTCTGAGTTCGAACAGTGGCAACAACAACTGGTCAGTGGCGGTACAGAGTCACCGACCGCGGTAATCAATGTAAGCAATGAGGGTAAAGTCGGTGAATCCATTTCATTCAGCAGTGCAGGTAGTTCAGACAAAGACGGGCAAATCACAAAATACCTCTGGGACTTCGGTGATAGCTCGACAAGTTCCGAGGCCAATCCGTCGCACCAGTTCAACAGCGAGGGTAACTACACGGTTCGCTTAACTGTTACGGATAACGATGGAAATACCGGCACGACGACCGCTTCGATTGTTATTTCACCGCAAGGAGGTGATTCTTCACTACCTACTGATTGTGCAGTACAAAGCAAAATCTCAGGCGGACGATTGGTGGCAGGGGAGCCTGCATGTCTTGCGAGCCAGTCAGCCATCTGGCTTAGTATCGAAGGGGTCAATGAGCATCAGTCGATGGCAATAACTTCTGCCAATGGGACAGGTGATCTTAAACTGGAATACAGCAATTTTGGATGGCCGAATGAAGCAGGATCAAACCTTCACGGATGGTCAGACAATGAAGGCAACAGTGAGTGTATTACTATCGCTGGGCAAGCTAATTACTGGGGATATCTGAAAGTTTCCGGCAATTTTGAAAATGCAGCAATAGTCGTTGATTTCGATACCGCAAGCTGTCGCCCGTAATCAGCTAACCAAAGAAAAAGCTCAGCAATCGCTGAGCTTTTTCAGTTGAAGTTATGAACCACAGTTTATGAAAGTTTGATCTTTTGCCAGATTTTTACTTATAGCTTTGCTTCTTGTTGCACGTAAACAATGTCTGATTCACGAATTTGTATCGCGATTACTGCGAAATAACCATGTCATACATTCATAACATTTATGTAAAGCATATGCTCTAGATTCAAGCCTCCAAAACACAACAAGGATAACGTAATGAATTTTAAGCAGTGTTCCATCGCCTTAGTCGCTCTGATGGCAAGCTCAGCTTTTGCTGACACAGATGTGTATCTCACCAACAACTCTAGCCAAGCGCTGACTATTCAAGTCAGCCATGACGGCACAGACATTCTCAAACATGGTGAAGAGTGGAAGCAGCATGTTGAAACCCTCGGACCTTGGGAAACCAAACAGGTGATGAGCTTCAATCGTTGGGAAGGGGTTAAATCCGGTAAAACCTACCGTTTTAGTACCGTTGTTTCAAACCCGGTGGGTGAAAGTGTAACGTTAAATCAGGTGATGAAAGGGCATTGGTACAACTCTTCCATTGAGTATGGTGTATCTGCGTCAGATGTTTCGTTAAGTTTGAAAGATGATCGAAATGTTCACCGTTACAACAGCCAATCATTTGGGGAGCGCAGTGCTGAGCTTGCTTTTAAATCGGCTAAAACAGCTCGTTATGATGACCTTTACTACACCATTACGCCACAAAAGGTCGAAGAGCAAGTAGAGAACGATGAGAACACCCTCAAAATGATGACCTACAATATTTGGGCACTTCCTGTTATCGCTTCTCATATTGGTGATCGTTATGATCTGATCCCTGAATATGTGAAGGGTTATGACGTGTTGGCACTGCAAGAAGTATTTGCAA
The DNA here is from genome assembly GCF_000772105.1 of Vibrio tubiashii ATCC 19109. Taxonomy (NCBI): domain Bacteria; kingdom Pseudomonadati; phylum Pseudomonadota; class Gammaproteobacteria; order Vibrionales; family Vibrionaceae; genus Vibrio; species Vibrio tubiashii. The sequence goes on from NZ_CP009355.1 coordinate 284,014, forward strand.
GTGGACGTGATGCTTTTCTGCGTGAACTGGCGAAAGAATACCCTTATCAAACCAAGATGCTCGATAAGGAAGGGATCAACATCTACGATGGTGGCGTGATGATCGTGAGCCGCTATCCTATTGTGAATCAGGCGCAATATGTTTTCCCAGATTGTACGGGTACTGATTGCTTTGCGGATAAAGGTGTCAACTATGCTGAGGTGATCAAAGGTGGAAAGGCTTACCACGTATTCGCCACTCATACTGCGTCGTTTGATACCGATACGGCGAGGGATTACCGTCAGCGTCAGTTCAAACAGATTCGCCAGTTAGCGACGTCACTCAACATTCCCAAAACAGACACTGTGGTGTACAGCGGTGACTTCAACGTCAACAAGCTGAAGTTCCCGGGTGATTACCAACAGATGATTGCCAACTTAAGCGCTATCGAGCCAACCTACTCGGGCTATACGGCGTCGACGTTTGATCCTCGAATCAACGACTTTGCTGGTGAAGCCATGTCTGGGGGAGAAAACGTCGAATATCTAGACTACGTGATGGTCAGCAATGAGTATCAGGTGAAGTCCTATAACGACAACCGTGTGGATGTCCCTCGCTCAACCGACGAACGATTATGGAAACACTATAATCTGTCGGATCACTTCCCAGTGACTGCGGTAGTGAAATAATGCAGCGTTTGTTGGCATTGGTTATGCTCGTCGCTTCGGCGAGCATTATTGGTTGGTTCGTCATCGAGGATCCGTCCTCTTCAGCAATGAATCATAACGTTAACCTTGTAGAGTCCGCGGTTGAGACGGCGAGAACACCTCCTCCTATTGATAATCTGGCTCAAGAAGACAAGGCTCAAACTCAGGCGCGATCTGCTCAACCTAATCAGCCGAATGCAAATGAATGGGTAGCGCGCTTATCAGGTTTGGAAGGGACAGCGCTAAGTCAGGAGCTCGAAGCATTCTGGCAACATTGCCTAGAATTGAACAACTGTGAAATGCAACTGGTCTCGCTGAAATCTTTAATGACTGACTCAGGTTACTTCTTGCTGGCAAATTATCCTCAATTGAAGCAGCAATGGCATGACAGTTTAGGGACTCTAGAGTTAAACCAACTAGCAACGTTAGCAGACAAAATTGCTGAGTTTAAACGTCAAGCGCAAGTGATTTGGGGTCAGCAAGCAGGAACAATATTAGCAGATCAATTTGCAGCCTATGATTTTGCTCTCGACTCCCAAGCACTCGCTGATATCTCGCCAGATGATTACCTCGCTCAGTTCCAATCCCTTACGCAGCGTTGGCAACAGAATTCGGCTTCGGTGGGATTGGACGGTGATGTTGCCACTTTTGAAACGGCGGTTTCTCTCATTCCGGCTAGTTACAGCCAGCAGCAAAGAGATGCGGTCGTCAATCAACTAGCTGCGACTTACCTAAGCAGTGAACAAATCAATGAAATCAGCACTCGGCAACAGCAAGTAAAGGATCAGCAGCAAGAAGTACAAGACTATCAAAGCCAGCTTTCAGCATTGAAGTCCTCACTGAGTCAACAGCGAACTTCCACTTACGGCGCGATGACTGATTCTGATTGGATAGCCTATTACAATGAGCAGATTAGCCAGTTCCGTGTCGACTTTTTTAATTCTAAGTAATTGTTAAATAAGTGTTTAATGAAAACGATTGCTATTTGAACAGAGAGCGAAATTTTTGAATGGGAGTCTAAAAGGCTTCTGATATGTTTTTAGTTAATATATTGATTGTTGTTATAACGCGCCTGCCATTTATCAATAAAAACAGGGTGTTGCAAATGAAACAACGTCAATGGGCTCTCGGAAAATTAGCGGGAGCATGTCTAGTAGCGAGCTTGGGAAGCTACGCTCAAGCGTCTACACAATGCGAATATAACGAATTATCTCAAAGTCATTTATGGGTAGAGAGTATCGCATCTGCTCAATCATCTTGCTATCAATCTTGGTTCAATGCGCCAGCTGAAGCGGCTGTTTCACTTTATAGTGAAGCATCACTAAACCAAGTAGCACGCGCGTTAAGTGCTGAAGTGAACCAGTACAAAGGGGAAGACACGCAGGCAGTTCGAATTGCTAATCTAAGCGAATTCATCAAAGCGGCGTATTTTGCTCGTTATGCGACACAGGAGCAGTACGGCTACTTTTCAGATGATTTGAGTCGCTCGATTGCAAAAATCTCAGATCGCTTTATTCGCTCTCAACATGCAACAGACCAAGGACGCGAGCAAGTTAGGGCAATGTCGTCCATGACCTTGTTGGTTGATAGTGTTAAACAGCTTCATGTAACGATGGAGTCTATGCTGACTTTACTAGAGTCGTTTGATCGTGAAAACAGCAACAATCTTCAGTACGTTGATGGCTTAAACAACCTCTTTCGTGCAATGAACGGTCACATTGTTCGCGATGCTTTCTATGAGGAGTTGGTACAACATCCTCAGTACTTGCAAAGATTAAAACAATTTGTCGATAGCAACTTGTGGACTCTAGGGACGGACTCTGAGTTTCTTATTTACAACGCAGTGCGTGAAACAGGGCGTCTTCTAGCGGGCAGAAACGAATCGCTTAACCAGCAAGTTATGCCTTTCTTAGAAAGCATTATGGCTCAGCATAAAATCGGAACCCAAGGTGAAAAACTTTGGCTGGCATCCGCTGAAATGCTGAAGTTCTATGCGCCCGAAAAGGCAGAACAGCTCAATATTGAGGGTAAAAAGCGACAACTAGAGCGACGCTTGTTAGTGAATCGCTATGAGTGTAATGGTCCGGCAGTGATTCGCTCTCAGAACCTTACTCAGCAGCAGTCACAGCAGGCATGCGAGATACTGGGTTCGACTGAGGCTGATTTCCATCTAGTTGCCAATACTGGTCAGATTCCAGTCAAAAACGACCATAACAACAAGGTAGAGGTTGTAGTTTGGCAAGACAATAATTCGTACACCACATATTCGAACTTTCTGTTTGGTAATAGTACTGATAACGGTGGTCAGTATTTGGAAGGAGACCCTTCGGATGAGAACAACGTGGCGCGATTCCTCGCGTATCGATATTCGTCAGATGAACTCTCAATCCTCAATTTAGAACATGAATACGTTCACTATCTTGATGGTCGATTCAACTTGTATGGTGGCTTTGGTAAGACACTAAGTGAAGGAAACATTGTTTGGTGGCTCGAAGGTTTTGCTGAGTACATGCATTACAAAAAAGGCTATCAGGCTGCGGTGGATCTTATTGGTGATGAAAACTATTCATTGGCAGAAATACTAACAACAACATATGAGCATGACCTTAATCGAGTTTACCGATGGGGCTACTTAGCGGTTCGTTTCCTGTTCGAGCAACATCCAAGCGAAGTTGACCGTCTGCTTCAGTTTGCTCGTTCGGGCGATTATGTGACATGGTCTCGCGAAGTAGATCAGCTTGGTGCTAACTTGAATGCCGAGTTTGCTACTTGGCTGAAAGTTGTGTCAAAACAGCCGGATACAGAAGAGGGGGGCGGCAATGGTGAATCGGGCACCATTGATGAACCTCAACCACAAGAGCTATTGAGTATCGGCTTAAATCAAACAATGAGTTTTAAGGCTGATGATTATCAGGAGCAGCTGTTTTATGTTGATGTTCCTAACGGTATTTCGGAGTTCAGTATTTCGATAACAGGCGACGGAGACGCTGATCTTTACGCTAGTTACGAGAAAGTCGCTCACTATTATGACTACCAGGTTTCAGAGTTCCAGCGTGGAAGTGAAGAAACGATTCAGTTCCTTGCACAATCGAACGGTTTGGTTGCCCCTGGGCGTTACTATTTTAGCTTGGCAGCGCGCGAGGCATTTCAAAATGTCGAAGTTGTTACGTTTGCTAAACAGCAAAATCAAACTCATAAACCGAAAGATGACCTATCGCCACTATTGATTGAAAATAACAGTGCTAAATCACTTACTGTGAATGAGCGTCGTTATATCGGATTGTACGTTGAACAGCCGGGTACTGTCCGTGTTTGGTTGACACCTAAACAGCAAGCGCAAGGAGAAGTCGATATGTACGTTGGTCTAGAGGCCTGGGCATCTGAAAATCAGTATGACTTTTCCACGGTTTCACAGGGCAAACACCAGTATCTTGAGTTCAATGTCGAAAAAACGGGCTATGTCCACTTCACTCTCAAGTCTTCTCACTTAGGCAGTGAAATAGAGCTATTTGCAAGTTACTAAAACTAAACATAAAAGAGCGCCAATGGCGCTCTTTTAGTTAATGATATTACAAATATGTCAATAGGTGGAGGTTAAATTCGCTGTTGCTAAATTAGACAAAATTAAATATTGATATTTTATGTGATAGAGTGATCTTGAGCAGAAAAATCGGCCAAAATCTAATCATTTTGCTTCCTCTTATCCACCAAGCTGATAGGTTGTAGTAGTAGATTAATTACTCTACTACTGATAATTATTACAATGAGGATCATTTATGAGACCGAATATTTCTATCAGCTTAATGCTTGCAACGGCAGTGGTTGGATTCCAATCCAACGCAAAACCTCTTATTGCACAAGACATGACTCCGGTGTCGAAAGCAGAAGAAATCTCCAAACAGAAACAAGAACTCGCATTTCAGTTCAGTGAAAGGTACCAATCGCTAGAAGCTAACCTGAAAGCGCAAATCACCGAGAAGAATTTGTCGGCATCCGTCAGTCAGATTCAGTCGGCCCAACCGTACTCGGCCTTTAGTCGTCAGTTACAACAAGCAGACCAAGACTACCGGACGATCAAAGGAGTCGAAGATTTTACGGACTCTTTAATCGAGCTACGCATTGCTGATGCTTCGATGGTAGAACAGTGGAAGCAGGGGGAAAGCCCACTTTTCGCATTCGAACCTGCTGGCGATGACTCCAACTGGCAGTACATAGAGGCCTACGACATATACGGTCAGCTGCATCAGTTAGACGTATATGAAATGCCAGACGTACCTGTTCTGGTTGTTGATAGTAATGGCGCCGAGGAGCTAAGAGCGGGTCTACAAGCGATGCAGGCAGAGATGCAGCGCTTAGGCCAACCAACCAAGCTAACAACCGATGAACCCGTTGCTAAGCAAAAAGTTCAGCGGTTTAAACGCTCTGCTATGGCAGCAGATGTGCAACCTCTGAGTACGACTCAGCTTACCAAAATTCGCCTCAATGATGACCAAGAACCTTGGATTTCTGGCAAGGCAGAGATCTACGCTATCATCACTGGTGTTGATCCAAGCAGAGACGCGCCTCAGATAGATTTAGTTGAAATGCCTTACCTCGATTACGACGGCCAAGACTACTACCCAGGGCAAACAATCATAATCTGGCCTCGTTACCGCTGGGGAGCCGTTGATATGGTTCTGATGGAGCAGGACGACGGCACTGACTACAAGGAGCTTGCCAAGCTTCTAGTGAAAGCCGCTGAAGAGATCTTAAAAATGATTCCAGATCCGGAAGTGCAAGGCTATGCCATTATCGCTCAGATCACCGGAAAAATTATTGACGTGATTCCTGATGGATTGCTGACCAATGATGACGATTATGTCGATGTTTATTACACCTTGATGCAAAACACGCCATATGTCGATCGCCCTGGTGCTGGTGGTAATGCTACGGCGACCTTCAAGCCAGTGACGATTAATCCAACTGAGTAAAGATAACGAAACAAGATCTAAAATAATGGGACTAGAAATTAGTCCCATTTTTCGTGGTTCAAGATTATCGACGCAAGAAAGTTTAGATGAATAAGTACCGCATCACTTCAATGGAAACGAAACTGATTAATTTGGAGATGAATGCGATCCATATACACCCTTCAAGAGGTGTTTCGGTCACGTAGTAAAGAAGGGTGACAAAAATGACTAAGCTAATCACCCACCCTAGTGAAGGAATCAAGGAAAAAAGAGACACAACAACAACGATTGCTGTGAGAGAAGCGAAATGCACTTTCTCGAGTGCAATTTGTGCAGCGACATAAACACAACACGCTGAAATGAAAACTTCAAAGGCAAACTCAATGGCGAACGAGTCCATAAGTTCTTTCCCCAATGCTCTGACTAGTTATTGGTATTTGCCTACGACATTGTTGATGGAATTGTTATTATTGTCTTAGTGTAGCTCAAGTCTTAGTACTCATTTTTCGTTATGATGTTTTAGAACGGGCGACGCAAACGTATCTGGTTTGAGCGTTACAACTGAACAATCGAGTTGGCTAACCATTGCTTCAGCTGTGTTTCCGAGCACAAAACCTGCTATGCCTGTCCGCGACATGGAGCCTAAGATTACAAGATCTATGTCTTCATCAGCGACATACTGAGGGAAAACTTCTCGAGTTTCACCTTCGAGTATTTTAGTTGTTATATCTACTGAGCACTCTTTTTGTCCTTCTAAGAGTTTACTCAAACGAGATTGTCTTTCTTTGCGCATTTCTTGGGCTAGCAGTGCGATTTCAATGTCACTATAACCACTCCAATCTTTTAGAAACCCTTCGGATTCAAATTTCCAAACGTGACAAAGGGTGAGAGAAGCGCCAATTTGGGTGCAGAAATCTACTGCCATTGCCAAGAGCTGTGCATTGAAATCTTGATATTCGTTATTGGTTAGATCGACAGCGGCAACAACGTTGCGAGTTGCTCTTGGAGCTCGGCTTAAAGACCAGATCGGCACTTCCGATTTACGCATTAGATTGAGAGTGTTGCTGCCTCTTTCGCACGCATCTTGTTTCGATTCTCGATAGGAATTAATGATGATCATTGACGAGTTCGACTCGTCAGCTTCCTGAATGATCTCAATAAATGGTGTACCAACACGAACCTTAGTCGTAAAACGTATATTGGCATATTGTTCTGATAGGGTTCGCGCTTGTTGAGCCAAATGGTCTTTAAAGTGATGGGTCGCTTGGTCAAGTACGTTGAGCGATGATCCAGAAAGGTGAAAAATCTCTTTGAACTCCGCCAATTCCTTTATAACAAGCAGCAAGGTGACATTTGCTGAACAATTATTAGCAAATTGGAAAGCTTGATGGTGGGAATCATCAATCTCTTGTCCAGGAGCAATAGGGACCAATAGTTGAGTAAATGTCATATACCTTCCTCCAACATAATGTGGAATGGATCAAGCTACACTTCTAACTATAGGTAATGTGTCCTAAATTATCATTTTGCTCTTATCTATTTTTTGTAATGAGCACTTCATTCAATTTTTCCTAAATAACTGACGGGTTAGTCTTTAAACCAAGACTGGTAAATTGGGTTTAGATCCCTAACATCTCGATAGATCCAAACCATACGATCAACAAACCACGCTTTGGTTGCCATAAGCCAAAGCGTGCCAAACAACATTGATTCGATTTGGAGCGAATAGACGCCATAGAGCCAAACGGGTAAGCCGAGAAGCTGTAGCAGCATCAAAATTTTGCACATAATAAGGTGATGCTTGGGAATAAGGTCTTCTTTGTTTCGATTAAGGTAAATGCGTTCGCCAAATGTTCCCATTGAGGCCCAATTATTGGTTGAATTTGGAGCCGGGAAAATACGTGGATTGAGCCATACCCAAGCCAATACCAATAGTGTTGGAATCAAAGCATACCCGCCTAACCACTCCCTTGACGCTAGGGCAGAAGTAAGCAGCGGTAAAATTGAAAAGCGAGAATAGACACTCCAAGGGCTAGAGTGTTTAGCCCATGCGTCGTCGTCCATAGACATGGCTTTTTCTGCAAATTTCAAAATGTCCATTTCAAACCTTTAGGAAGAGGCATATCGGCTACGATAAAGCTTCGCGTGCGATAAACAATATTCGTCAGTTAACTGAGCACGAATATCGGCGTCTACTAGCATTTCTGGCGGTTTACCATAAGCATAAACAGTGAGAGCCTCACCTGTCTCTACACACTCAACTTCAAGTGAAACTCTCCTATAACCGTCCTTCGCATCAATACGTTCAAGCTTGTCCATTGCCGACAAAGCTTGGTCAGTAACGCTAAAAATTTGCCCCTTGACCGGATGACCTTGCCCGTGTTGTAACACTAGCCAAGGGGAGTGGCGTTCACCAATCAGGTAAAGAGGGAATCGCTGTTTGGTTTGGAATGTATTGCCATAGCGAGTCCCTTTATTAGTTTTAAAATTAGGAAAGCCTTCCTTTAGCGTCCCAAAAACAAATACCTTGTGCACTTAACTCTCCCTAGTTTGATGGCAAATATCATTCGTGCCAATATGCCACTAATGGGGTATAGGTGCAATTTCTAACCCGCGAATTTAGGGACAAAACAGAGCTTGTCTGCGGACATCTTTAGCCCATTTTGCATTTTTATATGGGTGACAGCCCAGAGCACGCAACCATGCGGTAAGTTCAGTAAGGAGCGGGTCTGCGTGAACAGGACGCCATCATCGTATGCGGGGGTGATGTTGGTGGCGGCTCCTTGCCAAGCTTGACGGACAGTTTTGATATCCACGTTTGGAATGATCAGCGAGAGCATTTCTGGTTCAACATCTTTGACGACTTTTAGGCAAAGACGGCATCCATCATAATATGGTTCAATCCAGACTTTATGCATGATGGCTCGATCAACCCAAGTTAGCTGTAGAATATGTTCCATGGTGTAAATCCCTTTTCAGATCCAACAAAGGCAGCGCATGAAGGCTGCCTTGAATTGTCGTTTTAACGATATCAGTCGTAAGTTAAGCCGTGACCAAAGGCGTACAAGGTGTCGGCTTGGTCATACCCAGGGTAATCAGAATCTTGATCCACAATGGCTTGTGCGCTGTTGGCGAGTGCGAAGGGCAATTTACCTTGCGGAGCAAAGTTACCCGATAAGACTTCCATTAAGTTGCTATCGGATACGCCAAAGGTTGCCACAATTGCGCCAGCAGATTTGAGTTTGCTGGTGTCATCTAACACAAATGGCTGGCGGAAGTTGATAGAAAGGATGGTGTTTTCAGCGCCGACCTCATTCATGACCGCTTGAATATCTTCTAGGCTTGGTTCAACCTTCCAAGATGCTGCTGTTGCCATTTGGCTAAAGGCTAATAGATCAAGCTCATCAGGGTTTGCGCCACCAAAGAACAACTCAGGATTTGCGCCTTGATTTGATACACGAATTCGAATAACCGCGTAGTCGGTGTTTGTAGGTACTTCCGGACGAACCTCACCCTCTTGATAGTCTCCAGAGGTCACGTTAAAGCCATACTTGCTGTCGCTAACTATCTCTCCATCCATCCCCATGGCATATAGAGAAACGGCTTTGTTCGGAGTCGGTGCATTTAAAGGTAAAGCGTGGTTAGTGTTCTGCAGTAGTACTACGGATTTCTTCTGAGCATAATCAGCACGTTGCTGATGCTTCTTATCACCTAAGACTTTCTCAGCTTTGTTTTCGTTGACATAGCTGTTTTCAAACAGCCCTAGTTGAAATTGTTCTTTTGCTAAACGAGCGACTGAAAGATCTACCCTTGATTCACTAATCAGTCCTTTTTCAACTAAGTTAACAATAACGTTTTTGTCATTGAAACCAGATAGAACATCGACACCAGCATCGACTGCCATTGCGACTTGTTCGTCGATGGTTTTATCTTCTGCTCCCCACGCGCGACTACCGATAATCCCAGTGTCTGAGTTGACATTCCCTGTGTAGCCAAGTTCTCCACGTAGTAGATCAGTAACGATCCCTTTCGAGAAAGACATGCCTACATCGTTTGGCATCCATTTTTGATCCACGGGGATGCCATAGTAAGGCATGATGGATGATGCGCCTGCATCAATTGCTGCCTTAAATGGAATAAGGTGATAATCAAAGTTGTTCTTTGGATAGACCTGATTTTTACCGAAGTCGTAATGAGGATCAGCGCCATTTTCTTGCGGGCCGCCACCAGGGAAGTGCTTGATGGTTAGGGCAATACTATCGCGGTCAATTTCTCCACCACCCTGCAGTCCATTGATTAGCGAACGCATGATATCTGCGGCAAGGTGCGCATCTTCAGTAAAGGTTTCATGTACGCGATACCAGCGAGGCTCGGTAGCGAGATCCATCATATAACCATACATACTGCGCAAGCCAATAGATGACCACTCTTCATTCATGATGCCTGCAAACTCTTCGATTAGTTCTAAATCGCGTGTTGCGGCTAAGCCTGCTTCTTTTGGCCACGCAGAGAATGCGCCGGAGGATACATTGATCCCGGCTCTGGCTGAGGGATCAATATGATTGCGAGCATTAGACTTAAACAAAGCAGGTATACCCATGCGTGTTTGTTCACGAAGCTCTTGAACGCTATTCATGAATACAGCCGCCTCTTTAGGCGTGATTTGGCAGCCGGAGCGTCCATTGGCACAATCTGGATTATTATCAGGTTGTTGCATTACGTTATTGCGGAAGATAAAGCGAGTCATCTGAGCGTTGCCAATCATATCTTGGCCTTTGCTGGAAACAAGCCCACCTTGATCGGAGTTCAGTGTATCGATCAGCATCATGCCTGCTTTTTCGTCGAGGGTCATACGTCCGACCAAATCTTGTGCGCGCTCATTGGGTGTTAGTCGCCAGTCTTCAAAGGGCTCGAGTGAGCCATTGCCATTGGAATCGCGAAACTGGTATCCATCGACATTGAGTAGATCATGTACGCGGGAGAATACTTCAGGTTGTTCGTAGCCGTAACATCCGGAAAGAACAAGCGCCACAGCGATAGGGGTAAGTTTAGAAAGGTGTTTCATGTCGCAGTCCTATTGTTGGTATAGTTGTTATGTTCTAGACCAATTTTAGTGACTTAATTATATTGGTTAACCAAATGTAAGAAATCTTTAAGATTTGGATCACCATTTAATTTTATTTCGTGATACTACTCAACGATGCAATAAAAACTGTTTGACCAAAAAATCGCCTTTTCAATTTGCTGCGAGCTAAACAACCTCTAAATGGTCTCTGTGCTAGGGCATTTATTGGAGGGAGATGAGCGATAAAGTCGAACTATGGTGATGAGGTTGGTCACGATAAATGTGGCTTCAATCAAAGAGCCACCAATCGAGCCTAGCCAGATGTTATGGACAACCCAGCACAGTGAGTTGAACAAAATAAGACAGCGCAATGCAATCCCTTGTTTGCTAAATAGCGCCCACGTTGCCACTGACGAACCAACCACTGTCATCAACTCAAACAGGTGAGTGATATTAGGTAACGTCATTAGCCACATTAATCCAATGAAAAACCACATGACTTTGCGCGATTGAGTTTTGATCGATGCAAAACTACGCACAGCATTGATGATGACACCAATCGCAGCGACGGTAGCGCCCATCAATATGAAATGCACCCCCATAATCAAGCAGAAAGTCATCATCTGATAGCGGAAACGAATATCGTCTTTTTGCCAAAATGCCATAACACCAATAATAAAGGCGAAGCCGCCGACACTTTGTGCGAGCCAGTTTTCCATTGTCTTGTCCTGAACTATGTGGTGAATTTGAGGGTTATAAGGTGGTTGGGGGCTATTAAGTGTTGGCTACCAATGCACTCAGCCCTCCCTTTAAGGGAGGGCTGAGTGTGTGGTGGTTAAATTAATAGCGCGTTATTCATTGACCAGTGCGACCGCCTCACGGGTTAAACGTGCAAGCTCTTCCCAGTTCCCTGACTCAATCAGCTTTTTATCTACCATCCATGTTCCGCCACATGCTACGACTCTTGGAATAGCGAGATAGTCTTTTACGTTTGCTGGGTTGATACCACCAGTTGGCATAAGTTCAACATCGGTGTAAGGAGCCAGCAGAGACTTGACCATGTTTATGCCGCCAGACGCTTCAGCCGGGAAGAATTTAAGTGTAGTCAGCCCCATTTCAAGTGCTGCTTCTACTGTGCTTGGGTTGTTAACGCCCGGAACAATATCAATGCCGATCTCTTGGCATGCTCTCACGGTGTTAGGGTTAAAACCCGGCGAGACGATAAAAGTTGCACCAGCCTCTTTTGCCGCAATTGCTTGTTCCTTGTTAAGCACGGTTCCTGCTCCAATAAGCATGTCTGGTTGGTGTTGGCGAAGAAGGCGAATTGCCTCTACCGCTGCGTCTGATCGAAAGGTGATTTCAGCGGCAGGTAAACCATTTTCTGCTAGTACCTTACCCAGAGGGATAATGTCTTGCGCGTTGTCGATAGCGATGACTGGGATGACTTTGAGTGCTTTTAACTGTTGTTTGATGTTAGACATGAGTGTTCCTTTAAACGACGCCAAGCGCCGGTTGTGTAAATTCTTTTGAAATTATGGCACCGCGATGTTGAATTACGACGCCAGCCAACTGGTTTCCTCGTTGGCATGCGGTGACTAAGTCTGCTCCTGCAAGGTAGGCAGAGAGGAAGCCACCATTAAATGAGTCTCCCGCTGAAGTGGTATCAACAACCTGCTCAACGACTTGAGTTGTAACTGCATGTTGTTGTAAATGTTCATCTTGGACCAAGCATCCATCGGCGCCCATTTTTACTACTGTTTTTGCTACGCCCAAAGATCCTAAGCGAGCAAGGGTTTGCTCGGGAGTAGCATCTCCCCATAGCGCCTGCTCATCGTCAAACGTTACCAACGCGATATCGGTGAGCTGGTACATCGCTTGGTAGATCTCTTTGACGGTTTGATTGTCATCTTGTGGCCAAAGAGCAGGGCGAAAGTTGCTATCAAAGGCGATCTCAACACCTGATGATTTAAGCTCCACAATTAAGTTGAGCAGCGAAATACGGTCTTGCTTAGGTAGAATAGCTAAGCTAATTCCGCTCAAAAACAGCGTATCCACTTCTCTTAACGCCTGCTTAACCAGTGAGAAGTCGGGATGTTGGAGAACATAACGGGCTGCTGATTGATCTCGCCAGTAAAGGAACGTCCTTTCTCCTTGCTCATCGAGTTGGATTAGGTAGAGCCCTGGCGTGCGGTTGTCATCGTGTAGAACAAGTTCTGTCGAGATGCCTTCTTGTTTCCAACGATTGAGCATACCTAAGCTGATGGGATCTTGCCCCAATGCGGTGACATAAGAGGTTTTAATCTCTTGTGGCTTGGAATTCGCCTCACATCCGCGCGCTAAATAGACCGCAGCATTGAGAGTATCCCCACCAAAGGTTTGGTGCATTGAGCCAAAGGGTTTCCCGTTTAGCTCAATCATACATTCACCAACAATGGCGATGTGTTTCATGGGTTAGTTCCTCTCTTCAAAATAGCGCTTAGCATTGCCAAAGCAGATGTTTTCAATCATAGGCCCAAGTAGAGTGAAGTCTTTCGGTACTTCGCCGTTTTCTACCCAGTGTCCGACCATATTACACAAGATACGACGGAAATATTCGTGTCGAGTATAGGAAAGGAAACTGCGCGAATCAGTTAGCATACCGACAAACTGACTGAGTAAGCCAAGTTGCGAAAGCTGTTCCATTTGGCGCTGCATACCGTCTTTCTGGTCGTTAAACCACCATCCAGAGCCGAATTGAATTTTGCCTGCAATACCACCACCTTGGAAGTTACCAATCATGGTTGCCATCATCTCATTGTCACGCGGGTTCAAGCAGTAAAGAATGGTACGAGGAAGTTGGTTCGTTTTGTCCATTTCGTCTAATAGATTGGCAAGCTCAAAAGCAAACGGTCGATCGCCAATCGAGTCAAAACCAGCATCGGCCCCAAGTAGGTTAAACATACGCGTACTGTTGTTGCGCTGCGCACCAATATGAAGTTGCATGACCCAACCAAGCTGAGCATAGCGCTTACCTAACCACACTTGTACGGCAGTGGAGAACTGAGCGCATTCCAACTCACAGAGCACTTCACCATTGAGTCGACGTGAGAGTAGGGCATCGAGGTCAGATTCGGTTGGAATGGGCGCATAGCGAACCACTTCAATACCATGATCCGCCGCTTTGCAGCCGTGAGTATCAAAGTGAGCAAGCCTTTTATCTAAAGCGTCTAATAGATCATTGAACTTGTTAATCTCAATATCGGCAACCATGCCCAGTTGCTGCATATAATCAGCGAATCCATCGAGTTCGATTTTAAACGCTTTGTCTGGTCGCCAACTTGGAGCGACGTTAACGTCAAAAGAGTCATCTTCAGCGATGGTCTTATGATGTTCGAGCGAGTCGATTGGGTCATCAGTCGTACCCGCCATAACGACATTCATCTGCTTCATGATGCCGCGCGCACTGAACTCAGGCGTTTGCAGCAGTTCATTACATTGATGCCAAATGTGCTCGGCGCTTTCAGGTGAAAATAAGCTATTCGTAATGCCAAAGGGGCGGCGCAGTTCAAGGTGTGTCCAGTGATAGAGCGGATTACCTAAGGTCTGTGGAACCGTTTTTGCCCAAGCTAGATACTTTTCGTAATCACTGGCATCTCCGGTAATAAATCGCTCGTCTATCCCCGCTGAACGCATACCCCGCCATTTGTAATGGTCACCTTCAAGCCAGATTTGTCCGAGGTTATCGAATTGGCGATTGTTGGCGACTTCTGACGGATTTAGGTGGCAGTGGTAGTCATAAATTGGCTGGTGGGCTGCATGCTCATGGTATAAGCGACGTGCCGTTTCATTTGAAAGCAGAAAGTCTTCACATAGAAATTGTTTCATCATCCTATCCTTTACAGTGAAGCGACGGTTTTACGTGCGCCATGGTCAATGAGTGATTGATAAGCTGTGCTCACTGCGTCTATAACTTTAGGGTTTTGACCCAACTCTTTGGGAAAGATCGCTTCTACGGCAAGTAAGGCAGGAACAACGGATACATTAAAGCCATGCTCATCGCAAATTTGGCGCAGAGTATCAGCCATTGGGTCGCGAACATCGATGTTATGTCCTTGCTCATCTACCCCAGACACATAACGCATCCATCCGGCAATAGCAGTGGCAAGCCAAGAAAAATCCGAGCCTTGTGTTAAATGGAATTGAAGGCTGCCTCCAAGACGTTGTGGGATTTTTTGGCTGCCATCCATCGCGATTTGCCAAGTTTTGTGTTTAAGACTTGGGTTAGTGAAACGTTCAATGAGCAGCTTAGCGTAGCCTTTTAAATCCGTCCCTTCGGGCATGTTTAAAGAGCGAGCCTGCGCCTTTATCATCATATTAAACGCAGCTTTTCGGTAACCGTGGTCAGTCATGGTATCTGAGATATGCGCATAGCCACCAAGATAACCGAGATAGGCGAGGAATGAATGGCTGCCGTTGAGCATTCGCAGTTTCATCTCTTCATATGGCACAACATCAGCAACAAACTCCGCACCTGTAACGTCCCACTCTGGTCTGCCAGCGACAAAGTTATCTTCTATCACCCATTGGCGAAAAGGTTCGCAGGCGATAGCGCAAGGGTCATCGCAACCAAGCAATTCGGCGATCTCCGCTAAGGTTTCTTCTGTCGCAGCAGGGACAATGCGGTCAACCATAGTGCAAGGGAAAGTCACATTCTCCTCAATCCAATGAGCAAATTCAGGGTCGAGTAATTGGGCAAATTCCAATATCGCTGCTTTCGCTACGTGGCCATTCTCTTGAACATTGTCGCAAGACATTACGGTAAAAGGTTTCAAACCACTCTCTCGGCGCATTTTTAGGGCTTGAACAATATACCCAAGCGCAGATTTAGGCTCGGTAGGATTGGCTAAGTCGGCGATAACCAATGGGTTATTCTTGTCTAGCTTGCCTGTTGCAGGATCGGCGCAGTAACCTTTTTCTGTGATTGTCATCGACACAATCGACACCTGTGGCTCTGCCATTTTACTCAGGACAGTATCAATGCCATCAAGGTTTGGATGGAGAGACTCAGTGACCGAGCTAATCACACGAACGGTGGTTGATTCTGCCCCTTTCTCGGCGACCGTATACAAATGGTCTTGCTGTCTAAGCGATTCGATTAACGCTTCGCCACCAAACAGATTTACCTCGCAGATTCCCCAGTCTGAACCCGTTTTACTCAACATTTCATTGGTAAACAACGCTTGATGTGCGCGGTGAAAAGCGCCAAAGCCAAGGTGAACAATGCGGCTTTTCAGATTGTGACGATCATAGTCCGGCAGCAGAACAGCGTCATTTAATATGGTGTTTGCGATAGTTTTCATTGTTATATCCCTCATCCCACAGAGTGAACTATGGGATGGTTTATTGTATTAGTTAGTAGCCAAGCACAAGGTTCGGTAAGAAAAGGCTCAGTTCAGGAATAAAGGTGACGGCCATCAGTGCGGCGACCAGGGCTGCGTAAAATGGCAGCAGAGGTTTAATGATCTTATCGATAGCAACGTCAGCGACTGAACAACCAATAAACAGAGCACTGCCGACAGGTGGAGTACAGATACCAATCGCGAGGTTAAACGTCATCATGATGCCGAAATGGACTGGGTCGATACCCATATCGAGCGCGATAGGCAGGAAGATTGGTGTAAAGATCAATACCGCGGGTGTCATATCCATAAAGATACCGACAATCAGCAGAATGATATTGATAATCAGCAAAATCATCAGCGGGTTATCAGAAACAGCCAATAACGCATCCGCAATCATGTATGGGATATCCGCGTTAGCCATTGCCCATGACATACCCATTGAAGCGCCAACTAACAGTAAAACGATCGAAGTGGTCACCGCAGACTCAAGAACAATCTTTGGTAGTTCACGCCATTTCACTTCACGATAGATGAGTACAGCAAGGGTAAAGGTGTAGACAACCGCGATGGCAGAGGCTTCGGTCGCTGTGAAAATACCACCAATGATTCCGCCCATTATGATGACAATCAGCGCTAATGATGGTGCCGCTTTGAGGAAGGTATTCCATACCACGGACATAGAAGGGCGCTCTGCGATTGGGTAGCCACGTTTTTTGGCGATGTAGCCTGCAACCAGCATGATACTTAAGCCCATTAAAATACCGGGAATGTAACCCGCTAAGAAGAGCGCAGCGATAGATGTGCCACCTGAGACCAGTGAGAAGACAATCAAAGTATTGCTTGGCGGGATCAACAGACCTGACGGACACGACGTAATGTTAACCGCTGCCGAAAAGTTCTCATCATAACCATCTTTCTTTTGCAAAGGTGACATCGTGCCGCCAACTGCAGCAGCAGAGGCAACAGCAGACCCTGAAATCGAACCAAACATCATATTCGCCATCACGTTAACGTGAGCAAGAGAACCTGGCAGGCGACCACCGAGCACTTTTGCGAAGTTAATTAGGCGCAGGGCAATGCCCCCTTGGTTCATGATGTTGCCTGCAAGAATAAAGAACGGGATTGCGAGCAGGGCAAAGTTGTCTAGCCCAGCAGCCATACGCTGAGCAACCACTGCGATTGCAGGTTCAAGTGGTAGACTCATGAGAATGGTCGCCAAAGACGATAAACCAATCGCAAACGAGACAGGAACACCTATTGCGAGCAATACGGCAAAGGTGCCGAATAGAGTAAGAATTACTTGCCATTCCATTGTGGAATCCTTCTATTAATCAATCTGAGATTCGGCGACTAGTGCGTTGCCTGAAATAAGCTGTTTAACGCGTTCAGTGGCGAAAACTGCCGAATAGAAAATCATTAGTACGCCGCTGATAGGCAAGCAGAAATAGATGTAACCCATTTCTAAACCTAGGGCGGGAGTCTGTTGACCTGTGGCTAGTGTTTTAGCAGCGAGCTGAATGCCACCATGAACCAATACGATATAAGCAAACACGCCAATCGCAATTTGAATAACAATCTCATTAATCAGTTTACGTTTGCCCGTTAGCTTCATGGTGAGTAGGTCGATAGCCAGGTGTCTTTTTAACCCTGTGGTGTAAGCCGCCCCTATCAGTGCGACCCACATAAATAGGTAGCGGGCGAGTTCATCGGTCACTGTACTGGGTTTGCCTATCACATAGCGGGAAACGACCTGCCAAATGACGCAGAACACCAGAAAGGTAGAGAGGGAGACGGTAAACGCGGCTAACCCCTTGTTTATGTAACTGACCAATTTATTCATCTTTAATTCCTTTCAACAACATACCGTACATTCCGTAACAATTGGTATACCAATGTGGTGTCTTTTTATGACTTCGCCAAAGAATGCGCCGAAATTACTGTTTGGATTATAAGTTAGACAATTTGGTTGTCACGTGAGCAGGTTCACAAACGTATTGGTTGACCAATTTATGGGTATTTATTGTGATTTTGGTCAATCAATTTGCTTTTTTGTTTTGACGATTGGTTTTTTAACCACCAATATTGGCTTTGAAACAAGAAGTATCCCTAAAAAAATAAACACCCTAGATATTGGACAACCAATCAATGGAGAGAAGAATGAATAAGCGCACAACTTTGCTAACTACCGTAATTGGAGCAGCACTGACATTAGGAGCGACTGCTTCAGCTTTCGCTGCCACTAACCTAAAGCTAAGCCACAACCATCCACGTGACCATGCAGTACATAAAGCAATGGACTACATGGCAAAAGAAGTAAAAGAATTGACGGATGGTGAAGTTCGCATCCGTATTTACCCTGATGCTCAGCTCGGTACACAACGTGAATCCATGGAGCTAATGCAGAATGGCGCTCTAGATATGGTGAAAAGTAATGCCGCAGAACTTGAAGCCTTCTCTCCTGCTTATTCAGCGTTCAACTTACCGTATTTGTTCCGTGACAAAGACCACTACTACAAGGTGACGGACGGTGAAGTTGGTCGCGAGATCCTTGGTTCTTCTAAACAAAGCGGTTTTATTGGTGTGACTTACTATGATGCAGGTGCTCGTAGTTTCTACACCAGCAAACCAATCAAAACGCCTGACGATCTTAAAGGTCTGAAAGTTCGTGTTCAGCCAAGCCCATCGGCCATTGCAATGGTAAAAGCACTCGGTGGTAACCCGACCCCACTGGCATACGGTGAACTTTATACGGCATTACAACAAGGTGTGGTTGACGCAGCAGAAAACAACATCCCATCGTTTAGCTTAAGCCGTCACAGTGAAGTGGCGAAGTACTTCAGCTTAGACGAGCACACTATGGTGCCAGATGTATTGGTTATCTCATCGAAAACCTATGACAAGTTGACGCCTGAGCATCAAAAAGCCTTGATGAAAGCCGCGGCAGATTCTTCAGAGTACATGAAAAAGCTTTGGGCTGAATCTGAGGCTAAAGAGCGTGCTAAAGCTGAAAAGATGGGCGTCACTTTTGTTAAACCAAACAAAGAGCTGTTTGTAAAAGCTGTACAACCAAGATATGCAGAAATTGAGAAATCGAACCCAGAGCTAGGTGCTTTGGTAGAGAAAATCAAAGCTGTTCAGTAATTCACAAAAAATATAAGTAGTTATCGAACCAAAACAAGGTGTTACCACATTCTGGTATATAGAGGTTGACCAATTTTTATTGGTCGCTATGATGGCGTGAGAAGTTAGATGGAATACAGTGATAATATCATCATGATGCCTTTTGAAGCGAAAAGACCGTATCAAGAGATCGGTTTAGTACTAAGACAAGAGTTAATCGAAGGCCAATACAGTGTCGGAGATAGGCTCCCGCCAGAGCGCGATATTGCAGAACGTTTAGACGTTAGCCGCACAGTAGTGCGTGAAGCGATCATCATGCTTGAGCTAGAGAACTTAGTCGAAGTGAAAAAGGGATCCGGTGTTTACGTTATCAATATTCCATCTCAACCTAACTCTCGTGAGAACGTGATTAGTGATGACGCAGGTCCATTTGAGATGCTGCAAGCTAGGCAATTGCTAGAAAGTAATATTGCTGAATTTGCGGCTATGCAAGTGACACCAAGTGACATTGTCAAAATGCGTTCAGCGCTTGATCTTGAGCGAGAAGAACTCGCAAGCGGGACTGCTGATTGCAATGGCGATGAGACTTTCCACCTATGCATCGCTGAGGCAACGCAAAACTCAGTGCTAGTGGATATGTTGAAGCAGTCTTGGGAGCGTCGTGAGTGCAGCCCTATGTGGAAAAAGCTTCACTCGCACATTGTCGGTCAAGATTATCGCGAAGAGTGGATCGACGATCACGCCAAAATCCTCGCCGCATTACAGCGAAAAGATCCTATTGCTGCTAAAAATGCTATGTGGCAACACCTTGAAAACGTCAAACAGCGCCTGTTGGAGTTGTCTGACATCGATGACCCAAATTTTGATGGTTACCTATTCAGCTCAAACCCGGTAGTTCTGCGGGGCGCTGAAAAGAGTTAACCACATTATCCGACTTAGGTCGGGGTTAGTCAGAGTAGCGGCATAGTCACCGCTACATAATAAGAAGTCGTTTGCACTTAGCTTGAAATCTTTGAGCGGGATAAGTGCGTCTTAAAAAAGGTGAGTGTCATGGAACAAACTTGGCGTTGGTATGGTCCGAATGATCCTGTGTCGCTAGACGATATTCGTCAGGCTGGCGCAACAGGGATAGTCAATGCGCTGCACCACATCCCAAATGGTGAAGTGTGGTCAAAAGAAGAGATCTTAAAGCGCAAAGCAATTATTGAAGCAAAGGGCTTAAACTGGTCGGTGGTTGAAAGTGTACCAGTGCATGAGGAAATCAAAACTCAAACGGGCCAGTTTCAACAGTGGATTGATAACTATAAGCAAACTCTTCGCAATCTTGCGGAATGCGGCATAGATACGGTTTGCTACAACTTTATGCCTGTGCTTGATTGGACTCGTACAGATTTAGAATTTGAGATGCCAGATGGGTCAAAAGCGCTCCGTTTTGACCAAATAGCCTTTGCGGCATTTGAGCTGCACATTTTAAAGCGTCCTAATGCACGTGCAGATTATACTGAAGCTGAGCAAGCTCAAGCTTTAGATTACTTCAATCAGATGAGCGAAGAGCAAGTTAAGCAGCTGACAAGTAATATCATAGCTGGTTTGCCGGGAGCAGAAGAGGGTTACACCCTTGAAGAGTTTCAAGCGCAACTCGATCGCTACAGTGGTATTAGCAAGGATAAATTACGTGAGCATATGGCACATTTCTTAGCGGAATTAATGCCAGTTTGCGAAGCGCACGGGCTTAAACTTGCGGTACATCCTGATGATCCACCACGCCCAATCCTTGGTTTGCCTCGTATCGTGTCCACAATCGAAGATATCGATTGGTTGACCGAAAATATCCCGAGCAAAATGAATGGCTTAACCATGTGTACCGGTTCCTATGGTGTGCGTGGCGACAATGATTTGGTCAAAATGATCAAAAAGCATGGCGACCGCATCTACTTTACTCACTTGCGCTCAACCAAACGTGAAGAGAGTAACCCAATGACGTTCCATGAAGCGGCCCACTTAGATGGTGACGTAGACATGTATAACGTGGTGATGGCTATCCTAGATGAGGAGCAACGTCGAGCGGAAGTTGGGGATGACAGACTTATTCCAATGCGTCCTGATCACGGCCACCAAATGTTAGATGACTTAAATAAAACCACCAACCCTGGCTATTCAGCGATTGGTCGCCTAAAAGGTTTAGCAGAAGTTCGCGGTCTAGAGATGGCACTGAAGCGCGCTTTTTATACTAAGTAGTATTGAAATGGTTGAAGAAAAACGCAGATCACTCAAAGACCTGCGTTTTTTTATGGTTGTCTCGATGATTCCATGACGTTGAGTTAAGATCCGAGCGGGTTGATCTTTGGGATGCTCAAAACAGATTCAATCCAAACACCTCTTTTACCTTGTTCAGCATCAGTTGTGTTGTTTGATGAGACCTGATGCTGCCTTGTTTTAGCACCTCAATAAGCTGCGCTTTATCAGCGAGATAATCGGCGCGTTTCTCTCGTATTGGACGAAGCATCTCTTGCAGGCACTCCTCAAGGATTTTCTTCGTTGTACCGTCACCGAGACCACCTCTTTGATAGTGGGCTTTAAGCTGCTCGACATAGTCTTTGTCGGTATGAAAAGCATCAAGATAGGTGAAGACGATATTACCTTCCACTTGCCCTGGGTCTTCTACTCTTAAGTGGTTTGGATCGGTAAACATTGACTTTACCGCAGCGCGAATCTCTTTTTCATTTGCACCTAGATTGATGGCATTACCCAAACTCTTAGACATCTTGCTTTTACCGTCAGTACTGGGTAAACGCGGCGCGTCACTTAGTAGTGGTCGGCATTCATTGATGATTGGCTCATCCGCTAGATTGTTAATTTTTCGAACGATTTCATTGGTCTGTTCCAGCATAGGCAGTTGGTCATCGCCAACCGGAACCAGCGTCGCGTTAAATGCGGTGATATCGGCTGCCTGAGAAATCGGGTAAGTAAGAAAACCAGCCGGAATAGAGCGCTCAAAACCTTTACTCTGGATTTCATTTTTAACGGTTGGATTACGTTCTAAGCGCGCTATAGAAACCAGATTGCTATAGAACATGGTGAGTTCGGCAAGAGCAGGCAGTTGAGATTGCAAGCAGATGATTGTTTGTGATGGGTCTATGCCCACGGCTAAGTAGTCTGCCACCACATTCAAAATGTTTGATGAGACTTTTGCTGGGTTATGCGCATTGTCGGTAAGACCCTGCATGTCGGCGACCAAGATGGTTTGATCATGTTGTGCTTGAAGGGAAACGCGCTGTTGCAGCGAGCCGACGTAATGACCTAAATGCAAAGGACCTGTTGCTCTATCCCCAGTGAGGATGACTTCGCGCTGTAAAGGGGGTGGATGATTGTTCATGGTTTATCTCCGAGTTAAATAGATCGCTACTGGAGATAAAAAAGCACCGCACTCTTAGCTACCATCCAGCAGCGTAAGAATGTGACTATTCTGCGCCGCTCTAGTTAGAGCGCCACCAGAAAAGATTGATGTGAGAGGTTTTAAATTCTTTCATCCTCACAACGTAACAGTCGGTGAGGATGAAAGCAAGCAAAGAGCAATAGCGGCTTAAACAATTGAAACGGGGAAGTTTTAGCTCAACTTATTCACTGACAAACACGTACAAGTCGCCTCGACAATGGTTGATGCTGTACTCAATCGGTCTGGCTGATTTGTCGTAAGCGGTTTGTTCAATCAGCAGGACTGGGGTCTTCTCGTCGATATGGAGCTTTTCTAAAGACTCTTTAGTCGGCATGATGGCCGAAACGCGACTTTTTGTTTTTGACGGCATAATGTCTTGGCTACGGAAATAATCGTAGAGCGATAACTGAATTTCGTCTGGGTTGTGGATGAGCTGTGCTGGTACATAAGATTCTTCGATGGAGACTGCCTGATCATCGATATAGCGAACACGCTTCAGAATAAAAACTTCATCTCCTTGGTTTATATTAAGCGTTTCTGCAATCTCAGTAGAGCAAGGGACAATGTCTTTTTTAATCCACAATGTGTCGGGTTTTTTGCCCTTCAATACCACCTGCTGTGAAAAGCCCGCGGCTTCTTTACCTGAATATTCGACGGTTTCACTGATCTTTGTGCCTAAACCTCGTGAGCGGATGATGACCCCATCTTTATCAAGTAGGTCTAATGCTTTACGAACCGTAATCCTTGAGACACTCAGCAACTCACTAAACTCACGCTCTGTTGGGATAAAGTCTCCACCGTTGAGAATGTCTTGCTCTGTGGCACTTTTAACCGATTCAGCAATTTTGATGTACAACGGAGATTTATCGCCTTGTTCGATGCGCTTTTTGATCAGCGAAATCAGAGGTTGATACGTAGTCATGAGTTTCTTTTTGTTATCAGTGATCTGGCGATTATAGCCGATTTGCTCTACCGATATGAAGAGCTGTGCAAAGGAGTGGGTGTATCCCCACTCGCTTTTTAGAGCGTTATGAGACTTGTGCGATGACAACATCTTGTGAGCGGGGTTTTACTTGCCAGACTAGTAGGCAAGCGATGAGCACGAGCCCTGCACAAATTAAGTATGAAAGGTCATAGGAACCGAAGCTATCGATTGACCATGCGGCGAGTACAGGGCCAATAAAACCACCCATTCCCCAAGAAGTGTAGAGAATGCCGTAGTTAGTACCGAAGTGTTTGAGTCCATAAAGATCTGCCATTACTGATGGGAAAACAGCAAGCAAAGTGCCGTAGCCAATTCCTGCTAACCCGGCACCAATGATGAGAGTGAGTGAAGTATCATACTGAGTAAACAGCAGCATGTTGCTGGTTTGCAGCCCCATTGCCAATGCCAAGGTTTTCACTGCGCCGATTTTGTCACTGAGTAACCCTGCCGCCAAGCGGCCGCCTGAGTTGAATATTGCTAAGGCGATAACCAAATATGCACCATCGAATATATTGGCTTGATGAGTGGCGATAGAGGTGATGTTTGCGATAATCATTAACCCGGCTGCAGCTGCAAAAGCGTAAGCAAAC
The DNA here is from genome assembly GCF_000772105.1 of Vibrio tubiashii ATCC 19109. Classification (NCBI taxonomy): domain Bacteria; kingdom Pseudomonadati; phylum Pseudomonadota; class Gammaproteobacteria; order Vibrionales; family Vibrionaceae; genus Vibrio; species Vibrio tubiashii. The sequence goes on from NZ_CP009355.1 coordinate 308,226, forward strand.
CAAAGTAAGTAAAATGAGCGTCCTGCGAGCATTTCTCTCCATGCAATATTGGTTTGAGATCTCTCGCTTTTCGTGGCGTTTGTTGCTTGTCTAGCTGGCGGATTATAGCCCGCTGGTGGATTGCCGAATGAACACGCCAATGGAAAAGCAATGAGCAGTAATCCCGCTCCCAATATTTTCAGACTAGCCGATAGACCATACTGGCTGATTAAAAAAGTCGTGAGAGGCGCAAGGTAGAGTGCGGCGAGCCCAAACGCGGTCGCGAGAACACCGTTGACCATCCCTTTCTTTGAAGGATGAAACCATTTCATCGCTGTTGGGTTAAGGCAGGCGTAAGCAAAGCCAATTCCTGTGCCTGTCAGCGCCCCAAAGCTTAAGCTGAGATTGAGTGGCGTAAGTGAAAGCCCAGATACCATCATTCCGCTGCCAGCGATTAAAGTGCCGACCATCAAGATCTTTTGCGGGCCAAACTGGTCTTGAATTCTGCCTGCGACAAGCAGTGCTAACGATAAAGTCACAATGGTGATCGTATAGGGCAGAGAAGCTTCAGTATGTGTCCAACCCATTTCAATAAGGGCATTTTTAAACACACTCCATGTATATAGTACGCCGATGCACAAATTGATGCCGCATCCAGCGGCGAGAATGGTGTTCGCTCTAGATTTCATAATGTCTTGGGATTGCAAATAGGTAAAGGATATGCTCTAAGAGGCTTAACGCATGGTTAAGCCTCGGTTACTAATCGATTTCTGAGATTTAAGCGTATTGAGATAGATAGTTTGAAAGCTGTTTAGCGTCAGGGGCGCAATCGCCTCCGGCATGGCTGACGACGTATGAAGCAACGGCATTGCCCAATAAGACTGCATCAGCAAAATCCCAACCAGAGCTAAGACCCGCGAGTACTCCGCCAGCATGGGTATCGCCGGCACCTATCGTATCAACCACTTGTGCAGCGAAAGGAGCGACAGTGCCATAAGCGTCACGATTGCTGAACAGAGCCCCATCACTGTCCATTCGCAGGATTAAAGGGCATTGGTAGCGAGAGTACCACTGTTCGACAAACTCTTGGCTAACATCCATTCCTAAGTGTTGTGCTTCTTGTCGATTCAACGAAACGATCGGTTTCAGCGCTAGAAGACGTTCCATGATATTTGGCTCTATGTCATTGATTCGTGGGCCGAAGTCGATAAAGAGTTGGGTACTACGTGGCAAGGTTTCAAGCCAATCAACAATCGTTTCGCCACATTGTGAAGCCAGTTGATAACCAGAAAGATAGATGATGGCATCTGCGTCTAGGTTAAGCGTATCAAGCACCTGCTGATTCCAATTATTCTCAACACCGCTGACAGAGAGAAAGGTTCGCTCACCATCAGGCTCTACGAGTGCTAAACACCAACCATTATCGCCGCTGTTATCTTGGAGATCAGAGCTTATCCCTTTTTCTAGCATGGCGTTGCGAATCAAATCGGCCCATCGCCCTTGTCCAATAGGTAGGGCATTAGTAGAGCGAATTCCAAGTCGATTGACCGCAATAGCGATGTTCAGTGCGCATCCTCCGACATGCATACCTTTTTCCTGCATTTCAACATCACCACCGCGCTGCGGAAGTGCGGGAGTTTCAGTTACGATGTCGACGACGGCTGCACCAATTAGGCATAGTTGACGCCGATTACTCAAGCTAGGTATCAGGTTGATTAGAGCATTATGAGGCATAGACATGCTCCTTACTTTCTCTCAATACTCTGAACTTACGAGCGTACTCTTCAAAGTCGAGCTGATTTTTGTCATCGAGCTGTTTTCTAAGCATAGGATCAATAGCCTGAATGCCATGCAAAGCGCCACAGATAGCGGTTGCCATCGCACCGATAGTATCAGTATCACCACCCAAGTTAGCACATAAAATCGCGCAACGGTTAGGGTCAGTTTGTGCTAACTCGACCATTGCAATTGCCGCAGGCACGGACTCTATGGTGCTTACTCCTGCACCTACTAGGTTATAGATTTTCTCCATGCGTTCCTCTATGCCTGAAGGCTCGCTAGCAATGTTCAGCGCTAGCTCGATACGCGCTCCCATTGAAGCACTGAAAGTGGTGATGTTCTTAGTTTGAGCAGCAATAGCAATGGCAGGCAGCTGATCTTTAATGGAAGACCAACTCGTACCTTCAATGGCTTTAGAAATCGCCCATGCAATCGCGACGGCACCTGAGATAGCGACATCTGATTTATGAGTTGGGCTAGATGCCAATGCAACCTCACTGATAAAGTCGTCAAGGCTTATAGCAGGTAGCAGGCACCCCATAGGAGAGACGCGCATTGCTGCACCATTGGTTACGCCATTGTTTTCAAGTTCGCTGATCGCAACACCATCTTTAATCGCGCGCATCGCAGCTTTTGAACTAGGGCCGAAAATGTTCTTGTTGAATGCATCGAACCCTTCCGCCCACGTTAGCACGTTGCGAGCAATCACTTCAGGAACAATTTCACCATCACATTCGATAATCGCATCGGCTAGTGCTAGCGCCATATTGGTATCGTCGGTGAACTGGCATGCTTCAAAGTAGCAGGCGGCATTATTTTCTTGTGGGCCATCGAGAAAACGATCAATCCAACCAAAATGGGCTTTTACTCGACTACGTGGCCACAACTCAGACGGCATTCCCATCGAGTCACCTAATGCCTGACCATAAAAAGCACCGAGAATTTTATCTTGTTTTGTAATCGTCATTTTACTTACCAAAAATTGAGGTTGAAGAGCCTGCTCAGAAACCGTTGTGGGGCTATGTCTGAGCAGGAAATTAATTAAGCTTGTGCTTTTTGTTGGGTATTGGATTCATCGCTTTGTGAGTCAATCTTAATCGGTTTGATCTCACCGTTTGGTTCACGGAAGAAATACATGAAGATGACTAGGATGACGGCGATCATCAGGCCACCGAATCCCCACATGCCCGCCCAGTTAAAGGTCAATCCGTCTTGTGGCGTGTCATAAGCGAACATTTTTTCCATCAATACTCCCCCGAGACGGTAGCCTAGCAAGCTGCCTATACCTTGACAGCCAAGGGTGATAAGGCCTTGAGCGGCTGTTCGCATATGCGCTGGCGCTTTCTTATCGACATAAATGTACGCCGTAACGAAGTAGAAGTCGTAACTAACCCCATGCAGTAGAATGCCCAAAAATAGCAGTGAGTATAGGTACCAAGCTTCTGCACTGCCGTAGACAAAGAATCCGTAGCGAATTGCCGCAGTAAAGAGACCAAGTAATAGTACCTTTTTAATACCAAATCGCTTGGTGAAGAAAGGCAATGCGAGCATGAAGAAGATTTCAGAGAACTGGCCTAGCGTCATCCAACCCGTGGCGTTGCTCATACCAACTTCAGTTAAGAAACCATTCGCGAAGATGTAGTAGAAAGCCAAAGGCATGCTAAACATGAAAGAGCAAACAAAGAAAGCAAGGAAGTTACGATCTTTTAGAAGCACCATGGCATCAAGACCAAGCATAACTTTTAGATTCAGCTTGCCAGTACTTTTTGGTGGTGTGTTAGGTAGTGTTAAAGCAAATACGCCAAGTAATGCAGAGCTTAGAGCCGTGATGATCAGTGGGATATTGCTTGACGAGATATCACCATAGCCTAACCACGATGGTAAGAAGCCGATAGCGATACCAGACGCAATCCACCCAATCGTGCCCATTACACGGATGCGTGGGAAGTCGCGTTCAACGTCATCAACGTTTGAGAAAGCGATGCTGTTGGTCAGTGCGATGGTCGGCATGTAAGTGAGTGAGTAACCGAGTAGCAGCGGGAAAAAGGTAGAGAACTCAGTTTGTTGTGCTGCTAGGTACATCAGTCCTGCACCCGCTAAAAGCATCACGGAAAGTACTTTCTGCGCGGGGAAAAAGCGATCAGTAATTGAGCCAACAAGGATCGGCGACAAAATAGCGGCAATCGCAGTACACGCATAAGACCAGGCAATTTCCGTAGGAGTAAATCCGTTAGTATTTAGAATTTGCCATAAGGGGACGAACCAAGCGCCCCATATAAACCATTCAATGAACATCATGAATGATAGTTTGATGTTAGTAGATTTCATTTTATGTCCTTAGGTACTGTAGGGTACGCATTGATGGTATTTTAAAATATAATACCAATACAATACCAAGGTGATGCTTTTGTGATCTGAATAAAATTGTCAGTAACTGACTTTTATAATTAAAGCAGTGATCTCCAGAGATGACGAATGAGTGCTGAAATGCAGAAAGCTTGATTAAGCAAAGCGTTAGACTCGCTGAAAGCTGTTGTGAGACAAGGCGAGATAAAGAGGACCCGAAAAGCACTTGATCCTTTAAACGTAGCATATACAATAAATATACGTTTTATATATAAAGTGTATTTTATGGGTATTGTTAAGATTTCAGACGAGTTGCATGAAGAGCTCAGAAAAGCGAGCTCTGTGATGGCGCGCTCGATCAACTCGCAGGCAGAGTTCTGGATCAAGATTGGTATGCTTGCTGAGCTGCATCCTCAGCTCTCTTTCAATGACTTGGTGGCAGATTTAATGAAATCGGCAGAAGTGTCAGTGACCAATGTTTCTGCGACAGAAGGCGTTGCTAATGAACAGTAATGTAGCGATCAAGTCAGAAAGCGAGATTGAATTAATGCGCACCTCCGGCAAGTTGTTGGCTAAGGTGTTTCAAATGCTGGATGACTGCGTGAAGCCGGGTGTTTCAACTATGGACATTAATAACCGAGTTGAAGATTTTATTGTCAATGAGCTACAGGCGAGACCAGCCAGCAAAGGGCAGTATGATTACCAGTACGTACTCAATACTTCGTTGAATGAAGTGGTTTGTCATGGTGTGCCTAAAGCTAGCCAAATCCTAAAAAGTACTGACATTATCAATTTGGATATTACGCTAGAGAAAGGTGGCTTTATCACTGACTCAAGCAAAATGTATGTGATGCCTGATGCAAACCCACTGGCGCGAAAGTTAGTGAAAGTTACTTATGAAGCGATGTGGCAGGGGATCAAGCAAGTCAAGCCAGGAGCGCGTCTTGGTGATATTGGCCATGCCATTCAAAGCTATGTAGAGACTTACGGCTACAGCATAGTAAGAGAGTACTGTGGTCACGGCATTGGTCGAGAAATGCATGAAGAGCCGCAAGTTCTTCATTATGGTATTCGCGATACCGGTTTGCTGTTAAAAGAAGGCATGGTGTTTACCATTGAGCCTATGGTTAACCAAGGTACCGAGAAAACCAAGACTAAGAAAGATGGCTGGACGGTGATAACCCGAGACAAAAAGCTGTCTGCTCAATCAGAGCATACTGTGTTGGTGACCAGTAGTGGATATGAAGTGCTGACGTTACGAGAAGAAGAAAGATTGCCTAGTTGACAATAATGATAGGGAAGGGATGTTAACTCTGTTAGAATCCGCGCCACCAAGTGTTGCTGTCTTTGTCCTTACTATTTGGACATCTACTCAGCAGGGTATGCGCAACACGGGCTATTTAACTCGCCGCAATTAGTAAGACACCTAGGATCTCAATATGATGACCGATGAAGAAAGAATTGAACTACAACAAAATAACCCTCTACACGGCCTGAAACTAGAGACTTTACTACAAGAGTTAGTAGACTTTTATGGTTGGGATATTTTAGATACTGCAATGCGCTTCAACTGCTTCCATACCAACCCTTCGATTGCTAGTAGTGTCAAATACTTAAAGAAGACCGACTGGGCGAGAGAGAAAGTAGAAAACTTTTATCTGTACCGTTTTAAGCGTATGCCTAGAGCATCTAGTGAAGAATATGATCTACCTCCACGCGCTCGTACTTTCCCACATGGCCTTAAACCAAAAGAGCCGATGGAACTGACCGTTGAATCAATCTTGAATTCACAAGCAAAGGCAGCCTCGGCGCATAAAGCGCGTTCGTCGCGTGGCGGTCGCTCACGAAAATAACGCTTCAACAAAACCTATTGATTCTGCCAGATACATCATGGCGTATCTGGCAGAGTGACGGCATGAGGTTAGATCGCCTGCGTCGCTTTCTCTAACCAAGCTTTTCCTTGCTCATCGAGGTCTGGTGAGAGCTTGCTCCAACATTGCTGATGGTAGTCATTGAGCCATTCAACCTCACTGCTATCCAGCATCGATTTATTAATCATCTTGGTCGCGATTGGCGCGAGGGTTATGGTCTCAAAGCCATAGAAAGTGCCAAATTCGTTTTCTTCTAACTCGACCACTTTCATGATGTTTTCAATCCGTACTCCATGCACACCTTCGCGGTAAACGCCGGGTTCATTAGTTATCACCATACCCGGCCTAAGGGCGACTTCGGCAGGATTTTGCGAAAAGTTTTGCGGCCCTTCATGAACATTCAAACATACGCCGACACCATGGCCCGTACCACATTTATAGTCGATGCCATGTTGCCACAACACGCCGCGCGCCATGATATCGAGATTGGCTCCAGTCGAGCCTTTCATAAAGCGAGTTTGTGTTAGGCGTATGACAGCCTTTAGCACTAAGGTGTAGTCCTTTCTTTCTTGTGCTGAAGGGCTGCCAAAGTGGAAGGTGCGAGTGATGTCTGTTGTACCACCTGGATATTGCCCACCCGAATCGACAAGGAAGAAATGGCTCTCATCGACTTGGTAGCAGCTCGTTTCGTTTGCCGCGTAGTGCATCTTAGCGCCATGCTCAGCAAACCCTGCGATGGTTCTAAAGCTCTCGCCTAAATAGCCATCAATCTGCTTGCGGTAGCCCATTAACTGTTGTTCGGCATTTAACTCGGTGACTTTGCCACTGGGTACTTGTTCATCTAGCCATTGCATGAATTTCACTACTGCGACGCCATCTTGGCGTAAGGTCTCTTCCATACTGGCAAGTTCGGTTGAATTCTTTTGGGCTTTCATTAGCGTGACAGGGCATGGGCGGTCAAGTAGACATAGCTCCGATTTAATCTGGCTTGCTAACAGGCTGTCACAGTTTTTAGCGGTATAAATGACCCTAGCGCCTTTTTCGGTAAGGTTTAACGCTGTGCTAAGGTGTTCGTAATCATGGATATGAACCTGAGATTCTTCTAGTGCGGCGACAACTTGTTGAGTGAGCTTTCGGTTATCAATAAACAAACGACAACTTTGCTTATCGACAAGTAGGTAGCCCTCAGATATCGGGCAATAGGCGGTATCGCCTCCACGAATGTTAAGCGTCCACATCACGTCGTCTAGCGTTGAAATCAATAGTGCATCGGCTTTCTCATCATTGAGGTATTGACGAATCTGAGCGACTTTTTCGCCACATGTTAGCCCTGCTACCTCTATTGGATGGTTAAAAACAGGCGCTGTCGGTCGCGATGGTCGATCATGCCAAATGGGGGAAATAAGATCGTGCTCTAGTACCACTCGAATCGATTTGTCTTCGAATGCGCTAGTAAGCTCATCAAAAAACTGTTTGCTGATACTGCGACCATCAACACCTACCGTTGCGTTTTCTGGCAAGGTTTGAGCTAACCATTGCGCAATTGTTGGCGTCTCGGCTAAGCGCCCTTTAAATAGCGATAAACCAGAGCCTTCGATTTGCTCTGCACCTTGAATGTAGTAGCGTCCATCTGTCCAAAGCCCACCGCCATCTTTGGTCACCACCACATCGCCAGCAGATCCAGTAAAGCCGGATATCCATTGTCGTGCCAACCAATAATCGGCGGAGTATTCACTGGCATGTGGGTCATTATTGGTGACGATATAAGCATCAAAATTATGTTTTTGCATCCCGTCGCGTAAAGCGTTAAGTCTTTGTGGAACAGTGGTTAAAGTCATAATGGTTGGCTTCCTAGCAAAGTATGAGTACAGAAAATGTGGTGGTCTGGCAGACCACTTCGAGTCGGTTTTTGTTGACCACACAAATTAGTGGCACTTGGGCAACGAGTGCGAAATACACATCCACTTGGTGGGTTAAGGGGCGAAGGAAGATCGCCAGGCAGTAGTTGAATATCACGATTGCGAGCGAGTGTTGGGTGAGCGATAGGAACTGCAGATAGTAAGGCCTTAGTGTATGGGTGTTGGGCGTCATCGAAAACTTTATCGTAGCGCCCAACTTCCATCGGTTTACCTAAATACATCACCATGACACGATCGCTGATGTGTCTTACTACACTTAAGTCGTGGGCGATCATGAGCAGTGTTAAGCCCATCTCTTGTTTTAAGTCATCAAGAAGATTAATCACCTGCGCTTGTATCGATACATCAAGGGCGCTGACAGGTTCATCGCACACCACTAAGTCGGGTTTGAGGATCAGAGCACGCGCGATGCCCACGCGTTGACATTGACCGCCCGAGAACTCGTGCGGATAGCGATTTCGCTGGCTCGCAAGTAAGCCCACTTTGTCCATCATCGCGATAACGCGACTTTCTACCTCTTGGCGGCTTAAATGGGGTTCATGAGTAAGCAAGGGTTCAGCGATACATTCGGAGATCGTCAGACGAGGATTCAAACAGGCAGAAGGATCTTGAAACACCATTTGAAACTCACGACGTTTTTTCGCTAGCTCTTGTTTACCAAACCCACGCATATCTTGCACCTTCCATGAGAGCTCGCCACCTGTCGGTTCTATCAGGCGAAGCAGTGCTCGTGCTAGGGTTGATTTTCCGCACCCAGACTCACCGACAATGCCTAAAGTTTCTCCGCGGAACACTTCTAAGTCGATACCATCGACGGCTTTCACCACTTTGCGTTTACTTGGCAATATGTGCTTATTGATTGCGAAGTGAACTTTTAGATCACGCGCTGAAAGTAAAACTTCTGGTTGGTTCATGTTACCTCCTAAGCTGAACGCGCAATGGATGTGATGGAAGCGGGGGCATTGACATGGCAAGCTAGCCCTTGGCTCGTAGAGAGTGCTCTAAATGGCGGCATTTGCGCACTGCACTCCGCCCGGTACTCGTTACAACGTTCTTTAAAAGGGCAGCCTTTGTTGTGAATCAGTGCACTAGGGGGATTGCCGGGAATGGTAGGCAGGCGATCCATATCTTCACTGATTGAAGGTATCGCTTTGAGAAGACCTTGTGTGTACGGGTGAGAAGGAGTCGAAAAAATTGACTCCGTATCTGCTTCTTCCATTTTGCGCCCGCCATACATGACCAAAACTCGATCACACATTTCCGCGACCACGCCCATATCATGGGTAATAAGCAGGATAGCGGTGTTGAATTCAGCTTGCAGCTCACGCAATAGAGTCAAAATTTGCGCTTGTACCGTGACATCCAATGCGGTGGTCGGTTCATCCGCGATCAGTAGTTCAGGTTTGCACAGCAATGCCATTGCAATCATCACTCGCTGGCGCATGCCGCCGGACATTTCATGCGGATACTGCGCCATCCTTGTGGCCGCTGATGGAATCCTTACCGCATCAAGCATCGCAATGGCTTCTTTATCGGCTTCTTTGCGTGACATACCTTTGTGAATCATCAAAACTTCGGCTAGTTGCTTACCAATTTTCATAAACGGGTTAAGTGAGGTCATCGGATCTTGGAAGATCATGCCAATCTTTTCTGCACGAATATGATTGAGTTGGCTCTTTGACATCGAAAGTAGGTTTTCACCGTGGAAATTGGCTTCACCGCTGACCAAACCGTTGTCAGCAGTTAAGCCCATCAGAGCAAAAACCGATTGGCTTTTGCCCGAGCCGGACTCGCCGACAATGCCCAAGGTTTCGCCCTTGTTTATGCTATAGGACAAATCACTGACCGCTTGCACTAAACCATCAGGGGTTTGGAAGCGCACATTCATCTGGTTAATCGAGAGAATACTCATCACTACTCCTTAGCGATCTTTTGGATCGAGTGCGTCACGCAGACCATCACCGATAAAGTTAAAACAGAACAAGGTGGCAACAAGGAATATTGCAGGGAACACCAATTGCCAAAGGGCGACATCTATTGTTTTCGCACCCTCAGCGATTAAGATGCCCCAACTGGTATCGGGTGGTTGAACGCCCAGCCCCAAAAAGCTTAAGAAGGACTCAAACATAATGAACCCGGGTACCATGAGTGAGGAGTAAACCATCACAATGCCCAGTACATTGGGTAACACGTGACGGCGCACTATGGTCAATCGAGACACCCCGATAGAATGGGCTGCTTCGATAAACTCCCTTTTCTTGATACTGAATGTGACGCCGCGTACGACCCTAGCAATGCCGAGCCAAGAGACCATGCCGATCACAACAAAGATCAGGTAGATATTATTGCCAAATAGGGTAACGAACAGGATGACCAGGAACATAAATGGGACGGAGTCGAGCACCTCGATAATGCGCATCATAGTGCTATCAACGATCCCCCCGAGGTAACCAGATAAGGCTCCCCAAGCGGTTCCAATCACCACCGCGACCAGTGCGCCCATAAAGCCAACCATGATCGAGAGCCTACCTCCCTGCATGGTGCGGGCGAAAATATCTTGGCCTAAGTCATCGGTACCAAAGTAGTGCCCCGAACTGAGCGAAGGTTTACCCAATTCATAAGGGTCAGCAACCACGTTCCAATCAATTTCATCGTGACCGAAGGCAGCAAGCTGTGGGCCGAACGTGATACACAAGACGATAAACATCAGCACATAAATGGATGTCATTGCAGCACGGTTCTTACGAAAGCGAGTCCAAGCGTCTTGCCATAAGCTACGCCCTTCAACCGCTTCAACTTGAGAGCTTACTTGATCTGCTAGTTCCTTGGCGTCAATACGTTTGGTTAACATTGGTTACCTCCTAAACACGAATGCGCGGGTCGATGACGGTGTAGAGAATGTCGACCACCAAGTTAAACAAGATGGTAAGAGAGGCGACAATCAGGGTTATGCCCATGACTAAGCCGTAATCTCGGTTGAGTGCTCCAGAGACGAAGTGTTGCCCCATACCTCCGGTACTAAAGAAGATATCGATGATCACCGAGCCAGTGACAACGGCAACAAAGCTCGGGCCGAGCATCGCGACAATCGGTATGAGTGAAGGGCGAAGAGCGTGATGAAACAGGATGTAGCTGGTGGACAGCCCCTTTGCTTTTGCTGTGCGTATATAAGGTTGGTTGAGCGTCTCAATCATTGCGCCGCGCATGACCCTAGCGATACTTGCCACAGAGCCAATCGCTAAACTAAGTACGGGCAAGATCAAAAACGAAGCTTGGCCGCCTTCCCATCCGCCTGCGGGTAGCCAGCCTAAATGGATGGAGAAAATAGTCACAAGCACAGGCGCCAAGACAAACGCAGGAATCACGACACCTGTCATTGAAAGCGACATAAGTAAGTAGTCGAGTTTTCCATTGCGATTGAGCGCGGCTACGGTGCCTAGAACCATGCCTAGTGGGACGGAAATACAAAAAGAAATTACGCCCAACACAGCTGAAACAGGCCATGATTGCGCAACAAGTTCGGTGACACTAAAGTCTTGATAAACGAAGCTAGGGCCAAGGTCGCCCTGAATGAAGTTCCCAATGTAGATAAAAAACTGAACAATAAAAGGTTCATTAAGGTGAAACTTAGCTTCAATATTAGCGCGTACCACTTCTGGCATCGGCCTTTCCATATCAAATGGGCCGCCCGGGGCAATATGCATAAGCCAAAAAGAAACCAAGGCGATAAACAGTAATGTGGGCACTGCGATAAGCAAGCGACGGAGAATATACAGCAACATGACGCATCCTTTCGTTCAAAAAAGCCCGCAACCTACGAGGTGCGGGCAAACCGTCCCAATTAGTGGGCCTTTACGTAAACATTCTTGCGGTAGTATGACGACTCAGGGTTGGTGCGCTCGAATCCACCGACATACTCTTTGATCAGGTATTGGTCATTGCCATTGCGATACATCGGAATGATCGCCATGTCTTCGATAAGAAGCTTCTCTGCAGCAATATATTCAGCGGAAGGGTCACTTAGGCTCTTAGAGTCAGCCATCAAACGATCATACTCTGGGTTGTTGTATTTTGAGTCGTTGTACTCGCCGGTTGAGACAAAGATATCTAACCAAGTGGATGCTTCATTGTAGTCGGCAGTCCAACCACCACGGCTGATGTTGCCCGGATCTTTAAGTGCGTAAAAGACTTTAGGCTCTAGCTGTTTGATTTCGATTTGTGCACCCAGTTTGCTCTTCCACATACCAGCCATTGCGGTCGCCATTTTCACATCTTTCGAGAAGGTAGGGACAGTGAAGGTCAGCTTAAGTGGATTGCTCTTACTGTACCCCGCATCTGCAAGCAGTGCTTTAGCTTGAGAATCTCGCTTAGCTTGATCCCAAGTTGCGAAGGTTGGCGTATGAGTTTTAAAACCATCGGTTTGCGGTGGCACCAAAGTGAACATAGGGATGCCGCCATTCTTAGCAATCGCTTTGGTAATGATGTTACGGTCAATCGCAAATGATAAAGCCTGACGAACGCGTAAATCTTTGGTTGGCCCTTTTTGTGTGTTCAAGTAGTAGAAAGTCGATCCTAAAGAGGCACTGGTATCAGCGACTTGTTCTGGGTATTTCTTAAGGAGTTTGTTTTTCTGCGCCGCTGGAATTGAGAGTGCTTGATCAATTTCCCCTGCAAGGTAGCGGTTTAGTGCGACGTTAGCATCACCAATCGGTAACCAAGTAATTTTCTCTAGTACGACATTATCTGCGTCCCAGTAGTGAGCGTTTTTCGCCATCACCATCTTCTCATTGACTTTCCAACTTGAAACGGTGAACGCGCCGTTGGTCACGATGTTTTCGGGCTGTGTCCAAGCGTTGCCATGCTTTTCTACCGTTGCCTGATGAACAGGGGCGAGTACAGGATGGCTAAGCAGTTTGATGAAAAAAGGAACAGGCTTTTCTAACGTTACCTCAAAGGTATAGTCGTCAACGGCACGCACACCTAAGGTATCTGCCGATGCTTCACCCTTCATAATCTTGTTTGAGTTTTTTATGCCCGGAATCGCAGCAAACCATGCGTACGGAGAAGCGGTCTCGGGATTGATTAAGCGTTTCCAGCTATAAACGAAATCGTGCGCAGTCAAAGGCTCGCCATTTGACCATTGAGACTCACGCAGCTTAAAGGTATAGACAGTGTTGTTATCATTAGCCTGCCAACTCTCTGCGATACCTGGAATGGTTTTGCCTTGTTTATCTTGGATTGTAAGACCTTCAAACAGGTCTCGTCCTAGATTAAATGCAGGCTCTGCCGCTTGTTTTGCAGGGTCAATAGAGGTGACTTCTGCTCCGTTGTTTAACACAATCTCTTGTTTATCTGCGAGCTGTGTCCCAACAGGAAAGGGTTTAGCTATCGCGTTGCTAGTCAGTAGCGCAGCAGCGATGGTACTTAGTGCGATCAGTTTTTTGGCTTTCATAGCTTCCTCGTTATGTCCTTATCGGAGTGGCCCTTTGGCGTCACTTTTTGGGGGAGGCCTACTCGAAAAACGGCACAAGAGTAAGCTTGATGTTTCACCAAAGGGATAAGAGAAATGTATATTGTATAAAATAATCAAACAACATTAATTAACATGTTTGTAACAAGGTGGCAAAAAGAGAGACCGGCAGTCTTAGAATCTGAGACTGGGTAAAAAACAAGCTATTGATGTGACAATTACTTCGCTTTGATCACAGTAAGCTCTCAGGAAGAGAGGGTTACTGGCGACGGAAGCGGGAAGAGACTTCTTTAAGCAGCTTTCCATCAATTTCAGGAATGCCGTCAGAGAAGAAAATCTGTTGTCCGGGAATGTTTCGCAGCAAGACATTCGTCAACTCGCCCGTTCCATTGGCGCTGTTGGCGGCATGCATCTCACCGATTTTCTGATCGACTTCTTTTTCTAGTTGCAGCCGTTGCTCTGCGGTTAATCGAACGCGAGCGTGGCAGACTTGTGAGAGGGTTTCATCCGCCATAGACACTTGTTCAAAGCGTTTTTTGAACAAGGTATCAAGCGCAGTGCCTTCTTCCATGATAAAGCGGCGTCCAGAACGATAAAAAATCTTATCTCCGAGATTTTCTATGTAGTCCAATACTTCTGCAATACTAAGGTAAAAACGTACGCTGGTATCAGACAACTGGTACTCCTCAGCGATTTCCTCTGGGGTTTTATTGCAAGAAGTCACTAGGTAGATGAAGTCGAGCAGGTAAGGGTGTTCAACAAACAAGGCGTTTTGTTCGTCGGATAAAAACTGTTCGTTATCGCGTTGAATTTGAATCGCGATATCTGATATGCCTTGTAAATCAGTATTAAGATGCGTGGTGTAGAGCAAGATTTTATCTAAGCCCAGCGATGGATTGTGTAGCTGGCGCTTAATCGTTGACAACGGGATCCCCGTTTTCTCGGACAATTCGCTGTAACACAAACCTTCGTCTTTAATTTTCTGGCGAATTGCCGCCAGTAAGAACTCTGGGCCTAGATGCATGGCTTTTACTCACTCTATTGATGGTTATTACGCTCAAGCAGTAAGTCGCGAATGGCAGCACCAGCCTCAAGAATATGCTTTTTCAGCATGTACTTAGCGCCGTCAATATCGCGGTTTTGGCACATTTCCAGTAGCGCCTGATGCTCTTTATCTGCCTTTGCCGTTCCTTCGGTGAAAAGGAGCTGCATGCGAATGTAGCGGTCACACTTGGTGTTGAGGTTGTAAATTACATCCATAGTCTCAGGCATGTTAGCCGGAGCGTAAAGCGCCTTGTGAAGCTCATAGTTGTAATTGCTCCACTCTTCGACTTCGTCCCCGCGGCTCACAACATCATCGAAGCGTTCGCGAATCTCATTGGCACGCGCCAGGTCTTCATCTGTCATATTTTGAATCGCACGCTCTAAGATGTGGCATTCAACCACTGCGCGCAGTTCAAACAGCTCATCAATCTTATCTGGTGAAAGCTCGGTTACCGTCGCACCTTTATGGGCTTCGAAGCTCACTAACCCTTGCGCCTCAAGCTGCATTAAGGCTTCACGTACGGGAATTCGACTGACATTAAACTCTTTTGCCAACGCATCTTGACGTAATGGCTGCCCAGTTTTTAACTCGCCTTTTAAAATCTTGCTGCGGATTGCTTCTTCCACTAATTGGGTTCGAGTCTTAAAAACAGGTTGTTGCGACATCCAAGTCTCCGGTGTTTCTCTATTACTATTTTGTATTCAATATACCATTTGATTGGCGTAATGCGACTTTACAACTCAAAAACAGCTGCTTTTTGGGGGATTGGTCAATAGTTGGTGAGTACATGCAAACGAGCTAAAACGAACCATTGCTCTAAGTTGTGCTGTTATTGTTTCATTTAAGTTCTAAATACGCAGAATTCAATTTGCACTTAATATCGATATCATTACTATATTCAACTGATGTATAAACTTTAGTTTCATAATATGCGCCTAGGCCCTGATTGCTCAAGGCTTGAGCAGTGTTTCTTAAAGCGCAGAAACAGAAAATAATAAGTATAAATTCAAAGGAATGATATGGAAGTTGTCAAACGCCTAAAAGTGGCTTTGTTGTGTGCAGTGTCTTTAATCGCATCTATTGGTTTTGCCTACGCGGATTCAGATGCAAGTTACCCAGAAGGGTGGGAAGATTGGCCGGTTGTGAAAGAGTCGATGAACCTTCCTGCTGATACCGTTTTACCGCCAGATACCTCTCTGTTTATTCAAGAGTCAGTTCGTGCGTACGCGTGGATCAATGAAGGAAGAGGATCACCTCTCACGATTCGAGTTAACCCAAGTAAGTTAGAGCAATACAAAACTCATGGACCTTATACCGATGGCCCAACAGTCGTTGCGGTTTCAGAAGTAGACGGGATTATCTGGGTAACGGAACATATAGAAGGGTTGGCGATTTATGGAAGCTACAATCGCAAAGGCAAGGACATTAGTTCGATGCACCCTTCTTTAGAACCTAGCTTTTGCGCTAGCTGCCACACCACTTACAAAGATATCTGTATCAATGGTACCTGTACTGAGCCTGTGCTCGCGACCTATATGGATAGCAAAGAGTAACGCTGTTGAGTGACCGTTTATTTGGCTGGATGACAATCAACCAGATGCTGTTTGTTTCGCATCTGGTTTTAGTTTTGTCCATCATCTTTGGTATGTCTTACAGCCGCTATCAAAATGACTGGTCAACAAAAGTTGAGTACCTAGCGGATATGTCTGCCAGTCATCTCGCGGCTTATAATACCTTCTTTTCTGGCTCTGTAGCCGGAAGAAATTATGCCAATCTGCTCATGCAGTCGACGTTAGATAACCTCAAAGCGATACCGAACTTAAAGTTTGCCGAAGTCTCGGGAACCAGTGACTACCTAAAGCAAACCGTTAAGGTGAGATACTCGATAGCCAAAAGCAAAGGGTGGCGGTTGGATGTCACGGAAGAAGAAGCTCAAATACTGGCTAACAAATTAGTTAAGCTTGAGAACAAATTAGCCGCAACACCAGCCACCAACGCAGTACATATTAAGAAACTTAATCGATTGATTAATAAGCTAAAGGTTGATCTTTCGGTTATCAATGAGAACCTTGAGCTACGCTCACTGCCAATTCCGACTATACCTGAGAATCTATACGACTCTGGTTATTACCTCGATGAAGAAGCGGGGCTACTTCATGTTCAGGTTAAATTACGCAATAACAATGGCGGCTACTTTAAAGCGGTTGTCGATGCCACATCGCTCGAGCAGATCCAAAAGGAACTGCTTGTTCGCGTATTGTACGAGGCATTGGTTGCGTTAGTTATCTCATTCCTACTGATTTATTTAGTGACTTTTTGGTTGGTCAGCCCGGTCAAAGCTTTAGCACTGTCTATGAAGCAAGATATTGAAAAGATTGATCAATCTAAAATTCCAGAGATAAAAAGAGCGGATGAGATTGGTGATTTGGCGCGCTCTTACTCGAGCTTGATCACCAAGATTAAAAACCAACTGCGGATTTTACATAATCAAACAGAAACCGATCCGCTAACCGGTATTGGCTCTCGCTTTAAATATCAGAAACATGCCGCGAAAACGGTACAGCAAGCATTGCATCAGGGAGAGTTTGTCTATTTCGTCATGTGTGATATCGACAACTTTAAACTGTTTAACGACTCTTACGGTCACACGGAAGGGGACAATGTCCTCACTGATGTGGCGAATGCAATGAACGGTTTACTTGAGCCACAAGAGTTAGGTTGTCGTCTAGGTGGAGAGGAGTTTGTATTCATTCTTTCGAGCAAAGTGGAAACGCAGCTAAAAGAAAGGGTCAACGCACTAAGAACCGCCGTTCAAGAGCTCAATATTGAGCACTGCAAGAATTCCCCGCATGACGTTGTCACTGTGTCTATTGGAGCTGTTCCGATATCTTCAGGGTTGCACGATGTCACCGTGGAGCAATCAGACCAATGTATCCAACGCGCTATTGTCAAAGCGGATGAGCAACTCTATTTGGGTAAAGAAGCTGGCCGAAATATGGTGATGTATAGCCAGGCTTTGATCATTGAATAAGCCTTCCTTTTTATCCTACTTAAAAAATAATCCCACTAATAAACAGAAAGCAAAGGAGAGTCTATGCAAGGTCTTGATTCTAAAGACTTCTTGATGCAGCCTCAAAAACGTACATGGATAGATACGGATATTACCGTCGACCACTACAATGGGTTAATCCCTTGTGACGTTGATGACGGGTACGCGTTAGGTGTTTTATTCCGCAGTCAAGAAGTCGATATTGTTGGTTTGAGCTCAACGCTTGGTAATACTGATGATATTGACGTGACGACGGAGATTGCAACTCAGTTTACCGCCAAATTTGGGCCAACCAGTTTGAGGGTATCGAAAGGAAGTCCCGTTTTCTATTCTGAAGCGCAAGACAAAGAGTTGCCAGAAGCCGTCAACAATCTCGCTCAAGAGTTAAAGCAAGGCCCATTGACCATTCTTGCTATCGGCGCGTTGACCAACATAGCCTTACTTATCAAACACTTTCCCGAGTTGGTCGCGAACATTGAAGAAGTTGTCTGTGTTGCTGGGCGTCGAAATACAGACCAACATTTCGTAGCGAGTAAGAGGCAGTTGCGACCTTTCAGAGACCTCAACTTTGAAGTCGATGAAGCGGCGTTTAACGTGCTGCTAAACAGTGACGTTCAACTCACGCTTATTCCGTTTGAAGTTTGTGATGATATTTGGATTGATTTCCATGAGTTGAGAGAAATGCGTAACGGCAGTTCACTGGCGGAGTACTTAGAAAAAGAGTCGCGTATTTGGGCACTTGAATGGGCGGCGCTATTTGGGTCAAGCCAAGGGTTCATTCCTTTCGATATGGTTGCTGCGGCTTATGTGATTAACCCTGAGTGGTTTGCTTTAAAGCAATGGCATACTCAGGTTCAAGTTGCTCCAAGTGACACCGATAGAGGTGAAACCAAGGAATACCTAGTATGCAATGAACAGCTAACCACGGGCAAATTGGTGAACTACGCGGTGGAGTTGTCGCCTAGTGCTGAGCCTGAGCTATTTAAACGTCTTACGCAACAGGATATCAGTAGTTTTATACTGGGTTTATCTCACGTCAACATCATTGTTGAAGATGTCGACAGTGCCGCTGAGTACTATCACAGAGTACTGGGTTTTGAGCGTGCGATAGATGACCAAGGCCAGAAGATGGACTATCGCAATGTTTCAATGGCGGAGTTCAATCAAGATGCTGGACTGTCAGACCAAGATGTCGAGCTGGATGTGCTTTTCCTTAAACACCCTTATGCTTCGATCTATTTGGAGCTGATGCGTTATCACAAGCCGATAGGTCAATCAGAAATCCCACCTCAGCCAAGAACCTATGATCTAGGTGGTCCGCGACATATTGCCCTTGAAGTCTCGAACTGTACTGCGGTGTTTAGATACCTTAAGCAACAAGAAGGTGTGGCGATGATTGATCCGTCTGATGATTATCACCCTGAGAAGCTAGATGGTTTCCCGATTTCGTTTTTCTACTGGATTGACAAGTATGGTGTGCAGTGGGAAATGGAAGAAGGGCGCCGCGTCGGTGTCGCTAGAGGGATCATGTAAACCTTGTTAGCAATATGAAGCAGTCATTGGCGACTGCTTCACTTACTCCATCATCTAATTGCTTTCTGCGATAGCAATAATGCGTTTTATCACCGTATCTGGCTCAAGATCTTTGTCGCGATAGAATCGGAAAATGGCTGAGTTGATCGCTTGCTGAGCCACAGGGTTAACCGCCATCGAATCAATCATACTCGGCACGACTTTGTTATTGGTTATTCCGACTTGGAAATCCTGATATGACTGTATCTGACAAGGATTGAAGTCACTGATATCAATATCTTCTCGAACGGGAATAGAGCCTTTTATCTGATTAAAGTCACGTTGAAAGTCTTTGTCCGCCAGAATATCAGCAGCATGATTGGCCTGAGAGAAGCTAAAGGATTTGCTCGCCATAAAGATAAGGCTGTCCATGTTAAACAGGAATACGCCGTCACTTTCTGGTGTGGCGTAACAACCGACATCATTGGGTACATTGATGTTGTTCGCCATTAACTCACCTAATATCCAGTCACCGCCAAGTTGGAACAAAGCTTGGTCTGAAGCCAGCGCACGGGTAGCAGTGTCCCATTTTGTGTCCGGTAGCGAGTTTTCTACCAGTAAACTTATTCGTCTTAGTTGTTGCAGCGCAAGCCTCAAAGGTTCACTGTCGATACTCTCTTTTTGTAGCTCAACCATGGCTTTGGTATAGAACTCTACGCCTTGCGTTGAGATAACTAAATTCTCAAACAACATGGCGATTTGCCACGGCTGCTCACCGACCGCAAGTGGGCTAATACCACTTCGTTTGGCCAGTTCCATAGTAGTGAACATTTGCTGCCATGTTTTGGGAACAGGCTGACCAAGAGAGCTAAGAAGCTTATGGTTAACCCACATCCAGTTAAGTCGATGCAAGGTCAATGGTAAGGCTACGTAACCATTTTGCGTTTTATTAATATCTCTTGCGAGTGGGTACAAAGTCTCATCCCAGTGATGCTTCTGCGCGACGGAATTGACGTCATGGAGAATACCTATCGCATCCCAAGATTTGATGCTCGGCCCTTCAGTTTGGGCAAAACTTGGTGGATTTCCCGCTAAGGCGCGTGCTTGCAGAACCGTCATGGCGCTGTCACCACCGCCACCTAATACTGGGCTAGGGGAGAGTGCTAAGCCGTGGCTAGTGAGCTGTTTTTCAAGCGCGCTGAGTGCCTGCTGTTCACCGTCCGATGTCCACCAATGAAGAAACTCGACGTTAGCGTAAACGGGTAACGAGAGAAGAGGGAGGGACAATAGTGATGCAAGTTTTTTCATAGCGAATCTCTTGGGAAAGATAACGTAGCGCATAATCCACCAAACTGAGAGCGGGATAAGGAGAGAGAGCCGCCATGCGCTTTGGCAATGCTCTGGGAAATGGTCAAGCCTAGCCCGGTGCCCTCATGCTCAGTGTTGGCTCGGAAATAGGGTTGGTAGAGCTTTTCGAATAGCTCTGGCTCTATGCCCTGACCATGGTCTTCAATCCGTATATCGACATACTCGGTCTCTTCAATCAAAGTGATTTCAGCTTTTTCACCATATTTAAGCGCGTTGTCGACTAGGTTCTGAACACAGCGTTTGATGGCTAAAGGCTTACCTGCTAAGGGCTTATCGACGTGCCCTAAGACCGTTAGGTTATCGGCTTGATGAGGAAATGAAGTAGTAATATGTTGGATCAACTCATTAAGGTTGATAGGTTCAATTTCCTCGTGGATATCTGTGTCTTTTATGCATTGAAGGGCGCCTTTGACCATGAGGTCGAGGTCATTAGCGATGCGAGTAAAGCGCTCTCGTTCTAATTCATCTTCAAGCATTTCGGCCCTTAGCTTGAGACAAGCAATCGGGGTTTTGAGATCATGAGAAATCGCGCCGAATAGCATTTCACGATCGTTAATATGACTATCTATTCGGCGATTCATTTTATTAAACGCTCTCACCGCCGCTTTTAACTCTTTGCTCCCTCTTTCTTTCACTTTTGGTACATCGAGCCTACTCGACATTAAGGTCGCAGCTTTGGCGAGCTCACGGATAGGTAGTATCTCGCGTCGAACGATAAACCAAGTACAGAGCAACAGAAGCAAGGCAGATAAACAGAGCGTTAACCATTCTCTGAGCTCAAAATAGTTGGTTTCAAGGTTCACATAGGGAGCGGGTAGGACGGCAGCAAGGTAAAACCATTCATTCTCGGCTACTTCAACTTGCATCACTAAAATCGGCGGATCTAAATCCCCAAACGAGAGTGAGTAATGTGCCCAGAGTAGTGGTAGCTCATCAATGGGTAACTCGTTATTAAACACACGCAGGTTTTCTCTTTCAGTAAACTCAACGTCGATATTCGGAACGCCTTGTAACTCATTCTTTAACACTTGCTCAACTTGATTGACGACCAGTGTTTTAGTTTCGCTTTGAGCAATGGGTGGGACATCAATACGGTGGTTGTTAAGTGAGACAAAAAAGCGCGTGCCGCCCATATTTCTCAATTGGTTTAGGACTAAGTGTCGATATTCAGCAGGAAGCGTCTGAAAAAATGAAATCGTCGATGAGGCACTTAAGGCTAAGCTTTTAACGGTATTGGAGAGCCCTTGCTTGTCCCGCTCACTGGCATGCTGATACCAAATCAGTCCAGATAGTAGCTGCGCGGCAAGAATTACCACCAACAGGAATGCGCTGGCACGAAAGGCTAACGACTGGCTGAGTGCTCTAATTTTCATAGTGGACATCCGTTGTCAGCATGTAGCCTTTGTTGCGAACTGTTAAGATCAAAGAGCGATCTTTATCTTCGAGATGGTGTCGTAGACGACTGATTTGAACATCAATTCCTCGTTCAAACGGGTCGGCGTCTCTGCCCCATATTTCGCGGGCGATATCGTCGCGAGACAAAATAGCTTGAGCATTGTTTATAAATAGTCCAAGCAAGGAGAGATCTGCGCCACTGAGTTGTTTGACATGCTTGTTATCTAGGTGAGTGAGCTGACGAGTGACCGTATCGAGTTGCCATTCATTGAATATAACTTTACGGGTAAGTTTCGCCTCAGCGGTGTGTTGGCTGCGTCTTAGAATGGTCTTAATTCGTGCTAACAGTTCACGAGGGCTGAATGATTTGGTGATGTAGTCATCCGCGCCCATTTCGAGTCCAGCTACTCGATCGGCTTCCTCGGTTACCGCAGTGAGCATGATGATCGGAATTTGCGAGTCACGACGAAGTTTTTGGCACAAGGTAAAGCCATCTTCACCGGGCATCATGATGTCGAGGATGATCAAATCGGGTTGATTGGATTGCAGTAAGTGCCACATCGCTTGACCATTCTCTGCGCCAATAACGTCGAAGCCTGCCCGGCCAAGGTAATCAGATAGGGCTTCTCTTAGCTCTAAGTTATCATCTACCACCAGTATCTGTTTGTTTTCCATTGTCATGCATCCTAGCTTGTGCGCACAAATATGATGCATTTTTGCTTACTCTTTCTCAATCGAGGACGAGGCAATTTTCAGATTTTGAAGCAACACTTTTGTAAGTCATCACTTACAAACTGGCAGTGTTTTGTAACCTTCAACATTTCTAGACTGGATAAAATTTCCCTGACTTTACGTGAAACACAAAACCCGAGGATTCCTCGGATACTAAATGACTGACATAAGTCAGGAGGGAACCATGTTTGGAAGTTTATTTGGACAACTACAAAAAATAGGGCGGTCATTGATGCTGCCAGTGGCCGTGTTACCTGTCGCGGGCCTTATGCTCGGGATAGGTAATGCCGGATTTGCCTTTATCCCAGAATCCTTAAGTAAGATTATGCTGGCGGCGGGTGATGGCGTATTTGGCAATATGCAGCTGATGTTTGCGGTCGGCGTTGCGCTTGGACTATCTAAAGGTAACGATGGCGCTGCGGCACTCGCTGGTTTAGTCGGTTTGATTATTATGAACGCCTCGCTCGGTATCGTTACTGGGCTTAGAGGTTTTGAAACGGATGCGACCATTATGGGCGTTAGCACCTTGCAAACAGGGGTGTTTGGCGGCGTGATTATTGGTGCCGTCGCAGCTCTAATGTACAACCGTTTCTACAATATTCGTTTACCCGAGTATCTCGGCTTTTTTGCCGGAAAACGTTTTGTGCCGATTGTTACTGGTTTAAGTGCCATTGTCGTTGGTGCATTTTTGGCGTTTGCTTGGCCACCAGTAGGGCAAATGTTAGATGCATTCTCCCATTGGGCGGCTTATCAGAATCCAGTTTTGGCTTGGGCTGTTTATGGAGCGGGTGAGCGCTCACTACTTCCAGTTGGCTTGCACCACATATGGAACGCGCCTTTCTTCTTTGAAGTCGGTAGCTACATTGATCCTGAGACAGGTAAAGAGATCACTGGTGAGTTAACTCGCTTCTTTGCTGGAGATAAAACAGCAGGGTACCTCTCTGGTGGCTTTATGTATTCAATGTGGGCATTACCCGCAGCGGCTTTAGCTATCTACAACTGTGCAACCCCAGAGCGTAAGAAAATCGTCGGTGGTTTAATGATGTCAGCGGCGCTAACCTCGTGGCTAACAGGTATTACAGAACCTATCGAATTCACTTTCTTATTTGTTGCACCAGTGCTGTACATTATTCACATCTTTTTGACTGGTATCGCCTTTGCTATTACTGCGTTCTTGGAGATCAAGCACAGTACTGACTTTGCCCACGGAGCGATTCAGTTCTTCTTGTACTACCCAATGTCGACTAACGCGTGGATGTTTATCATCATAGGTCCAATATGGGCATGCCTATACTATGGTCTGTTCCGCTTCTTAATCGTAAAACTGGATCTTAAAACGCCAGGTCGTGAGACTGAAATTGCGGAAGTTAAAATCGCGGGTCAGCCAGATGAGATTGCGGTTGATGTGATTGCCGCTCTCGGTGGTAAAGCGAATATCAAGTCTGTTGATGCGTGTATAACCCGCTTGAGAGTATCAGTAAAAGATATTGCCAATGTCGATATAGAAAAACTCAAGCAGCTCGGTGCCCATGATGTGCTAGTGATAGGTGACAGCCTGCAAGCTATCTTTGGTACTCAGTCAGATACAATTAAATCTGAAATTCACGGAGTGCTCGCTACCTCCTGATCTTACCTTTCCCCCTAAATCACCTGATTGGTAAGATTTTGCCAACCTCAAACGAGGTTGGCTTTTTCGTTTTACACTGATTTACTTCCCATCGACGCTCATACGTACATTTAGTGGATTAGTCGACTTCAGTGCTTGAGGCAATAACTCTTCAGGCACTGATTGATAAGCGACCGGCCGTAGCCAACGTTTAATCGCCTCTGCGCCGACAGAAGTACTCGCGGGCATAGTCGAAGCAGGGTAAGGGCCGCCGTGTACCATGGCATAACTGACTTCGACACCCGTTGGCCAACCATTAAACACGATACGACCTGCGACTTCTTCTAACTCAGACAATAGTTGAGCTGCGACCGGATGATCGTTGGGTTCTGCTTGTATGGTCGCGGTAAGGCTACCTGCTAAGTTTTGGCTAAGTTCAAGCATATCTTGGTCGTCTTCACACAAAACGACAATGGATTGGGGGCCAAAAATCTCTTCTTGCCACTGAGGATTTGAGCGCCACTTCTCGCTGGTGGTTTCAAACAGCATTGACGGTACGCCTTGTTCCGCTGACGATAGTGTGCGAGTAAGACCTGATTGCTTTGCTCTTAGCTCACTTTGCTCTAGATAATTGTGTCTAATGCCAGCGGTGAGCATGGTTTGCCCTTGCTGAGCGGTAATACCTTCGCGTACGGCAGCTAGGAACTCATCGGTTGCAGTGCTTTTTGCGACAAAGACGACCGCAGGTTTGGTGCAGAACTGACCGCAGCCCATATTCATCGACATTACATACTCTTCAGCCAAAGACTTTGCGCCACTCTTCATTCGATTCGAAAGAATGAAGACAGGGTTTGAAGCGCCTAGTTCACCGTAGAAAGGAATCGGTTCTTGTCTTCGCTGAGCGAGATCAAACAGTGCTCGACCTCCATGAATGGATCCAGTAAATCCGACCGCTTTAATTGCAGGGTGCGTTACCACAGCCTGCCCAAGCTCGTGTGTAGTTCCTTGAAGCAGAGCAAAAACGGCTTGCGGCAAGTTTACGATGTTGAGTGCTTTTGCTATGCACTTAGCGACGATGTCACTGGTTCCAGGGTGGGCTGGGTGGCCTTTTACAATCACAGGGCAACCTGCCGCAAGTGCAGAAGCTGTATCGCCACCAGCAGTTGAGAAGGCAAGGGGGAAGTTAGAAGCACCAAATACGGCAACAGGACCTAAGGCGATGTTTTGACGGCGAATATCGGGTTTAGGTAAAGGCTCGCGAGATGAATTAGCAGTATCAAATATTGCCTCCTGCCAAAGACCTCCTTCCACTACATCAGCAAACAGTCGGAGTTGAGCTGTAGTGCGGCTTAGCTCACCATTAAGTCTTGCAAGTGGGAGGGCTGACTCAAGATTCGCTCTTTCTACAATCGCTTGGCGATCCTCTTCTAAGCAGTCGGCGATGGTCTGTAACAGTTGGCTACGTATATTGGGAGAGGTTTGCCTATATGCTTTTGCTACTTCATGAGCAGCAGTAATCGCGAGATCAACGTCTTGGTCAGAATGCTCGGCGAATACCCCTTGCAAGGGCTGCTGTGTTTGAGGGTTTATGGCTGAAAAAGTAGTTGCGGTACTCATAACGGGTTCCTAGTTGTTCTAATTCGATTCGGGTTATTTAAGTTCAAAGCCATATGCGTAAGGGTCTTGATCATCTACCCATATGGTGTTGTGTCCAGTGACTTGAGCCCAACCTTCGATGCTTGGCAGTATGGCCGCGCGCCCGTTGACCTCAGTGATACCTTCAATACGGCCAGTGAACAAGCTGCCAATAATGCTTTCGTGGATAAAATCTTCGCCCTGTTTGAGTTTTCCTTTGGCATACCACTGCGCCATGCGCGCGCTGGTTCCTGTACCACATGGTGAGCGGTCGAGCGCTTTTTCACCGTAGAAAACGGCATTTCGTGCGGTAGATTCTGGCTGAGTCGTTGTGCCTGTCCACAAAACATGAGACACACCACATACGGTTGGATCTTCAGGGTGGATACATTCGACGGCCTGTGAAACCGCCTGTCTAACTTTAGGGCTAAGCATTAGAATTTCATCTGATGAGTAGTGTTCAAGCCCTTTATAGTTTTCTTGTGGATCAACAATGACGTAGTAATTGCCACCATAAGAAACATCAACCGTTATTTCACCCAGTCCTTCCACGTTAACGGTGACATCTTGATGGGCTAGGTAGGCAGGAACATTGTAGATCTTCACAGAGGTGACTTTCTCGCCATCGCGTTGGTAATGCACTTCAATTTGACCAGCCGGAACATCGAGGATCAACTTGCCTTCGACGCGCGGATTAATCAAACGATGTTCTAGGGCCGATGTCACTGTACCGATCGTGCCGTGCCCGCACATCGGTAGGCAGCCGCTAGTTTCGATAAACAGAATCGAAGCATCAGCATTCTCACTGCAAGGAGGAAGAACGACTGAACCAGACATCATTGCATGACCGCGAGGTTCAAACATCAGCGATTGACGGATCCAATCATAGTGCTCCAAGAAAAACTGACGCTTGTCACTCATCGTCTTGCCTTCTAAATGGGGAACACCGCCTGCTACTAGCCGAACAGGATTGCCGCAGGTGTGTGCATCGATACAAAAGAAGGTTCCTTGTCTCATTTCTTGCTCCTTGAATAAGAAATTGGTTGAAGTGGTGAATTTGGATGTTATCGTGATGTTAAGTATATTTTATACAATTTTGTTTTTGAAACGTGATAAGGAGCAAAATAAATGGTGAACAACAATTCAGCAGATTCGCAAAATATTGCAGTGATTGGTGGTGGGATAATTGGCTTGTGCATTGCTCTGAAGTTACAACTTGAAGGTGAAAACGTGACGGTTTTCGATAAGCGTGGAGCAGGGCAAGGATGCTCGAAAGGCAATGCTGGACACTTCGCGACCGAGCAAGTTTTTCCGCTTGCGACACCAGCACTTTTGCCTCAACTGCCAAAGATGCTTCTGTCTCGTCATAGCCCGGTCTCAATACGCATTCAAGACATTCACAAAACCACCCCTTGGATGATTCGTTTCTTACTAAATGCGAGAGATAAAACGACCAAGCAATCCACTCAAGCCTTGACCCAACTTAATCAGTGCGCAATGCAAAGTTGGTTCGCGCTGCTTGAGGAAGTCGGGTTGCAACACTTAATCGAGATGGATGGTTCATTGCTGACATTTGAAAGTGAGCGGCTGTTTGATTCGTATCGTGCGACGCTAAAAAGCTTGCGAGAACACGGGGTGGAGTGCCAAGTTTGGCAGCAAGAGAAACTGCGCGAACGAGTCCCTCAACTTTCTGAATCAGTAAAGTTTGGCGTGTTTTTTCCAGATGCTGGCCATAGCCTAAACCCTTATAGGCTATGCGTTGAGCTTGAATCTTCTTTTAAGTTTCGACAAGGGAGCTTGGTAGAAGAGCAAGTGGAAGAGGCATTTTTTGATGGTGAGTTGGGTATTGTCGCAACGGAAAATGAGAGCTACTCGTTTGACAAAATTGTCATTGCCACTGGTGCTGAGTCAACCGATTTGGTTAGAAGAATTACCGGTATTAAGGTACCACTTCAAGCAGAAAGAGGTTACCACTTAATGGTGCCAGAGCTTAAAAATGCTCTCCCTTTTCCTGTCAGTTCAGCGGATAGAAAATTCATCATGACGCCTATGGAAGAGGGACTGAGGTTAGCGGGTACGGTTGAGTATGCAGGGCTGAACTCACCCCCGAATATGAAACGTGCGACCATGCTTAAAGAGTTGGCAAAAGGGCTTCTAAAGTCGGAGTTATCCTTTCAGTCCGATGGTGAAAAGTGGATGGGAAACCGCCCCTCATTGCCTGATTCTTTGCCCGTTATCGACAGCGTAGAAGATGGAAAAATCCTGTTTGCTTTTGGCCATCAACACCTTGGTCTTACGCAAGCGGCCATCACTGCAGACCTAATCAGTGAACTAAACCGACAGCGTGAAACATCGCTTGATATTTCACCATTTGCGCTAAGTCGCTTTTGCTAAAAAATTTTAAAATTAAATATTGTATAAAATATACAGACATATTATGTTAACAAAAGGTTGCATTAAAAATGCAAAAGGAACGAGAGATGATTAACTTAGACGCGCAGCAAATAGTCAACTGCCTTTCGATGGTAGGGCTGATTGAGTCAATGCGACTAACCTACCAAGAGCAAGCAACTATTCCACAGCGTAACGTGATGCCTTTAGAGGAAGGTAAATACGATGCGTTTGCCTTGTTACCTGCTTGGAGTGAATCGCTGATCACCGTAAAAGCGTTTACTTATTTCCCAGATAATTACATCGAAGGCAAAGACAGCTTAGCATCGAAAATTCTCGCCTTTGATCGCTCTAATGGTGAACCACTGGCTTTGCTCGATGGAAAAGTTCTTACCTATTGGCGTACTGCCGCAGCATCAGCCCTTGCTGCCGATTATTTGTCAAGGCGTGAAGCTGAAACCCTGCTCATTTGTGGAACAGGTAATCTTGCTCCCTACATCGCTTACGCCTATTCAGCTATTCGTCCGATACGCAAAGTGCTGATTTGGGGGCGCGATGAGCAAAAAGCACGTCAAACTCTCGATACTATTTCATCGAGTAGTGAGTATCAGTCGCTGCCCAACTCTCATCAGTTCACGTTAGAAGTTATTGAAGATGTCGATTCAGTTCTCAACCAAGTGGATATCATTTCATGTGTCACTGGGTCAGATAAGCCTCTGTTTAATGGCGCTCTGGTTCAACCAGGAACTCATATCGATCTGATTGGTAATCACGACTCTGACAAGCGCGAATGTGACAGCACTATAGTTCAAAGGGCTGAAGTGTTTGTCGATAGCAAAATTAATGTGTTGGCAGAAGCAGGTGATTTGCTCATTCCGATCGAAGAGGGAGTTTTCGCCGCCGAGAATATACGAGCAGAGCTATCTGATCTGTGTAAACAAACTCACCAAGGTCGCAGTAATGAAGAGGAAATAACCTTATATAAATCAGTAGGTAGTGCTCTTGCTGATCTTGCTGCGGTAAAGTTTGTGCTACAGGAAGAAGAGATTTTTTAACTAGGGGAAATCCCCGTATAATTGCAGTTTCGACTGTAAACTTAAATTGCATACAATATACAAATGGAAGGTAAAGATGAACGTAGATTGGAAAGGTGTCTACCCTGCAGTAAGTACTCAGTTTCGTAAAGATCAGAGCATTGATCTCGACGCCACTCAAACTGTAATCGATAACCAAATTAACGATGGCGTTAATGGCATTATTTGCTTGGGGACGGTCGGCGAAAACTGCGCGCTGTACCCTGAAGAGAAGCGTCAGGTTCTCGCGGCAGCGAGAGAAGTGGTTGCAGATAGAGTGCCACTGATTGCGGGGACAGCAGAGTCGATAACCACTGCGGCGATTGATTACATGCAAGATGCGCAAAAAATAGGTATCGATGGCTGCATGGTGATGCCTGCAATGGTTTACCGCACATCGGATAGCGAAACAGTGGACTACTACAGTACTCTTGCGCATGCAACGCCTGAAATGCCAATTATGATTTACAACAACCCTGTTTCCTATGGCGTAGATGTGAATCTTGATCTAATGGAACAACTTGCAGAGTGTGAAAGTATCGTTGCGGTTAAAGAGTCTACCACTGACACGCGTCGTATTACTGAACTGTACAATCGTTTCGACGACCGTTTTACCATCTTTAGTGGCGTTGATGATATCGCTCTGGAGTCTCTCATGCTTGGTGCGACGGGGTGGATCTCTGGTTTAACCAACGCATTTCCTGCTGAGTCTGTTGCTATCTATAAACTGGCAAGCCAAGGACGCTATGCTGAAGCGTTAGAAATCTACCGTTGGTTCTTACCACTGCTTCGTTTAGATACGATTCCAACTTTGGTTCAATGTATCAAACTGGCGGAACAGGTGTGTGGCCGAGGAAGCGAGCAAGTACGTGCTCCTCGCCAGCTGCTGAAAGGTGGAGAACGCGCGCAAGTGATTGCATTAGTCGAACAAGCGATAGCGACGCGTCCAGATTTGTCGAAGTACAATCTTTAAATCATGTTCCTAGCAGGGCAAGTTCCATCTTGCCCTAATTAAACCGAGCCCTAAATTGGGTGGGTGTCATCTGCTTAACGGCGCGGAACTGGCGGTTGAAATTAGAAAGGTTAGAAAAGCCCGCTTTTTCCGCGACCAACGCAATTGGAGACTGAGTACTGGCAAGCAGTTCACACGCTTTACCAATTCGAAATAGCTTTAAGTGATCGGAGAAACTGACTCCAAAGTGCTTTTCAAATAACCGATATGCGGAGCTTTCACTGATGTGGAGGGCGTGGCACACATCAGAGATTTTGATCGGTTCGTGGAAGTGCTTTTCGATGTATTGTGTGGCTCTTTCCACTTTCTGGTGGGCATCCTTATCAGAGATTTGGCTAATTCGATAAGGCGTCGTAGAAAGTTTCTGGGATTCTAAATCATCCGCTAAGTGAATAAGAACTTCCATGACTTTTAAAGCTTGGTAGTGGCGCTCAAGCGATTCCGTTCCAATCAACAACTGCGCCACCTTTTGGGCCGTTTCGTTACTGAATTTGATACCAAACGCCGCTTTTTCTAGTAGCGCTTTGATATTTCGTGCTTCGGGGATGGTTGACTGAAGCCTTTCAATCCAATGATGCTTAAGCCAAACGATGATTGAGCTGTGCGGTTTTTCTACACTGCTGGCAAGCTTGCCTGTGATCATATGCGGTAACCCCGGCCCATAAAGCAGAAGCGTGTTGTTATGGACTTGGCCTATTGCATCGCCTGCAAGATAATTGCCGTTAAAGACATTCTCCGGATCAAGGTAAAGAACCAACTCGTACTCAGAGTGATAGTGCCATGAACAAGCAAATTCTTCTTTCTTCACACGACAATGAAATTCTCGCACCAGCCAGTCGTAATTTGGTGCGCTGAGTACATTTTCTATAAATGGTTTCATCAATAAGCCCCTTTGTCAGCGCCTAGGCTAAGCCAGATGACTTTAACCGTCAAAAACAAAAGAGATATTGAAGGAATAGTATTAGAGGTGGCTCGAATACTATCAATTGATAGGCATCGGTTTGATTAAACTAGCGATAAGTTAAAGACATTACATCGCACGAGTTGGCTCATCATGTACAAAGATAAAATTGCTCTATTATTTATTTTCACCGCATTTGTAACAGGCTTATGTGGTGCGTTTTTTTACCCACTTTCGAGCTTATTTATCGTCGAACAGCTTGGCGCCTCGCCAATGATGTTGAGCTTATATATGGTGCTCGCAGTGGTGAGTTCCGTTGTCGTCTCACAGCTGCTGGCTGCTCAATCTGACAAGAACTGGCAACGAAAAACGATCTTAGTTGTTTCGTTGACCTGTTACTTGGTGACCGTAGTGAGCTTTATCTTTATCCGAGACTATTGGATGGGGGTCACAATAGCCACACTGTTTGGCAGCTTCGGTGGTGCGGCGTTTGGACAGCTATTCGCCATGGGGCGCGAGTACGCGGATGATAACGTTGAAGATAGCACAACATTCCTGTCGACCATGCGTGCAGGTATTGCCATTGCGTGGGTGTTCGGACCGCCTATCGCTTTTATGCTTAAAGCGACCTTTGGTTTTGGCGCGGCATTTAGTACATCTGCTGTCATTGTCGCTGTCGGTATCTTAGTGATCATGTTTTTCTTACCTTCATGTAAAACGTCTGCCG
Organism: Vibrio tubiashii ATCC 19109; assembly: GCF_000772105.1. Classification (NCBI taxonomy): domain Bacteria; kingdom Pseudomonadati; phylum Pseudomonadota; class Gammaproteobacteria; order Vibrionales; family Vibrionaceae; genus Vibrio; species Vibrio tubiashii. Next base: position 340,036 of record NZ_CP009355.1, read on the forward strand.
AAGAGTTAGAAGAAGACCCGACAAAACCGAGTTCGAAAGGTAAAGGTGGCTTGATTTCATTGTATTGCCTAGTGCTGGTTGTCGCTTTTGGCGCTAACAATCTCTATATCACCAGTATGCCTCTCTATCTCTCGCAAGAGTTACAAGTTGACCCTAACTGGTTGGGCTTTTTATTTGGTGCTGGCGCACTATGTGAGATCCCTGTGATGCTTTGGGCTGGGCGCTTGTCGGAGAAAGTAGGGACGGTAAAACTACTGCTTATGGGTATTACCAGTGGTACGCTTTTTTATGCGGTGATGCTGACCAACACAAGCTTTGAGGCCATGTTAGCTGCTCAACTATTGAATGGGTTCTTTATCGGTATTTGCGCCACATTGGGCATGGTGGTTCTGCAAGACATGATGCGAGATAGATTAGGAACAGCATCAACTTTGTTCTCCAATATGCTAAATATCAGCATGCTAGTAGCGAGCCTTTCTGTCGGCGTTGTCGGTGAACTATACAATTATTACAGTACCTTATATGTCTCCTTAGGTGGAACCTTGGCTGCGCTCATCCTGTTAGTGTTATTCAATATAAAGTTGAATAGCAGTGGCGATGAACTGAAGCAGGCAAAGGTGTCTTAATTAGGTAGTAAATGATTTATAGAGAGAGTTGATGGACGGCAACATTCCTTACAATACAAGATGTTATTTGCAATCTTGAGTTTGATGGAGTTCTCTTTTCTAGTTCAAAAGTTAACCAAGTGCTCAACTTTAGTACTGTTTTATATTGTGGGAGATAGTTTGAAGTATAGTTATTAAATATATCTATAATATTTATGGTTGTTGGAATTGGCGTCTCTTAACGATAGAAAACTGGTGCTGTTAATTCGATATGTACCCACCTTGATTGTTGCTTTGTTTGCGACTGTCATCATGTTGGTGTTTATCAGCGACAGTAAGGAAAAAGCACGCCTTAGTGTTGAATCGTTACGAAGCAATATGTTGGATCACCAAAAGCAAGTGATCTTTGAGCAAGTGGAGCAGGTTTACAACCGAGTTGTTTATCGTCAGGCACAAACGGTATCAGAGTTAAAAAGTCAGGCAAAGCAAAGAGTTGATGAAGCTCATCAAATCGCCGTAAGTATCTTCCAAAATAACCCGAATAAAAATAAATCAGAGATCAAGAAAATGATCTCTGATGCCCTCAAGCCTATTCGCTTCTATAATAATCGAGGTTACTTCTTCATCTTTCAGATGGACGGTATCAACGTAATGCACGCCCTTAAGCCGCAAATAGAAGGTAATTCGGCGTGGAATGCTGTCGATATTAAAGGCACCTATATCTTAAGAGAGCATATCAAGCTGATACAGCAGAATGACGGAGAAGCTTTTTATCGCTGGTGGTACCAAAAGCCGGGCTTCCCTGCCACACAAGAATTTGAAAAGATAGGTTTTGGTAAAGCCTTTGAGCCGTATGACTGGTTTATAGGAACGGGTGAATACGTAGCTGATGTAGAGGGAGACGTAAAATCCGCCTTGATTACAAGTATTGCTGATTACCAATCTAACCAAGAAGAAAAGGTGTTTATCTTTGATGCCGATGGCGTCATTTTAGTGCATGAAAACTCTGATTTGGTTGGAAAGAATGTTTATCAACTCGACGGTCAATTGGCTAAAGCTTGGCAGAAACTCACTCGTCGTGATTTCGCGCAAGGCGATTTCATTGAGCCTCCAATTGAACAAGTCAGCGCAAATTCCAAAATTGCCTATTTGAGGCAGTTTAATCCTTGGGGCTGGTATATCGGGGCCTCGTTTCCGATCAACGAAGTTAATCGTTACATAGAGAAGCAGCAAGAGATACTTGAAGACAGCCACAACCAGCAGTTAATTAACCTCGTTCTTATTAGCTTAGCCTCAACGTTGCTCATGGTTGGACTGAGCTTTGTAGCAAGCCATATTATTGTGAAGCGTTTTGGCAAGTTCCAACAACGGATTACCGATGACTTTGAACGCTTAGAAGAGTCCAAAAACCAAATGCAGTACATGGCGCTGCATGACCCACTAACAGGGTTATCCAACCGCTCTGCTCTGATAGAGCAAATTGAAACGGGAATCAAACAATCGAAAGATAGCCAGAAAAAGCTTGCCGTTATCTTCTTGGATTTAGATGACTTTAAAAAAGTTAACGATCTTTATGGACACTCTGTGGGAGACAAGCTTTTAGAGTGCTTAAGTCGTAAGTTCGAATCACTGCTTGAACCTCAAGACTCAGTGGCTCGTTTCGGTGGCGATGAGTTTATTTTCTGTTTCCCAGCGTTAGACGATAAGCAGCATGCAATAGCGAAAACATCGGCAGTCAAAAGCGTGTTCGATGAGCCTTTGATCATTGATGGACGCTTACTGACAGCCGATTGCAGCATCGGTGTCAGTATGTATCCATGTGACAGTGATAGCGCAGAAACCTTAATCACCAATGCAGACATGGTCCTTTACCGTTCTAAGCAAAATAAGAAAGGCAGCATCCTTTTCTTTGATCATGAGATTAATCAACAGATCAAAGATGAGTATCAAATTGAACAACAACTAAAACATGCGCTGCGCCGTCAGGAACTTAGCGTGGTGTATCAGCCCCAAATATGCACTGCACGCGGAGAAACGGTGGGTGTTGAAGCCTTAGTCCGATGGAATTCGAAAAAACACGGATTTGTTCCACCGGATGTCTTCATTCCTCTTGCAGAAGAGAATGGAATGATCAACGAAATAGGGCTGTTTGTGTTCAGGAAAGCCTGTGAAGATATTTGCCATTTACCGGGTAATGGCGGTGAGGGGTTAAATGTTTCTATCAATGTTTCTCCTAAACAGCTGCTGCTCGACGGATTTGTTGAAAGTCTACTTGCGATCACGGAAGAGGTTGGAATAACCACCAAGCGAATAATGCTTGAAGTAACGGAAAGTATTTTTATTCATGATTTGGAGAGAGTGACACCTATCATTGCTCGATTGCAGTCACATGGATTCAGCATTTCACTGGATGACTTTGGCACAGGCTACTCTTGCTTGAGCCATCTTAATCAGTTCACTATTGACGAGTTAAAGATTGATAAGAGCTTTATCGCTAATTTAACGGACAACGCGCAAAGCAATGCATTGATCAAAGCTATCTTGGCAATCGGAGAGACTTACCAAATTAAAGTGGTGGCAGAAGGGGTCGAAACAAAAGAGCAACACATGATGCTAAGTTCATACGGTTGCAACTGCGTCCAAGGTTATTACTTCTCTAAACCCATTCCTGTTGAAGCGCTAAATGTGTGGCTGCAAGAGCGGGAGCAAGCTTAGAACGTCACTTCAAGCAAGGGCCATGTTGCAAGCCAGTTTTTCTCCTCAATTCTACTCACGAATAGTTTTTTCGGTCGCGCAGGGTTGTGAGATATTTTTAGTTCAAACAGTGAGTCTAAACCGAATGCAGAAACGCATTCATATTCAAGTTTATCGTTTAGTCTAATTCCTATGGCGGTTTCTTTTTCCGGCCAGTAGCCCATCGCATCAACCGAATTTCGGTATGGTGCATCTCCATTCCGAATATGCATCAATGCTTGGTTTCTAACCTGCCAGTTTAAATTTGGCATCTGTAGTCTTAGTTGTTGTTCATATTCGAGGTAGCTGTCTGAGTTTGATTCACTGCTATCGAAATAGATGACGTCAACGTCATTTAACGGTGTTGGCTCAGGTTGATGGTGTAATGAGTCCCACACTAAATTTCGCACAAATCCAGCTGCAATATAGCAATCAGGTAGACAGAGTTCAGCAACGCACTTTAGAGCTTGAGTACGTAAGGAATCTGCTTGAATAAGGTCTATCAACTGCTTTTCAAAGGGCGCGTGTTGCATCGGGTAGTCTCAATCAAAAAAGCCAAGTGCTAAAACACTTGGCTTTATCTCATTAAGCGAGTTTTTGCTCAAACTGCTGGCGGTACATCACCATATCTTCAATGGTCAGTACTGGCATATTATGTAGCTTACCAAAGGCGACGATTTCTGGTGTTTTCGCCATGCTACCGTCTGGGTTTGTCACTTCGCAAAGTACGCCTGCTGGCTGAAGACCTGCCATCTGCATGAGATCGATTGTGCCTTCAGTATGACCACGGCGAGTAAGTACACCACCTTTGCGCGCACGCAGTGGGAAGACGTGGCCAGGTCTTGCTAAGTCTGAAGGTTGCGCTGTCGGGTTTGCGGCAGTCTTGATAGTAGTAACGCGGTCTTGTGCGGAAACACCTGTTGTCACACCCACTTTCGCTTCAATTGAAACCGTAAACGCAGTTTGGTTTGCGCTGTTGTTGTTTTCAACCATTGGGGTCAGTTCAAGGCGGTCTGCTTGCTCTTCTGGTAGGCATAAACATACGATACCGCTGCACTCGCGAATCATTAACGCCATTTGCTGCGTTGTGAGTGATTCAACTGAATAAATAATGTCGCCTTCATTTTCACGATCTTCATCGTCAAGCAAAAGCACGCCACGGCCCTGTTTAAGAGCAATAAGTGCGTTTTCAACGCGAGTAATTGGTTCGCCGAACTCGGCAAGTAGAGATGACTGATTCATGGTTAACTCCTAAATATCACCAGAATCAGGGCATACATGAGCACTGAGGTATAAAACCCCAGCCAAAACGAAATGCACCACGACACACTTAGATCAACCGATCTTTGCATGATGGTGTGTTTTCATTCTCTCTCATCCGGACTTTAACCGTCGGCTCTGGGTTTTCACCAGATCTGCTGACCTCGACGTATCGAGCGCTCGCGGGCTCACCCTAAACTTTGAAGGGAATACCGCCGGTGGGGAATTTCGCCCCGCCCTGAGAATAAATAAACGTTTGCTTAAATAGCGCAGAGATTGTATCGGTTTTGACAGGGAAATCAATATCGTGCCAAGAAAGCTATGATTTAAGCGCTTAGTTTGTAAGCTAAAAAGGAGGTGATAATGGGAAAATCTCGCCTTTAATTTCATCTCTTTTTTCCAACCTTGTTCGTCTTTAATCTGATGATTATCGAGACTAAAGAGGCAAAGTGATGAAAATCGAACATATCGCAATCTGGACAAAACAACTTGAAGTGCTTAAAGAGTTTTACACTAAGTACTTTGATGCGAAGGCCAACGAAAAGTACCATAACCCAAGCAAGAAGTTTTCTTCGTACTTTCTATCCTTTGATAGCGGCTGCAGACTAGAGCTAATGGAGATGGAAGGCGTTCCGGAATCAAAAGATGATTTGTATGAACAGTTTACGGGCCTGATTCATTTTGCGATTTCATTGGGTAGTGAACAGGCTGTTGACGAGTTAACGGCTCGCTTAGTCGCGGATGGGTATGAGAGAGTTGACGGTCCAAGGCATACTGGCGATGGCTACTACGAAAGCTGTGTGTTTGACCCAGATGGTAATCGACTAGAACTAACGGTATAGAGATGGATAAAGATAAGGTTTTACTGCAACTATTTAATCGGGAAGCAGAGCCGCAAGCCTTGGTGAACAAAGAAGCCTTATCACCAACGCAAATGCAGAGTAGTGAGTATCTACATTGGCTTGAAGGTAAGCGTGAACTTACACTTGACGATGTTGTGGGCAATCATTGGATGAAGACCTGCACTGGTGGCTACATTACCGAAGTCGCTTTTCATTGTGATGGTACTTTAGACGAGTATCGATTGTTTGACCGTTTCCATACTACGGGGAAGTGGAGATTGAATGAGGGGCTCGTCTTGGTAGAGATCTACAAAGGGGAGAATACCTACAGTTTTTACATTGTCGGTAACGCTGAGATCAATATTCATTCTGCGGTAGAACGCAAGAATGGCGAGCTCCACTCCTATCTTAAGCTGTCGCAGATTAAATAGGGAAACCTTTACTGGTGAGTTGTGCCTATTTAGGGCTGCCAATGGTGTTTGGTAGCCCTGTTTAGCTTACTTAACTGGCTCGGTATGAACATCTACTTCGCCAGTAGCTTGATTTACTTTTGCATGGTAGGTGAAGTCGGGATCACCGTAATGCTTGAAGGTGAAGCGAAACTCTTCGGCCGGTGCCCAAATCTCGACATCATAAACCGCTTTAATATCGTAACCATCTTGTTGATAAAGCTCCATTGCCATGACTTTCTCCATGGCACTTTGTCGTTGTGCTTCGAGATCGATCACTGGCTCTACAGATGGGTTACTTGGGTAAGACTCTCCGTTGAAGCTCATCAGTCGGTATGCGCCATTACTCCAAACGATAAAGTCTCGCCAACCACTGCGGTAGCTATCAGCGAGTAAGATTGACGTATCGGTGACTGTCATGTTGGTGATGATGTTGCCTGCATTATCGAAGATGGTCGCACTACAGCCGCCGCTGCCACAAAAGTAAGGATCTTGAATTAGAACAAAATACTCGGGATTACCATCGCTGTTTAAGTCCGCTTTCCCTGATAGATATTCGATATTGTCAGTGGCTAGCGAGAGTCCTTCTGGGGCTAAAATCTGTGAGTCTACCCATCCTGCAATCTGGGCATCAGCATTTTTATCGGCCGCATTTTCGATGTCGCCAGTTGATGAGCAGCCAAACAAAGATAGTGAGCCTGAGATTAATGCTGTGGCAATGAGTTTGTTTTTCATCCAAGTTGTCTCTGTAGTGTGATGTTGGGTCTAAGCCCTAGTATACGCGCTACTTAGCATTTTGAATAAATGTTTTGATATCAAATAAAAAGCCAACTCAAACAAATGAGTTGGCTTTTGGGTTACTATACTTTGCAAACAAGGTTAACCGTAGGCAACACTCGGGAACCAAAGAACTAACTGCGGCCAAACAACCAAACAGATAAGTGCGACCAACTGAATGGCGATAAACGGAATAACGCCGCGGTAGATATCTTTTAGTGCGACACCCTCTGGGCAAACCCCTTTCAGGTAGAACAACGCAAAGCCAACCGGTGGGGTTAGGAAGCTCGTTTGCAGCGCCATAGCTACCAACATCACGAACCAAACCAAGCTTGGGTTATCCACCACACCGTGACCATCCAGTTCAATTCCTAGGCTTGCGATGACTGGCGCGAGTAGTGGCAGCGCAATCAAGGTGATTTCAATCCAATCAAGGAAGAAGCCAAGCAGGAAGACGATCATCAAAATGAAAGCGATAATGCCATAAGGACCAAACGGTAAGCCGCTTAAGAATGACTCAATCAGTTCATCCCCGCCTAATTCTCGCAGCACTAGAGCAAAACAAGAAGCGCCTAAGAAGATCATAAAGATGTAAGCCGTAGTGCCGTATGATGACAGTAGAACCTCTTTCAGTACTTTGAAGTTAAGCTTCTTATTGTAAGCCGCGAGCATAGTCGCCCCCATTGCTCCAATGCCGGATGCTTCAGTTGGCGTAGCGACTCCAGCGAATATCGAACCTAGTACACAGAAGATCAGCATGACGGTTGGCGTGATGTCTTTGAAGACTTGCAGAATCAAGCTCCAATCGACGGGCTCGACATCTTCTGGGACAGGGGCTTTGTCTGGGTTCATCTTACCTACTACCAGAATATAGATGATGTACAAACTTCCCAGTAGCAGACCCGGCATAATGGCACCCATAAACAAGTCACCGACCGAGAGACCAAGTTGATCCGCCATGATCACGAGCATAATGGATGGGGGAAGTAAAATACCCAGCGTCCCTGCCGATGCGACCGTGCCGAGAGCAAGAGGTAGGTGATAGCCCTGACGCATCATGCTTGGCAGTGACATCACGGTTAACAGCACCACAGAGGCACCGATGATTCCAGTAGAAGCCGCTAAGATGATACCAATTGCCATTACAGTAATCGCTAAGCCACCATGCACCTTACCAAACAGAGCCTGCATTGAAGCCATAAGCTTTTCTGCGATTCCTGATTTATCGAGCATGTTACCCATGAAGATAAACATAGGCAGGGCAACCAAGATCCAGTTGTCCATGATCTTGTAGATACGGTTAACCACCAAACCTAAACTGGTGTAATCGAGGCCAGTAAAAGTATCGAGATAGATATCCGCGAAATATCCCACTGCCGCAAACACAACGCCAATACCGCCAAGTACGTACGCAACTGGAATGCCGGTAAACAGTAACAGGATAAACGAGCCAAACATGGCGATCACAATCCATTCATTCGCTTCCATGATTTGCTCCTTTTGATTGTTCGCCGCCAAACAAAGTTTCTAAATTGCGCAGAATTCTCGCCAGCATCGACAGCAGTAACATCGTAAAACTGAGTGGGATAACGCTTTTGATAAGCCAGCGATAAGGCAGTCCGGATGGGGACGCAGAACTTTCATTCACGCGCCAAGACTCATAAGCGAAATCATAAGAGTGAAGAATCACAATCGCGACAAAAGGTATCGCTAGCAGGGTTAGACCAATTAGATCGACGAGTGCTTTTTTACGTTCCGAGAACTTGTGATAAAACAGATCGACGCGTACATGTAGGTTGGATATTTGCGCGTAAGCGGTACCAAACATTACCGCCGTTGCGTACAGGTGCCATTGCAACTCTTCAAGCGCGATTTGGCCATTGGAGAAGACTTTTCTCAGCACTACCTGAATGATGATCACTGCAACTAGGGCTAGGTTCGTCCAAGCCAAGGCCTTACTTGCGGTGGTGATTAAGCGTTCAATGTGGCAGTACATAGGGACCGTCGGGGTTGAATACAACACTTTGCTCATTGGTTACTCCTTACAACCATGGCCGACGTTTTCACGTCGGCCTTTAATACCAACCAGAATAAATATCTGTTCATTCTTGCTAGTTAAAATCGCTGATAGCGTCGTTATAGATTTTGAAGGTAGATCAACTAGCTAGCTGCAATCTATGCCTTGCTCTAAGCGATTTTTCCTGCGCAATTATCTGATCACCTATTTATCCCGATTGGTATAACCAATTAACGTAAGCTTATTGGCTTTGGGTTTCACGAGGTAAGAAGCCGTTGGCTGCCCACAGCGCGTATCCTTCACGGAAGGTGCTTAGGTCACTCCAGACTTTATCGAAGAATGGGTCGGCGGCTTTTTTCTCATCAACCACTTCTAGCCAAGTATTCTTAAACAGGCTGAGCATTTCTTTGTTCCAGTAACGAATCTCTACTCCGTTTTCCTTAGCTTTTTCCATCGCAGCAAATTGCAGTGCTTCACCTTCTGCAATTGAGTAAGTCATGGTTGCCATACAAGTGGTTTCAACCGCAGCTTGTTGAGTGTCACTCATCTTGTTCCACGTATCTTTGTTGATCAGCAGCTCGAATACGGTCGATTGTTGGTGCCAGCCCGGGAAGTAGTTGTACTTAGCCACTTTGTGGAAACCTAAACGCTGGTCAATAGCAGGCTGAGAGAATTCTGAAGCATCAATCGCTCCCTTCTCTAGAGCGCCGAAGATCTCACCACCTGGTAGTTGAACCGTACCAACGCCAAGTTTTTCCATCACCGATGCGCCAAGGCCGAAGAAGCGCATGTTAAGGCCTTTTAGGTCCTCTGGCTTCTCGATAGGTTTACGGAACCAACCCGATGTTTCAGGGGAAATGATCGCACAAGGCATCACTTTTACGTTGTAGCCACCTTGGTCATACATCTCTTGATAGAGCTTTAGTCCGTTGCCGAAGAACAGCCACGCCATGTATTCCCCCGCTTCTGGGCCAAATGGTACTGCTGAGAAAAGTGCGGATGCAGGAAGTTTACCTTGCCAGTAACCAGCAGTTGAATAACCTGAGTTGACCTTACCTGTAGACACAGCGTCTAAGATCTCAGCTGGATTGACCAACTTACCTGGCTCATAGATCTTCATTTTGATCGTACCGCCCGAGGTTTTGGTGATGTGATCGGCGTACCATTGAATCGGTGTACCAAGAGCAGGTAAGTGGCTACCAAAAGCGATTGGGGTTTTCAGTAGTACCTTTTTATCTGCGGCATGAGCGCTGATAGAAAGACCTGATGCTGCAAGAGTGAGTGCAGTAGCGATGGCAACTTTCTTAAGGTTCATGGGGGTGTCTCCTTGTTAAGCTGAGTTCCTTGTCAATATTGAGAAATGTGAACATCGCGTAGTAATTTGTGTTAATGCAATGTTACATTTGAGCTTAAGTTTAGAGAGGGGATTTATTGCTCTCTATTGGGAGAATTGCGCAAATTTAGTCGGTATTAAGTGCAATTTTCCGAATAAAGTTTCAGTAAAACTACGTACAAGCATGGATGGCGAAATGGGATTTGTAAGTAACAGAAGGCTGACACTCAACATCATTCTACTATCGATAGTTCCATTAATTATCGTAGTGGTGATTGTTGCTAGCATCCTATTTAGTCAAGCAAAACAGCTAGTTGAGGAGCAGGTTGCCTTGACCCGAAATAATGTCCTCGCGGTCAAAAAGCAAGAATTAAAACAGTACGTAGAAATGGCAGTCAAAAGTATCGAGCCTTACTACCTAGATGACTCGTTAACTGAGGAGCTAGCCAAGCAAATTGTTGCCGAAAAGTTGAGCAGCCTCACATATGGCAGTGATGGTTATTTCTTTGCCTATACCTGGGAAGGCGATGCGCTCGTGTTGCCATATCAAACAGATAGAATAGGCAAGAACTGGTGGAACGTAGAAGATGTTCAAGGCAAAAAATTGCTGCAAGAGCTCATCCAAGCAGGAAAAAACGGTGGCGGTTTTGTCGATTACCTATGGCATAAGCCATCGAAGAAAGAACCCTTACCCAAGCTGAGCTATGCAGTCTCGCTTGATAAATGGCAGTGGATGGTAGGGACAGGGGTCTATCTCGACGATATTGAGCGACAAGTCGAGCATATGCAAAACGGCTTTGACCAGAATGTTGGCAAAACCAGTAGCGCCTTGTTTGGTTTGGTGTTTGTTGCCGTATCTGTAATTGCTGCTTTGGGTGCTTCACTCAATCTCAATGTTCGCCGATTAGCGAATCAACAGTTAAGCGTATTGAATCAACAGATTATCGATTCGCAAGAGAATGAACGTCGCCGCGTATCGCGAGAGCTGCATGACGGCGTCAACCAGTTGTTGGTCGCCGCTAAATACCGTTTAGACAATGTTTCCCAAGAAACGAATGAAGAGAAAAAAGAACTCGAGCTCGATGCGAGTAAAAACGCGATGGAGCAGGCGATTGTTGAATTAAGAAGAATTTCGCGTGATTTACGCCCACCGCAATTGGATGACTTAGGGTTGGTGGCGGGGATTGAAGCCTATATTAACGAGCTAAGAGAGCGTACGCAGTTAGAGCTCGTGTTCGAACACGATATAGATGGAGAGGAGTTTTTACCAGAAGTAGAAACGACCTTGTATCGGGTTGTGCAAGAGGCACTGCATAACGTCGAAAAACACGCCAATGCACAAGGCGTCGATGTGATTATGCAAAGAGAAGGCAGAATGTTGATTTTAACCGTTAGTGATGACGGGGTCGGTATTCCGGCCAAGAAACTAAAATCAGGAAAGCGCAAACAACCTATATTTGAACATATGGGATTGCAGAATATGAAGGAAAGGATTCAGGCGATTGGTGGCACATTTGCCGTAACCAGTGAGCAGGGACAAGGTACAGAAGTACGAGTGAGCTTAAACATGGAGTTTGTATGATTAGACTTGTATTAGCCGACGATCATCGTTTGATGCAGGATGGGCTAAAGTCGCGACTTGAAAGGGAAGACAACCTAGATATCCTCGCTTGTGTGGGAACAGGTATCGATGCACTGGACACCACACTGTCACTGAAGCCCGATGTGTTGTTGCTCGATATTAATATGCCGGGCCTCAATGGGATTGAAGTCTTAGAGAAGCTAGAAAAAAGCCATTCACGCACGGCAGTGATTATGTTGTCGATGCACGATAGCCGAGACTATGTCGTTCGCTCTGTCAAAGCAGGGGCGAAAGGGTATGTGCTCAAAGATGTGGGTTCTGAAGAGTTGGTCATGGCAATCAACCAAGTGGCGCAAGGGCGTTCTTATTTGTGTCCTCAGGCATCAGATCGATTGCTTGAGCAGATAAACGATAAGCCAGAGCCAAAAGACGATACGCTAACTAACCGCGAGTCAGATGTGCTGAAGGCGATTGTTAATGGCGCGTGCAATAAAGATATTGCCGACTCGCTTCATATCAGTGTTCGTACGGTAGAAACGCATCGACTCCGAATCAAAAAGAAGCTCGGCGCTACCTCAACAGCCGCGTTGGTCAAACTCGCTCTGCAAAAAGGGTTGGTGAGTGAATGACAACGAATCTGCTTTCAAGCCGACAGCCTATTCTGGATAAGATAGTCTTTTTTTGTGCCGTGATTCGATTTGGCTCTTTTCGTGAGGCGTCCATTCAACAAGGTATTTCTCCTGCGGCGGGCAGTCGGTGGGTTAAAGAGCTTGAACAAGCAATGTCTGTCGAGCTGATTAAACGAAGTACACGGCAGTTGATCGCCACTCAAGCAGGCCAATTACTTTATGAGCGTTTTTCTCCGCTATTGCCCGATATTCATAGCTTGTGTGAAGAGGTGCAAAATCTAGCGGAAGAGCAACGTGGTGAGATAAAGCTCTCTTCCACCCCCTTATTTGCACGTCAATATCTGACCAAGATTGTCGCCGAGTATATTGAAATGCACCCACAGGTGAACTTTAAGATCTTTATTGAGGCAGGAGAGTTTGATCCACTCAGTATCGACTTTGCGTTTCGTGCCAGCGCCAGTTATGACGGTGAACCAGAACAAGATTCGTTACTTGTGCGTAAGCGGCTGCTGCGTGAGCCCTTATACTTATGCGCCTCTCCTCATTACCTTACTAAACATGGTATACCCGAAAATCCCAATGAACTTGGTCAGCATCGTTGCCTATATGCGCGAACCTTGGTTGGAGGAAACCGATGGTGTTTTGAGCGTGATGGAGAAACGGAGATAGCCACCATTCAAGACACTCTAGAGTGTGACAACAGCGAAATGCTGCTTGATCTCGCCCTAGAAAATGCTGGGATTGCTTATCTACCTCATTCCTTGGTGAGCAAGCAGATTCAAGACGGCGAGCTGCAACACATCATGCAAGATTACCAGTGCGCGAGTTTTGATATCGACCTGTTTTTCCGCCCAAGAACGCCAATGCCAGAACGTTGCCTCGGCTTTAAACAGTACCTCTATCAGAGGGTCGAAGAGATCTGCACCGCTCACTCCCCTAGCTAAAAACTATTCCTAATATGAAATTCACAATCCCTATTTGTGCAATTAACAACAGCGCCGACAGGAACTAAGCTGATTTGGTAGACAGAAACTCGGGCAGAGACAACAAGGGAGGTTGAAGTGGTCGCAAAGCTTACACCGGAACAGGCAGCGCAATGGATTCATGACGGTGATTCAGTATTACTCGGGGGCTTCATTGGCAGTGTCGTGCCTGAAGCCATTGAAAGAGCCATTGGGGAGCGTTTTACTCACACTCAGCAACCGAAAGACCTTACTCTGATTTTTGCCGCAGGGCAGGGAGATGGGCGAGGTCGCGCTGTTAATCATCTTGCAAAACAAGGTTTAGTGAAACAAGCCATTGGTGGGCACTGGGGCTTAGTCCCTAAGCTACAACAGTTAGCGGTCGACAACCTGATTCAAGGCTACAACCTTCCTCAAGGTATTATCTCTCACTTATTGCGTGACACCGCAGCAGGTAAGCCGGGCACGATTAGCAAAGTCGGGTTAGGTACGTTTGTCGACCCGAGAATCGAAGGGGGAAAGATCAACTCAGCAACCACGCAGGAGTGGGTAGAAGTGATTGAGCTGCTTGGAGAAGAACACCTGTTCTTTCACAAACTGCCCGTCAATGTTTCCATATTGCGAGGTACGACAGCCGATGAGAACGGCAATATCACGATGGAAGATGAGTGTCTAATTGTTGAAAGCTTAGCGGCGGCGCAAGCAGCAAAAAACAACGGGGGTAAAGTGATCGCTCAGGTGAAACGTGTCGTCGAAGCCGGAACGCTCGATCCACATGCGGTGAAGATCCCCGGGATTTTTGTTGATGCTGTGGTTGTGTGCCAAGACGAGGCAGAGCATATGCAAACCTTCGCCACCATGATGAATCCTGAGTTTGTGGGAATCCCAACTCCTCAAGAGCACGCAACACCTCCTGATTCTAACCAACCTACTAAGCTTGATGCGAAAACCATTATTGCTCGTCGTGCCGCGATGGAGCTAGAAGCTAACTCGATTTTAAATTTAGGGATTGGGGCCCCAGAATATATTGCACAAGTCGCGCAGCAAGCGGGGGTTTTGGAGCATTTCACTTTAACGGTTGAGCCGGGCGCTGTGGGTGGAACGCCGCAAAGTGGATTGGATTTTGGTGCTTCTCGTCTACCACAAGCCATTATCAGCCAAGATCAGATGTTCGATTTCTACGATGGTGGCGGCGTCGACCAAGCCTTTCTTGGCTTAGCCCAATGTGACCAAAGCGGCAATATTAATGTCTCTCGTTTTGGAAGCAAGATTGCGGGTTGTGGCGGTTTCATCAATATCACGCAGAACGCGAAGAAGGTCTACTTTTGCGGCACTTTTACCGCACAAGGTTTACAAGTTGAGGTAAATCATCAAGCTTTGACTATTATTCAGGAAGGTCGACAGAAAAAGCTCATTAACCAAGTAGAACAAATCACGTTTAGCGCTAAGCAAGCCGTTATGAGCAACAAGCCTGTTCTGTACATCACCGAAAGAGCGGTGTTTCGCTTAACGGAGAATGGATTAGAGCTAATAGAAATAGCTCCGGGTATGGATTTAGAGCGAGACATCTTGCAGCACATGGATTTCGCTCCTGTCGTCAGTTCGTCATTAAAATTTATGGATACTGCAATCTTTGACACGCAGTTTCGACTCAAAATTAGTAAAGATGAATAGCGGTTTAATCGTTCATCGACTTCCAATCAAGGCAGACACCGATAAATCGGTAGGCTAAGTGCGTTTGTGATTGATTGGTTTTACTCGTCAGTTTTTTATTTTGCCCATAAGGATTAAGACATGTTTGAGAACAAAATTTGTCTGGTAACAGGCGCAGCGCAAGGAATAGGTCGAGCAATCACTGAGAGGTTTGCTCAAAACGGAGCAGAAAAGGTATATGCCTTAGATATGAATTCGGACGGATTAGCCGCGGCATTTTCTGATATAGAGAATGTGCAAGCTGTTACGGTGAATATCTGTGACCGACAAGCGATTGCCGAGCTGGTGGAGTCAATTAAACAACAATACTCGCGCGTAGATGTGTTAGTGAATAACGCGGGCGTTACCCGAGATGCACTGATCGACAAAATGACAGAGCAAGAATGGGACTTTGTACTAGACGTTAACCTAAAAGGCGTATTCAACCTGACTCAAGCCATCGCGCCGTTAATGATGGAAAACAACTACGGCTCGATTGTGACTATGTCTTCAGTAGTTGGGACCGACGGCAACATTGGACAAACCAACTATGCGGCCACAAAAGGTGGAGTTATCGCCATGACAAAAGGGTGGGCGAAAGAATTTGCTCGTAAAGGGGCTCAAGTTCGCGCCAACTGTGTAGCACCTGGCTTTATCGAAACACCTATGACCGCTGATTTGCCAGAGAAAGTTCTCGATATGATGAAAGGCAAAACACCACTTGGCCGAATGGGGACAACCGAAGACATCACCAATGGTGTCGAATTTTTAGCCAGTGATAAATCAAGCTTTATCACTGGGCAAGTGCTGAAAATAGACGGAGGGTTGGTACTCTAAGATGACCGAAAAAGTCTATATTGTTGCTGCCAAGAGGACTCCGATTGGCAGCTTCCTTGGCGGGCTGAGCTCCCAATCTGCCGTTGAATTAGCGAGCTTAACCATTAGGAGTGCGCTTGCCCAAGCCGAACTTGCCCCGACCATGATTGATGAAGTGGTAGTGGGTAATGTGCTCGGTGCAGGTCTGGGGCAGGGGGTGGGTCGGCAAGCCGCTATTCACGCAGAGATACCTGTCACAACCCCTGCTTATACCTTGAACATGATCTGCGGCAGTGGCATGAAATCTATCCTCAACGCCATAAACTCGGTACGAAGCGGTGACGCAAACCTTGTGGTTGCTGCAGGCACCGAAAGTATGAGTAATGCTCCTTTCGTGATGGATGGGAAATGTCGCCAAGGCAATAAAATGGGCGATATCTCCATGATTGATACCATGCTCAAAGATGGCTTAACGGATGCTTTTGGCAGTTTTCATATGGGTATTACTGCTGAAAACATTGCCAAGCGCTATGAGATAAGCCGTGGAGAGCAAGACGCATTTGCCCTGCGTAGCCAATCAAGAGCCGAGCAAGCAATTAAGTCTGGTTGCTTTGAACAAGAAATCGTTCCTGTCGTGATTAAATCACGCAAAGGTGAAAGCGCTGTGAATCTTGATGAGCATCCGAGATTCGGTACGACCATAGAAAGCCTGTCTGGGCTTCGAGCGGCATTCGATAAGCAAGGGAGTGTAACGGCAGGCAATGCCTCTGGCTTAAATGATGGCGCGGTAGCCTTGATTGTTGCCAGTGAGCAAGCGGTTCAGCAACATGGGCTTGCTCCTCTGGTTGAGGTAGTCGCAACAGGGCAGGGTGGTGTTGAGCCTGATGTGATGGGATTAGGCCCAATCCCGGCGGTAAAACAGGCATTGCAACGCGCAGAGCTCGAGCTGAGTGATATTCAAAGGTTAGAGCTCAACGAAGCCTTCGCTTCGCAAGCCATTGGAGTGATGAAAGGGCTGTCTGAACAGCATCAAGTGCCTTACGATTGGTTTGAAGGTAAAACCAACGTCAATGGCGGTGCGATAGCCCTTGGGCATCCAATCGGAGCATCGGGTGGCCGAATTGTCACTACGCTGATCTATGAAATGATCCGCTCTAAAACTCAACTCGGTCTCGCCTCACTGTGTATCGGTGGTGGTATGGGTACTGCGTTGATTCTCAAGCGGGTTAGTTAAGCTTAACGTCTCTATAGCGTCACAAGCGCTGTTAGATACAGACCAAAGCCATAGAAGCTATGCGCTAACAAACTTAACCCTCGTGCTTTCCACGGCGAGGGTGTTTTGGTTGCGGCAATACCAAATCCTAGGCAAGGTTGGATGATCAAGAATGGAAACGCTAGGGTCACTATGCCTGTCATGAGTGCAGGTACGATACTCGGATTCATAAGCCATGTTTCGCCCAAAATAAGTGTGTGGACCAACGCAAAAACGATACCAGTCAAATAATGTAGAGCCCAACCCAATAGCCTCTCTCCCTTGACTGGTGGCGTCGCCATAATCGGACGATGAACCCATTGTCCGTTTGGTATCAAACATACCCAACGCGCGACTAACGCGTAATCAAGAGGTGGAATGCCAAGCACACGCTTCTGAATTAACGCCCAAATATCCATGATCACCGTCGCGCCTATACCAACCCAAATCGCTTGTAGCCAAATCGATAGTTCCATTTCGTTTTCCCTGTTGTAATTCGTTTTTAACCTGTTAGTTTTGAATCATGTTACAACTTGAAGTTAACTTTAAGTCAACGGGAATATTTATGGATATTGCAGTCGTTTCTAAAGAGTCAGGTTTGGCGCCGTCCACATTAAGGTATTATGAAAAGATTGGGCTGATTCGTTCGATTGGAAGAAATGGCTTACGTCGACAATACTCACCTAATATTTTGAATAAATTAAATATTATTTCACTGGGTCGGGCTGCGGGGTTATCGCTAGAAGAGATCGCATCCATGTTTGATGTCGACGATGAACTGGCTATTAACCGAGATTTGCTTACTCAAAAAGTGGAAGAAATTGATGAGCAAATCAAGAGGCTGGCAATCGTACGCGATAACCTTAATCACGTCGCGAACTGCCCTCTACCGTCTCATCTAGAGTGCCCATCTTTCCAAAAACTGATGAAATCAGCTAAGCGTTATTTGCCATAAAGTGTGAATGGAGATGATGAAACGTCGAGGTACCAGATGATAGTAATGGGTATGCTGACAAGAATGAATTGTCGCTGATTTCCATCGAGTATTCTAGTGTCGAAGCTCGCTAGCGAGCTCTCTTCAATACGCTTCGAAGTTGGTCGATTGTATGTTGGCTGAACACCTTGATGCCGTTACGCTCCAATAAAGCAGCCGTTACGCCAGAGCCAGTGATTTTGGTGCCACTGAATGTTCCATCGTAAATCTTGGAGCTACCACAAGAGGGGCTGCCCTCAGCCAGTACTGCATACTCTATTTGTTGTTGCTGGCATATTTTCAGAGCATTCTCAGCACCTACTACGAATTGAGCTGTGACATCAATACCATCATCTCCAACAACATTGGCGGAGCCACTAAGCACATCAATCCCTCTTCCGAAGATGATTTCAGCAGGCGCTCTTGGAGTGGGAAGGCCAGCCGACACTTCAGGACAAAATATCACGAGATCTACATTTGATTGAAGCCAATGGAAATCGGATTCAGGAATGGATAAACAACTGGCGTTGTATCGAACTTTATTGCCAACCAAACACGAGCTAACTAAAACTTTCTCCAAATGAGATTCCTTTTCATGTGCTTATCTGTGCATTATTGATTTTCAGCCAGAATGATTCTTGGCACTGATTCGTAAAGTGTTTTTTCTTGGGGGTTATGTTTAGTGTACTCGGTTGCTCAGTGACTTCGTATGAAATCCAGCATTCCTCACAGACTGTATCCGAGTCATGATCTGACAGCTCTCGTTCGGTCAACTTTCTCACACCTACACCATTGTTAAACGTTACGAGTAGTTCACTGTTTTCTATAAGTATTCCGTCTTCTTCGGTAGTCTGTTGCGTATGTACTCTCTCAATTATCGATAGGCCGTCAAGCTCTTCTTTCATTGCTGATACATACGTAAACAAATTATTCATTACATCTGCCCCTTTGAAGCTATAATCGTCCAACCACAAAAACCAGTAAATTGATTGTCATTACCAACTTAGCTGAACAAAAAAAGCCGAGCGTTTGGAATCCGTTTAAACGTTTTGCAATTGCTATTTACTTTAGACTTGCTTGAATTATTAACAGCTCAATTTCATTGCTCGATGTGTTTACCAAACCATGTGTGCCAAAACGTTTGTTAACTATCATATCTCCTGAAGACACCTTTCTTTCCTTACCTTCGATGGTCATAGTGCCTTCACCTTTCAAAATGATATACATTTCTTCATCGTCTCCATGAGTATGTTCGCCCATAGAGCTTCCCGGTGGCATAACGACACGAATAGCGAAATCCCATGCACCGTCGAAATCTTTACGCTTGAACGCACGAAAAATGTCTATTGAGCCTTCTCCGTCATGGCTATTTTCATCCACTTCTTTTTCGCAAGTGTAAAAGTTACGTATCATTTTTTCGAATTCCTTTCTGATTATTTTCCGTAAATTTGCAAAGCGCTAAAACTACTGTTGGGAGAGTATTTCTACTACAACTCGTATTTAATATTCACCAATCTATTTTATATCGTATCATGTTGGGGTTAGACGGATAAACAAAAAGAGCCAACCTTCTGGTTGACTCTCTTTCCTTATTTAAAACGCCTAGTTAGACGTGGTTTTCTGCGATGTCTAGTGCCTCAACTCTTACAGCTGCGACCTTAAACTCTGGGATCTTAGCGTGTGGGTCGGTGGCTGTAGTGGTGAGCCTGTTTACTGGCGACTCGACGAAGTGGAAGGGAATAAAGATCACCCCTTTCTGGATTCGTTTGGTTACAAACGCATCGATCTCTATCTCTCCTCTGCGGGTTGAGACTTTCAATCTTTGACCATTTGAAATCCCCAGTGCTTCGGCGTCTTGTACACTGATCATGGCTCTTGGCCCGGCAAGCTTGTCGAGCCCTCTGGTCTTACGAGTCATGGTTCCGGTGTGGAACTGTTCTAACACTCGGCCTGTGGTAAGCACTAGCGGGAACTCTTCATCAGGCAGTTCGGCTGCGTAGCGGAATGGAACTCCAACCATCTGCCCTTTACCGCGAGTGAATTGGGTTTGGTGCATGATGCGTGTGCCGTTCGGGTTGTTCTTATTGCTCGGCCACTGGACACCTTCTGGCGTAATGTTATCCCACTTGAGGCCAGCATATTGTGGCGTGACGCGGGTGATTTCCGCTGTTATGTCAGCGACATTTTGGTAGTGCCAGTCACTGCCCATTGCATTGGCGATTTGTTGGATGATCCACCAGTCCTCTTTCGCTTCTCCTGGAGCGTTGACTGCGGCGTTGACTCGTTGCACGCGACGCTCTGTATTGGTGAAGTGACCAGATTTTTCGGCAAACGAGCATGAAGGTAAAACCACATCTGCGTATTGGGCTGTCTCAGTTAAGAAGATGTCCTGCACCACTAAGAAGTCGAGCGTTTCTAACCCTTCAATTACATGGGCTTGGTTCGGGTCACTCAATACTGGGTTCTCACCCATAATGTACAAGCCGCGCACATGACGTTGGCATGCGCCATCAATGATCTCGGTGAGTGTTAACCCGGGTTCTGCTGGCAGGTCAGGTGCGTTCCACTCAATAGAGAACTTTTGGCGTATCATTGGGTTATACACCTTTTGATAGCCAGGGTAGTTGTTTGGTAGTGCACCCATATCACAGGCCCCTTGAACATTAGATTGACCGCGTAGTGGGTTGATGCCACCACCTTCAATACCAATGTTGCCGCACAAAAGCTGCAGGTTGGCGATTGAGCGAACGTTGTCGTGCCCCGTTGTATGTTGGGTAATGCCCATAGAGTAATAAACAGCGGTACGCTTGGCGGTGCCTATGGTGCGCGCCATCGCAAAGATGTCTTCAGCGCTGACTCCAGTGACAAGCTCGACTTTATCTAAGGCGTAAGCAGGAGACATCACTTCTTGAAGTAGGGTGTCGAAACCATCCACACGCTCTTCTATGTACTCTTGATCGTACCAACCGTTTTTAATGATCTGCTGCATCACCCCGTTTAACAGCATGACATCTGTCCCCGGTCTATGAGCGAGGTACAGCTCAGCATGGTCGACCATATCAATCCGTTTTGGATCGGCGACGATCAGTCGAGCGCCATGATGACGAATTGCCTGCTTGATATGCGAAGCGATAATCGGGTGCGCAGACGTGGTGTCTGAGCCAATGATAAAGATAACATCCGAATGTTTGATGCTGGGTATGTCGTTGGTCATTGCACCACTGCCTAACGAGGCTTCAAGACCGGTAACGCTAGAGGCATGACACAAGCGCGCGCAGTGGTCGACGTTGTTAGTGCCAAGTTCACGACGAATAAATTTCTGGAATGCATAGTTATCTTCGTTGGTGGTTTTTGCTGACGAAAAACCTGCTAACGCATTGCCGCCGAAGTCTTGCTTAATCGAAGAGAACTTCTTCGCGACTAAATCGATCGCTTCTTGCCACGTTGCAGGTTGTAACCAACCATCTTTGCGGATGAGTGGTGTGGTAAGCCTTGAGTCATCATTGATAAAGTCGAAGCCAAAACGGCCTTTGACACACAGCATGCCTTGGTTAACGGGAGATTCTGCACCTTTAACGTAGCGGATTTGGTTGCTCGCCTCGTCGACATGCATGGTGAGCTTGCAGCCAACCCCGCAATAAGTACAAATGGTATCGACTTGTTTAAGTTGTTCGCTGCGACCTTGAGAGCGATCTCGGCTATCGACCATGGCGCCTGTCGGGCAGGCTTGCACACACGCTCCACATTGCACGCAGTTGGAGTCACCCATGAGCAAACGACCATTTCTCGCTGAGCCAAAGTGCGGTCTGTCATCGGGGCGAAGGGCTGGGCGTCCTTTCTCATCGTGAATAAAATTGAGAATACCGTGAACGGCTTGTTCACTACATGCCTGAATACACTGACCACAGCTGATACAGCGGTTAGCATCGAACTCGATAAACTGCGAACTACGGTCAACGCTGAACTTATGTCTAGAATCTTTACTGCGAAGTGTTAACCAATCTTGATGAGATTTCACCTCTAGGGAAACTTTGAATTGCTGCTCAGCACCATATTCTGTTGAGTAGTCACGTAGATCGCATTGGGTGTTGGCTTGGCAGCCACATTCAAGACAGCGCATTGCTTCTTGAATGGCGTCATCGTTATCGAAACCCAGTTCAACTTCGGCAAAGCTCTGCTCACGTTGCTCTGGAGTGAGCTCGGGCATAATGCTTCGCGCGATTTTTTCGATATGTTCGAAATGAAGCGGATCAACTTGAGAAAGCTTCTTCTCTTTACGTGAGTTGAACTCTGGTTTAGGCATATCTGCCATGTCGCCATTGAGGTATAGATCAATCGCTTTCGCGGCGATGCGACCATCTCCCACGGCTTCTACTGCGGTAGCAGGGCCACGTCTGAAATCACCAATACTGAATATATTGCCTGTCCCCGTGTGCATGGTGGCGTCATCCGTTTGCGCGGTATTCCAACGAGTCAGTGGGATGGAGAGTGAATCGTTATCCAGAAAGCTCAAATCCGGTTTTTGCGATACCGCGGCAATCACGGTATCAAATGCTTCAGTGAAGAATTCACCAGTGGCTTGTGGACGGCGGCGCCCTGAAGAATCTGGAGCACCTAGCGCCATTTTCTCTAACCGAACTGAACTGACACGACCATTTGAGTCGGCAATATTTTCGGCAGGATTGGTCAAGAATAAGAACTTCACACCTTCGTGTTCGGCTTCTTCAATCTCGTAGTCTTCGGCGGGCATCTCTTCGCGAGTACGGCGATAAATCAGGGTGGTATCTGCTCCGGCTCGACGTGCTGTTCGAGCGCAATCTATCGCCGTGTTACCTCCGCCAATCACTGCGACCTTTTTGCCAGTGGTGTAGTGCTGCTCAGTGACATAATCTTTGAGGTAATCCACACCTAGGTAGCAGCCATCTAAATCACTGCCCGGATAGTTCATCTCGACAGCGAGTGATGCACCGACAGCAAGACATACCGCGTCATAATCTTCGCTTAATTGAGATAAGCTAAAATTCTCACCCAGCTTCTGATTCGTTTTCACCACCATGCCGTTACGGCACATTAACTCGATCTCTTTGTCAAGAATCGCTTTAGGGAGTCGGTATTCGGGGATCCCATATCGAAGCCAGCCGCCAGCTTGAGGCATAGACTCGAACACCGTGACATCGTAACCTTCATTGGACAAGTAATAGCCCGCGGTTAGGCCACCCGGCCCACTTCCGACAACTGCAATGGAAAGGTTTTTGGCTGGTTTTTTCTCTGGTACATAAGATTCTTGCGCTGCAAGGTCACCATCAGCAGCATGACGTTTAAGTTGTCGAATGGCTATCGACTCATCAACCAGTGAGCGGCGACATTCACTTTCACAGAATGCAGGGCAAACACGCCCAATTGACAGCGGCATTGGCAGTGTCTTCTTGATTACTTCAATCGCTTTTTGATGATCGTTCTGTGCAATGAAATATAAGTAAGACTGAATATCGACACCCGCAGGGCAAGCGGTTTTGCATGGCGCTTCACAATCGGCGTAGTGATCTTGCATGATCCGGTTGAGTGCTTGCTTACGGTGGGCGCTGAGTTGTTCTGATTGGGTGATGACATTTAACCCAGAATAGACTTCTAATTCACAAGCACGCTGTGTTCCGCCACTTTCGACTTCGACGACACATAAGTCACAAGGGACTTTTTGGTCAGATTTGTTCAGGCCACATAGTGAGGGGATGTCTACTCCACACACTTTGGCCGCTTCTAGAAGGGTCGAGCCTTGCTCAACAATTCGATACTTTCCGTCTATTACGATTTCAATCATAAGACCCCCGCAGCAAAAATATAGCCACACATTCTATAAGGATAATATGTTGCAAGGAAAGTTCGTGTGACAAAAAACTCAATCTTTAGATATTTGTTGGATAAGGTGAGCTGTGCTTTCCCTGCAATTTTTCAATATGGGCGCTTTATCACTGCGGTTTGTTGATAAGCATCAATTGAAGTTTGATACACCTCTTTAGAGGTATGTATCTCGATCTCATTGCTCGCAAAAATAACCGCAATTTTACTATGGTTGCTATGCTTAAGTAGGTTGTAAGTCACCTTACAATGTAAGCGAAGGCGAGAGGTATTGGGTCATGAGTTCGTCTAATTCAAAGCTATCAGAGAGTCGACGTCGGTTCTTACGGGATGCCGCACGAACGGCCGCAGGAGTCGGAGTCGCTGCGACAGTATTGGGACTTCAGTCGACGCAAAGTCAGGCAAGAAACGGAGAAGGTGTGCCCGTGCGACCACCGGGAGCGCTGCCTAAAGGGGAATTTGAAGCGGCGTGTACTCGCTGTGGTTTATGTGTTCAGGCCTGCCCTTATGATACCTTGAAATTGGCAACGCTACTCTCTTCTGTTGAATCAGGAACGCCTTACTTTAATGCGCGCAAAATTCCATGCGAGATGTGTGAAGACATCCCTTGTGTGCCTGCTTGTCCAACCGGAGCGCTTGACCCTAATCTGACCAATATCGATGATGCTCGCATGGGGACCGCGGTCTTGATTGACCATGAAAGCTGTCTTAACTGGCAGGGTTTGCGCTGCGATGTCTGTTATCGCGTCTGCCCACTGGTTGATGAAGCAATAACCCTGGAGCATATTCGCAATGAAAGAACGGGCTATCACGCGAAACTCATTCCAACCGTTCATTCGGACAAATGTACAGGTTGTGGTAAATGTGAACAGGCCTGTGTGACCGAAGTTGCCGCAATCAAGATCATTCCAACAGAGCTCGCGAAAGGCAAGATGGGAGCTCACTACCAATTGGGTTGGGAAGAGGTAACCAAGTCACTGGAAAATAGCGCGCCGGAAGTACCTGTAGAAGCGTTAGAAACGCTAGGAGGTAAGCTCTAATGGCTAAGAATCTAGCGAAAGATGCAGGAAAAGACGCAATCCGAGAACTCGGCTGGTGGAAGGCTCATCGCTTCTTGCTGCTGCGCCGTGTATGTCAGCTCAGCATCATTGCCTTGTTCATGGCAGGGCCAACCTTAGGTGTACTAAAGGGCAACCTATCGTCTAGCAATCTGTTTGATGTCATTCCGTTTAGTGATCCATTAATTGTTCTTCAAACACTCGCAGCAGGGCATATGCCTGAACTCACCGCTTTGATTGGCTTCGCCATTGTGGTGGTATTTTATGCTGTAGTGAGCCCGCGTGCTTTTTGCGGCTGGGTTTGCCCACTTAATATAGTTACCGACTTCGCCGCTTGGCTGAGAAGAAAGCTCAATTTAAAGGCGAGCTACCGTTGGTCATCTAAACTTCGTTACTGGTTGATTCCAGTATTACTTATTGGCAGCGCAATTTCGGGAAGCGTGCTTTGGGCGTGGATTGATCCGGTTGCCACCCTTCATCGTGGATTGGTGTTTGGAATGGGGGCTGGCTGGATACTGATTGTTATGGTCTTCTTGCTAGACTTGCTGCTTGTTGAACACGGCTGGTGCGGTCACTTATGCCCGCTAGGTGCAACCTACGGTGTGATTGGTTCAAAGAGCTTACTTCGTGTTTCAGCAGTGCGTCGTGAAGACTGCACCAAATGCATGGATTGCTACAATGTTTGCCCAGAGCCAGAGATTTTGCGTCAACCGCTAAAAGAAGGTGACCCACGAGTCATGAGCCAAGACTGTATGAGCTGCGGACGTTGCATTGATGTGTGTGCAGAAAAGGTCTTCGAGTTCAAAAACCGTATTTCGGTTCAGCAAGTCGATTAATAGCATTCGAGATAAAGAGATGAACAAGCTTATGTGTGCGGTTGATCATCTCTTTATTTTTTAGCGCTTGAAGTTTGAACAAAGATTACCCTATACTCCCGCCATCACTTCTTTAGGAGATTACGCCAATATGAATAACTAACACCTGTTATCCAATTTTACATCGTTATTAGGATTTCACAGGGTTAGTCGGCGTAGCTCCGTCTGTGCTCAATCGAGCATGACTTCTCTTATACAAGATTGTTTTTTTATCGTATTTGTTTGCGATCTGTTTGCTACGCGCAATGCCTAATCCTGTCTAACAGGAGGCAATTTATGCCAGTTATACAAGCCAATAAAATCAGCTACCACTTCGACAATGGCGAGGTGCTTTTCAGTGATATCTCTTGTTCGTTAACGCAATCTAAAGTCGGGTTAGTCGGACGTAATGGGGTGGGGAAATCAATTCTCGCTTCTATTCTAACCAAGGCTCTTTGTCCCACTCAGGGTGAAGTCGCGTTAAATGCGATCGTGAAAACTTACACTCAATTACCTTCAAAGCTACTAGATGGCAATATTACTGTTGCGCAGTACCTTGGAGTTGAAAATGTATTGCACGCTTTGGCGAAAATTGAGCAAGGAGATTGCGACGATCATTGGTTCGAGATTGTCGGAGAGCAATGGTCGTTGAAACAAGAGCTCGAATCCCAGCTCGGTGAGATGCAGTTACCGCGAAACACGGACTTTCTCTGTTCAGATCTAAGCGGTGGACAACTCGCACGCATACAGTTGTGGCAACTGTTTCAATCTGATGCACAGCTGCTAGTGCTAGACGAACCATCCAACCATTTAGACAAACAAGGTCGCGAGTGGCTTCGTGAGCAAATGAATGCCTTCACAGGTCATATATTGCTTATAAGCCATGATCGCTTTTTATTGCGAGAAATGGAGCAAATATGGGAGCTTTCAACCTTGGGGTTAGCCCAATATGGGGGTAACTATGATGATTATAGAAGTCAAAAAGAGCTCGAAGTAACTGCGGTTGAACGTCAATTAGACAGTCTCCACAAGGAGCAAAAAAGGCTTGAGCGACAAGCGCAGAAGAACAAAGAGAAAGCCGAGCAAAGACAAGCAAAAGGAATGAAAGCGCGCAGAAGTGGCAGCCAACCTAAAATCTTGCTTGATGGTATGAAAGACAGTGCTGAGCGAACCATGTCTAACAAGTTGAAAAACGAAAACAGTCGTCGAGACTTGCTTGATAAGAAAGAGCACGCTTTGAACAAGAGGAGTGAGCAGTTAAAAGCGCAAAAGTTCTATATGTGTGAAAGTCATGGAGGCCGGAAAGGACAGCTAGTTTCGATAGTCAATGGTGTCTTACCTTATGGCTGCCAGGAGCCTATTCATTTGCAGCTAACGGGAACTAGCAAACTTTGGTTGCATGGGAGCAATGGGTCAGGCAAATCTACCTTGCTTAATATCTTGCGGGGCAAAAGTACTTTGCTCAGCGGTGACTGTTACCTCAACACGCCGTTATTTTACTTAGACCAACACTTTGGCTTATTAGATAACGCCAAAACTCTGTTAGAGACGGTGATGGAGATGTGCAGTGGCCTAGTGGAAGCAGAGGCTCGAACTTTGTTAGCAGGTATCGGTTTTCGGCGTGATTCGGTTTTCCGCACAGTCAGGCAGCTAAGTGGTGGTGAAAAAATGAAGTTATCAATGCTGGTGGTCAGCCATCAGCCAACTCAGCCGGTACTTTTGTTGGATGAACCTGATAATCATCTTGATTTGGAGTCTAAGCAGTTACTCGCCCAGACGTTAAATCAGTACAGTGGAGCATTTGTCCTGGTCAGTCATGATGAGGACTTTGTGCAGGAAAGCGGGGTAAATGAAACTTACAGCCTGAGTAACGAGTGTTAATCGGCTAAAGGCTTAAGTTCTCTACTTTAGCTCTTTAGCAACAACCTTGTTGCGGCCGCTCTCTTTGGCATCATAGAGGGCGGCATCAGCGGTTTCATAAAGTTGTTCCATCGTGTACTTAGGTTTATTGGTCGTCACTATTCCAAACGAAGCCGTAATAACATCAGAAGCGCGGCTGAACTGGTGCTCTAACTGTAACGATTCAATCTCCAGTCGGATTTGGTTGACGAACGATATGGCTTCTTCTGGAGAACGCCCTGTAAACAGCACGCCAAATTCCTCTCCGCCCAGACGGAAGCAGTAATCAGAACTCTGCTGACACTGCTTTTTCAGGGCATTAGCAAATTCGACGAGCTGTTTGTCACCGTTAAGATGTCCGTAATGGTCGTTGTATTGCTTGAAGTCATCGACATCAATAATTACAAAACTTAGCCAGTCTTGGATGCTCTGCGCTCGTAGGATTTCTGTAGGGAGCTTTTTATTATAGTAACGGCGGTTAAATAGACCTGTTAAAGGGTCAGTAATCGATAGCTGCTCGATTTTGTTTTTTTCATGTAACAGCTGCTGTTCTATCTGCTTTCTCTCGGTAATTTCGCTATTGAGTTTGTCATTTAACTTGGAGAGTTTACTCGTCCAGTAACTTAATAAAATCAACACCGACAACGACACAAGAGCGATTTTCCACACGAGACTATAATCCACTCCGTGTTCGTATCTAACCGTTACCCATCGGGAGTAGATGGTTTGTTTCTCTTCTTCAGAGAGGGCATCCAAAGACTTCTGCAAGATGCTGTTGAGGATTGGCCAGTCACTTCGCACTGCCATTCTAAGATCAATTCGATACGGTGTGAGCCCTGAGACTTTAAGGTTGCTATACCCTTCGCGTGTCATAACATAGTTGGCGGTTGCAATATTACCTACGTACGCATCTACTTTGCCTGATGCGACGGATTGCAAAGCATCTGACACGTTTTCAGCAGCATACAGTTTGATTTGTGGGTGGTTGTCTCGCAGTAGCTCGTATGAACTATACCCTTCTACCGCAGCAACTTGCATACCATTGAGAGCCTCGATATCGCGCACATAAGGAATGTCTTGATTGGTGATAATCATGAGTGGAAAACTGAGGTATGGGCGAGTGAAGTCCAGATATTGCTCACGATCTTGCGTGACAGGAAGAGCAGGGTAAATGTCTAGTGCTCGCTGTTTTGAAGCTTCAACAACCTCAGACCAACTCATATTGGTACTAGGAACAAGCTCTATCCCTAAGCGCTGAGCGATCAGTTTAATGTAGTCGGCAGCAATGCCCTGATACTCTCCACTACCGTCGACATACTCAAAGGGCGGCCAATCTATATCAATTGCTAACCTTAGTTCGTTATGATCTCTTAACCATTCTACTTCTTCATCGGTCAACTTGAGTGCTTTGGTGTTTTGATAATAACCATCAAGTAGGAATTTGATGCTGAAGTTATACAGTTTATCGCTCTCATGTTGTTTAGAGAGCGCCTGAAAATCAATACGTTGCCAATTGTCGTCAATAAAGCTTTGAAACATGGCTACATTGGCGTGATTGATGGAATAGAATGGGGAGCGAAACTGGGTGGATTCAGCAATGAAATCGTGACCATCAAGATAGTCGTTCAACAAGATCATGCTCCACGCCGCTTCGGTAAAGTGACCACCAACCGAGATATAGGGCTCTCCCTCTTCAATTACTCTAAGTGCTTCCGGTAGCCAATCCACTCCTCCTATATAGATGGAATTTAGCGGTAACTCTAGCTCTCGCATGGCATCTCTGGCACCTAATGCGATAGTGTCAGAGGCGGCCCATACCATGTTGATCTCAGGATGACGTTGGTAAAAATGCTTAAATTGGCGTTTCGCTTCTTCACGCCCCCAACTCATATTGGAGTCACTTTCAGCAACAACAGTTACGCTCGGGTTGTGCCGTATAAACTGATAAAGCCCTTGGTTTCGCTCGATTGCCGATAACTCTTTGAGATTACCATTGAGCACCAGCATTTTTACTTTGTTGATCTTACCATTGGCTTTTAGCAGCAGTTGCTCGGCTAAAACGGAACCTGCTTTGATATCGTTAGGAGTAATTTCTCCAATCCAATAACGATATTTGGTTCGAGGGAGAAATTCACGTGAGTTAAACCCTGTGTTGAAAAGAATACTCGGTATTTTGCACTTCTCAGTAATGGCAAGCAGCTTTTCACCTATCTGTTCGTAGTTCATGAACAGAACACCATCTACGCCTTTCTCACATGCTTGGGAGACTTGCTTCAACATAGTCTCGGGTTGGTTCTCTGCATCATAGACATGTAAGGTAACGCCAAGGTCATTGGCAGCCGCTTGGGCAAATCTTATTTGTGATTGCCACGAAGCACTCTCTGTTCGCGGAACAAACAGCGCGATCTCTGCACTCATAACTTGAATGGGTAACAATAAGAAAAACAACAGTATTGCGCGAACTTTCATTAGTACCGTTCAAGAGATGGGTTTTCTCTAGTATAGCAGTCGCTACTTTAGTCAGTTAGGCGTAGCTCTAAGTCGTAATTAAGTTTAAGTTCAATGTTTGTGTCAACGAACTCAGATGGTTAGGTTTATTGCGCTGATTTAGCTTTACGATACTGACTTGGGGTCATACCAGTGATTCTTGAAAATTCCCGGTTAAAATTTGATTTAGTCTGAAAGCCACTATTCATGAAAATCTGTGTCACGGTATCTTGAGAGCTGCGTAACGCTTGTTTTGCATGGCAAACGCGGTAAGAGTTGATGAGTTTAGAAATATTTTGAGCATGTACTTGATTGACTGCGATAGAAATATGCTTAGCGGGTATGACGAGTTTACGGCTAAGTTTCACGAGTGTTAAATCGGGATCGAGATACAGAGACTCTCGACGTATTTTCTCATCTAACAAAGACGTAATCTCGATAGCTCGCTCTTGTGACATCGTCATTGTAGAAACAGTATTACTTACCAAATGATCTGGCTGTGCTTCAGCGTTCTCAGCCTCTGAAATAGGTGTGTTTATACCAACAATAACGACAGCAATAGAGAGCGTCGGCAACAATACTAGGTGGGCAACAGTCAGTATATATAACGACATCTCTCCTTTGTTGTAAGCGAAATCCAGTGACATCAATGTATCGACGAGTGCTGAAAACAGTAACATCCAACCCGCAATACTCTCTGCTTTCTTAACGTTATCCCAACTTCCTAGAGAAACATTGATCAATAAGGACTCTTTTCCTGCAAACCGGATCAACCCAATGCCATAACCGATATAGGTAAGAGTGAGAACTTCATCTATAGGGAGTGACAACCAATCTTGAGTAGCCACGCTAGTCAATATGTATGCAGGTGCGACAAAGTGCTTTGCTAGTGACCATAAGTTTCTTTGCGTTGATGCCGAAAAAACGAACCAAGCACAAACCGGAATCAGAGAAGCTAAAACGGGCTGGAAAAAGTTAAACAGTGAGACATCAAATGTCCATCTCAAACCTACCATCGCGATTGTTGTTGCGCACAACCCCAGAAACAAACAAGCTGCTTTGGTTTGTCGCTCGAAACGCAAATAGAGCGTAATCGCTAATAGTCCAAGTAGCATTGAGACAACAAAAGGCACAGGAATGGCGAGCATAATCGGTCCTAGATGAAGTTTGATTCCGTTTCGAGTACCAATAAGGATAACTCTTTGAAACTTAATTAAAAACAATAATAGGACAAATGCCGGTTTTGAGACGACCTAGAACGCGATTTAGGTCTTTTTAGATTCGAAATCGCCTGAAAATCTCCTTGTTGTTTATAAAGGAGTGACATTTATGCGGTTTTATTTATTGGCGTGGAGGCGCAGTTTTGACTTCTCTGGCTGCTCGTCGAAACAAGAATTTTGGCGGTTCTTCCTTGTACATGCCTTGGTTAGTTTGGTTTGTATATTGGCTGATGTTGCGATGAAAAGTTGGTTTGATGCTACCTATGGGATTTTGAGCTTATTTCCTACTCTTTCTGCCATAGCTCGAAGGCTCCACGATAGTGGTAAATCAGGATATTGGGGCTTTGTGTTTTTCGTCCCAATTGCAGGGCCATTTTGGTTGGTTTACCTGTTAGCTCAACCGACTCTTACGCATATGACTGAGGAGGCGTCAGCATGAAAAACGTCATCAAGCTTCTATTTCTATGTTCGGCTTCCGCAGTTGCTGTTGCCTCGCAGGAAGTGCCATCCAATTCATTAGGCGTTATCGTCGCAGACCAAATGACCCAAGGACAATTAGTTTGGCTAAAAGGAAGGGTTGGAAATGCCATCTACCGTTTTTCAGATCCCGATGGTCGTGATTGTACTATGGAGCTGCCAGTGGCCATCGGTAGTGTGTCAGATTCTGGGTTAGGGATCAGCGAGACAAAAGGCTTCACCCTTTATGTGGTTAGTGAGCAACTTAATCAGGCAATTCAACATGGTCAACGAATAAATAGTAAAAATTGGCGCTTTTCGCTTAACGCAAGTGATTCACCTATCGACGGTTTCATCACTGGTGGTATCGGTGCTGATGAGGGCTTTATATTGAACTCGAAGATAAGATGGGTCTCTTGGCTTATGGGAGAGGAACCAAAAATTGAGTGCAGTTAAGTAAGCAGAAAACGAGTGGATGTCACTCGTTTTAGCTTATAGAACAAACTGAACTGTTACAGCGACAAAGGCATGGTCACTGGCTTGCTTGTCTTTTTCAAAGCTTGGGTTGATCAAGTGGGCATCCAGTGTTTGGTACTCTGTGACGTCAGCCATCGAATACTGAGAGTCGGGTTGAAACTCCTGTGACAGCAGAATGTAGTCGAGCACATTCCCTTTGGCAAAATGATAGTGAGTGGGTGGTCGCTCACTTTCAATTACCGATGTAGATTGAAGCTGCCAGCTATCTCTTAGCCTGAGTTGTTTATCATCTTCATTGACTTGCTGAGTCAGTAAACCAGTAATATTGCTGCTTATCGCTTGGTTCATATCTCCCATCAGCACCGTTGGGATTGGGTTATTGTTATATTGTTGTTCCATAAACAGTCGTAGCATAACCGCTTCCCATCCCCTTTGCTGGCTGGATAACCATTGACCAATAAGGGAGTGAGATTTCTCTGCATCAAGGCTGTCTGTTGGCCGTTGTGACTTAAGGTGACAGACATAAACGGCTACCTCGCCGATATCTGGTATCTCGACCGTGGCATAAATTGGTTTGCGGCTAAAGTCGGGAGCCTTAACCTGATAGCTCTCTTCAATCGAAGTTAGCGGAGTGACGGCACTGACGCTGACAATTGGGTATCGTGATGCAATGGCGACAACGGGTTGAGAGCAAATATAGTCCTGCTCCAAATGAGGTTCATCAACAACGGCAAAATGAGGGTAGCCCAGCCCTTCAAACAATATTCGCGCGGCGTCGATACTAAACACTTCTTGAACACCAACAATGTCCGCGTTTAGGATGTTGAGTTTTTCTTGAGTCCAGCGACACTTCTCTTTCCATGCTTCGCCATCATAGATGTTTTCAAAGTCGTAAAACGCCTTTGGAGGCTCTACAAAATTAAACAGATTCGCTGTAGCGAAAGTCAGCGTTTTATTGGTCAGCAATGGAACGGCTCTACAAACTCTAAAAGTTTAGTGTAATCAAAATCCAACTAACTTGCTGTAGCTGAATAGTTTTACTGGGTAGATTTTTGTCAAAAGGTTCAGGTGGGGAATTAATTAACTGTCAATTAATTGATATTGATTATGGTTATCATTTTATGAGGTGTCATTATTGAAGGTAATCAATCTCGCATCGCTCAATGCGGTCTGCCTAACCAGTAGAAAAGGGACAAAACATGTATGGTTTGTTAGTCACATTACATATACTCGCGGCGACTATTTGGACAGGAGGGCATATCGTACTAGCTGTGGTCGTGCTGCCTAGGGTGCTACGAGAACGTTCTGCCCAGCGACTTTTAGATTTTGAATCTGTCTATGAAAAAATAGGTATGCCTGCGCTAGTTATTCAAATCATTACAGGACTTATGTTGGCATACAGAATGTTACCTGATGTGAGTTTATGGTTTGATATGTCTATTCCAATTTCGCACGGGATTGTCGCTAAACTTACTCTGCTATTACTTACTTTTCTATTCGCATTAGATGCAAGGTTCCGAGTGATTCCTAAATTATCAGAATCTAATCTCACTGATATGGCATTGCACATTATCCCGGTTACTGTTTTCTCAATACTGTTTGTTATTGTTGGCGTATCTTTTCGAGTTGGATGGTTGTACTAGTGGAAAGTAAAAGCGTTTTCTTAACCTAGAGCTATTTGGGGCAAACACTGCCCAGTATCGGCTTTTTAACCACAGCCATCTAAGTATTTACTTAGGGCTAGATAAACATTTTAAATCGGTTTTTCCAATCAATAACATGCTCAATAAAAGCATCGACTCTTGCTGGGCGATTTCCTCTGTCTCTATACATCATATAGACTTCTTTACCGGGAGCCAGCCAGTCAGGCAACAACGGCTGTAAGTTGAAGTGTTCCTGATTAAGGTCATGAAAATAATAGGTGGGTATCCAAGCAATCCCCAGTCCTTGAATGACTGCATCGCGGACAAGTAGAACATCATTAGAAGCGAAATGACATTTAGGCTGCTCACAATATGTTTCATTGGTTAGCTGGTTGATTAACGTCCAAGTGCGGTCGTTGTTTAAAGTAATTAGTCGATGATTAACCAGTTGTTTAGGATGAGTGATTGGTTCGTACTGCTCTAAGTAACTCCGTGATGCGCATAGCCCGAAAGGAATGGACCAAAGTTTACGAGCAATCCAATCCTGCTCGATGAGATCCCCGAGACGAAATGTGACGTCGATACGATTGGAAACTAGGTTGACCTTTTCATTTTGCACATCTAAATCAATGCATATGTTGGGATGCTTTTCCGAAAATTCATAGACACATTTCTTTAACCACATTTGGGTCATGTTGATTGGGGCTGATATCTTGAGTGTGCCCGATAGGGACTGGCGCTCGGTTGCAATACGAGTTGTAACGTTTTCTAAACCCTGAAGTAAAGGTTCACATTGCTGCCTATACCTTTCTCCATCTGGTGTTAATACGAAGTGATGCGCACTTCTGTTGAGCAATCGACATCCTAAGCTAGTTTCTAGCTTTTTAAGCTTTCGGCTCAAGGTTGCAAGAGGAATATTTAAGTGCTCAGAGGCTTGTGTAAGGCTGCGATAACGCGCTATGGAAACAAATAAATATAAATCGTCTAGAGAATGAGATTCCATATTTGAAATCACCCCTCCCATAAGTGTCTATTAAAAGGCAACTATGAAATATATAACCTTGCTGAGTCAAGTTTATAAGGAGACTTTATGTCTAAACATTTATCTGTTTGGGGCGGCGTTGTTATCGCTATCTTTTTCTGGTCTAGCAACTTTAACGTCATTAAAGCTATCGATGGAAATATATCGCCGCTAGTTTCCGCAGCTTTAAGATTTTCAATAGCTGCTTTGATTTTACTGATATTGAGATGGGGTATGCGATACCCACATGAAGTAAAGCTTAAGAGTAAAGACATGTTCTCGTTGTTTATCATCGCGACAATCGGAGTCACTCTACAAAACTGTTCAATTTTTTATGCGATGACTTTCACTGTTCCCGTCAATGCGGCAGTCGTTCAAGCAAATATGCCTCTAGTCGCTATTTTGCTCTCAGGGCTCATTCTTAATTCCCCCATTTCGTATAAAACAATCTTAGGTGCGTTAGTGAGCTTTGTTGGAGTGATTATTGTCATTACTGGTGGGGAAATGACGTCAATAGCACTGAATATTGGTGACATTCTTATGGCGTGCGCCTTGTTGAGTGGTTGTTTATATACGATTTTAGCGAAGCGTTTGACACCTCATATACCTGTAGGACAGCAACTGAGGTGGGTGTTGAGCATTGGTGCTATGCAAATGCTATTTATCGCAACTCTTCAAAGTGATTTTGGCAAAAGTATCGATTCTATTGGTGTTCAGGATTTGGCACTAATAACCTATATGAGCCTATTCGGAACTTTGATTGCATATTACTTTTGGGTGAAAGGTGCGATAGTCCTTGGACCGGATAAAACGGCATCGTTGTTCAATATCATGCCTGTGTTTACTTTACTGATTTCTATCTACTTTGGTCAGCATGTTGAATGGGTTCATGTTTTAGGCATTGTTTTGGTCGGTGTTGGAGTGTTTATTGGCAACTCAAACCCCTTTAAAAAGGTATCGATTGAAGCGGTGAAAGCATAGATTTATTAAGCAAGGCAGTACAATGAGTACTGCCTCTGTATTCACAATGAGGGAAACTCAATAAAACCCGCCATTTTTGAAGTGTGCGAAGGTCAATACGCCTGCAATGACGAGCTCTAGAACTAGCGGCGGTACTACAGCTTTATCAAACCCATCAAGCACAATACCGACGATGCGACCTATCGCGACAGCGAGCATGACGACTGCAACAAAGAAGTAGCCTTCTGTATCGCCAGAGGTTAGTCCAAACACCAGCATTGCTACGCTGGCTAAAAATAGACCGCCCATGACGGAGCGAACGGTATTGAGACCCGCTTTACCGATGGGCTCAAGCGCGAAGTTAGCTAACATTTTTTGAGGGGCGAACATCGACATCACACCGAGTCCAGTTAGCATCAGAGTGAAAATTCCTACCAGTATTTGCAGTGTAGTATCCATAATGATTCTCCTATTCGTTGTTATTGTTACGAAAATTGTTCGATAGCTTGGCGTGCGTTATCTTGCGCAGCGATATTGCCTAGCGAAGGTTCAATCGTGATTTGGTCGACGACGGGGCCAGTTGGGGAACCTTGTCTACTGGCGTAAAAGTGCCCAGACTCAAACCTTGGATCGAACAGACCATCAAGGTAGCGTTTTGCCCCTTTTTCGACGCTGTGCATCATGCCTATCATCGGCATCAGTAGCCCTCCAACATATTTGAAGAACACTTTTTTAAGGAAAGGAAGGTCATCCATCCCATTGGTGCCCGTTGTGCCACCTGGACTCATAGTGACAAATCGTAAATGAGGGTGCTGGCGTGCCATTGAAGACATCCATAGCGCAGCGGTGAGCTTGATGGTTCCATATATATCCAGTGGATCTGCTTTAACACCGAATTTGCTGCCGTTGGCAATAGAGGCGAACTCTTCGACGGATGAACTGCTCAACTCGGGCTTAGCAACACCCATTTTAGGTACACCTCGCGCGGTTTCAGAACCTGCATAGAGCACGGTTGATGTAATCAGCTGCCTTTTAATGAGCTCTTCAACCAACACCGAATGCCCAAACACATTTGCCGCAAAGATATTGGTTACGCCATCTGAAGTGAGGGCATTCGGCTTGCGCCCACCTGTGCCACCCGCGTTTAGTACAACGGCATCAAGAGGTGCAGACAGTGTCGAAACAGCGTTGCGCACTGACGATGAATCCGAAACATCAAGGATTAGGATTTCAAAAATGTCTCGGCCAGATAACTGAACCAAATTGGCTTTCGCCTCTCGTGCCTTAGCGAGATTACGGCAGCCGAGATAAATTTTATTAATGCCTTCTTCTTGAGCGAGCTGGCGTGCCGCTTCGAAGCCAAGACCTGCGTTAGCGCCTGTGATTAATACCGTTTGAATAGTACCCATGTCATTCTCCATTAGTGTGATTGCTGACTTGGGATTAAGTTACCATGGTTGAAAAAATGGACTGTATACAGGTAAAAGTGAACACGGTGCTTCAAAAATGAACCATTGGAGAATGAAGTGAAGACGAATGAGAGCTATACCTTCAACTGGGATGATCTTAAGTATTTTCTGGCTGTGGTACGCAGCGGTACGTTGCGCGGGGGCGCAGACAGCATCGGAGTGAATCACACTACACTAACTAGACGTATATCAGTGATGGAAGAACAGATAGGAAGTCGTTTGTTTGACCGCTCTAAGCAGGGGTTAGTCCTAACCCAAATTGGTGAAGAGTTGCTGCCTTATGCAGAAAGAGTCGAAGATGAGATGACGTCCGCGTCGAGAATGATCATTGGTAGAGACTCCGATCCAGTGGGAACGGTTTATGTCTCTATGCCTCATGGGATGGCTTTGACTTCACTAATGGATGATTTGGCGCTGTTTTCGGAGCGCTATCCGGACATCACTCTAAACTTGCAGTTTGGTAATGATATTGCCAACTTGAGCCGACGAGAAGCGGATGTATCTATAAGGGTCGCCAACGAAGTTTATGATGAAGCGGTAGGACGAAGACTGGTTCAAATGTCGCAAGCAGCGTATTGTACTCGGGAATACGCGGAAAAGGTCAAAGACAACCAAGGTGAAGGACTATCATTCATTGGTTGGCATGAACCTGAAGGCGACATCACAGCGAAATGGTTGCAAGAGAGCTACTATCCAAAAGCAACGCTAAAACATCGCGTTTCAGAACTTGTACCTCTGATCTCTTTGGCAGCTTCAGGACTTGGTATGGCTTATCTTGCGTGTAATCTGGGTGACAGGCATCCAAACTTAGTTCGTGCGCCTTTTCAAAAACCGATTCCCTATCGCAGTATTTGGCTATTGATGCACAGCGATCTGCGCAGAACAGCACGCATTCGATGCTTTGTTGATTTCCTCGCTGAGCAGGTTCAGTCAAGGGAGAACGAATTTTGGGTAGCAGGGACGGTTAAAAAATGAAGCGTTGAATCAAGCTTGATTTGAGTGAATCTGATAGCGATTTCGCCCAGCATCTTTTGCTTGATATAGGGCGGCGTCAGCTTGGCCGAACACAGTTTCCCAATCATCGGCAAGATATTCTCTCTTACAAGAAGAAGCACCAATGGAGACCGTGATGCTAAATTTTTGCTCGTTGTGATGAGCAATATGCGCTTCGACATTAGCGCGTAGGCGCTCAAGAGTCTCCTCAAGTTTACTTAAATCTTCCATCGGCATGACTAAGACAAACTCTTCGCCTCCCCAGCGAACCAAGATATCTTTTTTACGCAAGTTGTTTTGGAGTGTTTCAACTGTTTCTTTGAGTACGAGATCCCCAATTTCGTGCCCATACAGATCATTAAACTGTTTAAAGTGGTCAATATCGATCACACTAACGGCATAAGCTGGGCTCTGCATGGTGGATGGTGCTTGCTCTAGCCAGTTTTCTAAAAAGCGTCGGTTGTAGGCCCCAGTGAGAGGATCGGTGGTGTTTTGGTTGCGTAGTTCTAAGTTTGCGCGTTTTAACCGGTATACACTACGAGTAACGAAATAAGCCAATATTAAAAACAGCGCGGCATAAAGAATCTCCCGTGAACGCTGCTCTTTTAAAGTAATGGTCTGGAGTTCATTTTTTGCTTCGAGTAACTCGATCTCTCGTTTGTTCAAGCGTCTTTCTAAGGCGCTCTTTTCGCTGAGAATGTCTTCATTGTATGCTTGGCGATAGAAGTTTTTGCGCACTAAGTATTTTTGTTTCATAAACTTGAGGGCTTTTTCGTAGTCGCCTAGCGCTTCGTGCGCTGTGACCAGTTTCGATAAAACATCCATTTCCCAGATGATTTCATTACTTTCTGAAGCCTGCAAAATGTAAAGGACCTTATGGGCGTAAGTGATTGCCTGTTGGTAGTCTTTCTCCAATAGGTAAGCGCCAGCATAGGCCTCATAGCAGGTTGCTAGCATTAAGCTAGCGGAACTCTTGTCAGCTTGCATGACACAGCG
Organism: Vibrio tubiashii ATCC 19109; assembly: GCF_000772105.1. Classification (NCBI taxonomy): domain Bacteria; kingdom Pseudomonadati; phylum Pseudomonadota; class Gammaproteobacteria; order Vibrionales; family Vibrionaceae; genus Vibrio; species Vibrio tubiashii. The sequence goes on from NZ_CP009355.1 coordinate 379,347, forward strand.
CTCAGCCATTGCCAATGCTTCTTTGGGTTGATCAACCTTTGAGAACATTTGCGACATGTTGGATAAGGTCGAAATCTTGATTCGATTAGATCCCGTTTTATCAGCTTCCTCTAGGGCTCGTTCCATATAATATTTTGCTTGCTGATTATGCTCAGTAGCGAAATAGATCGCACTCGAATTAGCAAACAGTATGGCTTCAAACAGGCTGTTATCATATTGGTTGTCATTGTACAGTTTCAGCGCGCGTTGAATATAGGTGTCGGCACGTTCCCAGTCTTCAGAAAGCATGTAGACTGTCGCGATATTGTTTAGCGTCATTGTGCTCTGAAAGTCATCGCCAATTTCACTGACAAGTTCATAAGCGGTTTTGTAGTAATTCAAACTCGCTTTGATGTCTGAACGCTGGATTTTTATGTTTCCTAGCCAGCGATAGGTACGAGCAAGTAGGCGTCGATAACCGATTTCACGCGCAATGGGTACCACTTCGTTGAGTAGATATTCCGCTTGCAATAACAGATCAGCATCGATCAATTTCAGTGCTTGATTGAGTTTAGCTTCTGCAACAATCCAGCCGATCTTGTTCTTGCCTCCGATTTGTTCTATATCTGGAACATTGACACTCTCTATTCCCTCGTATTTTTTTAAATTGCCAATAGCGAAGTAATAAAGTGCTTGTGACGAGGGTGAAGCATCTTCCGATAGTTTAATCTTACTTAGGTCGACTTCCCCAGGTCGGCATAAAGAATGATAGTAAAGCTCAAGCATCGGGCGGTCTTGAGGAGCAATGTGTGAGTACAAAAAGTCCTGATCAGCCGGGACATTACAGGCAGCATGAGTGGGCGCTGCGGCAGTCCATGCCAAAATGGTAACCATTAAGGTGAAAAGGCGTTTCATTAAATCAGGCAATCTCTCTTATTAGGGGTTGTTATCTTATAGGTCTACGGACCCTAGAAGATTAATACTTTAGTTTACCATCTTACAGGTAACCTGCACTGCATTGTGGTCAATAATTAGTAATGGTTTGTCCAGTATTTCTCATTTTCTACGTGTTATCTTAGGTCCTATTTTAATTAATGCTGCTTACATCTCGATTTGATTAAAATCGATCCATCCATTCGCAAGCAGTTCTGGTGCAGATATCTGGTCAGATATATTCAGGTCTTGTTTTGTGTGAAAAATTGGTTGATATAGGTTTTTAGTGATCAATGTTTTTTCAATTTTTTCTAGCATCTTCAGCTGTTTACTTTCAATCGTCTCGGCGACGGCTTCGATAACTTTTTGCTTTAGCCACTGTTGGTTCTTTTCTGATAAACAAGCTTGGTGGCAGTAATTACACAGTAGCCAATCAACCCAAGAAAACAGCGTATCTTCGCCAAACACTTCTCCACTGATGATAATATCCGCATTTTTGAACGTTTCAGGTCGATTGAACTCTGGGTACTCTAAAACTTGTAGTTGGCAATTGAAGCCGAGTTGCTGCAAACAATCTGTAACGAGTTGTGCGGTGGCGATATTGGTTCCAAGCTGATAGGTGACAACAGCTAAGGGTTTTAATGGGCGTTTAAGATCCGCGAGAGCATGTTTGGCCCCAGATAAATCTTGCTCGGCAATAGGAGTAGGAGTTGAGAGCATACCTTGCGCGCGCGCGACTACTTCACAATCTTCCCCGCCAGGTGTGCCGATACTAAGCATAAGCGCTTGTAACCACTTGCGATGAGCTCTATTCCGCATCCAAGTATGATGGTGAGGATTCAGCATTGCATAGGTACAACCCTGTTCCCACTTTTGCTTGGCGGTAAACTTCGCCGCCGATTTTTCTGCTAGGTGGCGACCATGAACCACATCGCAATTGAGTTCGAGAGTTTTGGCATTATCACCCACGTTCCAAATTTCGACGCCATCGACCCAAGGTCTTAAGCCGTGATAGTGCGGGTTCACATTGAGTAATGTGCGCCATTCGGTTTGTTCTGTTAGTAAAAAGGAGCCGCAGCCGAGTAATTTTCCATCCTTCACTTTCGTTATGCCCATCGCACTGTGACTCAGTAATCGAGGCAACAGAGTTGGCATAGTGTGGCTGGTGAATCTAATCCGAAGAGGGTTGATTACCTCCACTCGATCGATAAATCGAAAAAGCTCGACTTGTGCTCCGCCTTGTTCCATCAAGCGTTGAAAATGTGCCTTGATATCTTTTGCCTCTAATGGGCTTCCATCATCAAACTTGAGCCCTTTTCTCAAGGTTATCGTCAGACTGTCACTTTGCTGTTGCCATGAATGTGCGAGATCGCCATGCAGACTAGGCTGAGTTCGAAGCAAATTCGCATATAGATAACTGGCGATGTGCAGTTCGGTGCGGCGATTAATATTGACGGGATCTAGGCAATGGGTGCCACGATAGAAAGGAATTTGTAAGATGTCTTGTTGAGTTTTCACTGGCTGATACTGGGAAAGATATTGGCTAAGAAAACTCTCCCTTTCTTGTGTATCAACGAGAACAAGCGCTGCTTCCACATTACCTTGTTTAAGTAGGCTAGTCGCTTTCTGTTTTAAAACACCATCAAGCGGTTGCTTTAATTTCGCTTGAGGTAAATTTCCGCACCCAACCCCTGATTGCCATTCAATTTTCTCTTCTTCAACCAAGCGTTTAATTAGCAACTGTGCGTTACGACGCGTACAACGTAAAGCATGGCTGAATTGATCTAATGATACTTGAGTCCAATGTTGGAACGAGAGGTTATCACGGCAAAATGCCAGAGCATTCCAATAGCGCATAAAGGTGAAATCCTAATTTTATATTTCTATTTTTCTTCATCTTTTAATCTCGATAATAAGAGATTCTATTCAGGATGAAAGGAGAAATAAATGAATACGTTAGCTAAGCCTCAAACTTCAATTTGGCGTAACAGGCCATTTCAAATTCTATTTTCTAGCGCGTTGTTTGTTGCCTTTTCAGCGCAGATTTACAATCTCGCATTACCACTGTTGGTTTATGAACTGACGCAATCTTCAAAGATGATGGGGTGGATGCGCGCAGTGGAATTTTTGCCAAATTTACTCTTGGCGCTGTTTATCGGTGTGGTAGTCGATCGCGTTGATAAGAAGCGTTGGTCACAAGCGATGTTGTTGGGTCAGTTGGTGGTTGTTTTGTGTTCGTATCTTGCAGTGGAGTGGCTAAGTGAGCCACTTTGGCTCCTGTTTCCTGCTGCCTTTTTGATGATGGCGTTTAACTATGGCTATCACAATGCGCGCATGACTATGATGAAAAGGGCATTGGCTCCTGAAACGCAAAATACCGCGATAGCGAGGATGAGTTCGTTAAACAGCGTGATGGAAACGGTTGGACCAGTGTTATCGGGAGTATTGATGCTGATGTCGACAATCCACAATGTTTTTCTCGCTGTGGCGGTGCTTCTGTTGCTTTCATATTGGCAATTAGAAAGGTTAACACTTGCTCCAAGTGAACCGCCAAAAAAGCAGAGTGTTTTTGCGGCATTAAAAGAAGGTTGGACAGTGTTACGAGCTGAACGCAATATGTGGATTATTACTCTTGCGGTAATGGTGATTAACACCACAGGAGCCGTTTTCTGGATCCAAGCGATATTCTACGCGAAATCAGAGCTTGAGTTTAACGCTTTGGAGGTGAGTTACTTGATCGCCGCCTCGGGTATTGGTGGGCTGTTAGGGGCATTCAGTGCAGATAAATTACGCGCAAGATTGGGTTTAGGAGTGGTACTGATTGGCTCGATTGTTTTGGAATCTCTTGGTTTTATTTTCCCCCTAATCATCAACAATGTCTGGGGTATGGCTGCGGCATTTTTATGGATTTCTGCGGTTGGTTTGTACAGCAGTATTTGTATCTGGAGCTACCGACAGGAAGCGTTTGAAGAGAAATATTTAGGCAGGATAGCCGGGATTACTGGTTCGCTATTTAAGTTGCTGATGCCCTTTGGTTTGGCGGCATCGGGCTATTTGATTGCTCACTTCGGCATAGAAGCTATCTTTATATCTTGTTTTGTCGTTCAATTATTCGCTGCATTGGGCCTACTGTGTTCCCAGGTGAGACGAATAGCGTAACTCTTATGTGAGCTTTACATACATTTACGCTCTCAATGTGTTTCTTTACTTGCCACTATCTAGACTATGATTACGTTGAGCAAACAAGGAACGACAATGAAAAATGCACCAATAAACAGTTTGTTAGCTATAGCTTGTTTCGCCGTATGGTCTAGTGCGGCTAATGCAAACGAGCTAACCACACCGATAGTAGATACCAACCAAACCCAATGTTTTGGGCTTAGAAACACATTGAGCTCTTGTCCCTTTTCTTCTGATGACACTTTTGGACAAGACGCTCAATATCAAGGCAATACCCCAAGCTACACCAAAAATAGTAATGGTACTGTAAGTGACAACGTGACGGGTCTTATGTGGACACAGTCAACCGATCTCAATGGCGATGGTAAGATAGATGCGCAAGATAAGCTGAGTTATGACGATGCTATGGATTACGTCGCGTCATTGAATCACGGTGGTTATAGTGATTGGCGCTTACCTTCTATTAAAGAACTCTATTCTTTGATTTTGTTTGATGGTCAAGACCCAAGTGGTGTGAATCAGTCAGGCGCTGTTAAGATGGTCCCATTCCTTGATGCGAGATACTTCGATATGAATGCGGGGGATGTTCATTCAGGCGAAAGGTTGATTGACAGTCAGTTTGTGTCGAGCACCAAGTATGTTTCTACCACCATGAACAAAGATGAAACGGTGTTTGGCGTTAATTTTATTGATGGACGGATTAAGGGTTATGGCATTGCGAGTCCGCGCGGCGGTGACAAAACCTTTTATGTCCTCGCCGTGCGCGGTAACCCAGATTACGGCCTCAACAAATTTGTAGACAATAACAACGGTACCATCACTGATAGTGCAACGAGTCTTATCTGGCAGCAGTCTGATAGCCAGTCGGAGATGGATTTTCCTCAAGCGTTGGCCTACTGTGAAAACCTTGAACTGGCGGGCAGGAGTGACTGGAGGTTACCAAGCGTGAAGGAACTGCAATCTATCGTTGATTACACGCGTTCGCCTGCCACAAGTAACAGCGCGGCAATTGATCCAACTTTCAATACGACTGCGATCACTAGTGAAGCAAAGCGCGAGGATTACGCGAACTACTGGAGTAGCACGACTCACGAAAATATGAGAAACGGCGGGCATGGTGCGTATGTCGCCTTCGGGTCATCCTTAGGTTACATGCGCAATGCTTGGATTGATGTTCATGGTGCGGGTTCTCAGCGTAGTGATCCTAAAACCGGAGACGCGAGTCAATACCCGACTGGACATGGCCCTCAGGGAGACGCGATTCGAATTGATAACATGGTTCGATGTGTAGCTGGTGGTGGTGTCGAATTTATTCAGCAGCCAGCTTTAGTGAAGCGACCAGCAGAAAGTTACCAAAATGGTGGTAGCGCTTCTTCTATGTCGTCAAAAGGCAAACAAAATATGGCTGGTTCGAATAACGGACACTTTTCTCGCATGGATCGAAATGGTGACGGGAAAATCTCTCGCCTTGAAGCAAAAGGCAAGTTGGCAAAAGATTTCAGCCGATTTGATAGAAACAATGATGGCTATTTGACCCAAGCGGAGATGCCAAGCAGAAAATAGCGAGCTTACTTGACCCGTCTATAGCTTTATAGTTTAGAGTTAATGATATCGACTAGAAGCTATGAATGGACGGATGTACAAGATCTCTCAATTAGCAGAGCGGGCGGGTATTTCTCGTACCACTCTGCTTTATTACGAAAAGCTAGGCATTATTAAAGGAGCGAGACAAGCGAACGGCTATCGCTCCTATAGTGACAAAGATCTCCAGCGTTTGCTTTTGCTGCAAAAATTGCAGGCTGGTGGTTTGACGCTGAAAGAGTGTCAGGCTTGTTTAGACGCACAAATCAATCGTGATTTATTGAAAGACAGGCTGAATCAGCTCGATCTAGAAATCTCGCAAAAGCAAAAGTCCCGCGAACTGCTTGCCGCGTTATTAGGCGAAAGTTCTCTTAGCGAGTGGCACGATACCCTCGACCAACTTGCCCCTGATGCGCATTTAGACTGGCTGATCAAACAAGGTTTTGATGAGAAACAGGCTATGCGTTTGAAATGGTTATCAAAAGATATGAATGAACATGATCGCTATATGCGAGACTTTGATCGGGTTTTCAGCCAACTGACGTGTTGGGGACCGGGAAGCCAACAAGATACACGTTCAGCGATTCAGAAACTGCCCTTTTCACCTAAGCATATTTTAGAAATTGGCTGCGGGCAGGGCATTGCGACCCGAACACTGCTAGAGCATACCCAAGCGCACATTACAGCGGTCGATAACGAAGAGTATGCACTAGAGAATATTAATCAAATTATGCAGCAACTCGGTGAAACAAAACGTGTGACTACCGTGTGCGCCAATATGGCGAAACTGCCATTTGAATCTAAGCAGTTTGATCTGATTTGGTGCGAGACCAGTGCTTACATTATGGGAGTTGAGAATGCTTTTAAGGAGTGGCGACATCTCTTGTCCGATGACGGTTATCTAGTGCTGAGTGATTTGATATGGAGTGTAGAGGAGCCATCGTCCGATGCCATGAGATTTTGGCACAAAGAGTACCCCGATATGACCACTGAAGAGACGCGCATTCGGCAAGCAAAGCGAGCTGGATATACGTTAGTAGATTCATTCCCTGTCAGTGATCAAGCTTGGGACAACTACTACCAACCGCTAAAAGCTCGGGTGAATGAGCTCGCGCACGAGTTAGCTGGCTCATCTGCTCTCGCGGATTTGAACCGCGAGATCTCTGCTTATGACAACCGCAATGGTGAGTTCAATTATCAGATATTTATTCTTAAAACAGGGTGAATTTTTTGATCAGTCAGTGTTGACCTGTCTACCGCTTTACAGTTTAAGCTGCGTGCATAAACTTTAAAGAGGAACACACTATGAACTACGGTCTATTTAATCCGAAAGAGACAGACGAACTTATTCAGTTATTCACTAAAACCTTTGGAGACTCTGAAGGCGTAGAGGAAGGAAAAGTTATTGGCACTCTAGTGAACACACTAGTAGAGACGACACCAGAGCAAGACATCGCGATTTTTGTTGCGAGAGATGAACAAAAGATTGTTGCGAGCATTCTATTTACTCGTCTTGCTTTTGCGGAGGAACACGCAAGCTTCTTGATGGCACCGGTAGCGGTTAGCACTGAGTATCAAGGACAGGGTATTGGGCAAGCATTAATCCGTCATGGTTTAGAGGCGATGCGCAGCCAAGGTGTGAAGTTAGCTTTCACATATGGTGACCCAAACTTTTACACTAGAGTAGGTTTCAATCCGACCTCTGAAGAGCAGTTTAAGGCACCGTTAACACTGAGCTTCCCTCATGGTTGGATGGTGCAGACATTATCTTCAGAGATGATTCAAGCGCTTGAAAGTCGCCCAACATGCGTAGAAGGATTTAATAATCCTGCGCTTTGGTAGATACTTAAAGCTGCTCGTCAATCACAGGTTAAGGAACAAGCCATGGAACCACGTGTCAGCATAATTACTTTAGGGGTGCGAGATTTAGAACGCTCATATCAGTTTTATTCCAAGCTAGGTTTTCCTTCCTCCAAAAATCCTGAAGAGGGGATCATCTTTTTCAAAACGGGTGGCGTGTGCTTAGCTTTGTATCCGTTAGATGCATTAGCAAAAGATGTTTCGCCGGATATGGCGGTTGTCAAAGAGGGCTTTAGTGGGGTGACGCTCGCACACAATACCCGTTCAAAGCAGGAAGTGGATGATGTGTTAGCGCTTGCGGTCAGTGCAGGAGCCAAGCTAGAAAAACCAGCACAGGATGTGTTCTGGGGTGGCTACAGCGGTTATTTCTCTGATCCAGATGGTTATTTATGGGAAGTGGCCTACGCCGATTTTTGGCAGTTCAATCAAGACGGCTCACTGGTTATTGAATAGGGGGATTCGTGGAGCTCAAAAGAATACATCATGTTGCGGTTATTTGTTCTGATTACGAGGTTTCAAAACGTTTCTATACCCAAGTTCTGAAGTTAGCCGTTATCGCTGAAAACTACCGCGCCGAGCGGGATTCCTACAAACTTGACCTTGCTTTGCCTGATGGGGGACAGATTGAGTTGTTCTCTTTTCCTAACCCGCCAGCAAGGCCAACCAGTCCAGAAGCGCAGGGTTTAAGGCACTTGGCATTTAGCGTTGATTCGGTAGAGCAGTACGCCGCTTATTTGATGCAGTGTGATGTGGAAGTTGAGCCGATTCGAGTTGATGAGTTTACTGGTAAGCCGTTTACCTTTTTCAAAGATCCTGACGGCTTACCGTTAGAGCTTTATCAAGATTAGCTTAGTAGTTCACGCTGAATGACGGTAAACACACCAGCCTCACGATTGCTTGGCGCCTGAAAGCGTGCAATCTCTTTAATCTTAGGGTGAGCATTATCCATTGCGTATGAATGATAGCTCGCCTTAAGCATCTCTAGATCATTAAGGTAATCACCAAAACTCATGGTTTGCTCGTGAGTAAAGTTGAGCGTGTTTTGTAGGTGCTCGATCGCAGCGCCTTTTGAAGCTTCAGCGTTCATCACGTCGAGCCAGATTTTGGCACTCACAACCACTTGATGGGTCTGACCAAACGCTTGGTCGAAAGTAGGGAAAACCAGCTCTTCTGTACCGTCGAAGTGGCAGATAGCGACCTTGATGAAATCATCATCTACATTAAGCAGATCGTCTACATACTGACACTTGTGGTAATACTTAGCGAACTCCTCAAGCGCTTGCTGATCTTGCGTTTCGATATACGCTGAATGTTTGCCACATAGAACAATTTGCGCGCCAGAAATGCCTCTAGCTGCCTCAATAATTGATTTGATTGAAGGTTTGTCGATCTCACAGCTATACAATTCTTCACCTTTGTGCATCACCAATGTGCCGTTTTCAGCAATGAACATCATGCGATCATTAATTGGTGAGAAGGTCTCCATTAGGCTGTAGTACTGTCGCCCAGAGGCCGCAGCGAAGATAATGCCTTTCTCTTCTATTTGCTGGTATAGATTAAAAAACTCTGGATTGAGTTGGCTATTTTCATCGAGAAGCGTGCCATCCATATCGGTGGCTACGAACTTTATATCAGGTGTCGGCATAGTGGCTAATGTCGTCTCTTCGGACTGTTTGCAAAAACGATAAGTTACCTGACTTTTGTGACGACTCAAGTGTTTTAAATCAATCTACAATGAAATCACCGATAGTGAGTGGCTAATTAAACCTGATGATTCTGTTCTAAAACGGCAAGTGTACTCTCTAAATCAAAGTGGGCAGCAAACTCCTCATTGACGGCTTTGCCACTCAAAATAGAGTTGGCGATATACACCGCACAGGCTGGGCTAAAATCAGACTCCATTAGCTTTTCTGGGTCATCATGGTTTAAGACCCCTTCAATGATGGGCAAAGGAAAGCCCCAAAAGTGCAGTAGATATCCCCCAAGCTGCTCTGATTTGGTTTTAAACAGGTAGTGTTCTAAGTGCGATTTATCGTTGCCTTTGGTTCTAGGATTTAGAAACGCGCTCATTAAATCTGGGGCTATTTTCATTCTGACGTATTCACCAATACGGTGAAGAATACCCACTAGAAAAGTCGTATCTTTGAGATCCGGTTCAACTAAGGTTGAGGCGAGCTTTGCGACTTTAAGGCTGTGCGATTGAATTTTTTCCAATGGCTTGCTCGGTTCATTCATGGAGACAGAATAGACTTCAAGCATGGCGATAATATTGGTAACCACTTGGCCACCTAAACGAGTGATTGCTTCAGAGATACTCTTGATCTCTTTGCGTCCTCTAAAGATGGCATTATTAGATATCTGAATGATCTTAGCGCACATTGCCGGCTCTTCACTAATGAGCTTTGCCACATCATGCATCGAGGAGTTGGGATCCATTAAGGTACGCTTAACATCAAAGAACAGCTTGGGCGCTACTGGCAGCGATGTAATCGTACCAATTGCATTTTGAATCACTCGATCAGGGAACAATTCAAGAATCTCTTCAATACGCTGGACTTCCGCCTTGATGACACTTGGATCGCAAGGTTTCATAAAAGCTTGGTGGGCGAAAAAACCGCCTTTTATTGTGACATCTGGATCCGAATACCCGGACAATGATGCACGTATAATACCTGGGTGCCTTTTACTCACCTCTTCAAGTAGTTCAGCACCGTTCATCTTCGGCATAAGCATGTCTGAGATAATTAAATCGACCTCATGCTCTTCCAGAAACTGCAAAGCCTCTTCACCGCCTTCTGCGGTAAATATTTTCCATCCAGTTCCAAAAAGGGCTCGCTTTAATCCGTTCAGGATCATGCGTTCATCATCAACTAGCAGCAGCTTCATTATCTAGTCTCTCTTCAGTGCCAACGCTCACGTTGTCTAACGGTAGTGAAATTGTAAATGTCGTTCCTTCTCCAACAGTACTGTTGGTACTAATTGCTCCTTTATGTAAATCGACGATAACTGAGTAAGCTAAACTAAGCCCTTGCCCTGTTCCTTTACCAACATCTTTTGTGGTAAAGAAAGGATCGAATATCCGGTCAATAATATTGTTCGGTATACCCGTACCATTGTCTTGGATGCGAATCTGAGCAGTATTTTCCTCGAAATGTGTTGAGACCTTGATCGTGCCCAAAGAGCCGTCTTGGCGACCAAACTTTTCTTCGATTGCGTGAGCCGCATTAATGATGAAGTTAAGCATTACTTGGTTAAATTCATCACGGTAACAAGGAATAGCAGGTAATTTAGAGTCAAAATTGGTCTCTACTTCAGCAACATAGCGCCACTCACCGCGTGCAATGGTAATGGTCGACTCAATGGCTTCAGCAATATCGACTTGGTGCATTTCGTGGTTACTCGAATGTGAGAAAGACTTCATCGCTTTTACGATCCGGCTAATGCGTTGCAGCCCCTCTAAGGACTGATCCAGAGCGAGCGGGATTTCTTCTGCGATAAAGTCCATATCGCCTTCAGCAATTTCGCTTTTAATCTGTGCTTTTAGCGTATCGACAGACTCATCTCCTGACTTTTCAATGGTTTGTGTAATCTGGTTGATGGTGTTTAGACAGGTTTGAAAGGCGTCTTTTAAAAAGATCGTGTTGTCTGAAACATATTGAGTTGGTGTGTTTATCTCGTGAGCGATACCAGCGGCGAGTTGTCCCATTGATTCCAATTTCTGAGCTTGCCTTAACTGCTGTTCAAGTTCCATACGCATCGAAATATCTCGGATAACACAGTTAAACAGTTCCTTCTCTTCATTGCGAATTGAGAGTGCAGAAAGGCTTACTTCTATGGGAAACGAGCGACCATCTTTTTTAATCCCTTCAGTGGTTAGGTTGCTTCGGTGCTCTAAGTCGTTGTTGGCACAATTTCGCAACGAGACTTTATCAAAGGTTGGCATTAGATCTTCGATGTTCTTGTGAACGATCATTTCCTTTTCATACTCGAACATCCTTAATCCCATGTCATTAATGCTATCTATGATGCCTTCTTGATCAACGATAATGACACCGTCGGCAAGGTTGTTCAGGATATCTTGCTCACGCAGCTTACTGGCGACAATGGAATGTTCTGCTCGTTGGAGGCGCTGGTCGACAATAGAAGCGACGAATGTTGCAGCACAGATTAGCAGCACAAATAGAGCCACGATCAAAGCAATATTATGAGCGTCGCTCATATGGTTATGTATGGTTGGAGTATCGGATAAGGCGTAAAAGCTGACTGCGCCCATAGCGGTGTAATGCATACCAGCGACCGATAGACCCATAATAGGAGCTATTAAGGCGCGATGAGTAACGTTCTCTCCATAATGGCGGTTGCGAAGTTTAATCATATAGATTGAGATACAAGCAAACAAAAAAGCAATCAGAATAGAGAGAACAAACCAGACGAAGTCGTAGACCATCAAGGCGTCCATCTGCATCGCTTCCATGCCAAGGTAGTGCATCGAACCAATACCTAGTGCCAAATATAGGGCACTAAGCTGAATATCTAATAGTGAGAATCGTTGACTATAAAGGACTTGAAACGCGAAGTAAGCGCCAACGACTGGTGGGATAAAGGACAACGCGGTTATACCAGGGTGATAGGACATTTGCGCAGGCACCATAAACGCCAACATGCCTGTGAAATGCATTGCCCAGACACCAAGGCCAAATACAATACTGCCAAATAAACGCCACAAGCTGACCGTTTTCGCCTCATTAGAACTCCACATTCGCTCAATGACGATCAAGCAAGAGTAAGCGGCTAAGCTAGAGACCAGAATGGAAAGCAAAACCAAAGAGTAATGAAACTCTCCTTGGAGTAAACTGTAATCCGCTAAGTCAACGGATTTAAATCGCCAAAACTCTACCATAGCCCAACCTGTCCTTTGTTTACGTTGTTAGTTATTTCATTAAGGCGCTGATTAAAAATTCTGCGCTTTCTCTTCACTCTCGGTTTGTTGGTGCTCTTCTGGCTCTATCATGGTTACCCAGACTTCCCCTGCTACCGCTTTGTTCTCTAGGCAGTGGTGCACGATATTCATCAAAGTTTGAGTCACTCTCTGCCCTTTTCTTGCAATAAGTTGATCACGGTTGGTTCGAATCTCCTGCTCAATAATCATGTTGGGATTTAGGAAGCTGACATCGACGAAAATTTTTGGTGGTTCAAAATCGAGCGTCGATTTAAAAGCGCTGAGAATGCTTGGGTCATAAAGGTGATCTTGGTTGTCGAGTTGCTCAACGGCATCAGGGATGGTGTAGCCAGCACTTTCAAGTTTTATATAGTCGCAGACAACCTTAAGCATTCTTGAACCGTAGGGTAAGTCGGTTCCCTCAACGTCATCAATAGGATTACCTTCTCCATTAAAGCCTTTTTCTTGGTAGAGAATAGTTTTAGCGATCCCGCTCATCCTAGGGATTTGTTTGAGTAAATCAGAGGAAAGGCAAGGGTGTTGATCGAAGAGTTGACGATCTTCTTCAGTGACGACTTGTCCACTACCAATATTTTCTAAGGTGCTTTGGGGAAAAATAATAAAGCCGAGTTGAGACAACTGAACCATAGGCTCAAAACTCCAATGAGGTTTTAGGTTAAGCGCTTTACCTAACTGCTGCATATGGAATTGAACTTTATTACTGCGGTCATTGATTTCAGGGCTGACAAGAGAGACAACATCGCTCAGGACATTAATGACGCCCTTTAACGTCTTATTAAGCAGCACTTTTTCTGCAACGATAAGCTCGTATTGCCGAATGGCAGCGTTTATAAATCCTAGTAGTTGTTCCGGTGTACATGGCTTATTAATAAAACGAAATACGTCACCTAAGTTGACGGCATCGACCGCTGTTTGTTGGTCTGCATTACCGGTAAACATCATGCGTACTGTGTCAGGTGACTTTTCTTTTACGGCTTGCAGCAATTGAAGTCCGTTCATGACAGGCATTTGCATATCAGACACAATCACAGCGTACTGCTTCTTGGCGATGAGTTCGAGTGCTTGCTCGCCACTGTTTGCAAGATCAATATCGACATGACTTCTCAAAGTCCGACGAAACGAATTAAGGATGTTCACTTCATCATCGACTAAGAGTACTGGCTTCTTCATTGCTTATACTCATGTAGTTGCACTTAAGGTTAAGTTTAGTACATACAGTGAGTTATCAAGTTCTATTGATAAACATGTAACTCTTGGGGTAATGAAATGAGAGTTTAGCTAGATAAATTATCCTTATGCATCATTTTATTTTGCTGATTGCTGACATTCAGTCGCTTCAAAAAGTTTCGAGAGTAGTGATAGGCTAACGAGGTTTATCAGTTGGGTTCCAATTATGTTTGCGGATTATCTTAAATCAAAGAGAAAAGAACGAAAGTTGACTCAATCTGAACTGGTTTTAAAGTTGAAGCAGTTCCGATTAAATGCCTTTGAGTCGCTTGATAACGTGACAGTAAGCCGTTGGGAGAGAGGGAATACCTCTCCTTCTCGATACAAGCAGTTACTGATTACGCGCTTCTTCAATGACGATCTTTCGGAGTTTTTACTGGCTCAGCACGTTGAAAATGACTTCAAAGAGCTGAGAAAGATTTTCTATGATAGATATGAATCCGTTTACAGTTTCTCGAATCGACTTAAATACGGTGAGCATCAGCCTAACCGCTACCAAGTTAGTGAGTTTGAGTCGCTGTCACAGGGTGAACTCAAGATCTGCCTAAACGAAATAGAAGGTATGCATCAGCAGTTTGGTGTTCCTGATAGTGATATGTTTCGACTTGATTTTGATGATTTGATTGCCGACAAGCGCGGGGAATTTAGAACTTACTTCAATAATGGTGTTAAAGCTGGCCACTATCTCGCGTATTACTTCAGATATGAAGAATTTTGCCAACAAATGGAGCAATCAAACTGCACACCAGATTACAGCAAAACTTGCAATAAAGAGCAGAATAACGATCTGGTTATGTTTAGTAGTAGCCGATTTTTTGAAGCACCTAGCTTGCGCTTATATAACGTTTACCGCGAGGTCGTTACTGCAATTAATAATCCGAACATTCAGTACTTTGCGATGCGAATAGTCACTCAATCTGCATATAACTACTACAGTCATAGAGGCTTTTCCGTAGTTGCATGCGAAGGTGAGGGTGGTGCGGGCGAGTTTATTATCGGCGGAAAGAAATACCGACAAGCAATTATGATGGTGGATATTAATCGCTTGTTGTCATCTGAGTACCTGATAGCTCTGTTCAAACATTATCATCCTATGCGCTCTGAAGCAGAGCAGTTACACAATAGCTTTATCTAAGTTTCATTCCGTTCGCTACAAGACTAAATAAATCCTAAAATATATTTCTCTTTGCAAACTAGGCATTTGGCACGTTGTATATCTATAGCATGCCTATTGTTGTTCTTTGATAAGTGGTTAAAATCTCCGCTTGTTATTTGTTCTATTAACAGAATAAGTATTGCTTATTATTTAATACTGTTATTTATGTCAAATAATGTTATTGGATTCTATAACTAGGAGATTTAAGTGAATAAAATAAAAAAGTCGGCTATTGCCATTGCATTATTGAGCGGAAGCGTGATGAGCAGCGGTGTATTTGCCGCAGATAATTTTGCTAGTATCGCGCAAGCGCAATTAAACTGGCAAGGCGTTGTCGGTGGTTCGTTCTTTTCTAAAGATATCGCACTGACTGGTCAAGGCGGTGGTGACATTATGGATGGCACAATAAAAGTGGCCAACAGCGGTACTTTTAAGTCGTTCAAAGCAATTGTTGTAGAGGCTCATGCAACAATTGATAACGGTGATGGCAGCTACTCGCCTGATCCAAGCACACTTTATGATCAGGATGTGAATTGGAATTTAGTCTCATCAAACGTGAGCTCAACGGGTAACGGTGACTATGATAGCACACGCCTTAAGTTTGCTTTAAATGGTACGGATGTAGTGTCGGGCACACCTTATAAAACAACTGCTGGAGACAACATCGTAGGTGTAACGACAAGTTATACAGATGCCGTCACAGGAGTGGTTCCTGGTGAAACAATCATTGTTACAGCCAACATTACCGCAGAACCAGACGTAGGTAAAATCTAACCTACTTATTACTCAGAACCGATAATACTTTGGCTGTTTTATAAGCTGCAGTTTTGCTGCAGCTTATTGTCATGCTCATGATATATAAAATGAAATATACAATGTTATTTTTATCTTTCTCTTTGGTGAATTTTTCTGCCTGTGCGGAAAATATAACTAAGAGTTTTAATGTCTCTACATATATAGATAAAGGGAAAATATACCCATACACATTAGAGATTCTTCCTGAAGAGTCTAATTTTTTACTTGAGTACGACGAAGAGACAAAAGTATTTTTGGATCATAATGTTCAGTTAGATATTGTTTCAGATATTCCAAATTCTGAATCGTCGATGGGATTTGGATATAACCTAAACTTACTGGAAAATCGCTCTATTTGCCGTCGCAGTAGTGACGATTCGGTCAGTCAGGAAGGATTCATTAACCTTTTGATTGACGGCAATCCGTTTGACCAAACACAGCCTGCTAGTGCTTTGTTATTGTCCCCTTCAACAGAGGCAGGAAACTTAACAGGCCAAGCTATTTTGACGCTTAAAAGCCAGAAAATTAAAGAGACAATGCTGAATTGCTCAGGGTCAATTAGCATTGAGGCAGAGCTATCGCTATGACTTTCAATAATATTTATCGAGCGCTATCGAAAGTCTGTCTATGCTTTCCACTGGCTGTTTTCGCTTCAGAAACGCCATCAGAGTTTCAAGACTTGATCCAATCTGAACGTGCTCAAACCAAGTTTATGATCAACGATAGTGACTCTGTCCTATTAATGGCTGATTTAGGCTACGATAGCGTAAAAGTTGATGAAAATGAAAGAGATGCTCTCCAGAGTTTCCTCTCTAAACAGTATCTAAAATCACACGCGATTCGACATGTGTTGACAGACCTTATGGACGGGGTTTCAACCAGTGAACTTTGTAAAGGATTGAGAGAAAACTGCGTTATTAGCGGCGCTTTACAATATCAATATGTCGTCATCAAAGATAAGGCAACCGTGCGTGTTGTCATTCCGACTTCAGAAATGGCGGAGCGAAAATCGGGTCGCCATTACATTGATGACGCAGTGGATCAAAATGCACTAATGATGCACCACCAGTTCAACGCCAATATGGGCTCTGAGAGTGACATTAATGCTTTTTATAAGAACAAGTCGACATTAGGCGCTTTTGGTGGTTACTTTGTCAGTGATCTCAACGTTAGCAATCATTCTGCATCTGGTAACAATGACCTCTATTTTGATCAGTTAAACTACAACTACGCGAAGGAAGACACCCGCTTTCGTTTCGGCTATACGTCAAGTTCTGTTGACTACTACTGGAACAGCAGCGCGATTCTAGACGCACATACCCAGATAGATGCTGTTAGTTTTGACTTAGGCTCAACGTCTGATTTGATATTCAAAAACCGAGATTCAGATCAAAGGCTCTACTTCTCTATCCCTTCTTCTGGGCGACTTATAGTCACTCGTAGAAATGGTGAACCTGTACTCGAGAAAAATGTAAGTGCTGGTCAGAATTACATTTCATATAGTTCGCTGCCGAAAGGAATTCATGTCCTCAATATTAAAGTTGTCTCTGGTGATAGCGTTATCTATCACGAGGTCAGAAAAATTTACAATGCCACTAAGTATGCACTGAATTCAGGTAGTTTTGACTATCAACTCTCGGCAGGCTCTATGTATAAACAAGATGCTGATGAGGTAGCAACAGATCAGTATGATGTTGAAGAATATCAATACAATGGCTTTGTTCAGGCAAGCATAACAAACCGAATTACTGATCCAGTTTTAATTGGGGGCGATGTGCTGAATACAGCGGAAGATTATTACGCGCGCGCCGCCATTCAAATTGATGTAGATAGAAATCTCGCTGCTAACGCGTTAGCAGGCACCTTTAGTGATGACAGTCGTTATCTTCAATCTGAACTGACGTTAGGTAAAGCCTCTTTTACGTGGAGTAAGTTCACAGACGAGACCAGCCCACTAAAATATGACCTTTCCAACTACCTATATGGTTTTGGCTCTTTTCAGGAGTTTACAGCGAACTATAGCCATCAGTTAGGTTCTGGCAATTTCTACGCTAGCTACTCCAATTACACAAGCGAGAGGGGCGGTACTTATTACGAATTCGGTGATGAAGAAGTATTTGATGATTATAAATCAGTGATGGCTGGCTATACATTTTCGAGCTTATGGCACAGTACTATCGATATCAATACAACCTATTCAGAATCTACCGATGCGCTAAGTGGTG
Source organism: Vibrio tubiashii ATCC 19109 (assembly GCF_000772105.1). Classification (NCBI taxonomy): domain Bacteria; kingdom Pseudomonadati; phylum Pseudomonadota; class Gammaproteobacteria; order Vibrionales; family Vibrionaceae; genus Vibrio; species Vibrio tubiashii. Next base: position 397,243 of record NZ_CP009355.1, read on the forward strand.
AAATGAATGATGAGTGGATGTTTGGCGTTAACTTCTCTGTACCGTTAGGTACGCATTCATCAATGAATTATGCCGCGAGCACCAGCAGTAATGGGTACCAATACCACCGAGCTACCATCAATCATCAATTTGAGACCGATGATAACGTGTCTCTAAGTGGCGAAGCAGGCTTTAGATATAGTGATAGTGAAGCGATTCCATCTGAGACCATTGGTGAAGCGACTTTGTCTGCGGGATATCACGATCAGCACTTAAGCGGTAGCAGTTACGGTTACTTGGACACAGAAGGTGACTACAACGTATTTGCGGCTTTCTCAGGTTCGACGATAGTGACCAATGACAATACCTATATGACAGATAGAGCGGCTGATAGCTACCTAATCATTGAAAACCTACAGCCTGATCAGGAGCTCCACTCTCTTAGTGACGAAAGCGAATTTGTGAGTGTAGCTCGTATTAAAAGTAACGATGACCCTGCAGGGCAAGTACTCGTCGATGAAGATACGGTGATCTACCCATTTAAACCTTATCGAGAGTACAAAGTCGCATTAGATGAAGCGGCGAGTGATTATCACAATACTGGTGAATCCTATGCGGAATCGAGTAGCTATCCGGGAACCATTCTTAAGTTAGATGTTGATTTGCATAGTGTTAAATCTTACTTGTCAGTATTTACCGATATTGAAGGGAATGCTGTAGATGACGTGAAATGTGAAGGCGCGGGTTGTCTTGATGTTGAAGAACTTTCCCAAGGCGTGTTCAAGTTTAAAATCAGCCAAGGTTTGCCGTACCAGCTTGTCAGTCGCGGACAACGATGCGTTATTCCCCATTCTGATGAGTACGCGAGTTACAACCTAGGTACCAATTTCTGTATGCCTCAGTTTGACTTGGAGGACGGGCAGCAGATAGCGAAAGGGCAAAACAACAAACTCTATTACTATGTTGGAGAGTTCTCCCAATCATCTGTTATCGAGCATTATGAAGAGCAATTAACTAACCAGGATCTTGTGTTTGTTAAAAAGCGAGTTGGAGAGCACACCTTCGTATTTATCGAGGCTCAAGAGCAGCTCGCCAGTAACCAAATTCAATTTATTGATGAATTCAGTGCCTACGCATTGGAAGAGTCAGATCATGTTCCATACGCCTCTCTACAGGAGATATCCAATGAAATTCAATAGCTTGCTATCAGGCTTTATCGCTACGGCCTTCTATTTGTTTGCTGCTAATACTTGGGCTTTTCAAGTAGATACCTTGATGCTAGCTGGTAATGAAAAAGGAAACGGTATGTTTACCGTTTCTAACTCTGAAGAAGAAACTATCTATTTGAAAGCCGAGGTTTTAAAAGTTGTGGTTGAACACAACCAAATAAAAAAAATTCCTCTCAATAAAGATAACTTTATGTTGTGGGATCTTGCTGTTAATCCGGCTAAGGCGATTCTTCACTCAGGCGAGGCGAGCAACTTTTCGGTTCGATATCTGTGCCGCAGAAATTGCGACCGCAGCCATGACAATGTTTATCAGGTCAGATTTACACCAGTGGTTTCTCCTGATGCGGAAAACCAGAATAAACTCGATATCCGTTTTGGAATAGCCCCTTATTACATTGTTCCTGCACTGAAGTCTGATGTGGATTATGACATTAATTTTGATAAACAAAACAAACGGTTAACTGTTAGGAATACAGGTAACACCTTCATCAAAGTTAAAATTGATAGCTGCGATAAATTCAGTATGGATCAAAAAGGATGCCGAGCGCTCTATTACGTTTTAGCAGGGCGCAGTAAAACCATCAAGCTGTCAGACAAACTCTACCGTGAATCACTCAAAGTTATTGTAGGTAACCATGATCAGTCATATAACGAGACCATCACTCTATAAGTTAGCGTTGTGCCTATTCAGTTGCCTGTTGCTACTGCCTTGTGCCGAGGCGACAACGATTAGCGGCCTTGTGAAAGGTGATAGGCTAACTTGGTTCAATGCATACAACCAAAGTGGTTATTTAACGTCGACTAATTGGCAACCACTCTCCGGATTACAGCCAACAGCAGAGTGGGTTCCGGGGACTTTTCTTGGGCAGTCGGTCAGTACAATAAAACTGAGGAACAATGAAACAGGCGAGAGCGTTGATCTTGATTTTCAGGTTGTCGGTATTCAATACAATTTAGGTAAAGCGAGCGCTCACTTCGGTGGCTCAGAGCCTGTTAACGGCAGTTATAAAGTATGTGAAACCGCGATGGGTGAGGGTGGAGTGGTTACACTGGCGGATACAGGCATCGGTTTTTGTATCAATAGTAATACCTATAAAGCGGCGACGGCATTTACCCCCTTTCAATTTGCTAGACCATTAATAAAAACCTCTGACATAGCTCAATCGTTACGTGAAGCGGGAGTAAGCAGTGGGCAATACACCGGGTCAGTCATGATTCGCCCTGCATATGGTTTTCGCTCTCCTACGGGGAGTTGGACATATCGAAGTACCAACGGTGTACCTGTCACATTGTCTATCCGCTACGAGGCGGCAAATTTGGCCAATATTGAAGTCAGCGGAAGTGGGATCATGCCAGCAAAGTATGACCAGAAGAAGTTAACGGCTTCAGGACAAACCGATTACTTAATAACGGCTCATGGCTTTTTTACCAATGGGCTCAAGTTAAGCTTCCCAGAGAATGAAGTTGATGGTTTTAATTTAGCCTATGTTGATGAAGGCAGTGCTAAACCAATTCCATATAGCATCGATTGTAATGCCTGCGAGGATACTTCGCTTGTCAGCAACGGAAAGCTCAACTTAAACAATAGAGAAACGGTCGTAGGTGGAGAAGGGGACACGGTAAGCCTGATGCTTAATGTTCACTACGACAATATTTCTGCAGATGATTTAACGACTGGCAATTACTATGACCAATTTACCGTATATTTTGAAGAAAACCTGTAAGCATTCTCCAGCCATGAGTTTATTGGTGTGTGCACTAGCAGCTTCTCATGGTTTGAAGGCAGAAGAATTAAAGTCATTGGACGATATCTCTTGGCCCGTTGAGTTCGAAAGCAAGGTTTATTTCGGGGACACAACGACATTGGGTATAGATGCCGTTCATAGCTGGGAAGACTTTCGTCTTAAAGCGGGTGGGCAGTTCCATATTGCAGGAGAGACAAACCCAGCACCTAATGGCTATCATCGAAATACCTTTTCCGTAGGTGTGAGTCACCAATTTCAGCTTACGCAGGATCTCAATTTAGAGCTGGGAACAGGCTATGCGTACCGCTCAGCTTTTGTTGACTACGGTTTAAAGTATCAGCTGCTGGGTAATATCACCGCCTTGGCAGGGTATCGCTTTAGCTTTGATAACACGGAGGTGAATAAAGACCAGTTTTACACTGGGCTGAGCATTGCGTTCGATCATTCTAAGACGTGGGAAGAACCGAATACTTCACCACTACAAGTCGAGGTTCCAATAGCAGCTCCTCAATCAGAAAAGCATGATTTAGACAATAAACCGGACAAGCCATTAATAAAGCGACACAAATATACTGTTAAGAAGGGAGATTGGTTAATTAAAGTTGCCAGTAAATATAATATCCCATTATCAAATTTAATAGAAAACAACAAATTCGAAAATATAGACCTAATTTATCCTGGAGATACTATTTATTACCTTAAATAGCAACGTCCTCTAAGGGTTTAAACACACAACAAGGGAGGAAGCTTGGATGGGTAGTCAGTCAGCATGTCTCAAGAGAGGCAGCGAAAAAGAGTTGTTAAACATGCTGAAGATCAAGCACCTGAATCACTTTCATGTTAGGCGAAAAGGGTTTAGCTATTTTTGCTTCTACGATGATGAAAATGAAGGCTTTTCAATGTTTAAGATTAATGATAGCCAGCAAACGGTGAGTAGAATGCTCATCAAAGCAAACTCAATTTCTGAGTTTCTACACTCAGATATCATTAGTGATATTGAAGAATTTAAAAAGAGTTACTTTTAATTACTTAATTTATCTAAATAAGACGAATTATTTTCCTATAAGAGGTAACTCTCTTAATGGGCGGGCTTTTATCGCTTTTTATTTAGGAGATTAATACAAGCTTATTCTGGAATAAGAGAAAGTTATGCGGTTCAACAACAAACGATTATTTGTTTATTTATTGCCACTCATGTTATTTGGATGTGGGGGAGAAACGAATGAGCAGAATGAACAAAGCTCACACCAAGAAGCGGTCAGTTCTCCTGTAGTAACAGATAACTACTCGCAGTTTTTGCTCGATGAGAGCCAGCATGTTGTGTCTTTGGCAGGGCATGTGAGCGATCCTCGGGGATTGCCGTTAACACTAGAACGTGTTGAACCTCTTAGTCAGTCTTGTGGTATGCCAGTTGTAGATAAACATCACTTATCTTTTACGGTCGCTGAGTCTATTCCTGAAACATGTGTATACCGCTATGTGGTTCGAAACCACCCAGAAAATCCGCAATTAGATAAGGAGTCCAGTGCCGAAAGCGTGGTGTTACTCAGTAACGAAACAGATTCTTCGCTAATTCCCCCGATATCGAAGTCTGTAAAAGTAGATTCTGAATTAACCATTGCTCTTAGGCAGGAGCTGGGCTCCACTTATCCTGATGGCTACACATTAAACCAAGATGTTGTGCTGCTCGGAGACGGAGTGGCGAGTGCGGATGTTAGTTCGGATACGATCTTATACCAAGCAAGCAGCACACCCGGAGATACCCGTTTGATTTACTCATTGTCGAGCGACGATGGTAACAATGTGAAAGCGGGTTATGTCGATATTGCCGTTTCTTCAGAGGGTAACAGTATGCCTATTGCGGAAAACATCGCGGGGCCAGAATCGTTATACCCAAACACAAATATTACGATAGACGTGAGTGGCTCGGTTAGTGATCCTGACGGCGACTCGCTGCAACTAACCGACGTGTATGCCTATAACGCTAATGTCGCGATTACCGATCCGCTTGATGTTAACAACACAAAGTTTAACTTCTTGGCTTCTCAACCTGGTAATTACAGCGTGACTTACTATGTGTCGGATCATAGAGGCGGATACGCCGTAGCCGTGGTACGTATTGTGGTGTCTGAGCCGCCTCTTCCTTGGAACGATATTGTGCTAGCGAGCGGTGCTCGTTATACAGCGCCGTGGGAGAAAAGTAGTGCCGATATCGCGGGTATTTACTATCAGGGAACCGAGCCTGAAGTCGTCAATGGGACAGAATATCTCATTCCTCTGTTTAGCGCGGATGCGGCTCAAGCTTTATGCCAGTCTAGAGGTATGGCATTGCCGAGCTTAGAGCAGATGAAAGCGCTATTTCAAGCACGACCTGATGTCGCGAACTCTGATCATTGGCCTACCTCTGTAGCGTATTGGAGTTCCAGTAAATCCACCGCTAATCAGCAGTACGGTTTTAATATGAGTAGCGGTGCTAAGATTCTATTACCGACATCAAACCCCTTAATCGTTACCTGTGTTTATCCTGGTGAGCTCTCAACTTTAGTGAGTAAAGACAACGCTTATCAAACCGAGCTCGCTGATGGCGATTTCAACACAGTGGAAGCGTATGCCAAGCAGACAGATGGTTCTCCTATTTCCGGGCAGCGTATTTATGCGTTTAGTGATGACGAAAACCTAAGCTTCGAAAGCCAATCAGCCCTAACGGATAGTGAAGGCAAGGCCTCTTTTAAAGTGCGTAGTGCGCTAAGTGGTGAGTTCGATGTCTTGGTTAACTACTACTCACAGTCAAAGTCGGCATTGGTGCACTTTATCGACGACTTAGTGCTAAGCATTTCTCTTTCTGGTCCTGAGTTTTTGACGCTAGGCGAAGATGAACAGCTAGAAGCAACAGGATCGTTTGAATCAGGCACTAGCAAGAACATCACGCAAGAGGTGGCTTGGCATTTTACTCAACAAGGTGTGCTATCAGTTAATGATAAGGGGATTGCCCATGCCGCATCTCCGGGAGTTACCCAAGTGACGGCTCAGCAAGATGCAGCTACTTCTAACTCAATGGAGGTTCGGGTTCCATTAGAGGTAGAGGCAGACTCATTTGTTCGAGGTGGAAGCTATAGTAAAACTAACTTTGGGAGTAGCACTGTGCTTGAACTGAAATCAGATCAAGTACAGAGCTATGACCGAAGAGCGGTGTTGAAATTCGATCTACACCAATGGGTTGGAAGTCGGCAAGGAAGGGCGATACTAAGGGTTTGCCTAAGGGGAATGAACGTTGATTATCAACGAAGCATTACTGTTTCAAGGTTGGCATCTAGTGACTGGACGGAAAGCAATATCACTTGGGCGACTATTCCAAATGTTGATTTAAAAGGAAGTAGCACTCTTGTTAGCCACGATGACGTGAATCATTGGATCGAGTGGGATGTTACTGAGTTGGTCAGTTCCGCACCTTCCAATGGGATCTTATCATTGGTATTAGATGACTTTGGTGCTGCTGGTTCAAAATCCAATGTGAACTTTTTTAGCAAAGAAGGCGGCTTCCCACCGCAACTGATTTTTCAACCTTAATGATTACCCCGCTATATCGGTCTGAAGACTGATCATTTTTGACTCCATTAATGCACGGAATTTCCAATGAAACGAAGTTTTTCATCTGTTTTGCTGTCTACAATATTACTGCTTCATGGCTGTGGTGGTGAAGGTGGTAGTGAACCCCAAAGCGTCACAGATATTGATAATATTAGTTCGCCTATAGCTGTAGAGAACTTTGCTCAACTCTCTTTGCAAGATGGAGCCAGTCATGAGGTTTCACTTAAAAACAGCGTCAGTGACCCTGCCGGATTACCATTAAGCTTAGAATCGGTGACATCTTTAAGCAGTGACTGTGAAGACCCGAAGTTTGATTCACAGGCCATGAGTTTTCAGGTTGATAAGAGCACACCAGAGACCTGTTTGTATCAATATGTGGTTCAAAACCACTCAGATACTCCGCAGTTTGATAAAACTGTGTCGAGTCGCAGCTACGTTTTATTAAGCGAAACGATGACATCTTCGGTAATTCCACCTCTGTCTGAGGTTGCTCAAGTCAATGATAGTTTATCAATTTCGCTTGAGGAAAAACTCGCGACTAGTTTTCCAGCAAACTATGGGCTTGATGAACAGATTGTAGTACTTGGTGATGGAAGCGCCTCTGCTGATGTCTCAACCAATACGATTCAATTCCAAGCAGGTTCTGAAGTCGGGGTGTCAAGGCTGATCTATTCCATGACCAGCGTTGAGGGTAATAATGTAAAGGTAGGTTACATAGATATCGCCGTATCAGAGAGACTGGATGGCATGCCAACTGCGGAAAACTTTTCTGGACCAGAAGACCTACTGCCTGAGTCGACAATTACGATTGACGTGGCTGAGCATATCCAAGACCCTGATGGCGACATACTGCAATTAACAGAGGTCTACAGCTATAACGCTCAGGTATTCGTTGCCGATGAAAATGACCCCTCGAATACGCGTTTTACATTTTCGGCTAAAACCCCCGGCTCTTATGATGTCAGCTATTATGTGACAGACCATAATGGAGGCTTTGCGGTTGCTACAGTTCGCCTCACGGTCGCTGAGCTTGCCAAGCCTTGGCAGGATATTGTCTTAGCCAATAGCCAGAGATACACAGCGCCTTGGGAAGAACAGAGTGCTGATGTCTCACAGCTGTACTACCAAGGCATAGAAACGGAAGCTATCAATGGCACGGATTACGACATCACTCTGTTTGACCACAATACTGCCAGTTCACTGTGCTTAAGCCGTGGAATGGTGCTGCCGACCAGCGAGCAAATGGAGGCTCTGTTTACTGCGAAGCCTGATATTGCTAGCAGCGATCATTGGCCTGTTGTCGCCCGTTATTGGACATCCTCATCACAAGCGGCAAGCAGCTACCAAGCGATTGATATGAGTACGGGTGTGCTTACCGCTTCCAGTTCAATAACACCACTTATTGCAACGTGCGTGTATCCGGGTGATTTATCCGCTCAAGTCATTAAAGATAAGGCCTATATTACCCATCATGGTGAAGGGGACTTCGATCAAGTTCAAGCTAAGGTAGTTGGTAAAGACGGCGCACCACTTATCAATCAGCAGGTTTATGCCTATGCAGACAGTCGTGCCTTGCACTTTGACCATCAAGGTAGCTTAACCGACGCAAGTGGTCTGGCTACATTCAATGTCAGTAGTGGTACAAAAGGGCCGTTCAACGTATTTGTAAACTACTACTCACAAACGCTAGAGACAGTCGCCAATTTTATTGATGATACTCTGACAGAGATAATGGTTTCTGGTCAGCAAACTCTATATCAAGGAGGTAGCGCTAGTTTGCAGGCGATAGGCTCCTATCAATCAGGATACAGTGAAGATATCACCAATCAGTCAAACTGGCAGTCCAGCGAAAGCTCAACGGTAACTGTCAATCAGCAAGGGGAAATTAATGCGCTTAAAGTTGGTATGGCTGCGGTCAGCGCAAGTTTAAGTGGGGCTCACTCAAATGGTTTACTGATCACGGTAAAACCTTTGCTGACTGCATTGGTTGTGGAACCCGATTCGTTAGAGATTAAAGTCGGTGCTAGCAAACAATTAGTCGCCACGGCGCATTATAGTGATGGTTCATCCAAGCTTGTTACTAACTCAACAGATTGGAGCTCTACTGATAGTAATAAAGCGTACGTAGATAGTAATGGCGTTGTAAAAGGAAAAGCCGCAGGTACCGTTACTATTCATGCGTCATTTAAGGATGGAGAAGTTACCCAAACAGCAACGGTTTATCCGGTTAATGTATTTACAAACCAGCTACGTATTTCACCGACCAGTGCGAGTGTTCTACCGGGGGAAAGACAGTATTTCAAGCTTGAATATCTAGATGATGACCATAACTGGGTGGGTGTTACCAGCTCTGGTACTTGGAGCAACTCTGGAGCAACTTACTCAAAGAATAAAGGAGAGGTGATTGGTTTTGGTAACGGGGATGGGACGGTAACGGCGAAATACAATGGCCTGTCTGTAAGTGCCTCAATGGTTTCCTCTGGCATACCCCCATTACATGGTCCTGCAACTTGGAAAAAAGCAGATGAAGTTTGTAAGGATTACAATGGCTATTACGGCCCATATAGTGGCAACAAGTCTCCCACAGGCTTGACACACGGAGGTAAAGTAGTGCACAACCATGAAAACAAACATCTATGGACAAACTATTACGTCACTGGCACGAACAATGGCGTCACGTATATAGAGAAAAATGGGAAATGGGTAAAAGGACCTAATTACGATAAGAGTACAAAGCTGTATTTTCATTGTTTCGGAGAAGATACCGAATCCGGTGTATAAGCATATGAAACGCCTCCATTAGGGAGGCGTTCTACTATAAGCTCGTTATTTTCCCACAAACGCCACAATAACCTTGTCCTCACCAAGTGTTCGAGAGAACACATAGGCATTGTCATTGTCTATTGGCTGATGTTTGCCCGCACCAATTGCAGGGTGGTTGTGGCGGAACTGACCAACGGTTTGCCAGTGAGAAAGTAAGGCTTTACTTTTATCGTCGAGCTGCCAGACCATATCGGAACGAGTCCCTTGGTGGAAATCGTCTGCGTATGGGCCAAGCTCTCGACCGACTTCATCACCATAGTACACTTGAATAGCACCAGGGCTTAGGAGCAGGGCATTAGCGGCGTTACGCTGCATGTCGAAAGATTTAAAGCGGTTGAAGAACAGCTCTGTGTCGTGGGATGACATATAGCTGACAGGGGTATAGTCAGGGGCAGATTGCATTGAATCGGCGTAGTTCTGGTAGACGTCTTGCATCTGGCTAAAGCAGGCTGCGCCTTTATCGAGTTTCTTCTGCATATCAAAGTTGATCAGCGCATCGAAACCTTGATCCGCATACGGTGAGCGGTAAGCCGAGTGCCCCCATACTTCACCCATCATCCAGAACGGTTGCCCAGACTTACCATTTTCACTGCGCCACTGCTCTAGGTTCTCGCTTGCGGCTTGTTTTAGTTTAAGCCAAACGTCCCCTTCAACATGTTTTACTGTATCGACTCTGAAACCATCAATACCAAAACGTTTTACCCAGTCCGACTGCCACTCAACCAAGTAATCAGCCACTGTGTAGTCAGGTTTAGCGACAACGCGGGTATCTGGGTTGTCGAGAAGCCACTTAGGAGGTGTAACTGGTTTTGTTGATTCAGTAATAAAGTCTGGTAAGCCTGCTAAGTTCATTGTGGTGTCGCTGCTACCGGGTTGTGTATAGCCCGGTAAACCTGCGCGAACCCAATCTGGGCCCCACCAGTTTTGCCACTGCTTGCTTTGATAGTCGATGGCGCTATTGAAACTGTGCCAGTTTTGACCTTCTTCAGGAGTCCATTTTGCCCACTGCTCTGGCATTTTCGAACGATCGACCACCTCTAGGTTATCAAACTGCATATCTGCAAGTGTGCCATAACCCGCATGATTAACGACGGCGTCGAGTAGGATCTTAATGCCGCGTTTGTGTGCTTCCTCAACCAAGGTTTTCAGGTCTTGTTCGTTACCAAAGTTTTGGTCGATTTTAGTGAAGTCCCGTGTCCAGTAGCCGTGGTAAGAATAGAATGGGAAGCTGCCACTTTCGCCGCCACCAACAAATCCATGTACTTGCTCAACAATCGGAGAGAGCCAAATCGCGTCTGTACCTAGGCTCTTTATATAATCGAGCTTTTCAATCACGCCTTTTAGGTCGCCACCGTGGAAGGTACCAACTTCCTGTTTGCCGTCTTTCTGTCGACTGTAACTCTGATCATTGCTGGTATCTCCATTGTTGAATCGGTCGACCATCACAAAGTAAATATTGGCGTTCTTATAGCTAAATTCGGGCTTATCAATAGGACTCGTTGGCTCAAGTAGAACTAGACCGCCGCTGTGTTTCGACGGTGTGATGGTGACCGAGCCATTTTCAACAGTCACAACTTGCCCGCTTAACGCATCTTTAAGCTCTTCGCCATCGGTGAATGTATCGCCTAGATTCAAGGTAACTTCTTCACCAGAGTACTTTTCGCATTTTACATCAGGGATAGGTCGGCTGAATGTCTGTTTGCTCTTCTTTGCTTCACGCGCAATGGTCAGCGTGTTGTTCTCTTTATCGAAGGCAAACGAGTAGTCGCCACCGAAACGGACTTTCAGTGGCAGGACGGTATCTTCTCCGCAGTTAAGTGACAAAGGTCGACGAAATCTGACTTTCTGACCTTCAACCACAGGGCAGTTGCCATCAATCCCCGATACGGTAAGTTGATACGTTTCTTTACTCAGTGTCATGAGCGCGGGTTCAGAGGCTGATAGTGGGACATCGCGACTGGTGGTTGTTGTGGATAAAGTTAAAGTTGGACTCGCTACTACAGGTACGCTTAATAAAGCTAAGAGCATGATTGGGTTGGGTTTAAACAGACTATTCACGTTACATCCTTGAGGTTATTATTTTTTTACCCCACTACCCTAACTGAGCTTCGAACACACGACATCATTCCCAGCGTCTACGCCTTAAACAAAGATGTTCATCACATTCCTTATTGCTAGGGGAGGAGTAAGGATTATTGATAGCGTCGATAGAAGTTGATCTTGGTTCAAACTTGGAAAATAACCCTCAAACCGCAGTGAAAACTGTTGTTGTAGAAATAGTGAGTGAATTTTAAGCAATTAAGCAATGACGGCGCCTTTTATTCTCATAACTGATACAAATGGCAAAGTTTTTCAGCCGAAACTAAATTCTAATCACCTTTAACCTGCGAAATCCCTTATGTAACCTATACTTATATCTTGCTTATTGATATTTATGTCGAATATAAAATGCTGGAAATGCGAGCTATATTTGATATTTTGTGCGCATATTCTGACAAAAACTATAACAAAACGTTTCTAGCTTCTTGCTCAGCCTGCAGGAGTGTGATTAGGAGACCTTATGGACGTAGAAGTATTACGCCAAGCCGCGATAGTAAAAGAAGTTTCTGGTGATGTTGTTGCTGTCAAACCAGATGGAAGTGCTAAGAAAGTCGTTGTAGGCGATACCATTCCTAGTGGTGAAATCGTTATTACAGCCAACCATTCGACCATTTTGATGGAGTCCTCTGAGGCTGCTATTAATCTTGATGCGAATACCCTCGCGACAGAAGATGACCTGGGCGGGTGGGGAGTTGCCCCGGTTGCCGGAGAAGTGAACTTCGACTTGGCGCAATTGGGCGAAGGTGCGATCAGCGAAGACGAATTAGCGGCCATTCAAGATGCTATCTTGGCAGGCGCTGACCCTACAGAATTGCTTGAAGCAACGGCGGCAGGTGCAGGTGCCGCAGGCTCAGCAAACGGTGGTTTTGTAACTATCGAGTACAACGGTACTGAAGTTCTGGCGAGTACTTTCTTTGAAACGTCCGGTTTTTCTACAGACTCTACCGAGCAGGTCGATGATGAAATCAGACCTATTATCTTCGCCGATGGTGGGCAAAGCATTAGTGAGGCTTTAACTGAAGGTTCTCTCTCTGGCGGTACTTACCCACAGTCAGTGACGAGCTCAGTGACCATATTTGCCGCTGATCTGTCTCTCGATCCTACCTCTTTTGTGCCAGAACCACTTTCTTTGGCCTCACTGTTAAGTGAACTAAACTCCGATATTACGTCTAATGGTGAGTCAGTTACGTTTACCTATAACGCTACGACTAACACAATTACGGGTGTAGATGGTGATGGCAATCCTGTCCTCACTATAGATATTGATGCAACCAGCGTTGGTAGAGATGTCGGTTTAGAGCTAACCACAACAATCTTACAGCCAATTGATCACACACCTTCTGTTGGCGGCGGCCAAGTCGCCTTCACTGGTGATCAAATTACCGTTTCCTTTGAAATAACGGGTACGGATACGGGTGGAAACTCAATCCAAGCTCCGATTGATGCTCAGGTAACCATTGGGGATGGTACCGATCCTAGTGTTGCCAATATCACCGAAGCCAATGTGTATGAAGCGGGATTGGACGATGGTTCAAAAGTTGGCGATACAAGTACTACAGCAAGCGGAACCATCACTTTTGCTGCGGGAAGTGATGATGTCACTCAAGTACAGATTGATGTCGATGACTTCAATTCCTCTCAGCAAACATCACCAATTACTTCGCAAGGTCAAACTGTTGTATTAGAAGCGGTTGCAGGCCAGCCAGGCGTATATGTTGGTTTTATTACACTAGGTGGAAATCGAGTCGATGTACTTCGCGTGACGCTTAATGATGTCGTTAAAGCTGGAACTGATACTTCACCAACCTTTAATGCTGGCTATTCGATTGAACTGCTTGAAGAAATAGACCATCCACTACAAGGGCAGGATTCACTTTCTATTTCTCTTCCAGTATTTGCTACGGATGCGGACAACGATCAGTCTGTGCGTTCGAACTTAGTGGTGAATGTGGGCGATGATATCCAAGTTGTTACCGATGGTAGCTTGAGTGTTACTGAGCCAACGATTGGTCAGTCGGCGCAAAGCAACGAGATTGATGTCATTACCGAAGCGGGTGCTGATCAAGGTAAAGTATCGACGGTGACGTTTGACGGTCAGAGTATCAACTTCAACGAGAATCAAAGCGAATACCCAGTGACTGACGGTAAGTTAGTGGTGTCTGCGGACGGCAAGATTTCCTTTATTCCTAACAGCAATGTCGACCATTCAGGCAGTGATGAGGTTAAACACACCATTGTTGTCACGGTGACAGACAAAGACGGCGATACGCTCACAAGCAACGTCGAGTTAACGATTAAAGATGGTGCTGACCCAGTCATTACCGACATCACTCAAGCCAATGTGTATGAAGCGGGCTTAACGGATGGCTCCAAAGTCGGCGATACGGTGACGACAGCGACTGGAGACATTAGCTTTACCACTGGCAGTGACACTGTGGTGGCGATGAAAGTCGATGTGGCTGAGTTCAATCGTACTTCGACGCTAGAGTCTGCGGGGCAAAAGGTCGTACTAGAAGAAATCACCGGCCCGAATGGTGAGTTCACCGGTCAGTACGCCGGTTACATCACGCAGAATGGAGTTAAGGTTGAGGTACTGAAAGTGACCCTCGACCAGAGCAACTTAGGCAAGTACACAGTAACCTTGTCGCAAGAAGTCGACCATGGTGCGCAGGGCATGGATTCACTGGCGGTGAATGTGCCAGTGTATGCGGTAGACAAAGACAACGACAATTCAGCGAGTGTAAATCTGAAGGTCAATATTGGTGATGATATCCAAGTTGTCACCGATGGTAGCCTGAGTGTTACTGAGCCAACGGTCGGTCAATCGGCGCAAAGCAATGAGATTGATGTCATTACCGAAGCGGGTGCTGACCAAGGTAAAGTGTCAACGGTGACGTTTGATGGTCAAAGTATCAACTTCAACGAAAATCAAAGCGAATACCTAGTTACCGACGGTAAGTTGGTGGTGTCTGCGGACGGTAAGATTTCCTTTATTCCTAACAGCAATGTTGACCATTCAGGCAGTGATGAGATTAAACACACCATTGTTGTCACGGTGACAGACAAAGACGGCGATACGCTCACAAGCAACGTCGAGTTAACGATTAAAGATGGTGCTGACCCAGTCATTACCGACATCACTCAAGCCAATGTGTATGAAGCGGGCTTAACGGATGGCTCCAAAGTCGGCGATACGGTGACGACAGCGACTGGAGACATTAGCTTTACCACTGGCAGTGACACTGTGGTGGCGATGAAAGTCGATGTGGCTGAGTTCAATCGTACTTCGACGCTAGAGTCTGCGGGGCAAAAGGTCGTACTAGAAGAAATCACCGGCCCGAATGGTGAGTTCACCGGTCAGTACGCCGGTTACATCACGCAGAATGGAGTTAAGGTTGAGGTGATGAAAGTGACCCTCGACCAGAGCAACTTAGGCAAGTACACAGTAACCTTGTCGCAAGAAGTCGACCATGGTGCGCAGGGCATGGATTCACTGGCGGTGAATGTGCCAGTGTATGCGGTAGACAAAGACAACGACAATTCAGCGAGTGTAAATCTGAAGGTCAATATTGGTGATGATATCCAAGTTGTCACCGATGGTAGCCTGAGTGTTACTGAGCCAACGGTCGGTCAATCGGCGCAAAGCAATGAGATTGATGTCATTACCGAAGCGGGTGCTGACCAAGGTAAAGTGTCAACGGTGACGTTTGATGGTCAAAGTATCAACTTCAACGAAAATCAAAGCGAATACCTAGTTACCGACGGTAAGTTGGTGGTGTCTGCGGACGGTAAGATTTCCTTTATTCCTAACAGCAATGTTGACCATTCAGGCAGTGATGAGATTAAACACACCATTGTTGTAACCGTGAAGGACAGTGATGGTGACGAGCTAACCAGTACCGTCGACCTGACGATTAAAGATGGTGCTGATCCAGTCATTACCAACATCACTCAAGCTAATGTGTATGAAGCGGGCTTAACGGATGGCTCCAAAGTTGGCGATACGGTGACGACAGCGACTGGAGACATTAGCTTTACCACTGGTAGTGACACTGTAGTGGCGATGAAAGTCGATGTGGCTGAGTTCAATCGCACTTCTACGCTAGAGTCAGCAGGACAAAAGGTAGTACTAGAAGAAATCACCGGTCCGAATGGTGAGTTCACCGGTCAGTATGCTGGTTACATTACGCAGAATGGGGTTAAGGTTGAGGTGATGAAAGTGACCCTCGACCAGAGCAACTTAGGCAAGTACACAGTGACCTTGTCGCAAGAAGTCGACCATGGTGCACAAGGCATGGATTCACTGGCGGTAAATGTGCCTGTCTACGCGGTGGACAAAGACAATGACAATTCAGCGAATGTGAATTTGAAGGTCAATATTGGTGATGACATCCAAGTTGTCACCGATGGTAGCCTGAGTGTTACGGAGCCAACGATTGGTCAATCGGCGCAAAGCAACGAGATTGATGTCATTACCGAAGCCGGTGCAGACCAAGGTAAAGTGTCGACGGTGACGTTTGACGGTCAGAGCATCAATTTCAACGAAAATCAGACCGAATACACAGTTACCGACGGTAAGTTAGTGGTGTCTGCAGACGGTAAGATTTCCTTTATCCCTAACAGCAATGTTGACCATTCAGGCAGTGATGAGGTTAAACACACCATTGTTGTAACCGTGAAGGACAGTGATGGTGACGAGCTAACCAGTACCGTTGACCTGACGATTAAAGACGGTGCTGATCCAGTCATTAATACCATTGATCAAGCTAATGTGTATGAAGCGGGCTTAACGGATGGCTCCAAAGTCGGTGATACGGTGACGACAGCGACCGGAGACATTAGCTTTACCACTGGTAGTGACACCGTGGTGGCGATGAAGGTCGATGTGGCTGAATTCAATCGCACTTCGACGCTAGAGTCTGGCGGTCAAAAGGTCGTACTAGAAGAAATCACTGGTCCGAATGGCGAGTTCACCGGTCAGTACGCCGGTTACATCACGCAGAATGGGGTTAAGGTTGAGGTGCTGAAAGTGACCCTCGATCAGAGCAACTTAGGCAAGTACACCGTGACCTTGTCGCAAGAAGTCGACCATGGTGCACAAGGCATGGATTCACTGGCGGTGAATGTGCCAGTGTATGCGGTGGACCAAGATAACGACAATTCAGCGAATGTGAATCTGAAGGTCAATATTGGTGATGACATCCAAGTCGTCACTGATGGCTCAATCAGCGTGGTTGAGCCAACGATTGGCCAATCGGCGCAAAGCAACGAGATTGATGTGATTACCGAAGCGGGTGCCGACCAAGGTAAAGTGTCGACGGTGACGTTTGACGGTCAGAGCATCAACTTCAACGAGAATCAAAGCGAATACCCTGTTACCGACGGTAAGTTAGTGGTGTCTGCAGACGGCAAGATTTCCTTTATTCCTAACAGCAATGTTGACCATTCAGGCAGTGATGAGGTTAAACACACCATTGTTGTAACCGTGAAGGACAGTGATGGTGACGAGCTAACCAGTACCGTTGACCTGACGATTAAAGACGGTGCTGATCCAGTCATTAATACCATTGATCAAGCTAATGTGTATGAAGCGGGCTTAACGGATGGCTCCAAAGTCGGTGATACGGTGACGACAGCGACCGGAGACATTAGCTTTACCACTGGTAGTGACACCGTGGTGGCGATGAAGGTCGATGTGGCTGAATTCAATCGCACTTCGACGCTAGAGTCTGGCGGTCAAAAGGTCGTACTAGAAGAAATCACTGGTCCGAATGGCGAGTTCACCGGTCAGTACGCCGGTTACATCACGCAGAATGGGGTTAAGGTTGAGGTGCTGAAAGTGACCCTCGATCAGAGCAACTTAGGCAAGTACACCGTGACCTTGTCGCAAGAAGTCGACCATGGTGCACAAGGCATGGATTCACTGGCGGTGAATGTGCCAGTGTATGCGGTGGACCAAGATAACGACAATTCAGCGAATGTGAATCTGAAGGTCAATATTGGTGATGACATCCAAGTCGTCACTGATGGCTCAATCAGCGTGGTTGAGCCAACGATTGGCCAATCGGCGCAAAGCAACGAGATTGATGTGATTACCGAAGCGGGTGCCGACCAAGGTAAAGTGTCGACGGTGACGTTTGACGGTCAGAGTATCAACTTCAACGAAAATCAAAATGAATACCCGGTTACCGATGGTAAGTTGGTGGTGTCTTCGGACGGTAAGATTTCCTTTATTCCTAACAGCAACGTTGACCACTCCGCGAGTGAAGAGATTAAACATACCATTGTTGTGACCGTGAAGGACAACGACGGTGATGAGCTAACCAGTACCGTCGACCTGACGATTAAAGATGGTGCTGACCCAGTCATTAACACCATTGACCAAGCCAATGTGTATGAAGCGGGCTTAACCGATGGCTCCAAAGTCGGTGATACGGTGACGACGGCGACTGGAGACATTAGCTTTACCACTGGCAGTGACACTGTGGTGGCAATGAAAGTCGATGTGGCTGAGTTCAACCGTACTTCGACGCTAGAGTCAGCAGGTCAAAAGGTCGTGCTAGAAGAAGTCACCGGCCCGAATGGTGAGTTCACTGGTCAGTACGCTGGTTACATTACGCAGAATGGGGTTAAGGTTGAGGTGCTCAACGTGACCCTCGACCAGAGCAACTTAGGCAAGTACACCGTGACCTTGTCGCAAGAAGTCGACCATGGTGCACAAGGCATGGATTCACTGGCGGTGAATGTGCCAGTGTATGCGGTGGACCAAGATAACGACAATTCAGCGAATGTGAATCTGAAGGTCAATATTGGTGATGACATCCAAGTCGTCACTGATGGCTCAATCAGCGTGGTTGAGCCAACGGTAGGTCAATCGGCGCAGAGCAACGAAATTGATGTGATTACTGAAGCGGGTGCCGATCAAGGTAAAGTGTCGACGGTGACGTTTGACGGTCAGAGTATCAACTTCAACGAGAATCAAAGCGAGTACCCGGTTACCGACGGTAAGTTGGTGGTGTCTGCGGACGGTAAGATTTCCTTTATTCCTAACAGCAATGTCGACCACTCCGCGAGTGAAGAGGTTAAACACACCATTGTTGTCACAGTGAAGGACAACGACGGTGATGAGCTAACCAGTACCGTCGAACTGACGATTACAGATGGTGCTGACCCAGTGATTACCAATATCATTCAAGCCAATGTGTATGAAGCGGGCTTAACCGATGGCTCCAAAGTTGGCGATACGGTGACGACGGCGACTGGAGACATTAGCTTTACCACTGGCAGTGACACTGTGGTGGCAATGAAAGTCGATGTAGCTGAGTTCAACCGTACTTCGACGCTGGAGTCTGCGGGTCAAAAGGTCGTGCTGGAAGAGATTACTGGCCCGAATGGTGAGTTCACTGGTCAGTACGCTGGTTACATTACGCAGAATGGGGTTAAGGTTGAGGTGCTCAACGTGACCCTTGACCAGAGCAACTTAGGCAAGTACACCGTGACCTTGTCGCAAGAAGTCGACCATGGTGTGCAGGGCATGGATTCACTGGCGGTAAATGTACCTGTGTATGCGGTGGACCAAGACAACGACAATTCAGCGAATGTAAATCTGAAGGTCAATATTGGCGACGATACCGCGACTATTGATGGCTTCAAGATCGGCAGTACCTTCTCGGTTAATGAAGATGATACTAGCTCTGGGTCTTCGCCGGGCAGTGCAACTGCAACGGGTAGCTTTATCACTACTGAAGGTGCAGACACCGTTGTTAAGTATGAACTCGTTAATATCAATACGACGGAGAATGGCCTTAAGTCAGGTGGTTTTGACGTTGATATTACTAAACAGACAGGGACTTCTGACCCCGCGATATATCAAGGTAAGGCGAATGGTGAGCTGGTCTTCACCTTAGAGCTGAACAGCGATGGTAGCTACACCTACACCCAAATTAAGGCCCTAGATCATGCACCGGGCTCTGATTCACTAATGGTTCCGTTTGATGTTGTGGCGATTGACCGAGACGGAGACGTTTCTCCATCGGTTCCTC
The DNA here is from genome assembly GCF_000772105.1 of Vibrio tubiashii ATCC 19109. Taxonomy (NCBI): domain Bacteria; kingdom Pseudomonadati; phylum Pseudomonadota; class Gammaproteobacteria; order Vibrionales; family Vibrionaceae; genus Vibrio; species Vibrio tubiashii. The sequence goes on from NZ_CP009355.1 coordinate 416,749, forward strand.
TTGCTATTGAAGTGAAAGATGACAAGCCAATATTAACAGGCACAACGGGAGAGAAAGTTGTCGACGAAGACGATCTGACTGGAATTGGTTCGGATCAATCTCAGGATACTCAAATCTCTGGCAACTTCGTTGTAAACGAAGGGGCTGATGGTGTCGTTGAGTATGAGCTTGTGGATGCAGATAATACGCTAAATGGGCTTGAATCTGGTGGTGAAAGTTTAGAGTGGGCGGCCGTTACAAATAGCGGAACTGTGTTTACCTACACGGCACAAACCACCTCAGGTGTGCCTGTGTTCACGATCAAGTTTGATACCGCAGATAACAGCTATACCTTTAATCTTCTTAAGCCTTTGGATCATCCAGATGGTGATGGTCAGAATAGCCTCGACATCAATTTCAAAGTCAAAGCAACAGACTTTGATGGCGATGAAAGTGGCGTCATTACGCTGCCGATACAAGTGACCGATGACATTCCGCAGCTAACGGGGCAGTCAATCACACGTATCGAAGGCCAAAACTTTGGTGGCTCCAAAGTGGATATGTTCGCTGATGAAACAGATAAGGGTGCGGACAATGCTGCGCTTACCAAGATTGAAGGTACAACTGATGCGAATGGCGCAGAGATTGTATTTGGTGGTCCAAGAGGCACTTACTTAGATTCAGTCGATCTGCGCGATGGCCGCCAAAATGTGCGTGTTTACGAACAAACAGATGATGGCAATGGCGGTACTGATACTCGTCAGTTAGGTATTTTGCGAATTAACTCAAACGGTGAGATTGAATTCCGAGCAACTAACTATCTTGAGCACAATGGTGACGAGATTAACTTCAAGGTCAATGTAACCGCGACAGATGGGGACAATGATACCTCTATTGCCCCTCTAGATATCACGATTACTGACCGTGAAGCTCGCCCTATCGCACTTAAAGTGACGACTTTCGAAGATGCAGGTCGCGACAGCAGTATCAATTATGCATCCGGTGATGAACCGGCTTGGGAAAACGCTCAAGACAACCAAGCAGGTCTACCAAATGAGCCTGCTAAGGTCTCTTTGTCTGTTAATCTCTTCGATAGAGATAACGCCGAAGACATTGGTCAATTGACGATTAAAGCGGGTAATCATCGTGGCACTTTCTACTATGAAGAAAATGGTGTGCTCCACGAGCTTAAGGCAGACGCTAATGGCGACATTATTTTTGATGGCACCGTGCTACAGCAAAGCTTTACGCAAAGTGGTAACAACACGATAGCGACAATCGATAACCTCTATTTTGTTCCTGATCGTAACTATTCAACCGGTAACGGCGGCGTTCGCATTAACTATCAATTGCAAATCGACAATAACGGCACGGCTGATCATACCGTCGATTCAAACTTTAGGATTGAAGTAGAAAGTGTGGCAGATATTGCTACATGGAACGATAGTCGTAGCACTTACCAATACCAAGTGGAAGAAGATGGAGACAATGTACGCATACAACTTCGCGCGGAAACTCAAGATACGAGTAGACCAGAGACGATCACATACGAGCTGAAAGTCACGGACGGCGAAGGACACTTTGAGTTGCTTGATCGTAATGGTGACCCGATCACGCCTGTTAACGGTGTCTATACCATTTCGGCCCAAGACATAAACCGTATTCAGGTTAATCCAGCAGATAACTACTCGGGTCAAATTCGATTTGAAGCAACTGCGGTTACGACTGAGCGATCTAACCCGTATAACGATGGCACCCTTGATAAGGAAAGTGCACGCTCAGAGCCTAAAGAAATCATTATAGATGTCACTCCAGACGCCGATATGGGTAGCTTTAGCGTCAACCGTATCCAAATTAACGAAGATAATATCGCTGATCCTGATTACACAGGAACTGGACCAAACCATGAACCTTTCACGCTCAACGAAGTTATCACAATGAACCCTTCGGTTGATACTGATGGTTCTGAGACTCTGCATGTTCGTATCTCAGATATTACGGAAGGTGCAAGTTTGGTTTGGGTTGGCTCAGGCTCAAGTCAAATCACTACCGTTACGGTCAATGGCGAAACATATCAAGAAATTCCTTATGACCAGCTTGGCAATGTGGAAGTGGTTCCTGATCTGCACAGTAATATAGATTTCAAGTTTGATGTAACGGGGGTGGTTAAGGATACTGCCAACCTATCGGGTAATGTTGTTCATGTTGATGAAGCGATTATGGGCACCAAAACCGTTAACGTTGCGGTTAAAGGTGTCGCAGATACGCCTGAGAACAACACGGGCAACTCAGCTGACTGGAAAGAGTTTACTGATGGTAGCACCTCAGGTGTAGAAACAACGATTGATGAGAATGGCTCAGCAGAGATTAAGTTCTCGGTGGAATCTGGAGAGTTTGCCCAGCGTCCGGCGGATAATTCTGAGTCGATTACGGTTCTTTTGTCCAACATACCAGATGGTGTGGTGATAGAAGACGCCAGTGGCAATGCTGTGAACTTAAACTTCACGGGTTATGACTCAAATGGCCAGCCAATCTATGAAGCGAATATTACCAACCTAGGGGCAGGATCTAATTCAGGTATTGTGATTAGACCGGTTTCGTCTTCTACAGAAAATATCCATATCAAAGAGACCATAATCGTCACGGAAAATGATGGTCACTCTAAGAGCTTTGAGCGTGAGATTCGCGTTAAAGTTCAACCGGTTATCGATACATCAGATAACTACAAGAATACCTCTGTGGGTGATGAAGATAGCCCAATCGACATTAAGTGGCATCCTAAGGTAGGCCAAGACTATACCGATACTGATGAACATGTGACGTCGATTAAAATCAGCGGTATTCCTGATGGCTCAACGGTTTATGTTGATGGCCAAGTCGTAACGGTAACCAATGGTAGTATTGAGGTTGTTCCAAGTGCGGGTCAATCTCCAGAGGCATTTACTCAAGCAGCCCTGCAAAATGGCTTCATCCAGATAACTCCTCCGAAGGACTCAAGTACTAACTTTGATCTGCAAACGACGATTGAGATAGAAGAGGTTAATCACGAGCATGCGATTGGTCAACCTACCGATGAAGTCGGTCGTGCACAAGCAACACTCAATGGCACCATCACCGTTAAGGTGAATCCAGTCGTTGAGCCTGAAGATGCCAATAATAGGCTGATTGTAGAAAATGAAGGTGGTAGCGAAGTTGGCTCGGCTACGAACCAAGTAGTTGCAAACAGTGACGGTTCGATTCTGTTTACAACTAATACTGCCAAAGACGCTCAGTCTGGCGAGTTTGTTATTCGCTACCTTGAAACTGATGCCTCAGGACCAGTAGGACAGCCGAATGAAGTGGTGACTCAGCTCGTCGTACAATTTGACGATACTCGTCAGGAGATCATGGATCAGCTCTTTATTGAAGGCGCCGTTTATGAAGGTAATGGCCGTTGGGTGATTACTGATGAAGATGCATTCAGTATCAAGGCTCCAAACGGTTTAGATTACACACCAGCGACTACAGGTGACCCAAATGTATTTAACGATATTGGTCTGACTATCTATGCTCAAGTCGTAGACAAGGGTGATGATGACACAAAGCAGAGCGTCGCAGAGCAGCGCGAGACAAAAGTCACTCTATCATTCCCAGAACATGTTGATGGTACTGATTACAAAGCTGGTGTGATTGATATTGTTGATAACAGTGTAGTCACGGGAACAGAAGACACCAGCATTGACCTTGGTACACAGTTAAAACCTGTCATGTCGGTTATTTCTCATGACAATGTCGTTGGTCATGAAGACACCGTCACTATCGTTATAGATAACTCAGTTACTGTTGACGGTAAGACCTTCTCAATTGGTATTGGTGGTTCGAATGTAGACTTTACCAATGGTCAATATGTGTTTAAGGCAACCTTAACCAAAGATGGCGTGATAGAAGGATTGGACGGGCTAACCCTTATTCCACCGAAAGATTATTCCGGTGATTTCAGGCTGCCTCTGACGGTGATTACAACCGACAATACGACGGGTGATGAGATTTCGAAATCAGAGTCAGTCATCATTAAGGTAGATCCTATCGCGGATGTCAAAGATGGGGCAAATCCAGAACCAGAGATCACGTTAGAGGTGAAAGGCTCACTGGATGACTCAATGGACCCGATTGATCAAGATGGTCAAGGTGGGCCGGATAAAGTTGGCTACGAAGATAGTTACATTCAACTCGATCTTGGTTATGACATCGCTGATAAAGTGACGGGCGTTGAAGGTGGTAAAGAAGTGCTCTCTTCTGTGACGCTAACTTTAGCGGACACAACGATTGGTGAGTTTTATGACCAAGCCGGGAAAAGTTTAGGGCCATCGGTAACCTTTACTCAGGCTCAGATCGACGCAGGCGCGCTAGACAATATCTTGTTTAGGCCGAAAGCGAACTACCCAACGGGTAACGATGACAATAAAGTCACGATCAATGTAACCGGTACAGTTACGGATACTGCGACATTTAACGAGCTGGGTACCACTACATCCTCTAGCCATTCAGATAGTTTCACTACTAGTGTTAGCTTTGAAGTGGCGCCAGTTGTGGATGATGTGAAGGTGACAGGACCAGGTTCTGATCCTAGCCAAACCATCGAGGTAACGGGCAATGAAGACGAAGCCATTTCACTTGGCAACTCCGGTGCAGTCTCCATAGAGCTGACTGATACTGATGGCTCAGAATCCTTTGTGTCGATTAAGTTCACTGATGTGCCAGATGGTTTCTTGCTTATCGCTGATCCATCTAGCGGCTATACCGTGAAAAATAACGGCAATGGTGAGTGGAGCGTTAAAGTGCCTGCAGGTTCAACAGACTCATTGGATCTAAGTGCGATATCGGTTCAACCACCTAAGCACTTTAGTGGTAGTGCTGAGTTTGGCGTGGCGGTCTTTACTCAGGAATCGTTACTTGGTGTACCTACCGCAGCGAAAAACCTGCCTAACTTCAAGCTTACGGTTAACCCTGTTGGTGATATTGTCGATACTGACCCTACAGATTCAGCAACGGGCTCTGAAGGTCAGAATATCGATATTGCTATTAACGCTTCTGTGATTGATAAAGCGATGTCCGCGACAGGAAGCGGTACATACACCGAGAACGCGCCAGAAACGATTCGTGTGGAAGTGACCAATGTTCCTCAAGATGCGAAGATCTTCTACCCAGATGGGACGACACTCGCGAGTTACGATCCGGCGACTAAGGTATGGACGCTCGATATCTCGGCGCAGCAGCTCGACAAGATCGTGTTTAACTCAGGCGAGCACAACAGCGATACAGGCAATGCTTTAGGTATTGATGCGCCGATACATATTGCTGTGCAGTCGAACGACAATGGCGCATTAGGACCGAAGTCTGAGTTTGATGTCGATTTAGTTGTTGACCCAATCAATGATCAACCTACTTTCGTGAACGTTGTAAACCTAGATACGTCGGAAGATGTTGCTGGTGGTTTAGCAATCAATCAGTTGTCTATTGCTGATGTTGATGCCACTTACGATGATCCCGATGCGACTTACACGCTCACTTTGCAAGTCGATAAAGGTACGCTTGAGTTTGTTAATGATGCGAATGTTAACTTTACTCTTGCTGCTGATGGCAGTCTTATCGCGACAGGTAAATTGGCGGATATCAACGCTGCGATCGCTGCGGGTAAAGTAATTTTTAAACCAGATGCTGACAGTAATGACATCAACTCGGGTGGTCCTGTGACTGTGACCGCGATAGTGGATGATGGTGGCAACAATGGCGCGATCGACCCAGGCGATAGCAGTACATCATCGACCAATCAAACCACCTTCTTGATCAACGTAACAGAAGTCAACGATGCGCCAGAGCCGAAAGATTTCAACTTAGCTGATCTGCCAGAAGAGGGCAGTATAACCATCAACGTACAAGATCTTATTGATGGAACCTTCGACAAAGAAGGTGACACCATTACTGTTGAAAGCCTTACTCTAGTTGAGGGTCAAGGCACTTTGACTCAGCAAGGAGGTAACTGGGTATTTGAAGCGGCTAAAGATTACAATGGCCCAGTGAAAATCAGTTATGTTGTCAAAGATGACGGCACGACCAATGGTCAACCGGATCACCTGACAGGAAGCGCGGAAATAAACTTTGATGTGACTCCTGTTAACGACAAACCAGTACTGGATATTGACGACATCACTTCATCAATAGACGAAGCATCGAGCCAACAGCTCAGTGGAATCAATGTTTCAGATATCGACTATGTTGGGGCGTCTGCCAATGATTTGATGACAGTGACACTCAATGTGGATTACGGCAAGCTGTCTATCGTATTACCTGCGGGCTCGGGTGTGACGGCTACTGGAGAAGGAAGCAGCACACTAACGCTATCAGGAACTCTAGCGGATCTTAATGCGCTACTTGATACGCCGACAAGCACGACAGGGGTGTTTATTGACGCGAGTTTAGCGCCTTCAAATACCATTGCGCTTGATGTGACTGCTAAAGATAGCTGGAACCCGTCAGGTCTTCGATTGGAAGCAGAACCTAAACACTATGACATTACGGTTAATCCAGTGGCAAATGCGCCAACACTGGCATTTGACAGCAAATATGCTTTCAACAAGAACATTACCGCGACTCAAAGTGCCAGCACCAGCGGTATTGCGGTACTGGGTATTATGGCAGCACTAACCGACACCACAGAAGCGCTCACTTTAGAAGTTAAAGATGTGCCTCCAGGTGCGACGTTGGAAAGCACCAACGGTACAGTTTCTTTCGAAAACGGAGTCTGGCATGTGTCGCAGGATGCGATTGACACATTGACGGTGAAAGGGGCGACCGTAGGCGACCATACTTTGCATATTACCGCTGTGTCGGAAGAGCTTGATGGCAATGGCCAACCTCTAGATAGAGCAGAGTCAGTTAACCATATCGCGATCGACCTTAATGTGGTAGATAACGTCACTGCGTTAGAGATTAACAAGTCATCGCAAACAGAAGCCGTACACCTTGATGGCAGTGGCTCGAATAGTACGCTAACAGGTGGTAGTGGCGATGACTTACTGGTTGGTGGAGCCGGCAATGATACCCTCATCGGTGGAGCGGGAGACGACACACTAATGGGTGGCGAAGGTAACGATACCTTAGAAGGTGGTCTGGGCTCTGATATTCTTGTGGGTGGCACTGGAATGGATGTTTTCGTCTGGCGTGAAATCGACGATGGTTCACTTGATACCATCAAAGACTTCAGTGTCAGTGAGGGTGATAAGATCGATTTACGTGAGGTGCTTCCTGAACTGAAATCAGGTTCTTTGGATATGGATACGTTGCTTGAGCATCTTAATGTCAAAGTCGATGGTAACAATGTTGAACTGCATGTTCACCCAGGTGGAGACGGAACCCAAGACCAAGGTATATTGGTTGAGAATCTTGTGCCTCAGCTTGATAGTGGCTTTAGTGGCATGTCTCATGAAGATATGGTCTCTTCACTACTGCAGCATGTTATGGTTCATGACAACAACTAGAACCGTTTAGTTAGCGATGAATACAACAACGCCCCTGATTAGGGGCGTTGTTTTAATTTATGGTTGCTTCAACTTATATAGCTACTTCACTTTGTAGGTTGCAACAAAACTCGTGACTGCGTGTTTGATGGCTTGCTGAACTTCTTCGCAGCTTGGAGGAGGCAAATGAGCGACTAATTGTGGCCAGAAAATCACCGCTTTAATGCTGCCAATATATTGTTCTATGGCAATAGATACATCGGATATTTCCAATGCGCCTGCTTTTATACCTTGCTTAGCCCATGTTTGTAAGCCGTATGAATCTCCAACCGACTCGAACTTAGACACCAATACCTTTGAGGTTTCATGACAGCGGATACATTCGGCCATCACAAGCCTTGCAGTAATCTGGTAATCCTCATTGTTGATGTAACACATCTGCTTCAACGTTAATTCGGTTAATTGCTCTTCAATTGATACAGAAGGTTCAAACGCCACCTCACATTGGTCATCAAAGCGGCACATAAGCTTATCCACAATAACTTCAAATAGAGCGTCTTTGTTTGGGTAGTATTTGTAAAGCGTGCGCTTAGATACACCAGCATGCTTGGAAATACCCTCCATACTTGCTTGTTCGAAGCCTTTTTGAGAAAAAACCTCGAAGGCAGATCTAATGATATCTTCTTGTTTTATATCGCTTCTTTTTACCATGAAAAGTACCCAACAGACTTCAAGTAAACGATGGCACTTACTTTATAATTGGTGATGCTTAAAGTATACACCATCGTTTACTTCATAATTTTAATTAATCTTAGTGAGATAGATACTTAATGTCAAAAACGAGATTAACACAAGATATTGGTGGTTTGAGCAAGAAGTTCAACTGGAAGAAATGACTCTTAGCTATCGAAACTAGAATCTTTAACTATTTATTTTTAAATGCCTTTTGCGGTTTTTCCTACAATTTACAGGCTTTCTCTCTACTCGCTCTATAAAGCCTTTTGTTTTTATTGATTATTTGTATACTGGCTAAATAACAATTATGCAACAAGTTGGTTTAAGGAGAGTGGTATGGAAAGAGAACAAAGCTTGTTTCAATGGGAAAGGGTGAAGCGATTTAACCTTCCCGTCTGGACTGTCCTTATCGGTGTTCTTATCGCGCGAACCAGCTTCTTTATGGCTTGGCCATTCTTAGTTGTATTCCTGTATCAAGACTACGGCGCCTCGGCAATTGAAGTCGGCGGTATGCTAGCAGCGTCTGCATTTATCGGATCTTCGACAGGTCTCTACTCGGGCTACTTATCCGATAAGTTTGGTCGAAAATGGCTGATGGTTGCAGGCTGCTTTATTGCATTCTTTGCCTACTGTGGTATCGCTCTAGCGACAGAAATGTGGCATTTCCATCTATTAGTATTACTGACCGGTTTGATGCATCCAATGATTGATGGTCCAGCAAAAGCGGTACTCGGTGACTCCTTGGCTGATTTGAAAGACCGAGAATTGGCGCTTAACACACGCTACTTCCTGTTAAACATAGGTGGTGCTGTTGGGCCATTAATCGGCGTTACATTGGCATTGTCAGATCCGCAAAGCTTATTTTTAGTGACAGGGATTACCCATCTTGTCTATGCCTTTTGGATTATGTTTGGTATTGAAAGAAAGATCCACAAAGCGGATAAGGGCAAGGAGTCTTCTGTACTACCAAACTTTAGGCAAACCCTAAAAGTGATTAGCCAAGACAAAATATTTGTTCTGCTCCTATTTGCTAACTTGCTGCTGATGTTTGTCTACGCTCAATTAGAATCATCAGTGCCTCAAGTGATTGTACGTAGTGGTATTGAAGATGCCGCTAAACTCATTGCTATGCTGATGGTCGTCAATACTGCAACGATAGTTGTTTTCCAGTTCCCATTGCTTAAGTTAATGGAGAAGCTGCCGCTGTTTAGTCGCACTAGAATTGGTATGGTACTGATAGCGATGGGGCAGGTTGGCTTTATCGTGTCACCAAACGATTCCGCACTTGGTTGGGCTATCGCTTGCTTTATTATTAGTGTCGGTGAAGTGATCACTTTCCCAACCATCAATGTACAGATTGATCGTCTTGCACCTGACCATTTACGCGGTTCTTATTTTGGCGCCACCGCGCTATACACGCTAGGTTTCGCGATAGGGCCGCTGCTTGGTGGGGTAATGATTGAATGGTTTGGTGCCACTTGGTTATTTGCGCTCTGTTTTGTCGCTTGTTTAGGGATGATTTGGCTTTACCACGTTGCCTCCCATATGGAAGACAACGTAGAACGCGAAGTTGCATGGCAGTAGCCCAAGTCTGGGCTACTTATCGAATGTTTAGCGCGTGATTACCTCTTCTTCGCCGGCTCGGTGAGGATCAAGTTGTATCGTTTGAGTCGGGAAGGCGATATCGGCATCATGCTGCTGAATGATCTGGTAGATTTTGAGCAGTACATCTTGCTTCACTTCGTGGTAGCGAATCCAGTTAACGGTTTTTGTAAAGGTATAAACCATTAGGGTCAGAGAGGATGGAGCAAAACCATTAAAGTTAACAATCAGGGTTTGCTGTGTATCGATATCTGGGTGGTTTTCGAGCATGCTTTTAATATCTGATACGATGATTTCGACTTTTGCTCCATCTTTGTATCGAATACCAATGTTCTCGTTAATACGTCGGTTGAGCATGCGAGACGGGTTTTCTACGACAATGTTGCTGAAAACAGAGTTAGGAACGTAGATGGGTCTCTTGTCGAAGGTTCGAATGATCGTCATACGCCAACCGATGCGTTCTACCGTTCCTTCTATCTGTCTGTCTGGAGAGCGAATCCAATCACCAACTTTAAATGGTCGGTCAAAGTAGATCATCATTCCACCGAAGAAGTTAGACAGCAGATCTTTGGCGGCGAGACCAACAATTAAACCACCGACACCACCAAACGTAAGTAGGCCAGACAGGCTTAAACCAAATGCCTGCATGACAGTTAGCGCGCCAATGACGATAAAGAACAACCGCGCAACTTTGGCAACCGCCTGTACAGTTGTTTCGTCTCTGTTGTTCTGTTTTAGTACGTACTCTTCAATGTTGTTGATAAGACGCATGGTGATCCAAACGAAAATACCAATCACTAAAATGAGCTTAAGAGTACTCAGCCAGTTAAGCTTGGAACCCATGTAATCTTGGAGAAGAAAACCTGCTGAGATAGTTGCTGGCCAGCACCATATCAATGCACTTACTGGGGTCTTTAATGCTTCTAGCGTTAGATCATCCCAATGAAAACTGGTTTTTCCAACCAATACCTCTAGTCGGCTGTAGACGATGCGCCATACGATCCACACCAGAAAACTTGCCAACGTGATAAGCAAAACATTGGTATCCCAAGTTTGGAGCATGTTGGCGAGTGGTTGCGGTAATTGCGTGAGTAACTCGTTCATTTTTCAATTCTAATTTGGTCGGTATGGCACAAGTATATGTGTTATATCACAGTCAAACTAGAGGTTATCAACCGACTAACGTGAAATGGAGTGTGCGACAAAGAGACGAGCGTTGATTCTCACTTATTGCCGAAATGATCAGAGAGCGCTGCGCGACGATTTTTAGCGGAGCCTCCTCCTGACATATCGATAGTATTTTCATAGCCCTCTTTGATAAAACGCTGTGTAGGGCTGTTGGGTTCTAAACGCCTAAGTTGAGGAGATTTGAAGGTTCCCGCCAGTTGATAGATGGAATCGCCACCTCCTGTCTGAACGGTAATGCGCTTGCCATCGAAATCAAATTGGGTCGCTATTAATCGGTCGTTACGATAGACGCCGCGCGAATTCAAGGTAAGCACCTCAGTCTGATAAGGCGGTGCACCGATTTCTATCCACCTGCCGTAAACATGTTTAGGATGGATATAATCTTGATAGCTAAAATAAAGCAGCGCACTGAACGCGATAGCCAGAGTGACGAAGATGAACACGAAGGCGGTTCTGATAGCGGAACTTTTAGTCATTTCAACCTGCTGTCTTCGTCATAGGGGTGAATTTACTGCGGACACATAGATTGTCGGAGATTAAAACTCAGCGCAATAACCGCACAGAGAACTTTGAACTCCAGCCCAAAAATACGGAACAAGTCATAGTGCCCTTCACTTTATTTTAGCTGACTTCAAGTTAATTAACGAACTATAGTCTTCGTTGAAATCATGGTTGACAAGGCGTTAAGAGAGCGGTTTTATCATTGAGTAACTCATACCAACCAGAATAAATATCTGGTCATTCTTGCTAGTTAAAATCGCTGATAGCTTCGTTATAGCTATGTTTGCAAAGAATGGTGTAGGTAGATCAAATAGCTAGCTGCAATCTATGCCTTGCTCTAAGCGATTTTTCCTGCGCAATTATCTGATCACCTATTTATCCCGATTGGTATAAATATAGTTGCCTGATTTAAAAAAATTCGATAAAACAAACGTTTTGATGGAAAGTAGTTAAGCTCAAGGAGAGATAAATGATCAAGGTAAACAGTTACTTTGAAGGTAATGTACAGTCACTCGGTTTTACCCAGCAAGATGGCGACTCCAGTGTTGGCGTTATGGCTGCTGGTGAGTACACATTTGGTACAGCAGCGCCGGAAAAAATGACCGTAGTGAAAGGCACATTGACCGTCAAACTAGCCGGTGCTCAAGAGTGGGTGACTTATGGCGCAGGCGAGTCTTTTAACGTTGCTGGCGATTCATCCTTTGATCTGCAAGTGAAAGAATCCACCGCGTACTTATGTGAGTACTTGAGTGAGTAATCATCATCGCTTTAACAACTGACAAAACCACGCAGCGGCGTGGTTTTTTTATGCCTGACAGTTCTTCTCGTCAAAAACACTTGGTAACCCAATGTTAACCAGCGCTTTGCTACCTTTGCCGCTTGAGAGAGCGATATTCAAAGGTAACACGGTGCGATTCGATATTCAGCTAGCGGTTCCAACAAAATGGAAAACAATGGTAGCGCTTTTGCTTGCCATCATTGCCTTGAAGTTCAACCTGTTTGTTATTTGGGGTGCCTTTTGTTGCTTTTGGGGTGTTGAGAATTTGCGAAACAAAGAGGCTTACTTTGTCGAGCGAGTCAAACTGAGCGACAACCCGATACTTTTTGCCATCATCATTTTGAGTTGGTTTTTTATGGGCGCGCTCTACTTCTATATGGACGACCGCATCTTCCAGTTTATCTATGCACTTTAACCATCAAGAGGTGTGACATGAAGGTTTATCTAATCAAAGCGTCTTCAGGCAGTGACTATTCCAAATATAAAGCGGAGACTGGCGGCCCGCCGCAAAACATATTTGCAGCGGCAGCTGCAACGCCTAATTGGTATAGCTTAGATATGGTGGATGAAACCATCGGTATGAAGGCAGACTTGAAGACAGATGCGCAGTTGATAGTGATATTTATGTCTACACCAGATGCATATAGAGCGTATGAGCTGGCAAAAAACTACCGAGCGAAAGGTAAGCTGGTGGTACTGGGTGGATTACATACCAAGTTCAATCAAGACGAAGCAGCCGACCATGCAGATGCGATTATCATTGGCGAGGTTGAAAACTATTGGCTGGAATTACTCAATCACGCCGAACTTGGTAAGTTGAAACCTAAGTATGAAAGCAAGGAACAGGTTGACCTTAGCCAGCTTAACTCTTACCCAACAGATATCATTTCGCCTTCGACTTACCACTACACATGGTCAGTATTGGTGACGCGTGGATGTCCGTTTAAGTGTAATTTTTGCCTAGTCCCTAGGTTCTTTAACAAGTTCGAGACAAGGCCGATTAGTCATATTGTTGATGAGTTAAAGCACCTAAAGTCGCTTGGGATTGAATGGGTCGAGCTACATTCAGATAATCTCACTCATAATCGAGAGTTTGCTATTCAACTATTCGAAGCTATTGCGCCACTGAAAATGAGTTTTTATGGTGAGACAACGGTTTTGATTGCACGTGACGAAGAGCTACTCTCAGCGGCCAAAAAAGCGGGCTTTAAAGCGGTCCTGCTTGGAATAGAAACACCATCGGAAGCGGCTTTGAAAGCGCAGAAAAAAGGATTTGTAAAACCAGACAAAATGAAGGAGTACATCAACAAGATAAGGCAGTATGGTATTGAAGTGTGGGGAGACTTCCTATTCGGATTTGACGAGCACGACACATCAATCTTTGAGCAAACTCAACAGTTTGTAAAAGAGATAAAAGTCGACAAGGTGATCCCGCACTACATGATTCCTTTCCCTGGTTCGGAAACGTTTAAAAAACTGGACCAAGAGGGAAGAATTTTAACTAAAGACTGGTCTAAATATGATGGGAGCCATGCCGTTTACTTGCCCAAGAAAATGACCGCGAGCGAGCTTGAAGAGGGGATTTATTGGATATGGAGCAAGAACACGTCTTTTGTCGATAAGATGAAATCTTGGTTTAGTTAAGCCAATAGCGTTAAGTTTTCCTATTTTGATTATCGATTTGACAAAGAGAAAGGACTTTCAAAAAGTGAAAGGCTAGAAAATATTAGTTAATCAAACACTTAGGTAAGTGTTTAAAAAGTGGCATAAGGTTTGCTGTGCATAAGGTAAGCCTTTTTGGGGAGTGATTCCTTGATTGGCATTTCGGAAATGCCGAAGATTTCAACAGTTATTATCAGAATTGTTATTGTAAGTCTTGGCTATACTTAGATAAAAGGCGGTCAAAAGAGAGGAGGTGCTTATGGCTGTTGTTCCAAAACACACTGACTCCCATAGTCGATACGACCCTAAGCAGGAGTTAACCGCAGATCAGTTACATCGTTTTGGTAAAGTGGCACAGAAAGCCCGTGAGCGACGTAAAGAAGAAGTGGAAAGAGGCACTATGTCTGCTGTTGCAAGGGCTGCGAAAGAAACTGCATTCAAACCAATAGTGACACCTAAGCGTGAAAAACGTAACACGGTTCGTTACGCTGCATGGATGCTAGTCGCAATGGCTGTGTCGTTATGGCTAATGTATATGAGCCGCTAACCTCGCTTTAATGAAGTGACGCTTGCTAGCGTCTCTTCTTTATTTTGATCGTGTCCTTGCTCTAGTTGGCTTTCTACTCGATAAAAACGATATTGGTTTTTTCCACTGTGTTTAGCGGCATACATGGCTTTATCAGCGCATCGAGTCAGTTCTGAGAGCGTTTCGGCGTCGTCTGGATAAAGGGCGACTCCTACGCTGACAGTGAGTTCGTTGATTCGTTCTGACGCTTGATAGCTATGCGAAAATAAGTTGCAAATTCGATTAAGAATACCTTCGAGATCTTGCTTTGACTTGACGTCATAAAGCAGCAAAACAAACTCATCTCCCGCGAAGCGAGCGATGGAATAATCATGTTTATCGGTATTGCGATCCTTGTTGCGAATGTTATTTTTCAATCGCCTTGCAAAATGTTGTAGAACTCGGTCACCGACATCGTGACCATAGTTATCATTGATGAACTTAAAGTTATCGATATCGAGAAAAACCATCGCTGTCACAGCGTCACTATCTTTCTTCTCTTCTAGCTTACCGAGTGCCCAGTTTTCAAAACTCCAACGATTAGCAAGACCAGTAAGCTGATCTATGTAAGCAAGATCTTCTATTCCTTCCTTATACAAAGATTGCACATAACTCATGACTTTTGAGTATTGATACGCGGAGATGTTACAGAGCAAGTAAAGAGCAAACAGGCTAAAAAGAAAGATGCTTTGCGAACCTCTAACCATGTAGGATATGGAATCAGAAAAAAGTACTGACGACAAAATGACGAGGAAAAAGCCAGTACTGAGTGCTACACCAGTTTTAAACTCGTTGGCAAAGATGATGATTGCGGTAATCGGATACAACCAGAGCAAGCGATCTGGCACACTGTGCCCATAAACAAGCAAGATCACACCATGAAATAGAAGAACGCCGCTAAGTATTAGATCGCTAAATTTAGGTGTTGAGTGTTTGACTAGATAGAGAATATTGAGTGTTAGAACGATAGAGGTAAAAAAGTTAATTGAGGCGAAAAAGTAGTTTTGTTCAATAAACCGAACTAAGCAGAAGGTGAAAATAATGGCTAGGCACACTGACGAGCATAGCAAGACAATCTTACGTTTTCTCGTTGCGCGAATATCCGCCATCTCTTCTATTTGTTGCCCCGCCATTTGTGGCATAGTCCACCTTTCGATAAATGTATCCCCTCAAGCAAAGTTTAGAAGATAAATAAAAGTCTGAACGGGCCAATAATTATAAAGAATTTAACGACTTCAATAGCTTATATGTGCTTTTGTGCATACTTCGTGGCTAAAAAGTTAACGTAATGAATTTTGACGCATATATAACTCACTGTCTTGAATTCCAAAAATGACCATCCGGTAGTTTATTGACGCTAGCCACATATTGATTGGTCGATTTAGTAAAGCATATTGATAGCTCTATTTATAACAAAACAATCTATTGTTCCAATCGCGTATTTTCGCTGAACTCGCGTCTTATCCAGCTTCGAAGTTGCAGTACGTTCTCGTTTTTCAACTTTCCGGGTAAGCAAGCGAAGTAAAACTCTTGGTGTGGATTCAATACAGGTTCACCAATTTCGACTAGGTAGCCTTGTTGTACGTCATCACGAACAAAAATCCGGTGTGTAACAAATACTCCAAGGTGACGGGTGGCAGCCTGAACTGCTTGGATAGAGGCGCCAAACTTTAGGTTGTTTGCTGGATTGGGAATTGAAGTATTGTTCGCTTCGCACCACACTTGCCAGTCATGTTTTCGTCTGTCGTTAGCGGCAATGATTGCTGGGTATTTTTTAAGTAGTGCTATGGGACAATCATAGTCAGCGGCTAACTCTGGGCTCGCGACCATGATCAGTTCATCATCTGCGAGCTTTTCACAGTAGTAATCCTGCCAGTCTTCAACATTACCGTGTATCACAGCGACGTCAACCCCTTCATCTTCCATGACAAATGTCCCAATGAGGGTAGAGATCCTCACATCAAGATTTGGAGCGTACTGGTTGAGTTGGTTAACTCTCGGAATCCACCAATGCATCGCCAGCGAGTTGACCATATTCAACGTTAAGCGATGAGATTGCTTGTCTTCGATTAGCTGGTGGGTAGCACGAGTGATCTGCTCAAGAGCTGGGGCAATATTTTTGTAGTATTGGCGCCCAGTGGCATTGAGAGTCACATGACGCCCAACACGGTTAAACAGAGATTGCCCAACGTGTTTTTCTAAAGACTTGATCGCTTGGCTGATGGCAGAGTGGCTGACATATAGCGCTGATGCGGCCTCTGTCATGCTGCCTGTTTCTGCGACGGCGACGAAGGCATAAAGAGATTTTATTGGAGCGGGAACGATACGTTTCATGTGTAAGTTTTTCTTACTAATGGTGTCAATATTACTCGTTATTTATTTCGGCTTGTTGCCCCTACACTTTAGATTAAGGGAGGGAGTTATGTCGAACCAGTTGTACCCAGTTTTATTTATGTTGGCCTCAACCTTTAGTCTGTCACTAACCGGACTATTTTCAAAATTCTTAGGTCAATATCTTGAACCAAGCCTACTTAGTTTTCTAAGGTTTATAGTGCCTGCACTCATTATTGTCGCAATGACACGAAGGCTCTATACGCGACCCACAGGCACATTGTGTCAGGCGATTTGGATTCGCGCCTTATGCATCGCCGCATGCCAAGTTTGCTTTATCTATTCGCTGAATCATTTAAGTTTAGTCGAAAGTGTGGTTTTATTCGGCACAGGTCCATTATTCTTACCTGTGTTAGAAAGATTAATATTTCACACTCAACTAAAGTGGATTTCAATTTGGGGGCTGGTACTGACGTTTACGGGAGTACTTCTACTCGCGGGAGACGTTTCAGGGATTAATCTACGACTAGAATTGTTGGTTGGACTAGCGTCCGGCCTATTCAACGCGGGCTCGCAGCTTAGCTTATATCGCATTAGTCAGTCAGAACTCAACGCGTTTGAAATCAACTACTGGACGTTTTTATTTGCGGCGATAGTATTATCCCCTTACGTTGGTTTTAGCTACTTTACGACTGAACAGATGCTCACTACGTCAGGGACTAAACTAGAATTGCTTTTTGCTGCGATGCTAGGGGTCTCATTCCTAATCATCAATACGCAGGTATTTCGTTCCAAAGCATACAAGTTGGCAGAATCAGGGTCGCAATTGGCTCCGCTGATCTTTACTAACTTGCTGTTCACCGCGATATGGCAGTGGCTATTTTATGAAGAAAGCTACAGTTATTTACAAGTGATGGGACTGACTTTGATCGTGCTTGCCAATATGTTTGTCGTCTTTGCTCCTAGACTTCTCGCAAAGAGACAAGCATCTATCGCCTAAACAAATAGCCCCGCGGTTGCGGGGCTATGCGAAGTTTATTGCGGGATAAGTCCATATGGTGGGTTAGAGAACATCTTTGGTTGATCTTTCACTGTTGGAGCTTCATTAACTTGCTGCCAGTCAAGCAACATGATGGCAAGAACATTGCGGTGTTCACCATATGTGACATCGAAATCACCAGTGACAGAAGGAATCATCCCTTTGTCTGGGTCAATTGAGCTTTGAATTGCTTTACGGGTTTTCTCGACCACTAGGTCATCTTCAAGACCCGCTAGCAAGAAGGTAATCCCTACCTCTGCGATGACATCTTCTTTAGCTCGAATCAGAATGGTATCAATGTTGTCGCGGAAATAGTCGTATATCCACTGATGCTGCTTTTCACTGACTTGGTGTTGGTAGTATTCCGAATCGCCGAAAATGATATGAGTCATACCATAAAGCTTGTTGCCGTATTGCTGCTTGGATAGCTTTTTGTCTTCGCGGTCTGGGTAGGCTTTCTTGAAAGCTTCTGTGAAAGGCTCCACAACATCTTGCTCTCCTAGCTGTCTTAGCCAGTAAACTTGATTGGCCAGTTGCGCAGCCCAAGCCTTAATCATCTCTTGGTCTGTTGCGTATTTAGCGAAGTCATATCGACGAATGACGGAACGAAGCTTGTCATCATACTTGTGCTTCAAGCCGTACTCATTGGCGCGCGCCATCGAGCCTAACAGGTCAACACCAAGATAGAGATATTCAGGCATATGTTTAGTGACGGTATAACGTCTAACGCTGCGCTCATCGGTCTCGCCAATGTAGCCTGAAACACGCCTTTCTGAGTAGAGGAGTATCTGCTCTGGTGTGTTGATTTCCGCGGTAAACTTATTGAGTCGACTGGCAACACGGGCCATGTCAGTCCACACCGCCGCTGAGTATTTTGGATCCAACGTTTGGCGGAACATACGGAGTCCGTAGTGTCCTTCTTTAAAAGCTGGCAGGGTATATAACTGACTCTCGTAGGTGTTTCGAATGATGTCTGCGGACTCTTTGTAGCTTTGTGGCGGAGATGCCATGACTGAGTGAGACAATACAATAGCAAAACACAATCCGATTAACTTTCCGCGCATTCTAATAGCCCAATAAAACCCAATGAATATAACCATTAAGGTTAACAGGTATTTTAAAAGTCGATGTTATCTCTCGGTCAAATATTTCGTTGAATAACAGTCTACAAGCCATTAACGCGAGCTGGATGCAAAATCGCCCAGTTTAGATAATCTACTCATTAAAGTGGCGAGCATTGGTCTTAGTCACGCTGATTTTCGTTGTTACACTCGATAAAAATGGCCTTATTGTCGATAATTTTATCTATTGTCGATGAAAAACAGGCCGATTTATTGTAACTTTTATATAACCAATACAAATAATAACAATACGAATTACAGGCTTTATTCCTCGGGTGTGACCCGGTTTTTTGTTGTATGAATAGTTGTGGGGGGCGGATGGCCTTGAGTTCAGGCAGGCATTTTTATCTTAATGCTGTATGTTTGTTGGTTTTTGTTATCTCTATTGGATTGGTTGAGTCCCTCGATCGTAGCCAAAAATCTTTCTTGCGCGATAGTTTATTGGCCCGAGCCAAAGAAGAGGTCTCTATTGTTCGTTCTGAACTTGAATCGGCTATTGTTTCAGATATCTACGTTGTTAACAGCCTGCCTGCATTAGTCGCAGCTAACCCCGAGTTTGAGTTTTCTGGTTGGGATCTGATTGCATCTAGTGTTATCCGCAAAAGTAGCCACATTGAATTATTGGGTTTAGCGCCTGATGACGTGGTTCAATATATTTACCCGCTCGAAGGGAACGAAAAGGCGTTGGGTTTAGATTACCGAACGATCCCAAGCCAATGGCGAACCGTAAAAAAGGCTCAAGATCTTCAAGAGATTCTTATCGCTGGCCCTGTGAACTTGGTGCAAGGAGGATTGGCTTTAATTGCTCGCGTTCCTATCTTCTCGGATCCCCCATATAACTCCCGGTATTGGGGAGTCTGTAGCGTCGTTATATCGCTTGAATCATTGTTTCTTGAAGCTGGTATCGCTTCATTTGAACACAAGTACAACATTGCGATTCGAGGTAGGGACAGTTCAGGCCTAGATGGAGAAGTATTCTATGGTTTGCAATCGACATTTGATGATGCTTTTGCTATTGAATCGGTTCACTTCCCTTATGGGAATTGGGTAATTGCTGCTTCGACTAAGAAAGACTTGCTCGCGAGTAAACCTTGGTATCAAGTCCATGCAGTTCGGCTGCTTGGCTACCCAATGATACTTATTCTACTTGGTGCGTTTGCATTGACGTATCGCCTTTATGCTGCGGCAAGTAAGCGCTCGCTGCAAGACGAGTTAACGTTACTACCGAATCGACGTTACTTTATGTATACCTTGCGTGAACACTTTGATGCGGTTCGAAAGCGCCACGAGCAAGATCGCTTCGCCATTCTGAATATTGATCTCGATAAATTTAAAGCGATCAATGACACTTTCGGTCACGCGGCAGGTGACAAAGTTTTAATTGCCACTGCAGAGCGTTTGAAAAGTGTGTTGAGAACATCTGATGTTGTAGCAAGAATCGGTGGGGACGAGTTCTTAATCCTGTTGCCACGAATTGAAAACTCCAATGACATCGATGTAATCAACATCGAATTGCAGAAGGCGATTTGCCATACCCCAGTCATATACGAACAGCACTTGATCAATTTACAGGTGAGTGTTGGCTATGCGATCTATAAGCCTGAATTCAATGACATAGACGACATGCTCAAGTTAGCAGATTCACGTATGTATCAAGAAAAACGCCGCCAGTTGCAAAGAACTATCACAAATTAGTCTTTATTGACGGCAGGGGATGTAAAGCCATGCTATAGAAATAATAGGATGATTTTACAGGTGAAAGAGTATGAAGGATCTCACTCAATGGCTCACTGAATACGGTGAAAGCCATCAAAACCCGATCAATCAAAAGATACATAAAGTTGCCGTCCCGGGGATTTTCTTGTCAGTGGTTGGACTGATTTGGTCAATACCACCGCTTGAGCTATTTGGCTTAACTTTCAACTGGGTATGGATCGCTGCGTTGCCAGTGATGGTGTTCTATTTCCGGCTGTCACTCAGTGTATTTATTATGATGCTGGGGTTTACTCTTGCGTGTATTTCGCTGGTTTGGTCTATTGAGATCATGCAGCTGTCGGTTTTGCTTGTATCTTTGGTGCTGTTTGCCGTGCTGTGGCTGTTTCAGTTTATCGGCCACAAAATCGAAGGGAAAAAGCCCTCATTTTTCGAAGATGTTCAGTTCCTACTTATTGGCCCGATCTGGGTATTCAGAAAACGATAACAGATTCTGTGATCTAGCTAAGCGAGACTTTGATCACAGAGTCTGATCTTGATGTTAATTCTTTTGGGTTAGTAAATAACAAATGTGACAATAGTCATAGTAAAACGTTATCTGTTACCGGTAACATTGCCTGTAACGTTACCGGTAACATAAAAATTAGAACCGGTAGTTTACCTAGGTCATATCGGCTAGATTGGAAACTGAAACAAATAAAGGATACCCCTACTATGAAAGCGATGACTAAAACTCTGCTTGCTGCCACGATTACCAGTCTTTTCTCCGCCTCAGCGCTAGCTGCAGATTTTAATCTAAAGATTCAATCATCAGATCCGTCTGGCGATCTTAACTACAAGGTTCAGCAAAACTGGGCAGAGCGCGTTGAGAAAATGTCTAGCGGCCGCATCGAAATCGACCTATTACCAGTAGGTGCTGTGGTTAAACACACTGAAACCTTAGGCGCTATCAAAATGGGTATCCTAGATGGTCAAGTGACAGCGACCGGTTATTTCTCAGGTAAAGATCCAGCGTTCGGCCTTATCGGCAACATGGTAGGTGCTTGGTCAGATACAACACAGTTACTGCAATACATGAACTATGGTGGCGGTAACGAACTAATGACTGAGCTGTATGCGCCTTACGGTGTTAAGTTTGTTGGCGCTTCAACTACAGGTGTTGAATCCTTTATTTCTAAGAAGCCGATTGATGGTGTTGATGATCTAAAAGGTTTGAAACTTCGCGCACCAGAAGGTCTGGTTCAGCAAGTGTTTGCAGCTGCGGGTGCGACGCCTGTTAACTTGCCAGGTTCAGAAGTATTTACCGGTCTTAGCAAAGGTGTTATTGACGCAGCAGACTACACGGTTTTCTCAACCAACCAGAAAGCGGGCATGAACGATATCGCAACGCATCCTGTTCAACCTGGCTTCCACTCTTTGCCGCTAATCGATATCTCTATCTCGCAAAAGAAATGGGACAAGATGCCGGAAGATTTGCAAACCATTCTTCAGACCTCGGTACGCGACTTCTCTTACGATATGACGACTCAGCTAAAAATGGCTGACCAAGCTGCAGTGAAGGAAGCGCAAGCAAACCCAAATATCACCATTCACAACTGGTCTGACGAAGAGCGTAAGAAATTCCGTGAAATTGCCAAGACTCAATGGAAAGTGTTTGCAGAGCGTTCTCCAAATGCACAAAAAGTGTATGACTCAGTAACAACATTCTTAGAAACCAATGGTCTTCTTTAAGCTATCCGTCCTTGTTTAGCTTCTCTCGGGAGGGCTAGCGCCCTCCTAATTTTTTGGGAACATTTTTTATGACTGATAAAACACCCCATACGCCACCAGAGCCTGATGAACAGCCAAGAAACTTTTTGGACAGAATCATTATAAAAATCAGCAACCTGTTGAGCTGGCTCTTTATCGCGACAGTACTTATCTCATTTTACGAAGTTGTGATGCGTTATGTATTTGATGCACCGACGACTTGGGTTCACGAAACGGCGTCATTTATTGGTGGGTCTCTGTTCATTGTGGGGGGTATATACGCATTTGCCGCCAATAAGCATGTTCGTGTGGTGTTGATTTACGATGCGGTCTCTTCTCAAACCCGCAAGTATCTGAACCTAGTTCACCATATTGTAGGACTAGCTTTCGCCGGGATGCTGGCTTATGCCGCGTATTTTCTAGCGCAGGAAGCTTGGTTTACTCCTTGGGGTGAGCTTAGGTTAGAAACGTCTGGCTCGGTCTTGAACGCCCCTTACCCTGCGTTACTCAAAGGTTTGATCTTTGTTGTTCTCAGTATTCTTGTTGTCCAGTTTGTATTGCACCTAATCCAAGAGATTATGGGGCTAAGGAAGAATGACGATGTTTGATCTCTCTTCAATTGGCATCGCATGGGGCAGTGTACTCATGCTAGTAATGATGATTGGCTTGCTGCTTACCGGCATGCAGCTTGCTTTTGTGACAGGTTTTGTCGCCATCTTCTTCACCTTATGTTGGTTTGGGCCAGATGCTCTACCTCTTATCGCGAGTCGTACCTACAGCTTCGCCTCTGGCTACGTGTTCTTAGCGGTTCCGATGTTTGTCTTAATGGCGGCGCTGCTTGATCGTTCTGGTATCGCGAAAGACCTGTTTGATGCGATGAAATCAGTCGGTCGAAAGGTGCGCGGTGGCGTTGCGGTTCAGACACTATTGGTCGCAGTATTGCTTGCTTCTATGTCTGGTGTTATCGGTGGTGAAACAGTACTACTTGGTATTCTCGCGTTGCCTCAGATGCTTCGCTTAGGCTACGACCGTAAACTCGCTATCGGTACTACTTGTGCTGGTGGAGCGTTGGGAACCATGCTGCCTCCGAGCATTGTATTGATCATCTACGGTATGACAGCGAGCGTATCAATTGGTGACTTATTTAAGGCGTCATTTTTGCCCGCATTTATCTTAGCTGGCTGCTACATCGCATACGTGTTGATTCGCTGTAAGCTGAACCCTTCTCTGGCACCGATTCCTAGCGATAGTGCCGAGGAGGATGAACCACAAGTCAGCTACTTTAAAGCGCTGTTTTTCCCTCTACTCTCAGTCGCGGTTGTATTGGGCAGTATTTATACCGGTGTTGCATCGGTAACTGAAGCATCGGCATTAGGTGTTGTCGGTATCATGCTCTCTGCGATTATTCGTGGCGAAATGAACTTCAAAATGCTTAAGGAAAGTGCCATCGCGACGATGCGTACCTGCGGCATGATCATGTGGATTGGTATCGGTGCAAGTGCATTGGTCGGTATCTACAACCTAATGGGCGGTATTGATTTTGTTGAAGAGGTGATTCTTGGTCTGAGCGGTGGTAGTGCGATTGGCACTCTATTGATCATGATGGTGATTCTATTGGTACTGGGCATGTTCCTTGACTGGGTTGGCGTAGCGCTGCTAACCATGCCTATCTTTGTACCAATTATTACTGGCTTAGGCTTTGACCCAGTGTGGTTTGGTGTCGTGTTCTGTTTGAACATGCAGGTTTCTTTCTTGTCACCACCGTTTGGCCCTGCTGCATTCTACTTAAAATCCGTAGCACCGAAGGACATAAGCCTTGGAGAAATCTTCACTTCACTGTTGCCATTTATCGCATTGCAGGTGTTTGTACTTAGCTTAGTGATTATTTTCCCGGAATTAGCGATGTGGTGGAAATAACCACCTCATAAGCGAACGATTACACATTTTGAATTGGTACACAGCCTTCGGTGAGAGTTGAAGGCTAAGGATAGTATTGTCCAATGAAAGCAAAGAAAATATTAGTGATGGGCGTATCAGGCTGCGGTAAGAGCTTGATTGGCAGCGAGATTGCGAAGTCCCTTAATTTACCGTTTTATGATGGTGATGATTACCACCCGAAAGCCAACGTTGAGAAGATGCGTCAAGGTACGCCGCTCAAAGATGATGACCGAATTGGTTGGCTGCATACTTTAAATCGTCTCTACGTCGAGAATGAAGCAGCGGTTATCGCTTGCTCCGCGCTAAAACCTGAGTACCGCGACATCTTAAGGCTAGATAACCAAGATCTAGTGATCGTGTTTCTTAAAGGCGAGTTCGAAACCATTTGGTCTCGTCATCAAAAACGCGATAACCACTACTTCAATGGTGAAAGTATGTTGAGGAGTCAATTTGAAGCACTTCGAGAGCCAACACTGGAGGAAGCGCTACACATTGATATTCGCCATTCAGTGGAAGAGGTCGTTGAACAAGCTTTACAGGCGATTGAGGAGTCATACTCATGATTCAGTCAAATATTGCCATGATTGGCCTTGGAGTGATGGGGAAAAGCCTCGCGCTTAACCTGCTTGATAATGGTTTCAATGTTACTGGCTTCGATATCAGTCAACAAAACCGTGAACGTGCTAATGAGGAAGGTAAACAGCTATCAACGCAACCAAGCAAAGGCCGTCTACACATCGTAGAAAACTTAACAGAGCTGCTAGAAAGCCTAGAGAATCCGCGAGTCATTGCTCTGTCTGTTCCTGCTGGTGAGATTGTTGACTCAGTCATCGAAGATTTACGTAGTGCTGGCTTAAGCCGTGAAGATATTGTTATCGATACCGGCAACAGTTTATGGACCGACAGTGAACGTCGTGAACAGCAGTTTTCTGGTCAATTACGGTTCTTCAGTACCGCTGTTTCAGGTGGTGAAGTCGGGGCGCGTACTGGACCGTCATTAATGGCAAGTGGAGACCGCGAAGCGTGGAATTATGTGAAGCCGATGTGGGAGGCGATTGCAGCAAAGGTTGATGCAAAAGGTCTCCCGGTTGCTCAGTTTGAATCTGGGGACGCATGCGCAGCCTATCTAGGAAGAGCGGGGGCAGGGCATTACGTTAAAATGGTGCACAACGGTATTGAGTATGCGGATATGCAGCTGATCTGTGAGGCGTACCACTTTATGTCGAGCGCGTTAAACATGCCTGCACACGAGATTGGCGATGTATTTGAGGCGTGGAACCAAGGCGTACTCAATAGCTACTTAATGGAAATCAGTGCAGATATACTGCGCACTGATGATCCGGTGACAGGGCGACCGTTTGTTGAAATTGTTCTAGATAAAGCAGGCCAAAAAGGAACGGGGCTTTGGACCGCGGTGGATGCTTTGCAACAAGGGGCTCCTGCTCCAACTATTGCTCAAGCCGTATTTGCCCGTGCTCAGAGTAGTCAAAAAGAGACTCGTGGTTTAGCGTCTAGCGTTTTCAAGTCAGAACCGAACTCCGACACCGAGTTGGATAAAGCGTCACTGCTAGCAGAGTTACACGACGCGCTCTATTGTTCAAAGCTGACGGTTTATGCTCAGGGTTTTGATCTACTCAAGACCACCTCAGACAAAGAAGAGTGGGCACTAGATTTTGCTAACATCTCTAAGATATGGCGAGCGGGATGCATTATTCGAGCAATCTTCTTACAAGATATTACTCACGCTTATCAAGAGAACAAACAACTGGAGAACTTGCTCCTCGATCCTAAATTTGTTGAGCAACTAAATAATCGCTCGCTAGGCTGGCGAGGGTGCATTGCAAAAGCAGCGCTAACCGGCGTTCCAGTGCCCGCAATGAGCTCAGCGTTGAGCTACTTTGACGGGCTTCGCAGTGCGGTTGTGCCAGCGAACTTACTCCAAGCTCAGCGAGATTACTTTGGTTCACACAGTTATGCGAGAATTGATGAACCGGAGGAGGCTCGCTATCACTTGACTTGGAGCCGCGAGCAAAAACAACAGATTTCGGTATAAATCAGAGCGTTCACATCAATGTGAGCGCTTTTTTGTTAGGTTCAACAATAAAAAAGATTCAAATACTCGGTACTATGTTACCAGTAACACAAATGGAACAACGCAAAGTAAATCTTCATGGCGAACAAGAAAAAAAGACCAACGCTTCAAGATATTGCCGACAGAGTCGGCGTAACGAAAATGACCGTCAGTCGTTGCTTACGAGATCCTTCCCAAGTCTCTGAAGCAATCAAAGATAAAATTAACCAGGCAGTAGATGAGCTCGGCTATATTCCCAATCGCGCCCCAGACATACTTTCAAATGCTAAATCGAATGCCATTGGTGTCTTGGTGCCGTCTTTAACCAACCAAGTCTTTGCTGAAGTCATGCGAGGTATCGAATCTGTCACTACCCCGGCTGGCTATCAAACTATGATTGCTCACTATGGCTATAGTGCGGAACTCGAAGAAAAAAGTATCGCGTCATTACTGTCTTATAATGTGGATGCGATTATCTTGTCTGAAAACTTCCACACAGACAAAGCACGCAAGATGCTTGAAACCGCTTCAATACCCGTCGTAGAGATAATGGACTGCTTTTCTCCTCGGATTGAACAAGCCGTCGGTTTCGATAACGCAAAAGCATCACAAGCGATGACAGAGGCCATTTTGGCCAAAGGCCGCAAACGGATCGCTTATTTTGCTGCGAGAATGGATGAGCGGACTCGGTTAAAAATGCAGGGTTATCAAAACGCAATGGAGTGTGCCGGTTTTGAACCAATCAGCTTGCAAACGGAAGAAGCGTCTTCATTTACCCTTGGCGCTAAGCTACTTGGTGAGCTTAAAGAGCGCCATCCTGATGTAGACGGCATAGTATGCACTAACGACGATTTAGCCATCGGGGCGCTCTATGAGTGCCAAAGGAGAGGGATTTTGGTCCCTGAGCAAATGGCGATTGCTGGTTTCCATGGTCATGATATCAGCCAAGCGATGATTCCTAAACTGGCGACTGTGGTGACACCGCGTGAGGAAATAGGACGTGTTGCGGCGACCCAGCTGATTGACAGGCTGAAAGGGAAAGCATCATGGAATGATTGTATCGATCTGGGTTATCAAATCGAAACCGGTGAAAGTATATAGTTGCATTTTGCAAAACTTGCGTTTCTTATAATGCGTTAAATTGCAAAATGAAAACCTATTATGCGCATTGTTTTTGTGAAATAGGTTATTAATTAGCCATAAATGAGGGTTTTGAGCGTTTTTTAAAGTTGGCACGGTAAATGCTTTATTACTAGTGACCCTTCTTAAGCCGAGGGTCACCTAGCCAACTGACGTTGTTAGTGAACCTAATTTGTTCACACTTATATGTAGCCAATCACGATTGTTGTGATTGGCTTTTTTTCTATTTGGGCTAGGTAAATCTAAATTTGAATCGACGCTTCCTGACAACCGTTGTAACAACTTGGTTTACGTGGGCACACTGCACCTCGTGAACAGATAACTCTTGCATCAGTCTGTATGCCACGTTCAATCCAGTTAATATTAAGAATCTTAGCAATGGTCGTGAATTCTTTTTGCATGTAGCGAGGAATAGCGGCGCTACCCCCATTACTCACACACAGAGATTTAAGCTCTTCTGCCAGTTCAATCGAATTTCCCCCCTGAGCATCGATAGCTGGGTTTAAGTCGATCCCCGCACAAAGAACACGATTGTTTCCAGCCGGGTCAGTCATGTTGACTGATTCACAACAGTATATTCTTGGCTCATCCCCGACGTTCAATATCGATATTTGCGCCGAGCTACCTTGCTGTGGCTCCGACAGTCTTCTAAACACTGCCCAGTGCTGACAAGGGTCATTTACCTTTCTCATGTTTCCCCAAGGTAGAGGAATACCATTGCCACGATATACGGCTTTGAGTTTATTTTGACCGTAGGCATCAAAGTAGTGCCAGTGGGGGTAAGGAGAAACAACGGTCATACGTCGCATTGCAACAGAAGGAGAGACACCGGCTTTTAGGTGAACATCGATTTCATAACCACTGCGATCGAGTAATTGCCTAAAAGGAACTTTAGGGCACAGTAGAGCACCTGCGAAAAAGCTCGATTCGAAGTCTCGCCATGCTTGTAAAATGTCTTGGGAGTTAAGCTCAGATGTAGGAGAGGCTTGGCTGTTTTCTTCCCAGCTGTTGGCGTGTCCAACGGAGAGAACGCTCTTAAGCCCTTCTTTACTATGTAACACGCAGTGACCTATATAGACCGCTAGATCGTATTTAAGGCGCGTTGGGTACTGTTTAAGTACCTCATTTAGGTAGATGCTACCGGGAGGCTCAAAGAATGACGTGACAATCTGTTTTGCACTTACTCCTAATTCGTCCACGACATCTTTAGGAGGGCGAGAAATCCAGCGAATGGTTAGCCCTAAACTTCGCGCAATATCCATCAAATCTTCAGCTGACAGATTGAGCCTTTTCAATCCTACTTCTTCAGCCGCTCGCTCTAAGTCTGGAAAGTGGTTTTGATTACTTTCTTGATGAGCACGAATAAGAAGGTGTGCAAACTGGCGGCCAGTAATGCCAGTTTGTGACAACATCTCGGGTATCGCTATCTGCAAAATATCATTAGAGAACAAAAAGCTTGGCTCTAGCGCCATTCCACTGATACCGCCTCTATTGCCTTTGTCTGGTGTAATATCTGCTTGCTCTGGTTCATCATCCAAAAACCAAGCCGGATCTTTTTGGAACACCTCTGCAATGACCTCCAGCATATCAATGCTTGGAACGCGCTTTCCCCGCTCTATCATGGATAGATACGAGACAGAAGGGGCATACTCTGGATTGACTCGAATACAGCGTGCAGAGAGATCCTCCATAGTTAAATGGTTGCGTTTCCTAAGGTTTCTAATCTTAGTACCTAAAAAATGAGACTGACGAATAAGGCTTTTTGACACTGGCATTTTGTAAAATTCACACTGTAAAATTTTTGTTGTGAAATTGTAGTCAAAAACTCACTAGTATACAAAGTAAGCAAAGTCACAAATTCGCAAATCAATGAAACGCTAGTTTGGGATATTTGCTCTAGGACATAAAAGTTGTGAAATATCCGCGAGGGAAACGCTATGAATATGCTGACATTCGATAAGACTGAAATCCAAAAACAAAATAAGCCATTTATCGCTGAAGCAGTCTTCGCGGTAGAAACTATCAACGCAAGCCAAGCCAGTGAAAAGCAAGTAAAAGCTAAGCAGCTACTTGATCGCTTGTTCCCATTAGAGAACGGCTCTCATAAAGAAGTGACCGCGTATGTTATCGATTACCGCCATGTAATGGCTTACTTCAAAGACGGCAGCCATAGTGGCCTTAAGCATCCAAAACACTTTGTCGCTTACATGGGCGAAAAAGAAGACCCGACGTCAATTCTGTTTAGAGATGGCACAGGAAGCCACGTTGAGGTGACCTTTGGTAACCATAAAGGGACAGGTTGTATTGAACTGATAGATATCGAAGATATTCAATTGGAGACTTGTACGACTTTCCCGCAAGAAATGGCAGAAATGGCGGCGATGCGCCACTGGATTAGCCTAGTGAAAGGCGACGAAAAAGGTAAACCAAGAGCTTGTACTGAAGAAAAAGAGTACACCGCAAAAAATGGTGATGACTACCAATTAGAGTGCTGCTATACGATGAAATAATCGAGATTGTGTAAAACGAAAAAAGGATACCGACAGGTATCCTTTTCTTTTTAAAGTAATGTATTGATTAAAAATGCAATTGAATCACAGATGTGACAACGGCACCTGGACGACGAACGCCTTCAATCTCGACTTTAATTTCACGTTCGATTTCCAAGCCTTTACGGATTGGCGTTACCTTAGACAAGGTACTTACCGCACGTACTTTGTTATCGGCCTTAACAGGATAAGGGAAGCGTACTTGGTTTAATCCAATGTTGACGACCATCTTCGCTGTAGGAAAGAGGTTGTTGTCAGGATCAACGCTATCAGTCAGCTTTGGTAACAAAGCCAACGTCAGAAAGCCGTGAGCAATCGTGGTTTTGAATGGAGACTCTGCTTCTGCGCGCTCTGGATCGGTATGGATCCACTGCATGTCTTCAGTTACTTGGCCAAACTGGTTAATTCGTTCTTGAGAAACATCTAACCACTCACCAGTATGGATCACTTCACCTAGTTTTGCTTGCAGCTCTAGATAGAGTTTTTGCGCTTCAGGCTTTAACTCAATAGGCTTTGGTTGCTGAACCAGAGGCTGAACTCCATCATTAACAGCAGGAGCCTGAAAATCACGCAGACGAGTAAACAGGTGGCGGTTGTGAGCCTTGTTAACAATCTCTCCCCAGTACTCTTTTACAGTTGGAGTCATCCACTGCATAAACTCAGAATGCTGTTTAGTAATTGTTTCACCACGATGTTTAAATAAGTCAGCGACTTTCATAAAAACCTCTGATATAGACGATGTTACTCAGTTAATTCCGTAATTTTGAATTAGTTCACACTATTGTGCAATCACTTTCGGGCGTACACGTGTTGCGTCAAAGTGTTATTTCTTTTTAATATCAGTAATATATAAATAAAACACTATTTTATTATCATTATTGATTTAGAGTACTTAACCCATAATTTGTTCATTCAGTGCGCTTAAAATCACGAAAATGTGTGAAATGCTTGTATAGATTATCAACACTTGAAACATAGAAGGTGAATTAGTGCTTTACAAGCCAGAGACCAATACCTAATATACGCACCGCAACGGAGAGATGGCTGAGTGGTTGAAAGCACCGGTCTTGAAAACCGGCATACGTTAATAGCGTATCTAGGGTTCAAATCCCTATCTCTCCGCCATTTTTAAAGATTAAACCGCTGTTTTTACAGCGGTTTTTTCGTTTTTATAACTCAAAAGTCGACAAATACAAGAGGATGATACAGATGTATTTGTTTCGACAACCCAATAGCGTGTACTACACACGTGTTGCAATCCCGACTTCCCTTCAAAAAAACGGTTTTCCTAAGGAAATTCGCTTATCCCTAGTCACACGTGATCGTCGTATGGCTTACAAACGCAATCTTGACCAAACAAAAGTTATCTTCGAGCTTTTCGAACTGGCACAAACAAAGTCATTACCTTTTCCAGATTTTAAACAAAGGCTCAATGCTGAAATTAACCAGCTTAGAAACTCTTTCAACCAGCGAGCTAGCGATAGCGATTCGAAATGTCGTCTGCTTTCCGAAACGTATGTCCCCAAAACAAAGAAAGAAGCACCGTTAATCAACGCCGATGTACTAGATCGTTTTATTGAATCTAAGCGTCTAGAAAAAGTCACTAACCTCACTCTTAAGCAGTTAAAGCAACGTAATGGAGACTTCTTAAAGTTTGTAGAACAACTGGAAGTAGCAAATATCACTAGTAGTGTTGCAATGGTCTACAGAGACGAGCTCCTAGGGCGGGGATTAAGCCATAAGACATTACGTGACTACTTCGCCGCAATTAAGCAGTTTATGAACTGGTGTGTGGTGCAGGAGCTGATAAACACCAACCCATTTGCTCACATAAAGCTACCCACCAAAAGCACCTCGTCTCATTCCCAGCGTCAACGCTGGGGCAAAAAGGAGCTGACACGCCTGTTTTCCAGTCGTGCTTTTCAAGAACAGGATTCATCCTTCCAATGGGCCACTAAAGTCATGATGTTGCATGGCTGCCGTCCGTCGGAAGCCTGCCAACTTCGAGTGGTCGACATCAAAATCGATGACATTATTCCAACCATCTCTTTTACTGACAATGGAGAGCTGCAACATCTGAAAAATGCATCTTCTAAACGGCAAGTTCCAATCCATAAAGAGTTAGTAAAAATGGGCTTTCTCGAATATGTGAAATCTCGACAAGATCAAAAACAAATGCAGCTCTTTGATTTTACCCCTCGGGGTAAGGATTCTGATTGGTCAAAGGATTTCAGAGACAGCATGGGTGACGTTCTGACCGCGTGTGGATTTAAGGCGGGCAATCGCCCCACAGCGTACTCCTTCCGACACACTTTTGTTGACGAACTGAAACAGAGCAATATCGATGAACATGTAGTTGCCCAAATCGTGGGGCATACAAATACCAGCATGACTTACGGGCATTATGGCAAACAGCTACCTGTAGAGAAATTAGTAGATGCTGTTAATGCATTTACGCTTAAACCGTTTTAAATTTCTTGCATTAGAGTTACACTGATTTTGGATGACATACACGGGTTGCTGGCGATACCTACCTCTGTCCAAAATCAAACCACTTTAACTTAACTCAAAGTCTTTGTGCTGAAACCCAGTGCACTAGTGAGCTTTCGTAAACGCCAGCCGCAGCTTGCTATTGCATGTTGGAGAGACAGCTATGCGTTTACGCAACAAATCGACTTACACTAAGTTAACTAATGCCTTCAATGAACACCTAAGACGTAATTTAGAGCTAAGTATTCCCTTCAGGAAACGGGATGACATGCTCGCGCACATTTTATTTAATCTCACGCCCAATGAAGTCCATCAAAGGCTTAGTCGCAATATGGATGTTTTGGTTGATTGGAAGCAAGAAAGTAACTCCGTTTTAGAGGCTCGCTTTCAAAATACCATCTGGCCTCGCGTTATGAAGGCATTCCAAGGCTACCAGCTTTCCGAATCGCAACTTATTGAGTTGATGGCAAGCACTATCAAACCTGCTTTACTCGACTTAGAGCCGTCCATGGTCTCAATGAGCTTTCAAAACGCCCTTGGGATTGAGTTTGTTTTGGTCACAGATGAAAAGGAAACGAAGGCATCAACAGGACATCACCTATTAAAGTGGCACTTACCATCACGAGACAATGTAATCGTGCCGAATAGTTGGACAGGACTCGATAATATGCGCCTTTACACACCGAGCAGTGCGAGAGAGCGTTATTCTGCTTTCGACCAGCAGACATATCAAATCATGTCGCTCGCATGCGATAGTGTTTTGGTCGATGCTTATCAGCAAGCACCCAAACTAAATGGTCAATACTCATCTCTCTATAAAGATCTGCATCAGCTACGTGATTGCCATCTACTTCTTTTGTTTGTTCAGGAGTATTACAACCTAGCGGATACGATGGTTCAGAGTATTGCTGAACATTATCAGAGCAAACTCAATTACACGGCAGATGCCTCTGATATCAAACAAGACCTTGACTGGTTCTCTGAGCTCCAAGCAATTAATTTCTCATTGTACAGCCTCTGGAATGTCGTAGAGGATGAATACCAAGAATTTGCTCGCAAGAATCACCTGCCAACAGCAAACCGTTACGTCGATGAGTTGTACCTGCTTATTATGCAGTACATGTTTGAGACAGGACTGGTTAATCAACAAAACAAAGACTTTTCCGCGCACGATGTAACACTTGTATATGCAGTCAATGATGCTTGCAGAATTGCCGTTTCAAGTATTACGACTGAGTTGAGTCGTGGTGTGCGCCTTCTCACTCATGGTAACCCGAGCGAGTTACTTATGAAGCTAATACCAGCAGAAATTTAATTTCCCTTATTCGCAGCGCTTTTCAAAGCGCTGCGTTTCGCATTATGGTTTAGTTGAGAGGAGAACAATGACTACAGTTTGAGCCGTTTTCCATTGAATCATAGTTTTAAGCAGCAACTATATTAACTCGGGTAATTCGCCATTATCTAAATGTTCCAATAATTCAGGAGTATCAAGCACTGATTGGTAGTATATCGCCCCCCAAGCATTTTCTGCTTTCTTACGTTCTTGACGAAGAAATCTTCTGATAAGCTGTTCAGCCCTCAGAGGTTCTTCATCTTCTCTTTCTTCTTTCATTAGTTTTAGTAGATGTAGGTGCTTGCTTTCGCAGTATTTCTCAAATCGACTCTTAAACTCAATCCCTTCTATATGACTCTCTACTAACGGTTTAAGGTCTCCCGTAATGTTATCTTTGACTGCAACACTAAAGCCTGAAGGATTGTTGAACGGGGGGCGAATTGTTACATAAAATAGACTTACAAAAATTTCATCATAGTAAGGGTGAAGAAACGCTTTTTGTCCGCCCTTTGTAATGTAATCCGTAGACTTCTTTCCTTGACACGTGCTACACATGGGGGTCAGGTTAGCAAGACACACCGCTAACTCAGGAAACTCTGTTTTTGGCAAGTAGTGATCTAGCGTACCAGGCGCACCATCTTCACCACAAGATGGACAAAACAACAAACCATGCTCATTTCTCATTTCCTCTAGTATTGCGTAGGGGGTCTTATCCTGCTTCGGACTGTACAAATTGATCAGAGAACTTTTCCGCTTTATTGCTTCTTCGTCCGTCTTAGTATAGTCCCTAAGATTTAAAGCAGTAATCTGAGTCGGGTCTCCTCGATGTTCGATATAGACAAGGACTTGCTCTCTTAGGTCTTCTGAGATTGAGTTGTAAAAAGTTAAAAACTTCTGCCTTTCCTCAAGTACAGTATTTATTACCGTTAGGGAGTCATGAGCAGGCATCGCTATTTTTGCCACCATTAGTGCTTTCTCCCTAGTCGGAGAATAGACATGGTCATTTCTTCGTTTATTTCTTCGCCAAGAAGTTCGATTAGTTGTTCTGAAGTGTACTTCGTCGCTTGGTCTGCTAAAAAGTCCTCAAATGGTTTAGTTACTGACTTATCGCCAAAAACATATGAAGATATACGTTGCATATCTCCACCAAATGTTTCGAATGGAGGAGAGACAACATCTAGTCCGTATCCTTCATCCCTAAATATATGTACACACTTGGATGGAACTTCTCTAACAACGGCTAGTGAATGCGTTGCTAGGATGGCTTTGGACTTAAACGGAGCAAGGACTGTCTTGAGTAAAGACACGAACTCTATCTCTAAAGTTGGATGCAAAAAAAGTTCGGGCTCGTCTATTACGACCAAACTATTTTGCTTCAGCTCTCCCACTACGTTTATTGCAATATACGTGAATAATCTTTGACCTGAACTTAATGTGCAAAGGTCACCTTCTTTCAGGAATATCACCCCTTTTTCTAAGTCACATGCTTCTTTCAACTTTTCTTCTGATACATATTCGACTATGTCAGGAGACAACGGTAAAAACTGCTTACCATCAATGGTTTCGGCTGCCAATGAAGCCACACCTAATTTAGATAGATCTTTGATTTCTAGAGCTAACTTGTCGAACTCAAAAGCAGTTCTAAGAGCGCTATGAATTGTCGAATATTTTTGGACACGGTCTTTAACAAAGTTAAGCTTTGCATCATCGTAGATTGCTTTGATTATAGATAAACCTGAATGGTACACTGGTAGATTGCGGTTGATGCCAATCGCACCATCTGCCTTTTTGTGACGGAACCCAAAATAGGTATAAGCCTGTTTATCTTGTAAATTATGCTGATTTAGATCTAGTTCAAACTCTTCAAAAGGGCTGTATGAAACAAGAATCATATTTCTAAAGTTGGGTACTTTGTCAAATGGCTGATGACCTGACTCCTTAAGCTTCTCTAGGTCACCTATACCTGTTTTTAACCAATACTCCACTAGAGACTTTATACTGTAAGATTTACCGATCCCATTTGGCCCAATCAAAACATTTATATCATAAGGTAAAATAGAGGACTCAAATCTGAAAGGGACAGCTTTTACTCGCTTATCTTTTGACAACAAGTTCAGATTGAAATTGTAAATTTCCATTGAGCTTCCATCAAAGATACGCCAGCCATCTTTGAATGATTTGGTTGCTCCGCTCTCGCGCAGTAAGGAGTTAGTGAACTCATCACTGTCAAGTAGAGGAGTAATTGATTCATCTTTTATAACATTTTTAAGTAAGCCAGCATCTTTTAGTTCTGTTAGAAGTTCTATGGCTTTGTCCGTTCCAAGTTTAGACTCGACTATTGCGTAAAATTCAATGTCTGAAGGTAATGAGATATAGTTGCACCCTACTATAGGGAAAAAGCCATCCCAACCAGCAGCTTTCATTTCATTCAAAGTACTTGCAGTATAGTCACTTCCTTCAATCAGCACTTTTATGTGGAAATCAAAGTCTACTACTTGCCCATCAAAATATAACTTGGCATTTAGAGTCGTTTTTGTTCCATAGTCGTCCCAGTCATTGCCGTTCAGCGCTAACAGGTTCGGTTCTGTAGCGAGACCTGAAGGAGTTTGCCACGTACCTTGACCATGGTAATAAATTCTCATAATTCAACCTTCTAAAACTCTAATGCATGTAGATCTGCAATAATATGAAATTGATGGTGTATCAGTTTATCAAATCCTAGAGGCAAAACTCTTCTTCTTGTCAAAAATAACGTGATTCCAGTCACTTACGTAATTTCGCAAGACGACATGTTGAGGTGACTGAGTATTAAATTCTGAAGCGCTTGCAAAGCACGCTGATTACACAGCAAGAAAAGTTTAATCGGTCGGTTTACCCTCAAAGAGAACAGCCGTTACACCTATTGAAGTTCAACCACTGGAAGGCAGTACTGCCTTCCATTTTTTTTAAAAAAAAATGCTAACTCTCAACTAATTGATTAAGAACGAAAGTGCTCTAATTTTATAATAAGTAACTAATAATATTAGTATTTTTAGTATAGATTTTCTAATTTCACCTAGATATGATGCTCTCAAATAGAAGAGCAGCAGAAGCTGCCAAGTTGAGAAAAATGGAAAATGGGAACACAAAAACACTAGAACAATACATTAAAAGCTACATGAAAAGCTTCCAGTTTTTGGCTGCTGAATCGACATTCAAATCTGACAACTGTAAAGCAAACCGATTGATAGATTCTTATGGTCAGATACCCATTCAGGATTTCTGCCATAGCGACATTCTCGACATTATAGATGACCTGCATGAATGCTACGCCAACAAAACTATCAATGCATTCCTGACTATATTAAGAGCAACATTTGCCATTGCAAAGCGTGATGGTGCTATTAATACCGATCCTATGGCTGGGATCAAGACTCTGAAAAACGGTAAGAGTAAACCTTATCCTTTTACTAAAGCTGAATTGAAAAAACTGCACAACACAGCATGGTTGTGCGAAAGCGGTAAAAATGCCGCCGAGCTTAACGTGTTAACAGGTTTACGTATCAGTGAAATTCTTGCGATTGGCTGGGAAGATGTCGATTTCGAGAAGCGTAAGCTATATGTACGACGAGCCAGAGTTCTAACCAACTACAAAACACCGAAAAATCCAGAATCTGTCCGCACTGTTGAGCTCAATACATTGGCCATAAGCATTCTGAAACAACAATTAAAAATTACAGGTCAAAAGCCAGCGCTGAATGTTTCTGTTGTGCAGGAAGATAATAAAACACGTACTCAAGAGCACGTTCGATTTGTTTTCTACAACAGCAAAAATAACGCACCGTTTCTTAACGCCGCGCAATACAACAAAGCATTTTTTAAAGGGTTTCTTGAAGACGCAGGTGTAAGTCATCGAGGTGCTGGTCAACTACGGCATACATTCGCTAGTCAAAACCTAACCGCAGGGATTTCGAAAGACTGGATTGCAATGCAAATGGGTCATACTGACACTGCGATGATCGATAAGCACTATGGCGAATGGATCACTGACGATTCCCCTGATTATGCGAATGCATCTGCGAAACACCTCGCAGGAACGTTTGGACAGTCGTTACCTGCTGATGAAACAGAGGTATCTGGAGAGGTCATAATTCAGAACGATGAATTGGCATTGGTCAAAATCCTTCAAACTAAACCTGAGCTTCTCGCTGCGGTAAAAATGCTTGTCGGGAGTCAGCCATGATTACTCTCGACACCATTGGCATTTGTGTTGTCAGCCATGGCAGTTTCACTGCCAAGAATGGCACCATTGGTGCCAAAGTCATTCACTTAAAAAGTGAGATGACTAAGCAACCCGCTGCGCTCCCGTCACACTTTTTGTTCCAAAAAGATGAACGTGAGCTGCGGGCAAGAGATGGCTCTCTTGACTCTCTGCCATACTCACCCTCTCGGGGGTGATTATGAAGGAAATTCGATTCTTTCATCGACGCTTTAACTTCACATCAAAACCAGTTGATCGAGTTAAATGCGAACACTCGCTAGCTCACTCATTACGTATCGCTCCACCAACAGCCGCTAATAAAGCTAAGAAGTTGGAGTGGAATGAGGAGCTTGCAGATTCCAACTTAATCTGGCTCGGTTCAAATATTTTGTCTTTGAGCTCAGTGTCTGAAGAGGAGCGTCTGGAGCTGTTATATCAATTCGCACCTGAGCCTAAAATTCGTAATCAGTCCAAGCTGCAAACTCAGCAGCGGCAATATCGCCTCAAAATTAAGAAAGCTATAGAGAGTGAAACAAGTAAAGGTAATGTTGATGTAGCTAAGTTTTTGCAAGATATCTTAAATACAAAAGGGCATGTTTCGTACTCTCGCATAGAGCAGTTTAAAAAGCTTCCAATGCAGAGGAAAGCTCAACGCATCAAAATGCTCGAAACGTATTTGAACGCATACAATCAATTACAACAACGGCCAGCCGCTAATCATGTCTTTCTGCAAGAAGGCATCTTTAAAATTCCACATCGGTGGGATGTTGGTACTGATGTTATCAGCGTTGAGGAATACATACTTTTTACGCAAAAATTTTTGGACGACCATTTCCCTGATTATCCTATTCGCGCAATCATTGCGCATGACGATGAGCGTAGCATTGAAGTAACTACTGGAGCACATACTCACTACTTTATCTCAGGTCAAAATAGCCAGACAGGTAAATATGACTTAAGGAAGAGTCAGATTAGAGTAGTTAATAAGTACATCAATTCTAGTTTTCCCGATGAGGAGTTACTACCTGATGATGGGAAACTAAGCAGAAAATTAACCGAAAAATTTGGCCACTACTTTCAGTGCATGGTATTGGATTACGCTAACGAGCACTTGTTTAAAAGTAAAGCGCTAAGAGCAGACTTTGCACCTGAAACGGAGCAGAAGTCAGAGCTTCGCAAGAAAATGGACAGAGAAGCAAGCCTACCCAAATCTGAACGTAGCCATAATCATTACACTCATCAATTAGAGCTTGCTCAAGCAAAGGTTCAATCGGCAGAGCAACAGTATGACAAGTTGCTAGAAAATACCCAGTCACTGGAAAGGCAGTTTGAAAAGTTACTTGATGAAGTCACTGAAGTACAAATTAATCTCAGCGAGCTGCAAGTTGAAAAAGTTACTGTAATGACAGAAGTATCGGAGCTTCAGGCACAAAAGTCGCGTCTATCTCAGCTAACGAAAGAATTAACAGAAGCTATCGTGCCAAAGTTGATCAGTGTGTTTAAGAAAGTGTTGCTTGCTCTCAATGCTCGTGACCAAAAGATGGCAACGAAACAGATTGAGTATCTTGATTCCGCTTTCAGTGCCGCGTTAGAGCTTCCTCCTTCGGTAGCGCAAGGGATTAACAGAGAAATTATGGCTATTAAAAAGGCCAATACTACAATTGAAGCCGAAGCTTCAATGGATAAGTAAGTTAGTTCACGTAACTAACTTACTGTACTAACTAACCTGAAAATAATAACTAAAACATAGGTAAAACAATGGCTAGACCAAAATCGTATACCGATGACGATGTCATCAAAATTGCTACTCAATTGATCAGCAAGGGAAAGAAACCTTCGGGCTGGCATATAAAGGAAGTTCTTGGTCGAGGGAAAATTTCCACGATTAAGGCAGACTTAGATCGGCTGATACAAAATGGACATATCTCGGTTGAAGCCCTTAATGCGCAAGACTATAAAGTGTGTGAAGCTACCCGTGCTTTTCTGTCATATGATCTTCCAGTGGAGTTGCAGGAACTTTTAGCTAAGCGGGAGGAAGAGCTTTGTAAAGTAATGCGTGATATGACGACTGCTTTGAATAACAAGGCGCACGAGCATTATGAAACCATGATGGCTATTCGTGTCAGAGATCTCGATGCAAAATACAATCTAACGTATCAAGCAAAAGAGCAAGCTGAAGCTGACTTTACTGATATTGAAGAACGTCTACAAAAGCAAGTTGAAGAGAAAGAACACCTTGAAGACAAGATTGAAGAGCTAGAGTGTGATTTGGCTGAGTCAAAACAAAATAATTCTGAGTTACTACAGCACAACCTTCACCTTACAAATAACTTGAGCGCAGCGGCAGAGAAGTACGAGACACTTCAAGGTACGCACCAAGACCTGAATGGGCAGCTTTCAGCACTACAAAACGATCATACTGCTGTAGCTGTGAAACTGGAGTTCGCGATAAACGAAAACGACAGCCTCCAATCACGCGTTGATGAGTTAACTGTTAGGTATGAGGAAGCGAAAGAGCAGTTAGCTGAAACCAAAGCGAAGTTAACAGTCTCTGAGGATAGGCTACATAAGTCAGAAAGCAGCTAGAAAAATCGATAGAAGGAAACAGGTAGTCGTAATTTACCAAGTCGTTTTATGTTCGCACCACACTCTCGTGGTCATAGTGTAAGTCCGATGAAATCACATTACTTATTATTATGACTTGAGTTGCTTAATCAACAAGAGCAGTATTGGAGGAATAAAACCTTACCACATGCAAGGTAAATCAAAGGATTAGAATGGAAAACTTCATAGATGCAGATTTGTTTTCTCAAGTAGAGGAACATCTGAAATGTACCGAGCTAAACTGGTTGATGGGCGCAGGTATTAGTTATGATGCCAAACTGCCACTTATGTACCCGCTGACAAATAAAGTTAAGAAGGACTTAAAAGCGGACAACCAGGACGTGTTCGATAAGATTGTTGCTCCCCTGTTCACAGAGTTACCTCAGGAGTGCCATATCGAACATATCCTCAGTCATTTAGGTGACTATGCAGCCTTGGCGGAGAGGAGTAAAGACAAAAAGATCAGTATCAATGGTGCTGAAGTAACGTTAGTTGAGTTGCAAGAAGCCCATCGTTTAATTCTTGACTCTATATCAAATGTAATTAGAAGTGGTTATGTTGAAGACAAAGCAGGAAACACAACTGAACAAGGAACTATAGCTGAACCAATAGTAGAAATTGACTCTCATTTAGAGTTTATTGACACTTTATTCAATCACGCAGGTGCTGGTATTTATGAACGGAGGAAGTCCGTAAACATTTTCACCACCAACTATGACACCTTGCTAGAAGATGCTTTGGCATTAAATAAAATCTCATACTGGGATGGTTTTTCTGGAGGTGCAGTAGCTCACCGAACTCAACGCTATGGTGAGCCTGTCCCTACTAGTGGTCAACGTGCCAACTTAGTCAAAATGCATGGTTCAATAGACTGGTTTCTATGTGAAAAGGGACATGTTTGGAGAGTCAGAGATAATGATCGCTATCCAAAAGCTGACCGCCGCGTTCTCATCTATCCTCAAGCTACAAAATATATAGCAACCCAACAAGATCCATTCTCTGCACAATTTGACCTATTTCGTAAAGCTCTAAACTCTTCGAATAGTAATGTGTTAGCTGTGTGCGGTTATAGTTTTGGAGATGAGCATATCAACAATGAAATTGAGTTCGCCCTATCTAAAGATGACAACAGAACCGTTTTAGTCGCTTTTCTTGAATGCCGAGAAGAAATGCCATCCTGTCTAGAGCAATGGCGCAAGTCGAGTTATGGCTCGCGAGTAATTATTGCATCTCTTCATGGTCTCTATGTAGGTGCGCAAGGCCCCTTTAAAAGAAAACAAGATGACGACTATTGGTGGACATTCAAAGGTGTCACATCAGTACTTAAAAACGGATGTGAGGTATAAATCATGTTTACACCAACTGACGAGCTGAAAATAGGCCAAGTTGTTGAGGTCTCAGGGACGACTATCAAAGTGGAAGTCTCGAATAAGGTCTCTGAACTAACTCGAACTTTCGACGGTCGAGTTTATCCAATAGGCCAAATTGGCAGTATGGTTAAAATCCACTACGGTCGAAAGGTTATTTTTGGTTTAGTGACAATGCTTCGAATGCGCTCTGAAGAGTTACTAGAGGCAGGTATGCCTATAAATACTGATTCTGACCAACGTTTGATGGAAGTGCAGCTATTGGCGGAAGGTAGTTGGAATAACGCTAGCTCCAAATTGTCCTTTAAGCGAGGTATTAAGACATATCCATTACCTCAGCAAGGTGTGTTCTTATTAACAAATGACGAGATTTCATGTGTTTATCGCTCTGCTGAAGGTGAACGAGAAGAGAACGTAGATCCATTAGTTCCATTTGCTGTATATAGTGCATCAGAGTCAACAGCTTGCCGAGCGAATATAAATAAAATGTTTGGAATGCACTGTGCAGTATTGGGCTCGACAGGTTCAGGAAAATCAGGAACAGTCGCAGCAATAATTCACAGTGTTTTGGAACACAAGAGTGGAGAAAAAAGCTTCTCCCCGCAAATAGTTGTAATTGATCCACATGGGGAGTACGGTGCTGCATTCAGTGAGCGAGCTGTTCAATATCGAGCATACGATATTGCAGCAGGTCAAGATGGGCAAGAACGTATAAAGCTTCCATATTGGCTAATGTCGAGTGATGAATTTACTAACCTTATTATTGGGAAAACCGAAAGAAGTGCAACTAGCCAAAACAATGTCGTTCAAAAAGCACTTACCCATGCAAGAATGGTTGCGGCAGGAATAGTTAAATCATGTCCAAGTGAGTTCGGTACAAATGCATTAGATCACTTAGATAACTTCGATGACCCAGATCTGTGTGATGGTAAAGAATTGTCACA
This sequence comes from Vibrio tubiashii ATCC 19109, assembly GCF_000772105.1. NCBI lineage: Bacteria > Pseudomonadati > Pseudomonadota > Gammaproteobacteria > Vibrionales > Vibrionaceae > Vibrio > Vibrio tubiashii. The sequence goes on from NZ_CP009355.1 coordinate 459,884, forward strand.
CGTATTGGAGTTTGACCGTGATAAACCTAGACCGTTTTGTCTTAATGAGTTCGAGAATCATATTCGATATATACAAGGAGGCAGGTGGAATCAAAACAGTCATCAAACACAAACACCGTCAGCTTTAGCCTCTTCCCCGATCCCTTCAGTACTAGATAAACTGAAAGTACTACGTCGAGATACTCGACTCTCCTTTATGATGCATTGCTGGGAAGGCGAGCAAGATCAGATAAAACTGCATAAAGTCTTGAATCAATTTGTTGGTTCCCCAGAAGAAGCTGGAAAAGATATCAGAATCATTGATATCTCAGGGTTGCCCAACGAAGTTGCTGGCCCTCTTGCAGCATTGATAGCCAGGTTATTATTTCAATATAAAGTGTTCCAAACACAAGATGAAAAAGAACAAGACCCAATTTTACTTGTTTGCGAAGAAGCGCATAGATATGTACCTGATCACGGTGAAGCTCAATATGCAGCTGCACAGGGAGCGATAAGACGTATTGCACGGGAAGGAAGAAAATATGGCCTTGGGCTAATGTTGGTGAGTCAAAGGCCCGCAGATGTGGATAGTACTGTGATATCACAATGTGGCACCTGGGTCGTATTAAGGCTAACTAATTCTGCTGATCAGCAGCATGTTGCCCGTTTTCTACCTGATGGACTGTCAGGAATGGTTGGTGCACTACCTATTTTATCTCAACAGGAAGCCATATTTGTTGGTGAGGGTGCTGCTCTGCCCTCGCGCATCAGAGTTAGAGACCTTAGTAAAGAACAACTGCCTAAGTCAAACACAATACCTTTTGCTGAAGGTTGGGCTAATGGTCGCTTAAAACTAGACGAGCTTGAGGCTATTGCTGAGAGAATGTGTAGCTGAACAAGCTAAAGCACGGTTCTTATTGACTGTCTATTTAGAGGTAAGAAATGTCATTGGAAGAAATAAAGGCTAGGTTCCAAGAAGTAAGTGATACGAAAGAAGGTTTACTTGCCCTCATTGATGAGCTGTATTACGAGGAAATAAACTCTGACGACAAGGTTTTGGAACAGGCTCTAACAGAGCTGCATAACTCAGGGAGTATTGAACTTGTCAACATTGTAAGCACGGTTGAGAAGAGCTCAAGTAGATATGATTTTTTCACTGTTTTGCACGTCTTTGAAAACGTGCTGCCGTCTTTACATGCAAGCATTGAAGATGTCCTCCGTTGCCTTGTAAACCTGACGCAGTTGGCAGGAAGAGATTTGGCTGCTGGTGGCGTCTATAGAGCTTATGAACGCTTTTGTCTAATGGAAACTAATCGCCCAAGAGATAGTGTTAGATTTATCCTAGAACAAAGTGACCTTAGCGCATATGCTCCTTTTCTCTCTAGTTCAATTCTCTCATTTGACTCAGGTAGCGTGCTTGAAGCTATCCAGACAACAGAAAGCTTGATTGCAATAAGAAATAACGCTGTCAGACATCAAGCTTATTTTACTCTGGGGCGCATTGATGCAGGTGAAGTGCAAGCTTGCACTATTTGGGAGCTACTTTGTAACAGTGCCACTAACGAGGAAGAAAGTGGCTGCCGTGCTGCAATACTAAGGGCAATACTTCATTTTGGAGAAAAGTTCCCAACTTACTGGACGCAAATCGAAGACCTTATATCTACCTTTTCAGAGGTTACTCACCCAGAGGCACTATATGTAATTTCGGAACTTACTGCCTTTCAAAGAATCAATTTTCCAGAAAGTGTCATGAATCTTCTGCTAAATAAATTAGCTAATGTTGCCCCAGACCACAAAGGCACTATTGATAATATTGATCATTTGCTAGTCAAGTTGGTAGAGAAGGGAGCGTCTTCAGATGCCGTCGAGTTACTGGAATCGCTTGTGGCCGCTGATGTGGAAATTCTAGCATTTGACTATTTCTCCCGCGAGTTATTGACAAGACACAGAGATTTATTGAGTCACATCATTACAAAATGGTTGTTGTCTGGTACATCTTCACTTTGTCGTGGTGTTTCAGATCTACTTAATGATGTTTCAGGCAAGGATATAGAACTAGAAGCCGAAATTGCATTAGTAGGCGATGGAATGAAGCAAGAGTTTGTTGGTCACAAGGCTGTTGGTTGGCTGTTTACTCGCCCTGTTGTTGCGGTGAACTTCATTCTATCCATCTACGATGTAGCTTCGGAACCCACTCGTAAAGAACTTGAACAGGTATTGTATGACCCATTACTTTTAAGCTATCCAGGAGAGCTCAAGCAGTTCTTCCAATCATGTGTTGTTAAAGGTGTTCAAGTTAGTTTATGTGAACGTCTACTTGGCAAACTTAAGGCTTACCATGCTGATATTGAGCAAGTATCTGGTTTGAAAGAGTTAATGGCTCCGAGTGAAAATTTACAGGCGTATTGGAAAAATTCTAATAAAGATATGCAAGCAGCATACGAAAAAGCATCAAGATCATCATTCATAAGCCAAATTGTGACGACACAACGATTATTGTACGGGAATAGCTCTATTTACTACGTGCACCAAGGAGATGGAAGTCGAGTACGGCAAGAAATGCAAATGCACTCTTTCACTCACTCTACCGAAATGCCAAGGCTGAACGTTTTAGATCCTGAGAACTTAGATTATAAATTACGGGTTTACCGCTACGGGAGAATGAAAAATGAAGTTGATTCTTAAGCAATATTTAGCTTCATTGAAAGAACGAAAAGAATTAGATGCTGTGCTGCCAGATTTGTTGAGCAGTATAGGAATGAATGTGTTCATTTCACCCACTCGCGGTGTCAAAGAATATGGTGTCGATATAGCAGCGGTAGGACGGTTAACTGATGAGGAAGAAAAGGTATACTTGTTTTCCGTTAAATCTGGGAACCTTACTCGTGACACATGGAATGGAAGCGCAGATCAAGCTCTTAGACCTTCGTTAGATGAAATTCAAGACTCATTTATCCCTAGTCGTTTACCACCTGAACACAGAGATAAAAAGATTGTAATCTGTCTATGTTTTGGGGGCGATGTTAACTCAGGGATCAGGCAAGAAGTATCTGGCTATGAGCAAAGGAACACTAGAGACAATATTACTTTTGAGGAATGGAATGGTGATAAGCTGTCGGAGTTGATTCAACAACATTTGTTGAAAGAAGAGCTACTTCCCAATTCTAGTCAGGCTCTGTTGAGGAAGTCCTTAGCCTTACTCGAAGAGCCTGAGAGCTCTAGCCAACACTTCTCATTGTTAATTGAACAGTTAATGTCAAGCGCTAACGATGCAGATTCGGTAGCATCATCTATAACGCGAATTAACGTTTGTTTATGGGTTCTATACTCATGGTGTCGGGATGGTGGGAATTTAGAAGCTGCATATCTTTCATCGGAGCAAGCATTGCTATTAGCTTGGGACAAGGCTAAAGAACATTACACAGGAAGGAATAAGGCTTCAAAATCATTCGATAGCATTCTCGAAACATATCAACAAATAACAGATTGTTACGTAGATCAATGCTTAATACCATATGTTGGATTAAAGTATGCGATATCACACGCAGTCCAATCCCCAAGTTCCATCGATGTAAATATTAAGCTGTTTGATGTTTTAGGACGTTTGTCAGTGAAAGGACATTGGATTTTAGATGCGCTGATAAAAAGTTATACGGCAACTCCGCCAACAGATGGAGAGAACCAAGAGCAAGAACTGCTGCGCTTCCGTCTCAGAGAAATCACTAAGTCTATTAACCTTTTGGTGATTAATAATCCTCTACTACTGTCACCGTATAAAGACTCCCAAGCGATTGATTTAGCGCTTGCTTTAACTCTCCTTTCAAACAATTCAGAACTTGATGGGTTTGTTAAGAGTTGGTTGTCGGAAATGGTTAATATGTGTATGTTCGCTTTTGATAGCAATGGTATGTATCCAATTGTCCACAACTCCTTCGAGAAGCTGCTTGAGCATAAAAACAAAGACAGAGCAGATGGTAACTATAAGAACAAAGTTACTGAGGCTAGTATTTTATACCCACTTCTAACGGTATTTTGCTCTCTTTATGGACTCAATTCAGTTAGTCAAGAACTGGAAGAATTTGCTACAGATAAGCTAGCGCATTGCACGTTACAATACTGGTATCCGAATGAGTATAGTGAGAAATTTATGTATTCGAACTCAGATATGCACGGTTCGGCTTCGACCAACTTTCCAATGAACAATGATTTAGCCATAGAGCATATAACTCAGGAATGTGATTCGTCAGATTCGTTCAAGAAAATGTCTGCTGCGGTAGAAGGTAAGTTGCCACTGCTCCTAACAGCTTGTCGTTGCTACCGATATCCAGTTCCTTTTCATTTTCTTGAGGGTTTTATTGAGGATATTTTGAACGCTACAAGCGCCGCTTCAGAGCTCAGCCATGTTGAAACACAGTGACTGATACGAACCTGATTTTGAATTATGAAAACATAGTAAGTGAAGCGACAAATGAATCATTACCCATAACGAGGTTTGCAACTCTTTTAGCAAGTTAACTCAGCATAAAGTAACGCCCCGTCAAAAATTCATGCAAGTGGAGTTTAAGTTTATACATTCTGTTTTAATCGTTTGAAAACGTGCATTTTTGAGCATTGAAATTTATCTTATGAAGGAGGTCTTGTTTGACAAACAACGGCGGTGGAGCGGCTACAAATGCTGGTTCAGATTATCAGCAAAGAGTCTCAGCATACTTTGTACTGCAAATGGGGCTCGATATGGATTGTTCGAGTTCGTTAGATAAGCGAAATAAGGAAAAGATTTTAAAGGTCGCCTTTGAAACTGATGATAGTGTAGACGACATAGTACTAACCCACGAAAACTCAAAGTCATATCTACAGGCTAAAAGAAAGTTGGCTCTGTCAGATAAAGATGGTTCAGAATTTTGTAAGACAATAGATCAATTTGTGAAGCAGTCCCGAGCTTCTCAAAATGAGAGAGATTCCTACATAATCATCACATCAAACGAAACGTCGAAGTCAATAAGCAAGCATTTAAGAAAAATAACTAACTCTACACGTTTGAGCAGAAACGCTTTAGAACACAACCCACTCAGCAAGCCTGAACAAGCTGTTTATGGAAAATTAAAACGATGTATCCAGAAGTCTTATGAGAAGAACGGCTTTGGTAGTGTGACTCAAAATGATATTGATAGGATTGTTAGTAAAATCCACATCGTAATATTGGATGTTGAACGAGGTGGTATCCATGAGAAATCTTTTGTTGAGTCTTTGACTAACAAATTTAATGTAGAATCTGGTTTGATATGGAACATGGTTATAGCTCAAGCATTAGACTGGTCTAAAAGCCGTCAGTCCGTCGATTGTAAGGGGGTAAGTGAGTTACTAAGTAAATTTAAGCTCAAAGAATTTGAACAAAAAGCTAGTTACTTAGATAACTACTTCAAAGTTAGGTTTGATGCTGATAACGATATTATATGCTCTGGAAGGGAGTTAGTCTTAATGAAAAGCCCTTACCCAGAGCATAGCTTCCAATTGGTAGAATTGAAAAGATTTGATGAACAAGGAAATTTTAGAGTTGAGTTTAACGACAATTCTATCAAGTTGAGTAATGGGTCTACGTTTGAAATTTATGGACGATTTTCAACATATAAGGGAGCGGAACGATTTCTTGAGGAAAAACCTGAGTTTGCTGACAATCTGTTGTTGATACCAATTAACTGTGACGATAGTGGAGAGTATGATAACTCTGCTATAGCTAAAGCTTACTCAGAAAAAATCAGGCGGCATGTTCTGGAAAATCAAAATGCAACCAAGTGCATTCATTGTGAAAATGGGCTTTCTTTCCCTGCAATGCTGATAGAAGTTCAAGAAGAGGGAATTCCATTTGATGCGGGTAATATCCATGTAGAGTGTTTGCGCGTTTCTGACAGGGTTTTGGGGAAAACTGGAAATGGTGAGGTAGAGCAAACTCCTGAATTTAGCAATTTTGACTTTAATAAATGGATTTCGCTACTAGATAGAAGTCAAGGCTTGTGGGGTGGTTTGAGAGAGACTGTAAATCAGCCAGTAAAGAATGTCTTTTGGAACTCAAATCCTTTGGGAGATCCAAATGGCGCATATTGTATCAAAGTTAAAATGAAAGATGAGACTATTCAGTATTGTCTAGAGCGAGGAAAAGTTCAGAGATACAACTTAGGGGTGGCACAAGACATTTGCGACAGGCTAGAAAATTGGCGCCTTGACTCAATAAAGGGCAATAATCCTCTATGTTTGTCGACCAATGGTGAAGTTTTTGGAACGCAATTGGAGGCTCACAGGTTATCATCTAAGCTTCTAGATTTAGTTGAGTGTGAGTCATTCTCTGTAGCAAAATTTACCAGAGGCATTGCAATGGAATACAACAAGTTAAACAACTTCTATGCCCCATTGGTAGCCTTCACCAATATAGTTACAGGTGAATATATAACATTCAACAATTTGATTTTTCTTATTACTAACCCTACCGAGCTAAAGCATTATATTGAGAACTGGAGCAAGGTTGACTTTACTCTAGGTTCTTATAGGTTAGATATCATTGAAACAGATCCATGCTTTGATAAGTTTATGTTTTGGGCTACTGACAACAACCTCAAAGTGGTCGTCGACCCTTTCTTTGACCATAAAGCAAGCCTTGTGCGAGGTTCAATTGTTGAAGATTTAGAAGAAATAAAGACTCGCAGCGAAGCAAATGATTTGGAGAGTGTCGAAAAGTTTTCTCTTTTGTTCACTATCGATAATGATGAAGGAATGTACACTCATTTGTTTCGTGATTTTGTAAATGATGTGACTCTTCTTTTGAATGACAGGTGTACTTCGCAAGATTGTAGATGTCGCGGCTGCCAGATGTATGATGAAATGATTTTGCGCGATGGTAGGAATAATCTTGATTTAAGAAAATCAAATGACAAAACGCTTGTATTAAATGTAAGTGATCTTGAAGTTCGTTGGACTCAAGAAGAAATGGATAACCTAAATTTAGATTGGAATTATTGGGAAAAAATTGTGTTTCAGTGATAAACCCAAGGGACTGCTCCCGATTATGATTCTGAATTGCTGCCGTGTTGGATTCATCATTGATTTTTTCTACAGTGAGTTTAAGATGTACACGACAATTGGCAAATTCGGCTTTTGAACAAAAATCGTAAGTCACTGTAAAATAAGCGCTTTAATATTGCGGATATAGCTTTCAAATCCCTATCTCTCCGCCACATTTAAAAAGCCCGCTGATTTCAGCGGGCTTTTTGCGTTTTCTGTTGTATGTTCTTGAGTATTTTTACTAAAGAGCAATTGTTATGCCTGTTTTGTTATTTTATATAAAACAATGACTTATGTTTTTAGTTAAGTTGGCTGAGCAAATATTTACCTAGCATAAGCAAAAAGCTGTTGAACCATGAGCAACATGTTGATTTTATCGGTTTGACGTCAATGGTTTCAGTAGCCGTTTACCGAAGACGTTAATCAGTGCTCCAGTCACGATCAAACTTCCCCCCAAATAAGTCCATACGGAAGGAACTTCGTTAAATAGCCATACGCCAAGTAATGCGGAAAACACGATTTGGATGTAAGAGTAGGCTGACGCTTTTCCTGCTGCTTGGGTTTGCATCGCTTTGGTTAGACCATACTGTCCGACTTGGGTAAAAATTCCGACCAGTACCAAAATGAATGTGAGTGGTAAGCTTGGCCAGACAAACTCGTTCCATACTAAGAATAGGGAAGTGGGCAGGGCGACGAGCGGAAAGTAAAAAATGATGACGGAGCTGTCTTCAGTTTGGCTTAGCTTTCTGACAATCACGTATGCAATTGAACTGCCGAAAGCCCCAAGTAATGCCGTGACGACACTAAATAGTGGTAAATCTGAGCTTTGTCCACCACTCATGGTGGGCTGAACCATAACCCACAATCCGGCCAAGCAGAAGGCAATACAGATCATCGTTGAGGACTGAATACGCTCTTTCAAGAACAAGACGCCGAGTAAGGCGGTAAACACAGGGTGGACGTACTGTAAGATGGTTGCCTCAGCAAGCGGAAGCGTTGTGACCGCATAGTAAACGCACATCAATGCCACGGTGCCAACGGTTCCCCTGACTAAAAGCAAAGGTCTGTTATTGCCCCAAACCGAGATCCTTTTGCGTTTGACATCTAGATAGCTAATGACCAAAGAAACGAGAGCCCGCGCCGCGACAATTTCAAATACGGGAATGCCATGATTACTGACGTACTTTACACACGCAGACATTAGAGCGAAGCCTAGTGCGGAAAGAAGCATGAAGCGAACCCCTACAGGGATTTGATTGAGTGTATTGTTTAGCATGGTATCTAGATTGGGTGAGTTAGAATAAGGGTGACTAGCGCCACCCTTGGGTAAAGTCAAAGTAGTTAGGTGAACTTACTTATTAATGGCTAGATAGGTTCCGGCAGCAATCATAATACCGCCCGCTCCTCGATTGAGCTTTTGTTGCGCTTTCGGCGTCTTGATCACTTTGGCTAACCTACCTGCTCCTATTGCGACACTCATCAATCCAGTCATCAAAGCCACCATTGTGAGCACAACGGCAAGGGTAATATCTTGGCTACTTAGAGAGGTGAGATCCATAAATGTTGGCAAGAATGAAATGTAGAACAAAATCACTTTAGGGTTGGAGGCTGAAATGAGAAAACCCTGTACAAAGCCGGATAAACTAGATTGTTTATTAATTTCTGCACCTTGTTCAAGCGCTTCACTTGCTTGAGGCAGCGCTTTGATCATCTTGTAACCTAAATAGATTAAGTAAGCGGCGCCAACGTATCGGATTGCGACAAACAATGTTGCCCAGTTTTCGGCGATAGCGGCAAGGCCGAAACAAGCAAGAAGAAAGTAGATCACATCACTAACAACCATTCCCGCAGAAAGAGCAATACAATTCCGAGCTCCTGAAACCATTGCGCGAGCGATAATGGCAAAGACACCAGGGCCGGGTGTAACGCTGAAGATCAACATTGCGATAAAAAAGGTAACAGCACTTTCAAAGCTCATACGCAGACGCTCCGGTTTTCATTGATTCTTTGCACACTAGCACCTTTTTCTATGAGTGAAAACGACTAATGTTGGAGCGAAAAGTTTTGAGCAGTGCCTGCTGGTAGCTGGCTATAAACTGGACGAGATAATGAAAAATGCACGTCACCGAGAGATTTGGGGAAGCGGATCTCAATTTCTTGAGGAGACTGAAAAGTGTGCGTAGCAGAAAACCGAAATTCTACGACATGGCTATGTTGTGATTCGGCTGTTTTAACAGGCGACAATGGAATAGGCTTTCCGTCTATAGTGAGTTTAACGCCATTCTCGAGAAGCTTGTAAAGTTCAATGTTCAGGCGGCTTGATGTAAGTTGTGGCTCAGTAAGGAGAACTTCGGTATCCCCTAATAGCCAAGCTTGAGGATCTTGCAGCCTCATAAGCCAAGTTTCTATATCTACGTAAAGTCTTAGTTCAGCCTGTCCATCGCGCAAAATGAGTTGTGAAGAGGTTTGCGCTAATGTGTGGCTTGAGGATATGGCTGGGAACAGTATCGCGACTAGACTAGTCAAACACCACAATATAAGTTTCGTTTTATATAACATAATTGACGTCTGTTTGGTTATTAACGGCAGTAAGTTCCTGACTCAATGGCACCATTATTACTTATGGTTTTTTGTACGAACTCATAGCAGTTAGGCTTTGATTTTGATGGCGAATAACGTGAATAATATTCGACACCTTGATAAGTATAGGAGAGCTCCCTCGTTCCGTCTTCTGACTCAATGTGTTGCAAATTTTGAACTCCACTCTTCGGCGGTTTTAAATTCGCACGGGCCTTTGCTCCTTTAAGTGGGGCCACTCTAGGTAGAATCTTGGTGTCTACTTTCCCTACTAAGCATTGAAATATGTATGGGGGTTGTGGAGAGGTATGATAACGATAGCCATAAGTGGGGTCTGTTTGCCCGTTGCAAATATCGAGAGTGCCGTTTTCGATCTGGGTTCCATTTGGGTTTCTATCGGCAAACAGAGGGTATCCGTCGTAACCCCAGCCTATGATTGATGAATCCCCCCATTCCGGCATGGATTCGATCATGCAAACTGGCTTTGCGTGATAGTGGTAATCATCGCCTCGACCTGCATGCCCACCACATTGGTCTAACTGACCAAGCTCTACGGTATCTTTGGCTGATTGGTATCGCTCTGGGTTAAGTTCCCCTTGAGCTGAATAGTCGTAGATTGGGACACCATTGATGGCAATTCCAAGAGCGGCATCTATCGATGTGTAAGATTTGGCTTTCTCAGGAGAGAGTCGGATTGGAGCAACGTATTGACTGGCTGGGACGGGGATCTGTTCGTTTGTCCCCGTAATTCCATTCATTACGTCATGCTCAGGGTACGTATCTGACTGAACATATGCGTAATCCTCGTCACATACAACAGAGACATTAGAGAAACCGGCTTTGATAAAGCTCTCTTGTACTTTTGTACACTCAGGGCTATCGATACTGGTTGTTGGCAGTACTATGGTAGTTGGACGGTTACCACGCTTTGGCTTTTTGTCTTTTTTATAGTGTCTAATCGGGGCTTTCAGCACTTCAACTGAAAATTGGGTAGAAAGCTCTAACCTCGCTCTACTTTTGCCTTCAGACGCTGAAGAAAGTGAGGAAACAGAAGTTAGAGTAAACGCCAATGAAATTAGCAGTTTGCTGCCCAGCTTCATATCCTAAACCTCTTCTGAAGTGAGAGTTGCTCGACACAAAATCGTGTTGTCAGTCTCTAAATCTGCTGTCCATATTAACTTAGCATCACGATGCCATCGAATTAGGTCGTAGCCACCTTTTGGTTTTACTTTAGATTTTGGAAATGCACTCGCATTTGGCCACTGTCTATCGTCGAATGACGTTGTTTTCCAGTCGTGTGGTTCGGAGGTTATATCGCTCATGCAGTCTTTATTAGGTTGGCTAGATTTTTCGCAGCGCTTGTCGATTGGAGCAATATGGATCGGAAAGCATCGCCAAGCCTCGTTGGAAACTAGCAGAGTTTTGTTATTACTACTGTCAGTGAACTGCGCAATAAATCCGCCATCACCCATCTGTTGCTTTCGAGAACCGATATATTCTAAGCCCGTATCATTTTGTTTGTAGTCTTTTATTACAAAGCTCAGCGTTACGGGCAATGAAGATTGGAAGACAAAACTCTCTGCATTAAATGACCGCTCTGTATTAATGGAGACTGAGTCTTCCATGATCATTTGATCTTCTATGTACATGGCGAACCAGTTGTCTGCCCATACATCTGCTTGAATCTTGACCATTTCAGAACTGCTTGCATATGGCGTTGAAAGTGCAAGTGCAGATATAGCGAGAGTGGAATAGAAGCGAGAGGTTTTTAGCATAAAGTCATCAATCCTTTGACAGCGGTGCTCGCTCAAATAGTAGAACGGGATTTTAACTGTTCAAGATAACCTTCTTTTAAATGTTACTTTGGTCATATTCTCAACCACTTAGACTACCGATACTCCGACACTAACATTGCACGTGTATTTGGTTCTAATGCCTCAAATATATGAGCTTGATCTCCAGGATAGGTAATATAGTCGCCTTCACCGAGTTCATGCTGATCGGATAATAGCCCTAATCGAGCCCTTCCTTTGACAATGATCATATGTTCAATCACACCGCGATTGTGCGGCTCTGAATGAAACGGCGCACCCGGTTCGACTTCTAGCCAATAAATATCGCGGCTGACACTCGGAGGGCATGCAGCCAGTAAGGTTGCTTTGTAATCTTCATTCTTCGAGAAAACAGATACGCCTTCACCATAACGGATCACCTTGGTTTTTGCTGACGGTTCTTCTATCAAACGAGAGAAGGGGATATCCAAAACCACGCAGATTGACCATAGGGTTTCGATACTTGGGTTTCCAGAGCCATTTTCAAGCTGAGAAAGCGTTGATTTTGCGATGTTGGCACGTCTTGCCACCTCTGCGATGCTTAGACCAGAGCGCTGCCTTTCTGCACTAAGTGTTGCTGCTATCTGAGCAATTGGTGCTTTATTCATTGTCATAGGGTTCCAAGTTTCCTTACTCTTACTTCACCATGTTCATTATAAAAAACGAATGTACGGTTTGACAAATATTATTCCGGTGTTCAATATATAATCTCATCGTTCATTAAATCGACTGTTTGATTGAGGGATTGGCTGTACGCAATTAAACCAAGAGTAAAAGAGGAAGTTTGTTGTGGAGTATCTATTATCCGTAGCCTTGTTCGCTATTTCATCATCGGTAACACCTGGACCGAACAATATTATGGTAATGACGTCGGGAGTGAATTTTGGTGTTAAAAAAACATTGCCTCTGCTTTTGGGGATATGCGTAGGCTTTACCATTATGTTGCTATTAGTCGGGCTTGGATTTGGTCAGTTGTTTTATGTGTTTCCCCAGTTAGACTTGGTCATTAAAACGCTCGGAACGGCTTATTTACTCTATCTTGCGTGGCAAATTGCTCAGTCTGGAAATGTCTCAGCGGCAGGAGGTCAATCTAAGCCACTGGGCTTTATGAAAGGGGCATTGTTTCAGTGGGTAAACGGGAAAGCGTGGGTAGTGGCGATTGGTGCCATTTCGGCTTTTACGACCGTTGGCGATACTTACATGTCGCAAAACCTAACGATTGCTATGACTTTCTTTGTGGCTTCCTTTCCGTGCGTCGGAGTTTGGCTGATGTTTGGTTCAGTTTTGAGGCAATACTTGCAAAAACCAAGTTATTTAAGGTTGTTTAATCTCACCATGTCGATTCTGCTAGCCATTTCGGTGTTACCCGTTGTTATCGATATTGCCGCTGAACTGAATATAGTCGTGTAGAGATAAGCCTCTAGTCTTTTCCATTACTAAAAATCCCTACTTCAACATTTTGCTACAGATTTGAGGCGTAATGCATAAGTTGAGATTTGCGTATGACAAGTTTACGTAAATCTGCCATATGTCTCAAAAAGCAGGCTTATAGACGTTGTTTTTTTAACCTAGTGCAAAAGCTCTCGTCGGATGAGTTGATTGATAATCGCTCAGCTACTAACTCTATTAATCGAGCAGAAGTGGTTTCGATGTTTGAATTTTTGCTCCTTCTTTAAAGTAATGAAGCGAATCAAAGGATGATAAAGGTCAAATAACATCATGAAAAATATTATAAAAATTGCCTCTATAGTCGGGGCTGTTGTGTTTTCTAGTTTCACAAATGCTGCAATAGGTAACTATAAAGTCGTCTTAGTTCATGGCTTTCAATCTGATCAACTCCAGTCTAAACCCGATAGAGCGCAAGTCACTTTAGAGGGGGAAGATTATTGGAAAGAGTACTGGTTGCAATACGCCGATGCTCGTATCGATTGGCCTGCTTACGAACGGGTAGAAGGCAAAATCGCTAGTGATTATGCGTGGCCAAAATTAAAGGAATTGTCGCAACAAGGCACATGCCAAACCGGCTGTATTTTTGTCACTCACTCTGCTGGTGACTTAGTGACAAGATATCTGCTAGACAATCAGGAGAACTGGCTGACTAATGCGGGATTGACGCCATTGAATATCGTGGCCACGTTTGACTTTGCTGGGGCTGGTGGAGGCTCTGAATTGGGTGACATTGTCATCAATATCATTGAGGGTGGCGGCTTAGCAAACAGTGCGATGCGATATGCGATTTCTCTTTGGTTAGGGGAAATGCCAAACCAGCAAAACTCGGGCGTACTAAATGATCTAAAGGTTGCCAACGCTCGACAAATCGCAAGGCTATCCGAACATAGGACCCCACGTATTCGCTTTATAGGGAATGGCACAGATTACTTCAAAACGACATCGGCATTTTTGCCCGGTAACGACGACGGTGTCGTAGCAGCACATTCAGCCTGTGGCGCATCAAGTTCTGGGAAATTTGACAGTTGTTCAACAAATTTGGCCATGAACGGAAAGATTTCGAATCAGAGTAAAGGAGTCTCTAGCTTCATGCCAGAACATTATCCATTAATCATGGGTAATAGCTATAGCCATAGCGATGTCGTTGGGTCAAAACATAAAGGTGAGGTGACTTCCAGTGTGAATAAGGTTGAGCTAACGAACGGGCAGTATGTTGAGCTAAACACTTATAAAGAGCGTGGCTGGTGGGGAACTAAATACTTGTATGTTAAAGACTCTGCAAAACGCACTATGTCAGAACTAGCCGTCGCTATGAACTAATTGTCCGGAGGCTATGGTTTTGTTCCATAGCCTCGAGCAAAAGGATTGCTCTATGTATTTGAAACACAAGGCCTCTGTTTTGTCTCTGTCGATCGCGATATGTGGTGGAATTATTTGGCTGTATGAACAGGACGAGGAGCTTTCGTTAGAAGCTAACACCTTAGCTGTGTCAGTAAACGCTCAAAGCAGAGCGATAACAAGGCCACAAGTCGAAGAGACAACAGAACAAAAGAGCGCGGATGAAGGCGCAAGCACACCTGTTTTGACCTCTTTATCATTGCCTTTAAAGCAAGTCGCTTATATGCATCAACAAAAGCTGCAGTATCCATCTTATTCTCAGCCAATAACAAGCGATGATAGCCCATACCTTAACTGGAATGAGTTTATCGAACTGTCTCTCCCTGTGTTGGACGGGAAGTCGACGGCTTCACTAAGTGTTAAGAAGTTCAGGCATTTTTATCCAGATGAAATAGAAGTGGTGCTAAAGACGAGTGAACCCCTTATCTCCACTGTACTAGAGGTGGTGTCAGTAGAAGAGCAAAATGTTTTGGCGTCGCTCCCTTCAGACAGCAAACAATGGAGTATCGTTCCGGACTCGAACTGGCCTGAAGAGATTCGCTTGGTTGCAAACCTTGATTTCGAGCGAGGGGAGGACGTAGTGAGTGCTGACATTCGGTTTTATCATCCTGTCGCTACCATTCTAAGTGTTGGGCAAGGCTACGCGTCTGGCCCAGATATGTTGTTACCAGTGACTCTGGATGTTAGCCAAGCTGGAATCTATCGAATCAGAGCAAATCTGTATCAGAGCGAAGGGAAGGCGATTGCATCTTTAGTTCAAAAACAGCATTTATCTGAAGGCGACCAAACTCTTGAACTCAAGGCATTCAAAAGCGTTCTGCCCAAAGGGTTAAATAACTTCGAGTTGAGGAACATCGTTGTTGAAAGAATGTCGGGCTACCCAGGAGAGAAAACTGGCTATGGGCTTTCTGAGTCAGAAAGTTATCCCGTAGGGACATTTAACTCGGAAACCCTTAGTGATGAAGAGTATCAAATGAGTGAACAAGAACGGCAACAGGTGGCTTTTTTAGAACAATTGTTATGATAGCGGCAGCACACCCAATACGGATTTAGTGACTATGCTTTAGGAACAAATACGTGTAAGCGGGTTGTTATGCTAAGTCTACAGAGAATATTAAGAAAACTGTCGATTAGAAACAGATTGCTGTTCGGCTATTTGATGTTGTTCATAGTCGTGATTAATATTGCTAACCTCGCTAACTATCTGTTGATGAGAGAGGTGGTTAAGCAAGGCGTAGAGAAAGAGTTAACGTCTGCAACCGAGTCGATCACCAATAACATTGCTAACACAGTCGATATAACGATTCGCAGCTATTTACGTGGTATCTCAGAGCAAAATCTCCAATATATTGAGCTGTGTTTTCAGCAGTATCAACGTGGTCAGATTACAGAGCAAGAAGCAAAGCAAAAGGCAACTAACTTCCTATTAAGCCAATCGATAGGTGAAACGGGATACCCCTATGTCGTCGACTCTTCGGGAGTGATTAGGGTTCACCCCAAACAGCCACTGTTGAATACCAGCCTAATTTCCTTTGATTTTATTAAGCAGCAAATTGAGCTAAAGAGGGGGTATCTAGAGTATCAGTGGAAAAACCCTGATGAACTGGTTGAGCGGCCAAAAGCTCTGTACATGGTCTACTTTGAACCTTGGGACTGGATCATCACTTCTTCCTCGTACAGAGAGGAGTTTGCTAGCTTGATCAATATCGATGATTTTAGAGACTCTATCTCCAAGCTAAACTTCGACGAAACGGGTTACTCTTACGTACTGAATCAATTGGGTGACCCTATTGTGCATCCATTCGTAACGGGCAACTTTTATAACGTTACTGATTCCAATGGTAAATTTTTCGTACAAGAGATGATTCATCAGAAAAACGGCACGATTACTTACACGTGGAAAAATCCTCATGATGAAGGCTATCGAGAGAAGATAGCGGTTTTCAGATACCTACCGGAGTACGATTGGTACATAGTTTCTTCAACCTATGTGGAGGAACTCAATCAACCTCTGGTGGATCTAAAACTGGTACACGTTGCCGCGCTAGTGTTTGCAATTGCTTTAGTGATTCCATCGAACCTAATTCTTAGCCGCTCGATAGTGTTACCGTTAAAAGGCATGATGAACTGGATCAGCCAAGCATCTATGAGTAATCATCCTACATTGATGAAAGACAACTCTGGTTCGACAGATGAGCTCGCTCAGCTAACGGTCTACTTTAATCAGTTCTTATCTGACTTAGAAAAAGCCAATCAAAAACTACATAAAGAAATAGATGTTCGTATTGCAGCCCAAAAGCAGCTTGAAGATTTAAATGAAAACCTTGAACACAACGTAGCGCAACGCACACTTGAGCTCAAGCAGAGCTTAGAACGACTAAAACAGACTCAAGACCAATTGATAGAATCTGAGAAACTGTCAGCACTAGGGGGACTTGTTGCTGGTATTGCTCATGAAGTCAATACTCCTCTTGGAATAGCAATTACTTCCGCCTCGTTGGTCGCTGATGCAAATAGTGAGCTTAATTCTGCTTTTCAGAATCAAACTCTAACGAGCGATCAATTTGAATCTAATATGCAGCACCAATTAGAGGCTTTGGCCTTATTAAAAGAAAACTTAAATCGTGCTTCTTCACTTGTTCAAAGCTTTAAACAAACAGCAGTGCACCAAACCTCTGAATCACTGAGTGAATTTGTCGTTAGAGATGTACTTGAGTCATTGATCGCTAGTCTCCATCCTGAAACTCGAAAAGTATCAGTAGAGCTAATGTTAAAAGGTGACTCTAATGTTTCAATGACAAGTCTATCTGGCGCGCTGACACAAGTGTTTTCAAACCTGATCTTGAATAGTATCCATCATGCATTCGATCAACAGCCACAGCCTGAAATAGTGATCGAGTTCTTTGAACAAAGCCAAGATGTGGTATTTGTTTATCAAGACAACGGGTGCGGGGTTGAGCAAGGTTTACACAAGAAAATCTTTGAACCTTTTTATACAACTCGACGCGGCAGCGGGGGAACTGGAATCGGGCTTAATATGGTTTTCAACTTAGTTATTCAAAAGCTGAAAGGCAAATTAGAGTTCTCTTCAGATAAGGGCGTAAAGTTTGTGATTACTCTTCCTAAGCAAAGGGTGTCGGAGGACTAATCCGCACTGCGGGAAGTAAGCTTACCTATTTTTTAGAGGTATTTACCCTTCGTTTTTAACAGGTTACATTGTTGACACCTTAAATCGAAGGAATGAACCATGAGCGCTCATCTAAAACAGCTATGCGGTACCCATCTACCTGGAAATAAAGAGGATTCACCGGCAGAACACTTCAAAAAAATGGCTAAGTGGTGTGAAGACAATGACGTGAGCCATGATGTCTATGGTGAGGGTGAAACTATCCAAGCTTTCGAGCAGAAGGTTGCTGACTTGTTAGGGTATGAAGCTGGGCTTTTTGTGGTCACGGGCACAATGACACAGCCAACAGTATTGGAACTAGTGGCAAAAAAAAAGCGAAACCCAAATGTAGGCATGCACCCATCTAGTCATATTTATGTACATGAAAGACAAGGCTACCAACTTCAAAATCGATTCAATGTATTGCCAATAGGCAATCAGTTCCAAACATGGAAACTCGAAGATCTAAAAGCGTGGCCCGACGAATTGGCGGCGGTTTTGTATGAACTGCCTATGCGTGAAATTGGTGGTCAGCTACCTTCATGGCAAGAACTTGAAGAGATAAAAAGCTACTGTGCGGACAATAGCATTCATCTCCACATGGATGGCGCGCGATTATGGGAAGCGGCTGCTTACTATCAGAAAGAGTACAGAGAAATCGCGCGAGGCTTTGATACAACGTATGTATCGCTTTACAAGGGGATTAATGGACTTGGTGGTTCTATGCTACTTGGCTCAAAAGAGTTTATTGATTTAGCATCAATCTGGATGAAGCGCCAAGGTGGGAATGTTTACCACAGAACACCATATGTGGTTTCTGCGGCGATGCAGTTTGATGAAAGGTTAGCGAAGTTACCAATACTTTTTGAGCGTACGAAAGAGATATACAAAATCATTTCAGAGTTTCCAGCTCTAGCAGTGAATCCTATTCAACCACAATCTAACATGCTTCACCTAATCCTTCCGTTTAGTTGCCATGAAGCCAAAGAACTCCAGCAGGCTTTTGCGACGGAAAAGGGCATATGGTTTGGTAATCCACAAGTGACAGCCAATCCAAATCAGTCAGTTGTAGAATGGTATGTGGGCGACAACCTGCTAGAAATCGAAGATGAAGAGTTAAGAGACTTCTTTAAGGGACTCATTAACTGAAGGTAATAGTGGTTATAGGTGCCTATGAAATGAAAATTGGAATTGTCAGCGATCAAACAGGAATGAGCATTCACACTATTCGTTATTATGAGAAACAGGGGTTAGTTAAAAAGCCTGTTAAGGATGCTAGCGGTCATCGCTCTTATACCTCAAAAGATGTGGATGTCCTCAATTGGATCTCTTGTATGAAAAACTCTGGTATGTCGCTAAACACCATCAAAAGATATACAGAAGCTTTTTATCAAGGCAATGATTTAGAATGTATCGCATTTCTAGAAGAACACCTTAATCACCTTTATAAACAGCAACAGGATATCGAGCACTATATTGAGGTGACAGAAAACAAAATAAATCGCTTCAAAAACGCTTGACCTAGAGTATGGTCTAGATTGCTAACCTCATTGAACTAATCCAGTGAGGAGAAGCAAAATGGAAGTGAAAGTAGCAATTGTAGATGCGTTTGTTGATGGTGAAAACGGTGGCAACCCTGCGGGTGTTGTTTTAGAAGCAGATGCTTTAAGCGCAGAACAGAAACTAATGATTGCCAAGCAAGTGGGCTTGTCTGAGACTGCGTTTGTTTCAGAGTCGACTTCTGGCGCAGATTTTAAACTCGACTTTTTTACCCCAGATAGGCAAATAGCTCATTGTGGTCATGCCACTATTGCGACTTTTAGTTACCTTTCCCAACAGGGGGTAATTTCCAATCCAAATACGTCTAAACAAACGATTGATGGAAATCGGCAGATCCGAATGGAAGGCGAGTTAGCTTATATGGAGCAGTTAAAACCTCACTACCTCCGCTTTGAAGCCGATGCGGACAACGTTTTAGATGCGTTAGGTCTCACGCAAGACAACATTTTAACAACACCGATTATCGCGAGTACCGGAAATGCCTTTGCGCTAGTCGGTGTTAAAGATATTGATACCCTAGAAGCCCTTGCGCCAAAGGTGGACGTCATTGATGAGTTGTCAGAAAAATATGACTTGATAGGCTTCTATGTATTTACACTGGAAACCAATAAAGCGGAGAGGGATGCGTCAGCACGAATGTTCGCGCCTCGCTATGGGATTACAGAGGAGTCAGCGACAGGAATGGCTGCTGGACCGCTTGGGTGTTATTTATATGACTACTTGGGAGTCAAAAAGAGCGAGATACATATTGAACAGGGGTATGCGATGACAACACCGTCGCCAAGCTGCATTAAAGTGTTGTTAGCACTTCAAGATAATAGGATTACTTCTTTGTTTGCGGGTGGAATTGGCGTGGCTTTTAGTTCTAAATCTATCGTTTTAGAATAGTGTTAATTAGGAGCTTATTGTTCTGTGCTCTAAGCCTGAATAAACAGCCAGCTCATTTGTTCACCTATTTGTCAAAAAAAGACCTTTGAGTAGGAAGTAGGCTGGCAAAATCTATCTATGTCGTTGTTATTCTGAGAGGTTGCTAACACGCCTACTTACGAGCTTGATGTATTCTGGATGGAGTCAGGAAAGAGGAATTTATTAATGTCAAAAAGCTC
Source organism: Vibrio tubiashii ATCC 19109 (assembly GCF_000772105.1). Lineage (NCBI taxonomy): Bacteria > Pseudomonadati > Pseudomonadota > Gammaproteobacteria > Vibrionales > Vibrionaceae > Vibrio > Vibrio tubiashii. The sequence goes on from NZ_CP009355.1 coordinate 480,004, forward strand.
CAAGCTTCACAATGAAGATAAACTGGTAAAAAAGGCACTAGAAATTGGTGAGAAAATGGCAAAGATGCAAGGCTTTGATTTGCCCAAATCACCACAGCCTGTCAGGGTGAAAGCGGTTTATCTATTTTTGGTTGATGCCAAACAAATTACTCCGTTACCTGACAGTAAACTTGATGGTGCAAACATCAAACATAGACTCGCGCTCTGGATTCATAGCGCATTGCCAGATAACGACCCTTTGAAGTAAACGATTCTCATAGGTAAAAAGGCGAACCATTTAGTTCGCCTTTATCTTATCGTAAGCAAACTTTCACAACACTAGGTTTGCGCCTATATCCTAAAAACTCCGCATAGAGGGAAAATACGGTTATTTCGTCCAATAGCGCCGCCTGAAGCTCTAGAGCCAAAATCGCAACTCAGTAGTCGGCGGGCGTGTAAACTAATAGGATCATCTGCAGCCATAAGGTTAATTCCAGTCTTCCTCACAGTGTCGTGCCGTTCTATTAGCTCTCGTAGCTTTTGATAGAGCTCGCTAGAAGTAGACCGTGCAACTAAGGCTGATGCATCATTCAAAATATCCATATTATGCATTTGTTGATTGATAATCACTTTTTCTCCTCCTTATCACGAATAAATATTACGTGTCTTGGACGGAGCTTTACCAGAGAGCAGTAAACTCGAATGCGCAGTGATATCTATGTTTGAACCATCAATAAAGTCACCCAAATGTCGAAAAGGGTAGATTTCCGTATCTATTGTCGTAACTCTAAAGTTAATAGCAAACCTATCAATAGCAGATGTATTTGGAAGAGAGCCATGCATAGTTCTTTCAGAGAAGATAACAAATTCTCCCTTTTTCATAGGGATAGTCACAATATCTTCTTGCGTCTCATCAACACCCGACGTTTTTTTGCCGGTAGTTTTTCGAGTTCAGTTAGAACGTAGGCTTTCACATCCTCGAATGATTTCCCGCTGACTTGATAATCTTCAAAAAGCCCGCTTGTATCAACATCCAATACTAGTGTGTAATTATTCGCCCGTTCGACAAGGTCATCAATGGTCTTGCAGTCGATAAATGGATCATGCCAAAACTCAGATTCAGTCATAGGAACCATGGTTTTAGGATATTGTTTTTTATGCGAGCCACGAATGAAACGTAGAGGCGCACAATTAAGGTCAACATCAGTAAGAGCGATCCAAACTGTTAGGTTCCACCAACTATTGCGCCGCTCTTCTCTCTGCCATTACGTGCACTGCAAGGCTTTATCGACTCGATTTTTAAGCTATTGGATGTTCCGCTGACATCCCCTGACTACACCTGTATCAGTAAACGCACGAAGACTGTTCAGGTCAATTATCGCAATAAATCTAGAGGGGCTATTCGTCATATCGCCATTGACTCGACTGGCCTCAAAGTCTTTGGTGAAGGTGAATGGAAAGTGAAAAAGCATGGTGCAGAAAAACGCAGAACATGGCGCAAACTGCACTTAGCTATTGATGTGGATACTCACGAAGCGATTAGTGCGGAAGTCAGCCTTGTCAATGTTGGCGATAGTGAAGTGCTACCTACGTTGCTCAACCCACTACGCAGAAAGATCATTGCTGCATATGCTGATGGTGCATATGACACCAAAAATTGCCACGAGACTCTGAAAAAGAAAGGTTGTACCCCGTTAATACCACCTCGAAAGAATGCAGCACTTTGGGAAGATGGCCATCCCAGAAATGAAACCGCAACAGCGCTGAAAAATGGGACAATAGCGGAATGGAAAGCCAAGTCTGGTTATCACTGTCGCTCAATATCTGAGAGCACAATATCCCGATATAAAGGATTCACAAGCGGTAAACTGAGCTTGAGATGTTACAACGCTCAAGTGGGCGAAATCATGGTGAATGTCAAAGCTATTAACAAAGTCATAGGACTAGGTATGCCCTTCAGAAGCTAACTGCTGGTATATATGGCATCGTTGATCCTCAAGCTGATTTGATCAACAACGCCTTTAGAGAATAGTTTTAGATAAATGGATTTATACATCAGGAAGCCTCTCTTGCTATATGTTGGCGCAGCTCCTCGATGAGGGCGTTTCTATCTACTTCGCTCTGTTGTTCTTCTAATAAAAATTTTTTTGCATAATAAATATCCAACTTGTTTTCCAACATGACTAGATAAATGTCGGGATCTAGGTGGCCAGATGTTGCCATTTTGAGCATGATATTGTGTGCCTCGGTTAAAGACTTGGCCTTTTTATAGGGTCTGTCTGAAGATGTCAGTGCTTCAAATACGTCTGCAAGTGCCATCACCCGTGCTGGAATTGAAAGTTGATCGCCAGACAGGCCTCTAGGGTAGCCCCTACCATCAATACGCTCGTGGTGGTTGCCTGCGATGTCTGGTACTTCTCGCAAGTGATGTGGCAAGGGTAGGGCAGACAGAAAACGCTGTGTTTGAATGATATGATCGTTGATCATAAAGCGCTCTTCTGAATTGAGTGTGCCTGCACGTATGGCTAAATTATGACGTTCTCCCCGGTTGTACTGATAGGGTGATGGGACCAGATTATACCGCTCTGTCCATTGCTCAGGGGGATAGTGCCCTTCCACCCAGGGAACCAAGTGAACAGGTTTGTCTGCCAATAACGACTCGGTCACCGGTAAAGTTTCTTGACTCTCGCCATGACGACTGAGCTCCAACCAAGAAATGCCAATTCGATCGCTGAGAGTCCGTGTCCATGTCCTCTGAGCTATAGTATCAAGTCGGGCTAATGCCGCATCGTCCATCCATTCGCTACCCAAATTGCATCGGGCGACAAACTCAAATTCTTCATCTAGTTGTTGTAAGGTTTCATCACGTTGTTGTATCGCCTCTTGTTGCTCTCCCCCTCCAGCGAGTGTTTGCCAGTAGTGGGTATGCGCTTCTTGCTTTAACAGCTCAAATCGCATGCGGACCTCGTGTATACGGTCATACAAAGTTTCCAGTTTCGTGGCTTTATCAACCACGAATTCTGGTGTGGTGATCTTGCCGCAGTCGTGGAGCCAGCCTGCTAAACGAAGTGCTTCCCACTCCTCCTTGTCTAGGCGGAAATTGGCAAACTGCTCTTGGTTATTTTCGAGCGCTTGAGTTAGAGCTTCGGTTAAATATGGGACACGTTGACAATGCCCCGATGTGTACGGCGATTTTGTGTCAATCGCTGAGGCTAGCAGCTCAGGAATGGCTTCCAAAAAGGCTTGCCTCTCCTTAACGTGAACAATATTCTCAGCCGCAATGGCCGCGAACTTTATCAACTGTCGAACAAAAGGGTGTCGCGCGGTTTGAGTGGTTCCCGGTGGCGTGTCATAACCAATCAACAAGACTCGGATGAGTTGGTCAGATTTATCGTGAATTGGGAACAAAAACCAATGGCACCCGTCAGGAGATGCTCCTAATGCGATGGTGTAGGGCTTGCTCAAGTTGGCTTGGATCTCGGGAGATTGTATCCGCTGTTGGATCCACTGCCAGTTATTTGTGCTGGCAATAGATGCTTGTTCTGGCTTCACGAACTGATATTTCTGCTGCTCGTTTTGCTCGACAACTAACATGGTGACCAGCTCGGTTTGCGTGACCGTGGCACAATGTTTGAGCAAGCGTTCAATGACTTCATCAATATCGACGCTTTTGGCGGTTTCCGCCAATAAAGCCAATAAGTCTGAAATGGTATTTTCCATTAATTTGATCGCTTGGTTGAGCTCGTTAATTTCCAGAATGTGGCTTTCGCAATAAACGTTCTTATTAAATGAAAATTGGCTGATGCTGTAGGTTTTCTGAGCCAGTGACTTAATTGGACTGGATAAATGGAGTGAGGCCCTCCACACCGCAACGGTGCCAAGAATGAGTAACATCAACGACGTTATGATTTGCTGCTTTCTTAAACTCAAAATATCTGCGAGTAAAATACGTCGAGGAGTCGCCTCAGCAAGATACAAAGTGATTTCTTCATCAAGGGTTACGGGAGTGAGCGTGCGAATCCAACTCTCTCCCTGCCATTCAACTTCTTCGACCGCCGGTGAGGTGACGGGCTGGGTAAACCTGTTAAAAATTGTAGTTTGTAACTTCTCGGGTTCAATGAATGGCATCCTCTCATCCCAACCCAACCCTTGGTGCGCCAAGATATTCATCTGGCTATCGAGTAATACCAATTGTGTTGCCTCGGATAACATGAGTGATTGCATGCTAGTGCTGAGGTTGCTTAGTGTGGTGTCGGCGGCAATGATATGCTGGCCATCGTAGCTTCGGCGCGACAAAGTGACGCCATAACTCCCAAGGCGATAGAAACGATACGGCTCGGTTAACTGAATGTCAGTTTGACTCAACGCACTGATAAACCAAGGACGGCTACGAGCATCAAAGCGTACCTCCGGCTGATCGACTTTGCTCGACAACAGGGTTAATGTTGATGAATAAAACTGTCGCTCACGCACGCCTTGCATATTGGTAAATCCGAGCATAAATGTGCTGTTCTCTGGAGCACCAAGCCGTTCTCTTTCTGCGTCATTTGTCACCGGTCGAAGAATTGTAAATGTACCCTTATCAGAGGCATAGTAGAGAGATGTTAAGTAGGGGAGGCGTTCAAAGGTCTCCTTGATGGAGTACAGCCACTCTTGCTCTTGAGCGGGTAAAATGGTGCTTTGGATCAGCGAACTCGAACTGATTAAGTCTAATGTATTGACCACTGGGCTCATGGAGAGTTGAAATGAAGATTCGATCTTGAGGCGATTGTTATGGCTGAGGTCGAGCGCATTCTTGCTCAGTAACTTGTTGGTATGATAGTCGCTCAGAACGACAAGAATAGCTCCAATAAGAAGCGTTAATCCACTGAAATAACAACTGAAGTATAGCCACAGCGGCCAAGGTTGTTTTTTCAACTTTGGGGAGTTCATAAGGGTATGACTCTAAGCGATGAGCAATGTTTTGAGTATAGCACCGTCTCGTTGTTCAATACAGGCTCACCAGTTGACGGGCTGACGTATGCTACCTTTGAATAACCCTTATCTCCTCCTAGGTGTAGGGGTATGAAGCCCAATGGAACAGAAAACAACTATAAGGACTTCCGCCCGGTGTCAAAGGGGAATTTTTAACGCAGCAATAATTAAGATTAAGATGCAGTATTATAAACGGTCATGTTGAAGCCAGTTTTAATACTTCTTCGGACCAAAATGAAAGACGCTCGCAAGAACCTCATATGCTAATCGGATATTTGACATCCTTAAGTTTTTACACGCCCCTCTTTTGGAGTTTTAACCCTTGTCATATTTGCGTTGGCATCATAAAAGGTCGATTATTCGTCTATGTCGAGTAGCAACTTTCGAATGACACTCCATAATGAAGGCTTGCCCATCAATCTTCGTAGCCTCATGTCTAAACCTCGTTACAAAACAACCAACTGGAAGCAGTACAATCAAGCCTTAATCAACCGTGGCTCTTTGACCTTTTGGATTGATGAGGAAGCGTTCGCCGAGTGAAAACAAAGCAAGCAAGGCAAGTGTGGTAGACCACGCCGATTCAGCGACATAGCCATTACTACCGCACTGATGGTGAAACGAGTTTTTCTCTATGCCGTTGAGAGCACTGCAAGGATTTATAGACTCATTATTTAAATTAGCTGTTATCCCGCAAGTTTGTCCACATTACACCTTTATAAATCGTCGAGCTAAGGAAGTTTTGGTTTCATTTAAAACCAAAACTAGAGGGTCGATACAGACAAAGATGAAATCATTGCCGCTGAGTTAAGTTTATCGAATGTGAGCGACGGTAAAGCGCTCCCCAATTTGCTCAAACAAACTCGCCGAAGAATCGTAGAGATATCTGGTGATGGTGCTTATGACACAAGATTGTGCCACGAAGCCATTCGCATCAAACGAGTCACACCGCTCATTCTATCAAGAAGAAGGCGCAGCCACCAGGGAACAAGGTCATCCTCACCATTTAACAGTCGGTTGCCAGAAGCTATATGGTTCAAATCAGCATTGGGAAAAGAATTTTTCCGAACTTCGACCTTGGAGAGTCGGTAAAAAGTACTCGTAACCAAAGACTTCTCGGACGGATTCAGTGAGCGCTTCAATACTTCGACTCCCTGAATAGGCTTCATCACCGACTATTAGTTCGGCCCATTGGCCTTGACTGAGTGCTCTAGTCCCCCCCCCCCCCTCCCGAGTCTGTGTAGATCAATATAGACTTCACGGCTTTTCAGACCAAAGAGGCTATAGCCAGAGTCAATCAAGGCTCGTTGTCTTGCTTGCTTCCTTGGATAAAAGTCGGATTGGCTCGACGGTTATGATTTTGTAGGCGAATGTGGCGAGTATGCTGCTTTCCGTTGACATAACAGTACTCCTACCATTCCGAGTTGCAAAACGAACAACGAGCTTGGATTTATAAGGGAAAATCCAAGCTCCTTTAAAAATTTACAGTCTTAAAATACTTAATTATCTGGATGCTGGTCTTTTCCAGAGCATTTAATTAATAACTACTAATAAATATACATTCTCCTTCTTTGATACTACGCTATAAAAATATATACAATTTTTAATTTGGTTCTAAATCTATTAAATTTCTTTTGGGATTTAATATCTAAAAATTCAAAGAATGAAAGAGGTCGAACACCATCTCAGAACGAAAATATTGCTGATGAATAATATAAATGTTTTCAAAGCTGATTTTTTAAAAAAATGGGGGTGAAATTATGAAATGAAAACTTATACCATATAACAAAGACCAGTGTTAATAGTATGTTACATTTTATAGGTAGGATTACATTATGTATAAAGTTATTACAACATTAGAATTAATTCCAGTTGAGCCATGTCCACCAGTTGGTATTATTCCAACTCCAGTTGAGCCATGTCCACCATTTGTTACTATTCCAACTCCAGTTGAGCCATGTCCACCATTTGTTACTATTCCAACTCCAGTTGAGCCATGTCCACAAGTTGTTATTGATCCAATTTCACCAGTTGATGTGACTCAAGGTGGTGGTTCGTGGAGAGTTTCTTTGAGAAAAGGGATGATGAAAGGTATTAGTATCCGAGTTGACGGACCGGGTGCATGGGCAAAGTTAAAAGGCAAGTCAACATTCAAAATGCACAAATTGGAAAGTTCCAAAACATATAATAAGATGCAAAAAAAATATAAAATTGGTGCTGGTATTAGTGGTTTTTTTAAATGGATTGGCCTTGGTCGTAATTCGGAAAAATATAAAGAAGAAATTAGAAAAACGTTAAATGAACTATCTGACACCCAGATGTATAATGGTAGTGTGGATATTGATATGTATGTTTCTGGGAGTATACCAGGATTTGAAGTTACAGCAACAGCATATATTTTTGTAATGAATTTTGAGGACTCATATGGTAATAAATACACTGTAACTTCAGGCCAGCAACCAAAGGATAATACGGGCGGAGCTGACGATAATGGAAATAGTTTACCGCAGAAAGGTAATAATTCAACGATAATTATTTAAATAGCATCCAAATTTCTACACTCTTATAGAAAAGGTTATTTTTATGTAAATATTTCTTAGGTTTGCGATTATGATTATATAGCTATCGCATTTTTAGGCGCAGCAAATATGCGGGGTTGGAAGTAAACGAAGCGAAACGCCTAAGAGAGCCTGAGAACAACAAACTCAAGCAACTGCTCGCCGAGCAGTTGCTTGAACTGATGAAGGACTTCGTCTCAAAAAGTGGTAACACCATCTTCTCGAAATCTTGTTGCCCGATATCTCATTGATACGCACCAACTTAGTGACAGAGATTGCCAATCTTCGTAGGTTCATGTCTAAACCTCGTTACAAAATAGCCAACCGTAAGCAGTGCAATAAAGCCTCCCCAGTATAATAATTCATAATCCAGTCTATATTATGAACCATAAGAGTCGTCGTAATCGCTAAATAACTAAACAGCGAGGTCTTCCGAGGTTTCCCTGCTTGATTTGCTTCCATAGCTGAACGGTCCCTTCATCAATCCCAAATGTTAGTGAACCGCGATTGATTAAAGCTTGGTTATAGTGTTTCCAATTAGTTGGCTTGGCCATTGTTATAAGTATTTGAGTGAACGTATCCGATTGGTTCATCGGTTGGTGATTTAGTTCACGGAACTAGGAAACAAAGTCGAGTTACCAATTCATAAGCAATTGGTTTTGTGTTGTTTGTTATTAATAATAATTAATATAACTTATGTTGTGATTCGAACACGCCGTCATAGAAAAACTAATGGGATGATAAATCGGAGTTTTCTGATTAAAAATCAATATTTGTGGTTATTTTTCAAAGAATAACGCAAAGCACCTGCTCTAATATATTGATTCACTTGCTCTAATATATTGATTGAAATAATCAAATATTCTATTTCAAATAAAAGAGTGGTTCAAAGAGGAAGGAGGAGTTATGACGGCTGTTGAATGCACCAAAATTTCGTGCGCATTTTGCCGAGACATCTGCTTGATTGAGGAGGTATTAGGAATTCAAATTCGTTCGTCCAAAGGCAAACTATCTATCGTCAAAGACAATCAGCGTATCGGGTGCAGTCTGAATGCAGTGCGAGCGATGTGCTATTTTTGCAAAATGCAGGACTGCCTCGTGACTACGTCAGAAATCGAAGATTACGTCTGGCAAGGAAGGATCGTTGGCATGAGTAGTTTACCGGTACTGATACATGAAGTCCGGCGCCTGATTAAGCCCGGACCCTACGAAATTGTCACGCTCAGAAACAGAGGGTTTGTCTTTCATAACGTAAGAAACAAGCGCATGATTGATCAGGAACTTGAAGAATAAATACATGCACCCTTGTCACCCTTTGTGATGTGCGCTCTTCCAATGTTCTTGAATGTTTCTTCCGTGTTTATCGAGCCGCGATTAATAACCATTTGGATTGTCGATGATGTACACCCAGCCACCATCTACGTAATGCATGACCTCTAACGCCGTTCCTTGTATGGTCTTCTGTTGTAGGGCGTTCGATATTTCCCAATCAGAGCGAACCATGGCTACGTCCTGGTTAATGTGGATAGAGACACTTTTGGTGAGGATACTAACATCGTCTTTCATGTAACCCTTTAACACCTGCTTAATCGCTTTTCTTCCCTTAGCTTGGTTACCTTCTTTATCTAAAACAAACACGGCGTCTTCATGAAAAAGCGTACCTAATCCCTCTAAGTCATTGTTCTCAAAATACTGACCAAATAACGAATGTAACTCAGAGGGTGTTTGTGGTTTTGAATAAAGGGTCTCAGCATTTAAGCTAACTGAGATAAGATAGGTAAATAGTAAAATGTAACGCATGGTTTAATCCTCATATTGTTGGCTCAGATACCACCGATACCCTTGCCTTGTGGCTATGGAGTAACAATAGAGAAGTTGGTTTCTAATTAAAACTAGGTACTAAAAGGTAACTAGTTACCCATAGATAACTAAAGGATAGTTATACCGTGCGTTATTAAACTGCGCTTTGGCAATGAACGAAATAAGGAAGAAATATGTCGACAGAAGTGAATCATCAATTACAGCCAGACGACTATTGTAGTGTGGACAAATACTTAACATTGATATCAACTAAGTGGACTGCACACATAGTCTGGTTGTTAGGGCAAGAGGAGATGATGCGTTTTGGTCAAATACGTAAGCAGTTGGCATTGGTCTCAAGTAAAGTACTCACTGAGCGTTTAAAGTTGTTACGACAGCATGGATTTGTCTGGCGAAAACAAGAAGAGACAATACCTGTCACAGTGCACTACGGTTTAACCTCTAAAGGCAAAGAGCTTGCTGATGTGGTTGATCTGATCGTACAAAAAACGTATGACTGGGATGATATGTAGTTCATGTGATAATGGGCTTGTAACCTAGTTAGGGCGACTCGCGTATAGAGAGATTTTTACCTGCTAACTGAGTACTGTGGAGGCTAGCCTTTATTAATCTACCCCTATATCATGTATGAGTTTTTAGACTCCAACCATTGTTTTACAGCAAGATTAAAAGTGACCAGTTTCTTGGGGGTAACTCGCCGCTGTGCATATATGAGACTTAGCTTTTGAGCCTTTACAGACCACTCAGGAAGAACGTGGACAAGTTTGCCACCCTTAATAAGGTCTTCGACTTGATAATATGGCAAACTAGCAACCCCCATTCCCTGTAGTGCTAACTCTAATATCGAACTGTATGTATTAGAGCGAAGGTTTCCTGTTACTTCAATATTATATCTTTGTTCGTCTCTGATAAGATCCAATTGATTCCAGCACTCATTTTGGCTGTTAAGAATGAAGGAGCACTGATGAATATCTTCAATAACAGCGACCCTGTTCTCTTTTTCATAATTACCGCTGCAAACTAGTACATTTCGGATGAAGCCCAAGTCTTTTGCTACAACATCGCCTGGCAATTCATCATAAGCTCGAAAAGCGACATCATAATCACCAGACTCAATTTTCTTCTTTATGGGGCCGAAATCGAGGATTAAATTAACCTTCGGGTACTGTTGTCTAAAGGGAGGGATTACATGGTGACAAAGAGCACGTCCAAACTCAATTGGAGCTGTTACCTTTAGGTCTCCAGTGACCTCTTGCGTCATATCATTTACACGCATTTCCGCCTCAGTGGCGAGTAACTGAATTTGCTTTGCCTTTGAATACAACTCTTCTCCTACTTCAGTCAGGCTGATAGAGCGAGTCGTTCGATGAAACAGTTTAGAATTCAATGCTTCTTCGAGTTTTTGTACATGCCGAGATACTAAGCCTTTCGAAACATCTAACGCTTCCGCTGCTTTGGTAAAGCTTTGCTCTTCGGCGACAGCCAAGAAAGTCTGTACATAAGTTAAATTCATGATTAGACCCATTTTGTAAACAGTGAGGTCATTTTCTGTTGTTTTTCTCGCGGGTTCAACTAGCTAAGATTCAAAATGTAAACACAAGGGAGAGAAATACTATGAAAGTTCTTGTAATTGGTGCATCGGGCACAATCGGCAGCGAGGTTGTAGAAGCTCTAGGTGAAATACATGAAGTTATCACAGCCGGCAAAGGTAGCGGCGATGTCCAGATTGACATTACCGCCTCCGGCTCTATTCGCACGGCACTTGAATCAATAGGCCAGGTGGACGCAATCATTTGTGCTACTGGAGATGTTGCATTGAACGCTTTCACAAGCTTATCGCGTGACGACTGGGATGTGGGCATTAATAGCCGACTTATGGGGCAAGTGAACTTGACGCAGATTGCTAGTGAGTATTTGAATGACAACGGCAGTATCACTTTGACAAGCGGTATTATCGCTGATCAACCAATTGCTTATGGCACTAGTGCAGCAACGCTTAACGGCGCAATACAGCATTTCGCAAAAGCAGTATCTAACGAGCTGCCGCGTGGTATTCGCATAAATGTTGTAAGTCCATCAGTCGTCACCGAATCGCTGGGTACTTATGGAGACTACTTCCCTGGGTTCCACTCCATCGATGCAAAAGATGTAGCCAAATCTTATATTCGATCTGTATTAGGAGTTGAATCGGGAAAAACGTTTAAGGCCTTCGCAGGCAACTGAGTTAGTAAGAGGTATTTAAAATGAATAAATTAATGTTTATGGCCGCCGTCACCGCCTTCTCGATTGGCGCTTCTGCTAGCTCTTTAGTGGAAGGTGATCCGACTCTTGTGGGTGATTCTTTTGGGTTTGTTGAAGGCCCCGTGTGGGATGCAAAACACCAACGTTTCTTGTTTAGTGATATCCCAAACAACAAAACGTATTCATATGTTCCTGATGGTAAGCTGAGTGTTTTTGACAATAACTCTGGTTATGCCAATGGTCTTGCTATTGATCTGAAGGGCAACCTTTGGGCAGCCCGTCATGATAGAAAACTGTCATACCGTCAGGAAAGTGGAGAGAAGGTCATTGCTGCCGCGACATACAACGGCAATCTGCTCAATAGCCCAAATGACCTAACCGTTAACAGCGATGGAAGCGTTTGGTTCACTGATCCTCCATTTGGTATCCAAGGTTATGGCCCTGCTAAGGCGGAGTCAGAACAACCCGTCAACGGTGTTTATCGATATCTAGATGGTGATCTAAAGCTGATGACTGGAGAGTTAGAGTTACCCAATGGCATTGTTTTTTCTTCTGATGAATCGTTGTTATACGTTGCCGATACTTCTGATGGCTGGGTATACCGATTTGATGTTAATGATCAATCAATCAGCAATAAAACTCAGTTTGCTCAGGTGAAAGCAACCTCCGGTTCTGAGCCTATGGTCGACGGTATTGCTGTGGATTTTCACGACAATCTTTTTGTCGCAGCACATGGTGGTGTTGGTGTGTTTGATAAACAGGGTAAACAAATTGACTTCATTGCTATCGACGCGGACCATATCAGTAACCTAGAAATTGGTGGCGAGCAACAAGACTTACTGATGGTGACCGCATACAACAAAGTGTTAGTGTTCAAAATTAAGTCATCGACAAACTAATTTATGGACAAAAGCAGGGATTGGTAGATACACCAGTCCCTTTTTATTAGGCCTGATCATTTTTTCCCAACTGTGTCCATGCTAGCATCTGACTGAATCAATGCCTATGGGGTAGCAAAATGTCTTCAGATTTTTACGGAACCAGTGCTAGCTATGCACGCAAAGAAGCTGATTATCGGGAAAAAGCGTTAAAACTCTACCCTTGGGTATGTGGAAGCTGTGCTAGGGAGTTTGTTTACTCAAATTTGCGTGAGTTGACAGTTCACCACAAGGATCATGATCATACAAATAATCCAGAAGATGGAAGCAATTGGGAGCTGCTGTGTCTTTACTGCCACGATCATGAGCACAGTAAATATCTAGAGCATGATCGTTATGGCAGTGAGATAAAGCCGGGTCAAGATGATCATCAAGGGGCGACCTACAATCCGTTTGCAGAACTCGCGAGTATGATGAAAAAATAGTCCAACCATTTTTGTTGCACTTAATTATTTTTCGATTCTGTAGTTAAGCCTTCTCGCAACTTTTGACGCAAGCGTTCAGGTTCTTCACGTAGTGTGCGAATGAAATCAGAAGGAACTTCGGTTTTGGTGTCGTATTTTTCGGACCAATCGATCATCGCTAGCATCATAGGTAGCAAATCTATTCCTTTGTCGGTCAATGTGTAGACGAACTTAGAACGCTTAACAGTATCACGTTTTTTACTGATTAATCCGTTTGATTCTAAATCCGCAAGTCGGCTCGCCAAGATGTTAGTAGAGATACCTTCGCCTGCCTCTAAAAACTCTTGATAGTAATGCCGACCTTTAAACATCAAGTCTCGAAGAATCAGAAAGCTCCATTTATCTCCGAATTGGCTCATGCCAAAACGAACCGGACAGCCTGACCACTCTTTAGTTTTTTTATCTACCATTCATTAATCGTACTCGTTTTAAATTTAACTTGCAAAATGAAAGTTAATTTTCTAGGGGTATTTTACTTGCAAAAAACAAGTTAAATTCAAGGAGGACACATGAAGCTATACGCAATTGTAGGATCGCCCAACTCTCGTAAAGTATTGGCAGTGATCAATCATCTAGAGCTAGATATTGAAATAGAGTATCTAGATTTGTTTTCTGGGGAGCACAAACAGCCCCAATACCTGAGCCTAAACCCGAATGCCATGGTGCCGACGTTTATTGATGGTGATATTTCACTGTGGGAATCTAACGCCATTATTCAGCATTTAGCTGAGACTTCAGGTACAAATGACCTATATCCAAACAATCAAACAGTAAGAGCGGATATCAATCGTTGGTTATGTTGGGAGCTCGCCCATTTCAATCAAGCCTTTGGAACGTTAGCGTTAGAAGCCGTCGCCAAACCCAAATTTATGGGTATAAAAGGCGATGATGCTGTTATTAATTGGGCCAGCCACAACCTAGTTCGATTTGCTGAAGTATTAGAGCAGCACCTACAAGGGCGCCTGTTCATGGTTGGTGATGCAATAACATTGGCGGATTACGCAATGGTGCATGTCGAGTTTTTTAAAGAAAGCATCCCTTTTGATTGGGAACCCTACCCCAACGTCAACGCGTATTTTGAACGCATGCGTAAGGCCCCCCATTGGGCTGCTACAGCATCAAGCAAAACTGAAGAGATTGGTAAATCAACGAAAGGGTAGTCCCTTACTCGATGAGCGTGAGGCATGAAATAAAAAAGGCGAACCATTGGGTTCGCCATTCTTCTTTACAAAACATATTCAATAATACAGGAGAAAAATTACTTAATAATCACTCTTACGATGATTGCTCTATTTTTGATTGAAAGAGTATAAGTTTCCAGCCTTGGTAAATATTTTTTCGATATAAGTTTCATCTATTTTAGAGTCCAACCTTGTTCCCAGTGAGACTAGTTGTAACTGAGCTCGCTGACTTCTAAGTGCAGGAGTCAGCTTGATACCCTCATCATTACTTAACTCAGACAGTTTATTATTAATTGAATCTACATTTCTGACATAGGTATAAGAGTCAATTTCCTCTCGATTAAGAGAAACCTCTAGTAGGTATAACGAAGAAACATAGTAATCCAACGCAGCTTCTATTTCAGACTGTTGCCTATATAATTCAGCTTGGAAAGACGAGCTGAATATGGCTTTATTTATCTCTCCATGATCTAGAAAGTAGTTCAGTGACGTCTCACCATGCTCGATTGCTTTTTTATAATCGCTATTATGTCTATACAGCATAGACTTAAGTTGCATTACTACACCTAAGTTATACGTGTAGGTGTGATCTTTCATGAATTTTTCTACTTGAGTTAAGCGTTCTTCTAATCTAAAAACATCATCTTTAGATAGTTCACCCTTTTTAAAAATATTGTAGGACATAAACTCGACGTAGCTAAGGTTCGCTCTAGCTATTAAAAGTTTGCTTTCTGATTCTTTAGCTAATCGTAGATGCTGTTTGTATAGGTACTCAATTTCATCTCGACTTGTCTTTGAGCCTTGATTTAAATTGGCGTGATAGCTAATGATTCTTCTATCATGACTTAGGGCTTCTTTCAGGTTGCCTAATTTAATAAAGTGGGCCTTAGCATTTTCCCAAGATACCAGAGCATTACCCTCTTGCCCTATGGTTGAGAAGATGAAACCATTTAACTTGTGAAGTGAAGCCATAGCATTCAGAGTTCCGATATTAACTAACTCCCTTCTAACCTTATTAAGCAGTTCCACTCTCCACGCAGAGTCTGATTTATATCCGAATACAACTTTTAAATATTCCAATTCTAGAATACTCTTCTTGTTTACTAAGAACTGATTATTATTTATTAACTCATTCAATTGTCCGAAGCTCAATAAATCATTTTTAATCAAGTAGTGATCTAATAGAATCTTAGCAACATTAAAAATTTCTTTGTTGTCAAGAGCATGCCTAAAAAAATACCGAGAACATACAAAACTATCTAGTAAACAAGTAGGTTTTAGGTGACTTCTGACAAGAATTAATAGCTTCTCATGCATCAAAGGCGATTCTATTCCGTTACTTTCCACCTGTTTAACTAGTACTTTAGACTGAGAATGTTGAAAGTAAATATCATCCATTTTAAGATTATTGGTACTCTCTAGGAGTTGAGTCGCTAATTCTTGATTTTTGGACTCCAGTAACTCACTAATTCTTTGATTGTAAATGCTTTCTAGATGCCTTTGATTGATTTGAACTAGTGAGGCGTCGACTAAATTAAAAACTGGTACAATTGCCGCTATAAGAACCGCAGGAATCCCAATTATTCTGAGAATAAATGATAGTCTTTCAAGAAGTGATTTAGGCTCGGGTTCGTTATTTTTAAGTGATTTTATTGTTTTGTTTAGTCGAGAAATGTTCCTAGCTAACTGAATGTTGTTCATGGTGATACCATTAACTTTATCTATGTAATATACAGATTAGACAACAGTGTTAAAGAGATAAAAATTGTTATGCGTTCTGAGGAGTATGTCACTATTTCAATTTTAGCGTTTAATAATGACAAACTAAAAAGGCGAACCATTGGGTTCGCCTTTGACTTACTGTAAAGAAACTTAGTCTTCGTAGCTGTCGATGCTTGGGCAAGAACAGATTAAGTTACGGTCACCGTATACGTTGTCTACGCGGTTTACTGTTGGCCAGTACTTCCAAGACTTGGTAGCAGGTGATGGGAAGCAGCCTAGTTCGCGAGAGTATGGGCGATCCCATTCATCTTTCGCTAGGTCTACTTGCGTGTGAGGTGCGTTGACTAGAGGGTTGTTTTCTAGTGGCCACTCACCGTTTTTCACCTTCGCCATTTCTTCGCGGATTGCGATCATCGCTTCGCAGAAACGATCGATCTCTTCTAGATCTTCAGATTCTGTTGGCTCAACCATCAGCGTACCCGCTACTGGGAACGACATGGTTGGTGCGTGGAAGCCGTAGTCCATTAGACGCTTGGCGATATCTTCTTCGCTGATACCTGTTTCTTCTTTCAGTGGACGAATATCAATAATACATTCGTGAGCCACACGGCCGTTAGTACCACGGTAAAGAACAGGGTAGTGAGGGCGTAGACGCTCCATCATGTAGTTTGCGTTAAGGATTGCGACCTTAGTTGCTTCTGTTAGACCCGCTTCACCCATCATCGCGATGTAAGCCCACGAGATTGGCAGGATAGAGGCACTACCAAGGTCTGCTGCTGATACCGCAAAGTCTTCACCTTCGACACCGTTTTCGATGTGACCCGGTAGGAAAGGTGCTAGGTGAGATTTAACACCGATAGGACCCATACCCGGACCGCCACCACCGTGTGGAATACAGAAGGTTTTGTGCAGGTTAAGGTGAGAAACGTCAGAACCAATCAGGCCAGGAGAGGTTAGACCAACCTGAGCGTTCATGTTTGCGCCGTCTAGGTAAACCTGGCCGCCAGCCGCATGAACCATTTCACACACTTCTTTCACTTGCTCTTCGTATACGCCATGCGTAGAAGGGTAAGTGATCATGATGCTTGAAAGATTATCGGCATGCTTTTCAATCTTGGCTGCTAGGTCTGACATGTCGATGTTACCGTCGTCGTCACACTTAACAACAACGACTTTCATTGACACCATAGATGCCGTCGCTGGGTTAGTACCGTGCGCTGAGCTTGGGATCAGACAGACGTTACGGTGACCTTCGCCACGGCTATCGTGGTAGCGTTGAATCGCGATAAGACCTGCGTACTCACCAGATGCACCAGAGTTAGGTTGCAGTGAAAAGTCATCGTAGCCTGTGATTTCACATAGCTTCTCTTTGAGATCTTTCGCTAGCGCTGAGTAACCCGCCGCTTGCTCGATTGGCGCGAATGGGTGGATAGAACCAAATTCTGGCCAAGTCACTGGGATCATTTCAGCGGCTGCGTTAAGTTTCATTGTACAGCTGCCCAGTGGGATCATACCGTGAGTTAGCGAGAAGTCTTTGTTCTCAAGCTGTTTCAGGTAACGCATCATCTGCGTTTCACTGTGGTGAGTATTGAATACTGGGTGAGTGAGGTACTCAGACGTACGGCGAAGTGCTTCTGGGATCGCTGCAAATTCGTTGCCTGCGATCTCTGAAGATAGAGTACTAACTTCTTCTTTCACGCCAAAGACAGCAAATAGTGCTTCAATATCATCCGTTGTCGTTGTTTCGTCTAAACTCACACCTAGCTTGCCTTGAAGTAGGCGAAGGTTGATATCAGCCGCTTGCGCTTTTGCGTATAGCGCTTCAGTATTATCAGCAGTATTGATAGTGATGGTATCGAAGAAGCTATTGTGAGCGAGCTCGAAACCAGACTTAGTCAGGCCAGCCGCTAGAATCGCAGTCATATGATGTGTGCGACGAGCAATCGTACGTAATCCTTCTGCGCCGTGGTAAACCGCGTAGAATGACGCCATGTTGGCTAATAGTGCCTGAGCAGTACAGATGTTAGATGTCGCTTTCTCGCGGCGGATGTGCTGTTCACGAGTCTGCATTGCCATACGCAGTGCTTGGTTACCGTTAGTATCGATAGAGACACCGATAACACGACCAGGCATAGTGCGCTTGTGTTTATCACGTGTTGCCATGAATGCAGCGTGTGGACCGCCGTAACCCATAGGAACACCAAAGCGCTGAGCTGAGCCGATAACTACGTCCGCGCCCATTTCACCAGCAGGTTTCAGTAGCGCAGATGCAAGAAGATCAGTTGCTACAGTAACCAGTGTTTTGTTTGCTTGCGCTTTTGCAATGATATCCGTTAAGTCGCGAACTTCACCTGTTGTACCCGGGTACTGAACAAGTGCACCAAACACGTCTTGCTCTGGCAGAGATTCTAGTGAGCCTACTTGAACATCAAAGCCGATGTATTTAGCACGAGTTTTTACAACTTCTAGCGTTTGAGGGTGAACATCGTCTGCTACAAAGAAGACTTTACTCTTGCTCTTACCAGCACGCTTACATAGCGTCATCGCTTCGCCAGCCGCCGTTGCTTCGTCAAGAAGTGATGCGTTAGCAATGTCCATTGCTGTTAGGTCCATCACCATCTGTTGGAAGTTAAGTAGCGCTTCTAGACGACCTTGAGAAATTTCTGGTTGGTAAGGCGTGTATGCTGTGTACCAACCTGGGTTTTCAAGTACGTTACGTAAGATAACGTTTGGCGTGAAGGTGTTGTAGTAACCTTGACCGATGAAAGTACGCTTAATTTGGTTTTGGTCGGCAAACTCACGCATCGCAACCAACATGTCTGCTTCGCTTTTTGCTTCCGCAAGAGTCATTGGTTTTTCTAGGCGAATTTGCGCTGGAACGGTTTCTTCAATCAACGCATCTAGGTTTGCTACGTTGATTGCTTCCAACATTTTCTGTTGGTCTGATTTGTTTGGGCCGTTGTGGCGAGCAACGAACTCGTTTTGTGTGCTGAGGCTTTGAAGTAATTCAGTCATTGTCCTTTACCTACTCCGTAGTCCGGGTAATGGATATCATTACTGATATATCTAATTATACGTCCGAACTTAGAAAAAAAGCTGCCACCCAAGTCGGGGGCAGCTTTCTGCATCTTCCTAATTACTCGTCTTCGATTGAGTTTAGGTACTCTTCTGCGTCTTTAAGGTTGTCTAGTTCAGATGCGTCAGACATCTTCACTTTAACAATCCAGCCGCCTTCAAAAGGTTCTTCGTTAATAAGCTCTGGGCTATCTTCTAGTTCTTCGTTGATCTCTACGATTTCACCAGTGATTGGCGCGTAGATGTCTGAAGCTGCTTTTACAGATTCAACCAGAGAGAAGCTATCGCCTGCTTCGATTTCATCTTCTACTTCAGGTAGGTCAACGAATACTACGTCACCTAGCATTTCTTGAGCGTGCTCTGAAATACCGATAGTTACTGTGCCGTCACCGTTGTCACGTACCCACTCGTGGCTATCTGCAAACTTCAGTGTTTTGTCCATTGCTTAATCTCCAAAAAATAACTTTGATTAATTTGTTTATTGGTAAAGTGGGAAGCGAGCACACAGTGTTTTCACTTCTTTGCGAACGCGTTGTTCTACTTCTGCGTTACCTTCAGGGTTGTCTACTAGCCCATCTAGTACGTCGCCAATCCAATTACCGATGAGTTTGAATTCTTCAGCGCCAAAGCCGCGGCTTGTACCCGCAGGCGTACCCAAACGGATGCCCGATGTAATCATAGGCTTCTCTGAATCGAATGGGATGCCATTTTTGTTACATGTGATCCCTGCACGTTCTAATGCTTCTTCAGCTTTGTTACCTTTCAAGCCCTTAGGACGAAGGTCAACCAACATTAGGTGCGTATCTGTTCCGCCAGTCACAATGTCACAACCGCGAGTTTGCAACACTTCAGCAAGAACTTTTGCGTTATTGATCACTGAATCGATATAAGTTGAAAATTCAGGACCTAATGCCTCACCGAATGCAACCGCTTTTGCAGCGATAACGTGCATTAGAGGGCCACCTTGAAGGCCAGGGAACACTGCTGAGTTGATTTTCTTGATGATGTCTTCGTGGTTAGTCAGAATCATACCGCCACGAGGGCCACGTAGTGTTTTGTGCGTTGTTGTCGTAACAACATGCGCATGTGGAATTGGGCTAGGGTGTGCACCTGTCGCGATTAGGCCAGCAATGTGCGCCATATCAACCATTAGGATGGCATTAACTTCATCCGCGATTTCACGGAACTTAGCGAAATCGATAGTGCGAGGAATGGCACTACCACCTGCGATGATCATTTTTGGCTTATGCTCAACAGCAAGCGCGCGAACATCTTCGTAGTTGATTTCTAGAGTTTCACGGTCAACGCCGTATTGAACTGCATTGAACCATTTACCTGATAGTGCAGGGCGCGCACCGTGAGTAAGGTGACCACCCGCATCAAGAGACATACCTAAGATGGTATCACCAGGTTGAAGTAGAGCCAGTTTCACAGCGCCATTCGCTTGCGCGCCTGAGTGTGGCTGAACGTTTACATATTCACATTTAAACAGTTGCTTAGCGCGTTCGATTGCAATCGCTTCTACTGTATCGACGTGTTCACAGCCACCGTAATAGCGACGGCCAGGGTAGCCTTCTGCGTACTTGTTGGTTAGGCAAGTGCCTTGAGCTTGCATTACCGCTTTAGAAACAATGTTTTCAGAGGCGATAAGTTCAATTTGTTCGTTTTGACGTGTGAATTCCGCTTGGATTCCAGCGAAGACAGCGTCGTCAGTAGCAGCAAGGTTAGTAGAGAAAAAATTCTCTAGGCTGTGATTTTGAAACGGTTTGTTCATGGTAGATGACCTTCCATTCATGCCAACGAGATTCTTATGTCGTTCATTATTCTCGTTAGTTCTACTTCTATTACTACTCTTAACAAGGTAAGAGCAGGGTGAATTTCCAACCCCAAACGGTGGGGAAAACCGAAACTGAGCGTTAAAACAGTTAAGCACTGAGCTCGGAAATAACATCTCTACAACTAACAAGTTGGTAACATAGCGGTTGTAGCAAGAACAATCAACCAAAAATTTCCTATTGGAAACAAGGTTTCTAATTTTGTTAACAAGAGCACGGTTTATTTCTTGTTCGACGCTTTCTTCCACTATCTGCTTCGTGCACAATGAAAATGAAACAGGAAGTCGCAGTAATAAGTAGAGGGAAGCATGCCCGAAGATATCTATGATGAGTATCCATCTTTGACTCTTGCGAAAGAGTCATTGGACGAGAATATTGAGCCATTAAAGCTTGGCCAGAGAATTAAAGACATTCGTAGCAAGCTTGGGATAACGTTAGAAGAGGCCAGTCAGCGCACCGGATTAGCGCGTTCTACGTTAAGTAAAATAGAGAACGAGCAGATTTCGCCGACCTTCCAAGCAATGCAAAAATTAGCGTTGGGCTTACAGATAGATATGCCGCAACTCTTTGAGCCACCTAGAAAAAAGGTGGCGACAGGTCGTCGAGATATTACTAAGTCGAATCAAGGCAAACCCCATCCGACCCCGACTTACGAGCATGAACTTTTGGCGACACAACTATCTAATAAAAAGATGATGCCCTTTAAGAGCCAGGTTCACGCGCGCAACTTTGAAGAGTATGGAGATTGGGTCAGACATGACGGAGAAGAGTTCCTTCTTATCTTATCTGGTTCAGTGATGTTTTACTCTGAATTCTACGAACCCGTAGAGATGAATGAAGGCGATAGTGTTTATTATGATGCAAATATGGGTCATATGTTGATATCGACCAGTGAACAAGATGCACACATTCTTTGGGTCACTGCGAAATAATGTAGATTTAATGTGAATTTCCTATAGTGAATGCAACCGTTTGCTTTCATTTTGTTAGAGTATGATTTAGCGCCATTTTGGATGGTTTATATCCGAAATGGCGTTTTTGTTTTTTCTTTTTGTTGTGAATATGATGTTAAATGTCACATTTTGAATGTTCATCGTTAGGTTAAGAGTGCAAAAAATCCTCACTCATGTTTATTATTGGAAACAAGGTTTCCTCGAACGGAAAACGAACCTGATTAAATGGAGACAACAATGACTCAAGAACTACTTAAAACCCCTCTACACGCACTGCACGTTGAAGCTGGTGCGAAGATGGTTCCTTTCGCTGGCTACGATATGCCTGTTCAATACAAGCTTGGTGTTAAGAAAGAGCATTTACATACGCGTGATGCAGCGGGTCTGTTCGATGTTTCGCACATGGGGCAACTGCGCTTACACGGTGAGGGCGCGGCAGCATTCCTTGAGTCATTAGTTCCTGTCGACATTGTTGATTTGCCACAAGGCAACCAGCGCTATGCTTTCTTTACCAATGAGCAAGGCGGCATCATGGATGACTTAATGGTGGCTAATCTAGGCGACCATCTATTTGTTGTTGTCAATGCAGCATGTAAAGAGCAAGACATCAATCATCTAGAAGCGCATTTACCATCAGGTGTTGAGCTAGAGATTATTGATGATCGCGCACTTCTAGCACTGCAAGGCCCTAAAGCGGTAGATGTGCTTAAGCGTTTCAATGCCGAAGTTGCTGACATGCTGTTTATGGATGTGAAGAAGCTTGAGATCTTGGGTGTTGAATGCATCGTTAGCCGCAGTGGTTACACGGGTGAAGATGGCTATGAAATCTCAGTTCCAAATTCACATGCGCAAGAGTTGGCACAAAAGCTAACTGGCGAAGAAGAAGTTGAATGGATTGGTCTAGGCGCACGTGATTCGCTTCGTCTAGAGTGTGGCCTGTGCTTATACGGACACGATCTTGATACAACGACGACACCTGTAGAAGCAAGCCTACTTTGGGGTATTCAGAAGATCCGCCGAGCAGGTGGTGAGCGTGAAGGTGGCTTCCCTGGTGCCGACATCATCCTTAAGCAGATTGAAACTAAAGATGTTTCACGTAAGCGTGTTGGCTTAGTTGGGCAAACTAAAGCGCCAGTGCGCGAAGGTGCTGAGCTGTTTGACGCTGAAGACAACAAAGTCGGTGTAGTAACCAGTGGTACAGCAGGTCCTAACGCAGGTAAGCCAGTATCAATGGCGTACGTACGTGCTGACCTTGCTGCGATTGGTACAGAATTGTTTGCTGATGTGCGCGGTAAGAAACTACCGATGACAATTGAAAAAATGCCATTTGTGCCACAGCGTTATTACCGCGGCTAATTATTGTATGACATCATACACTTCGTGTGTTAAAACCTCTCTTAGGAGAGGTTTTTTATGCGTATAATTCTGCACAATTAAATGGATTTGATGAATGGAAATGATTATGAGAAAGATTTCAGTGGTGCTTTCTTGCCTTTGGGCGGCTGGTGCTTATAGTGCAGATATAAGCCCATATATAGTTAATGGCTCTAATATTAGTGCTACCACGCACCCGTCATTTGTAAGTTTGTTCTACGATAGGATTGATTATGACGGCCGTTATGGTTCTGGGCCTTATTGTGGTGGCACTCTGTTGAACAGCCAACACGTGCTGACAGCGGCTCACTGTATATACAGCTCGACGGGGTATCAATTGTTTACTTCGGTTGTTCCACAACTGCAGAATGAAACGGATTTCCCCAATTCAGTACTGCAACGAGTGATGGTTAGCGAGATTTATTTCCCAAGCAGTTACAACCACAGCACGCTGGCTAATGATATTGCGATATTAAAGTTGGCCTCTCCAATCACTGCGGTCTCTAGCTACGCGACCCTAGCTGTACCTGCTAATGAGAGCAACTATAGGCAAACGTCTCCGACTCAAGTGTTTTATGCGGTAGGGCATGGCAATACTCAAACCAATGTAGACGCTAGTACCAATTTACAAAGGACTCAGCTTCAGTATGTTCCTAACGCCAATTGCAATGTCTATACAAATGCAAATACAAGCGCAAATCTGTGTATGACAGGTGCTGCAACCGTCGTATACGATAATGCGACTTGTCAAGGGGACTCTGGTGGACCTTTGTACTGGGATGACTCAGGTAGTTTTATCCAAGTCGGAGTGACTAGCTTTGGTCCTCAAACCTGTGGTGATCCAACGATTACAGCGAATTCTGTCTTTACCGAGGTGTCAGATCATCAGGCTTGGATAAACTCTGTACTGTCTGGTGGTGAAACACCAAAAGTTCAAGCTACCGAAGCGTCAAGGAATTCGTTTCTTAACCCAAGTTCAGGTGGAGGCGGCTCTCTAGGTCTCGCCTTTCTAACTCTATTAGGTTTCGTTGGCTGGAGACGCAGTAAATAACTCTCCAATGATCTGACGCACTTTCTACATCGTAATCTAAACTTAAAGGGTGATTACGATGTAGGAAGAAAGCATGAAAGCGTCAATTCGTTTAGTTTGCCTACTTTTGCTCACCAAGTTGAGCTATGCCGTTGAAGTTACTCCCTATATCGTTAACGGTAGTGATGTTAATATTGTCAATTACCCTTCCTTCGCCAGTCTTTTCTTTCGCAACGGTAACTTATATAGCTCGTCATCTTACTGCGGCGCAACGATGATTAATTCGCAGTTCGTGCTTACTGCTGCCCACTGTATCTACGATGATGACAATTTGATGCTGTATACCGTTGTCGCTCCTCAACTGGATGATGAAAGTAACTTTCTCTCGAATCAGCAGGCCAAAGCTTTAGAGTTTTACTACCCGGATACATATATTGATTCATCTGCGGAGCTTTGGCCTGATGACATTGCCATTATCAAGTTAGAAACGCCGCTGGCAGTTTCCAATTATACCTCTCTTATAAACACGACGATTAACAATACGTTTTCAGTCAGTGATACCTTTAAAGCGATAGGACATGGACTGATTGAAGGAAATGTATCGGGCGGAACGAACCTTTTGGAAACGACTCTTACTTATGTCACGACATCGGATTGTCAAGTTGAATACGGTAGCAAGCTTACCTCAAGCCATCTTTGTTTCAGTGGACCAATCAGCGGCGGTTATCGCAACTCAACTTGTAACGGGGATTCTGGCGGGCCTGTCTATTGGTATAATGGATCTCAGTACATTCAAATTGGCATAACGAGTTTCGGACCAAGTACGTGTGGCGATACTAGCCGAAATGTGACCTCAGTTTTTACCGATGTACATGATTACCAAGCTTGGATATCTCGCGTTATCAATGGTCTTGAAACCCCGAAAGTTTATGTCGCAACCGTTAATGGTGTGCGCACATTAGTGAAAGGGGCGTCATCACCACCAGTGACAACAACGAGTGGAGACAGTGGTGGCGGGAGTACAAATCTGCTAATACTTCTCTATCTTCTGCTAGTACTTTTAGTCCGTTTCCGGTCGATATTCACGATGCGCATATTCAATTTGTGCGCTTCTCATAAATGAGAATATTTGGCTAATTTTATGAAATTTAACGATATTTCCTGCATCATTTGCTGCTGTTTATGATTTGTTAGGTTGACTATTTGCCACTAAACGATAGTTTTAACTTATCGATAAATCGAGCAGGAATTACCATGATGAATAATGATATTTATAAAATTACTCTTGTTTCTGATGTCACTATGCAATCGAAACTGCTGAAAGATTCTTTGGAAAAAGGGCTGGATCTCCAAGTAACCATGGTTACTTCCGAGGCGCTAGAAGAAATGGAAGAGGGGAGTTCATTACTTGGCAATCTTGTTCTTATCGATTACCACTATCTGGATGAAAGTAAGTTTGAAGCGTACAACGAAGCCAAAATGGTTAGCCAATACACGGTCAAAGAAATAGTGTTTAACTGCCCTAATGAAGCGCCTTCAAGCCATCTTTTTAAGTGGCGTAATCTAGTCGGAGTTTTCTACGTTGATGATGAGGTTTCTTTACTGCTCAAAGGTATGGAAAAGATCATGAATGATGAAATGTGGCTATCGCGTAAAGTCGCTCAAGATTATATCGAGCATTTCCGTTGTGCTAATACCGTTACTACATCCCAAGCCTATGCGAATTTAACTAAGCGCGAGAAAGAAATCATGCGTTTACTTGGGCACGGTGCATCCAATATTCAAATTGCAGAAGAGTTGTTTGTCAGTGAAAACACGGTGAAAACGCACTTACACAATATTTTTAAGAAAATTAATGCCAAGAATCGCCTCCAAGCGCTGCTGTGGGCAAACAATAATATTGCTCTAGAAGAGCGGGTTTAGTTGTATTAATAGTTAATTTTCTTTGCCAGGCCAAGCATCAATGCTTGGCCTTTTTTGTTGAAAAATCTTATCGATAAACAACAAATTGCCTAGCATTATTGGATGGTACTTATAGCCTAAACTACGCTTAGTTAAGTGATTGAATAACCATTAGGTGTGGAATGGCAGACAAAGAGCTAATTTCATTGCTCTGGTTGCTAGGGTGTACCTGTATCGCCCTGTTTATGCAGGCAGGTTTTACCTTGATCGAGACAGGCAGTGTGCGTGCCAAGAACTCGGTCAATGTCGCGATGAAAAACCTTGCTGATTTTATTGTCGTGACCGTGGCTTACATCGTATTCGGATATCACTTGAGCCAAGGTGATAGCTTGCTCTCTTTCGAGACGCTAGCTATGGACAATGAGCACTTACCTAAATTGTTATTTAACGTCATGTTTGTGACGACTGCAGCGACGATCGTTTCAGGGTGTGTCGCAGAGCGCATGAGTTACAAAGGTTATATATATACTTCCTTTTTTATCGCAGTTATCACCTATCCTATCGCTTCCTATTGGACTTGGAACCCATACTCTTGGCTTAACTCAAGTGGTTTTTATGATTTTGCTGGTGGCACTACTGTACATGTTGTTGGAGGAATGATCGGCTTGGTAGGAACCATGATTGTCGGGCCGAGAAAAGGCCGTTTTGACAGCAAGTCTGTACGTGAAATCCCTTCTTATAGCCACACACTCGTGACGTTAGGCGTGTTCTTAATGCTGTTTGCTTGGCTTGGCTTTAATGGTGGAAGCTTATATACCTTCGATTTGCGAGTGCCCAAAATACTGTTTAACACTTTAGTGTGCGGTGCTATCGCTGGGTGTACAACTTTGTTTTGGCTACATCATTATCGCCATGTTCCAGTGTTTGTTGTTCTCAATAGTGTTCTTGGCGGTTTGGTGATCGTTACGGCGGGTGCTGACATTATGGCAATGATCGACTTGTTGCTGCTCGGTATGTTTGCTTCAGCGTGCGTCATTTTAGGTGATCGGATGCTAATCAAAGCTAAAATTGATGATCCGGTTGGCGCGATTCCTGTCCACCTATTCTGCGGGGTTGTTGGAACACTGTATGCGGGTTTCAAATTAGGATGGATTGAAAACCAAGACGTCGTTAACCAGTTACTGATGCAAGTTACCGGTTTAGTAATGGTCGCTGGCTGGGCGGCGCTCAATGCCGTGACTATATTCATGCTTCTGAGAAAAATGCACCTAGATCGAGTGACAGAGCGAGAAGAGGAAGTGGGTCTCAACGTTAGTGAACACGGCGTTAGGATGAGTTGGCTCGAAACCGTCAATACCATTGAGCAGATAAGCCAGCATGGAGACTACTCACGTCGAGTTCCGATTGAGTTTGGTACTGAGGCGGGGGATGTGGCGATATCATTCAATAATTTGATGGACCGACTAGAGAGTAACATTGATGTGCTCCATCAGGTTGCTAAAGGAAACCTCGAAGACTTAGACGTGACGCCAAGCAGTGATCGAGACATCATGTCTAACTCACTGAAAACAATGATCCTTGGGTTGCGCTCACTTATTGATGATGTGGAAGGCCAACTACAAAAACAGGCCTCACAGGGTGACCCGCATACTTTACAAGCGTTAATAGAGCGGTTTAAGCGCACGCAAGACCAACTCATGGAAGCGGAAAAAATGTCCGCACTGAGCGGTATGGTGGTAGGCGTGGCCCATGAACTGAATACGCCTTTAGGGGTGTCGGTCACGAGTCTATCTATCTTAAATGAACGCCTTTTTTCAATTCAAAAAAGCTTTCAGGATAAGACGATTTCGCAGGACGATCTCACTGAGTTTCTCTCAGTGGCTAACCAGTGTATGGAGATGCTTATCGCTAACATCAATCGCTCTGTTGAGTTGGTGAGTAAGTTGAAAAGTGTCGACCAGAAAATGACGGTAGAAGAACCCAAGTTGATTGAATTATCGCAACTGTTTAGCGACGTATTAACTCATACTGAGGAGCTGTTCGATGAACACAATATCTCTGCCCGATTAGAGTGCGATGAGAAACTTCGTGTTTACGTTGCGCCGATTTCGTTGGCGTGTGTTATTGAGGAGCTTTTAACCAATAGCGCATTGCATGCATTCTCTGATGAACAGAGCTCCCAACGCGAGGTTAGGCTAGTTGCCAGCCAAGATCATCAACATACTTATATCAGTGTTGAAGACAATGGCAAGGGGATCAGCGAACAAGATCAGACCAAAATATTCCAACCCTTTTTCACGACACTTAGAGCTAGAGGAGGAACAGGGCTAGGGATGCATATGGTTTACAATATTTGCAGTCAAAAACTAGCAGCAAATATTGAACTGGAAAGTACTTTAGGCATGGGGACGAAATTTGTCATTACACTTGAAAACCGAATTGAACCGGAAGGAAGAGCATCTGCATAACTGTAAATGCTCTTTAGATATCGATTAGAATACACAATGCTTGGCGTAACTCGTTGCGTCGTTCGCACTCCAGTCGCCTTTTGGCTTGTCTTCTAAATCACTACACCAGCCTTCACTTCCGACAGCGTCTTGCAGCACACAGTGCTTAGCGTAATCAACAGCGCCTTGGGCATTCCATTCGCTCTTAGGCTTATCTGACATTTCGTCACACCAGGCTTGTGTGCCCACTTCTGTTTGGCAGGCACTTAGCGTTAGCAGCGCAACGAAAGAAAATGCAATTTTTTTCATCTCAATTTCCAAGTCTTCTTAATGCCCCACACTATACCTTAAAAGATCCGCTGCTCTGCTTAATCGAGCGAATAAATATAGAAAATGGCATATCGAAACGTTTCGATGGGTGATCTTAATCACTTTGATAAGAGAATAGTCACTAGCAAAGCGGATCAATTTCACACTCTATAGAATCGAGTCTCGAATTTCTGAAGTGACGGACTATTATGTCATCGAAACGTTTCGATGAGTATTTTCTCAATAACAAGCATGACAGAGAAAATAGAGCTTGCCGTACGATAAACGTATTTTTGAAAGGTCGATGAGATGAAGAAAAGTACCCTTATAAATTCAGAACTTTCTTACTTGGTGGCGACATTAGGTCATACCGATGAGATTACCGTTTGTGATGCAGGCTTACCTATTCCTGATGAAGTGCAACGTATCGATTTAGCACTAACGCATGGTGTTCCTTCATTTCTAGAAACAGTCCGAGTGCTATTAAGTGAGTCTCAGATTGAAGGCGTCATTATTGCTGAAGAATTTGCCAAAGTGAGCCCGGCTCATCATGAAGCTTTAGTCAAAGAACTTGCGACAGAAAGCGAGTTAAACGGTAAGAAAATTGAAGTGACGTATGTGTCGCATGAAGACTTTAAAGCTCGTACTCAGCAGAGTAGAGCAGTAGTTCGTACTGGTGAGTGCACACCATATGCGAACGTTATATTTCAAGCAGGTGTGGTTTTTTAAGCCGCGCGATCGTAGGGAAGAATTATGACTCAAGCCATTCTTCAGCTGAGCTCCATTGAAAAGGCTTTCCCAGGTGTTAAAGCTCTGGACAAAGCAAGCCTGAATGTTTACCCCGGACGTGTTATGGCACTGATGGGAGAAAATGGAGCAGGTAAGTCGACTTTGATGAAAGTGCTTACGGGCATTTACACCAAAGACAGCGGCAGCATTCAATATCAAGGTGAAAGCGCAGCCTTTAAAGGCCCAAGAGACTCTCAAGAAGCTGGGATCAGCATTATTCACCAAGAACTAAACCTGATTCCGGAACTGACTATTGCCGAAAACATTTTCCTTGGTCGAGAATTTACCAGTGCATTTGGTGGCATTCAGTGGGGAAAAATGTATGACGAAGCGGACAAACTACTGGCACGCTTGAACGTCAAACACAGCTCTAAGACCTTGCTGGGTGATCTGAGCCTAGGTGAGCAGCAAATGGTTGAGATTGCGAAAGCGCTGTCGTTCGAATCTAAGGTCATCATTATGGATGAGCCAACGGACGCCTTAACCGACACAGAGACTGAATCATTATTTAAAGTGATCAACGAGCTTCGTGCTCAAGGTTGCGGCATTGTTTACATCTCTCATCGCCTTAAAGAAATTTTCGAAATTTGCGACGACATTACCGTTCTTCGTGATGGCAAATTTATCGGTGAATGCCAAGTTTCTGATACCGATGAAGATGGCCTAATTGAGATGATGGTTGGTCGTAAGCTTGATGAGCAGTATCCGCGCATCGATGTTCGTCATGGTGAAACCTGCCTAGAAGTGATCGGTTTAACAGGTTCTGGAGTCCAAGACGTCACTTTTACTCTTAAACGAGGCGAGATTTTGGGTGTGTCTGGCTTAATGGGCGCAGGTCGCACTGAGCTAATGAAAGTCATCTACGGCGCACTGCCGAGTGAACGTGGTGTGATTAACCTAGACAACAAAACGATCAACCCCGTCAGCCCGCAAGATGGACTTGCGAATGGTATCGCCTATATCTCTGAGGACCGCAAAGGGGATGGCTTGGTACTAGGGCTTTCGGTTAAAGAGAACATGTCTCTTTGCGCGTTAGATAAGCTGACCAAGGGTGGTCGTATTCAGCATAGTGATGAAGTGGTCGCTGTTGAAGACTTCATCAAGCTTTTCAACATCAAAACTCCGACTAGAGATCAAATCATAGGCAACCTATCTGGCGGTAACCAACAGAAAGTAGCGATAGCTAAAGGGTTAATGACCAAACCTAAAGTGTTGATCTTGGATGAGCCGACTCGTGGTGTTGACGTCGGTGCGAAGAAAGAGATCTACCAACTTATCAACAAATTTAAAGCCGATGGCATGAGCATCATTCTTGTCTCATCGGAAATGCCCGAAGTGTTAGGCATGAGCGACCGCATCCTCGTTATGCACGAAGGTCGAATCAGCGGCGAGTTTGATGCAAAAGACGCCGACCAAGAAAAACTACTCGCCTGTGCCGTAGGCAAAAAGATTAATGAGGAAGCAGCATGAGTACCAATACCATGAGCAAACCAACGGAAACAAACAGCAAAAAACTGTTTAGCAAAGAGTGGTTGATTGAACAGAAATCACTGATTGCACTTTTGTTTTTGATTGTTGTCGTATCATTCTTAAACCCGAACTTTTTTACGGTCGACAACATTCTTAACATCCTGCGCCAGACATCGGTTAACGCCATCATCGCCGTCGGTATGACTTTGGTCATCTTGACCGCGGGTATCGATTTGAGCGTTGGATCAGTATTGGCTCTATGTGGTGCCTTCGCTGCGAGCTTAATCGCGATGGAAGTACCGGTTTTGATCGCGGTTCCAACCGCACTGTTCGCCGGTGCTGCACTAGGTGCGATCAGCGGCATTATTATCGCTAAAGGTAAGGTTCAAGCCTTTATTGCTACCTTGGTGACGATGACGCTTCTGCGCGGCGTGACCATGGTGTATACCGACGGTCGACCAATTTCTACAGGCTTTACTGACACAGCAGATGCGTTCGCTTGGTTTGGTACTGGCTACGCATTAGGTATCCCTGTTCCAGTTTGGCTAATGGTTATCGTATTTGCAGCCGCTTGGTACCTACTTAACCACACTCGCTTTGGTCGCTATGTCTACGCCCTAGGTGGTAATGAATCTGCGACTCGCCTATCTGGTATCAACGTTGATCGCGTGAAGATTGGTGTCTATGCCATCTGTGGTCTGCTCGCGGCGCTAGCTGGCATCATCGTTACATCACGACTGTCATCGGCACAACCGACTGCGGGTATGGGTTACGAGCTAGACGCGATTGCCGCAGTAGTACTGGGTGGCACTAGCCTAATGGGTGGTAAGGGCCGCATCATGGGCACACTGATCGGTGCACTGATTATCGGCTTCCTAAACAACGCCCTAAACCTACTCGACGTTTCCTCCTACTACCAAATGATCGCTAAAGCAGTGGTAATTCTACTTGCGGTACTGGTAGACAACAAAAACAAGTAAATCATAACTAAATCGAGCCAAGTGACGTGTCTTGGCTCACCCTACACAAGGACTGAGAAAATGAAAAAACTAACGACTCTTATCTCTGCTGCACTACTTTCGTCAACCGTTTCTGTTTCAGCGCAAGCTCAGGACACGATGGCAATCGTACTGTCTACGCTGAACAACCCTTTCTTCGTTACGATGAAAGATGGTGCTGAAGCAAAGGCAAAAGAGTTAGGTTATGACCTAATCGTACTAGACTCGCAAAATGACCCAAGCAAAGAGCTGTCAAACATTGAAGATCTGACTATCCGTGGCGTTAAGGCGATTCTAATCAACCCAACGGATTCAGATGCAGTATCTAATGCGATTCGCATGGCAAACCGTTCTAACATCCCAGTACTGACTCTAGACCGTGGTGCGAGCCGCGGTGAAGTGGTGAGCCACATTGCTTCAGACAACGTTGTTGGCGGCGAAATGGCGGGTAACTACATCGTTGAAAAAGTGGGTATGAAAGCGAAAGTTATTCAACTTGAAGGCATTGCGGGTACTTCTGCGGCACGCGAGCGTGGTGAAGGCTTTATGAATGCGGTTAAAGGCAGTGAAATGGACGTTCTTGCGAGCCAACCTGCAGACTTCGACCGTACTAAAGGTCTTAACGTAATGGAAAACCTGCTAGCGGCTAACCCAGATGTGCAAGCGGTGTTTGCTCAGAATGATGAGATGGCTCTAGGTGCTCTACGCGCAGTTCAAGCATCGGGTAAAGATGTGATGATCGTTGGCTTCGATGGCACAGATGACGGCATCGCAGCGGTTAACCGCGGCAAGCTATCTGCAACTATCGCTCAGCAACCAGATCTTATCGGCGCACTTGGTATCGAAACCGCTGACAAAGTACTGAAAGGCTCTCAAGTAGAAGAGTACATCCCAGTACCACTGAAAGTTATCACTAAGTAATGAGTTAGCCAATTTTGTCCTTCTCCCCGTTTATATCTGTCGTTTAGGGGAGAAGGGCGAATAGCCATGCGCTTTTTTACAGAGTCCATCGCTATTACTCCTGTTCACATATAAGTGGCTCAAGCGAGCCGAGGATTACCTTATGAATAAGTTAGTGGTTTTAGGTAGTGTTAACGCTGACCATGTTCTTCAAGTGCCTTCTTTCCCTCGCCCTGGCGAGACGTTGCATGGTCGAAACTATCAAGTTATTCCTGGTGGTAAAGGGGCAAACCAAGCGGTAGCAGCTGCAAGATTAAATGCGGATATCGGCTTTATTGCTTGTGTCGGTGATGATGCGTTTGGTATCAATATTCGCGAAAACTTCAAGATGGATAATATCAACATTGCCGGCGTTAAAATGGAGCCAAACTGCCCAACCGGTATTGCAATGATTCAGGTCGCCGATAGCGGTGAAAACAGTATTTGTATTTCCGCAGAAGCGAATGCAAAACTGACCGCTGATGCTATTGAGTCAGATTTAGAGCAGATTCGTTCGGCAAAGTACCTGCTGACGCAATTGGAAACGCCGATCTGTGGTATCGAAAAAGCAGCGAAAGTGGCGAAAGAGGCGCGCACCAATGTGATTTTAAATCCTGCTCCGGCTCGTCCACTTTCGGATGAACTGCTCGCCTGTGTCGATGTTATCACGCCAAATGAAACAGAAGCGGAAGTGCTTACTGGGATTACCGTGACGGATAACGATAGCGCGCAAGAAGCGGCGAACGAACTGCATCGTAAAGGGATCGAAATCGTCATGATTACCCTTGGCGCGAAAGGGGTATGGCTGAGTCAAAATGGCCGCGGAGAGTTAATTCCTGGCTTTAAGGTTGATGCCACAGACACAACCGCAGCAGGAGATACCTTTAATGGGGCATTGGTCACTGGTCTGCTCGAAGATTTACCTTTAGAATCAGCGATCAAATTTGCTCATGCAGCAGCGGCTATCTCTGTGACGCGTTTTGGTGCTCAGACATCCATCCCATCAAGAGAAGAAGTCGATGCTTTCTTAGCAGAGCAAAGCTAACGTCTAGCCACAAGCAAGGAGAGAATGACATGGCGACAATGAAAGATATCGCAAGAGTTGCGGGTGTATCGACCTCTACGGTGAGCCATGTCATCAATAAATCTCGTTTCGTCAGTGAAGAGATCTCTGAGCGCGTCAATAATGCCGCTCGTGAACTTAATTACCGTCCATCTGCATTAGCTCGCAGCCTTAAAGTCAATCGCACTAAAACCATCGGCATGCTAGTGACCACTTCGACCAACCCGTTTTTCGGTGAAGTGGTAAAAGGGGTCGAGCGCAGTTGCTATCAGCAAGGTTATAGCCTGATCCTGTGTAATACCGAGGGCGATCACGAACGGATGCGCGAGTCGATCAATACCTTGTTGCAAAAACGTGTCGATGGCTTGATCTTGATGTGTTCTTCACTCGAAGGTGAGCGGTTAGAAATCTTTGAGCAATACCAAGACATTCCAGTTGTTGTTATGGATTGGGGCCCCATGCTGTTTACCAGTGATAAGATTCAAGACAACTCATTGCGCGGTGGTTATCTGGCGGCGAAGCACTTAATCGAGTCTGGTCATAAACAGATTGGTTGTATCACTGGTCCATTGGTCAAACACCAAGCTCAAATGCGTTATGAAGGGTATAAACGAGCACTAAACGAACACGGATTGGAGTTCAAAGCCAATTGGATCATCGAGTCTGACTTTGAGTGTGAAGGCGGCTACGAAGCGTTCAATAAAATGGTCGCTAAAGGACCACTACCAAGTGCAATTTTTGTTTGCAATGACATGATGGCGATGGGGGTAATCAATGCTGCACACGAGAAAGGCATTCGGATTCCGGAAGAGTTGTCTATCATTGGCTACGATGATATTCATATCGCAAAGTTCATGAGCCCATCTCTCACCACGATTCATCAACCTAAATACCGATTAGGAAAAGCAGCTGTAGAAGCGCTACTCAAGAAATTAGAAGGTGAATCAACAGATACTCAGGTGGTTCAGTTAGAACCAACTCTGGTCAGCAGAGCAACCGTTCTTAAGTTGTGATAAAGGCAAAATCAAGCGTCAAACAATGAGTATACTGAATTAGCTTTTGCTTAATGAGTAAGTAGTAAATATCTGCAAATTTGTGCTAAACCTAAAGAATGAACTCATTTGCGATATTAGGTACTACATGGAGTTGTTTGCCGACCAAAGACAGCAAGAAAGTCCTCTGAGCGATGGCCCGGTTGATGAGGTTATCCCATCAGTGCCGTGGACAGTGCTGCTTGTAGATGATGACGCCCAAATGCATCAAGTGACTCGCTTGGCCTTATCTGGCTTTACCTTTGAAGGCCGCAAACTCAATCTGATCTCTGCTCACTCGGCTCAAGAAGCCAAAGTTATGTTTCAGCAAAATAGTGATATTGCTCTGGCGCTGGTGGATGTGGTGATGGAAACAGAGCATGCAGGATTAGAGCTGGTAAAGTTCATTCGCGAAGAGCTAGGTAACAACCTTGTTCGAGTCGTACTACGCACCGGACAGGCAGGGCAAGCACCTGAAGACATTGTTATCCGTGAGTATGAAATTGACGATTACAAAGAAAAGACGGAACTTACCACCCAAAAACTCAAAACCTTGCTCTACTCGATGTTGCGTTCTTATCGAGACTTGTGCCTTATTAACCAGCAGAAGTCAGGGCTTAAGAAAGTGATTGAGTCTTCCGCGAAAGTTCAAAATACCACCACTTTACAAGCCTATGCCGCCTCTGTTTTGGAACAGCTTACTTCGTTGCTTCAGTTAGAAAAATCAGCATTTTACTGCCTAGTAAAACCAAGACCCAATGGTGAAGTTACGCGAGCATTGACTCTAGCAGCAACGGGCGAATACGTGGATTGCTACAGTGAATGTGCATTTAACAAGTTACCGGAAGAGGTCGCCAATCGATGCAAACAAGTTCTTGAGCAAAGATATTCACAACACTTTGGCGATGCGTTTATTCTCTACACCAGTGATGAGCAGGGTGTCGATAGTCTACTGTATGTCAACTTCCATAAAGACCTTTCTGAACTCGATGTACAGTTGCTAGAAATCTATATGCAGAATATAGGGCTTACCTTCGAAAACCTGAGTCTTCTTATCGATATTAAAGAAACATCAAAAGAACTTGTCTATAACCTCGCTAACGCTGTAGAAGCGCGTAGCCGCGAGACTGGTGCGCATGTTCAGCGAGTCTCACTTATCTGTGAAAAACTCGCACTTCTCTATGGTTTGAATGAACATGAAGCCAGTATGATGAAGCACGCTTCGCCTTTGCATGATGTCGGAAAAGTCGCGGTGCCAGACTCGATTCTTCATAAACCCGGCAAACTTGATGCTGATGAGTGGGAGATCATGAAGAAACATGTCGATTACGGAGTGGAAATTTTAAGCCGTTCAAAACGACGTTTGATTGTGATGGCAAAAGAAATTGCGGCTTATCACCACGAAAAGTGGGACGGCTCGGGTTATCCGAATGGGTTAAAAGGCGACGAGATCCCCATCAGCGGACGTATCGCCGCGCTTGCTGATGTGTTTGACGCGCTGGGCGCAAAACGAAGTTACAAAGAGCCGTGGAGTGATGAAGATATCCGTGCGGAGATTGTGAAACAAAAAGGGGCGCATTTTGAGCCGCAACTGGTCGACTTGCTTCTCAACCACTGGGAGGCGTTTATCGAAATCCGTAACTCTCTGCCTGACTAGATGTTGTAATCTAAATGGTGGTCAGGAGAGTCATTGCTGGGTAAGTCCCTTGGTAGCCTAAGTTCGAATCGTACTCCTTGGCCGACTTCAGATTCAAATATCAGTTCACCTTTCAGTTTCTGTTTTACCAGATTAAATACCAAATTCAGCCCCAAGCCTGAGCCGCCTTTGCCTCGTTTTGTGGTGTAGAAGGGCTCGAAAATCTTTTGGTGCAATGATGCCTCTATGCCACTGCCGTTGTCTCGGTATTCAAACACCAGAGTATCTTCATCTTGATGGAAACGGATTGATATCTGCGGTGTGCTCTGTTCGTGAAAAGCGTGATTGATGCTGTTCATAATCAGATTAGAAATAACCTGAGTTAATACGCCGGGTAGACTGTTCATAGTTAAACTGGTATCGCCTTCAAGAACAGGAACTACCGGGAGCTTACGTGTCTCTGGGTGTAAGCTGGCAATTAATGCATCCAATACTTGGAATACCTGAAATTGACTACGGCTTTCTGACACCTGATCAACCGCGGTCTGTTTGAAGTCTCGGATCAGTTTCGCGGCTCTATTGAGGTTGTGTTCGAGCATAGTGCTACTATCGGACATTCTCTCCATAATAGATTTAAATTGATCTGTTGTGAGAGTTTGACTGGCAAAGGCTTGATTCGCTTCATGTGTCACATCGCGAATGACGGAAGTTGCCGTTACTGCTATACCCAACGGTGTATTCACTTCGTGAGCAACTCCTGCCACAAGCCCCCCAAGTGCTGCGAGTTTTTCAGATTCAACAAGCTGTTCTTGGGTATGTTTGAGCTGCTCCATACTTTGTTTCAAGTCTAGGGTCCGAGTTGCTACTGTGTGTTCAAGGTTTTGGTTTAGCTCTTCAAGTTCAATCTGAGTCAGCTTCAATTCGGTTATATTGATGGCAGTGCCGCGAAACCCAAGGAAACGATCACTTTCATAACGCGCTTTGGCTTGAAAAAGCAAATATTGGGTAATGCAGTTGAGTGTGATGGTCTCTTCACACATTGAAAAGGTGCTTCGTTGGCGGAGTTTTTCATGCAGTGACGCACAATGCTCTAAAGCCGAAAGCTGATTCATTACTGGTTTACTGATGTTGTCTATGCCAAGCGCTTCTCTCATGCTATCTGAACAATAAACAAGATGCCCTAACTCATCAGTCTCCCATAGCCAGTCTGAAGAGATGTGGGCGAACTCTTTAAGGCGCTCTTGCTCTTGCTTGATATTGTCATATAGACGAGTGACATTGCTGGTTATTTTATTGGCTTCTTCGGCAAGCCAGTCCAACTCGTCATCCTTTTCAGAGATCCAAGCTTGATGTTCAAGTTCCAAAGGATCGGCGGGGTGGCGCGGGTTGTATTTACGAAGGTACTTAGCGATTGCGAAGATCCTTTGATTGACACTGCGATGGAATACCATCAACACCAGATAACAAACCAGTAACGTCTTACCTGCATTGAGAAGTAGGGTGTAAACCGCTTGCCAGATCAGGTAGTCGTAGATCTCTTGTGCATCAGACTGAACGTAAATATGACCGATTTCCTCGACGCGCGAAGTATTTGGATGCTTGTATATCAAAGGATACTTTTTGGTGATTGCGTTTTCGATGACTTCTGTGCCGGCTTCAAAAGTGTAGCCGCCACTTTCGACTCTGAGATAGTCCACTCTCGGCAAGTTCACCAAGCCATCAATCTCTTGCTGAAGAATTAAAAGGTCAAAGTCCCAAACTGAAGAGGCAATGATTGGAGCGTGTATATCGCGTATCTCAAATTGACGCTGTTTAACGGTATCGAACTCTTTCCTGTAGTCCCACGATAACTGCAGAAACGTGGTAAATACGGTGATCAAACCACTCAGTAGCACCATAATTAGGATGATACGTCGTCCGATCCTGCTATAGAAAGGGCTGTTTTGGCTTTCTTCGATGTCTTTGCTACGTGTCATGGTACTAATTCGAAAGTTTATTTTTGAGTATAGACGTTCAAATACTAATTGAAGGCGAATGCCAGTGGAGACTTGAGCTAAGGCAACTACACTAATAGAAAAGCAAGAGGAAACACTCATGCGTTGGATATTACTTTGTCTAGTTTTTTCGTCCCAAGCATTTGCAACTAAAGTGTTGCTGATTGAAAGCTATCATTCAGAATACCCTTGGGATAAAAGTTATGTTGAAGGCATACAGGCTACGTTAGCCGATACGGTTGAGTTAGAAACTTTCCAAATGGATACCAAACGTATCCCTAAAGCAGACTACGCGGGAAAAGCCAAGGAAGCGTTTGCCAAGTATAAGAGCTTTAAGCCTGATATTGTCATGCTTGGTGATGACAATGCTTTATCCTACATGCTACCAATGTTATTTGATGAGCCGATTTCGATTGTGTTTTTAGGGATTAACTCTAACCCTAGAAAGCTGCTGTCGAAGTATCGTGGTCAGGCGAAAGTAACGGGCGTGCTGGAACGACCGCTTTTTACTAAGTCATTGGGAGAGCTTAGAAAGCTATTTGATGATCAAAATTTCAAAGTGAAGGTATTATTTGATTCAGGTGTGACGTCCCAAATCGCTAAGAGTTATATAGATAAACAATATACTTTGATTAGAGACAACCTTGGGATTGAGGTTGATATTCAAGCGATTGCGACCAAAAATGAGTGGCAAAGTCAGGTCAGCGAGGCAAAGAATGAAGGTTTTACGGTTATCATTGTTGGCCTCTATCAAACGCTGGTTGATGAACAAGGTAATAACGTCCCAGCCGAGCAAGTCATTAATTGGACCAATCAACACTCAGAGTTGCCGATTTTTGCATTTTGGGACTTTGCCGTTGGTGAAAAGAAAGCGGTTGGTGGCGTAGTGCTGTTCGGCCACAGTCAAGGGGAACAGGCGGCGAGCTTGGTGAATCAAATCATCAACAATGGTCACAGTAAGCCGATTCCTATCGTGACAGGCAATCAAGGTAAAGCGATTTATTCCGAAGTAGAGCGAGCAAGGTGGAGCTTGGAAATGCCTTCTCATTGGCGTTCAATTGATTGAATTGTCATTTGATAAGGTGCAGATATAGAGAAGTTTGAACTATGTCGAAGCAATTGATTTACAATTCACGGGATTACAGATAAAAAGAGCAAAAGAATTTGTAATTGATGACGATAATATAAAGTGATCAAACTAAGAAAGTAGAATTATGAGCGGATCAACCAGTACGATTTTAACGGAAAGTGGTACCAATGAACTTGAGATTATCGAGTTTCATTTGGTTAAGGAACTGCCAGACGGCAGCAAAAAGACGTGCTATTACGGTATTAACGTCGCTAAAGTGAGAGAGGTCATCCAAGTACCGGACACAACCGATTACCCCAATGCACAACCGCATATGGTGGGGGTATTCTCGTCTCGTGATATTTTAACTCCGTTGGTCGATCTTGCTGGTTGGTTGGGTGTGCCAACGTCGAAGGATCTACAGAAAAAATTTGTTATTGTCACCGACTTTAACAATATGACTAATGGCTTCTTGATCGACAGTATTAGCCGAATCCATCGCATTTCTTGGAATGATGTGGAGTCTCCGAGTCAATTCCTTGAAGCCGGGGAGCAAGACTGTGTGGTCGCGGTAGTGCGCAAAGATGGCAACTTAATCATGATTCTCGACTTCGAGAAGATCATCGCTGACATCAACCCAGAACTGAGTATGGAAAAATACGATGTCACTTTAGATAAAAGTGTCGACTTAAATCAGCGTATGGTGGCTAAGCGAAATGCGAAAACCATCATGGTGGTGGACGACTCTGCTTTTATACGTTCTATGATCCAAGATACCTTGAGCTCTGCTGGGTACAACATTATTGCTTGTAAAGATGGTGGAGAGGCTCATGATAAATTAATGGGTCTAATAGAGGTTGCCAAAGAAGAAGGGCTTCCAATTAGCGAGTTCGTTGACGGTGTAGTGACCGATGTTGAAATGCCACGTATGGATGGTATGCATTTAGTTAAACGCTTACGTGACAGTGACGCTTATTCGTCTGTTCCTATCGTGATGTTTTCATCTCTTATGAGTGAGGATAATCGTACTAAAGCATTGGCTTTGGGAGCGAACGATACGATCACTAAACCTGAGTTAGGTAAAATGGTGACCATGATGGACAAATATATTTTTGGTAAAGAATCTTGAGCGCTTCTTCTCGTTACTAATCTTTCAAAAGGTACGCATTGCGTGCCTTTTGTCTTTTTTACACCTTCTTCCACCAACCCCTTCCACTAAAATGCAGCACTATGAAACCAACAGATACGATAGGCGGATTGGTTGGCTTAGCTTCAAGAGTACTGACTAATAAGCTTGAAGCGCAATTAAGCCAAAGTGGGCTTAATTTGACCCGTGAGCAAGTGGATATTCTTGATGACAGTCATCGAAGCAGAGCGCATTACGCCGCTCGAATTGTCACAACGGTTATTAAAAAATCGAGGCTCGGTGACCAGTCTGATTAAAGGGTTGGAAAAGCGCGAGTTGATACGTCGACTGACCTCTGAAACTGATAGAATAAGCTATTCGATTGTCGCGACAGCAGAAGCAATTGCACTGGTTGAGTCCTCGAAAAACGTCGCCTTTGGTGTGTTAGGTAAAGCATTGCACAACTTTGATAGTCAACAACAGCAACAACTTCACGAATTGCTCAACATGTTTGTGGAGAATTTATTAGGAGAAAATAATGGATAAACCATTCGAAGACCACGGCCTGTTTAGCTGGTGTGAACTGATGACGACTGATTTTGAACAATCTCTAGAGTTTTACTCTAATGTATTGGGCTGGACGCTAAGAGAAGTGCCGGGAAGAAACCAGTCACGCTATGCCTTGGTCATGAACGAAAACAGCTCAGAGCCATTTGCAGGTATTCTGACGATGCCGGAGCCATTAAAAGAACGGGGCGTACCGAGTTTTTGGCAGGCCTATGTGACCGTAGAGGATGTGGATGCAACGCTTGAAAAAGCGCTAGAAAATGGTGCGCAAGTAGTCGTTGAGCCGATGGATATTGAGCGTATTGGTCGTATTGCTTCATTTCGCGACCCACTCGGCAGCGTGTTGTCTGTCATTAAATACGCGAGAAAGTGATTCGAAAAGAGGCTCTTTAAGAGCCTCTTTTGAACAGTGCGATAATTACACTTTAAAGAATCCAAGTTGCTGCTTTTGATTTTCAGCTAGGTTAGATAGCTCTTGGCTTGCGGCCGCTGATTGGGTAATCCCAGTCACGTTTTGGCTAACAAGCTCGTAGATGTTGCCAAGGTTCTTATTAATGTCAGATGTCACTTGACCTTGCTCTTCTGAAGCCACAGCCACTTGCGCATTAAGCGTGGTGAGCTCAGAGATTGAAGAGCTAATGTTACTCAGTGCTTCGCTGACTAGCGTTGCTTGTTGCTGGTTTTGAGAAAGCATCTCAAGGCTAGAGTTCATGCTGTCGTTAGCGCTGCCTGACTGTCGCTGAAGCTCCTCGATGATGGTTTGAATCTCTTTGGTTGATTCTTGAGTGCGTGCGGCAAGCATACGCACTTCATCGGCTACCACCGCAAAACCACGGCCACTTTCACCTGCACGCGCCGCTTCAATCGCTGCGTTTAGTGCAAGCAGATTGGTTTGCTCTGAAATACTCTCGATAACCTCAATTACCTTACCAATCTGTTCTGACTGATCTTTTAGCGTGTTTACGACGCTCGCAGCCTGAGTAAGTTGATCGGCCATCTTGGCGCTTTCTCGAGTGTTTTGCTCGAAGATTGCTAGGCTTTCTCGCGCGAGTTTGTCGGCGCTGCTTGAAGCTTGATCAGCAAGATTGGCATTCTGCGTAACTTCTGATGCGGTACTTTCCATCTGGTTGATGGCAGAAGCCACTTGCTCAACCTCGTTCTTCTCTTGATCTGAGTTGGCCGTTGATTGCGTCATCACCGCTGCAAGCTCAGTTGAAGCCGAAGCCACATCGACACTAATTCGCACGAGTGAATCGACGGTGGTTTTTAGTTGTGCCACAGTTGAGTTGAAGTCTTTTGATAGGGCGGTGATTTCATTGTTACCTTGTTCGACAACGCTCACCTTAAGGTTGCCCTGAGCAAGTTCTTGCATCGCTTTTTGTAGCTTTCTGATTGGCGTAACGATGATCCCTGCGAGCACCCAACTAATAGCAAATGCGCCAAGTAAGACAAAACCTAAGCCAATGACTGATTTGGTCATTACGCCAGAGTGAATTTCGCCATTATGTTCGACCTCTGCTAAAGCCAGTAGGTTTAGCTTGCTCGAAAGGTCTTCAATCGCTTGTACCATTAGGTTGCCTTTATCGCGATAAAGGGCAGATGCTTGGTCATATTTGCGTTGGAATTCGTTAGATACCGAAGACTGGCTGTGTTTGGTGTTTAAGAGTGGCACCATGGTGTTGATCGAGTAACTCACGTAGCCTTCAATTGCTTCTTCCATCTGCTTTACTTCTCGTTGTAAGCCGTCGATATCACGTAGCGAGTCGAGAAGGCGCAAATTGTCATTCTGTTTTGCAAGTAATGTTGACTGAAGTTGAGCAACATCTTCGGCACGGAATAGGCTGTAAATCGCCTTAATACGCATACCATAAGTGTTGTCGATGATTTTTGTCAGTTCGTCTTTATGCTTGACCACGTCTTCGGTAGATACCGTGACCTGGCTAAATGCATGCTTTAAGCTGGTGGTGCTGTAAGTAATGCCGACAATGAGTAGTAATAAGGTGAATATTACAGGCACGACGACCTGTAACTTAATCGATAAGCCGTTTAGTAACTGGCGCATTTATAGTCCTCTCCGATGAAATATTAATAGTTTTATAATTGTTATAATGAGAGTGATTCTAATTCCTTTAATCTATAAATCAAAGGTGAATTCAGCAGGGTTTTTACAAATTTTGAAGAGGCATTATGCAACTAAATTATTCATATTTTTCATTAGGTTAAAATGTGTTCAATTTGTCACGTTTGGACACAATTAGCCGAATTTCAAACAGAACGATCTACTCTAATAATTGTTCTGGGACGGGGAAAAAGAAAAATTTAATCTGTCATACAGGCTTCAACGAAGTGAAA
Organism: Vibrio tubiashii ATCC 19109; assembly: GCF_000772105.1. NCBI lineage: Bacteria > Pseudomonadati > Pseudomonadota > Gammaproteobacteria > Vibrionales > Vibrionaceae > Vibrio > Vibrio tubiashii. The sequence continues at coordinate 523,838 of NZ_CP009355.1, forward strand.
CACAACTGTCATATTTGAGTCCTAAAGTGGGCACCGTTCAAGTGAAACACAACGGCAATAAAGCCACTTAAGGAAATTGTGATGAAAAAGACAGTAATCGGTGCAATCGCACTTCTAGGCGCAATGGCAGTGACTTCAGTTTCTGCTAAAGAAACTATCTCTGCAGTGGGCTCTAGCAGCGTAACTCCACTGATGGAAGTTTTCTCTGAAACATACATGAAGACACACAACAACGTATTTATCGAAGTTCAAGGCCCTGGTTCTTCTGCTGGTGTAAAAGCAGCGAAAAACGGCAGTGCTGACCTTGGTATGTCTTCACGTAACCTGAAAGATTCTGAAAAAGAGCCTGCTCTTAAAGAACTAACAGTTGCACTAGACGGTATCGCAGTCGTTGTTAACCCAAAAAATGGCTTAGACAAGCTAACGGCTGAGCAAGTAACTGCGATTTACAAGGGCGATATCACTAACTGGAAAGATGTTGGTGGTGCTGATAAGCCAATCGTAGCAATCACTCGTGACACAGCTTCTGGTACTCGTGGTGCATTCGAAGACATCATGAAGCTTAAGAAGAAAATCTCTGGTAAGAAGGTTTCTGCAATCTCTCAACGTGCTCAAGTTGCAAACGGTAACGGCGCACTGAAAACTATGGTTGCTTCAAACCCTTACGCTATCGGCTACATCTCTCTAGGTACAGTTGATAACTCTGTAAACGCGCTTTCAATCGACGGTGTGGCAGCGAACGTAGACAACGTTAAGAACGGTTCTTACAAAGTTGCTCGTCCATTCCTGGTTCTTTTCAAAGAAGGCAAGCCATCTGCTGAAACTCAGAAGTTCCTAGACTGGATGGTTTCAGATGAAGCACAAGCTCTTGTTGATAACAAAGGCTACATCTCAGTTAACTAATAACAGTTAACCCCATTTATTAAATTTGCTCAGCCCACCTTTTCGGGCTGAGCGTTTTCAATCCATTTCGACTCTGCTTTGCAGCTCGAACTGTGAGATTTTCATATGACCATCGCAAATAGTGAAAAGCTTATGAATACTGAAGCGACTCAACTAAACAAGTCAGGTCTGCGTGCCCAAAAACGTGTAGATTGGAAAGAAAGAATCTTCCATGGCCTGTTTTTAACCAGTGCGGTTATCGGTATTGTCTCTCTAGCGGTTATCGCTTACTTCATTGTTAAAGAAAGTATCCCTGCGTTCCAAGAAGCGGGTGTTTCTGGCATCGTCCTTGGCCAAGATTGGCTGCCGCCAGCGCTTTACGGCGTTGCTACTATGATTGTTGCCTCAGTGGTATCTACCTTAGGTGCAGTCGTGGTTGGTGTGCCAGTTGGTGTTCTAACGGCGATTTATATTGCTGAAATCGCGCCTAAACGTGTTGCTGACATTATTCGCCCTGCGGTAGAGCTTTTGGCGGGTATCCCTTCGGTCGTTTACGGCTTCTTCGGTTTGGTAATCATCGTTCCTCTGATTCAAAATATCTTCAATGTTCCGGCTGGTAACACGATTCTGGCGGGTATCATCGTGCTAGGTGTGATGATTCTTCCAACGGTTATCACGGTATCTGAAACGTCGATTCGCGCAGTACCAAGAACCTATAAAGAAGGTTCATTGGCACTAGGTGCTTCGAAGATCTTTACTATTTTCAAACTGTTAGTGCCTGCTGCTCGAAGCGGTATCATGACAGGTGTGATTCTGGGTATCGGTCGCGCGTTGGGTGAAACCATGGCAATCATCATGGTTATGGGTAATGCGCCAGCGATGCCTGAGGGTATTCTTGACTCTGCACGTACTCTAACAGCGAACATTGCGATTGAAATGTCTTACGCAAGTGGTGTCCACGCGAACGCACTCTACGCAACCGGTGTTGTTCTACTGGTATTTATTATGTCTCTGAATGCGGTTCTGCTTTACCTTAACCGTGAAAAAGCGAAGTAATGACTATGTCTCAAGTAAATCAATCACCTAATAAGACAAAGGCCTCGCAAATGGATACAGCAAAACTTAAGAAAGCTCGTCAGACCAAAGACAATATCCTAAATGCCTTCATTTGGGCTGCTGCAGCGCTAACGGTTGGATTCCTGTTCTGGATTATCTGGTACATTCTTTCCAATGGCCTCCAGCATGTGGACTGGGCGTTCATTACCGATAACTACACCGCGACTGGCGAAGAAAAGGGTATTTTCCCGATGATCGTATCGACCATCTACATGGTAATTGCATCGATCGCGGTTGCGGCGCCACTCGGCATTATGACGGCCATCTACCTTACTGAGTATGCGAAGGTGGGTAGCCGATTAGTTAAAGTTATTCGTTTCTGTACTGAGTCATTGGCCGGTATACCATCGATTATCTTTGGTCTATTTGGTATGACCTTCTTCGTGGCGATTCTTGGTCTTGGCTTCTCGATTCTATCGGGTGCTTTAACTCTGAGTATTCTTATTCTGCCAGTCATTATCCGTACTACGGAAGAGGCGTTGATGGCAGTACCACAAACATACCGTGAAGGCTCTTATGCACTAGGCTCTTCAAAAATCTACACTATCTGGCGTCTTATTCTACCGAGCGCGACACCAGGTATCTTAACTTCGGTCATTCTGAGTATTGGTCGTGTAATTGGTGAATCCGCACCTGTGTTCCTAACAGCAGGTATGGTTGCGCGAGTTCCAGATTCTCTTCTCGACTCAGGACGCACACTAACTGTTCACCTTTATAAGCTAACTACCGAGCTGTTCACTATTGAAGAGTGGAATCAAGCATACGGTACAGCAACAGTGCTGATTGTCGTGGTCTTATTGATCAATATGACAACCAAATTTATCGCTAGCCGCTTTAATAAAGCTACCTACTAAACCTAGCCCTAGTCAGCATAGTTAGACACGAATTACAGAATTTAAGAGATTAAGACAATGAACAAATTTGATATTGAAAATCTAGATCTATTTTACGGCGAAAACCAAGCACTGAAATCAATCAACCTGCCAGTACCAGAGCGTCAAGTCACGGCGCTGATCGGCCCATCTGGCTGTGGTAAGTCAACACTATTGCGTTGCTTGAACCGCATGAACGACCTGATTGAAGGCGTAAAAATCACCGGTCGCCTAGAGATGGATGGCGATGACATCTATGGCAACATTGATGTCGCAGATCTGCGCATTAAAGTGGGCATGGTGTTCCAAAAGCCAAACCCGTTCCCAATGAGCATTTACGAGAACGTAGCATATGGTCTACGAGCTCAAGGCATTAAAGATAAAAAACACATCGACCAAGTTGTCGAGCAATCTCTACGTGGCGCCGCGCTTTGGGATGAAGTGAAAGACCGTTTGAAATCTCACGCATTTGGTTTGTCTGGTGGCCAACAGCAGCGTTTATGTATTGCGCGCACAATCGCGATGGAGCCTGATGTCATTTTGATGGATGAGCCAACGTCAGCACTTGACCCAATCGCAACACATAAGATCGAAGAGTTAATGGAAGAGCTGAAAAAGAACTATACGATCGTTATCGTGACGCACTCTATGCAGCAAGCACGCCGTATCTCTGATCGTACTGCTTTCTTCCTAATGGGAGAGTTGGTCGAACACAATGATACTCAAGTGATTTTTAGCGATCCTCAAGACGACCGAACTCGTGGTTATGTAAACGGTGACTTTGGTTGATATCGAATACTGGCAAGACAAAATTATAACTATAAGCGATGGTACTTTGCCCCTCTTCGTGAGGGGCTTTTTTGTATCCGGTGCTTTAGGTTTAGCATGTTAACTGTATTAGTTGGCAACAATGAACCTGTTAATGTCGCCGTGATGTCAGCAATTGATGCGGCAGTAATCCATATGATCGTCGGTGGTATTGGGCGAGGTTTATGGCAACCGCAAAGCGACAAGGACGTTAAGCATGAGGTATTGCAGAAATACGCAAGGCAAACTCACCAAGTACTTTAACCTATAGTTTCGGATATCTTGATTTTACGTGCAGTGTGCTTTTCTACATACATTTTATTATCGGCGAGTTGCATTAGATCGTTGATCTCTTCTGCATCTTCTGGGAATCGCGCACTGCCAATACTGGTACCAATATGAATCACACAGCCATCTGTGACTATTATGGACGCTCTCATTTGGTTGTGTATTGCTTCGGTAATAGAATGCAGTTCATCCACAGCAATTTTATCATTGATAATCGCAAATTCGTCTCCTCCAATTCGATAGCATTGAGTATCTAGGCTACTTAAGCGTTCAGCGAAAGCTTTCAGTACGCGATCACCAGCTTGGTGACCATACTGATCATTGACGGCTTTAAACGCATTTAGGTCGAGCAGGAATAGATGGAAAGGATAGTCGTTGTGTACTCGCCATTTTAGGTCATTGAACAATGCCAAGCGATTGGCAATGCCGGTGAGAGAGTCAGTTAAAGATTGCTGCCGATGGTATTCGGATTCTTTGTGTAAAATGAACGTGACAAGTACAACACAAACGATCAGTAAGAGCATTGAGGTCAGCTGGAACTGATTTAAATCGTTAGCTGCGCGCTGTTGGTGTTCATATAGCGGGCTTTTAACACGGAAATTGGTGTTCACGTACTTCACCATTGATTGATAAAGCGTATCAAGTTCTAAGCCTAACTCTGCGGCTTGCTGAGGTGTCTTTAGTTGCTCAATCTTGGGTTCTAAAGCTTGGAAGTGGTGAAATAGCGTTGTGAAGAATTCTCGTGCACCGGGAAGAGAGATAAATGAGTCAGCTTCATCACTTGTAAGCAGAAGGTCAAAGCGTGACCAAGTAAGCTCATACTTTAAAAGTGTTTTATCCATATACTCTTCATTAGAGGTAGAAAATGGCACGATAGATTTTAGTTCAGTGAATTCTTTGGTGAGCTGTAGGAGGAACCAAGTGGCCTGATTATGCTGCTCACTATATGAATGCGCATGTTGCCGAGTAGCCGAAAGGAAGTAAAGGTTGGCAGCAATCAATACAACACTGAGCAACAGCAGCAGGTACTTTGCTCGTTTTAGTAAGGTGGATGGGTCATTATCGTTATTTATTTTCCACATCTTGTTTTCTATGTACCATTATCTCATCGATTTGCCATACCATTTGCGAATGAAAAACAGCGTTATCGATCTTTGGGTTTTCATCTAAGTTAAAGACCAGCCAATACGGGCCTTTATTTCGGACCTTCATCTTTTTATCGTTCATCTTGTATGCAACTATAGGCTCATATTTTAAAATATCCTCAATTTGAGAGCTGGCAGCGTAATCATTGAGGGCGATGAAAGAGACGGAGAAAGCATCATTTATTGAAAGATACTGCAATAACTCAGAGACTTTAAAACCGGTGTACTTATTGGTGTTGGCGTACCAAGGCAGCTTAGTGGTAAATGAGGCAGGGGAGAGTTTGGTTGTAATATCAGCATAAGATAGATGAACTGCTTGCTCATCGCCAACTCGAATAACCAGTTGAGAAGCTATCGCTTGAAAGCTCAATAACAGTGATACAAATACCAGCGTCCACCTCATAAGCACTCCTTGCAAGTAAGGTTATTATGTAATGTATCATTAATTATATGATGAGATGATTGTTAAGGGAATTTTAATTCCTGAGGAGAATGTAGGCTAACCAATTAGTGGTAGAGGGGTGATTGCTAGGTACAAAAAAAGCCCCCGAAGGGGCTTAGTCTCGTTACTTTAAAATATTAGGTGAGCAACACCTGCAATCACTGGCAGGGTAATCAAGGTACGCAAGATAAATATTGCGAACAGCTCAAAAATGTTTACTGGAATACGGCTACCTAGAAGCAGAGCCCCAACCTCTGACATGTAGATAAGCTGTGTTACCGACATTGCTGCAATAACAAAACGTGTCATTTCGTTATCAATTGACGCCGCTAAGATCGCTGGGATAAACATATCCGCAAATCCAACAACGATGGTTTCAGATGCAGCTGCCGCTTCTGGGACACCAAGCAATTCAAGGAATGGGATGAAAGGTTGACCGAGAATGCTGAAAACAGATGTGTATTCTGCAATCACAAGGGCAATCGTACCTAGACCCATAACGACAGGAAGCACGCCAAACACCATGTCAACTGCGTTACGTACGCCTTCGCCAAACACGCCTTTAACCGACTTCACCTGAGCGGCTTTCTTAAGTGCTAGGTCCATGCCCCATGAGAACGCGGTATGCCCTTGAGGAATGGCATCGGCATCCTTAGCAGGTTCAGAACCATCGATAAAGGTGTTCTTCTTAAAGCTCAACGGAGGAAGTCGTGGAATGATGATTGCTGCGACTAAGCCAGCTAGGCAAATCGCACCATAGAATGGCAGGAACAAATGCTCCAATTCGACTTGTGCAATCACGACGAGGCTAAATGTAATTGATACGGCTGAGAAAGTAGTACCAACAACTGCCGCTTCACGTTGTGTATAGAATTTATTTTCGTACTGCTTACTTGTCAGAAGGATACCGACAGAACCATCACCTAACCATGACGCCATACAGTCAATGGCACTGCGCCCTGGCAAATTGAACACTGGGCGCATAATTTTACTCAGTAAGGTGCCAAATAGTTCCAGTAGGCCAAAGTTAAGTAGTAGTGGAAGCAGTAAACCCGCAAAAATAAATACAGAGAAAAGCGTCGGTAGCAGCCCCTCTAGTACTAAGCCACCAGTATTCTCTTCCCATACCGCATTTGGCCCAACTTGGAAGAAAGTCATAATGACGGCTGTGCCACCAATCAAACGCACGGCTAACCATAGTGGGCTGGGATTGAACAATCCATTTAAAAAATTACTATTGGCGATAAAAGCCGGTGTTTTGATGCGACATAGTGCGGAAGCAATAGCCATAAAAGCGATGATCGCTGTCACCATTCCAACTAGGTGGTCACCAAAAATAGCTTGGATAGATTTCGCTAGTACTGCGACAGGGATAGTAATATCACCTTCGTAACTGATCGGAGCCATAAAAAGGAATAAACCGATCAAAGAAGGGATAAAGAACATCCAAAAGTTGCCTTTACTTTTTGGCTGTTCGGTTGATTGAGCGCTGTTTTGCATACGTTTCTCGAGTTACAACTAGATAAATAGTATAGCCATCAGGTGGCATATATATTCACTAAACGTCCATATATTATCAAATTGGCGCAAGATTAATGGCTTTTATGCATCCTTGCAATACTATTCAATAAATATCGCTAAATATTCAAGATAAAGCGTCGAATATTTATAATTTAGTGGTTAAATGTGTCGAGAATGTTAAATTGTTTGTCTGTGTGTTTCAAGTGTAGTGGCACATTATTTGTGTGCAGTATGGTTTGAAAGGAAGCGCCAGTACGTGAGCGCAAGTAGGAACGCTAAAGCTACAGGTAGTAAAAGAGCAGCTATTGAGTAGATTGAAAATACCTTGGCGCCCACGATACCGCCGAATAAAAATCCGCAGAAAATAAACATAAACAGTTTAGCTTTGCGATAGTCAAAGCCCTCTCCCCGTAACTTTGCTCCGATCATTAATCCGAGATCAGTAATGATCCCTGTCATATGCGTGGTACGAACAATAGCGCCACTAAATGTCGTGATCATGGCGTTTTGTAATCCACAAGCTGCAGAAGCTAAGTACTGTCCGGCAAGGTAGTTGTTATCAAGCAGCCAATAAGCTCCAAGCAACAAAAAGCCTTCGACGCACAATGCTATTCCATATCGGCGGCCTAATTTGAGTGCTGTACTCTCTATAAACAACCCACTGAGAATCGCGCCAAACAGGAAGCTAAACAGGATCAGAAACAGATGGCCTGTTTGCGCATTGAGAGCTTCGATTGACGTGCCTAAGAGAGTGACTGTGCCAGATATGTGTGAAACGGCTTGGTGCTGAAAGCCGAGCAGACCGATAGCGTTTACGGTGCCAGCGAGTAAAGCGAGTAGAAAAGCGCCATATTCTACCCAACGAGGGAGTTTGGTGATCAAAATTGACTCCTTAGATTAGGGCGCAATTATAGAGCGAGTATGCTGAGTTCGGTAGGGGAAAAATGCCGAGAATATTGATCCGAAGCAATGAGTCGAGAAGATCTAATCGTAGTGCTCCATTTGGCAATCAAATTTGACCCAACCGTGTTTCCTCTCTTCATAAACTGAAAAGCTTGGTGAGGGTAAGTCATGTTCGTTAAATACGCCTACGGGCACAACAAGAGCATCAGGTGCCGCTTGTAGACGGAGCAACATCGTTGTGCTGCATTTAGGGCAAAACGAATAGGTCACTTCATTGCCAGAGTCACTTATCCTGGTGTACTCAATCAACTCGCCGCTAAAAGAGACTTGCTCTTTTTCGAATCGCGCTTGTACACCAAAGACACTGCCCGTTCTTTTTTGACACTCAAAACAGTGACAAACTGAAGTACGAGAGGGTTTTCCTCGGCAAACTAAGCTCACTTGGCCACAGCTACAATCTGCGATTCGAATTTTCTTCTGATGTTCCATTTTAACTCCTAATAGTGTCCTGCTAACATGGAGGCGAATAACGTATCGCTTTTATAAGACCTTAACTCACATGAAAAAACGCATTTTACCTGTCCCACTTATCCTTTTGATTCCTATCGTATTACTAATCATAGTCGCTGTGGCAGGGATTTATCGGTTCAGTCTTACTGATGAAGAAATTTTAGCCAAATTTCCTAACCAAGTCTCTCAGTCAGATCGAGTAATGCAAAGCCTGTTTTCAATTAAAACGGTCAACCCTTGGACGATTAAAATCCCAGAAAGTACTGCCTTTACATTTATTGAAGATATGGAGCAACCACAGATTGTGAAAGGCACCTACGAAGACGGGGCTGAGCGTGGTGAGGTGTCGATAGAAACTCGCTTTATCACGCAGGTAAATGAGACCACCTACGTGTCGCCATTAGTAGTAAGTAACCAAGGTTCAGGCGTTTTTTACTATTTAATCATTTCTACATACGATGAGTTTAGACAGCGTATGGTGACAAAAGGCTCTGCATTTTTGGGAGATAGAGTCCGAATCAAAGATATTTCTGTTAATGAAAATCAAGTGACGGTGAAACTCTTACAACGTGATGAACATCAAGCAATGTCAGAAGAACCTTCTCAATTAACCACTATACTTTTCAAGGTAACTGAGCAAGATAGCTTAGCAAAGCAATAGGTTTAAATACCCAAGTTATCCGCATTGAATTCAGTATTGAGTATGTGTGATAGATTGCTTATGATTTGACCTAACAAGTTATGAGATGGAATTTAATTGTCGTTAACGGAGTAAACTATGATCAATAAACGTTTTTTCAAAACGAAAAATGAAGTTGAAGTTACCTTTGAGCTTGCAGCGGAAGAAGTAGGTCAATCTGTCGCTATCGTTGCTGATTTTTTAGATTGGCAGCCAACGGAAATGAAGAAAGTGGCGAAATCGAAGTCATACAAGTTTAAGACTCGTTTGCCAAAAGATAGTCAGTTCGAATTTAGGTATCTGGTAGATAAAGAAAAATGGATCAATGATCCGAACGCAGACCAATATCGACCAAATGGGTTTGGTGAAGATAACGGTCTAGTGTCGACCTATCAGTAACAGCGATAACTTTAGAAGTAACTGCTAATTTAGACCAATAAAGGCGCAATCTGCGCCTTTTTTAGTTTAAATCTGACATTTCGCAGGTGACAACTTCTAGATAAATTCGTAACCTTATGCCTTTGTTTATATCAGGTAATAGGTCAAATTGTGCTAACTAGAAGTTTGAAGACCCGCTTCCAACAGCTGTCTAGACCAAAAAAAATGATGGTGGTGAGTTTACCTCTCCTAGCTGCAGTCGCCATATCTAGCGCACCTAAGCATGGTAAGTATCATCGCACTATTGATCTTTCTCTTCCTGAGTCTTCCCTTGTATCCGATTTCTTACTCGACAATGAAGTTGTACGTGACGTTCCTGACTACGAATATGTAATTCAAGCTGGCGATAACCTAAGCACCATCTTTGATCAGCTGGGTTTTGGTTATAGCGAGCTAATGAAGATCATGGAAACCGATCTTAACTTCCTTGCTTTAGATACCCTGAAACCTGGAAACACATTGAGATTCTGGCGTAACGAAGAAACGGGCAATTTAAGCAAAATGGAGCTTGAATTTAGCTTAGTTGAACGTGCGGTGTATAGCCGACTCGAAGATGGCAGTTATGAGTTTGCCGACGTTAAAATTCCTGGTGTTTGGAAATCATTCCCTATGGTTGGGGAAATTAATGGCAGCTTCTCCCAGTCAGTCAATGCGCTTGGCTTAGGAAAGAGCGAAATTGAACAAGTGGTTAGCCTACTAAAAGATAAGATCAATTTTGCTCGAGATTTACGCTCGGGCGATAAGTTTGAAGTGGTTCAGTCACGCCAGTTTGTTGGAGATCAGCTTACTGGTAATCGAGAAATACAAGCGATTAAAATCTATAACCGTGGTCGTGTGCTATCTGCTTATCTACATAGTGACGGGCAATATTACGACTACAATGGTGACAGCCTGCAACGGGCTTTCCAGCGTAAACCGGTTAATGGTCGATATCGTCTAAGCTCCAACTTCAACCCGACTCGTAAGCACCCGGTAACTGGACGTGTTTCACCTCACAATGGTACAGACTGGGCAACCCCTACGGGAACGCCGATTGTATCAACGGGTGATGGGGTCGTGATCATGACGCGTAAACATCCTTATGCAGGTAACTACGTAGTGATCCAACATGGCAGCCGCTACAAGACTCGTTACCTTCACCTGAGTAAGATTTTGGTGCGTAAGGGACAGAAGATTTCTCGCGGGCAGCGAATTGGTTTATCAGGCGCGACAGGGCGTGTCACAGGCCCTCATATTCACTATGAGTTGATTGACCGTGGTAGGCCTGTCAATGCGATGAAAGCCAATATCCCCATGGCAAGCTCTGTGCCTAAGAAACAGATGGCATCATTCCAGTCTCATCGAGATGATATGGATAAGATGCTCAAGCAAAGGGAAATCGAACTCGCTAAGCAACAGAGTGACGCGAGTACTAGCTAAGTTTAAAGCTCCTTCGGGAGCTTTTTTAGTGCGTGATGAACATAAAAGTTGCATTACATAAATGTCATCAATGTTACATCTTTTAGTGATCGTCTCGATAAAAAAGTAACTGCATACTCAATAAATTTCACAAATTGATTTCCCTCAATTTTGTATGGTTTTTATGTGCTACTTTGCGGCGCAAATAACAATGATTCCTTCAATCAATAAAACAAAACCCTACAAAAGGAAATCAAAATGAAAAAAACACTTTTAAGCCTAACTGTTCTAGCAATACTCGCTTCAGCAAATGCGTTTGCTCATAAAGAGGGTGATATTATTGTACGTGGTGGCTTAGCGGCAGTGGTACCGAATGAAAGCAGCGGTGATGTTTTGGATAATCCAGGCTCGAAGTTTTCGGTCGATTCTAATATCCAACTTGGGTTAACAGTAGGCTATATGTTTACTGATACCATCAGTTTTGAAGTGTTAGCTGCAACACCATTTAAGCACAAAATTTCTACCAATCACGGTGGCTTAGGTGACATTGCTGAAACTAAGCATTTACCGCCAACATTTATGGTTCAGTACTATTTCGGTGAGTCTGGCAGTGACTTTCGCCCATATGTAGGTGCGGGTATTAACTATACAGTTTTCTTTGATGAGAGCCTAAATAGTACAGGAACCAATGCTGGCTTAAGTGACTTATCACTTGATGATTCATGGGGGTTAGCAGCAAACATCGGTTTGGATTATAAACTCAATGAAGACTGGTTCTTAAATGCTTCAGTTTGGTATGCAGATATTGATACGACAGCGAAATATAAGGCTGGTGGACAAGAATACTCGACCAAAGTCGAAATCGACCCTTGGGTATTTATGATCGGTGGTGGCTACAAGTTTTAAGCGAGCTTAAACCAGAAAGTAAAAAAGGCTTCCTATTGGAAGCCTTTCCTCATATTAAGCGAGTTTACTTGCTTACGTTACCTAACTTCAACCAAGTATCAATAACCGTATCAGGATTCAATGATACAGAGCTAATGCCTTGAGCCATCAGCCATTCAGCTAGGTCGTCATGATCCGATGGACCTTGTCCACAAATACCGACGTATTTACCCGCTTTGGTTGCCGCATCGATGGCCATTTGAAGCATAGCTTTCACCGCTGGGTTACGCTCGTCAAATAGATGTGCAACATCACCTGAGTCACGGTCAAGACCAAGCGTAAGCTGAGTCATGTCGTTTGAACCAATAGAGAAGCCATCAAAGTATTTCAGGAACTCATCAGCGAGTACTGCATTCGATGGCAGTTCGCACATCATAATCACTTTCAAGCCTTGGTCGCCACGGCGTAGGTCAAACTTAGCAAGAAGGTCGATAACCGATGCTGCTTCGCTTGGTGTACGAACAAATGGGATCATAATCTCGACGTTTTTCAGACCCATCTCATTGCGAACGCGTTTAATTGCCTGTGTTTCAAGCTCAAAACAGTCTTCAAATACTGGCGAGATATAACGCGATGCACCACGGAAACCTAGCATCGGGTTCTCTTCGTGCGGTTCAAAGCTCTTTCCACCAACTAGATTGCTGTACTCGTTAGACTTAAAGTCTGACATACGAACAATCACACGCTTAGGCCAGAATGCAGCGCCAATCGTGGCAATACCTTCTGTTAGCTTACTCACGTAGAAATCGATAGGGTCTTTGTAGCCACGAATGCGCTGACTGATTTCAGCTTTTAGCTCGTCACTTTGCTCGTCAAAGTTCAATAGCGCTTTCGGGTGAATACCAATCATCTTGTTAATGATGAACTCTAAGCGCGCAAGGCCGACACCTTCGTTCGGAAGTTGTGCGAAATCGAAAGCGCGATCTGGGTTACCTACGTTCATCATCACTTTAGTTGGTAGCATTGGCAGCTCGTCGACTGAAGAGCGCTTAACTTCAAACTCAAGTTCACCTTGATAAACGTAACCTGTTTCACCTTCAGAACAAGAGACTGTCACGGTCGCACCATCTTGAAGGCTAGTCGTTGCAGTACCACAACCTACGATCGCTGGGATGCCTAGTTCGCGGGCGATGATCGCCGCATGACAAGTACGACCGCCTCGGTTAGTCACAATCGCAGATGCCTTCTTCATCACAGGTTCCCAGTCTGGGTCTGTCATGTCTGTGACAAGCACGTCACCATCTTGAACCAAAGACATTTGGTCTAGCGAGTCGACTAAACGGACTGGGCCAGAACCAATGCGTTGACCGATCGCACGACCTTCAACAAGAACGTCAGCCTTATTGTTTAGCTCATAGCGCTCAATAACATTTTGCTCGCTTTGAGAACATACGGTCTCTGGACGTGCTTGAACAATATACAGTTTGCCGTCAATGCCATCTTTGGCCCACTCAATATCCATAGGACGTTGGTAGTGCTTCTCGATGATCATTGCTTGCTTCGCTAGCTCTTTGATCTCTTCATCGTTTAATGAGAACGCTTGGCGCTCTTGCTCTGTGGTATCAATGATGTCTACCTGTTTGCCAATTTCTTGGTTGGTTGAGTAGATCATTTTGATCAGTTTAGAACCAAAGGTTTTCTTAACGATTGGGTAATGACCCGCTTCAAGCATTGGCTTGTGGACATAAAACTCGTCAGGGTTAACCGCACCTTGAACAACCATTTCGCCAAGGCCCCAAGAAGAAGTAATAAATACAACTTGGTCGAAGCCTGACTCAGTATCTAGAGTAAACATAACACCTGAAGACGCTTTGTCTGAGCGAACCATGCGTTGAATGCCCGCTGAAAGCGAGATTCCGCGGTGGTCGAATCCTTGGTGAACACGGTACGAAATCGCACGGTCGTTAAACAGTGATGCGTAAACATGTTTTGTTGCTTCAAGGACAGCATCGATACCTTTCACATTAAGGAAAGTCTCTTGCTGACCAGCGAAAGAAGCGTCTGGTAAGTCTTCAGCGGTGGCTGATGAACGAACAGCAACTGAAAGTTCATCATTACCGCCAATAAGTTCTTGGTAGTTTTCACGTATATCCTGCTCTAGATCAGCAGGGAAGGGGGCTTCTAAAACCCATTGACGGATGGTAGCACCTGTCTTACGCAGAGCGTCTACATCATCAACGTCCAGTTCATCCAGCAATTGGTGAATGCGATCATCCAGTCCTTCAAAATCTAGGAACTGGTTAAACGCGTAGGAAGTGGTCGCAAAACCGTTGGGTACTGAAACGCCAGCATTGGCTAGGTTGGAAACCATTTCACCAAGTGAGGCATTCTTACCGCCGACTTTGTCGACATCTTCCATGGATAGGCCATCGAACCAGAGGGTGTTCTTTTGCATGTCTTTCTCCAGAAACATTGCAGCTTTGTAGGGATTGGGCAAACGATTACGTAAAAGCTTAAAAAAATTCACAAGGAATTTTCAAAGCTGTGGGGGCCGTAACAGCAACCCGGGTTTTATTGTCGATATTATGGCTTCTATCCTACTCAAAAGAATTTTAAAGTTTAAAAAAAAATGCAAATTGATATTCAAAGTCGTGATGTATTCTATGTTTCTGACGGAACGGCTATAACATGTGAAACATTAGGGCACGTTGTTCTGGGTCAATTCCCGTTTAAAGCTAATGAGAAAACCTTTCCTTTCATCGAAAGCGAAGACAAATTATCTGACCTGATAAAAGAAATTGAAACTTCATACCAAAGAAGTGGCATAAAGCCGTTGGTGTTTTTCTCCATCGTTATTCCTGAGTTTCGTCAGCGCTTGCTAGAGTCGAACTCGTATGGCTACGACGTGTTAGAGAGTATTGTTCAGAAAGTACAAGATGATATTCAGATGCAGCCTAAACCGAAGTTGCAGCGTTCGCGCAGTGTAGGACGCGACTCTGATAAGTATTTTGACCGAATAGCCGCGATTGAATATACCTTGGCGCACGATGATGGAATTACCCTAAAAGGGCTCGAAGAGGCGGACATCATCTTACTGGGGGTTTCTCGAAGCGGGAAGACACCGACCAGTTTATATATGGCGATGCAGTTTGGTTTGCGCGTGGTCAATTATCCATTTATCGATGATGACTTGAAGCGCATGAGGCTATTGCCCGAGTTTGAGATTCATCGCCACAAGTTATTTGGTTTGACCATCAATCCAGAGAGATTGACTGAGATACGTGAAAATCGATTAGCCGGTAGTGAATACGCCAGTAATGAGCAATGTTTACACGAGCTGCAAACGGTAGAGTCTTTGTTCCGCCGTGAGGCGATTCCATATATCAATACCTCTTCCCTTTCTGTCGAAGAGATCTCGACGAGGGTGTTAGAGAAAACAGGGCTAAGAAGAAGACTTCTATAGCGATTACTCTCGTTGTCGAATAGTGCGAAGGTGTTGATCTAAATACTGTTTTAGTTCATGCCTTTGCTCTAATTTACGTGATATAAGCATGTGGAATTTGTGTGGTTTCATTTCAGGAACGGCGACAGAAACTAATTCATCCGTTATTAGGTCTATCCCCCACATCTCCTTTATCGCGTGCAGAATCTCTGCCCAGTTTAGGTAAATGTCGCACTTTCCCTGTCTCACTTGCTCAAGGCAATCATGAACGGAATGACCAACGCGCGTAATGTTACTCAGTTGGAAATCGGAATAGTTATATCCGTGGTTGCCACAGACTCGGTATTGGGCAAGATCTTTGACATTTGAGATCACCAGACCATTGGGAAAACGTTCTGTTGAGTAGACATAATGTGGGGTAATGGCGTAATACCAGTCTGTGTAGAGGTAATCTTTATCTCTTCGTACATTGAAAGAGGCACTAAGGGCTAAGTCGAATTCCCCATTTTTTGCCCCGCGAAGACATCGTGACCAAGAAGTCATGGTGATATCGTAGCTTAACCCTTGCTTGGTAAAGACCTCTTCCAATATGTCGACATCATAGCCTCGTGCTTTATCGTTCAGTACATAGGTATAAGGCGGCCAGTCGATGGCATCTCCACAGACACGGATATGAGGAAGGTTATCTTGAGGGGCAGCGAGTCCCCCAAAACTGAGTAACAAGCTAAGAACAATAATCAAGGGGTCAGTGATCCGAACCATCTTATAGCGCCTCTCAAGCACGATAACTTGAGTATAGCCAAGGTTCTCTGACCCTTCTAAATTACCTAAGCGGCCGGATAAATGAGAGGGAAGTTGAGCGTAGGATGCGGTGCAACAATGGAGTCATAACCGTAAACACGTTTAATCATCTCCGGTTGCAGAGCTTTCCACGGCGCGTCATCGCAAACTAGCTTGCCATCATGAAGCACGATCAAGCGATCTGAGTACTGAGCGGCTAAGTTCAAATCATGCAGCACGACAACAACGGCAGTATCATGTTCATCGGCTAGTTTACGCGCAATCTTCAACGTATTGTGCTGGTGGGCTAAATCTAACGCGGAGGTTGGCTCATCAAGCATTAAGATCTTATTTTTACCTGCCTGATCAAGCTGAACGAGAACGCGAGCCAAATGAAGGCGCTGTTTTTCGCCGCCAGACAGTGATGGGTACAAGCGGTCACTTAGGTGAGTGACATCCGTCATCTCCATATACTTATTCGCGAGCTTTTGTGCAGACTTGTTTGGCACATTTAAAGGAATCGCCCCAAGCTCAACCACTTCATGGGCAAGAAATGGGAAACTCAATGTACTGTGTTGTGGCAGCATTCCGAGGTGCTTAGCCAAGTCCGCTGGTTTCCATTGCTCTCGCGGTTGGTTGAAATAGTGAATGTCACAGCGTGACGGTATTTCTCCGCAAAGCAGTTTAAGCAATGTACTCTTGCCTGCACCATTAGGTCCTAGAAGTGTAGTGACTTCTCCGGCACGAATATCGATATTAATATCATCCAATACCTTGCGAGCGCCGAACTTCATGGAAATATGCTTACCTGATAAAACAACTTTACTCATCAGATGATTTTTCCTTTTTGCTTGAAGAGTAGATAGATGAAGAAAGGCGCACCGATGAGTGCTGTAACAATACCAACAGGCAACTCTGCAGGAGCGACGGCAACGCGAGAGAACATATCGGCAAACGTAAGCAGTAAAGCGCCCATCAGTGCCGAGATTGGCAATAGGGTTCGGTGATCGGGGCCCGATAGCATTCTACCTAAGTGAGGGATAACCAAGCCGATAAAGCCAATCATGCCAGAAACACTCACAGTGACACCAACACCAACAGCGGTTAACAGAATCAGCTGGCGCTTCAAGCGTTGTACAGGAATACCCAGATGGTTGGCTTCCGCTTCGCCTAGCAAAAGAGCGTTCAGTGACATCGCCTTACGCACAAATATGATCATCAATAAAACCAATGTGATGGCACATAAGATGATGCTGGTCCAATTTGCGCCTGCCAATGACCCCATCGACCAGAGTGATAAGTCACGCAGCATTTGGTCATCGGCAATAAAGTTCATGTAACCGATTCCCGCCCCCGATAGAGCACTAATCGCCACACCGGCTAACAGCATGATAGTCACAGACGTGCCCATCTTGCTTGTGCCTAACTTATAGACAAGAACAGTCGTCAACGCACCACCAAGAAAGGCAAATATCGGTACGGCAGCTAAGTTCATAAATTGAGGGTATTGCTCGCTAAGATCAGCAAACAGAACGATCGCCAACGCAGCCCCTAATGATGCACCTGCTGACACACCGATAATACCGGGTTCAGCAAGAGGGTTGCGAAACAAACCTTGCATTACAGTGCCACAGATAGCGAGTATTGCGCCTACCAGCATGCATAAGATAGTGCGTGGAAAGCGTATTTCATGGATAACCAAATTCACATGTGGGGCTAACTGTTCTGAACGAAACATAAGGCTTTGGACACTTTCCCAAAAGCCAATGTTCATAGGGCCAACAGTGACGGAACTGATCGCAGTAACAACCAAGGCAATACCAAATATGGCAATAGCAGCACTAAGCGGCAGACGGCGTAAAAGCATAGTAGTGACTCGTTATTTCAAAAGCAGGCTTAAGCGCTCAGCTTCAGACAGGCTTTTTAATCCCAGTCCGCCGACTAATGCGTGACCATCAATTTTAATGAACTGTTTGTTCTGTCCTGCTGGTGTCGCCGCGAGCATTGGCATTTTCTTTAGTATTTCGTCGGCACCACCCAATTTGTTATAGCTGCGCCCGCTGACCAAAATAATGTCTGGCTGCATTTCGACCATAGCTTCGGTAGAAAGCGGTTTGTATGAACTTAACTGGCTAGCGGCTGGGTTAACACCACCTGCGAGTTCAATAATCGCGTTAGGGGTGGTATCACGTCCGGCGACGTTAGCAGGTCTTCCTTCGTGGATAAGTAGGAACAGCACTTTCTTCGCTGATTTTTGCTGAGATTTGTTCTTTTCTAAACTAGCAATCTGATCAGTTACTTGCTTTTTCAACTCGCTTGCTTGCTGCTCGGCTTGAGTCAGTGCGGCGATTTCATCAATACGTTCAAGAAGACCTTCTGGAGTTGGCTTTGTATTGACGATATCAACTTCAACACCTGCTGAGCGAAGCTGGCTGAGAGCCGTCTCTGGCCCCATCTCATCCGAGCCGATCAAGCGATTTGGACCGAGAGCCAAAAGACCTTCTGCTGATAAACGTCGGTGATAACCTATTTTTGGCAGCTGCAATGATCCTGGTAGTTCGCTCGTGACGTCAACCGCGACCAGCTTTTCTTGCTGATTTAACGCGATAAGCAATTCTGTAACGGCACTTCCTGCACTGACAATTCTTTCGCTTGCGAATGATGTTGAAGCTATTAACGATAAAGAAAGGGCGGTTACGGTTTTTAAAAGGGCTTTTTTATACATGTTGAACTCGATTATTTAGATTCTTCCGTGAGTAGCTGTGTCGCTTGAATACCGTTTTCTTGCAAAAAGGCGAGCAACTTCACTAGGTGCTGAACTTCGGCTGTTTTATCTGCACCTATCACGATGGGCTGTTTGTTAGATTTGTATTCTTCCAGTAACGCTAGGGTGAAATTCTCCCAGTCTATGTATTCTTTACCATCAATTGCCCAGTGAGGTTCTGCCTCCAAGATATTGACGGTTAGAGATTTAGTATCCACCTCTGACACTACTTGCGAGTCAGTGGTCGGCAAGTCAACTTCAAGTGAGTCAAGCTTTACTGCCGCGGTGAGCATCAAAAACACCATGACGATAAAAATAATATCGAGCAGAGGCGTAAGATCAGGGGTCAAGCCGAAGCGATTTTCTTCCTGCCTAACCTTGATCATGAACTCGCCTCAGTTGCTAAGTTCGCGGAGGGCTTTATTGTGGTCAAAGCGTTATCTGGTGATACATGCTGAAGGCTAATCCCTTCCAACCATAGATTTACGTAGTTAAGAGTGTGCTCTAATTTCGCCATAACTTTATCGGCCCACAAGCCGAGAAGTTGGGCTCCGGCAATCGCAGGTAGTGCAATAAGAAGACCAGCGGCAGTGGTTCTCATTGCCAAACCAAGTCCGTCAGCTAGGTCATTAGGGGTAATGTTGCCTGTCGAGGCCGCGACGCCTTTAAACATCTCTATCAGACCTAATACTGTTCCCAGTAAGCCAATCAGTGGGCTAATCACCCCAATCAGAGTCAGTAGCCTTAACCCTGAATTAAGCTGGTGGCGTTTTTCTTGTAACCACATACCTGCGGCGTCTTCACGCAGAGCTTTAGAAAATGAGTGGTGAGCAAGCAACATGGCCACACCTTTGTAGAGCAAAGGTCGGCGAGGTGAGAGTTTCTCTGCCAACGCCTCGATTTGATGGCTGTCAGTTGGGCTAATCTGCTTTAGTTCGCTACGAATGGCTCGTTTGCCAACACCTAGGCTAATCATGACTTGAAAAAGACGCTCGGCAACAATCATTAATGTGAGTGCTGAGCAGATGATCAATGGCCAA
This sequence comes from Vibrio tubiashii ATCC 19109, assembly GCF_000772105.1. Taxonomy (NCBI): domain Bacteria; kingdom Pseudomonadati; phylum Pseudomonadota; class Gammaproteobacteria; order Vibrionales; family Vibrionaceae; genus Vibrio; species Vibrio tubiashii. The sequence goes on from NZ_CP009355.1 coordinate 543,750, forward strand.
GCCATAAGACCTAATTGTTGTTGCAATTGCTGTAATTGTTCCATTATCGATCCAACTTAAAACGAACAGGGATTTGAACGCGATGAGCCATTTTTTGCCCATCGACAGAGTGTGGCGAGAATCGCCACTTCTTGATTGCTGTCAGTGCTGACTTATCAAGCATGTCAGTGCCTGAAGATGAGATAAGGACTTGTTTAACTTGTTTACCATCTTCATCTAGCCAAATTTCGTAAAGGGCGATGCCTTCAATACCACGTTTTCTCGCCAATCGCGGATACTTGGGAGCAGAAGGGCGAGTGAGAAACGAAGGTTTGGTGACCATTACGGGTTGAGAGCTTGCCCCTTGATTAACCAGCTCTGGCTGGGATTTCGAGTCGTGTTGCTTAGGCGCTTGCTTTTTTTCAACTACCTTTTGCGCGGGTTTCTCTTGTGGTTGGTCAGCCACAGGTTGTTTCTTAGGTACAGGTTTCGCTTTGGTGACTTTTTTTTCTACCTTGGGCTTTTTCTTGACGACTTTCTTTTCGACTGGTTTAGGTTGTTTTACAACCTTTTGGGGCACAGGCGGAGTCACTTGTTCTTTAGTAGGTTCTGGTTCAGCTTTTGGTTCTGACTGTGTTACCGGTTGTTCTACCGGTGTGGCAGGCGGCGTCGCGACTGCTTTAAAATTAATCGACACAGAACTTGATTGTGCCCCGGCAGGCATTGCAAAGGCTTTCGGCTCTTGTGCAACGAACACGAACGCAGCGTGGATAGCTAACGAAATGCTACCTGCAATGGTGTATCGCTTGACGTTCACTTGAGTTCTCCATGATTCATATCGGTGACCAGACGGATTAGAATTATTACCCACAATGCAAATAAGATCAATTATCAATTGCATTATCATTAGCGCCAATTTATGATCGTTTCCAGTTTTTAAGAATTTAGCGTGAGGCTAGAGCTGACAAGCGCTGAGAGATTTATGAAATGCTAGATATTTATAAATTTGATGAATCAATTTTGGCGGCAGATACGCCAGATCCACTTCGCTTTGCTTTTGCCAAAAAGTCCTCCCCTCATGCAGGAGGTATGGCAGCCCCTTTATTGCCTGAGCAGAAAGCTGAAGTATTAAATAGACTCTATGCCTCACAAGGGGAAAAAAATGATAAGCGCTGCTTATATATCCATATTCCTTTTTGCCGAGTCCGTTGTACCTTTTGTAACTTTTTCCAAAATGCTGCCAGCCGAAAGCTAGTTGATGATTATTTCGAAGCCTTGATGGTTGAAATTAAGCACAAAGCGGCGATACCTTGGACGCAATCTGGAACTTTCCATGCGGTTTATATTGGTGGGGGAACGCCCACCGATTTGTCGGCGGAGCAAATCGAGCGATTAGGCAAAGCCATTCGCGCAAATTTCCCTCTATCGACTGATTGTGAGATCACTCTAGAAGGACGAATTAACCGCTTTAGTGATGAAACATTTGAGCGCGCTTTAGAGGGTGGTTTTAACCGCTTTTCATTTGGTATTCAGAGCTTTAATACTCAGGTTAGACGTAGTGCAAAACGCCTCGATGACCGAGAAGCGGTACTGGAACGTGTGAGCTCCTTAAGTGCCACTGACCAAGCGCCCATTATTTTAGACCTACTTTATGGCTTGCCTTACCAAACCTTAGAGGTGTTTGAGCAAGATCTAAACGACTTCATGTCGACAGGTGCTCACGGGTTAGATTTATACCAGTTAGTGGTTGGTGGTAACGCGCCAATGTTGAATCTGGTCGAGAAAGGAAAGATCCCCGCACCAGCAACATCACCTGACAAAGCATCAATGTACCAGCTAGGTTCAGAATTTATGCGAAAGCATCATATGCGACAGCTCAGCGTTAACCATTGGGCTAGAGACAACCGTGAACGCAGTCAATACAACTCGTTAGCAAAAACCTATGCTGAGGTATTACCTATTGGCTGCGGGGCAGGCGGCAACATCGGTGGCTACGGTATGATGAATCATCGAACACTAGAAACCTACATGACAGCAATGAAGTCTGGCGACTCATTAGTAGCAATGATGACTAAGCAGCACTCGTTGGAACCGATTTTTTCTGTACTGAAATCAGGCTTCGACCGCGGTGTGTTATCGCGTGCGGCAATGCCTAAATTTTTAGGACTATCCTCATTTGATTTCTTATTACCTTTATTCCACAACTGGCAAGAAAAAGGGCTAGTTCAAATCGAAGGTGATTATCTCTCATTAACTTTGGCTGGGCAATTTTGGGCAGTAAGCCTCGCTCAAGCTTGTATTCAAGTACTACAGTCAACGTATCAAGAAAAAAACGCGCTCGAATCAGTCGCGATGTAAATGGAAAAACTATGGAAGCACTAAAAAAGCAGGTTGCTCAGCTTATCGAGCAAGAACCCACTCTACTACCCGCAGCAATTGCTGAGAAACTCAATGTCTCTGAGTTTGAAGCGGTAGCGGCCTTACCTGAAGAAATGATTGCTTTGGTGGATGGAGAACAAGCTCAGCATATCTTAGAGAGCTTAGTTGGATTCGGTCCTGTTACTACAATTGTTCATTCTTTTGGTTCAATCTTTGAAGTAAAAGCGCCGTTTCCTAAAGGAAAAGTTGCGCGTGGTTACTACAACTTGATGGGACGTGAAGGCGAACTACACGGCCATCTGAAGCTAGATAATGTTAAGAACATTGCTTTAGTGAGTAAACCTTTCATGGGTAGAGAAAGCCACTACTTTGGTTTCTTCTGTGAAGCGGGAAATAACATATTTAAGATCTACCTAGGTCGTAATGAAAAGCGTGAATTGATTGAATCGCAGGTAGCGACATTCAAACAATGGCAGCAAGAGTTTAGAAAGTAATTCAGAATAATAATAGTAAGAGAAAGTTAGGAGCCTCAACATGGATCAACAAGTTAAACAAGAACGCCTTCAAGGACGTCTTGAGCCTGAAATTAAAGAGTTTCGCCAAGAGCGACGTACACTGCAACTGGCGACAGTCGATGAAAATGGTCGTCCAAACGTAAGCTACGCTCCATATGTGCAAAACCAAGATGGCTATTTCGTGCTTATCTCTGAAATTGCTCGTCACGCGCGTAACCTGCAGGTAAACCCAAATGTTTCTATCATGATGATTGAAGATGAAGATACCTCTAAGCAGCTGTTTGCACGTAAGCGTTTAACGTTTGATGCAGTCGCTTCTGTAGTAGAGCGTGATACTGAGCAGTGGACTCAAGTCGTTGCACAAATGCAGGGGCGTTTCGGTGAAATCATCGACGGTCTAAGCCAGTTGCAAGACTTCGTTCTATTCAACCTTAAAGCCGACAAAGGTCTGTTTGTAAAAGGTTTTGGTCAAGCATATCAAGTGTCAGGTGATGATTTAGTAGATTTTGTTCACCTAGAAGAAGGGCATAAAAAGGTATCAAACGCTTAAATTTGTTTTAAGTTTAAGAGCCTAGTAAGCTAATTCTATTCAAAGGAGCCACATTGGCTCCTTTATTTTTGCCAAGGATTTATTATGCGCCCTGTAAGTAAAGAGCATGGAGAGATCTGCTACCCGTTTATCTATGAAGATAGCCCAGTGTGTGATTTTGAAATTGCTGCCGATGAACTGTGTAGTCGAATCGGTCTCGTGCTGACCATGGAATTAGACGCACTGTGCCGTGATATTTTAAGCCGCGCGCAGCCGAATGTTTATCACTTGAATGGCTCCGTTCGAGGTAAATTAGCGATTGATGAGCAGCAACTCCAAGAACTCTATCAAGACTATAACCTGTTGCGAGATAAGTTAGATGGCGGGTTTCGAGGCTTTGTCCTTCCCGGCGGTCATCCTATTTCTGCAGAGCTGCATCTATGCCGAACTCAGGCGAAGAAAATAGTCCGCGCCTTGGTTGCGGTTGAACATTCAGGTAAAAAGTCTCCAGCGCCAATTCTATTCCGCTACGCTAACTTACTCGCTAACGTGATGTATACATTGGCTTCTTACACCAATTTGCTTCATGAAGTTGATGAAATAGAGTTTGTTAGCCGCAGTTATTAAACCTGTAATACAAAGGCAAGAGTAGGGGGCCCGCAGAGGCCCTCGCTATTAGAAGCTAGAGCCAGGTTGTGTAAGGAACTCCACCTCTTCAGGACTGCTAGAGCGCCCAAGAATGTCATTGCGATGTGGATAACGTCCAAATCTGTCAATAATCACCTTATGCTTCAGTTCAAACTCGTAATTGTTTTCCATTCCCGCCACGTTAAACAGATCAACCGCTTGCTGATGGATGATCGCTGACTCGCTGTGCATAAATGGCATATAGAGAAAGCTTCTTTGCTTGGTTTCTAACTCCTGGTCCAGCCCAAGTGAAATCGCCTCTTGTGCGAGGGCGAGTGCCAAAGGATCTTGGGCAAATGCTTTAGGTGTGTTGCGATAGATATTTCGAGAAAACTGGTCTAACACAATGATTTCAGCAAGTCGTCCTTGGCTAGAGTCTCTCCACGTGAACAGTTCACTTTGGGCGGCACTTTTAAGTAAATCACCAAAACGAGATGTGATTGTCTTATCTAACTCTGAGCTGCTGACAAACCAGTCTTTTGGCTCTAATTCGTTAAACCAAAAATCGAGAACGTCTGTTGCGTTGGGAAGTGTACTCATAATTCTATCCGTATAATTAGGGAGTTAACTGATGATGGATAAGAGTGGCGAGCTTTTCAACCCCAAGTTTCCAATCTGGGTTCGATAAAAAGTTGGAGCAGCTAAAGCGTATGCAATGTGAGTATTGTCCAGAGGTATCAAAAATGGTGCCGGGTAAAATGCTGATTCCTAGCGATTTTGTTTGCTGATACAAAGCACTACTATCGAAACCATTGGGTAACGCGAGCCAGAGCAAAAACGAACCTTGCGGCAAGAGTAATTTAAACTTACCGTTTAAACTCGGGTACTGATTGAGGCTACTGCTTAGCTGTTGGTAAAACAGCTTAGTGTTATTTTGATACAAGCGCTGCATGCGTTGCACGTGCTGGCGATACTTGCCAGAACCGAGGAAATCAGCCACAGCAGATTGCATTAGATTCAGGCTACCCATGTTGTCACAGACGAGGAACTTTTCAATTTGTGCTTGGTATTGTCCTGCCAGTATCCAGCCTATACGCAAGCGAGAATCAAGCATCTTAGAAAGCGAATTCACGTAGATGACCCGATCTTGCGTATCAAGAGTCTTCAGTGGCGGGATCCCTTTATCAAATGCAAGTGCACCAAAAACATCATCCTCAATGATGGGGATAGACCCTGTTACTTCAAGCAATTTCAAACGGTTGTCTAAAGGCATTCTCGCCCCAGTCGGATTGGTAAAGTTGGGAGTGACGAGCAGTGCTTTCACATCCCAGTTATCTAGCGCATCTTGCAGTGATTGAGTATCGATACCAGTACGGGGACAGCTTGGAATCTCGACCACTTTGAGCCCTAAGGACTCCATCAAAAGTAAGTTACCAAAGTAACAAGGTGACTCAACCGCAATGATGTCTCCACTGTTGGTTAACGCGCGAAGGGCTAAACTGATCGCCTGTTGGGCACCATGAGTAATGGCTATTTCATTTTTGCCTGCATTCACACCGAGATCTTGGCTAATTTTGGTGAGGTGTTTGAGTAACACCTCGTTGCCCGGAGGCAGTTGATAGTGGCTTGGGGTATGGCTTTGGCGTCGACTGTGGCGACCTATTTCTGCATATAGACTTTTGATCGCAGGCGTATCTATATTTGGGTGAGCAGAACCTGTTGCTAAGAGCTCTTGTTGGTGTGAGTAAGTCAGGATCTCTTTACAAACCGAAAGCAAATCAACGTTATTGGGTGCATGTGCTATTGGCGCTTGGGAGGTGCGAGCAGACACGCGATAACCCGATTTAGGTACCGTGTAAATCATGCCTTGTGCTTCGAGCTCTTGATAAGCTCGAATGACGGTGTTTTTGCTCACGGTTAACGTATTGCTCAGTGAGCGAATCGAAGGTAGCTTATCTTCATCAGTCAACAAGCCAGTATCAATCTTCTGTCTGATGTATTGCTCAACCATCAGATACTTATTACTCGCATTCATTAATCTGTACCCAATAAATAATCCAAATCTGTATCTTTAAGCTTTTTCTGTACCTATTAAAGTAAACCTATATTAACGATTAGATCCAGAGGAAAGTTCATGTTAGTGCGGCTCATCCCATTTGTGTTTGTAGTTCTTTGGGCTTCAGGTTTTGTTGGTGCAAGGTTTGGGCTTCAGTATGCCGAGCCTGCGACATTGCTTTCTTTACGCATGGTGTTGAATGTCACCTTGTTCGCGGTTTTGATTGTGTTCTTACGCCGCCGATTGCCAACAGGTAAAGCTTTGCTGCATTGCGCAGTGGTTGGGGTACTTATTCATGGTTTCTATCTTGGTGGCACCTACCTTGCCATTGACCTAGGCATGCCAGCAGGGTTGAGTTCATTGCTGGTTGGCCTACAGCCGATATTGACAGCGGTGATATTAGTTTCTTTCGTAGGACAGTCATTTAAAGCCTCTCAATGGATGGGATTAGCGCTTGGCTTTATCGGGATAAGTCTAGTCTTGATGGGTAAAGTAGATTGGCAATCTGAAACGCATAAGACAGCAGCGATCATCCTTTGTTTGATCTCTTTGGTTGGTATCACTGTTGGTACTCTGTATCAGAAAAAGTTCTGCCAAGGCGTCGATATGGTGGGCAGTGCGGCGGTTCAGTATTTTGCGGCGAGCCTGTTGTTTATCCCCTATGCGGCGAATTTTGAATCCATGCAGGTCGATTGGAGTTTACCGTTTATTCTTACCATGATTTGGCTAGTGGTGGTGCTGTCATGTGTTGCGATTCTGCTACTGCTTTATATGGTTGAGCATGGGGCGGCATCCAGTGTGGCTTCCGTCTTTTACCTAGTGCCGCCAACAACTGCTGTTCAAGCTTGGTTGATGTTTGGTGAGTCTTTTGATGGCCTTGGTGTGCTTGGTTTTGCCTTTGCTGCTCTCGCGGTGTATTTGGTTGCCAAAGCGCCGGAGTTTAGATTGTTTAAGCGCAGAAAAGATAAAATCACTAATCCACACACTTTGTAGGTATTGGCAAATTTGGCTAAAGATCTATAATCCTGCTCCTTATTGATGTTTGAGCTTTTTGTGTGAAAGAAAGTAGAAAACCAGATCGAGTAGCCGCAATGAAAGGCATTATTGAGCAGGTAAAAAACACCTTACCTCTTTATGCGCCAGAAACGTTTGTCTGTGGCACCAAGGGTAATTGCGTCGGTTGTCCAAAGAAGTTGTTAGAAATGGTCGACTCTGAGCTGAGCTATTGGGAGTCGGCGATAGATAGAGGTATCACTCCGCATTTCGATGAGATTCGTCGATTTGGCAAAATGTGCTCAAGTGTTAAGCGCGGCTTAAGTCGAAACGGTCTAATTTAATTGAATCTCCCCCTTTAGAACTGGTCATCTCTAGACTAACTTTAGTATTAGATGGCATTTAGGGGGAGAACATTGTGATTCACAACATCTCTGTTTACTACTTGCTTATGGCGCTTGCTGTTTGGTTGTTGTCTCCAAGCGTGCTGAGCAAGGACAACGATCTGCGAGAAGTCTCGTTTTATACCGAGGCTTACCCGCCTGCCAATTTCCTCAAAGATGATAAGATTACTGGCTACTCTGTCGAGATTCTGATGGAGGCGAGCGCCTTAGTTGGTGAGCCTGTTACCCAATCTCAGATGACATTGCAGCCATGGGCGAGATCTTACCGTACAGTACTTACCCATGCGAACTCGATTCTATTTTCAACGACTCGTTCTGAGCATCGTGAAAAGCTATTTCAGTGGGTTGGGCCAATCGTCGATATTAAAGTCGTTGTTCTTGCCAGGAAAGACTCAAACATCAAGATTAACGATGCACTAGATATGGCGAAATACCGTATTGGAGTGATTCGAGATGATATCGGTGAGCAAAGCTTACTAGAACTTGGTATTCCGAGAAACTCTATGCAAGAGGCCTCTTACGTCACCGTCTTGGCTGAACAGTTAATGAAAAAGCGTATCGATTTGCTTGTCTATGCAGACCGTGCTGCTTATTGGTGGTCGCGTCAAGCGGGGGTAGACCCTAGCATATTTGAAGTTGTATATGTCGTTAAGGAAGGGGACTTGTACTTTGCCGTTAATCGCAATACTGACAAGACGATCGTCAACAAGCTTCAGAAAGGCTTAGATCTGCTTAAGGAGAAAGATGCTTCAGGGCATAGCCGTTATCAAGCTATTTTGGACAAATACTGAAAAGGACAGCGTTAGCTGCCCTGATTAGCTTAGACTTTGGCTTTTTTGACAAAATATGGGTTGTCGAACTTTTTAGGGTTTCCTAATTCAGAAACCACCAACTTGTTCCATAACTGAAGATCAAACTCACCTTTCTCAATCGAAGGGTAGAGTGTCTCTGCTTCTTCAAGAGCGAAGCGGATGAACTGTTTCTTCTTGATCTGATTATACTTACGTGCCACACGATTATGCTTTGAAATCCACTCTTGTTTAAACGCAATCAAGCCTGGTTCTGCTTCTTCTAGTGGTAAACGCGATAAGTAAATACGCTTGTATGATACCTTACGATCCATCATGGTTCGCATTGCAGTTTGAATGTACTTACCATGGTTGGTAATCGAGATATCGTTATTATCGAAAAGTTGGACACTCCAACCCGACGGAAAAAAGTTAGGTTTTCGGTACTGCTTGTTCCTAACTTCGATTGCTTGGTGCATGACAAGATCAGAAGTGCCGTTGAACGTCTGCTGCCATTTGCCTATTCGGATCTGTATAGCCGTTGGCAATCGATAAATATTGGTGAATTTATCTTGTTCCATATTAGGTACACTATTATACGTCTATGAATATGAAGACGGGAAAAAGGCGAACACGTGGAGCGCCTTAGACATTGCTTGTTTTTTATTCTGCCACAGTGTAATGACTAGAGCGTGTGCAATCTAGTGGATTGAGTCAATTATAAGTCAGAAATGTGGCGGCTTACTTTAGCGTTAGATTATACATGATAACGACTGGCTGTGCGATATGTGTGCGATAACAGTTGTATCATTTCATTTCGCTTTACTTCTATAGTTTAAACAATACCCGGTAAGGTGTATCTACTACTATGGGGCTACTGCGCCGCCTAGGGTTAAGTTTGTCGGCCATTTCGAAATACGGTTACCACCCAGAAAGATATTGCCTTTGACCGTCATGGTGTCGGGAAACTCGGTAATCTTTGACCCGCCGATATAAAGATTGCCATCAACGGTCATTCCCTCAGGGAGTGTTTCAAGCGGGGTGCGTATCACGCTGAGATCCCCTTTTACACGTAATCTTGGCGGTAAAGAGGTGAGGGGAGTGTCTGTTAGATTAATATAGCCGCCGACTTTGACGCCAGAAGGCCATCTTGTGATTTTGGAGCCAAGCAGGTTGGCATAACCTTTAATGGTTACCCCTTTATCTATCTTACTTAGGCTGCAGTTGGTCGCGGTCAGGCTACCTTGAATATCGACGCCTTTGGGAATTCGCTTAATCGAGGTTTTAGCAATGTTTAGGTTACCTTTGATCACCAAACCACTGGGCAGTTCGGTATAGGGTTTATTACGCAAATCCAAGTTACCATAATTGTCTAGGTGGTTAAGAATGCGAAACTGATCTAAAGCAACAGCATGGGTATTCAGAGAAAATATGACTAACAAGATTGAAAACAGAATACGCAGCATAGTCGAACGAGTTTGAAAGAGTGATACCTAATATTAAGTCTAGGCTTAAATAGTGCAACGATATTGGCCCCTAGAAACAAAAAAACGGGCTGAATAGCCCGTTTTAGATAAAAATCAAATAGTTGATTATCGTGCTAAAGAGCGAGTTTTCAGTTCAAAGATAAGCTTTTCAGCACTCACTTCAAACTTAAAACGAGCTGTTAGCTCAGTCGACTCTTCAGTGATTGGAGATACTTCAAATTCAACAGCCGCACAAACTTGCTTGGCTAACTCAACATACTTATCCAGTTCTGCTTGTAGTAGCGTTTGACCCGCTGCAAAGATAGTTACTTCAGCAACATCATCACCTTCTTTAATGATGAAACCCATTTCGCCTGCACAGCCACATGCTTCGCATACTTGTTCTGGTTCGGTGCTCATCTCAAATCAATCCTCTTACAAATAATAGGGCTATATTAACCAGTAATTAGATCTGAATCCATAAAAAGGACTCTGCTAACTTTCGATAAAATAACAGTATGATCTATTGTTTGCTGAAATTTTGCGCAACTATAAACACGGCGAATTGGTTTGCCCTAAGTGTGATTTAGATCAATAAATTACGAAAATTCATGTCATTCTCATGTCAGAATGCTATTCAGTTAGTTGTAAGCACCAACAAATTGTAAGATTATCGGTCGCTCAATATTATATAAACAAAAAGATAACGTCCTTTGATTTCATAAATATCGTCAATGGTTATTTGTGGAAAATTAGCTTGCATCACACAACAATTAGATAAGCCGTATGGTTTAATTGTGGTTTGGTCTTTTACGTTGAGTCATGACGTACGATACTAAAACGGAAGTTAGTGACATTGGACGTCAATAATTAAAGACGGATATACAGAGAGAAGAGCCTAAACATGCCAAAGCGTAGTAAAGAAGATACTGAGATCACCATCCAGAAGATAATGGATGCGGTAGTAGACCAACTATTACGACTCGGTTACGACAAGATGTCGTATACGACACTAAGCCAACAGACAGGCGTATCAAGAACAGGTATTAGTCACCATTTTCCGAAGAAAACCGACTTCACTGCTGCACTGGACGGTCGCATTTTTAAAATGTTTGTCGAGCACGTTGATTTCGAAAATGGACTGGACGCATTTTCATCTAGCTGGGTTGCTGCGCTAGATAACGAAGAGTTTCGTGCGATCCTACGTCTATTATTCCACCACATTGTAACTTCTCAAAGCACACACGAGTTTGCCAGCAATGGTATCGAGCGTCTTTACAAGGTATGTGAAGAGAAGCTTGGTGAGGGTAGTGCGAAAGAACTTGAGTGGCTAATTGGTCGTTCATTGATTCGAATGGCGCAATAGCCAAAAATAAAAGCCTTCTTCGGAAGGCTTTTTTGATCTTATTGGAGCCTATTATCGGTGGCTATAGCTTTCTGAACTGGGCAACGAGCTTACCTTGCGAACCTAAGTTGTCGACCAGGCCTTCACATTCATCTTTCGTGTCACTTGCCAACACATTCGTCGCGGCACACACATCGCTGATTGACTGGACGCTAGAGTTCATTTCATCTGTCACTCTCGCCATCTCTTCAATCGCAGTCGCAATTTGATTGTTTCGATCTGAAATATCAGTGACTTGATGAAGTAGGGCGTCCAGTTTATCTCCAGAGGTATTAGCGCAGTCGACACAAATATCTGAAAGCTGATTACCTTCATTCATGGCTTGAACTGCCTTTTCAGTGCTGGCTTGAATGAGTTTGATGATGTTCTGGATCTCTTCTGTTGATTCATGGCTTCGCTGCGCTAATTGACGAACCTCATCTGCCACAACGGCAAAGCCTCGACCTTGTTCGCCAGCGCGTGCCGCTTCAATTGCTGCATTGAGGGCTAATAAGTTGGTTTGCTCTGCGACACCTTGAATGATAACCAGAACTTCGCCGATAGTTCGACCATGTTCTACCAGCTGTTGAATAACCTCAGAAGCAACGCCTAGTTGTTTGGACAGTTCAGTGATGGAATCTATCGTTTGCGTAACTGAAGCTCTACCTTCGTTCGCCGCGGTTCCTGCTTGCTCTGTAACGTCGGAAGCGCTTTGGGCATTTTGGGCGATTTCGTTAGCCGTAGAGTGCATTTCGTTAATGGCGGCCGCCACTTGCTCGGTTTCTGACGTTTGGCCAACGAGGTTCTCGGCTGTTGTCTCACAGTTTTGTGCTGAAGAGCTCGCAGCTTTAGATATCTGCTGGTTGGAGTCTTGAATACGTCCAACAATAGAGTTGATTTCCGATTGACGCATCTTAAATGCAAGCTGAATCTCTGAAATATCATCAACACGTTTGTTGTACACCAGTTCCATTAAAGGGTTGTCGAATACTTTCCGGGCTTGGGCCGAGAGATCTTCTAAACGCCTTGTCTGCGCATAAGCAGTGATCGCACCCAACACGAAAAATGACCAGATTGCTGCCAACGGAGAATACGCAGCGATAAAACTGGCCAGAAGGGCTATCAGCAGCATAACGCCTGACATACGTTGCCATAATCGTGTACGTGGAAGCTGGAGCTGTAAAGGCGTTTTACCTTGATTAAGTTGTGCGTATATCTTCTCGGCGTTTTTTACATGTTTACGGTTGGGAGCCAAACGGACGGATTGGTACTCAACAGTTTTACCATTCTCTTTAATTGGTGAAGCAAACGCATCGACCCAATAGTGGTCACCATTTTTGCAGCGATTTTTAACCAACCCCATCCAAGAGTTACCTTGCTTTAGAAAGCCCCACATATTCTCAAATGCCGCGGGTGGCATGTCAGGATGTCGAACAATATTGTGCGGTTGACCCACTAGCTCTTCTAATGTGTAACCTGCAACCTCACAAAAATCTTGACTAGCATAGGTAATATGACTGCTGGTTTTTGTTATCGATAACAAATTGTATTCAGGTGGATACGTTACTTCCTTTTGAGTTACAGGTTGGTTCACGCGCATAAATGTCCCCTATTACTTCCAGTTCTTAAACGATTTTTGTTGTCCGAGTTTTATTCAGTATAAGAAACAAACTAATACTTGACCTAACTAGTAAGGATTAATTTTGTTTTTGATTATTTTGTTATTTGTCAGGGTGATAATGTGAACTAAGCTTAATTGCATAACGGACTTTTAAAACTTTGGTTTAGGACTGAGGAGCTCGGCCCTTAATACTAGGAGGCAAAGATGTCACACAGCGTATCAGTTGGTACATATACAAGTGCATCAAGCTTGCTTGAGCTACATGATCTTAGTGAAGCAGATTTGGCCTTAATCAGGAAGTTTGGTGACTTAATGCTGCCTAAGCTCCATGAGTATGTCGGGCATTTTTATTCTTGGTTGGAAAATCAACCTGAATACCAACAGTTTTTTGCTGATGATAAGAAGCTTAAACGAGTGCAAAATGCACAAATTGAATACTGGAGCACCTTTTTTAAAGCAAAGGTAGATGATGAATACATAAAGCAGCGTCGAGCGGTCGGTGAAGTTCATGCAAGAGTCGGGTTATCCTTACCGACATACTTCGCTGGTATGAATATCTCCATGGTCATTTTCACTAAAAGGATGTACGACGGAAGTTTATATAGTGACGAGTACAGTTCACTTGTTACAGCATTTACGAAACTGCTCCATTTAGATACTACGATCGTGGTTGATACCTATTCACGCTTGATTAATCGCCGTATCGCTGAACAGAGCGAAGCGCTTTTGGCTATGTCTACTCCGGTGACCATGGTGTGGCAAGATATTTTGATGTTGCCCATTGTGGGCATTATCGATTCTAAACGCGCGCAAGACATCATGTCAGCAGTGCTTAACAAAATATCTGAACACCGCGCCAAAATATTTATCATGGATATTTCTGGCGTTGCTGTCGTCGATACTGCTGTTGCCAATCACTTTATTAAGATAACTAAAGCCACCAAATTGATGGGCTGTGATTGTTTAGTGTCGGGCGTTTCCCCTTCCATTGCTCAAACCATGGTTCAGCTTGGAATCAACGTCGGTGAAGTCCAAACCAACGCGACCTTAAGAGATGCATTAGAAAATGCTTTTGAAATGATGGGGTTAAATGTACAGGCACTAAAAGCACTCTCTTAGTGCGAGGCTTAGCATAATCATGAAGAAGTCCATTTCCATAAGTCAGTTACAGAACGTGCTAGTCGCGACAATTCAAGTCGATTTGAGCGATGAGGTCTTAGACGATTTTCGCCTTCACTTATTAGAGAAAGTCGGAAGCCATTCGATCAGTGGCGTGCTGATTGACTTATCAGAAGTGAAAACGTTAGACAGAGCCGATTTCGATAAGCTGTTTACCATTGTAAAAACGGTACAAGTTATGGGTAGGCGATGTCTGTTTGTTGGTATACGGCCGGGGATTGCAATGGCATTGGTCAACATAGGCTATCAAACTGAGCAACTGCCTTGTGTTCAGAGTATTGATGATGGTTTGCATCTAGTAGGAGGTGCAGGTGATTGATTCTAGTGCACCCGAGAAAGTGATAGAAACACATCATGTTAACTCAGAGTCTGATGTTATGAGCGTTGTCATGGCGGTGTACACCATAGCTCAGCAGCTTGGGTACAGTGCGCCAATTGTCAGTGAGCTAGCGACGTCTGTCTCCGAACTTGCTACCAATATTGTCAAATATGCAGGTGAAGGTGAGGTATCGATCCATCATGTTGAAACTTCGCTAAATATTGGATTGAAAGTTATCGCATCAGATTCAGGAGGAGGGATAAGCGACTTAACAAGTGCGTTGAAAGACAACTATTCGACGGGGCAATCGCTCGGGCTTGGACTTCCTGGTGTAGTGAGAATGATGGATGATTTTGATATTCAGTCATCACCTGAGCAAGGAACTGTTGTGACCATTACTAAGTGGAAGAGCTAGTATGGGTTTTCAATACAGCGTTAAGTGTGTCCCATATCGAGATGAACCGGAAGCAGGAGATGGCTTCCATATCTGTAAGCTAGAAAACGGGTTGTTGGTGACCATTATTGATGTTTTAGGACATGGAGAGAAAGCCGCCCAACTGGCGCGACAGATTGAGACGTTTCTTGATGATATAGGTAGTGCTGATATTGATTGGACGATGCGCCAAGCTCATGAGTTCCTTACAGGAACTATAGGCGCAGCAATGACGATGGTCTTTTTCGATTCAATCAAGTTAAAAGGTTATGGCTTAGGTGTTGGAAATACTCTCATTCGGCATCTTGGAGACAAAGGAACGAGTTTTCATGCTCAAGCGGGCATTGTTGGCGAGACACTTCCCAATCTTAGGCATTTTGAATTTGAGTTTTCTGACGATTCCACTTTTCTCTTGACGACTGATGGGGTCAAAGAGAACATTTCTCAGTCTGAGTTAGAGCACGCCAATGGCAAAGCGGTAGATTACATCTCCTCTTACTTTATTGAGTCGTTCAGCAAACCGTTTGATGATGCGACTGTTATTGTTGTGAGGTTCTCTCATGACTAATCAATATCACCTAACCGTTACCAATAGTGACGTTTCTAGAATTACCTTGCGAAGGAAAATCGCATCTATATTGGATGTCATTGGATACCAACATTTTGAACGCGACCAACTGCTAATGCTTAGCAGTGAAATTCCAAGATATCTCTATACGCTGACAAACAAAGTTGAATTGATGGCGGCAGTGGATGATGAGTTACTGATGTTTGAATGGCGCTGCCCTGAACTTACAACAGTTATTCCCCATCTAGCGATTCCAATACTGGATGTTCAGATTTCTAAACAGAGTTTAATCTGGCGAATCCGGTTAGGGGCAACGCTTACTGCCCCGCAACATACAGCCATCGCAAACATACTTGGAGAAAAGTCAAGGGATGAGTTGCTGGATGAGTTGCAGCAAAAAAACCTTGCCTTAGCTGAACACCAACAAGGTTTAGAAGCTGAAATTGAGCGTCGAACTAAAGATCTGAAAGCCTCTGAGGCCTTGTCGAGTACCATTATTGATGGGGCACCATCGAGCGTTGTTATTATTGATGCGCACCAGAAAATTGTCATGTGGAATAAGACCGCACAGGAGACTTATGGCTTTACTTCGCAGGAAGTCTCGGGCAAGAATTTATGTGCGTTGCTTAAAATCGATTTGCCAAAAGATCTAGAACAAATTTTGAGTGGAGAGCTTTCTATTGACGATCAAGAAAAGGTCAGCGGCGG
This sequence comes from Vibrio tubiashii ATCC 19109, assembly GCF_000772105.1. Lineage (NCBI taxonomy): Bacteria > Pseudomonadati > Pseudomonadota > Gammaproteobacteria > Vibrionales > Vibrionaceae > Vibrio > Vibrio tubiashii. Next base: position 559,698 of record NZ_CP009355.1, read on the forward strand.
GTTCTTTGAAGTCGAAACGTTCACTAAAGATGGGAGAATGATTCCGATAGATCTGGGGATTAGCATTTTCTGGTTTGATGACCAATGTTGTGCCGCTATGTTTCTGCGTGATGTGACCTCAAGGAAGGTAGTCGAAGAAGAGCTCATGGTAGCACGGGCGAAAGCAGAGGAAGCCGTTGAAGTAAAATCTATGTTCTTAGCCAATATGAGCCACGAAATTCGCACGCCTATGAACGCGATCATTGGTATGTCTCACCTTGCGTTAAAAACAGACCTTTCACCCAAACAACACGACTATTTGTCTAAGATCCACAACTCAGCTTCTCTATTGCTCGGTATCATCAACGATATTCTCGACTTCAGCAAAATAGAAGCTGGTAAACTCACCATCGAAGAGATCGACTTTTATCTCGATGATGTTCTACACAATGTTTCTATGGTTACGGGTCAAAAAGCGTTTGAAAAAGGCCTAGAGCTTCTATTTAAAGTCTCAAAAGATGTCCCTAAAGTGATCAAAGGTGACCCGCTTCGTTTGGGACAAATTATCATCAACTTGGTGAACAACGCGGTTAAGTTTACAGAGCAGGGCGAGATAGCGGTGACGGTCAATGTTCGCCCTGAGTCGGACGGTGAGATTTACTTGTGCTTAGACGTTCAGGATACCGGTATTGGAATGTCAAAGGAGCAAGCTGACAAACTATTCAATGCATTTACTCAGGCTGATGGTTCCACGACACGGCGTTATGGGGGAACGGGCTTGGGACTATCAATCTGCAGAAGACTGGTTGAACTGATGGGCGGAGAAATCCGAGTTGATAGCACGCTAAATCAAGGCAGCTGTTTTTCATTTTGCGTCCTAGTTGGATTTGAAGAAGCCAATCAAGATAAATGTTTGGTGGTTCCAGATACGCTGCAATCTGTCAAAGCGCTAGCCGTAGATGATAATGAACATGCGCTGCTCATTATGGAAGACTTACTGGATGTCTTACCGCAAAAACCAAGTTTGGTCGACAGTGGAGAAAAAGCACTGCAAGAGCTTAAGCGAGCTTCAGAACAGGGGACCCCGTACAATCTAGTGTTTATGGATTGGAAGATGCCTGAAATGAGTGGTATTGAGGCAACCAAATTGATCCGCCAACAAATCAAACCGCAGCATCAACCGAAAATGGTCATTGTTACCGCCTACGATAAAGACGACATTTCCAATGAGCTAGACGATTTAGATATTGCTGGGTTCCTCGCGAAACCGATAGGACAGTCATTTCTTTTTGACTTATTGATGGATTTGTTTGCCCCAAATGGTCCGTTGTCGAACTCACGTCATAAATCGAAGGCAGAAAAAGACGGCAGTATGTTTAATTGCTTGAACGCGCTGCTCGTCGAAGACAATGAGATCAATCAGCAAATAGCGGTTGAGCTGATGGAAGACAAAGCGATGCATGTGACGGTGGCCAATAACGGCTTAGAAGCACTACAGATATTAGAGAAGAACCATGAGGACTTCGACATTATCTTTATGGATTTGCAAATGCCTGTTATGGATGGTTATGAGGCTAGCCGCCGAATTCGATCGAACAAGTTGTATGACGCCATTCCGTTGGTCGCTATGACGGCGCATGCGATGATTGAAGAGAGAGAGAGGTGCTTAAGTTTGGGTATGAATGAGCATGTATCTAAACCGATTGATCCCGATGCCCTTTACTCGACCATAAAGCGTTGTTGCATCGATAAGTTGGACATGAATAGCGCTAGAGAACAGTTTGCTGTATCGGAGCAAGAGAATGAGAGTGTTGTTGATACTAGCTACTCGATTCATGACATTGCGTTGCTTGACGCTAAAAGTGGGTTAATGCGTGTTGCAGGTAACGAAGTGCTCTATCAAAGATTGCTCTCTCAGCTTGTTGATAAGGAACATGACTTCTGCAAGCGTCTAAACATATCGCTTGAGAAACAAGATTATCCCCACGCGAAACTGCTAGTACATACGCTTAAAGGTTCTGCTGGGAATCTAGGGGCAACCCGATTGTCTGATATCGCCGCACGATTAGAGTCACAATTGGGTGAAGAAGGGGCCAATCAAGAGTTTGAAAACTTAATTGAGGAACTCGAAGCACATTTAGAGCCGTTTTTTATGGCAGTTTGCAAAGGGCTAGGCCGACCTTATCCCGCTGAAGTTAAAGAGAGTTTAGATGACGAGAGTGTCGCGCTGATAGCTCGGCTCGATATGTTACTTAATGAATTTGACTCAAGTGCTATCGACTTTCTTGACGAGCACTACATACGACTCAATACTTTACTAGAGTCGGAGAACTTCGAAGCCTGCTGTCGGAACATTCACGATTGTGATTTTCTAGCGGCAAGTCAGGCGTTGAGAAAGGCGATCAGTATCTATCCATTAGATATTGATAAAGTGTTTGGAGAGTCAAGTGGCTGATTCGGTATCGAGTGTGCTTGTTGTCGACGACAACGCAGAAAATCGGGTGTTATTAAGCAGCCTGCTTAAGCCGCATCACAAAGTCATTGTGGCTACGAGTGGTCAGCAAGCTTTGACTATCTGCGAAAATCAATCCCCTGACATTGTCCTGTTAGATATCATGATGCCTGAAATGGATGGTTATGAAGTCTGTGAGAAACTCAAAGCCAATCCTAATACCCAGCACATTCCAGTTATCTTTCTCACCGCTAAAACTCAGATTGAAGATGAGCAACGTGGCTTTGAAGTTGGAGCGGTCGATTATATCCTGAAGCCGATCAGCCCACCGACCTTGCTATCACGTATCAATACTCACCTTAAGCTACGTTTCACGATGGAAGAGCTGTCTGAGCAGAACGAAAGCTTGGAACAACGGGTGAAAAAACGCACCCGAGAGTTAGAAATGCTGCAAGACGCGACAATAGGCGCGATGGCATCATTGGCAGAAACTCGCGACAACGAAACTGGGAATCATATTCGTCGCACACAAAACTACGTCAAGCTTCTTGCAGAAGAACTCCTGCTGAATGGTCACTACACTGAAGAGTTGAACCCAAGCTCGATAGAACTGCTCTACAAGTCAGCGCCTCTGCATGACATTGGCAAAGTCGGCATTCCTGATAGTGTGTTACTGAAACCAGGTAAATTAACCGATGAAGAGTTTCATTTGATGAAATTCCACACCACACTCGGTAGGGCAGTGCTGTTGACGGTTGAGGACTCCATAGACTTTAAGTGTGATTTCCTACAAACAGCAAAAGAAATAGCCTATAGCCACCAAGAAAAATGGGATGGTAGTGGCTATCCTGAAGGTTTGTCAGGCTATGATATTCCTTTGAGTGCGCGGCTTATGGCGGTTGCTGATGTCTATGATGCGCTAATTTCAGAGCGCGTATATAAACCGGCTTTTTCCCATGAGAAAGCGGTAGGAATTATTGCTGACGGCTCAGGTAGCCACTTCGAACCCTTGATGGTCGATACCTTCTTAGCAATAGAAGAAAAATTTAGAGAGATTGCGTCAACGTTTCGCGATGAAGGATTTGACGAGGACTCATTTAATCAAAAAGCGAGTGGTGAAGAGTAACTTAATGTTGGCCTAGTGGTCTTACCTACTGTTTACTCAAAAGAAATTTGCCGCCTAGCGTACCGGGTGTGCAAACCTTCTGTTACACTCAAATAATAAACTACATAAATAGGAGTAGGTGTACGCATGTCTTATCCGGTACTTATATGCGATGACTCCGCTTTGGCGAGAAAGCAAATGGCTCGCTCACTGCCTGCTTCGCTAAATGCTGATATTACCTTTGCAGTCCATGGATTGGATGCTTTAGAGCAGCTAGAACAAAATGAATTCAAGTTGATGTTCTTGGACTTAACCATGCCAGAGTTGGATGGTTTTGGCACATTAGAAGAAATTGGTAATCGAGGTATTGATATACCTGTGGTAGTAGTCTCAGGCGATATTCAACCTAAGGCCAAAGAACGGGTGATGACGCTAGGTGCAAAGGCGTTTATCCAGAAGCCAATTGATAAAGATGCTCTTAATCAGGTGCTTAAAGAGCTAGTTGAACCGCCAACTCAACCGAGAATTATCACGCCTGTTTCTGTCGAACTACCGATACTTCGCCGCCGCGACATCTATATGGAAGTGGCAAACGTATCTATCGGTCAAGCGGCAGACGCCTTGGCAAGACACTTTGACGTGTTTGTCCATTTACCTTTACCAAATGTAAACATACTAGAAGTCAGTGAACTTCACATGGCCCTTAGAGATCTTGCGGAAAACGATCAAGTCTCAGGGGTGTGCCAAGGGTTCAGTGGAGAAGGTATAGCAGGTGAAGCGCTGGTACTATTAAGTGATTCAAGTGTCAGCGACCTTAAAAAATTAATGAAAGTCCCTGCCGATAGTGAAGAGTTAGAAGAGCTTGAACTGTTAATGGACGTTTCTAACATTTTGGTCGGTTCCTTCTTGAATGGTTTGGGTAAGCAAGCTGAGGTGCGTTTCTTCCAAAGTTCTCCAGTGTTGTTAGGCCAGCACATCTCTATTGATTCTGTGATTTCTTCAACGACGGGTGTATTTAAGAAAACTATGACGTTTGAAGTGAGCTACAACATTGATGGAACGTCGATACGTTGTGATTTACTGTTTATGTTTGTCGATGAATCGTTACCACTTCTAGACAACAAGCTTTCGTACCTAATGGAGGACTTCTAATGTTATCTCTTCCAGCTGAATTTGAGCAGTTCCACTGGATGGTGGATATGGTGCAGAATGTAGATTTGGGCTTAGTGGTTCTCGATACTGATCATAATGTTCAAGTGTGGAATGGGTTTATGACTCATCACAGCGGCATACAAGCGCACGATGCGATTGGTAAGTCTCTGTTTGAGCTGTTTCCTGAAATCCCTCAAGATTGGTTTAAGCTAAAAACCAAACCCGTTTATGATTTAGGCTGTCGTAGCTTTATCACTTGGCAACAACGCCCATATTTGTTTAAGTGCCGAAATGTTCGTCCAGTGACTCAACAAGCCGACTTTATGTACCAGAACATCACGCTTAACCCGATGCGTACACCGACAGGTGAGATCCGTTCATTGTTCCTCTCGATACAAGATGCAACTGCCGAAGCGCTTGTCTCCAAGAAGCTATAATAGTAAGCAATAATCTGTAACCAACGCCAAGGATTTTCTTGGCGTTGTTGTATATGCTCTAAATATGTTTTGGTAACCCTTCATACCTATGAACTCAACACTTCCTCTAGAACTGTACACAGGCCAGCAAGTTAAACACGGTGAACAGCAAGCAGCAAAGCTCGCTGGCGTCGAGATGTATACGCTCATGCTCCGAGCTGGGCTGGCAACTTATAAAGTGATGAGAGATAAGTTTCCTCATGCAAAGCGCATCGTGATAATGGTAGGAACAGGAAACAATGGCGGAGATGGGTTTGTCGTCGCCAAGTTGGCTAAATCAGATGGCTTAGAAGTTTCTCTTTATCTATACGGTGATGAGGCCAAAATATCTGGCGATGCGGCTAAAGCCAAACATGAGTGGATGGAGTGCGGCGGAAAGGTTCAATCATGCGATTCGTTGGATTGGTCGAAAACCAGCGCGGATGTGTTGATTGACGGACTATTGGGCACAGGTCTTAAGGGAGAAGTCAGACAATCACTTCAAGATCTAATCGCAAAGGTCAATGACAGCCAAGTTCCGGTTGTCGCGATAGATACCCCTTCCGGTTTGTGTACCGACAGTGGTCACATCATGGGAAATGCGATCATTGCAAAACATACGGTAACGTATATTGGCGTAAAACAGGGTTTAACAACCGCACAAGCGAGAGCTTATACTGGTCAGCTTCACTACGCGGGTTTAGGTGTTGAGAATGAATTTAGGCAGTGCGTCGAAGCCAGTAGCCGATTTATTGATAAGGAACAATTTCGCTTAGCGATGCCGCCCCGTATTGCGACAGCTCACAAAGGGCACAATGGACGTTTGCTATGCCTAGGAGGTAATCAAGGTTATGCAGGAGCGATTCGTCTATGCGCAACCGCCGGGGCGCGAAGTGGTGTTGGTCTGATACGTACGTTATGTCACCCCCATTCGGCGTTGCCACTGCAGGTTGCCTGCCCAGAGGTAATGACGTTAGGGTGGAGCGGTGACGCTGATGCCTTAAAGCATGGGTTAGATTTTGCTGATGTCATTGCTATGGGGCCGGGGCTTGGTACTGATAACTGGGCACAAGGTATATTCTTAGCAGCCAGCCGAGTAGAAAAACCAAAAGTTGTTGATGCGGATGGTCTCAATCTATTGGCGCAGCAACCTAATGTCGATGAATTACGAATTATCACACCCCACCCGGGTGAAGCAGCGCGTCTTCTGGGGTGCAGTGTCACAGACGTAGAGCAAGACCGCTTTCAAGCAGTAAGAAACTTGCATAAGAAATACGGAGGCATCATTGTCTTGAAAGGCGCTGGAACCTTAATATTCGACGGAGACGAGATCTCAATTTGTCAGGCAGGAAACGCAGGAATGGCAACTGGCGGTATGGGGGATGTGTTAACAGGGATTATCGCTGCCTTAATCGCGCAGGGAATGTCATTGTCAAATGCTGCCAAGTTCGGTGTACTATTACACAGCGTTGCCGCAGACCAAATTGCAGCGCGTAAAGGACAAATCGGTATGCTCGCCAGCGATGTGATTGATGAGGCGCGATCGGTGCTCAATTACTGGTTAACTTGAACGATTTTTAAACTTTTCTTAATCAATTCTGTGACTTCGATTGTTATTTCACATTAATTCGTTACAATACGCGTTCGTTCCTGAGTTGTGCATCCGTATTTGCGCAGAAAAAGGAAAAGAACTCTCGTCTTTACTCCTTGAATTCTAAGTTAAAGACACGTTTTAAATTGCATGTGTTGCTTGGTGTGCAACACCACTGTAAAGGACAGTTAAATGCCTATTATTACTCTTCCTGACGGCAGTCAGCGTCAATTTGACAACCCTGTTTCTACTCTTGATGTCGCACAATCTATCGGCCCTGGTCTTGCTAAAGCAACCATCGCCGGTCGTGTAGATGGTAACCGTGTTGATGCTTGTGATCTTATCGAACAAGATGCAAGCCTAGAAATCATCACAGTTAAAGATGAAGTAGATGGTCTAGAAATCGTTCGCCACTCTTGTGCTCACCTACTTGGTCACGCGATCAAGCAGCTTTTCCCTGAAGCGAAAATGGCGATTGGTCCGACTATCGATAGTGGTTTCTACTACGATATCGACCTTGAGCACTCTCTAACGCAAGAAGATCTAGAAAAGATTGAAAAGCGTATGAAAGAGCTTGCTAAGACCAAATACCAAGTCATCAAGAAAAAGGTTAGCTGGCAGGAAGCTCGCGATGCATTTGAAGCTCGCGGTGAAACATACAAGATGGAAATCCTAGACGAGAACGTTTCTCGTGATGATCGTCCAGGTCTTTACCATCATGAAGAATATATCGATATGTGTCGTGGTCCACACGTACCACATATGGGTTTCTGTCAGCACTTCACGCTACTTAACGTAGCAGGTGCTTACTGGCGTGGTAACAGTGACAACAAGATGCTGCAACGTATCTACGGTACTGCTTTCCATGACAAAAAAGCGCTTAAAGCGCACCTTACTCGTTTAGAAGAAGCAGCGAAGCGTGACCACCGTAAAATCGGTAAACAGTTAGATCTGTTCCACATGCAGCAAGAAGCACCGGGTATGGTGTTCTGGCATCATAATGGTTGGTCTATCTTCCGTGACCTAGAAGTGTTCGTACGTCAAAAACTGACAGAGTACGATTACCAAGAAGTAAAAGGTCCACTAATGATGGATCGCGTTCTTTGGGAGCGCTCTGGTCACTGGGATAAATACGCAGATGCGATGTTCACAACTTCTTCTGAGAACCGTGAATACGCGATTAAACCGATGAACTGTCCAGGTCACGTACAGATCTTTAACCAAGGTCTGAAATCTTACCGTGATCTACCGCTACGTATGGCAGAGTTTGGCTCTTGTCACCGTAACGAGCCATCGGGCGCGCTACATGGCATTATGCGTGTACGTGGCTTCACACAGGACGATGCACACATCTTCTGTACTGAAAGCCAAATCCAAGACGAAGTAACGGGTTGTATCAAGATGGTTTACGATACATACCAAACTTTCGGCTTCTCTAACATCGTGGTTAAGCTATCTACTCGCCCAGAAAAGCGTGTAGGTTCAGATGAGATCTGGGATCAATCTGAAGAAGCACTTAAGCTATCTCTAGAATCAATGGATATTCCATACGAGATTCAAGAAGGCGAAGGCGCGTTCTACGGTCCTAAGATTGAATTTACGCTTTACGATTGTCTAGATCGTGCATGGCAGTGTGGAACAGTTCAGCTAGACTTCAACCTACCGGGTCGTCTAGGTGCTACTTACGTGGATGAAAATAACGAGCGCCAAGTGCCAGTTATGATTCACCGTGCTATTCTAGGTTCACTAGAGCGTTTCATCGGTATTTTGATCGAAGAATACTATGGCTTCTTCCCAACTTGGTTATCGCCAGAACAGGCTGTAATTATGAATATTACTGACAAGCAGTCAGATTATGTTCAGGAAGTGGCACAAAAACTACAAAAATGTGGAATTAGAGCTAAAGCGGACTTGAGAAATGAGAAGATAGGCTTTAAAATCCGCGAACATACTTTGAAGCGTGTACCGTATATGCTTGTTTGTGGCGACCAAGAAATGGAAGCTGGCGAAATCGCAGTACGTACTCGTAAAGGCAAAGATCTTGGCAAGTTTAAAGTGGATGACTTTATCTCATACATCCAAGACGAGATCTCAAGCCGTAAGCTCAATCTGGAGGAATAAACTATTAAAGGCGGAAGACGCGGCCAAGTACCGGCCAAACAAAATGCTCATCGTTTAAACGGTGAAATTCGTGGCGTTCGTGAAGTTCGTTTAACTGGCGCTGATGGTGAATCAGTTGGTGTTGTTTCTATCCAAGAAGCAGTAGCAGCAGCTGAAGAAGCTGGTATGGATCTGGTAGAAATCAGTCCAAACGCTGAGCCACCAGTATGTCGTGTAATGGACTACGGTAAATTCCTCTTTGAGAAGAGCAAATCTGCTAAAGAGCAGAAGAAAAAGCAAAAACAGGTCCAGATTAAGGAAGTAAAATTCCGTCCTGGAACTGATATTGGAGACTATCAGGTAAAACTACGCAACCTGACGCGTTTCCTTGAAGAAGGCAACAAAGTGAAGGTAACAATTCGCTTCCGTGGCCGAGAAATGGCACACCAAGAGATCGGTGTTGACGTTCTAAATCGTCTTAAGGAAGACACTGTTGATTTAGCAGTAGTGGAATCTTTCCCTAAGAAGATCGAAGGTCGTCAGATGATCATGGTTCTTGCCCCTAAAAAGAAGTAATTAACGGCTTTGCAAGTAAGAAAACTCAGCTGCCGTAAGGTGGCTGGGTTTTGTTCGCCCTAATTACTATTGTTTAAAACAACTCAACAATGCGGAGTTATTCATCATGCCTAAGATGAAAACCAACAAAGGTGCTGCTAAGCGTTTTAAGAAAACTGCTGGTGGTATTAAGTTTAAGCACGCTACTAAACGTCACATCCTGACTAAGCGTACTACTAAGAACAAGCGTCAGCTTCGTCCAAATGCAATCCTTCCTAAGTGTGAAGTGGCTGCAGTTGCTCGTATGCTACCATACGCATAATTCTTTTTAGTTTATTAATCGTTTAGTTTAGGAGAAGCATAATGCCTCGCGTAAAACGTGGTGTACAAGCTCGTGCACGTCATAAGAAAGTTCTAAAACAAGCTAAAGGTTACTACGGTGCACGTTCACGTGTTTACCGCGTAGCTTTCCAAGCAGTTACTAAAGCTGGTCAATACGCTTACCGTGACCGTCGCAACAAGAAACGTCAATTCCGTCAACTATGGATTGCACGTATCAACGCTGCATCTCGTCAGAATGGTCTATCTTACAGCCGTTTCATCAACGGTCTTAAGAAAGCATCTATCGAGATCGACCGTAAGATCCTTGCTGACATCGCGGTATTCGACAAAGCTGCATTCGCAGTTCTAGTTGAAAAAGCGAAAGCTGCTCTTTAATTAGAGTTAGTTTTTAGGATTAAGAAAAGGAGAGCTTCGGCTCTCCTTTTTTGTATCTAGATTTTGCGCTTTGCGCATTTATCCACTCAAATTCGATTAACCAATCATTCATCGTTACTCCACCTATTGCAAACCTACTGAAATAACTTAATATTTTGCATTCAATCTATTATGCATCTATGACAATAGGCTAGATGAACAGTGAGGGTAGTATGCAGGCAAAGGAAGCATTTGAAGCGGCGAGTAGTGCAGAGAAAGTCGCGAGCTCGTTGTATAAATGGATTGCAGGTAATCGCGGACTGAAACGAACGGTTGCTGTGGAACTGCAAGAAAACATCGAGCTTATTCGTTTGTATGTTGAGACGCGCTCTGGGTATGAACAACTCATTCCACAAATTAAAGAATCAGCCTATCGAAACGCATTGCAGCAAGGGTTTAACTTTAACTCACTCAATCGCTCCAAAATAGATGCAGCCAGCACTAAAGGTATCAAACAGCTCGAGCGCTATCATGGTTGGGATACTCAGCGAGTGATTGAAAGCATTTACGCCAAGATCTCGGCAATTAAAGCTGCCATCAAGATTAAAGATAATGCTAAGCCACTACGATTAGGGGTTCGATTACACAACATCTTCAAGCTTCTTGTGATGCTTTCTAATCACATTGGTCAAAAGTAAAATAGCCGAACGAGGTGATAGGAAATGGATATTCTGATTGAACAAGAAAAAGCGCTACATCAGTTTTCAGTTCGGAAAGACAAAGCTGAAAGAGAACGACTAATCCACGCGACATTTCGTGAAGTAGGTAAATCGGGTACCAGCTTTGATTTTGAGACGATCAGTGAAATGATGGAGGGTGAAGAACCTTCTCAAGTTATCATCCAATCACAGGATTATGAATGCATTCAACTCGAACCTTCCGTTCAGCTTCTTCTGTATAAATCAGCATTAATCTCTGCGGATGGCGAAATTAGTAGCTATGCCAAACGGTCATCGATTTGGGCATTTACGGGATGTAACTGGCAACTGAAATATCACCAAGGGACGCCTTGTCCTGCATTTGAAATTGATTCTTAGGTTTATCTCTTAGCTCAATCGAGTGTAGGATGAATAGCGAGTTATTGGTCAAGGAGGACAAATGGAACTAAGACAAGTGCAGCTCTCAGATGCTCAATGGATTGCGGATATCTACAATCATTACATCGCCACGACGGCTATCTCATTCGAAGAAGAGTCTGTTTCTATTGAAGATATGAAGGTGAGGATTGATGCCGTTCTCTCTGCTGAGCTACCTTGGATTGTGCTCGAAGAGGCGGGCCAACCCCTAGAGTATGCTTATGCGGCTAAGTGGAAACCTCGCAGTGCTTATCGCTATACGGTTGAACCATCTATTTATCTATCTAGTGATGCGAAAGGCAAAGGGGCGGGGCAAAAGCTCTATACTGCTCTGATTGCTCAATTACGTGAACTGGCATTAAAAACGCGATAGGAACTATTGCGCTGCCAAACCCTTCTAGTGTGGCATTACATGAGAAGATGGGGTTTAAAAAGGTTGGAGAGTTCGCCAACATTGGATTCAAGTTTGATCAACATATCTCCGTAGGTTATTGGCAGTTAGAGCTTAACTAAATTGTCCCAAGAATTATCACGAGTCGTGACGAATAAAGGAATGATAGAAACCAACATGAAACCAGAACAAATAGGCAAGGCATACGACCAAATTACTCACATTTGGCAAGGCGAAAGTTTCAACTTAGAGAATGGTATTGAGCAACACAAGCGTGCTATTTCGTTTACGGAGAAACGCGGAAAAGCCCTAGATATTGGTTGCGGTTGTACCGGACGATTCATTGAATTGTTATCGAGCGAGGGGTTCACTCCTTCAGGTATGGACGTGTCAGGTGAGATGTTGGCGCTAGCCAAAGAGAAACACCCACAGGTTGAGTTTATCAATGCAGATGTCTGTCAGTACGAATTTGCTGAAAAATACGATTTCATTACCGCTTGGGACAGTATTTGGCATATTCCTTTAGATCAACAGCGCCACGTGATGACCAAGATTGTCGATAGTCTAAATATCGGCGGTCTTTTCATTTTCTCATTTGGCGGCACAAGTGAAGAGGGCTTTCACACCAACAGCTTTATGGGGCCAGAAGTCTATTACTCGTCACTCGGAACCAATGGCTTTTTAAGTTTGTTTATTGAGCTAGGCTGTATGGTTCGACATCTCGAATTTGACCAATACCCAGAGCTTCATACTTATTTGATTGTGGAAAAGCTTAAGTAGTCGAATTGAGCTTCAGTGAAGGAAAATGCGCTCGGCATCAGGGAGGATGTAATGTACGCCGTCATTTTTAAAGCGAAAACGGGTAATCAAGATGCCCACTATTCTGAGATGGTTGCACTTATGCGTGACCTTGCCTTTGACAAATACAACTGTCGAGACTTTATCGCAGTAACAGAAGGTTCTCAGGAGATAGCGATCTCTTACTGGGACAATGAAGAAGACATTCGAAGGTGGCACTTAGACAGCCAACACTCCATCGCTCAAAGCTTGGGGCGAGAAAAATGGTATTCATCCTATGTTGTTGAAGTTGTAGAGATAAAACGTAAGTATACGTTTGGCGAGTCGGTATAATAGCGAAAAGCGATCGATAATAAGCCCGATCATACAACAAAGAGGAAATGGTTAACGATGAACAAAGAAGTACGTGTCGGTGTAGCGGTTGTTATTAAGCGAGATAGCCAAATCCTTCTGGGAGAAAGAATCGGTGCTCACGGCGCTCATACTTGGGCGACGCCTGGCGGGCACCTAGAGTTTGGCGAGTCTATTGAAGAGTGTGCTGAGCGTGAAGTTCTGGAGGAAACGGGATTACAGGTCAACGCAGTTAGTAAGCTTGGGTTTACCAACGACGTGTTCGAACATGAAGACAAGCACTATATTACTTTGTTCGTTGTCGCTGAGTGCGCAGCAGGAGAGGCAAAAATTATGGAACCGAATAAATGTAAGCAATGGAAATGGTTTGCATTAGATTCACTTCCAGAGCCTTTGTTTTTGCCGATGACCAACTTGTTAGCTGAAAATCCCAACTTAACCGCTAAGTACTGAATACCAAAGACTCTTTCTACCTGATACAGACAACAAAACGAACAGACATTACGACTTACTAAGCCATGATATTTAAAGAAACTTTGCCAACAAAGGTACCGATGGATTTGCTGCTTGAAGCTGACCCCAGTGAGAAAAGCATTGTAACGTATCTTAGTGACTCTTGGTGCTTTGTCGCTTTAGAGAACGAGAGAATGGTGGCTGCATGTGTAGTAAAGCCTTTAAGCGACGTACTTGCAGAAATCTTTAATGTTTCAGTGCTACCAGAGTGTCAGCAGAAAGGTATCGGTTCGAAGCTACTTAGGTATGCGCTCGCTGAGCTAAGCAATAAAGGTGTCAAGCGAGTCGAGTTAGGGACGGGAACGTTTGGTTATCAACTGACTTATTATCAAAGGCTAGGTTTTAGAGTCGATAGCGTGGTTAAAGATCACTTTGTAGATAACTACGCTGAAGCTATTTTTGAGTCTGGCATTCAACATAAGGATATGTTGAGGTTATACATACAGTTATAAGAACGAAAAATAAGAGGGAATACTATGTCAACGGAACTGAAAGCTTCATCTATCAAAGTTCAAGATTTTTTATCAAGTCGTGGCCATGACTTCGTGATTCAGCAAATGCCTGCCTCAACTCGCACTGCAGTAGAGGCGGCTGATGCAATTGGTTGTGGTGTCGCTCAAATCGCAAAATCGCTCATTTTTAAAAATGGCCAAACAGGCGAGGCAGTACTGATTGTTGCTTCAGGCACCAATATGGTTTGTGCAGACAAAATAGAGCAGCAAACAGGTATCCCACTTGAAAAAGCCAATGCGGCATTTGTGCGCGAGAAGGTTGGCTATGCTATTGGCGGTGTGCCTCCCGTCGCTCACACCGCAAAAGTTCAAACCCTGCTCGATCAGGATTTGAAGCAATACGGTGAGATTTGGGCAGCAGCGGGAACGCCGAATACAGTGTTTAGATTAAAGGCAGCAGATCTTGACAGTTTAACAGGCGGCCAGTGGCTAGATGTAGCAAAACGCTAGTCATGACAAGCAATTAGAGTAGTAGAGGTTTTTAACATTGGTTAGTCCATCAAGCAGGCTAGTCACACTGATGACGCTTGCCATGGTTTTTATCAGCGCTTACGTCATTTTAAGAGATACCAGTGTATTTCAAGATGCCGCGAGTGAAAGTGATGTTGAGTTTTACGACGTCACCTTCGTTGAGGTGTTTTCTGGCGTTAAAGGTGGGCTATATAGCCATTTACAAGATAAGCAATCTGGTAAACGCATCAATACTGAATACTACCCATTTGAGAATGTTCAGAGTCCAAGCCGTGAGGATATTCATGTCGGAGTCGTTCCGCGTTCAAGTGGTCGACTTTACGATATTGTTTTCTTAAAAGTGGGGGAAACCGTGGTCAAGAAAACGGCTTATGGATTGGCGGATGTTAACCAACAGAGAACTCAGAATGGTACCTCTTACCTCTACATAATCATGCTAGGTGTTGCAATAGCACTCGGACTTAGTGCCTATGGAAAGCGCAAATCAGAATAAGGAAACAAATGGATATTGAGATTTATCAAGTCGACTCTTTTACCTCTCAGCCTTTTACAGGGAACCCTGCTGGCGTTTGTATTACTCAAGAGCCGCTCGAAGAGTCGCTGATGTATTCGATTGCGGAAGAAATGGCGGTCTCAGAGACAGCGTTTCTCACATTGAGCAACATGCAACTGAGATGGTTTACGCCCAAAGTTGAGGTTGCACTATGCGGTCACGGTACCCTCGCCGTTGCCTACATCCTTGCGCAAAAGGGCGCACTCTCAATAGGAGAGAGCGTCGCTTTTAACACACTGTCAGGGCAACTAACGGCCAAACGTAATCACAATAGCATTGAACTAGATTTTCCAATTGCGACTTTGACTGGCAGTGAAGAAGCTGATAACTCCTTGTTGTTTGAAGCTTTAGGGTTGAGTCCAAAGCAAATTATTGCCACAAGGCAGTTTGATGAAAAAGTACTTATACACGTACCTGATTTACAAATACTGGAGCAGTTGAAGCCGAACTTTGATGCCATGAAGCAACTGAAAGGCCGTGGAGTGATTGTCACTGCGTTGAGCAATAATACAGAGATTGATTTTGTATCTCGTTATTTTGCTCCTTGGGTTGGCGTCAACGAAGATCCCGTCACAGGCTCTGCTCATTGCGCTTTAGCCGCATACTGGCAACAGGCGTTAGGTAAAAATAGCTTTAATGCTTACCAAGCCTCTCCTCGGGGTGGGCATATTGGCTTAGAGATAGAAGGTCAGCGAGTGAAGTTAAGCGGTACCGCTTGCACTACCATTTCAGGCATGCTGCATCTGTAACGCGATACAGCTTAACTCGTTTTTAGCTGGCAATATTCATGGTTAGATTAAGGTCTAACGAAAGCTTCGACAGTTTATCTTTTAACACTCGGCGGGTTTTATCCAGTTCCGCCACTTCAACTTGTTGACCTTTTGAATGAACGTCAAGATTAACCCTTAACTCGCGGCCGACCTTAGTGACGGCCGCCACTTTTAGTTGCTGAGACACTTGTTTATCTAATGCAGAGACTTCTTTGTCTACCGCGTTACAAATGGCTTCGTCAGGTTTCATCATTAGCAGCTCGCGCAGTGCGCTCATCAACATATCAAACGGCACCTTGATGAAGTAAAAAGACATAAGAACCATCATCATAGGGTCGGCATAAACGGCATACTTAGCAAATGGCGAAATGGACACTAACCAAGCGGTTATAAAGCCTAACGTGACAGCAACACTTAATAGGGTATCCATTTGCCACTGTTTGCTTTCTGCTTCAATAAGTCCAGAAGAAAAGTGTTTTGATTTGTTGGCGATATACCACCAAGCATAGCCACAACCTAATACGTTCACTACGCCAAACAGAGTCGCAATGCCCGCGTCAACCTCACGGCCGCCAGTAAACATAGCCGTCACTGCTGAGTATAGAGAAACGCTGACAATCGCGAGGATGACACTGCCTTTTACAGCAATGACAACGGGCTCTAGCACTGCTTTACCAAATGGGAATTGACGCTTCGAAGGGCGCTCAATAAAGCGCGAGACAGCCAGCGACAATAAAGTTAACAGCAGACTGACCAGAGAATAAACGCCGTCAAAGACAATAACCAGTGAGCCTACAAGCAATCCGAGCACTAGACCTGCGCCAGCAAAGCCCGATGCGAGCAACGCTGAGAAGGTGAGTATTCGTTTTTCGTTTAAGCTTGTCCTAGCACACATAATGTCATCTCTTGTTTATCTACACTTACAGTGTTCTCAAAACCAGCGCATTTAACAAACATTATATGAGTTTTAGGTATGGTGTGTTTTTAACCTTTCTTGGTTAGTCTATATAATTCAATGAGATAGGTATAGAACTTGGTGTCATTATTTTTGACACTCACTGATGGTTTGTTTGTGTGTCAGGCTAAAAATCAAACAGATATTCGTTTAACTTGTCAGCTAACCAAGACATTCCGGGGTGCTCAGCCATGCCTGCTGCGGTAAACATGCAGTAGTCTTCCTGAGTTAAACCATAGGTATGCTTAATCACTGCAAGCTCTTGTTTACGTAATAAATTACGGATCAGAGGTTCTGGTAGAACGCCCCACGCTTCTTCTTCAAGAATCGTATTGAGCATATACTCAAAGCTTGAGAAGCCGATATAGCGTAAAGAAAACGGCTGAAGCTCTGGATTGTCTTTCTCATTGAGATAGACCATGACCGCCTGCATCGCGTTACGCAGTTCGTCATCGGATACACGACGTAATTGCGCCAACGGATTGCTAGTTCGACACACTGACATCAAGCGGATTTTACCGAGCGGCTGAAAGGTGACAAGAGGATCATCAAGGCGCTCATAATCGACGCCGAAAGCAAAGTCGACCTGAGAGGTTGCGACGAGGTTGGCGAGGTCACCACTAGAGGCGAGCACAATATTGAATGTTGTGGCAGGAAAGTGGTTATTGAGCCTATGAGAGAGGTCATGCCATAACTCATCGGGCAGTGAATCGTCACGGGCAATCCAAACTTCAGCGTTGAATTCACCAGAAACTTGCGCGCAGGTTTGGCGAATTCGCGAAGCCGTCACCAGCAAGTTCTGACTATCTTTATAAATCGCTTTACCCGCTTCGGAAAGTACTAAATTGTTACCGCTACGAACGAATAGCTCAACATCGAGATCTTTTTCCAATGCTTTGATTGCCATACTTAATTTAGTGCGGTTGCATTCAAGTTGGCGGGCGGCCTCCGAAACAGAGCCAGTATCTGCGACGGTGCAAAAAGCTTCGATCTGAGATAAGTTCATCTTTTGTACAATTTGATTAGCTTGAAATCGATATTATATTAATCCTAGGCAATTGTCTGTTTTCAGCATTGAAATGCTATGAATTTCATGCAGTTTTGATACTCTTGAGCGATGCCAAGTGAATGTAGTAACAGGGAGATCATGATGGCTAATAGTTGGGACGATGTCGCAGCAAACTGGGATGCGGAAAACGCAACCAATGATTACGCAGATAAGGCGTTTGAGTCGCTACAGAAAGTTGTCGATTTTAAAGGAATGCACATTCTGGACTTTGGCTGTGGTACCGGTTTGTTGAGTCAACGGATGTCGCCAGTCGCTAAAGACATTGTCGCGCTAGACAGCTCGGAAGCGATGATCGAACAGCTAGACATGAAAGAGCTTGCCAATGTCGAGCCAGTAGTCGATATCCTCAGTCGCGGACTTGTCGCAATGCACCCAGCATTTAGAGCACAGTTTGATTTGGTCGTTGCCTCGTCGGTATGCAGCTTTTTGCCAAGCTACTCTGATACCGCAGATATTGTCTTCAGTTTGCTCGATGAAGGCAGTTACTTTGTCCATTGGGATTGGTTGTCAGATAAAGACGAAGTCGGGGGTATGACCATCACGCATGCGCAGCAAGTGTTATCCAGTGTTGGTTTCAGTGAAGTTGTTGTAACGACACCATTCGATATTGAAACGCCAGATGGAACGCTAAAGGTACTGATGGCCGTGGCTAAAAAATAATAGCCTAAAACTGATAGCTTAAAGAGATTGAAGAAGCCCGACGATGACGTCGGGCTTTTTGTTTAGACAACAGGATTACCTTGGAACTTCTCGACTTCATCTAGAACCCAAGGGTTAGCGATAGCGCCTTTGTTCTTTATCTCTTCACCATGTAAGACTTGTTTTACCGCAAGCTCGACCAGTTTGCCGGATTTCGTTTTTGGTATTTCAGTCAATGTATAGATTTCTGAAGGCACATGGCGCGGAGAACACTGTGCTCGCAGCGTTTGCTTAATCGTGCTTTCGAGCTCCTTAGTAAGCGTCTGTTCGGGGTTCAGCAGGACAAAAAGCACGATCTTTTCATCACCATCGACGCGCCGTCCTACTGCGATAGAGTCTTGAATTTCAGGAAGTTGATTCACTTTCTGATAAATCTCAGCGGTACCAATTCTCACCCCGCCTGGGTTGAGTGTGGTGTCGCTTCGTCCATAGAAAATCATGCCATTTCGCGCGGTCATTTCAACATCGTCACCATGATGCCAAGTGTTTACATATTTGTCCCAGTAGGCGCTGTGATAGCGTTCACCGTCATCGTGCCAAAAGCCTAGAGGTTGATTAGGAAAACTGTTGCGACAAACCAGTTCACCTCGCTCTGCAATCACTTCTTTTCCTGAGTCATTGAACACGGCAACATCCAGGCCTAGCCCAGCACCCTGACACTCTCCACGATAAACTGGCGAAATAGGGTTGCCTAACACGAAGCAGCCACAGATATCCGTTCCACCGGAGATGGAAGCCAAATGAAGATCCACCTTGATGTTGGCATACACATAGTCAAACTGTTCTGTGTACAACACAGAGCCTGTTGAACACAAGGTTCGTAGGGAGTCCAACGAATAGTGACTACTTGGGTTAAATTGCGACTTTTCAAGCGCTTCCAAATACTTAGCTGAAGTGCCAAACAAGGTCGCTTGCGCATCTTCGCACAGTTGCCACAAAGCATTTGGATTCGGGTACATAGGGCTGCCGTCGTAAATCACTAGACTAGCACCACTAGCCAATGCTGATACATGCCAGTTCCACATCATCCAACCACAGGTTGTGTAGTAGAAAACACGATCTTTAGGTTGAACATCACAGTGAAGTTGATGTTCTTTGAGGTGGTTTAGGATTGTTCCGCCAACTGAGTGGACAATACATTTTGGTTTGCCAGTAGTGCCTGAAGAGTAGAGGACAAACAGCGGATCATTGAAACTGATCCTTTGATAGCGCATTCCCCGTGGCAGGAAACTAGCTAAAATGGCTTCCCAGTCGGAAAATGAGTCGTTAAGACCTTGGTTGCTCGGTTGTTGCTGCAAGTAATCAATCTGACAAGTATTCACTAAACTCGGCATAGCATCGACAATTTGTCGATTCTTCTCTTCCATATGAAAAGTTTTGCCGTTGAAGTCGTAGCCATTGCAGCAAAACAGGATCTTAGGCTGAACTTGACCAAAGCGCTCAATGACGCTTTCTGCACCGAAGTCAGGGGAGGTTGACGTCCATATCGCACCTAGGCTTGTCGTCGCTAACATGGCGATAACGGTTTCTGGCATGTGCGGCAAGTACCCAGCAACGACGTCCCCTTTTTCGACGCCATTGTGTTTTAACCATTGTTGAAGTATAGACACCTGATCACACAACTCTTGCCAAGAGAGTTTTCGGCAATCTCCACGCTCATTTTTAAACCAGATGGCGATGTCGTCAGGAGCTTGGAATGCGTAGGCAAGGAGGTTTTCTGCATAATTGAGTTGCGATTGAGGGAACCAAATAGTGTCTCGACTAGGGCTGAATGTTCCCCATTTGGCCAAACCTTCACCTAAAATACAGTCGCCTTTGTAACCAATAACATCGCAAAATTGCCAGACTTCTAACCAGAAATCTTTTTTGCACTCTACTGACCAGCGATGTAAGTCAGAGTAGTTTTCTATCGCATCTCCCTGAATATTAATGTGTTTTATGAACTGATCTAGATTTGATGATTCTATACGCTCGCGACTAGGCGCCCAGATCGGGGAAGGGAAGCGCTGCTCTGAGTTAGACATGACATCCTCGTCTTTTTGTTCTCCGTTATCCAAATAAGCTTTGATGAAAATATAGGCAAAGTCAAACAAGTGGGGTGACTTCAGCTCCATGAAAAATAAGCAAAAAGCTGTCAAATGTAAAAATTATGTTACAGGAAAGGGTGGCGGTAGAGTTGGCTCGGAAAATTGTCACCGTCTTAGCATGGCGATAGGCTTAATGTAACGGATTTGTTAACGGAGCTAGGTATGGCACAGTATCATTCTAAACCTGTGAATGAGCACGGGATTGTGGAGTGGAGCTCAGAAGAGAATGAGGTTTGGCGCGATCTGGTTGAGCGTCAACTTCATTTGGTGAAGCAAAGAGCGTGTAAAGAGTATTTGGCAGGACTCGAACTGCTTGATTTGCCAATAGATAGAGCTCCACAGATCGTTGATATCAATCGAGTATTAAAGGAATCGACGGGTTGGCAGGTGGAACCTGTGCCTGCACTGATCAATTTTGACCGATTTTTTGCTCTGCTTGCAGATAAGAAATTTCCAGTGGCGACATTTCTGCGAACTCGTGAAGAGTTTGATTACCTTCAAGAACCGGACTTTTTCCACGAAATCTTTGGTCATTGCGCAATGTTGACCAATCCCGAGTTTGCCCAGTTTACTCAGACGTATGGCGTTCTCGGCCGCAATGCGAGTAACAAAGAGCGAGTCTATCTGGCGCGTTTATACTGGTTCACGGTCGAATTTGGACTCGTTAAAGAAGGCGATAAAACTAAGATCTATGGCGGTGGCATTTTGTCTTCACCGGGTGAAACGCTATATGCATTAGGTGATCCGAAGGTACAGCGAGTAGAGTTTGATATCCACACCGTATTTAGAACGCCTTACCGGATAGATATTATGCAGCCAGAATACTTTGTTCTGGATGACATTCAGCAATTATACAAACTAAGTCAACTGGATTTAATGTTCCATGTTAAGCAAGCCATGCAGGCTGGATTATTACCCCCATTATTTGAACCAAAGGAAGTGACACATGCTTGATGAATTACGTTGTGAGTCTTGTACCAGTAGCGCAGTGGCGTTAGGCGAAGAAGAGAGAAGGTTGCTCCTTACAGAGCTAGAAAGCTGGCAGATGCTAGAGCGCGATGGCATTCCTCAACTAGAAAAAGTCTACAAATTTAAAAACTACAAACTTGCATGGGCGTTTGCCAACAAGGTGTCCGGGCTTGCTGAAGAGGAGTTTCATCATCCGTCCATACTTCTTGAGTGGGGGAAAGTGACGGTAACCTGGTGGAGCCACTCTATTAAAGGGCTGCATCAAAATGATTTTATCTGTGCGGCTAAGTGTGACCGTTTAGACTAGCCCAACAGATCCTAGAAACAACAAAGCCTGAGGAGTAAATTCTCAGGCTTTTCTATTTTGGGTCTACCCTAGATTAAAATGAAGGAAGGTAGCGTTGCTCGCGAATGACATCGCCGTTATCATCAATAATTTCGAATGTAAAAGTACGACCGTTGTCCAACAGGTTCGCCGCCATAAACGTACCTTTTACTCCCGTTGTGAAGTAATGGGTTCCATTGCCCTTAACTTTTACTTTTACATCGCTTACCGGCACGCCATTTTCAGTCACGGTGACAATAGCTTGGTTTTCAATAGTCTTGATTCGGATTGATTGATCCTTAGCTGGCATTGCAAATGCAATGGTTGAAGTTAGGGCTGTAAGTGCGATTGCTTTTAGTACTGTTTTCATCATGAATTCCTCTCAACTCTTGGCTGTAGTTAATTTTGTAAACTGCGTCTTGTGCGCTTGAGAGAAATAATATGTGTGAATTAAATCACAAAAAATAATATAAATTCGTTATTCATATTCGAAATTTTCGAACAAGGTTAAGCGGTCGCTTTGGTCTGGTTATCAAGGACTCTTTCTATACCACACACAGTAAGAGGCTTAGACTTCAAGTATCCCTGAATCAAATTACAACGATGTTGGGTTAAGAAAGCGAGTTGCTCTGGGGTTTCTACACCTTCGGCGACGACTTCAAGATCGATGGTATGCGCCATATTGATGATCGCCTGACAAAGGCTATCGGCATTATGCTGACCAAGTGCAATGCGGCTAACAAAACTGCGATCGACTTTGATCACGTCAACAGGGTAATCATTGAGCACCGAGAGTGAAGAGTAGCCTGTGCCAAAGTCATCCAAGTAAAGGGTTACGCCGAGATCTTTGATACGCTGGAGTTGGCTAGCGTTGCACTCGTCCGCTAGAAGCATAGATTCTGTTATCTCTATACCGATGAGATGGGCTGGAAAAGAGTGATTTTCAAGTAAATGCGCTAACGTATGGTAGATATGCTCTGACTCAAACTGCTTGGCCGACACATTAATATTAAACCGAGGTACATTGTTACCTTGCCGCGTGATCCACAATCGCTCTAGAATCTTACAGCACTCTTTCGCCACCCAATCACCAATTGGAATGATTTGCCCTGTCTCTTCTGCCACCGGGATAAAGTCTTGGGGAGAGATAAACCCTAGCTTAGGGTGATTCCATCTAAGTAAAGACTCAAACCCGACGACCGTATCACTGCTTGTTTCATAAATCGGCTGATAAACCAATGACAACTGTTTGAATGCGAGTGCGCCCGTCAGCTCTTGCTCTAAAGTAAAGCGTTTCTTGGCCTGATTAAACATCTGGTCATGGAAGAAGACGACCTTCTCATTGGAAGAGCTTTTAGCCTTATACATCGCGGTATCTGCCTCACGAAGAATACCAGCAATGGTCTGTTTGGGGTCAGTGACCACTGAAATACCAATGCTCGCACCTATATGGCAAGACTGACCATCGATCGTGTAGGGTTGACTTAGCACTTTGGCGTAGCGATGGCATATGTGTGTCAGTGCCCCACGTGAGGTTAATCGAGGCAAGCAGATGATGAACTCGTCACCGCCAAAGCGAAAGCTCATATCGTCGTCGCGGCAATGGCTGGTTAATCGAGATGCAACTTCCTTGAGCAATTTGTCACCATGGAGGTGACCCATAGAGTCGTTGATGACTTTAAATCGATCTAAGTCGATAAAGAGTATTGAGAAGCCGTTAGATGACCCTTTTTGTAGATGCCTAAGCTGTTTATCGATTTCTCGATTGAGTGCAGTTCGATTGTTTAACCCAGTTAAGTTATCTTTGACCGCTTGAATAGCAAGAGATCGGGTTTTCTCTTCGATCAGTTGATCAGAGACTTTCAATCGGGTGGCATAGAAGTTTGCGGCTATTGAAACAGAACCCGTTAGAAGAAAAATCAACAGTATTGACGCTGTACTATACAAAGCGGTACTGCCACTACTATCCATCTTCGAGATCGAAATTGTCCACTCCTGATTGAATAGCGGGACGCGTACAGTTTGGTCAAGCGAGACGAGCCGTGCTGTTAGGCCATCTTCTGTAAGCTTGGTGTTGATATGAGACTCAAAGGCAAGTTCATGGTTTGGTTGAACATAGACTTCAATCTCAGTTGTGGCTGAGTTCACTTCTCGTTGCCATATCTCACCAAGTAGTTCATGGAAAACAACCTTAGCGACAATAAATCCTTCAAGCTTTCCAGCGGTAGAGAACTTAGGTAAGACCAAGTTTGCAGCCAGTTGACCTTCTTCAACAAAATCGGCAACACCGACTCGATTGGAGGTAATAGCACGGGACATCGCGCTAACCAGTTGAGTGTCACTCTCTAATCGAAAGCCTAGATCATCACTCCCTTCAAACGAGGAGGATAGGTAGTAAACAGGAACCGTTTGATTACTGAGAAACCATGTTTTGTCTTCATTGGTCGATAACGGCGGAGTGAGCTCAAAGCCTAGAAAGCCGTTTTGCCGTGCGGTCTGCTTAAACTCAGAAATCTGATCAATGGATACAGTAGGCGCCCAAATCACAGCTTGAACGTTTGGCAGCAGCGAAGATTGCTCTGAAAAGTATGCTTCAAATTGTTTAGGTGTTGGCTTATTGCCATTCGATAAAAATGCTCTAGTTGAATAGAGCAGCCTTTCAATCGAGTTTAGTGATTGTTGAAGGGTCTGTACTTGGTTGCTTAGCTGCGCGGTAAGTTGGCTATTGAGCTTTTGGGTTTCATAATGATGAACGATTAAGTAGCTGCCTCCAGCTAGACTTAGACCGATAATCCAGATCAAAAGAAAATGTTTAAGTGACAGAGCAAGTTTCAAGGCAGAGTCAGAGGTAATCCGTTACACATACTTAAATGGTAACTGCAATTAACATTAATGCAAATGATAATTGATAACAAACAAGATCAACAGTAAAAGTAATTGTTACATTTGGTTTAATTGGTCTGCTTATATAAATTGGGTTGATTATAAGTTTTTACTCTAAATAAAGGATTGCATCAAAGTGTGATGTGGATCTATTCTATTTCCCAAGGTGATGGGGTTCCACCTACTTAACCGCCAATTCTGGCTGATGACTCCTACAGATACGAAAACAGGTGATGCTGTTGTGAATAAACCACTCGCTGACGAGTTGGTTTGACGTTCTGTAGA
Organism: Vibrio tubiashii ATCC 19109; assembly: GCF_000772105.1. NCBI lineage: Bacteria > Pseudomonadati > Pseudomonadota > Gammaproteobacteria > Vibrionales > Vibrionaceae > Vibrio > Vibrio tubiashii. Next base: position 584,550 of record NZ_CP009355.1, read on the forward strand.
GAAGTTATACCTTCACACCTCACTTGTTTTCCTAACGATTAGGAAAACGCCATGCAATACTCTTCTGAAATTCAATCAATGTGCCCAATTCAACGTGGGGACTTACATCCATCTGCGCCCATTCCTGTGGAAGGATCAATGGTACGGCCAAAAGATGTTATCGCCATTTCTGGTTTAAGCCACGGTGTTGGCGCTTGTGCTCCCCAGCAAGGGGCTGCGAAACTCACTTTGAATGTTAAGCAAGGCATCATCGAAGAAGCGCTGATTGAGACTATAGGCTGCTCTGGAATGACACACTCAGCGTCTATGGCGGCTGAAATATTGACTGGAAAAACCATCCTAGAAGCGCTAAATACCGATCTGGTCTGTGACGCGATTAATGTCGCGATGCGCGAGCTATTCCTCCAATTTGTTTATGGGCGTACTCAATCTGCTTTTTCTGAAGGCGGGTTAGAAATTGGCGCTGCGTTGGAAGATCTCGGTAAAGCTCAGAGAAGTCAGGTTGGAACGAGTTACTCGACGATGGCGAAAGGAGTGAGATACATGGAACTTGCTGAAGGCTACGTAACCAAACTTGCGCTCGACGAGAATGATGAAGTCATCGGGTATCAGTACCTTAACCTTGGCAAAATGATGGCAAACATTGAAAGTGGAATGGAGGCTGAAAGCGCAATGCTAGACGCGAGTGGAACGTATGGACGCTTCGATGAAGCTGTAAAAACGATCAATCCGCGTAACGCTTAATCTGAGGGCCCAATCATGAATATTTCGACAACTCAATTACTTAATCACATGAACTTTTCTACTCTAGAAGAGGCGCATCATTACTGTCTGACTTTCGGAATTGACCCTAAGCAAGTAGTACTTGAAACTCAGCCGATTGCATTTGATAACGCTTGTGATGCGTATACCTTAGGGACTGCACTGGCGCTGTTTCGCCAATCAGAAAACGCGGAGCAGGCAGCGCTAGCCATCGGTGAAGGGCTACAAGCGTTTACCAAAGAGGGCAGCGTTGCCCAGCAAAGACAAGTAGGTTTAGGGCACGGCGCTTTGGCTGCTCGACTGCTTAATGAGCAAACGCAGTGCTTTGCATTTCTCGCAGGTCATGAGTCTTTTGCTGCAGCGGAAGGAGCGATTAAAATTGCTCTCAATGCTAACAAGTCGAGAACTACACCTCTTAAAGTGATCTTGAATGGACTCGGTAAAGATGCGGCCTACTTAATCGCCAGAATTAACGGATTTAGCTATGTAAGAACCGAGTTCGACTACCAAACCGGGGAACTGGTGGAGGTTGAAAGAAGACGTTTCTCTCAGGGCGCGCGTGGTGAGATTCTCTGTTACGGCGCTGATGATGTCAGAGAGGGCGTGGCGATCATGCACCGTGAATCGGTAGACGTCAGTATTACGGGTAATTCGACTAACCCTACACGCTTTCAGCATCCGGTCGCCGGTACCTACAAATCTGAGTGTAATGCTCAGGGCAAAGCGTATTTTTCGGTTGCCTCTGGTGGTGGTACCGGACGAACGCTACACCCAGATAATGTTGCGGCAGGACCAGCAAGTTACGGAATGACGGATACTATGGGGAGAATGCACGCAGATGCCCAGTTTGCAGGAAGCTCTTCAGTGCCAGCCCATGTGGCAATGATGGGGTTCATCGGTATGGGGAATAACCCTATGGTGGGCGCGTCCGTGGCACTTGCAGTGGCAGTAGAACAGCAACTTCATCACTAAGGTAAAACCAGAATTAATCCTGAGGCTTTGGCTTGGCGTTTTCCAGAGCCTCAATTTCTTTTCTATAGCGCCCTTCAAGTATGGTCAGTTTACTGATTAAGGATTCAATATCTTTCCTCATTGCTTGGTTAACCTGTGAGTATTGCCAACCGCTAATGACATTAGATTGGCTACCTGATTGTTTGCAATGTTTACTGATCGATAACCAACGTTTTTCCATCGCGTTCGCTTGATTGACTAATGGGTCGAGTAACCGTTTCTCTTCGTTTATCCTGCTTATCACAACACCGGAAGCCTCCGCTTGGGTTTGCATATGCCGATGAAAGGTGTGATTGCCGCTTTGCCACAGCCCTTGCAGTTCATTGGCGGTGAACTCCTGATATAAGAAAGGCTGAGCTTGGTGTATCTGGAGAAACTGATTGAATCGAGTCGCGTGAAAGTTATATTTCTGATCCAACTCTTGCTGAAGTTTGAGGGCACGATTCCATGATTCAGCGTCGCAGTGCGCACTATTTACCCCATAAGGTAAAGTGATCAGCAATGCTGCCGCTATAGTTATATTAATACTGTGCCATTTCATTATGATGGTTGTGGTGTTTGCAACCTCTTAAGTATAGGAAAAGAATCAAGGCGATATGAAAAAGGTCATTATGCTTCTCCTGCTGCTCGTCGGTATAGGCTGTGCTGCGGGTGGTTACTACATCTTCTATTACAAACCTCAGCAAGACGCGTTAGCGATGGAAGGGGTAGAGGAAGAAGAGCCAATGACACCCATTCTTCTGGTTGAAGAGGAAGAAGAAGTCGAGCCACCGCCGCCGATTACTGACTACTATGTTAGCCCTCCCAAACTTGGTGTGCGCGAAGCGCCAGATTACTCCGCGTTTGTGGAAAATGTGGTTTATCGTGGAGATAAGCTGCATATCTTAGAAAAACGCGATGACTGGGGAAGAATATCGCCTTACTATGTTTACGAAGAAGGTGGGCCTGAAGTTGCGGAATGGGTACCAATGGAAGCACTTCTGGAAGTGGCTCCAACCATTACCAAGCAAGAGAGAGTAGAAACCGTCACTACTTATATTGAAGATTCTGATGATTTTAAACAGCATTTCGAAATGTTCATTAAGACAACAGATAACCTGCTTAAAGAAGGGACGTGTGTACCGGAGGATTTTGAAGAAACTCAAGGTTGGATACGTTCGGTGACGTTTGAAGATATTGATGCCTACTTTGTGTACTGCGGTGGCTTGAAGCAAGCCAATAAGATCTATTTAGATGTTCAAACGGGTAAGATTTTCTATCGTTAAAACCCACCAAATTTGAAATGTTAGCTTTTAGATTATTTTAGTTGTCTGTAGCCAAGGTTAGATCTACTATCACGCTGTTGACTAATATCAGGTTCATCAATGCTTCAACGAATTGTTTCATATATCTGGCTTTTTACACTTGCGATGGTATTGCCAACGCAGGCGTTTGCCTATGTATTGCAAGCTGAAAATGAAGCATCTGCACGCCTTAACTATCGTGCGAACGCTTTACTGCCCCTCTCAAATAATGACTTCCAAGCTCTATTTGATGAAGTAAAGCAAGAGCCTCAATCAGAACCTGTTACCAAAGCCGATTTTTCGCAAGATTGGCTAGCCATCATCAATGCTAATCGCTGGCTGAATGTCATTCGCTACCTTGATGATGGTGAATCCTCTTCAAACATTGATTTACCTAGCTTTGAACCTGCTGCGATAGCTCTGTTTAGGTTGTATAAACTCCCTAAAATAGAGTCAGGTCTAGGCGTTACATCACGCTACAATTCCCCTTACCGCATTTCTGGTTGGAAAGAGACTAACGCGCTTTACGTGGCGCTCAACGGTCAGTATTCCGTTATTTCCTAACTTACATACCGAAGCTATAGCCTTCACCGTTTATCCCTAGGCACAGATCTATCTGTTCCCAGCTAAGTTAAGAAATATTATGAAAAAAAATCCTTTAAAGCAGGCGAAATCCGCACGCCTGATGAACCACTATTCTGCATGGAAATATGTGGTTCTTATTGCGACAGTGGTAATGCTGACCCTTAGCGCTATTCCAACTTGGTATGGTGAAAAACCTTCCATTCAGGTGACAACGTCACAAGTTAATTCAAACAACATTGTCAACAATGTCACTGAACTCAACCGCTATCTGGATCAACGTGATATCCAAGTGAACGAAATCGAGCAGGTTGGTAACAAAACAACGCTCGTGTTTGAAAACGAAACTGAGCAAACTCAAGCACGTCAGGCGCTAGATAAGCTATTAGGCAAAGAAGACTCGATTACCTTTTCTTATGTTTCCGTCGCGCCTAAGTGGCTAGGTGATATGGGCTTTAGTCCTATCAAGCTAGGTTTGGACTTACGTGGTGGTGTGCAGTTTTTGCTCAATGTTGATATTGACAAGGCATTTGAAGACCAACGTAACAGCTTAGTTGATGAAGTGAGAGACTTCTTGCGTCAGGAAAGATTGCGCGGTATTCAAATTTCTTCGGTTGGTTCTGAAGCCTTTGATGTTAAGACTGACACTGACAATGCGCTGGCTCAAGTGAATACTTTCCTTAAGCAGAACTACCCGAACTGGGACGTGAAGCGCCATTCGGATTACCTTGCGGTTAAGCCAACGCCAGAGAGTAAATCTGAGTTCCAGTCGGTCACTATCAAGCAAAACTTAAAGATCATGCGTGATCGCATTGAAGAGTTGGGCATTACAGAAGCACTAGTTCAGCGTCAAGGCGAACACAGTATTCGTATTGAGTTACCTGGTGTGCAAGACCCTTCATTGGCGAAGAACGTTATTGGCGCAACGGCGACTTTGGCTTTCCATGAATCACGTACTCCTTCAGAGGGTAAAGCTTACGGCGACGTTGTTTTGAAAGACAATGACGGTCGTGATGTGACCCTAGCAAAACGTCCAGTTCTGACTGGTGAGCACATTATTAATGCGCGTGCTGGCATTGATAAAATGGGATTCTCTGAGGTAAACATCTCCCTTGATCATGCTGGTGGCAAAATCATGAGTGATTTCTCTGGGGGGCATATCGGCAAACCAATGGCAACTGTGTATCGCGAATATACGACTAACGCTAAGGGTGAAACTGAACGTAGCGAGCGAGTCATCAGTGTCGCAACCATTCAATCTCAACTAGGCAGTCAGTTCCGCATCACAGGTGCAGGCTCAATGGAAGACGCACAGAACCTTGCACTGTTGCTTCGCGCTGGCTCGTTGACCGCACCAGTGACGATTGTTGAAGAGCGCACTATTGGCGCTTCATTGGGTGCTGAAAACATTCAAAATGGCTTTGCCGCTCTTGCGCTTGGTTTAGCGATGACATTGACCTTTATGGCGCTTTGGTATCGCCGATTAGGCTGGGTCGCTAACGTTGCATTAATGGTTAACATGGTGAGCTTGCTTGGTTTGATTGCACTTCTACCTGGTGCCGTTCTGACTCTACCTGGTATCGCTGGTTTAGTTTTAACGGTCGGTATGGCGGTAGACACCAACGTACTGATATTCGAGCGTATCAAGGACAAACTCGCTGAAGGGCGTACATTCGCTCAGTCGATTGACCTTGGGTTTGATAGTGCTTTGAGCACGATTCTTGACGCCAACATTACAACCATGATCACTGCTGTCGTTCTTTACTCGATTGGTAATGGTCCAATTCAAGGCTTTGCCTTAACTCTAGGTCTGGGTCTGTTGACCAGTATGTTCAGTGGTGTGTTCGCATCACGCGCAATCATCAATTTGGTATGGGGACGCGATGCACGTCGCGATGTGAGGGTATAACCATGGTTGAATTTTTTAAACAGCATATTCGTCGAGTTCGCTACATTACCAACTTTGTATCGTTCGCGTTAATGGTCATCTCACTTGTTGCGTTGGGGATGAATGGCTTAAACATGGGGCTCGACTTTACTGGCGGTATGGTCACTGAAGTCAAAGTCGACAACAATGTTACCCATGAACAACTTGTTGATGCCCTGCAACCAGAACTAGGTCAGTTCACTAATGTGACTCACTCAGATCAAGATGGTCGATGGGTAATTCGCTATCCAATTCCTGAGCAAGGCGAACAGTCAGCGGACCTAGTTAAAACACTCTCGCCGATTTCTCACCAAGTGGATGTGATCAGCAATAGCATGGTCGGCTCTCAAGTAGGGCAAGACTTAGTCGACCAAGGCGGTTTAGCGCTTATGATCTCTATGATGTGTATTTTAGGTTATCTGTGTTTCCGCTTTGAGTGGCGATTGGCAAGCGGCTCTTTGTTAGCATTGGTCCACGATGTGGTGCTTGTGTTGGGTTTTTTCGCTGCAACACAGATGGAGTTTAACTTGACCGTGTTTGCTGCGATACTGGCGATTCTTGGTTACTCGCTTAATGACTCGATAATCATTGCCGACCGAATTCGTGAGTTGTTGATCGCGAAACAGTCATTGCCAACCGAAGAGATTAACGACCAAGCCGTTATGGCGACCTTCTCGCGAACTATGGTGACTTCGGGTACCACGTTAATGACAGTATCGGCATTGTGGATTATGGGCGGCAGCGCGCTACAAGGTTTCGCTATTGCGATGTTCATCGGTATTCTGTCAGGAACCTGGTCTTCGATCTCCATGGGTACGGTGCTGCCAGAATGGCTAAAACTTGAGCCCAAACACTACCTTCCTGTCGAGATTGACAACGCGCCATAAAGCGGTGAGTTAAACGAAAGGCCCTGAACGATACGTATCAGGGCCTTTTTGTTTCTATTAATATCACCTAGCATTCAGCGTGTTTTGGCTGCCTCTTAACGACACCTAGAATAATTTATGCACTCACAGAGAGATAAATCGCAGTGGTTAGAATGAATTGGTATGACTTTGCCCAGATTCTTGTGAAGCGGCTATCAGATCTGATCGAAACAAACCTCAGAAAACAACTTTCCCAATGATTATGTATTCACTATTCTGGGAAGATTACATTATTTAATGAGTGTGAGTATAAACAAGTAATAAAAATCTGGATATTTAATCTGGTAATGACTAAATATCCTTGTTTTCGCCAGTTTATAGTAAAAGTAGTTCTTGATTCTAGTCACAATTAACAGCAAATAATTCACTTACTATCATGTCACTTTAATTCCAATAACTAAAAACTAACCCAAGATAAAATAACTATCTAGCGTGAAATAGAAGGATAAAAATCGACATGAGTGGCGCAATCATTAAAGTTTCAAGAAACACCGAAAATGCACCTGTTTCTGAGCTGTCTACGCAAAGCGTAGCATTCTCTCATTACAATAATATCTCTGCGCAGTTACCCTTAGACCCTGCTACTGGGCAGATTGTTGTAGGTGATGTAAAAGAGCAAGCGAAACAGTGTTTAAACAATATTAAGGCGATTGTTGAAAGTATTGATCACGTCATGGACGACGTTGTACGTATTAATGTTCACCTGAAGAACATTGCAGACATGGAAGCTGTGGACGAAGTATACGCGACTTTCTTTGCGAACCTCATTCCAACCCGTACTACTGTGGCTGTTGATGCATTACCGCATGGTGATGCTTTGGTTCAAATGGACGCGCTAATTTCAAATGGTGAAGGTACTGCACCTCAAGAGCCTTGTGCGCTTATCAAGCTATCAAGAAATACTGAGCAAGCACCAGTCAGTGCGGTATCTACACAAACCGTTGCATTCTCGCACTACAACAATATCTCGGCTCAACTACCAATTGATGTGGAAACAGGCAAGCTAATAGAAGGTGGCGTTCAAGAGCAGACGGCTCAATGCTTGAAGAACATCAAAGCAATCATGGAGAGCATTGATGTCCCATTTGATGACATTGTAAAAGTGAACGTGTATCTGAAAGATCTTGCGGATATGAAAGAGGTCGATACGGCATACACGACTTTCTTCCCAGATTCGTCTATTGCACGCACTGTTGGCTACATGCCAGCTCGTACTTTTGTTTCTGTCGCCGACCTTCCTATGGGTGCGAAAGTTCAGTTAGATGCCGTTGTTTCTCACGGTGATGGTACGCCACCACAAGAAGTGGAAGATAGACACGGTATCGTGATTCGCGCACATAACACAGAAAATGCGCCAGTGAGTCCACTTCACACTCAGACAGTGGCATTTTCTCACTACAACCACATTGCTGCGCAACTTCCAATGAAAGCAGACGCGAGCCAATTGGTTGCTGGTGGAGCAAAAGAGCAGGCTCAACAATGTCTCGATAACATTAAAGCGATTGTTGAAAGCATCAATCACGTGATGGACGATATTGTTAAAGTTAACATTCAACTGCGCGATATGGCTGATCTAGAAGCCGTTAATGAAGTATACAAGACCTACTTTGAACGTGAACTGCCAGCGCGTACTGTTGTTGGTGTCGCTGAAATCGCAATGGATGCATTAGTACAGATTGATGTGGTTGTTTCGAATGGCGAAGGCACACCGCCAAACGCATAATGTTAATCAATTATAAATAATGGGAAGAGGCTGACTAAATTAGTTAGCCTCTTTTTATTTATAATAACTGGATAACTGGATAACTGGATAACTGGATAACTGGATAACTGGATAACTAGATAATAATCCTAAATATTGGATAGTGTTTATTTTAGTTATTATTTTTGTAAAATATAAATTTATTTTTCGTTAAAATAAAGCCTGCACATAGGCAGGCTTAGGATATATTTAGATATTATATTAGTGAGGGCGTTTAGGTCCATTGCGAACCAAGTCTTGTCCAGTCTGGAATACTTCCTCTGTTACCCAACGACCTAACACAAGTTGGTGCTTATCATCTAATACTGCAACAAATCGGCGTCCGTCACTGTTGTTGGTTGCGAGTACTACGCCAGCTGCATTGCTCAGCCCAAGTACGCCACTCTCTACAGCTACTAGGAAAGCCTCTAGTTCAGTTAAGTCTGCGATAATTCTGTCGTCATTAATCATTGGTCTATCTCGTTACATTTCTTACTTATAGCCAAGCATATAGTAAAAAGCAGTGGCTTAATTGTTGGCGCTACTCTAACGATCATAGTGACAAAAATCTATAGCTGCACTCCGTTAGCGTTGAGGGATTATCCATTTAATCCACTTTACGACCGTTTACTCCCGATTTCTTCCATTCGTCGCATAGCGCTGCCGACTTTTTCTGACGCGGTTATTCTTTCATCATCAAAACAGGCAAGGGATTATTCAGATGAAAACAGTAACGTTAGCGAGCTTATTTAGTATTGGGTTAGTTGTTGCGACACAAGTCGTCGCTGCGCCGAGTGAGGAGCTGATTGCTCAATACAATCTTGCAGCAGAAGGCGATGAAGACAAGGTGGAACTTGTTCATCAGCAGTTAGAGACTCAAATTGCTACCGATGGCGCTGACCCATTGAGTTTGGTGTATCTGGGAAGCACTCAGACTCTTATGGGGCGAGATGCGTTTATGCCGTGGAACAAAATGAAGTACACAGAGCAAGGGCTGGCGACCATCAGTAAAGGTTTGGATCTTCTAAGTAGCCAAGCTACACCGTTAGAACAACAAGAATACCGTCAAGGGCTGCCTGAATCGTTACTTGCAAGATCAATCGCGGGTGCAACGTTTACTTCGTTACCGGATATGTTCAACCACTTTGAGCGCGGCTATGACGTGTTTCTCGACTTGTTAGCTGATGAGTCGTTCAAGCAACAGCACTACGATGCCATCTCTTGGGTTTATATCTATGCCATTCAAGCGGCACTTCGAGCAGAGGATAAACCTCAAGCTAAGCAGTGGGTCGCTGAAATGCAAGCTAGAAACCTGAATCACCCTATGACAGTTCAAGCTAAAGCAATTCTAGATTCCGCAGCTTAAGGAGGCGTTATGATTGAGTTTAAGCAGATTAGTAAAACCTATCGAATTGGCCAGCAGCAGGTACACGCTTTGAACGAGGTCAGTGGTGTGATTAGCAAAGGTGAAATGGTGGCTCTATGTGGGCCGTCGGGCTCGGGCAAGAGTACTCTCCTCAACATATTAGGCTTACTCGATATGGACTACCAAGGTTCCATTGAATTATCTGGCCTTGCTTACCCAAGAGAAGCTATTAAGGCGGCTCACATGCGCCGCAACCAACTTGGCTTCGTGTTTCAAAAGTTTAATCTGATCCCTGTTATGACTGCGTGGGAAAATGTCGCTTATCCATTGATGTTAAATGGCTTTTCTTTGCAAGAGCAAAAGCAAAAAGCGTTTGAAATTTTGGATAAAGTTGGCCTTAAAGAGTTTGCCAAGCATGGCCCAGACAACCTTTCTGGAGGGCAGCAGCAGCGAGTTGCTATCGCGAGAGCCCTAGTACATAAACCGCAAATGGTGATTGCAGATGAACCTACCGCAAGCTTAGACAGCCATACTGCCTCGGTAGTCATCGAACTGATGAAAGGGTTAGGGCACGAGTTGGGTACCACTTTTATTGTTGCGACACACGACCCTCGTATGGCACTGCAATGTGACCGAAGCATTGACCTTTTAGACGGTACTATCAACAAGGAGCCAATGAAATGGGCAAGCTAATTCCACCATCATGGCGTATCGCGTTTCTTAACCTTCAGAGAAATAAACGCCGCAGTGTACTGTCTGTACTGATCATAGCGATTGCTATCTTTGCTCTAACTTCAGCAGGTGGCTTTGGACTTTACACTTATGATTCTTTGAAAGAGTCGACGGCAAGAGACACAGGCCATTTGACTATCAGCCAGCCTGACTTTTTCGAAAAAGATGAAGATATGCCACTGGCAAATGGTCTATCAGACGGTACTCAAATCACCCAGCAATTGATTGCCAACGATAAAGTGCGTGGTGTTCAGCCTAGAATCGAGTTTACTGGTCTTGTCTCCAACGGGAGTAAATCGACCATCTTTGTCGGCACTGGTGTCAATGAGCGCGAGTTTGACATGAAAGGGCCGTTTTTGGATGTCCGCCAAGGTAAAACGTTGTCGAGCATTCAATCCTCTCGCTACGACCCAAGTGAGCCAGAAGTCATGCTTGGCGTCGATTTAGCGCGCAACCTAAATGTTAGCATTGGTGACTGGGTCACATTGCTCGCGACAACCAGCGATGGCGCGCTAAATGCTTATGACTACAAAGTGCGCGGCATCTATTCAACGGGTGTGCCTGAACTGGATAAGCGCCAGCTCTACATTCATATCAAGTCTGCTCAGGAGCTTTTAGGTAGTGACAAGGTCAGCACATTATCCGTGTTCCTATTTGATACTGAGCAGACAATGCCGATGAAGCTTTGGGTTGAGCAGCAGCTGGCAGGCATGTCTCTCGCTGAGCCAGTTGAAGTGACACCATGGCAAGAGCGCGCATTCTTCTATACCAAAGTTAAAGACCTGTATGATCGAATTTTCGGCATTATGGGAGCTGTGATGGCGTTGGTGGTATTTGTCGCACTGTTCAACACTATGACGATGTCGGTCACTGAACGCACACGAGAAATAGGCACTCTGTCGGCACTGGGGACATACCCGAGAGAGATTGTGTCTGGCTTTGTACGCGAATCTGCTTTACTGGCACTGATTGGCTCGTTCATTGGAGGCGTCATCAGCCTGTTAGTAAGTCTATTGCTTATGGTTGTGGATGTGCAAATGCCACCCCCTCCGGGCCGAACAGAAGGTTACCCACTCAATATCTACTTTTCACCAGAACTACTCTCTATGACAGCCGTGGGCGTGTTGCTCATATGTGTTGTGGCAGCTTGGTTATCTGCATCGAAAGGGGTTAAGAAGCCAATAACGGAGGCGTTGATTTATGTTTAGTTTGATTAAGAAGATAGCTGTAGCGTCAGTACTTATCGCCAGTGCTTCGAGTGTAATGGCGAAAGATGTCGCGACCATGGTTAAGAATGCCGATCAGTACCGCCTTGATACCGATGCCGCCAAAGTGGTGTCACTGGTCAGTCTGTTTGAAAATGGAGAGTTGGATAAAACGCGTGAGTACAATGTTTACACTCGTGCAAATCGAGAGTCTCTAGTGCTGTTTAAATCCCAAGTTGAAGCAGGGCAAAAAATGCTGATGCTAGGAGACAACTACTGGCTAGTGATGCCGAAAAGCCGCCGTCCAATCCGCATTACACCAATGCAGAAGCTATTGGGTGAGGCGTCAGTCGGGGATATTTCAACCCTGACTTGGAGCGAAGATTACCATGCAACGTTTGTAAAACCCGAACAATTGGATGTAAACGGTGATTCCTTACTGGTTAATCACCTACGTTTAAGAGCGACGACCAAAGGGGCAAGTTATTCGAAAATTGAACTGTGGTTAGATGAAAGTAACGACTTTCCTATCAAAGCTGATCTTTATCTGCGCTCGGGTAAGCTAGCGAAACAAGCTTGGTTTACCCAAGGTGAACGTGATGGTTTGCAGCGAGTTGTTGCCATGACGCTGCTTGACCAAATCCAGCCTGCGAAAAAAACCGTTATTGAATATCAGCAAATCACGCCAGTGGAACTAGAAGACAAATACTACAACCCAGCGTATTTAACGCGTAATGCGTTGTCGGAGTTATAAATGAAACATTGCCTTGCATTAACTTGCTTATTGGTATTTTCAACGTCTGTTGTGGCGGACGAAGTGAGCTTTGACTGGGATTACACACTCAGTGCTAGCACCGCGCAGCATCGAGATTCCGCTTTACTAGGTAAGTCGAGCGACAGCAGTAGCGAAACGATAGATGCGCTTATCGATTTACAACTAGAAGGCTATGGATTCACGGGCTTGATAGCGGCAAAAGGCAATCAGGTTTATAGCTCAGATTCGTCTGAGTCATATGATGGCGAGTTGATAATCCAAGAGCTGTTTTGGCAAGGCAGTACAGAGTTTTTTAAAGCTCCAATTGATTTAACGTTAGGTAAAGTGCGCCTCGATTGGGGAGTAGGTTACGGCTATCGCCCACTCGATGTATTTAAGCCTTACCGGAGAAACCCTGTTGGTATTCAAGTCGAAGAGGGAACGGGCGTCGCGATGGCGTCTTACTTTGATATGTCAGGTGAGTGGAGCCTCGTTTACAGTGACTCTTCATGGACGCAACAAGAAGGTAGTCAGTTAGAAGAGTCTTCTGAACAGCAAGGTATTGGCGTAAGGCGATATGTTCTGTCGGGAGACAGTGAATGGCAAGGATTGGCTTACTATGATGACGTTCGCCAAGGTTTACTCGGCGGTTCATTTGTGACTGTTCTGAGTGACTCATGGTCACTGCACAGCTCTGCACTCTACCAGCGTAAGTACCTAAGCTATGTTCAAGGCGAAAATCACCAACCAGTCACCTTGGCAGAGCAAACGGACGCTGTGCAAGCTCTAGTTGGGCTTAACTGGGCAAACGCAGTAGGCAACAACATCATCCTAGAGTACTGGTATGACAGCCGTAGTTGGAGTCAAAGCGAATGGAATATCGCATTCGAGCGCGTGGCTTCTTTATCGAATAGTCACTCACTTAAGCCGTTGGCTTCATCGTACGCACAAGGGCTAAACAATACTAACTTGATACAACATAATATGATGTTTCATTGGTCTTTAGACTCTTCGAGTTGGAGCCAATGGTCTTGGTCAAAAGAGTATTTGTGGTTAAACAAACTGACTCCGACGTTTGATCTTCTTTATTCCCCGCAAGATCAGGGAGTGATAGCGACTCAGTGGTTGGATTATCGGGTGTATGACTCAGGCTCTGCGTCATTTTCAGCGGAACTTGCTGCGCGTTTTATGGCGGGGGACAGCGAGTCTGTGTATGCAAATTTATCAGATAAGCGTATGATTTTTATTAATCTCAGAGGAAGGTTTTAATGACGGAATCGACAAACTACGCAGCAAATGCATTTAAGAGTTTTGCCTATACTACGATCTTTTGCGCAGTGATTGCTTTTGTCACTCAATCTATTTGGCCAAGTGCCTACCTAGAGCATCTGGCGATCAGTTTAGGCTATGGTTACAGCTCGGTTGTGAGCTCATTGGTGATCAGCCGCTTGTGGCCGAAGCTGTCAAATCAAGTGGTGACCGGGTTGTCGATAGTGGGCGCAATGGTTTTCGGTACGCTGAACGCTTACTGGTGGTTAAATAGTTACGAAAAGTTCTCTGATATCAGCCAACTTAAACCAGTAGCAATTCTTGGGTTTATCTTCTCAGCGACATGCTTTTTCTACTTTTACACGCATGAGCAAAAGCTACTGGCACAAAAGGAACTAGAAACAGCCAAACGCATTCAGTCAGAACAAGAGAAAGCCTTAGTTAAGAGCCAGCTTCGTCAACTGCAAAGCCAAATTGAACCGCATTTTCTATTTAATACCCTTGCCAACGTCAATGCGTTAATTAGCCATGACCCAAAAGCCGCGCAGAATATGTTAGGGAAACTGACGGATTTGCTAAGAGGGACGCTGCAAAACAGTCGTAAAGAGACATCGACTTTAAAAGCAGAATTAGACTTGGTTGATGCCTACTTAGCGATACAAAAGATCCGTCTCGATGAACGCTTAAACTATCAGATAACCAACTCAATCAGTGACGAGGTATTGTTTGCTCCTTTGCTGTTGCAACCTTTGGTTGAAAATGCGATTCAGCATGGTATTGAACCAAAAGTAGATGGGGGTGAAATCTCTATCGAAATCTCGAAAAAAGAACACTTTATGGTTATCGAAGTCGAGGATTCTGGTGTAGGGTTTGCTAATGCGCCAAACAGCAGTGGTAATGGCATTGGGTTAGAAAACACCAAAGAGAGAATTGCTACGCTTTATGGCAGCCAAGCGAGCTTGAAAATCAAGCAATCTGCCTCTGGTGGTGTGTTGGCGGTGATTCAAATTCCGTTCAATCAATTGACCTCGTAATAGGAAGGATTTAATGACAATCAAGGAAGTTAGCGCAGTCATTGCCGATGATGAACCATTGTTGAGACATCACCTTAACAAGATGTTGGCTGATGTTTGGCCTCAATTAGAAATTGTAGGGCAGGCGAAAAACGGTCAAGAAGCGCTGGAAATGATTGAGCAATTCGAGCCAGATCTTGTATTCCTTGATATCAAAATGCCTCAACTGGATGGAATGGCTGCAGCAAAAGCTCTCACTAAGATGGATTGCCCAACTCAAGTCGTGTTTATTACTGCCTACGATGAGTACGCGCTACAGGCGTTTGAAGCCAACGCAATTGATTACTTGCTAAAGCCGTTATCCGAGCAGCGCCTAGAGCAATGCGTCGCTAAGGTAAAGCAGCGAATCGAAGGGACGGCAGATCAAAACTCACCAGATATGGCAGCGTTACTTTCGCAAATTCAACAGCTTGGCCATCAAGTGTCCCCAAGCTATTTAAACTGGGTAAGAGCAACCAAAGGGGAGGACATTCACCTTATCTCTACCTCAGACGTGCTCTATTTTAAAGCGGAAGATAAATACGTTTCTGTATTCACTAAAGAAGAAGGCAAAACGGCAGAATATCTGCTTAGGACATCGTTAAAAGAGTTGCTCCAGCAACTCGACCCCGATAACTTTTGGCAGATACATCGTTCAACCATAGTGAACGTTTCAAAAGTCGAGAAGGTAAAGAAAGTCATTACTGGGAAGATGATGGTAGTGATTGGGGAGGATAAGCTCCCTGTCAGTCGAGCGATGCAAAGTCAGTTTACTAGCCTTTGGTGATCTCGTTTAAAATTTACTTATTCCGTTATAGTGCAAATTGATTCTCAACAGTTATGCTTAAAGCTATCAATACTTCGCTGGAGTGATGTGGATGGCTCAAAACAAACTCTATTATGTTTATGACCCTATGTGTTCGTGGTGCTGGGGTTACAAGCCAGTTTGGCAGCAGATTTGCCAAATTTTAGAGGGCAAAATTGAAATACAGTATGTAGTAGGCGGCTTAGCCCCTGATTCTGATCTCCCCATGCCAGAAGCAATGCAGCGACAGATTGTTTCCTACTGGAGGAAAATTGAGGACTTCCTTGGTACTCAATTTAACTATGAATTCTGGAATACCAACGTCCCTAGACGGTCCACTTATCCTGCTTGCCGAGCGGTGTTAGCTGCGCGTAAGCAAAGCGCAGAGAAACAAATGCTGACCGCAATTCAAACTGCGTATTACCTTGAGGCGAGAAACCCGAGTGACAGCGATGTGCTTATCGATCTTGCTGACAGCATTGGTTTAGATTTAGAACGTTTTGAGTCCGACTTTGGCTCGGTCACCTTGAATGAGGAGTTCATGCGCGAGTTGGATTTTGCTCGTAGCATAGGGGGGAATAGCTTCCCATCGTTGTTTGTGCAAACGGCTGAAGGACTTGTCGAACTTCAAGTGGATTACCAATCAGCGCAAACCACTATTAGCCAGATTGAACAATTGATCTAATTAGCGAGACTCAGTGGCCTCGCTAAGTGGTATCAAAATTGGGGACTCTACCTGTTACTCTCTAACTGCAAATACTGGTAAGCTACATTGAGTACCCCTTTGTAAAGAAGTTCTCCTTCTTCATTCATATACTCTTGTGCTGTGATGTATGTACCTTCATCCAAACTAATGCTCTTATGCACTAGATTTATGGCATAAACGTCCAATTGCTGTTTGAGTTCAATAGATGAGCTTGCTTTAAGCTCTGTCAGCATTGACATTGCTTCTTCGTAAGCACTTTCCTTACTTTCAGTGCTTTCTGTATAAAGAGTAGTATTTTTTTCAATAAGTCTCTCAAGCGGGTGAGCTAGTGCCTGTGTACTAACGATGGATAATACTGAAGTAAGAAAGATAGTTGATAGTTTATTCATTTTGCATGTTTCCGGTGTTGTTTAGTTGAAGCAATAATAACGGTACTAACCTGACAGAAAAGGGTCGCAAAGATGACATTTTTGTCATCTTATAAAAGAGACCAAACTAAATAGCGATATAGGAAAGTTGACTTACAGCGGGGCTCATTGAGTTTGACATTCTCAGAATAGATTGGGTTTAACTTGTTTCTAAATCTTTTAAAGAAAGCGTGAAAATCGTGTTGTTGTGCTCCGATGTTACAGATACGTCACCGTTATGTAGCTGAGCAATAGATCGGGCGATAGGCAAACCTAATCCTGAACCAGAACTGGTTGAATGAGCTCTCGACTTGTCCACCCGATAAAATCGACGGAAGAGATGAGGGAGCGATTCAGTGGGAATAGGATCCCCCTCATTAGATATTGAAACTTCTGTTATGAGATTAATCCTCTGTATCTTGATTGTGATAGTTGAACCTTCATTACTATGCCTCACGGCATTTGATAGTAAATTACTTATGGCTCGCTTAATCATCGTCCTGTCACCTACTACTTCAGCATGGCCTACTAATTTAAAAGATAAAGATTTATCTTCACCTGCCAGTTCGTAATATCCAATAAGCTCTTCAGACATATTGGCTAAGTCTAACCTTTCTAGAGATTTCATAAGAAGGTTGTGATCGGATTTCGCTAGGTACAGGATATCTGAAATGGTTTTATTCAATCGGTTTAGCTCTTCTGAGCTAGATACTAGAATATTTTGATACTCGTCTATCGAACGTACTTTAGATAGTGTTACATGTGTTTGTGTCATCATGTTCGCCAAAGGAGTTCTCAATTCGTGAGCAATATCCGATGAAAAATCAGACAGCCTTTCAAATTCACATTCTAATCTAGTAAGCATTTGATTCACTACATCAACAAGAGGTAGCAGCTCCTTCGGAAATGAAGCTAGAGGGATGCGAATGTCGAGCTTATTGGTGGATATCATTTGCATATGTGCTTCTAGCCTTTTCAAGGGAGCTAGCTCTCTGCTAACGATTGTAAAGCCTAAAAAGCCACTGACTAGGCTAGCGATAATGGTTGAAAGCAAAAGTACTTGACCAAAGCTTTGCAGATATGCGCGATGATGGTCGATTCCTATACCTAAGATTGCGTATGTGTCTGGGCTATTTTCGAGTTTAAATAGCTGACCTCTATAGTAATTATTGCCAGTTGACCACTCTAACAGTGGGCTTTCAAGTGAGAAGTCGTTTGGAAGGGGAACTGGTTGAGATCGATAAATCAGCTCGTGATTAGAGATTAGCCAAAGCTTGGTTTCACTGGAAGAAAAGAAGCTGCCAAACTTACTAATAAAGTCGCCTTCTATGCGCAGTTTGTCAATTGTTGCAAACTTCTGAGTCAAGACATGGTGATCCTGTTGGTAGAAATGATGTTCGATTGAAAGAAATAGGACAGTATTAACACAGCACAATACAAGCAGGGAGGCGCAAAAATAAGAAACATTGAGTCGGCCTGATATCGAGTTGAACCATTTTTTTTTACTCATATTCGTTATCCAATAAGTAACCCATCCCGCGTATGGTATGGATAAGTTTGGGGTAAAAGTCGTTGTCTACTTTTGAACGTAGCCGTTTTACTGCAACATCAATAACGTTGGTATCACTGTCAAAATTCATATCCCAAACGGAAGAGGCGATTTGCGAACGAGACATCACTTCGCCCTGTTTTTTCATAAATAGCTCAAGCAATGCGAACTCTTTGGCAGTAAGATTTATCGCACATTGGTCTCGTGTGACCCTTCTACGAACGAGATCCATTGAAAGGTTGGCAACGGTAAGAGTTGTGCTTGCGTTCAAAGGGGTTGATTTTCTAAGTGCATTCCGAATTCGGGCAAGGAGCTCAACAAAAGCGAATGGTTTTAAGAGATAGTCATCGGCACCCATTTCCAGTCCTTTCACTCGATCTTCAACGCGATCTTTGGCCGTTAGCATGATTACTGGGACGTGAATATTACTACTTCTTAGGGTTTTCAATACTTGCCAACCATCGAGATTTGGCAGCATTACATCCAGAATGATCAAATCAAATGGCTCACTTGTGGCTTTATACAAGCCATCCACACCATCTGGGGAATACTCACAATTAAATCCTGCTTCTGATAGCCCTTTAGCTAGGTAATTACCTGTCTTTACTTCATCTTCGACGATCAGTATTTTCATCATCATCCTCTCAATTGTCAGGTTATAAGCTAATTTCACTAAATTAAGGATGTATAAATAATGAATGGCACCATAAAATTAGGTGCCACGATATTTTTACAATTACGGGTTATGTAATTAAAAACGACTTCGAAACGTCAACCAGGTGTTATTATCTGAGTCACCGCTTAGCAATATAATATTGTCTTTGTTTACCTTGTACCCAAGTTGTACTTCAGCAGATAAGTCGCGAGTTTCTTCACCATTCAAACCATATGTATATTGGGGGACCAGTTGAAGGTAGAATTGATCTGCAAAATCGTATTTCAGGTAGTTAACGCTTGTTACAATATCCGTTTCTTCAAACAGGTCGTTCGCTTCCCAAGTCTTTCCATAGGTCAAAGCGCTATATAAATTCCATTTATCGGATAACTTAAATGCTTGCATTAAGCCCACAGTTGCATAGTTCGTGGTTTTGTTTGGGTCAGAAAAATCATGCCCGGCATCAACAAAAAGACCTGTGCCGGTTGTTCTGTTTGGTGCAAAAAAACGTGCACGGTAATTTTCAAAGTTGTTTTTGCTTTCGATTTTTCCTAATAGACCCCAATCCCCTTTATTTAGGCCGAATTGAAAGGTTGCACCAAGCCCCTTATTTCCAGCAATGATCTCTCCCCCAGTATAAACCGCCATTGGATCAGACATATCTTGCTCACTGGTTTCGTTAGCATGCACGGAAAAAGCAAATAACAGACCAGATATTATAATTGAATATTTTTTTATCATGAATTTTTTCCTAGTATGGCAGGCAATATACCCTAGCCATGTGAGGTAGGTGGAATGCTTCTGATTACACCTGTTATTAGGTCAACTATGGCAACTACTACCACAGACATTATCCATTATTGACGACTCTCCACTTACCAACGAAAACTTATTTACTCTGTACTTTGTGTGGTCTACTGAAATCTGTAAGTTGATGATTGCCATGCGATCTCTTGTTGCTAGCCTTACGGACTTATTTATTAGTAAATTTTCCACCACGACATTGGTTGATATCGGAAAAATAGAAACAATTTTTTCTATTTCTTGCCATGAGTAGATTTCCTGAGCCAGCCTTTGTTGCTTAAGGCCATCACTGGTTACTGCTTCAGAAAGGCAAGTAGCTTGAGTACTAGTCGCGTGATCCTGACACTCACTTAATGCTTGCTCTAGAGCGCCCACTGAGTCGTAAGTCTTGGCGGAGGTACTCATTGCTAATAGTGTAAGGCATGCGCCCAAAATCCAGCGGTAATCGATGTGCATAGTTGAGTTCCTGAGTTGCGCCCTGATTCTTAGGGCGCTCATTTAGGTTAAGCCTTTACTGGAACTTCGTAGACAATGGTCGGCTTCATCGTGTCTATCTCTCGAACGTCCTGAGGTGGTCTCCAGGTGTATAGAGAGCATGTGATTTTTTCTGGCGTAATATCCATGATGGTAAAACCATTCTTTTCCGTCGGTGGTAGAGCTGTGTTTATACCAATCATTCCCGACGCCTGACTTTCAATGCTGCGGATAAACGATGGGAATCCTAAATCTCCGGTTCCCAACGCGCCAGATGTAATTACATGAACTGGATTGTCTGATAAATCCAGACTACCGCTACGATGAATGCTACCTGCTGCACTGGCATGAAAGTCTCCCTGAACAATCAGTGGGGTGCGTTTCTTCTGAGCTGAAAGAGCTTTAATTAATCGTTGGTGCTGAGCGAACCAACCTGCCTGCCAGCCTTGCTTTTGTTTGTACAATACGAGTTTGTTTGCCTGGGCATCTAACGCATCCGGATACCAGTCTCCTAACTTTCCGCTAGAGTATGCAAAAGGTAGTGAAGGACAGTGCATAAAGTGCTTCGTATCTTCAGAGTGGGTTCTGTTAATAAGCCAGTCTTCCGTCCACTGAGGCAATAACTGAGCATGATTCCCCTTATAGTCTGCATATCGGCGGCAGTCATAGAGAACCGCTTCGATTAGGTCACCGTAACGTATGGTTCCGAATACTGAGTTTGAACCTTCAGCAATATTTCGGTGATCCGCTCCTTGCAGCCACTCCGGCTGGTTGGCATCAGGCAAAAACTCTGGATAGTAGAGGGATTGAGTTTCCAGTCTGGCGCTTAACCCGTAGTCGTCTGGTGGCATAACGGCAAGATCGTTCGTGTACTCGTCATTCTCAAAGTAATCGTGGTCGTCAGTGATGAAGAACGAAGGTGTCGAACGAAGCGTCACTCCATATAGCTCTGAGATTTGGTAGTCACATATGGCCAGAAACGTATTGATATTCTCTTTCGACAGCATAGGTCTGGAATAATCAATAGGGTCACCATACTTAGGCCAGAACTCGTTTTTCAAATAGTTGGCAGCAAACTCTTTGTTTAGAAAAGTTTTCATATCCCAATAGATATGGTCACCATTAGAAATCACGAGATCAGGTTCAAATGACATGGCCTTAGCTAAGAAGTGTTTGCGCACATCCATGTTAAGCCAGCTAGTTTTGCCTGGAATTGGAGACATATTGTCATCACCACCAGCACAGGTGTAGGCAAGTATTCTCACTTTTTCAGGCATTGAACCGTGTGCTGGGAATGTTTTCAGTGGCCAGGAGTCACATAAAACCGTACCACCGCTATTGACAAGCTGTAACTTGTACTGGGTATCTGGTTTCAGGTCGGTAATGTCAAACTGCCAGAATCGTCCGATGGGATCGCTCTGTTTACCTGGGATTTTTCTGCCGTTTATAGCCATATATGGCTGGCTCTTTTGCCTGCTATGAAACGAGACTTTAATTAAAAAACGATCAGCATTAGCTGTAGGAATAATGTGCTTAACATCACCAGCGTTCCATGCTTCAGTGCTATTATCCTGAGCGATTGCATTACCAGCTATAGAGCTACTTATGATCGTAGAACCCGCTGCAATTCCTGCTGCTTTGAGTAGGTTACGTCTGCCAATATCAATAGTTGAATTGCTCATGTCAAACTCCGAAGTTAATTGGTTTATTTATGTAAAATAAAGGGTTATTTCTGGTTTTAGTCTATAGACGAATATTGGTTCGCAGCCCAAATAAGAGGTTACTTGTATCGTCCATCGATTCGATGTATTGGACGTCTGCCGTGATGTTGACAGCAGGAGTCAATGCGTAGCTGTAGTAGATCTCCACTCCATTCTCATCTTCCAGACTTGAGGGGAGTTGTTCGATCTGCAATGAACTTTGTAGTTCATCTGAAACGTTGTTCTTGAAGTAACCAATTCCCCACTGATCTTGATGCCTGTCCGCAATAAATGACTTTCCACCTATTCCAGCAGTAAACGTACTTTCAAGAGCATTGGGGTTGCCATCGGCAGTTGCTGCGCGGGCATACACTCCCCATGAATGAGCCGGGTTGCTTTCTGATTCGAACAGATTGTGGGAAGCCTGCACTCGGAAGTTATATTTGCCATCTACTTTAGCGGTTCTATCAAACAATCTATCAAGGTCTTTCCCCTCTGAGTTTGAATAGGAACCGCTAACACTGAAATTACTGGTTCGTCCAAAGAGCTCTCGTGTATGTGAGACAGTAATAGACGCGGCAACACCATCAGAAAACGGGTTTGAAAAGCTATCTTCTGAGTAGCGATTTTTGGGGTCAAAAACCATGGCAGACCAGTCAAGTTTGTCTGTTTTCCAGTTAACCATCGCACCCAGAAATGCGGGTGGAATGATGCCGCTCGGAGGAGCAGAAAAAGCGAGATTCATGAAGCCATATCGCCCAGCACCACCATAGAATGTGCCATCTTTAAGTAGTTCAAAGGCATCAATTTTACCTACTAATAAACTGGCGCTTTCAAAATGATGGAGGTAATAGAAAGAAGAAAGAAATAGATCATCTCCCATAAAGCCAGCTGTATTAGAGTGGATGTATGGGCTGGAAACAAAACCGCGTTGACCGTTTTCACCATGATGTGCCTGTACCTGAAAATGCAGGCTGCCATCATTCCATAACCCCATCTGTGAGAGATTAAGTGTCGTCTTCAGATCAAGTCTGCCAAGAAGGGTATTTGTTGAGTCATCAGTATTGTCTGCCTGAAATACTGAAGTGTATTCCACATCAAAATATACGCCTAAGCTCTCGGTCTCTTTTTTCAACCCGCCCATATCTCCAAGAAGGCGATCTCTTTCTAAGATATCTTGCGCATACGCGTTATTCACAGCGAGTGATATAAGAAGTGGAAGGGAATATTTTGGTACTGTCATTGATGAGTCTCAGGTTTGTTTTGCTGCTGAGAACTCTAACAAATGCAGGGTATAAAATGGCTGATAGCGCGAATCAGGATAACTGATTCGCATATTGCTGAAACGCTAAACTAAAGCGTCGATGATCGTTTTTATTTCCTTGTATAACCAGTCTGCTATTGGGTTATTGCGATTTCTCTGGCTAGAGAAAAAAGAGAGGTTTTTGTTTAATATTTTTGGGTTTACTTCTGGAGGCGTTGCCATAGTGCGGATTCCTGATGGAAGGCATTTGGTGTGTAGCCTCGACGTTGAACCGATAAAGTCTGAATCTTGCAAAAGCTCAAACATTAAACTCATATTACTTACCCTCGCACTAATCTTCTTCTCAAGCTTATATCGTTTAATAAACATTTCCATCCTAGAACCTTCGGCAAACCCAGGAATGATAGTTACGCAGACAGGGTATTGCGAAACCTCACTTAACTGATTGTTTTGTATAGGATGGTCTTCGCGCATTACCAACATAAATCTATCTTCGTACAACAACTTGCCGATAAGGTTTTTACTGCTTTGAACGGGCTCATAACACACGCCCCAAGCGTTCGGGGATTGTTCTAGTTGGCGTACGGTGTTTTCAGTCCAAACAGAGCACTCAACTGTCGCGTTCGGTGCACTAATACAAAGCTTATTGACTAATGAGGGAGCGATTATATCAATCAGAGGAGAGGGCAAAAATATCTGTATATCTCCTTCCACACTGCTGATGTCCCATGAGTCCTTATCCAGATATAGGTTATCTAATCGTTCAAATAGCTCGGGTAACTGAGCAAGTATTTCTTCACATCTAGGGGTGGGTTCTAGAATGTTTTTATTCCTAATGAAGAGATTATCGTCAAACTCAACTCGCAACTTTTTCAGCATTGCACTCACTGTAGGCTGACTAATTTTTAGCTGCTTCGCTGCAAGTACCGTTTGCTTTTCTTCACTCAGCACCTTCAAAAACTTTAGTAAGTTAAGATCTTTTTCAATCATAGTAATTCTGGCCAGCTTAAACCTAGATTATGTACTGTGAGTAGCGATGTTTGAAACGCGTCGTCCCCAACTACCATACATTACGTAAGTCATACTTTTTAGTATTGGGTCATCATGGTACATTTTTTACATAGATTTATATAAATATTGCAACATGAGTTTTAGGATATTGATAAACGTCGCGTTTCTGAACTCATCTCAGATATTACATAGCCTACTAATTTATAAAACGATTGACTAGAGCTTAACTACGATAGATTCGAATGGTTCGAGGTCTATTTCATTGCTGAGCGACTCGAGTGAGTGACCGTTGCTGATTAAGGTCTTGACCTGCTGACCAACCAAGTGGTTGGGTAGCTCAACACTGATGGATTCAGCACTGAAGTTACTAAATACCACAATGTGCTCTTCAAGCCCCTTGCGTTCATAGGCGAACAGTTGTGGGTGATCTTCCAGTAGCGGGATGAAATCGCCATAGACAATCACTGGGTGTGCTTTACGCAGCGAGATAAGTTGCTGATAGTGATAGAAGATTGAGTCTTTATCGGCAAGTGCTTTAGCGACATTGATTTCTGTGTAGTTTGGGTTGACCTCTATCCACGGAGTACCATTGGTAAAGCCGGCATGATGGTCACCATTCCATTGCATTGGCGTACGCGCGTTATCGCGGCCATTTTCATGGATGGCTGTCATCATGTGCTCATGACTCACGCCCGATTCTGTCTTCACCTTATAGAAATTGAGTGTTTCGATATCTTTGTATTGTTCAATGTATTCAAACGCAACGTTGGTCATGCCAATCTCTTCGCCTTGATAGATGTAAGGCGTGCCTTTCATAAAGTGCAAAGTCGTGGCGAGCATCTTGGCAGATTCAACTCGATATCGCTTGTCACAGCCATATTTTGAGACGACACGTGGGAGATCGTGGTTATTCCAAAATAGTGAGTTCCAACCTTGGCTTTTTAGCTCAACCTGCCATTTTGTTAGTACGCGCTTAAACTCGTTTAAATCGAGGGGGACTGGTCGCCATTTATCACCGTTTTGCCAAGTCAGCGTGATGTGTTCAAACTGAAACACCATAGAAAGCTCATGCCTTGCAGGATCGCTATACAGTTTAGCAATCTCTGGCGTTGCCCCCCACGTTTCACCAACCGTGAGTAAGTCTTTGTCACCAAACGTTGCTTGGTTCATTTTCTGCAGTAATGGATGCAGGCGATCACCGTTGCCTGTTATGCCTTTATCGATCTCTTTACCGATAAGGTCGATTACATCTAATCGGAAACCACCAATCCCTTGCTCGATCCACCAGTTCATCATCTCGAACACTTTGGCGTGGACGTTTGGGTTTTCCCAGTTTAAGTCAGGTTGGCGTTTTGAAAATAGATGGAAATAGTACTGCTGATTCTTTTCATCCCACTGCCACGCGCTGCCACCAAAAATAGAGTCGATCTGGCTCGGTGGTGTTCCATCTGGATTGGCGTCGCGCCAAATGTAGAACTCTCGATATTCGCTGTCAGGGTTTTGCTTTGCTTCAACAAACCAAGGGTGTTCATCAGAGGTATGGTTGACCACTAAATCCATGACGATGCGAATACTGCGCTGTTTAGCTTGTGCAATCAGCTCGCGCATATCTTCCATGGAGCCAAATTCAGGTGCGATAGCTTGATAATCTGAAATATCGTAGCCGTTGTCGTCCATTGGTGACTGATAAACAGGAGAGAGCCAAATAACGTCAATACCGAGTTTATCTAGATAGTCGAGTTTGCTGATGATGCCTTGAAGGTCACCAATACCATCGTTGTTTGAATCACAAAAGCTGCGTGGATAGATCTGATAGACCACACTGTCATGCCACCAACGTTTTTCCATTTTCTAAGCCTTAACTGAACTGATTAACTGACTAGACTATAGCGAACTAATAGAGGTAAAAATAATTGATTGTTTGAATTGCCCTATAGAAAAAATCAATACCAAACGCTAGGCTTTAGCCTTCAGAAAACGGATGCGTGAAAGTATGGATAAGCAATATCGTTATTTTTATGAAGTTGCGCGGCAGGGCAGCATAAAAGCCGCTGCTGATAAGCTCTTTATCAGTCAACCTTCCTTGACGACAGCAATTAAAAAGTTAGAAGAGCAACTTGGGGCGGACTTGTTCGTCAGAAAGTCAAAAGGAGTAGAGCTTACGGAATATGGTTGGGTGTACTTTCGCTATGTTCAGGAGGTGCAAGAAAAGCACATCCAGATGATGCATCAATTGTCGGATATGAAGCTCAGAAGCGGTGGTAAGGTTAAGCTTGGTATTGGAGAGGCTTGGTGGCAGTGCTTTGGCTCTGAAGCGGTGCAGCAGTTCACAAAACAGTTTCCGAATAGCTCAATGCATATCGAATTTGGCAATGGTTTGTCTATGCTGCATCACCTTATTAACGATGATATTGACCTGTTTGTTGGTCATGAAATTATAGGTATAAACACACGTCATCGTGTTCGTTTTATTCCGCTTTTTCAGGAACGTGAAGCTTGGTACGTTCGACCGGAGCACCCTTTAAGAGGCGAAGCCAATATCGCTGACAAAGCTAAAGACTATCCGCTGGTTAAGGTGACACCTGATCACGCTCGCCATGGCGATGTACTTACGGAAGAGGGAGCGGAGTTGTTCACTGTTGCCGCGCAAAATACTCAAGTCACGTATGAGCTAGATTCGCTTTCGGCCAGTATTGATATGGTTAAAATGAGCAACGCGATTATGCCTTATACCTCTGAGATGGAGGCGTTTTTTGTTAACCAAGGTTTGGCCCTGTTATGGCTAAACAAAAAGCAGCTTGGTCAGGTAGGGATTTACACTAAGGTCGGTGACTTTACCACTCCGACTCAAGCCCTAATCGATTTAATCATAAAAAAAGCCGAGAGTTAAACTCTCGGCAAAAGGACTGAACAAGTCAAAAGAAGAAAGTAAGTTGTGATTATTTAATGATTTGCTTCGCTGCCGTATCAAGCGCTTGTTTTACGGTTTGTTTTCCTTGCATTGCGTTGTCAATTGCAGCTCCTTCGGCAAACCAGTAAGCGGTCATCTGAGGAATGTTAGGCATGATCTCGCCATTTTCAGCATTGGTCATTGTTGCTTTGATTCGCTGATCGCTTTCTAGGATTTTCTGGAAGCTTTTTAGTGTGACGGCACCAAGCGGTTTGTCGTCATTCATGATTTTTAACGCGTCATCTACGAACAGGTAGTTTTCTAATAGTTCGACGGCTAAATCTTCATTTGGGCTCCCAGCATTAATACCGGCACTGAGGACGCCGACAAACGGATTGCCCTTACCGCCATTTAGGGTTGGAAGCTCGGCCACACCATAGTTAAGCCCCATTTTATCAAGGTTACCCCAAGACCAAGGGCCATTAATCGTCATGGCAACTTCACCTTTGCTAAAGGCAGCTTCGGACACTGAGTAATCCATATCGGGATTGACGACGCCTTGGTTCACCATGTCGACAAGAAACTGAAGTCCCTTAATACCCGCTTCATTATTCACGCCGGTTTTTGCGCCATTATAGCCGCCTTCGATCTTTTCAAATGCGTACGCGCCGCCCGACGAAATCATTGGCCAAGTAAAGTAGGCGTTCTTTACGTCCCACATAATGGCTTGTTTACCTTGCTCTGCCATGTTTTTGTGAATAGCGGCGAGCTCTTCCCATGTTTTTGGCGGCTCAGGCAATAAGTCTTTGTTGTAGATAAGCGAAGGTGTCTCAATGGCGATTGGGTAACCCATAATCTTGCCGTTAACCGTGACCGCATCCCAACTGAAATCGATGAGTTTGTTTTTAAATTCTTGGCTAGGATTGAGCTCCTTTAGAAGGCCAGCCTCTGCATAGCCACCGAATCGGTCATGTGCCCAAATGATAATATCTGGCCCCATTCCTTTCGCGGCGACTTTTTCAAATCGTTCTTCTAAAGATTCAGGGTGCTGAACAATGACTTTGACCCCAGTATCTTCTTCAAACTGTCTACCAATTTCAGCTAAACCTTCGTAGCTTTTATCACCGTTGATCCAAATCGTGATTTCACCTTCGGTCATCGCCATAACAGGGCTAGAAGCCAATACTGCCAGAGTACAAATAGAAAGAGGTTTCAGGAACTTGTTCATCACTATCAATCCATGTCATTAACTGTAAGACAAGGCTACCTCTCATCCAGTTTATGAGAAAATAGATTATCGAAAGTAATGTATAGAAAAAAGCTATATCAAACGGTAAAGGTGTGCTTGTGTTCAAAGAAATCGGCGCAATAGAGAAAATGCGCCGTTGGTTTTATCCTTGATAGTGTGAAGTTAGGAGATTACTCCTCTTTTAACAGCAGAAGTGCCGAGCGAGGTGGCATTGAAAGGTTTAATAACCCGTTAGAGGCGTATGATATCTCGCCACAGAGTTGTCCATTGAAAGTGCCTGAGTGTACATCAGCCCGCCAGACTGGCAGTTGGCGGTGGACTGTTTTCTCGCATAAGTTGAAGGCACAGAGCATGGTATTGCCGTCTAGTTTACGCGCAAAAACAAAGCAGTCATCATCGTGATGGACGGGAATATAGTCACCTTTTTGGAGAGCAGGGTTGGCTTTTCTTAGAGTAATCAACTGTTTAAACCAATCATGATACTCAGAGTTATCTA
This sequence comes from Vibrio tubiashii ATCC 19109, assembly GCF_000772105.1. NCBI lineage: Bacteria > Pseudomonadati > Pseudomonadota > Gammaproteobacteria > Vibrionales > Vibrionaceae > Vibrio > Vibrio tubiashii. Next base: position 613,170 of record NZ_CP009355.1, read on the forward strand.
CCCGCTCCCAAGGCATTGTACGGCGATTGTCAGGGTCATGGCTCCCCATCATACCAAGTTCAGTGCCATAGTAGATGCAAGGGGTGCCGACGTAACTAAACAGCAGCACACTTGCTAGCTTAAATAGGCGAGGGTCATGTTTAACGAGTTCAAGGAAGCGCGCCGTGTCATGGCTATCTAGTTGGTTTAACTGGGCTAGTTGGTTTTGCCATGGCAGTTTAGCTCTTGCTTCTGCTTGCCAATCGATAAACTCCCCGATATTGATATCGATATGGTCGAAGGCAATATCGAGTTTGGCTAACAAGGCTCTTACAGGATGGGCAAAGCCGTAGTAATTCATCGCACCATCTTCTTGATCGCCCTGCAACCACTGTGTCGCTTCAAAGAAGTGCTCTCCGAGTACATAGCAATCTGGATTCACTTGCTTAGCTGAATCTCTGAATGCTTTGACATAGTGGGCATTATTTGTCGCGCCTTCACCCTCACCAAGCATATGAATCACATCAAAGCGCCACGCATCGATTTGATAGGGCGGCTTTAACCAGTGTTTGATGACCGCTTCATCGCTGGCGTAGATATAGTCTTTCACTTGCTGGTTTTCAAAGTTCAGCACAGGGAGCGATTGAATTCCCTTCCAGCCAACGTAGTCTTGGCTATCACCATTAAAGAAATAGTAATCCCGATACGGAGAATCCGGTGATTGATAGGCGCCAAGGCTATCTTGTGACCCTTGCAGGTTAAACCACGGATGCTCTGCTGACGTATGGTTGAATACCGCATCGAGCATGATCTTCATCTTTCTATCACGCAGTTGCTGACAGAGGCTAGCAAAGTGCTCATTGCTACCTAAATGTGGGTCAACTTGCAGGTAATCAGAGGTATCGTATTTGTGGTTACTAGGCGCAGTGAAAATAGGGTTTAAGTACAGAGCAGTGACCCCGAGGTTTTGCAAATAATCGAGCTTACTTTCAACGCCGTATAAGTCCCCGCCGTAGAACTCGCAACCCGCGTTCCCACCTTCAGTATCAACGGGTTCTCCCCATTGCTTAGTCACGACTGATTTTGTCCCACCGGATACTAAGTATTCTCCCTCATTAACGCTTATTTCAGGTTTGCCATTACAAAAACGGTCAGGGAAGATCTGATAGAAAACCTGCTCTTGTACCCAACTCGGTGGTTGGTGCTGCGCATTGTACTTAAAGTGAGTCTCTTTTGGTGAAACTCGCTTTGATACTCCCTTGGCATCAAGCCAGTACTGCCCGCACTCAGTCAAAAGCTTGAAAGTGTAGTGCGTGACATCTCGATCACTGTTGAGTTGGAAACTCGTTTGCCAATAAGTTAAGTGTTCAGTGGTTTTGCTCAACGTCATCTCGACCAAGTATTCTTCATTATCTGGCTCATGGCGCAGCAAGACTTTGGTGAAGTTGACGGCTTTCTCGGTGGCTAAGGTGACGGTGAGTTTATTGTCTTCGCGTGATAGCCAGTCGCTAGATTGTCCGTGATAGATAAATGGTAGTGACTTCATCTTAACCTCTCAACTGCTTGAGATTATCTAAACATAGGAAATGGGTTGCCAATGGAGCAAGATCTATTTCGATGCTTGCGCCGCTTTCGTCCACTTTGAGGTGATACGTTTGCTGATTGAGTTTGTCAACGAGAGGGTATTGCCCACTGCTTAATTGCCATAACTGCACTAGGCTATCTGGGATAATGAGCTCGATCAGCTTTGATTGCTTGTCACTAAAATTAGTGGCGATGACAATGGCTTGCTCATCGTCGGAGCGAGCAAACGCATACAGTTTATCCTGCATCTCCGCGAAGTTATCAAAATTGGCGGCGTATAAGTCATGGTACTCACCACATAGGGCTGAATGGTTTAACGTTAGGTTAAGCAGTGTACTGTAGAAGTTTCTAAGTTCGAGTTCTGCTGGTGATAGAAGACTCCCGTCAAAACTTCCTTCATTCATCCAGCGCTGGTGGGCAGGGACACCAATATAATCAAAAATTGAAGTTCGTGAAGGTTGACCAAACCCTGCCATTTCAGCACCGGCTTCTCCAACTTCTTGACCAAAATAAATCATGGTCGGTGAGGTAGATAAACACGCCGATACCAACATGGCAGGCTTGCCTTTTTTGCCACAGCCTGCAAAATCAGGGGAAGCCACGCGCTGCTCGTCGTGGTTATCAAGGAAGTGGAGCATATGATGCTCAATATCGCGCAGCTCATGCTGTATGCGTCCAATCTCTCTGGTCGAGCCCTTGTCTTGAATCACTTCTTTGAGTGAATCATAAAGATCGACTTTGTCGTATAAATAATCCATCTTGCCCAGCTGAATATAGTCGCGATACAAGTCCGGTTGATAGACCTCCGCCATAAGGAAGGCATCTGGGTTAACATGCTTAATCGACGAGTTCATAAAGCTCCAAAACTCGACAGGCACCATCTCTGCCATATCGTAACGGAATCCATCGACACCTTGTGCGAGCCAATACAGGGCGATATCGCGGAACTTAATCCAAGAATCAGGTACTTGCTTGTCTGACCAAAACTCAAGGTGCTCGTTGGTAGATTTAAAGCGATAATCTTCGGGTAGCGTTGCAAAATCTTTGCTGCCGTCGGGTTTTACTCCATAGTTAACTTTGACCGTTTCATACCAATCATCATGATTAGGTTTAGCAAGGCGTGAACCATTGCCCGTCCATTTTGCGGGAAACTCATAATACGGTTCGACAAGGTCTGGATGTTTTTCACCACCAAGTGGCGGCTCCTCTAGCAGAGTATCGGGCAACTCAAACGCTTGATTGGGGATATAGTAGAAGTTGTTATCTTTGGCGTAAGCTACGCTAGTGTCATCATGGGCACCAAAATCGCTGACACCTTTTGGGTTGTTAAGCCCCTTGTAAACGCGCGCAACATGGTTGGGCACGATGTCGATGATGACCTTCATGCCAGCGTTATGCGTTCTTTCAATCAGCGCCGCAAACTCTTGGTTTCGCTGGCTAGGGTTGTCGGCTAAGTCGGGATTGACCGAGTAGTAATCTTTTACCGCATAAGGTGATCCAGCACGCCCCTTGACCACGCTTGGGTGATCATTGCTAATACCTATCTCACTGTAGTCACCAATAACAGCATGATGCGGTACACCCGTGTACCAGACATGTGTGATACCAAGCTTTTTAATTTCGAACAGCGCCTTATCAGTAAAATCGCTGAATTTCCCGACGCCATTTTGTTCAACGGTTCCCCAAGGAATATTGGTTCGATGGGTATTGCCAAATAGCCGAGTGAAGACTTGATAAATATTGTGTTTTTTCATTGTGTAGGGTAGCCAATTGTTGTTTTGTCAAAGGCTAAAACAAGCGGGGGAGAGCCAACTCATCCCTTTTTAAACTATAGGGGGCGTAGAAAAAGAAAGTGTGATTTTAGTTAAACAATTTCGCCTGAATTCTAGCAATCTTCCACCAATATAAAGTTTGGCATTGATAAGATTTATTGCGTTTGGTCTCGCATATTTGTTTAGTAAATGGTTGTATTAAAATAGAATTATTTAGAATGGGAATGAGAAAACTAATCAGGAGTCAGGATGATGATAACAGCTAAACGATGGCGGATTCACAAAGCCTTTTCTGTAGTTACTTGTACGGCTTTACTCTTATCCCATGTGCAAGCAGAAACGCTCATAGCACATCATGGAATGTATGAAGCGGGAAAAGCTGAAGCGCAAAATATGTTCTTTTATGAACAAAACGGCAACCAATACCTTTACAGCGCATGGGGCGTTGTCCCAATAGAGGTCAACGATAAAGGGGAGTTTAATGCGCTAGACCCAAATGTCCCGTTAACGGGCTCTTTCTATCACCAAAAAGATGGGGTGTACCAATCCGGAAGATTCCAATACAGCGAATTTAAAAGCTTGTTTGGACGTGCTGATGTCAATAGTCATGAACTCAACGTTCCTATGTTATTCGATGACTACTGGTGGAGTACGTTGAGCAACGAAACCAGTTGTGAAAATCAACAATGGCAAACTGACAGCAATATTCGCTATGACCAAAGTGTAATAGAATCGCTTGTTGAACTCAGCCAACAACCAGATTCCCTTTATGCGAACACAGACAGTCTACTGATCGCTAAGGATGGTAAATTAGTTATTGAAGAATACTTCGGTGGTTGGCAAGCAGACTTTCCTCATACCATACAATCAATCAGTAAAAGTTTAACCTCCCTCGCGGCCGGCTCTGCGATAAAACAAGAGCTGGTTGAGGGCTATCAAACAAAAATAGCGGACCTTATGCCAGCTTATGCCAAGTTTCTTAAACAGGATAAATCCGAGCTGACTTTACATCATTTCTTGTCAATGGGGGCTGGCCTCAACTGGGATGAGTGGAGTATCCCTTATGGCAATCCAAACAATGTTCGCTCAATTGAAATGGCAAACAACGATCCTGTCGAGTTTGTTTTAGATCGTGAGCTTGCCGTACAACCTGGCAGTATGTTTGAGTACAACGGTGGTCTAGTGACTGTTGTTGGAGAGATTGTCGCCCAACAGAGCGGAAAGAAAAACTTCGCAGACTATTGGCGTTCTAGCCCCCTTAATATGCTGTGTTTTGAAAACGCTTATATGTCAATGCAGGCTGGTGGTGTGAGTAATGCCGCAGGTGGTGGTTATATGCGACCTCGAGACATACTAAAGGTCGGTCAACTGGTCGCACAAGATGGAGTGTGGCAAGGCGAACGAATTTTGCCTGAAGGTTGGGTTGAACGCTCAACACAAAAGTATTTAAAAACACGTGATAGAGGCGTTAGCTACGGGTATTACTGGTGGTTGAGTGACGCTGAAGTAAATGGGAAAACCTACTCTGTTGCTTATGGCTTGGGATATGGTGGACAGATAGTTGCTGTGGTGGATGAACTCAACTTAGTCGTGGCACGAACGGCGTGGCAAATGAATGGACCGACACCTTATCAAGAAATAATGGAGGACTATATTATTCCTGCATTCACTTCAGTTAAATAAGTTAATAAATTTACGGAAAAATTGGTATAGGCTCACAGATTCACTAATTGTGTGAGCCTTTTATTGTTAGTCATACTGATTAGTTTCTCTTTAATATCAGATACTAACCAAGAGTTTTATGGTGTTTTCTGGTACGAAAGTTCACTTTGACACTTGGAGGAGATTTCCTAAGCTTTATTTGAGTAAAACGTCAGAGGAAAGGAGAACACAATGGCGAAATTCCAACAGGACATCCCTAATCGCGTCACCGTATATCATGATGATATTGACCAAGAAAAAGCGTTAAAGAATGCAATGCTTCCAGAAAAACCAAGATACTTTAACGGCTCACCGACCTATGAAGCATCAAGTGTGGATGAATTCAAAACCAAACTCAGTCAAATAGGCATGTCACTCGACGTGTAACAACAAGTAGAACCATCAAGGCAGCTGATTTGGCTGCCTTTTTGTTTTCTAAAATAAGTGCAATTTTCCTTCACTGTATCTCAACCCATTTTCCACATCTTGCCCTAGCAATACAGGGCCATCTAGGTCTACGATTTCTGCACGAGTCGCGATTGGCAATGCCGCTTTCATGGCTACGGACGTGCCTAACATACACCCGACCATGATACCAAAACCAAGCGAACGCGCTTGAACTTCAAGTTCAAATGCTTCGGTGAGCCCGCCAGTTTTATCCAGCTTGATGTTGACCATTTCATAACAGCCATATAGTGAAGAGAGGTCTTGTTTGGTGTGGCAACTCTCGTCAGCGCAAAGCGGTATTGGATGAGCAATGCCTTGCAATAACTCATCTTGACCCGCAGGAACAGGTTGCTCAATCATCGCGATATCATAGTGAGCGAGACGCTGAAACAGAGACTCTAACTCCATATCTTGCCAAGCTTCATTGGCATCAAGAACGATTTTGCAATTTGGCGCGGCTTGCCTTACCGCTGCTACCCTATGTTCTATGTCTGACTCATCAAGTTTAACCTTGAGTAAGGTCGCCCCTTGTTCAACATACTGTCGAGCTTGTTCTCCCATGACTTCTGCACTGCCTATAGATACCGTCATTGCCGTTTCTATATTGGGGTTAACGTCGAAGTAAGGTGCAGGAAAGTCGAGTTTATCCATATCGCTTATTAGTGCCCACAATGCGCAGTCCAGAGCATTACGCGCTGCACCCGCAGGGAAGTTTTGCAATTGCAGCTTGGCTTGTACAGGGGTTAAGTGCTTCAGATTCACTTGCCAAGTTTCGATTTGCTCTAGGACAGATTCAACACTTTCGTTATAGCGTGGGTAAGGAGTGCATTCACCGACGCCTTGCCAATTGCCCAAACTAATCGTCACTCGAACGACGTTACAGTGAGTTCGGGCACCACGAGAAATAACAAACGGAGTGGCAAGCTTAATTGAGTGAACTTTGGCTTCAATGCGCATCTTAGCCACCTTTAAAGCTGAGCAATATGTTGAGCAATTGAATCAATACCAAAGCGCACTGGGTCTGTCACAGGTACCTTGAACTGCTCTTGCCAATCGGCGCATAAAGCGCGAGCATCTTCTTCACTGATTGCAGAGGTGTTTAAGCTAATGCCGACAATCTGAACATTGGGGTTGGTGAGCTTAGCAGCGGCTAAGTTAGCTGATAGTGTCTCCTCGATTGAAGGGACAGGGCAATGAGGTAGATGCCGAATATGCGGGCGACCGATTTCGTGACAAAGCACCAAAGCATCAGCCTGAGCGCCATGAAGTAACCCCAAACTGACACCTGCAAAAGAAGGATTAAATAGCGAGCCTTGACCTTCGATAATGTCCCATTCGTGGTCTGTAAAGTCAGGGCTAATCGCTTCTACCGCACCAGAAATAAAATCGGCTACTACGGCATCGACTGAAATACCCGAGCCTTCAATCAAAATGCCCGTTTGCCCAGTGGCTTTAAAGCGTGCATCTACAGAGTGTTTTTTGAGAGCACTTTCAAGTGCTAGGGCAGTAAACATTTTGCCAACAGAGCAATCGGTGCCCACGGTTAAAAGGCGCTTACCGAGACGTTTCTTACCATTTCCGACTGCGAGTGATTCGTCAAAGTGGCGTACATCGTGAAGTTGGCATCTGCCTTGTTCTTTAAGCAATTTCAACTGAGGAATATCGGATAGGCGGCTATGCATTCCGGACGCAATGTTGAAACCTATTTCAGCCGCTTGAATTAGCGTTTGTTGCCAACTCTCAGGGATAACGCCACCTGCATTGGCTGTGCCAATAACAAGGGTTTTGACGCCTTGCTTTTTTGCTTGTTGCAACGACAAATCAGGTAAATCTAATGACACGGTTTCTTCGCTCAGCCTCAGTTGCCCTCTACAGGTTTCTGGGCGCCACAAGGCAATGCCACGGGCTGTTTTAGCTGCGATTGGATCAGTGACATCGCCAAGAAAAAGAAGGTAAGGTTGAGCAATTGACATAAGCATCCCTGTTATTGAGTGTTTGCAATAACAAGACTTTATCTAGGTGTAGAGTCCGTTTCGAATGCTTATCTATTTGTTGGATATAACGTTAGGTTATAGGCTGGGTTCAAGTTGTTCCACAAACCACTTGGCCGCGATCGATAATGGGTAGTGTTCTGCATGAAGTAGAGAAACGGAGACTCTAATGGCAGGTTCGAGCTGAGCGGTTTTCACCTTGTTCTGATAATGCTGCGCTGTCCATGGGTCCACGACCGCGTTACAGTTTCCATACGTGACAAGTTCTGCAGCTGCGCTGTAGCTTCTTACTGAGATTTTAGAGTGATAGCTGGCATCTACCGCATGAATAGCTTGGTGAAGTCGCAACCCTAATGGATCGCGAGTATCTAGCCCAACTAAGGGGTATTCATTCTCTATAAGTTCTGAAAGTGAATAGCTAGCTTGAGTAGTACTCTTCAGCGGCGTTAATACCGTCATCTCTTGGTCTAGCAGTTCGCGTCTCACGATTGCTGGTGGCGTTTCGTCACCAAAACCAATCGCCAGATCCACCTCATTTTTGATCAAAGCATCACATAACTCGTCTCGGTTACCGGTAGAAATTTCAACGGTATAATCGGTTTCGCGGCAAATTTTATCTACGATGGGGGCAAGTAAGATGGTTGCAAGAATAGGCGGAGCGCCAATCGTCAGGTGTTTTTCTCCTGCTTTTATCTTGTTAGTCAGGTTTCTAAACTGTCCAAGTTGTTGATAAACCTTTTCAGCTTCAGGTAACAGTAAATTCGCTTCTCTAGTTGGTATTAAACGCCCTTTAACACGCTCAAATAGCGCGAATCCTAATTGCTGTTCGGTGTGAGACAAAACACGAGTGACATTCGGTTGGGAAACAAAAAGCTGTTTCGCCGCGCCTGAAACGGTGCCTGTTTTCATTACTGCATAAAACACTTCAAGCTGTCTTAAATTCACCGCCGACGATCCCCTCGCTCATTTATCCTTCAATCACTGTAAATGAATTTAGGTATTTAAAAAAGAAGCCTTTTTCGCTATTGACCTGTCTACCAGTGTAGGTTTTACTATCCGGCTCGCCAAAATAAGGCTAAAGATTTCGATACAGTGAAGAGGTATAGCCACTATGTCTATTGGATTTGATTATGGAACCGCGAATTGCTCAGTCGCAACGCTAGTCGATGGACAGGTGAAACAGATTCCTTTGGTTGGAGAAGATTATTATATTCCTTCGACCCTTTGTGCTCCAACATCAGAAGTGGTGTCCGAATACCTTTTTAGAAGCTTAGGGATTAAGCCTTCAGACGGTGTGGGTGAAAATATGCTTCGTCGTGCGATTAAACTCAACGCTGAAGAGGGGCTTGATGTCCGCGCTGAAGACGTCAAGTTTGGTCATGAGGCGCTAAATCTGTATCTAGAAGATCCTCAGGATGTCTATTACGTTAAATCTCCAAAATCGTTCTTAGGTGCAATGGGACTGCGCGATATGCAGCTATCGTTTTTTGAGGATCTGGTTTGTGCCATGATGTCGAACATCCGCCAGCGAACAGAATTGGCTCTAGAGCAAGAGGTGACTCAAACCGTGATTGGTCGCCCAGTGAACTTTCTTGGTCGAGGTGGCGAAGAGTCTAACATCCAAGCCGAAGGTATCTTACGTCGCGCCGCTTTAAGGGCGGGCTTCAAAGATGTTGAGTTTCAGTTTGAACCCGTTGCCGCTGGGTTAGACTATGAAGCATCATTGGATCAGGACAAAAATGTCTTGGTCGTGGATATTGGTGGTGGTACCACAGACTGCTCGTTTTTACGCATGGGGCCAACATGGGCTGGAAAGCGAGAACGTAGGGATTCACTCCTAGCCCACTCGGGTCAAATGGTGGGTGGCAACGATCTCGATATCTTTACCGCATTTAAGCAGTTTATGCCTGAGTTTGGGATGGGGACGCAAAATCTAGCCGGTTTAGAAGTGCCGACAACCCAGTTTTGGAATCCTATTGCCATTAACGACGTCCAAGCGCAGCGTAAGTTCTATGGTCACGACAATCGCAAACAGCTGCAACTACTGATTAAAGAAGCGCAGAACCCAGATAAACTACGCCGACTATTCGAGCTTTATCAAGGCACGTTAGGCTATGCAGTCATCAGAGAAGCCGAGCAGACCAAAATTGCTTTGGGCGAAGACGACAGCTACCAAGCGCAAATTCAGTTGATCAACGAGTTGATCTCTATCCCTGTTTTAAAATCGGATATGGAAGAGGCAATTTCAGTCCCTACAGAAAAGATTAAAGCACTAGTTAAAGAAGCAATAAACCAGAGTGGGATTGAGCCAGATGTCGTTTATATGACAGGGGGCTCTGCACGTTCACCAATTTTAAGAGGGGCGGTGAGTGCGATACTGCCGACCACGCCAATCGTGAGTGGCAATTACTTCGGTTCGGTCACCGCTGGATTAGCTCGCTGGTCTGACACTATTTATTCCTAACTTTGTTCGTCCCACTTTTGGGACATGAACAAGCTAAATCACATTTTACTTACTGATATTAATCATATTAATGATTTATCTATCATTAATGTGATTATTGCATTTCAAATCTGGATTTTTGTCATATAACAGCCACACTTTAATAATAATTTTAATAATTAACTAAAGTTGACGTACTTCAAGTCGCTTAATAACTAATTGACTAAAAAAGGGTTGTTTGTAATGAGGAATTTAGGGTTTAGAAAACTACTTCTTATCTCCATTATTGCTCTGGTTGTTTTTTCTGTTTCTGTGTCTAGCTATGTTGCTTATATTGATCAGAAAGAAACGTTGGTAGAACTTATTACCAACAGCAACCAAGAGTATGTAGAGAGTCAGGCAGAGCAAATCGCCAGTAAACTCAATGAGAAAGTGGCAGGTTTAGATAAGCTTGGCAAACAGTTCGAAAGTGAGCCTATTACGGGAACTGAACAAGATTTCATTCAATTGACCCACCTGATTGCAGGCGGGATGAATCTGAACAGTTCGGTTGTCGGGTTTACCAATGGCGATGCGTATTGGAACCAAACCGCAAAGACTTGGCCAAATCACAAATACGATGGGGATGTTACAACGCGAAGTTGGTATCAGCTTGGTAGGCAAAGTACCTCTGCGGGTATGACTGAACCATACTTAGACAGTGATGGTGACACCTATTGGGTATCCATTGTTCGTAAGACATTTAGCGGCATGATCTCTGCCGATATGCAGCTTGGTTTTCTCAACGAAATTGTTAAAAACGCGAACGAGATACCAGGCGCGATAGCGATGATTATTAACCACGACAAAACCATTCTTGCTTCATCATTCAAAGAGGTAAAAGCCGGCGAAAAATCCGATAAATACCCTTGGCTCAATGATGTGGCCAAACAAGCGATGGGTGCTAAGGACGTGGTGTTTGATGGCATTATGGGTGACAAAGACAAGTTGTTTTTCTCTCATCAAATCAACATAGCGGGTAAGAGTTGGTATTTTGTTGTTGGCCTAGAAAAGGACATTGTGTTTGCTGATCTTGCTTCGGCAAAGACATCTGCCATCACTACTGCGCTAGTTGCCACGGTGATCAGTGTGATTCTGGCACTACTAATCATGAATGTGTTGTACCGACCAATACTGGTACTGAAAGAAACCATTGCTGGTTTGAGTCAAGGTAACGGTGACCTAACTCAACGCATTGAGGTGAAAACCAATGATGACCTTGGGCAGATATCTGGAGGGGTCAATGCGTTTATCACCAACCTGCAGAACATGATGCTTGAGATCAGGGAAGTTACTGATCACTTGAATGAAAACGTCGATCGAATGAAGGATCAAAGTCAGCGCAACAGCGTCATTCTTCAAAACCATGTTCAAGAAACCGAGCAGGTTGTTACTGCGATAGAAGAGATGAATTCGACCGCGGAATCTATGGCGACGGATGCAGCGAATACCGCTCAGCTGACACATAAAGCGAGCGAGGCGAGTGCAACGTCGAAGAGTACAGTGACACAGGCACAAAACAACGTTCAGGAATTGGTTGATGATGTCAGTACAGCTTCTGATAATGTTAACAACATGGCGTCAGAGACGGATGGTATCAACACAATTTTGGGCGTTATCGGTGATATCGCAGAGCAAACCAACTTACTAGCCCTAAATGCGGCAATTGAAGCAGCGCGTGCAGGTGAACAAGGTCGAGGTTTTGCGGTTGTTGCCGATGAGGTACGTAACCTTGCAAGCAGAACGAAAACCAGCACCGAAGAAATCGAGGCAGCGCTTGCAAGTTTGCTACGTGGTAGCCAATCGGTTGTGGATTCAATGGACTCTACGAAGCAGAAATGTGCGCAAACTGCAGAGGGTGCCGGAGAAGTAGCAGAGAGCTTAGATGTGATGACTGAGTTTGTTACCGACATCAACGATCTGAGTACTCAAATTGCGACAGCGGCGGAAGAGCAAAGCAGTGTGACCCAGGAGCTGAGCCGTAATATGTCGGCGATTAATGACATAGTGGGTGAGTTGGACAGTAATGGTCAACAGGCTCTTGAAGAAGCTCAAAATATCTCTGACATGAACCAGAAGTTAACCGGAATAGTGGGTCGATTTAAACTAGACTAATACAAAACAGAGTTAAATATCTGCTCACCTATTTTCTCTGACTGATATAAACAACAAGAGGCACTGATTAGTGCCTCTTCTACTATCTGGATATTGGATTAGCTGCGCCTAGCCCAAACACCCCAGCGAACTACGCCAATCACTTCAATTTCAGATTCATCAATGGTGTTGATCGGGTTGCGATCGATATCTTCACCATACCAAACGTGAACTTTGTCAGCGATCTTAACCAATGTGAAAAAGTCGGGAGTCGGATTACTACCAATGCGAGCCAGAACAATATCATCGTTCGCCCACTCTTTATCTTTGGTAATAAGAGCATAGCAGTTCCAAGTCTTAGCATGAGATGCAACCACAGGGTAAACCACACCAAAGCAATCGGCATATTCTTTGGCTACTGGCATAGTGTCTATAGCAGTGGCATCGCCGGTTGTCAGTTGTTGATGAACGTCAGTGCGCTTATAGATATTAACGGTTGCGGCTTCAGAGTCAGACAGTAGGTTAATGGTCTCTTTATCTGTTGACTTGTCACCAATACCAAAGCAAAGCCAATGTGGTTCGACATCAAGAAAGCGAGCAATATCAGAAAGCTCCTCTAAGCTTGGATAAGTACGGTTGCTTGATTTTGAAAGGTAGCGGCCGATGGTTGCTTTACCTTTGCCAATACCTTGTGCCAATGACGCGTTGTTCTCTCCACGCTCTTTTAAAAGCGCTATGATTCTATCTTGATAATTGTCTTGCATTGGTGAAAACCTTAACGGGTAAGTATTCTTCTCAAATATGAAACTACAAGAAAATATATGCTGTTTTTAAACACCTTGCAAGTTGCTATCTCTCATATTCCACTGGGCCGTTTCTGATTTGGGCATAAATTCATCAATAACTTATATTGATTTCAAAAATGATTTATTACACCACTGATAAATATGTCGTTATTGAATCACGTCGACTGAGCGAGCGCTTCATTCATAATCTAGACTTCGCAATCTGAGTATGGCGCGAATAAATTGCTTGGTGATTACCTCGCTATTACAATGTGAAGTTTCGACGCCAACGGTTTAAGCTATCCGATACTGCAGAGGATGTATTAATGAAAGATCAAATTGCTCAAATAGAGAAACGAGCGCTAAAGCTGGGAATAGCGGCTAACTTAGTGATGGCGTTCTCTGGTTGGGCAGCCTACAACTTGTCGGGCTCAGAGGCTTTGCTCCTTGATGGCAACATGTCTTTTATTCTCTTTCTGACGGCTATCGTGGCACTCAAAATCACTCAGATAAAATCGCTGCGCAGCGAAACCTATCCTTTTGGTTTATACGTGACCGAGGCGCTATACAGCCTGATGAAAGGGTTGTTGCTATTAGGTGTTGTTATATCTGCGATAGTGAGTAACGGCTCTAAAATTGTCAGTTACTTGAATGGTGCGCAATTAGCGACAATTAAAACCGGTGTGATTGTTTACTATGCGATTGCTATGGTCTTGATCTGCTGGGGGTTATCCGCATTCTATTATTTCCAGAATAAAAAGATTGCCAATAGCAGCTCGATGTTAAAGGTCGATCAAAAATCTTCTTTTATTGATGGGGTGCTGTCCGCTTCGACCGGCGCTATTTTGGTTGTTATTGGTTACGTTCAAGTAGGCAGCCAATTTGATTTCCTTCTTTATATTGGCGATGCGTTATTAGTTTTAATTTTAGCACTGCTGATGATAGGTCAGCCGATTGGTATTATTCGTGAGGCGTTTGTTGAGCTTGCGGGTGGTAAACTGCAAAACGAGCTGCAGCACCAAGAGATTTCGACGTTAGTGACAGATCATTTTGTTAATCAAAAGATAGAAAAGCTCAATATCAGCAAAACTGGATCAAGTTACCTGGTCGTGATTGGTGTGTCGCTACAGCAGTTGCAACAACACGATGAGGCAATATGGCGTGAGCAAAAAACGAAACTCACTCAAGTGCTGAGCAGTAAATATCCTTTTGTTGACGTAGAGGTAGTCGTTATCTAGATTTTTTGGGATAGAAATAGAATATGGCACAAGATATTTATCACAGAGCACTTCAGACGATACACGAAAAGTCTTCACAGAATACTTCTTTATGTCCTTATGCAGTGACCATTAATTTTCACCCCGATCGTTTTACTCACGATGGCCACCCGTTGATCGAGCAACTAGCGCATGATGGGGTTTTGAAGTCTCAGTTCGAAACCCAAACGAGTAACGGGGGTTTAACGGCATTTTATGGTGGAGAACGCTGGCTATGGGAGCAACGCGTATTTGGTGGTGTTTATGATACTTGCGAAGCACATCAGAGGCCTAAATATGGTGCTTTGAACTTTCTTGAAAGCGAATACGGAGCAGCCCCTCGATTTGGTTCAAGTTACTTTCGAATAAACCGTAGAGTGTTAGAAAGAACCAGCTATTGTTATCCAGATAGCTATTATCATCCCACCAATTTCGCTACGTCTAGCTCCGTTAAATCCTTGGTCAAAATGGCACAAGCGTTTACTGGAGATGAGCTCGATAGATATGTTGAAGCGCAAATCCATGGTGAGTTGAACCTCGCAAAAGACGTTGAAGCATTGGTTCTTGACCCAAGCTTCAATGGCACAGAGGTCGAAGTATGGGCTGACAAACTGCCATGTGTTTTAGAATGGCATAGCGGATACGTTTTAGATGTCCAAGACGTTAATGACAACCCGAGTTACAGAGGCGGGCGTTTCATCGAGCTGGCTGTAAAGCTAGCGACTAACAATAAGATAAAGCCAATAGATCTTTCTAGAGCCATTTATCAGCTGAACTTTGACGAACAAGATATCAAGAAAATCTGGCACTATATGGCTAATTTCGGCAGATTAGCTCGCTAAATTACGAGCCTAATCTACTTAAGCTAAGAAACTAATAATGGCTCCAGTTCGTTTCTTTGGCTCAGTCTAATCATCACTCCGACGGCGACAAACATAACGGCGGCGGCCAGCATAAACCCATATTGAGTTATACCGTAGTGAGCCAAAGCCGCAATCACAACATAGCTGATGCTTTGTACCGAAGTTGAGAACATCGCCAAGCCTCCATCCACTCGACCACGTTGATTGACCTCAATAGTGTGGTGCATCCAATTGGTACGTGCGATGCGATTTAAGGCGTTAAAGAATCCAAAAAACAGAGTAAATAGTAAGATATATCCTGGATGTTGCGAGAAACTCATGCCGACTAGGGTAAGCGCCACTACCGCCATAGAATACTGCATGGTTGTTTGGTGTGAGGTCAATGACAGTAATTTGCTCAGTAGCACGCCTGTGAGCAGTGAACCTAGGCCAAAGGTGATGTTGTATCCTGCATACCAATTACCTGAAACCCCGTTTTCCGCAAACCAAATCGGAACCAACTTGCCTAAAAAGGTCAGTATCGGATAGGAAAGGCAAGAGAGCATGATAAAGGCATAGAAACGTGGTTGCTTAGCGATAATACTCTTACTTTCTTTCATCTGTTCCAGAAAGGGCGCTTTGTGTGAGCTACGTAGTTTTCTACGGTAAGGCGTTACTATATAGCTAAGCACAGCGATGCCCGAAGCGCTCGCTGCAAAAGCTGCGAATTCAAGCATGCCCCATGCTTGCAGTAATATGACGCCCAATGCACCGGCACCAAGAGTAGTGCCTTGCATAACAATTTCTTGCTTGCCTGAGATAGAAGCGTATTCATGCAAATCGTAGTTTTCTTGAGTAAATGCATTATTGGTCGTCCAAGCTAAATTGCTCGTTACCCAGAACACAAGTTGTGCTGCAGCAAGTAACCAATGTGATCCGTCAGACAGCCAATAAGCAAAGAAGACAACCATAGCCGTTGCGGACTGAATCAATTGGACTAAAACCAGTAGCGACTTACGCGAGTGTCTGTCGATCAAAGTAGAGAAAAATGGAGTAAGGACAAACGTGGTTGCGGTACAGGCGAGTGCGATAAGGGCGACAAAGGTTCCCATGTTGTCCGACTCAAGCATGATCCAAGGCAGGGCCATCATAAACAAGCCAGATGAAATACCATCAAAAAAGCGTCCGGAAAGATAAGGTAATGTTCTGCTTTTTGCGAGTAGGTTCATTGAATTTTCCTTATGTATATTCACCAACTTGGGTTACTCTAAAACCTCAAGCTAACTTGAGGTAAAGAACTTTGTTCAATTAATTTGGAGGCTTATATGGAAATGAGCGTAGGGGAAGTCGCAAAGCGTGCCGGAGTAAAAGTCTCGGCACTGCATTTTTACGAGCAGAAAGGTTTGATTCACAGCTGGCGCAATCAAGGTAACCAAAGGCGTTATCATCGTAGCGTGCTGAGAAGGATCGCAGTGATTAAAGCAGCACAGGAAGTCGGTTTAACGCTAGAGGATATTGTCCACTCGCTTGACCAGTTACCTAAGCATCAAGCACCAAATAGGCAGCAATGGGATCGCATGGCTTCAGGATGGAAAGAGATGCTTGAGCACAGAATTCTACAACTAAAAGCACTCCAAGATGACCTAGGGGGCTGCATTGGCTGCGGTTGTCTCTCTATGGAGTCTTGCGCAATCTACAATCCTCAAGATATTCGCGCAGAAACATTTAAAGGCAAAACCTTACTGACCAACCCTGAAGAGTGGTCAGAGGGAAAGAGCGAACCCGAGTAACAAGGGCAGAGTCAAAATACTAAAGAAGTTGCCAAATAAGACCATTGAAGCCACCTTGGTGGGCTCTATATGAAAGCGCTCAGCGAATAAGTAGTTCATCACGGCAGGTGGCAGCATGGTGAAAAGTACCATCATTTGTAACTGCATCGTTGGTAGTGGAATAAAGAAGTAAATAACCGCGAAAGCAATCGCGCCAGTAAACAGTGATTGCAATGTGCAAAGCAGACCAACCTTAAGACCACTCATCCTCATATTACACATTTGAGCCCCTAAAGAGAGCAGCATAACTGGCACCGCCGCTTGCCCGAGTAAAACAGTCGCTTCATACAATGGAGACCAGACACCAATACCAGATAAATTGAAGATAAGCGCTGCGCTTGCGGCAAGAAAGATCGGCATTTTGATGATCTGTTTGAACGGATTCCCTTCACTGAGCAGCGCCAAGCCAAGGCTAATGTGGATACAGGCTGAAACCACAAACAGTAATACAGCGGAAGCAAGAGCAGTGTCGCCAAAGGTGTAAGTAAAAAGTGGAATCGCCAAGTTACCGCTATTGCGAAACATATGCGGTGGAGCCCAGGTTTTATATCTCAGATTAGACATTTTACATACTGGAATCATTACCAACCCCGGTAGCAACACAGCAACGAGGGATGCAGTGAGTAAAGGCACTTGCTGAGTATCTAGCGGCATAGCAACCAGAGAAGAGAAGACGAGCGCAGGGGTAAAGGCATCCATGTTAATGCGATTAATCGGTTTGAAATCGGGTTTTAACCAACGCCCAACCGAGTAACCCACAGCCACCAATGCAAAAACTGGAAAAAGTATGCCTACGACTTGCTGAAACATGTCCTGCCCTGAACTGTCTAAATCCTAGTCGTCAAAGTAACTGATTTTATTACAACAAAACAGAGCGAGAAGAGAAATTAGGTCAACAGACCCTAGTGAACTATCTACTTTGCGTTACTCTTGGCGATACTTGTGCAGTAAGTTGATTGGTATATGACAGTAGTCATTGGGAAAATGCGTTAATCTATCTTGGTGCTCTTCATCGCTTTTTACGTAATTGGTCAGCACTTTGACCTCTACTGCAATCTTGTCGCTGTCTGGTCGATTGGCAATATAGTGCTGAGCCGCAATCAGATGAGTGGTATTTTGGCTGTACACTCCTGTGCGGTACTTTTCTCCAACGTCTTCTCCTTGCTGATTGACACTGTACGGGTCAATTATTTCGAAAAGGTACTCCATTAACTGTTCGACGGAAACCTTATCGGAATCAAATTGGGTGCGAACGCATTCCGCATAGCCGTCATACTCACTCAACGTTGTGTCCGTGGTTCCGTTGGCTCGCCCTGCTTCTGTGCTCACTACGCCGGGCAAGTGTTTCATAAACTCTTGAACGCCCCATAAGCAACCACCGGCAATGTATATTTCTTCTAACAAAATCATCATCCGTTAAGTATTTGCGGTGATACTAGTACAGAACGCGTAGCTAATGAAGGACTAGGTTCTCCATAATGTTCGCGAGTCCCTATATGACTCTAAGTTGGTTTAATTTATTTTTTGCATAAGTGCGTAGGGTGAAATTGAAATAAGCGGCTGAGAGTGCCAATTTGATGCCTTAAATTGGCGATTTGGAGGGGTTTTAAGTTGATGATTTTAAAGGGGTTGTTTTTGTGGAAAAACAGTAGCTTAGAGTGTTAGTCTTGCGTTCAACAAGGAGACACAATGATTACAAGCGACGCAATTTTTGAATTTGAAGACTTTAGTCACCAAGACTTACAAAACAGCCATTTTGAGCGATGTCAGTTTATTAAATGTACCTTTGACAGAGCTGACTTACGCGAAGCTAAGTTTGTCGACTGCCGTTTCATTGAACCACAGGCTTTGGAGTCTTGCAGCTTTCAGCATGCTAACTTAAAAGACGCGAGTTTTTCCAACTGTATGCTTGCCATGTGCCAGTTTACAGGAGCAGACTGCTTTGGAATTGAGCTACGTAAATGCGACTTGAAGGGCGCAAACTTTCAACGTGCTAACTTTGCCAACCATATTAGCCACAAAGCCTATTTCTGTTCTGCTTTCATAACGGGGTGTAACTTGATTTATGCCAATTTCGAAAGGGCATTGCTAGAGAAATGTGAACTGTTTGAGAATCGTTGGAATGGGGCGAACCTATTTGGTGCCAGTTTCTTAGGGTCAGATTTATCGAGTGGCGAGTTTAGCTCAGAGCAGTGGGGGACTTTCAATATGGAGCAATGTGACTTAACCCACGTGGATTTAGAGGGGCTTAACTTACGTAGAGTCTCTATGACAGGGGTGAAAATCTGTGATTGGCAGCAGGCTCAATTACTTGAACCATTTGGTTTGATAGTGATTTAATGCTCGTTTAAGCCGAAATTCAAGTATTCATAAAAGCAGGTGGTAACGCACCTGCCTTTACCTCGTCACCTAAATCTGAATAAAGGTGGCGTACTGTTCTGTGGTTAATAGCAAATAGCCAAACAAGGCAACGAATGCGCCACCTATAAACTGAATCGCTTTAAAAGAGTGCTGTGAAGGGATCAGTTCAGCTATGGAGTCTTTTCCCTTTACGGCTAAACAGACAATCACACTGGTGCTAATCGCGGTGCCGATTGCCATCATAATCGCACTAATGATACCGACTCCACGTAATCCCACCATATTCGAGAAGAGCAAGATCATCACCGCACCAGTACATGGCCTCAAGCCAACCGCCGCAACAATGCCATATAGGCCATGTTTGTTTACAAAAAGTGGAGTTTTGGAAGTGGCCTTAACCATAAGGACCACGCCAAGGCAGATAACGCAGAAATAGCTGATACGGATAGCCGACGCAATGGCGTTGTGCACTTCTCGCATGGTGGCCGAGAACATGGCTAACATGAATTCGACGATAACTATCGCTACGCATGCTTGTAGCATTGCTGTTGTAATGGTAATGAAGATCGCCTTGGATACGGTGCCGCGATTGGTGATCAAATAGGAGCTAACGAGCACTTTGCCGTGACCTGCTCCAAGCGAATGTAGCAGGCCGTATAAGAAGCTGACGCCGATAAACCATAGCAAAGCACCTTGCTTGTTTTCCTCTATGTCGTAAATAAGATCAGCTAGTTCATGGTTAAGAAGACGTTGGACATGAATCGCTTTGACCATAAGCACTGGCCAGTAGCTCATAACGGTATAGGCGAGTACGACGAGTAAACTAGCGAAAAGAATCTTTTTTTTATTCATTGTAATGACAGTCTATATAAACGGTTTCAGTGAAAAGCTGGCCGAGTGCCTCATCTGGGTCAGCATCTATGGGGAGTGCCATTGCGTAGGCCATCTGCTCGGGTGTTGGATTTGGCTTTTCAAGTCTGATATTGCACGCCATATTGTCACTTAAATGGATCGCAGTTGCGCTATTCCAGCTCATATCTACGTAGTATGTAGGGTCGAAAATGAGCAGCTTGAGGTTATCGCTGTTAAGTGGAACGGGCTTTGCCAGAGGAAGATCAAAACGTAGTGTGGCCTTTCCGCGTTTTAACGTGAGATCAGGGTCTATAGCCTTGCGATATTTGATCGGGTTTTCGTCTTGATAGAAGTAGGTGAAGTAATGGTGACCCAACATGTTTTCAGCAATCGAATTCGCTAAGCGTTTGAGCATAGTAGGATCTGACCTATCTTCTCCATCTAACATATAGGCGGTGGTCATTGCGTCGAACTCCCACACCATATACAGGCTGGTAATCTCCTGTTCATTACCTTGGATATAGGTGTTCATCTCAATCCAAGAATGAGGGTGAGCAAATGATTGAGCACAGCAAAACAGCAGGATTAAAGTGGCTTTTTTCATGATTTCTTATTGAATGTGAAAAAGATAAAGGCTGCAAACGCAGCCTTATACCAATTTAACGCTGCTTTAAACAGCTCGTTAGACTGTTCGAGATCGATTTCAAGAAGGTAAAGTAGCTACCTTTCTCGACATCAATGTCAGTGCCTAATGGATCAAGAGAGCCAATCTTCGCGTCTGTACCGCGAACCGTGGACTCAATAACCGCAGGGGTAAACTGAGGCTCAGTGAAGACACATTGAACATTCTTTTCGTTGATGGTGTTACGAATCTTGTTAAGTTTTTTCGCACCAGGCTTACGCTCTGGATCAACAGTGAAATGGCCAAGCTTCTTCGTTTTGAAGTAGTCTTCAAAGTAGCCATACGCGTCGTGGAATACGTAGTAGCCGTCGTTCTTGAATGGCTTCAACTCAAAATTAATTGCCGCAGCAGTGACTTTTAGGTTGTATTGGAACTTATCAAAATTCTGCTGGTAGGAGGCGGTTTGTTCTGGATTAATTGCAATCAGACGTTGCGTAATTAAGCGAGCCACTTCGATTGACTGGCATGGACCAAGCCAAATGTGAGGATCATAAGTGCTATGGTGGTGACCACAGCCACATTTCTTGCCGAACTTTCTTAGCTCAATCGACTCTTGTTCTTGTAGCGTCAAAGCACGGTCAATGTCCGCTATTGGCTTAACAAGAAAGCTTTCTAAATCTTGCCCAAACCACACGACTAAATCACTCTGTTTAAGGCGGATAAGATCGGAAGGTTTAAGAGCGTAGTCATGCGGAGAGGCATTTGTATCGAGCAATGTGCTGGTGGAGTCTCCTTCGGCAATGATCTCGTGGGCGATCATCTCAATGGGTTTTATTGTTGCAAGCACAGTGACTGCTTGAGCTTGCATTGATGCTACCAATAGGGCAGCGGTTGCTATACGTTTGATCATTGTGTTTTTGTTCAATAAAAAAAGGCGGCACAATGCCGCCAAAGAGGGGTTAAAGGGTAATCCAGCGGTTTTGTGTCGCTAAGTGCATAAACAGGTTCTGATTCAGCTGGAAAGTAGAGAAGTTTTGTACATTAGTGCTGATAACTGTAAACATGGTTTCCTCGATGATAGAGAGTGAAGGTTTATTGGAAGTGACTGATAACCCCGAGTTAGCAGCCGCTATCTTCTAAAACAAATGTGTACTTCCCGCTATATGGCGCTTGATATACTTTTAAATGACACGTGTTTCCTTTTAGTGGGTTGCTTTCAGCGTCCGCACCTGTAGGCTCTTTTAGAACAATGGCTGTTTCACGATCTTGCGTGCTATTGTTGAAGGTATTGAGTTCATCACTTTTGATGTTGATGATAAATACGTTGTTCAGATCAAGCACACGCGCAAAATTTGATGCTTCGTTAATAATGTGACCGTAGTTAACCCAAACCTTCTCATCTTCTTTGTCCTCGCTGTTATGCGTTTCGACTATGGTTTCAAAGAGTTCTTTCTTATGGTCACCGTTTAGAAATGCTTTACCATAAACCATAGAGTCTGCACCTAATAGGGCACCCTGAGTTGCTTTTAATGTTGATACACGTGCTTCTTTGGTTACTTCCATATACTTCGGCAGTGCAGCTGCCGCTAAAATCCCTAATACGGCCACAACAACAACGAGTTCAATAAGAGTAAAACCTCTTGCTTGTTTCATTTGTATTCTCCGATTAGTGTTTGTTGGGAGTGACTCCGATTTTGAGTCGCTCCATAGAATTTTGATTGGTTGGGGTTAAACGCCGCTTAGCTCGATTAACAGCAACTCAAGTTCCGGCAAGCTCTTTAGCGAACCAAGGTTGATGCGTTTGTTGCCATTGACAATGATTGTTGGCGTTGCGTTGATGTAATATTGTTTTGTCAGTTGGTCGAAGTTTTCGATGTCTTCACGGACATCTTCACAACCTTTGCGGAAATCAGTCGCATCGCCACCGCAGCGCTCGATCATTTCTGCGAGATCATCACGAGTACGTGGGGCTGAGCTAGGGCGAACGTGAGTGCTTGAGATAAGCTCGTTGACATAGTCGTGACCGATCTCTTGACGATTCGCTGTAGCAATGCTTGCTTGGATGTCTTTACCTAGTGGGCCGAAATCTACCGGTACATCTACAAAGCTGATGCCAGCACGTTCAGCCATAGTACGAATTGGTGTGTGTACAATGGCGCAAGGGCGGCAAAACGGAGTATAGAAAATCTTTACTTGTGGTTCGCTAGTTGGTTGTTGGTCGAGAGTGACATAATGAACATTCTCTTCGAAGCTACCTGCATGCGCTTTTGAAGTATGTTTTGCGACAACAGAAAAAATCACTGTGATACAAAGAAGGTAAAAGCAAAGGGTGTTTTTAACTTGCTTAGAAACTTTCATAAATGACCTCTTAGATAACAAAAAAGGCCACTAGGCCCTTTGTTTAGGAAAAGAAGTGCCATCCGTGGCACTTTAGCAGTTGCTCTTAGAATACGTATTGTGCACCAACACCAGCTGAGAACTGATCTTTAGAAACCTTACCTTTTGTTTCATAGTTGACACTCATAGAGCCAGACCAGTTTTCAGTGAATTGCATAGCGCCACCAATTGCGATAGCCTTCTTTTGACCTGCGGCGCCCATACCAACACCAACACCATATTGTCCGGCCTGAGAGAGTACTGGTCTTGCGTTTGTAATTGCGTGAGAAGACGCTACAACGCCATCCATACGGTCTTCAAGAACGAGCATCTTGTTACCCATGTTTTTCATATCAGCTTCTAGGCCATCGATACGCTTTGTATTGTCTTCAATCGCAGTATTTTGAGCTGCAATTTGACGACCAGCCTCAGTAACGGCTTTATCGCCATGCTTGTCAAGGTAGTCTTCAATGTCTTTACCAATTGCGTAGATTTCGTCGATCTTCTTTTTATTGTCTTCAATATCTAGGTGAGTATCATCGATGTCGTTAGTGTTTGGACCACCATTACCACCACCATTTTGCTTCAAATCATCAATCTGAGCTTGTAGTGCTGCAATTTTCGCATCCATAGCTTCGACCGCTTGAGAAGCGTGCGCTTCAGCTTGGCTCGCAAACTCTTCTGCATCGTGGTAAACCTTAGAACCAGCGTCTCTGATTGCCTGCTCACCATCTTTGTACATTGTGTTTACAGCTTCGGTTGCTCTGCGTTCTGCTTCTTCATCAACTTTGATATCAAATGTGTCGTTGTTTCTTGACTCTGCAATCTCTTTGCGGACTTTCGCAAATTCATCTTTTGCAAGGTTAACTGCTTTTTCACCGTTCACTTCGACAGCTGTTACACGGCGGTGAGCTAGATCTGCTTGAGAGCGGTTGTATTGTACATTCTCATCAAGGACAGAAACTCTGCGATGAGCCAATTCTGCTTGGGAGCGGTTGTAACTCACGTCAGTGTTGATGCTTTCAACTGCTTGCTTCGCATGGAATTCAGCATTGTTCATGCGGATATCAGCATCATGGGCACGTTTTGAAAGGTGATTGATTTGAGAGGTGGCGACATTGAGAGCCTTTTCGCCATCCTTACGCAGAGCTGCAGATGATTTTGCAACTGCAGCATCTGCTTTTTCTTGAACGTATTTAGTGCCATCTTTCTCCATCAGATCCATTTTACGGTTAAGACCGTCAGCGACAGATTCTAGTTTCGCTACTTCACGACCGCCTTCAGCGCGAAGTTTATTGTAGGCTGCTTGACCATCTATACGCAGGCCTTTATCTACACCAGAAATCGCAGATTCAACTTTAGCAACTTCACGACCACCTTCAGCACGAAGTTTGTTGTAGGCTGCTTGTCCATCCATACGCAGACCTTTATCTACACCAGAGATAGCGGATTCAACTTTAGCGACTTCACGGCCACCTTCAGCGCGAAGTTTGTTGTAGGCTGCTTGACCATCCAAACGCAGACCTTTATCTACACCAGAAATTGCAGATTCAACTTTAGTAACTTCACGGCCACCTTCAGCACGAAGTTTGTTGTAGGCTGTTTCACCTTTCGAGTAAATATCCTCTACAGTTCTCTTAGCGTGGAATTCAGCGTTGTTCATACGAATATCAGCATCGTGTACACGTTTAGATAGGTGGTTAATTTGAGAAGAAGCGACATTCATAGCTTCTTCGCCTTCTTTACGGACGTTAGCAAACTCTTGCTCTGCCATAGTTGCTCGATCGTTGAAATCTTTAACAACATTCTTCGCGTGGAATTCAGCGTTGTTCATACGAATATCTGCGTCATGAGCACGTTTAGAAAGATGATTGATTTGAGCTTCAATGATTTTATCTTTGTTTGACATTGTTTCTGCAGCTACGCCAGCAGAGAACAAAGAAGCAACGCTTAAAGCTACGATTGTCTTTTTCATTATATTTCCAATAAATATTTGTATTAGTGTTTTATTTTTTAGGTGGGGGAGGGTTATCTCCCCACGCTAAAATTCATAAATGAGATTAGAAGCTGTACTGAACGCCGATTTTGAATACGTTGTCGTTCTTGTATTTTTCGTTTACTGATAACGGCATACCGTCGTCGCGTGAACCGCTACCTTTCAGATGCGTTTTGCCTTTGTAGGTGTACTGAGCGTATGGTTTTAGATCACCAAATGAGGTAAGTACTGCTTTTAACTCAAGCTCTTGAGATTTAGCCGATGCATCACCGTTTGCTGTTCCAAAAGGCTCAACCTTTAAATGACCATCAATGTCAGCGCGCTTAACGATGTAGTTCGCTGAAAGGTCAACCGTGTCTGCTACGTTGTAGCCAACCGTTAAGTCAACACGGTGAACTTTAGATTTATGACTACCGTTTCCAGTGGCTGAATTTAAACCCTGAGTTGCCGAGAACTCACCCTTACCATCTGAAATTTCGTAGCGGTAACGCGCTGCTGTGTATAGGCCGTTATCGAATGCGTAACCGCCTTTGATGCCAAATTTGGCAATGTTGCTGTCTTTGTAGGTTGCTTCACCGTTTACACCATCGACTGCTGGGTTAGCGATGTACTTGTACTCTTTTGAGTAACCTGACGGTACGGTTAAGTCGAAAGATGGCATGATGAATGCGTTACCCATCTCAACCTTGTAGTCCAACGAGAATGTTGTCTCTTTGTGGCGTTTTAGGTTTTCTGCACCAACAAATTCGATACCGCCTGCTAGTCCACCAATGATTTGGTCGTGGAACTTAATAGTCGTTTCTTTGTTGTCGCCATGCGAAGCTTCTAGATCGAAAGCTGCGCTTGAGAAAGAAGTTAGTGCTGCTAGAACTGCTGTTGCGACTGCTAGTTTTTTCATGTTTATACCTACTATAAATTTGATAATGAAAAAACCTTCCTTGGGTGGCTCATGTTTGGGGAATTCCGCTTCCTCCTGTTTCATTCTTGAGCTCGCAAAGAATAATACAGTGTTCAAGTCCGTTTGTGAACCCGCAAAATCCACAAATGAAGTTAATTTGTTTGAAAAAGATTAATTATGACACTCTGCTGACATTGTATAAACTTTGGTTTCAAAAGTGATCTCTCGGGTGGGTGTGACACCGAACAGCGATTTTAATTAGCAAGAATGATCAGATAACAACTCTGTATGGTGTATGGCCAGAGTTTTAAAGTTCGTTAAATGCAAAAGCCCTAGAGCGATGCACTCTAGGGCTAGGAACAAATATATCGGAGGAGGTAGAATTGAGTTGTTGTAAACGTGAGCGATATTGGTTTATTGACTTTCACCAACGACGACAACATCACCGGTTTCTTCGTCAAGGTAGGCGCCAATTGGCTGTAGGTCTTCGTCACTTGCTTGAGCTGTATCATGTTCACCCACCACAACAACATCACCAGTCTCTTCATCTAGGTATGCGCCGATTGGTTGAAGTTGCTCATCCTCTGCAGGCGCAGTTTCTTGTTCACCTACAATAACCACTTCGCCAGTCTCTTCATCTAAGTAAGCGCCAATCGGTTGAGGTTCAGCGATAACGAATTCGTAACAGATCTTCGCGTCAACGATTCCTGCAAGCTTGTTTGACTCACCCGCGATTTTGCCTGGCTGGTTTTCAGCTAACCAATCGTTAGTTGCTGCGCGAAGTGGTGCTTCTTCTTTAGAGCCGAAAATGCCTGAGTCGTTGTAACAGGTCAGAACCTTTCCATCGCTAAAACGGTGTTTTGCGACCGTGTACTGGTTACCGTCAGGTGCGTTGTAGATAGAGTCGTTTGAAGTCACATCGTAAGTCACTAATTGACGGGCACCTTGTACATCGTTGTAAATAGAGCAGCCGCCTAGAGTAGAAGCAGCGACAATAGCAACAAGCAAAGACTTAACAGTAGTTTTCATTTTCGATTCCTATTTATTTCGTATTAAAGGACGTGGAGCGACCTTAAATGTCGTGTTTTGCATCGATAAGGCATAAATGAAACCTTAGAGACGCAAATATGGATTAAATTCTGATAGTTATGAGCAGTTTATGTTGAGAGCTTGCTGCCTAGCTTAAAGGACAAGCTCAACCACTCGGCCTATTTGATATTTCATTTTGTCAGACTTACGCTGTTGAAATAGATAGCGCTCGTTCGCCTGTTGCCAGCCAGAAGTGAGCAAGCAACTGGTATGGTCACCAGTTTCGGCTGACGCCTCTAAACAGGCTTGGCTAATGGAATGACATTCGCCATAACTTTTGCTGATAGACTGGTTTACCTCGTGGTAATAGTCTGCACAGGAGCTAAGGTATGAAGTGCTAACTGAAAAAACAAAGCATCCGACGATTGCACCAGTTAGTGCAGTAGAAAATACGTTCATTATCGATTCTCCGCCGCGATAGCTTTGCCGATGCAGGTGCTGTTGAATACGCTAAGCGAGTCGCTGATCAAACGAATGATGTCAGGCAGTAACAAGCCGTCGCTGAGGTTTTCCTCAACTTTTTTGTTTATCAGACCCATAGTGATGTTGAGAAAGCGATAACCTTTTAGCTGTTCATCTTCTGTACCATGAGTAATCAGTCTATTTCCAATTAAAGCATGGCTAAGGAGTATCTTTTCATTCTCGCTAGCACCTTGAGTTTGTAGAGGCGAAAACTTAACCGCCTTCGCTCGTGTGTTGTGCGAGTCAACCATAGCTTTTATCGCTTTAGCAAAATTGAGGCTGTGAGCGATACGGTGATGCTTCTTGTCATTGCCAAAGTGACGATCAAGCAGCTTTGCATTGTATCTACCGAGCACGTGGTTGAGCCAAATTGAAGGAAATAGAGATTGAACAATTGAACTGATCATTTTTCACCTCGACGAACAATATTTAGCAAATACACTATCTTTTACTATCAAGATATAAGCGCACACCTGTAGCTATGCCTTCTAGCAACTTATCCATAGCGACGACATCAATTTCGCCACCAGATAAATCACGTAAAGATCCATCGACTAGCTTTAATCCGTTCTTTCCTTGTTGGATCGTTAAGGGGATTCCCCAAATACCAGAAAACCTTTCTGCTTTAGCACGAACCGTTTTTAAACGGTGGGCATCAAGGTGGGTCACGGCTAGCATGCCTCTTGTGGTTTATTTGTTTTGGTCACTTCATTCGTTTGAAGTGAAATTGATTTAGTCGGCATAAATAGCAACGCTAAGCCGAGCAACAAAGAGACAACACCAAATACGGCATGTATGGCGCTGCCAACTAACACTGTGCCTTGAATAGCAAGGCTTGAAGCGGTGCCAATTTTAAATGCGGCCTTTAACCTTGCACTGACGATCGCAAAGCTAGCAATCATGCACGTGCTGTAAGGAACCAAGAGCAAAGTAAATGCTGCCATATGAGATCTTGGAGTAACAAAGTTTACAGTGGCTAATACAATTAATTGGCAAACCACGAGGTTAAGTGCCATTAGGCCAAGGTATTGTCGACGATTTAAGGTCGCATTTTTAAACGTAAACACCGACTTAACTAGCTGTTTCATTGTTGTTCCCACGCTTAGTTTACTTAGTCAACGACTTAGCCTTGAATACCGCGTGGTGCACTCGATAAGGAAACCGTCTCAGTGAATGGTGAAGTGTATTTATCTCCAACCTGGCCCACTACATTTGAGGTAGGTGCTGCGTTAAATAGGGCTAGAACGGCAAGAGTGATGATTTTCATACTTGTATACTCCTACGCATCATATTCATCAGTTCGGTAAATTTGGAGTGATTGTGTTTCAATACTCAACTTGTGATTGCATTGTAGTTTCATGATTGGGTTGTTATGTCAGGCTAATGTCAATTGCAATCATATATGGAATATTTTGATGGTATTTCATTACAAATGGTGAATCATTATCGTATGAATTACTCAAATTGATGATGGAAGAAGTAAGCTAACCTCAGCACTTAAACTGTGAAAGGTGTGTGGTTTCATCGGTGGTAGTCTCAAGCAATCGTGATCTATAGCAAGTTTTGGTAGGGAATATTGCTGATATTTAGGTGAATATGAGCTTTCAGTGCCATTTTTGACAATCATAGTCTAGATTTATATGTGCTAGGTTTCTTATAAGGGCTGGGTGTATCTAGAATGCCGGTTTTCAAAAGTAAAAAATTGGCGCTTGGTGTATCTGTGTTAGTGCTATGCACTGTGGTTGCGGGCGTAATTATTGGGATGAAGGTAGATAAAAAGACCTCGTCTTCTCACATCAAAATTGGGGTGTCTTTAACACCTTCCTCTTCGCCATTTCTCATCGCTGAGCAGCTTGGCTTGTTCAAGCATTTTGGGCTTGATGCCACACTCTTCCCTTGCTCTAGTGGAGCGGCTTGTACTCAACTGATGCTGGATCAAAGTGTTGATTATGCCATCGCTTCGGAATCGGTCGTGATGTTTCAAAGTTTTGAACGAGACGATCTTACTCTGCTTGCGAGTTTTGTTGAATCTGACAACGACCTCAAACTTCTGACGCTTACCCCCGTTAATATACGGAGCGTTGCAGACTTAGATGGTAAGCGGGTAGGAATTGTAAAAGGCACCGCCAGTGAGTTTTACTTTGATTCTGTACTTATCAGCAATAGTGCTCAGGAGATCGAAGTAGAAAAAATCTACCTACAGCCTCATGAGCTTGTACCTGCGCTTCTTTCTTACCGTGTTGAAGCAATATCCGCGTGGGAGCCGATGGGGTTTGAAGCCAATTTATTGTCCGTATCTGAAGTTTCTAACTTAGGTACAAAAGGTGTGTATCAGCTTTCCTTTAACCTTATTACACGGTCCCCATATCTCGAATTCGTTGGAGATGAGCCAGTTCGATTACTGCGAGCACTTGATATGGCTAACGAGTGGATTAACTCCAACCCTGACAAAGCGCTAAGTATCATTTCACAAAGATTAGATATACCGCTTAATCAAATCGAATGGTCTTGGGATGATTATTTGTTTCGTTTATCTTTGGGTAACTCGCTACTTTCTAACCTTCAGCTTCAGTCTCGCTGGGCAATTGAAAATGGCTTTGTTGAGGATACACCGCCTGACTTTCGTCAAATTTTAT
Organism: Vibrio tubiashii ATCC 19109; assembly: GCF_000772105.1. Taxonomy (NCBI): domain Bacteria; kingdom Pseudomonadati; phylum Pseudomonadota; class Gammaproteobacteria; order Vibrionales; family Vibrionaceae; genus Vibrio; species Vibrio tubiashii. Next base: position 643,224 of record NZ_CP009355.1, read on the forward strand.
ATTCCTATCCATACCAACAAGCCGTGGCGTTGAGGGATTAAGCGATGTTGGATTCACTGTTTAAGAAGATGTTCATCTTATCGACAACCACCATGATTCTAACTTTGTTTATTGTGGTCTCTTTCTTCAAGATTAATGAACAGCAAAAGGTCACCAAGGTCGAGCTAGATCAAATCATCGACTTACAGCTATGTGTCGATTTGCTAAGAAGCCAATTGTGGGTGTTTAAGCAGTTCGGTGATGGTTCTAGTCTTAACCAAGTAGAAGTCGCGCAAGCGGAGCTTTCAACCAAACTCACCGCCTACAAAGGGAGTAATATCCAACTCGACAATCTTCAGCGGATGAACCACAGCTTGCATACACTTTTGATTAGAGAGAAGCAGCTTTACTTTGTTGGAGCTCAGAGCAATGCAGATGATGCTGCTTCTATTCTAAATGCGAGGAACCTTCTTCACTCTCGCTACAACATGATTGTGCAAAACATGACGGAGGAATTGGCATACGTTCATCGATTAGTAGTTAAGAGAAATGCTTCTTCGCTAGAAAACGTCATGTCGACTGCGGCGGCGTGGCTGATTCTATGTTCGATTTTGGTGAGTGTCACAGCATGGTTAATCCTGTTCCGCTTTAAATCAGGGGCTGAAGCGATGAAAGCAGCGATTCTGAATCTAGCGCAAGGTCGATTAGATACCAAAGTTGAAGCGGTCAAGATGGACAGTGAGTTTCGTGTGATCGCGAATTTCTTTAACCAGATGACGGTCTCTTTGTGTCACTCGACAGTGACCAAGCAAGAGCTCGAAGAAGAGATCATTCGACAAACCAAACAGCTCAAGCATAAGCAAGAACAACTGCTGTTTTTATCAGAACATGATCCACTCACGAATTTAATGAATAGAAGAGCCTTCGATAAACAACTAGAACAGTCGATTGTTAGGGCCAAGCGAACCGGACATAAATTCGCGTTATTGTTTATCGACTTAGATGACTTTAAAAACGTCAATGACAATTACGGTCACGATGCAGGTGATTATGTGTTAGTGAAAATTGCTGAGCGCCTGTCAGATTGCGTTCGCGAGTCTGACATAGTAGGAAGATTGGGGGGCGATGAGTTTGTGGTTTGCCTCGATTTGCTGAAAGATCTGGAAGGTGTTCCTGGGAAAATCGCTCAAATAGGGGAAGTGATTAAATCGCCGATCGTTTTTGCTGGGCATTCATTGAGTGTGGGTTCGAGCATCGGGATTGCCTGTTTCCCAGAGCAGGGGACAACCAAAGATGAGCTAATCTGTATTGCCGATAAAGCCATGTATGTTCAGAAAGAATGTAAGGATCAAGTGCAGGCTGAGCAAGAAGAAAAATCGGATTCACAAAAGACGCAAAACGTCGTAAAGCTATTTGCGCAAAGTAACAAACAATAGCTCAGTGTAAAATAGGGTTAACACCTTCAAAATATGTGAATTGTCACTAATTCTAGACTTCTTTATCAATAATCGACATTTTATGCAGGTTTGATTCACGCCTCTTTTGTGAATCGTAAAGGGATAGGAAGTCTAAGAATGGATAAAGAACATAGCATGCGCGAGAACTTACTCGCCTTGATTCTCGGTAGTGCCTTAGTATCTTTGGGTGTTATCTTTTTCAATAAAGTCGGTTTGTTAACTGGTGGTACAGCTGGTTTAGCGATCTTTTTAACTAAAGTTAGTGACTTTAGCTTTGGTCAGGTGTTCTTCGCACTAAACTTACCGTTTTATCTCCTCTCAATCACTCGCATGGGCTGGCGCTTTACACTCAATACTTTTATTGCAGTAACGATAGTTTCATTCGCGGTTGACCATTTGCATCATGTGATTGAAATTGCACGTATTGACCCGTTTTATGCCGCCTTACTCGGTGGTGGCATGATAGGCATAGGCATGCTAGTCATATTCCGCCATAAAATGAGTCTCGGTGGTTTCAATATTCTTGCGCTGTTCTTACAAGAGCGATTTGGAATTCGTGCCGGAAAAGTACAGATGGCGCTCGACTGTTCCATTGTTGTGATGTCGCTGTTTATTGTCGATATCTCATTGATTCTACTCTCAGTGGTGGGAGCAATTGCAACCAACTTGATATTGGCAATGAACCACAAGCCAGGGCGGTATCAACCTCAGGCAACCACGGTTTAAAGTTGCCAATCAACGAAATAGGCTTAGCAACTTGCTAAGCCTTTTTATTTTCTACCTATTGTTCAACGCTTGATTAAACAGAGAAACCTCTTTGGAATCTATTGAGTACCCGCTATTGCAGGCTGCGTGTAGCGTTGCTGCGTATTCAATATTAAAGTAGCGAAAGAGTCCTTCAAAGAAGCTGTGAAAAGTCGGGCATATCTCCTGTTTACCTGAACTGGTGAGTACAAAACCACGCTTAGATTCTAATGCTCTCGCTTTAGGTTTTAGCTCTGCAACATCTAACAGCTCGGTCATTCTATCAATCAGCGCCTTCATAGGGGCAGTTACTGAGTACCAGTAGATGGGTGACGCAAACACAATATTGTCTGATGCAAGCATCTTTTCAACAAGCGGATAAAAATCATCGGCTGGATAGCGGTTCTCATATCGATAGGGGGTGATAGTGAGCGAGTCAATATCGACAACCTCGACAGTATGATCTGCTGCTATGTGTTCAATTGTCTTGGCGGTATTACCTTGTTTGTTCGCACTAGAGAAGAGTACTAATGTCTTCATTTATAAATCCTTTTCAATGTCATCGAGATTCGATGAAAGGACTATAAAACCTCAACCATAGTTGAGGTAAAGCGATTATGACTTATTACTAATTAACTGCTAACAATTTTGATAGACGTGGAACACTGTTAATGCCTTCTGGCACTTGAGTGCGTTGAGGGTTGTAGTAAATCGCCTGCAAACCTGCTTCAAGCGCTGGGTAAATGTCCTTATCTAAGTTGTCTCCAACCATAGTGACTTGTGAAGCACTGTCTCCGAGAGATTCGAGTATTGCTTGGTAAAACTCAGGGCTGTTTTTCTCAAGAGCTAAGTTCGCTTTACAGAAATAGCCATTGATATACGGGTCTAACCCGACGCGCTCAAACGCTTGCTGAATTTCAGACTCGGTAGATTCTTGCGCACTGGTTGCAACGTAGATGGTGTGGTTTTTACTCAGCGCTTTAAGTGTTTCTTCGGCTTCTTCAACGGCTTCGACTTGAGGCCAAAGATACATTTTTCCCTTTTGTTCAGCGAAGTCGACCATGAGGGTGTCCCCCCAATCGAACAGGTAGACATGGCTCATCCTAAGCCTCCTATTAGGTTAATTGGTTTATCAAAATTCATTCTAACCTTACTAAGGTAAATTTCACCAATAATTGCTTATATTTACCATGTGAATAATACTTGTTCGAATGCTATCTACTTAAGTGATTGTTTTATAATGACATCCATGTTGGCATTTGATTTGCTCATACAGGTGGCATTATAAAAATGAATGAGAATTTAAGTTAGGTATCATCTGTTTTTATAAAATTTGTAGGCTAGCTGGATAGTTTCGAATTAATTGGTGTCGAAGCACTATCCGCACGTATAAATAACGATAATAGAAAACAAGGATTTCTAATGACGACTAAGCCGTTACGTTGGTTGCTACCTTTTATCATCTTAGGTGGTGCTTATGCTGGTTATTCAACAATAGCCTCTAGTGCGCCTGAATCTTTAGAAAGTAAGCCCGCCAAGGCACCTCCAACCGTGAAAGTCTCGAAGGTTGCGTCGAGCGATCACAAAGTAGTGATTACTAGCCACGGAGAGCTTCAACCCGTTGAAGTTACGCAGCTTTCTGCTCAAGTGTCCGGTGAAGTGGTTAGCTGGCACCCTAATTTTGTTGTCGGTGGAATTGTTAAGCGTGGTGAAGTCCTGTTTCGTATTGAGAGTGATAACTATCAAGCAGCAGTGCTTCAAGCCGAGGCGCAATTAGCGAGTGCTAGAGCGGCGTTAATCGAGGAGAAAGCAAAGGCTGAAGTAGCAAAGCGTCAAGCTAAAAATCTACCGCAGAAACAGGTCACAGACCTGTATTTGCGTAAACCACAGCTCCTTAGTGCCGATGCGCAAGTGAAGTCAGCCTTAGCAGCGCTTAAACGCGCAAATCGCGATCTGGAAAACTGTAAGGTGGTCGCTCCCTATGATGCGTTAGTAGTGGCGAAAGATATTGGTGTGGGGCAATTCATCTCAGCGGGTGCTCACGTTGCGACGCTTAATAATGTGGAAGCAGGAGAAATTCACATTCCTATCGCAGGGTTCGACAGTGCGTTCTTACCACGAGATTACGCAGGTATCCCAGCTCAAATCATCCAGAGAGGTATCAATAACATTCGCCGTGAAGGCAAGATTGACCGCGATTTAGGCGTGGTGGATAGCAGCACTCGAATGATTAACATGGTCGTCAGGGTCGATAACCCTTATGCGATTGATAGTGAACAAGCACCAATGAAGTTTGGTTCTTATGTTGAGGTTCAATTTGCTGGTAAAGAGTTAAAGCATATCTATCGCCTTCCTCAGGAGCTGGTCAACAATCAACAGGTATGGGTTGTGAATGAACAGAATCAACTTGAGCCACGCGTAGTCAACGTCTTGCGGGCAGAAAAAGAGTTCATGCTGATCAATCAAGGCTTAAGTGATGATGACCAAATCGTATTGACTGTGCCTGAGTACCCGCAAAAAGGGCTGCAAGTCGAAGTCGCGGTTCAAGACAGTTCATCGGATAGGTAGAGGCGAGTCATGGAAGAGAACAAACAGAAAGGTTTGATCGCCTATTTTGCCAATAACTCTGTCGCGGCAAACTTGCTCATGGCCTTTATATTGATCATTGGTACGGTCAGCTTCTTCTTTATCCAGCGTCAGATGTTCCCAAATATTGAAGTGAACTACATCAATGTCAGTGCTCAATATCCGGGGGCTTCACCGCAAGAGATTGAAGAAAGCATCCTGATCAAGTTAGAAGAGTCGCTCAAAGATGTTACGGGCATTAAAAAAGCCGTGTCTAGCGCTTATCGAGGCAGTGGCAACATTGAGCTAGAAATCGGTGTCGATGAAGATATTGATGCTGTGCTTGATAAAGTGAAACAGAAGGTCGATTCGACCTCTAATTTCCCAGACGCAATGGAGCCGATTCAAGTTTACCAATATGAATGGCGACAAGATGTTATTGAGATGGCGTTAGTTGGTGATAGAACCCTGCTTGAACTTAAGCCTATCGCCAAACAAATAGAAGATGAGCTTCTTCAGCTGAATAACGTTGCTCTGGTAGAGCTCGGTGCACCGGAATATGAAATTGCTGTTGAAATAGAGCCTAGAGTTCTACAAAAGTATAGCCTGACACTCAATGATGTCAGCAATGCAATCAAGCGTTACTCAGCGAACTACTCTGCTGGTGAAGTGAGAACCAATGCCGGAATGATCTCGGTTCGAATAGAGAACCAATATTACAAAGGCGAGGAGTTCAGAGCCATTCCAGTCAAGATTGGCGCAAATGGCGGTAAAGTGTTGTTGCAAGATATCGCAACGATCAAAGATGGATTTACGGAAGATGATCGATACTTCCGTTACTCAGGCCAAAACGCAATGTATCTCTCGGTTAAAGCAACCAAAGACCAAAATATGGTGACCGTTGCTGAGTCCGTCAAAGCTTACATCGAGCAGAAAAACCAAACTTTGCCGTCTGACTTAAAAATCAAAACACTGGTCGATATGACCTATTACCTTAACGCTCGCCTCGATATGATGCTCAAGAACCTATTGCAAGGTGCAGTCTTGGTTGCACTCATGCTAAGTATTTTCTTGCGCGTTAAGCTTGCCATGTGGGTGATGATAGGGCTTCCGGTGTGTTTCTTGGGCGCGGTGATGATGATGCCTGCCATTGGCGTGAGTATTAACATCATTTCTTTATTCGCATTTATCATGGTGCTCGGTATCGTTGTTGATGATGCCATCGTCATAGGGGAGAGCGCCTACAGCGAAATTGAAAAAAGTGGCGGCGGTGTAGAAAACGTTGTTCGTGGCGTAAAACGTGTCGCGATGCCAGCAACGTTTGGTGTGCTTACCACTATGGCCGTGTTTGCGCCATTTTTAATGTCAAAAGGCATAGAGAGTGCGTTCTTCTTTGGTATCGCGTCGATTGTGATTCTTTGTCTGTTCTTTAGTTTGATAGAGTCTAAGCTGATTTTGCCCTCGCACTTGGCACACTCTAAGTTTAAGCCAATCAAAAAAGGCAGTTGGCGAGATAGATTCAACACGCGCTTTTTTGGTTTTATCAATGGACCTTACAAAAGGTTTGTAAAGTGGTGTACCCACTGGCGATGGAGTGTGTTTGCCACCTTTGTTGGCGTGTTAGCGATCACCGTCGCTATGGTCATGGCAAGTTACGTCAGAATCGTACCATCACCGAAAGTGCCTCATGACTTTCCAAGCATTAAGTTGGTCATGAATGACAATGTTTCCAGTGAGCAAACCATAGAGGCGCTGAAGCTCATTGAATCGACAGTTTTAACTATTGATCAAGAGATAGAGCAAGAAACGGGTCAGAAGATGATTCGTGACATTCTTACGTTCAGCCAGGGAAGAAAAGAAGGTCGGCTTGTTATTCCGCTTGTCGATGAAGAACTCAGACCGTTTAATACCTTCGAGCTTGCAAGGCGCTGGCGTGAGCGTATGCCAAGTATTCCGGGGCTGAAAATGCTCAACGTGTCCGATAACGTCAATGACGACGAAAAGGGCGATGAGTTCGGTTTCCTACTCTATGGTTCTGATATCGAAAGTCTGAACTCGGCGGGTCGTGAATTAATCCTCAACTTGCAACAACAGAAGGGCTTGTTTGATATCTCGTCGTCCATCGATTCTGGCAGTCAGGAAGTATTACTTTCGCTCGCACCAGTCGCATACGATTTAGGATTAGATCTGTTTGATATTGCGACACAGGTGGGTGGAAGTTTCTATGGTGGCGAAGCGCAGCGAGTTTTACGCGACGGTGAAGAAATCAAAGTCATGGTTCGCTATCCGCAGTTAACCCGTGAGGCTTTCTCTTCATTACGTTATGCAGTGATCACCACGCCTGAAGGCAAGAAAGTCATGTTAGGTGATGTGGTTGAGATTAACCAGAAACCTGGTGTCAGCAGTATACGACGTGAAGGGGGCTATCGAAGTGTGTATGTCTATGGCTCGATTGATGAAGAACTTGTTGAACCGAACCAAATCGTCGAGCAAATCAATGCCGAGGTTATCCCTGATATATTGACTGCTTACCCAGGCGTTAAGAGCGAATTAGGCGGTACAATCGAGGAGCAGCAAGCTCAACAAGACGAGCAAATCATCTTCTTTATCGCAGGTATGATTATTGTTTACATACTGCTAGCCGTTCCGCTAAAGAGTTACACTCAGCCATTAATCATCATGTCGGTGATTCCATTTAGCCTAACAGGCGCAATATGGGGTCACTATTGGTTTGGCTTAGATCTCAGCATGATGTCGACATTCGGTCTTATTGCAGCGGCAGGTGTTGTGGTTAACGACTCTTTGGTTATGACTGATTACGTTAACCAAGTAAGAGCGCGCGGTGTCGCAATTAAAGAGGCGGTCATCGAAGCAGGGTGTGCTCGTTTTCGAGCGATTACACTGACTTCAATCACTACCTTTGTTGGTGTACTGCCGATAATGTTTGAAACAAGTCTGCAGGCGAAGTTTGTTATCCCAATGGCGGTGGCACTTGGCTTTGCGGTACTGTTTGCTACCTTGCTAACCCTGATACTGGTGCCGTGTTTGTATCTCATGTTAGAGGACATCAAAGGGATATTTGCAAGACTAAAGAGGCTGATAACGCGAAACAAAAGCCAAGCTGAAATCTTGTCCTAAAATAGTAAGCGGGTCGAAGTGACCCGCTTTTTTGTACCTAAATTTCCTCGTGCTTATGAACCAGCCCAAAGTCTGCGAGGACGGCATAGGCGGCTGGAATCATAAACAACACGAGTAAAGTTGAGGCGAAGATACCAAAGACTATCGAGATAACCAAAGGCTGAATAACCTGAGCCTGCAAGCTAGTTTCCGTCAATAGCGGGAGCAAACCTGCAGCGGTTGTCATTGAGGTCAGGAAGACGGCTCTAAAACGTTCTCTACTTGCCTTAACAACGGAGTCATGAACACTATCGCCTTCATCAACGTGATGGCGTATGTATTGAACGAGTAAAATCGAGTCGTTGACCACGATACCCGCCAAAGAGACAAACCCCATCATACTAGGCATGCTGAGTGAGTGACCCAGAAGAATATGCCCCCAAACCACGCCAATGAACGCCAATGGAATAGCTAACATAACAACAACGGGTTCTAGATAGCTTCTGAACTGATAACTCAGTATTGCGAACACCCCAAATAGCCCTAGCAGGAAGCCTTTACCCATTGAGGCGCCTGTCTCAGCGGTGTCTTTTGCTTCCCCTTCAAAATCAAAGCGCAATCCTGGGTACTTGGCTGTTAATTTAGGGGCTTCGTCGCGCTGGAATTGAGCAATAATTGCGGTTGAGTTCGCTTTGGTATTGTCAACGTCACCAAACACACTAATGGTTCTTAATCCGTCGATACGTTGAATTCGCACATAGTTTCGCTGGAAGTCTAGTGTCGCGATCGTTGCAAGCGGAATTTGGCTTCCATCAGACATAATGATGGGGAAATTAGCCAGTTGCTGGAGATCGCCTGCTTGCACTTTGTCTAAACGCACTTCGATTGAGATGTTTTCAACACCCACCTGAATCTCGTCTGCGGTTTGTCCAAAAAAGGCTGCACGAAGTTGGTTAGCGATCAGTTGTCCATTGATACCATACGTTTCTGCGCCCGGACGAAGCTTGACGAGTACTTCTTCTTTACCCATGCGCATATCATCGAGCACACCGTGGACACCATCAAACTCATTCAGGTACTGCTGAATATCAATCGAAGCGGCTTTCAATGCATCGAGGTCGTCGTGTTTAGCACGTATCTCAATCGCTCTTCCGCCCGGTCCCATTGTCGGCTGTTTAAAGACCAGAGAAATAGGATCTGCCAGTTCTCCGATATCTTGTCGCCAAGCCGCAATAAAGTCGTCAATTACAGTGTTTCGGCTTTCTGCACCGAGTAAATCGAGTCTTACCGTCGCAATGTGAGGGCCAGATTCGTTGGCATCCGCGTTAGCATTGAACTGACTGGTAATGTGTTGAATGAGAGGAACACCATTTTCGACTTTCTCAGTCCATTCCTTATCTAGCTTGTGCGCAGATGCAACAATTCTATCCACCACGGCCTCGGTTTGAGCCAAAGACGAACCCGGAGGAAGAATGATGCGAGCTTCCGCTATGTCTCCGTCTAACTCCGGGAAGGGTTGGAACTTAAGCAGTCCTCCCGCTATTGTCGCGACCGAGACAAGAAGTAGCGCAACGACACCACCTAAGAAGGCATATCGAAACTCAACAACTTTCTCTACCGCGTTAACTAACGTGGTGTTTCTAAAGTTCTCAAATCTATCGAGCAGTTTCTTCTTAAACTTCGCTGGTGGCTTCTCTTTTTTCTCTTTATGTAGAGAGTGAGAGAGGTGATTAGGCAGAATTAGGAAAGCTTCGACCAAGCTCAGCGTTAAGACCAGAATTAGCACTTGAGGGACGGCTTTTAGCACGGCGCCCATTTCACCCTGCAAGAATAATAGACTGCCGAAGATACAGACCGTGGTTAAGAATGAAGAGATAACGCCCGGGAGCACTTTCTTCACGCCCTTAATCACCGCATTGTCGACGTCTTCTCCTCTGTCCAAGTGCGCTGCGATTGACTCTGCAATAACAATTGCATCATCCATCATAATACCGATTGCCATCAGTAGACCGACTAAAGACATGATATTAATGGAAAGACCTAACTGCGCCATCAGGAATAAACCACCAAGGAAAGCGACAGGTAAGCCCGCAGCAACCCAGAAAGAGTAGCGCAAACTAAAGAATAGCCACATCGTTGCGAAGACAAGAATGATACCCTGCCAACCGTTACTGACCATCATGGTTAATCGGTCCCAAAGCACAGAAGAGAGATCGTTAGTCAGCTCTAACTTGACACCATCCGGCGCGATAGCTTGTTGCTCTTCGACAAATTGAGCCACACGTTCTTTAATCCGTAACGCATCATCCTCTTTGTTCTTACTGACTTTAAGCAGGGCGGAAGGGTGTCCATCGAATAATACCTTCTGCTCATCGAGCTCAAAGCGATCTGTGATGGTCGCAATGTCTTTAAGGCGGATCAGTGAGCCGTTTGGACCAGAACCAACGACAATACTTTCCAGTTGCTGCGGTGTAATACGTCTTTCATCAAAGCGAATCAAAAAGTTTTTGTCTGGCGTCTCTACATTACCGCTCGGCAGCTTGATGTTTTGACGACCTATCTGCGTCGCAATATCACCAACACTTAAACCTAACTGACGCATTGCTTGAGAGTCTAACTCGACGCGAAACTGGTGATCAGAAAAACCAGCCACATCGACAAGAGATACGTCGTAGTCAAGTTTTAACGTTCGTTTAAGCTGTTCTGCATAGGCTTTAAGCTCAGGCCATGTGGTATCGGCTGTGATAGCGACATCTACAACAGGTTCGTTCCAATCGAGTTCTTGAACAACCGGAGACTCGATTTCTTGTGGGAAGTCATTGATGGAGTTGATCTGTGTTTGCACATCAACCAGCATACGACCGATGTCTGCTTTCTCGTTCAGTTTAAGGATTAGTCTCGCAGAGCCCTCAATTGCCTCACACTGGGTCTCTTCGATGTTGGCAAGACCGTCGACCGCATCTTCCATTCGAACACAGATGCTTTCTTCTACTTCTTGTGGTGAAGCGCCTGGGTAAACGACGCCCGCCATGATGTAGGGAGGATCAAACTCAGGGAAGGTTTCCCTTTTGATATTGGGCAGCGATGTAATACCCAAAACGAGCAAACCGAGCATCAGCAAGTTGGCTGCTGTCGGGTGTTTAGCGAAGAATCGAATCATTGCGCTGACTCCTCTTTAGTCGCCGTTGCCTCTTTAAGCAGCATGCCATTGATCGCAGGCAGTAGGTCATTCAGGATTAGCTTGTCACCTTGGTTCAGGTCACCATCAATAATGACTTGATTGCCGCGACGGTAAAGGACAGTGACAGGCTGAATTGTCAGCTTATTGGCTTCATCCATTAGGTAGATTTTGTCGCCATGAAGTGCACGCTCAGGAATCACCCAGCTTGGATTTGCTTGACCTTCGATAAACGCACGTACAAACATCCCATTCACGAGTGGGGGGACGCTGTTAGGGTTTAGATTGCGGTAGTCTTGCTGAATCTCCAATATAACCCCAGCGGTCGCTTGGTTGGGGTCGACGGTTTCACTGATTCGGCTAACCTTTGCAGGCCAAGTTGCTTTCATGTTACCGCTGCTCAGTTCAATACTGGCGTTGATAAATGTCATGTCTGGTTGAGGGATACCAGACTCATCACGATTGAACTCACCTAAGCTTGACGCAAGGGTGTGCATATCATGAATTGAAAGTTGGGCTTCTACTTCCATCACATCCATGCCATGCGCTGTGACCATGGTTTGCTGTAGATTCACCACTTGATTTTGTTCGATATCAACGGCGGCAATGCGCAAGTCGTAAGGCAGCTTGATGATGGTTTTTTCTAATGAGCGGTGTGCCTCTTCAACCTTAGAGGTGTTGACTTTGACCAAGGCTTCAGCGACTCGTTTTTCATCGGGCATCAATCCGATTTGGTTTTCGATATCGAGTACCAGTTTTCGTTGCGATAAAGCACTTTGTTCTTGCTGGTCAACATCAGATTGCGAAGTGAGCCCTTTTTTGCGCAGGTTCTGTTTACGTTGTAGCTCTTTGTTTGAGATAACCAGACGATTGCTTTCAATTTTGAGTGTCTGTTTAAGATTATCTTCTTCTTGGTAAAGCTTAGCTAAAGAGGTTTGAGCAGATTTGAGGTCAGCTTGAGCTTGTACCAGTTTCAACTCGTAATCGAGTGGGTCGATACGCAGGATTTCTGTCCCTGCCTGAAGCACTTGTCCTTTCTCTAGCCTAGGGTGGCGATAAACAATTTTGCCCGTCACTTCTGCTATCGCTTTCCATTCGATTTTTGGCGCAACTTTACCAAAACCGATCGCTTTAGGTGCCATTGCGCGCAACTCTAGAGGTGTCGTTTCTACCAATCGCGCTCGGTCACCCGCGGGTTTAACCGGTAGATCGGGCTTCATTTTTACTGCTAACACTAAGGCGATGACACCAACGGCTAGCGCTGGAAAAAACAGTAGCTTCTTATTCATTTTCATCATTGTTGTTCCTGCTGGTCGTTGGACGTAAGAAATCCATGTGTCATTAATTTGATATTGTGTTCAAACAGTTGGTTGAGAAACTCTTCATTCAGCTCAATCCCGTGAACGGCAAGTAGGGCTGGGGGAGCAATAAAAGGAAAGACCATCAAGCTAATATAAGAGACTTTACAAAGTTTAGGGTCTGCATCTGCTCTCAATATTTTGCTGTCGACAAGCTTTTCAAACATCACCATTTGCATTGGCTGGCTGATGTCGAAAAAGACCTTTTCTAGTAATTTCCTTTGTGTATCAGTTGCGTCCATATGCATAACTTGAGCGACTAAGCGGGGGAACTGAGGCACTTTGATCATTTCGCGATAATAGGTTCGCATAATATCGAGAAAGTTCTTTTGTGAGCTGTCTTTAACCAGAATGTCCATCTGCTGTTTCATTGGTGCGAGGGTTTCTCGCAACATGGTTTCGAACAGACCTTCTTTATTGCCAAAGTAGTAACGGATCATTGCTACGTTGACGCCCGCTCGATTGGCAACAAGGCGCGTTGATACCTTGTCATAAGGCATAACCGTAAAGAGTTCGCGAGCGTGATGAATCAAATTTTGCCGAGCGTCAATGCTGTCACTGGGACGACCCGCTTTTCTCGTTGTCGTTGCCACGCTTATTACCTCAAAATTAAACATTCGATTAATTATAGAGTGCATGCTAAGTATTCGATATGACTTAAATTAATCAATATTTAAACAAGTGATTAATTAGTGGGCTTGTTGAGATAAGTAAAAATAGCGGACAGAAAAATGCCCGCATAGCAGCTACTAAGCGGGCGAAAAGTCAAAAATAGTTGTTGTATATTTGGAAGTTGTTGGTTCTATATCCATATCTGAGCTGTTATGAAGAATCTGTGGTTATTAGCAGTTCTTTATATCAGTGTAACCAATGCTGCTTAAGTTAACACTTTTGTCATGAGCTGATAATTATTAAAAGTGCAAAGATAATTTTCACTTATGAAATGTACGGGCTACAGCTAGAAAGCCCCTTTTTGAAGTGATCTTCGTGCTATAGTGTTGGCAAATCAAGTAGTACAGGTGTTGATGGCTATGCCTATTTTCAGAACCTTTTTTAAGCGCAGAGCGCTGCGGAAAATGATTGCTCAGATGACCCCCGCTTTAATTAAGGGGTATGGGTCACGAGACTTTTACTCTGCTGGTCAAGTTTTTCAGGCCGCAAGCTCCGTTGAGACTTCCAAACGTTACTTTCACTATAACCTTGCGTTGTTTTGTAATGAGCTCACTAGCGAGCAAAGTGACAAGTTTGAACTTAGCCAATCTCAGTTAGATGCTTTACGCAAAGAACTAAGCCATAAAATCTTCGCTGGAGCGGAGTATACGGCGATGGATGTGCTCAAGCTAGCGAGCCCTTCTTCTTGGAAAGGCGGAAGCATAGAAGACAGCATGGCGAATCACTATGGAATGAATAGCCGTTACTAAGCAGTAAGCTTGACCGAAAAAGGATTAATACAGTGGTATTAATCCTTTTTTCGTTATTACTTCAGTTCTAAAGGCTTCCACTTCATCGTTTTATTGCCTTCGAGCAAAGCCAATATAGACTGTGGCTCAAGCTTGTATTTGTCTAGTTCAACTTCTTTGTCTGAGAAGTTAGCAATTATCTTACTGCCATCAGAAAAGGTCGTTTGCTGTACCTTGCCATCTTCCGTTAACCACTCAAAACGGTTTAACTGCTTATCCCAAAGCGCCTGATGTAGAGGCTTAAAACCTGATTGGTAGTGTTTAAGCTGCACCAATCTCTTGCTGTTTGGTGACAAAGCTTCGTCTCTACTGAGATGAACCATCGCGGGAACATTGTAAAGCATAGCTGTTAGGTCACGCTCGATTTTAACATCGCTGAATTTGAGACTATCAGAGTGCCAATGGTGACTGTTTATCACCTCATCGTGAAAGACGGCTTGGTAGAGCGGAATACGATATTGAGGAGCAAAGAGTAAGGTTTTATAGGGCTCTTTAACTTTTGCTGGCTTGAAAAAGAAATCTGGCTTGTGATCTGGATACCAACGTCCCAGGTAGTAGGGTGAGTGAGTATCGCGTTTCATCTCTTTATCACTCCAACCAAACCCAATCGTTTCTAAACCATGAGCAAAAGCAATGCCTGAGGTGGTGAGTGCGTTACCATCTTCTGAACCGAGTACGACGTTGTTATTGTCGGCAATAGACCGCATTCGTGAATTAAACCCGCGTAGCATATCAGATTCGCTTGTCTTCAAGTTGTAGTCCTCACGTGCCATTGCAGTGGCATCGACATCAATGAACAAACTATCAAACTGACCAAAATGGAGAATGTCTGAAATTCGTTTGCTTACGTATTCTGTTTCACAAAGTGGGTTGAGATAATAGCCGTTACCACGAAAGCCTTTCTTCTTTGAACCATCTGCAAGTTCGATAGCGCATGTGTTGCGAATTTGGTCAGGGAGCTGTGCAGTAAGCCATCCATCATTGAGCCCAAGTGGTATCGCAGTATTGTATGAATCATAAGTACCGACTAAATAGCCGGCTTGCTTGGCTCGTTGAATGACTTCTGGTTGGTAGAAGGCGGGCATCCAGTTATCAAAACCGAGCCATAAGTGGGTTAAACCTGACGATTTAAGGTTTTTTACCATATCGGTTGAGATAGCTTGTCCCCATCGCTGTGGATCAATGAGGTATTGTCCAGCGTGAATGCTTAGCCATTGTTTCTTTTGCTGAGCGGTTTTAAATTGCGCTTCAATGGCATTGTTGACCATAGTTGGGGCTGGGGCGTTAAACTTTGTATTAAGGGCGAGGTTGATAGAGTCTACCAGCAACTGTTTGTGATAGTGACTCAGCCAATCCTTGCCTTTGACCAGACCTTGCAACTCTTTTCTGGCTGATTTTTCTATCGCAAGCTGAGCGCGCTTAAACAACCACGAGTGTAAACCCCACCAATCAGTGACGTCTTGAACACTAATTCCATCGGAACCAAATAGATACACTTGGCTAGCGCCAACAAGCTTTTCGATGTTTGGGTTAGCTTGCTTTTTCTCGGCCAGAGTAGAGCTAAAGTCATTACTGATTCGCCACTGGCGATACTGCTTTGCTCCACTTAACCAATCATCACCAATGCTAACGGAGAAAGTGAAAGGCTGTTTAGAATTGAGGGAGGTAAATTGATGCGCAGCTCTCATATCGAGTTTGTCAGCGACTTGGGGAAAAGATAGCGCGTTATTGGTTGCTGTTACCATGTGCCAGCTAATGTATTGAGAGCCCTGCTTAGCGGTCCAAAAAGGCATTTTTAGATCTTGAGTGGTGTTAGAGCCATCACGGCTCTCAGATAGGTATTTGATCCATTCAGGGCTTGAGGTTGGAACCCGCATACCTTCACTAAAAGGTAAATAGAGCTCCTGTGCATCTTCTTCCGCTAGGTTATACCAACTCAGGGTAATGGGCTGGTCTCTTATCACGGTTTGATTTTCAGCAAGGCGGAAAGACAAGCTCAGAGTTGACGCTAATTTTGCATCTACTCTGATGTTGCTCGGTTTTAAAATCCATTGAAAGTGAGTGTTAGAAAGCTGCTCTAGCTTTACGGCCTGCTGACTGACACCATCAATTTGCAGACCTGCTTGGTTGACCGATTGATTGTTCCACTTTATCGCCAGTGAGTTAGGTTCGATGTTCACTGATTGCGAGTCAGTTATGAGTGAGATGCTGTCAACTGATGATGTAGCCAGTGAAGCAGATGATAACAATAGGCTAGCTATGGTTGATAGGATTAAGGTGGTTGGTTTATAAGGCATATTTTACGTCGTGTTGTTTTCAATATGCCTATTACACATTAGCGGATGTTTAAATTTGTCACCTATTTGTCTCTATTAGAGAAGGGCAACGAGATTCGATGAATATACTCAACTTTTACTCCAGGCTGGTACTCAAAAATGAGTGTGGAGGCACTTAAGTGGCGAGCATTGGGTGGGGGTTGCAGTTGCTCTAGAGTTATCTTCTTGCTCGTCACTTCTAGTGCTTTTTTGTTCTTTACTTGATTGTACTCGGAATCAAACCATTGGAGATTCACAACCGGTTTCGCACAGCCGTTATTTAGTTGAGGAAGGCTCGCTTGAATCACAGAACTATCCATTGTTGAACGATTAAGCCAGTGGTTGCTATCGTAACGAGAAACAACAACAGGCAACTCGTTGCGATTGTATTTTAAATAGTAGACTCCCGCCTCAGGAGAAGTAATGAGTTCGTTGGTTTCCCATTCCTGATAATTCTTGTGAGGTTCAACCTCTCCAGATAATAGAGATATTCCTTGTGGGGTGACGAGCGAGAAATGACCACCTTGTTGTGTTTCTTCTGTCGAGACCTTAATTTGGTAGCCGCTGCTAGAGAAACCGCTACGACTGATAAAAGAGAGTGTTAACCGAGGAGGCATCGCAGACAAACTTGTATCAAGCTGATGACCGCAGTTTGATTGTGCCAATATGGCTTCTTTAACGGGTTGCCAATGTATGGGGTCAATGTGATTCTGACTCAGTGCTAGAGTGAGTTCTTGCCATGCTCGTCTCGGCTGCTTTTCGAGTAGAGCCTCCATGGTCGATTGCATTGGCGTATTGCGGAACCACGTAGCGTCGTTTGCCGAACAAAAAGGAGTAACGAAAGCAATCAGCAGTGGTGTCACTATCCAAGTCTTATAACTCATGAGTTTTCCACCAATCGATATCCTACACCGCGATGTGTTTCTATCTCTAAACACGGTAAGGTATTACGTAGCTTTAAGATATGGTTGTCTACGGTTCGGGTTGTGGGAAAGGCTTGGTAACCCCAGACCTTATTAAGTAGCTCTTCACGATGGAAAACACGACCTTGATTTTGAATTAAGAGAACGAGAAGTTGAAACTCCTTCGGTTTCAGGGTGACTGGTTTATCTTGGTCGAGCACCTGTCGCATAGATACATCAATAGAAAGGGTTTTATAAGCGATCGTACTTGAGCCCAGAGGACGAAGTTGGGTAACGATACGGGCTAAGAGTTCTTCTTGTGCAAAGGGCTTAGTCATATAGTCTTTCGCACCACACATTAGCCCTTCAACGCGTTGCTCAACCTCGATTTTGGCTGTTAGCACAATGACAGGCAGTGCCTTCGTTTGTAACCAAGTGGGTAAGTGATTAAGGCTGTCGCCATCTTGAAGTTGGCGATCTAAAATCACGAGATCAGCACTAAACCAATGTTTTCCTGCCTCTTTAGCGTTGGTAACCCAAGTACAATGATACCCATTGGATTGTAAGAAGGTTTGGACTCCTTGACCGAGTAGTTGATCATCTTCAACTAGCAGGATTGAATTCATAGAGGCAGCTCCAAAGTAATACGTGTTGGGTTGGTGTTGATGATGACTTTTCCACCGAGGTGTGACATCAGGTGGCGAACCAAACTCAGACCGATGCCCATATTGCTGTCTTGATTGGTGTTTTGCTTCATTCTTATACGGTTCCAATAGGAAGGAAATTGCCCAGTATCGGTAACGGTAATACAGAGCTTCTCATTGACAGAAACATGGATTTTAATCGGAGCCTTACCATGCTGTTTGGCATTCATTATTAGGTTGTTCAAACAGATGGTAAGCCAGTAGAAGGGAAGTGTGAGTTGCTTGTCTTCATCCAAATCGAATTCAACGCCCTGTCCAGAGCAAGTATGTTCTAACCATTCACTCAAATAGGCTTCTTGATTGGCATCGTTGTAGTTTTCTTTTGAACTCAAGTAGCCCTTGCTGGCTTCGGTGAGTTGCGCTAGGCGTTGGTAGTCTTCCAATAAACGCCACATAGCCTGTTGTGAGTTATCATTCAGCGAATCAAACTCTTGGCGAAAAAGGTCGACTGTCATGCCTAGGCTCGCAATAGGAGTACGTAGTTCATGTGTCAGTAACTGTAAGATAAAACGTTTGTTGCGATTTTGCTGACGTTTTAGATAAAGAGTGCGAGCTAACAATAAAGCCAAAACTAAAGAGAAGATGGAAGCGAGTATCGCTGCAATATATCCATTGGACTGAGCTTTAGCGATACACAAGTTGCTGTAGCGAAAATCACACTGGTTGCCATTAATCGTGATCGCAAACTGCTGTGCAACAGGCTGCCAATCTTTGTTTGGAATCTTTTTCCAACCCTGCTCTCCATTTAGCCATAGCGCATCGGGTTCTAGCCAAGCTCGGTAACCTTTCAGTAACGCGTCTCGTCCAGAATCTGAAATCTGATTAAATACATTTCGTAGTGGATGTGATGGATTGTCACCGGATAACCAAAGCGCAAGTTGGCCGTTAACTGGTTTGATGTTTTCGAAGTAGCGCTCGACAAAAGTGCCTCCAGCTGGGTGGCGTTTCGGGTTTTCCTCAAACCACGAGTCAGGGATCGCTTTCTCGTTGCAAACATAAAGCTCAAACTCAACCGCGCTTTCTAGAGTTGGATTATAGGCAGAAGGCGTCTGACACTGTTGTTTGATTGTTGAAAGCACCTCAATGTCTGCCCACGAAAACTGGCTAAAATCAGGATATTGACTCTCTGATGTCAGTAGGTCACTTGGATAACGCGACAGTTCTTCTTGCGACAGAGTCAATTGAGCATTGGACCAACTACTTTGGTAAAACTGCTGCCATGTTTGCTGCAAAGATGCCTTAGCATCGAAAGCAAACAAGACGAAGAAGAAAGTAGCGTATAAGCGTAGGGGCATTAAAAACCATTAACCAAATGAAGGGGCTCCCACAAATGTTAGCGACTTTTTAGCGAGATTTGTAACCTCAGTGTCAACAAAATATACGCGGACTATAATTCAGCATATTTTTCGGCTAATTGCGCAATGGGCATTGGTCTTTCGATTAGGTAACCTTGCAATACATCACAGCCATAATCGATCAGTACCGTTTTTTGTGCTTCTGTCTCTACACCTTCAGCGACAACTCTCATACTTGCGGATTGCGCAATGGCGAGAATAGCTTTGACTAGAGAGTCACTCTGCTCAGAGCTCAACATCTTATCGACAAAGACTCGGTCAATTTTGAGTTCGTCCAACGGCAGGTTACTCAAATAACTTAGCGATGAATAACCGGTACCAAAGTCATCGAGAGAAATCGTAAAGCCAAGCTCTTTGATCTGATTAATAATCGGTGTCACTTTTGGAAGGTCGCTAATCAAGACGTTTTCCGTTATCTCAAGCGTAATTCGGTTACTTGGTAAGTGGTTCTCTTCTATCGCTCTTTTTAGCTGGCTAATGAAAGCTTTATCCATCAACTGCATTGGGGAGATATTAATCGATAGGGTAGAGTTGTAATCTGGAGACGGAAAAACGCTGGCAAATTCTTCGCAGGCTTTATTGAGCACAAACTCTCCGATCTGACCTATGAGTCCAATCTCTTCGGCGAGAGAGATAAACTCCAGTGGAGACACATTGCCTAGGTGAGGGTTGTGCCAACGTAGCAGGCTTTCCACCCCATGCAGCTCACCTGTTTGGGCAGTGACTTGAGGTTGATAGCTTACGGTCAGTTCGTCACGTTCAATAGCTTCACGTAACTCTCTCTCAAGCAAGAAATCGTACTGTACTTGTTTGTTGATTGAACTATCGAAGAATAGGACATCACCTTTTTGCCGCGCTTTAGATTTGTAGAGAACAATGTCGGCCTTTGATATTAATTCTTCAGGCTCGTCTCCATCGGACGGATACATGGAGACGCCAATAGAACAACTAGCAAAAATAACCTTACCGTCGATAACAAATTGTTGTTTGAACACATTTTTTATCTTGTCGACTTTAGCTTCGGTTTCAGAAAGATTTTTTAGGTTGGAAAAACAAAAGATAAACTCGTCACCACCAAAGCGAGCAACGAAATCATTTGGCCCTAAAAACTCATCAAATTTCTTACCGATCTCGCTGAGTAATTTGTCACCCGCACTGTGTCCGTATAAATCATTTACTTTCTTAAAGTCGTCTAGATCGACAAACATCACTGCCAATTGACAACACGCTGCTTCTGAAAGTTGAATTCCTTGTCGAATATTATTGTGAAGCTGGGCTCGGTTAGGCAGTCCGGTTAGTTCGTCGTGACACGCCATGTATTCGAGTTTGTCCTTGGTATCTTGTAAATCATCAAAATCGCGGTTAATTCTTTTTTCAAATCGCTTGAATCGATTAGCGATAAGTCGGCTAAGCACTAGAGACAAAGCAGCGACAACGAATATTGTGAACCCACCAATGACTAGCATCTGGTGTAGCGTTTCTTGCTGCTCTTGGTCAGCTTGTTGAGCACGGCTGGCTAAAAACTGATTATTTAATTCGTTGTAGATGCCTGCGCCAATTGTCCAACCCCAGTTTTCATCTTTGACGACGTAACTAGTTTTAGAGTAGTTAGAGATATTAGAAGGGCCAACAGGCGCGATGTATTTCACAATGCCCCTGTTGGTTTCCATAATACGTTTCGCGCCTTCCTTGACTTCTTCACTACCAATATCAAAGATGCTTTTGCCAATTAACGACTGATCTAAATGAGAGAGAACTTGACCGTTCTCATCAACAACAAAGACATAGCCGTGCTCACCAAATCTTAAGTTTCTTAGCCATTCGAGCGAAGTCGCTTTGATGTCATTTTCCACGTCGACAACATAGTCACCCGTGCCAATAAACCAATCATAGGGTGCAAAGTATTTACCGAAACCAATTTTTTCAAACTCATGATTCTTGTTATTGGGTTTTACAAACCACCAGCGATAGAAATCCTCGCCTTTAGCTTTAACTTGTTCGCCCATTTCACGGACAATGTAGCTACCGCGAACGTCTCTGAAATCCCATAAAGATGTCCCTTCCACTCTAGGGAGCAGAGGGTGCATCACATTGAGGCCTTCCGTTTTATAGATAAAGAAGTAACCGCGCCCGTTATTGAAGCGAATATCTCTTAAGGCGTCAGTGATGAGCTTAGTGACTTGTTTTTCTGGGAGTTGTTTGTTGTTTTCGTAGATGCGAGTGGCAATAGCGTGCGCTTCGTAGATTCGTTCTTTAATCGTACTTTCTAGTTGTTGTTCTGTTTGGTCACGGGCGAACTCAATTTGCTCAAGGACGTACTCTACGCGGTTGGTCAATTCGACAAGCTGTCTTTGCTCGTAATCCTGTTGAAGTGAAGCGAGATCTTCTTGAGAGCTTAGGATGGTGTCTCTAACGGTAAACAAAACCCATAACAGGGTGAAAAAGGCAACGATAGTAGCGGGAGCATACGTAATAAGGTTGATCAGTTTTTTGTCCGTTAGCTTGCTCATATCGCTCCTTGAGATGGTTCGCTCTGTTGGACAGTATAGCGCCATTGACTTTATAGTTTTATTTACATTCTGCAAAATTATTGATTGTTATCGAAATTTGAGAGTTAGCCATAACAAACTAGCTGCTTAATATTAAGACAATCTGGAGACATTCACGTTATGTAGACCATACTTACTGAACCTTATCCTTTAGAGTGAGTCTCGGTGAAAAGAGCAGTTATTTGGTTTATCGTATTCATTCCAGCACTGGCTTGGGTGAGCCTGTCGTTCTACGAATCAACGTGGTGGATAGAAAATATCGTCGCATTTCCGGCGATCTTTCTGCTTGTATATTGGGTCATGAGTGTTGGCTTCTGTCTCGGAAAACATTGGCTGCAAGCGTGCGTTTGCTTGGTCGTTTCTGGCGTGTTCTTTTTGCTCACACCTAAGTCGAACCGTGTGCTCACTGCCAATTGCGTCAATCCAATCACCGTGACGCAATTTAATCTTTACTACGAGAACGACAATGTAAACGGGTTTATTAACTATTTGCTCGCCAACCCAAGTGATTTAGTGGTTCTACAAGAAGTTGCTCCAGAAATAGGCGAGAAACTTAAAACCCTTGATGATGTGTACCCTTATTACTACGGTGGTCAGGAGGGAATAGGGTATCCGTCAAGCCAAATGGTACTGAGCCGTTCACCACTGAAAGATATGTCGGTTTTTCTCACGCCGGATGAACAAGCGATTATCCGGGGCAAATGGCATCCTAATAAACATGTTGATCTCACTCTGATGGTGGCTCATCCCACCTCACCGAGGACCAAAGCGCTATGGTATCGACGCAATGCCATTATTCGCACCATTGAGTCTTTAAATCAGCTTTATCCAAGTGACGAGGTGTTGGTTGTCGGAGACTTTAATCTCTCTTCGGCGAGCCTTCGGTTTGGTAAGATGTTTCCCAGTTTTCAAACTGCTCCTGTAGCGAGTTGGCCAAATTGGGTAAATCAGTTTCAAACTCCAGATTTTACGATGATTGCAATCGATCATTTATGGCTAAAGTCGAGTCAAACCGGCAGAAGGATTTGCGAGCGTAGAAGTGTCGAAAAGCCGAATGGCTCCGATCATAAGATGGTGTTGACGAAAATTGGTTATTGATATCGATTCTCACTTGCAAACAGAGTATGCTTGCTCGCCTAATTGTTTTTTGCCAAGGGAAAGGATGCTCACTATGAGTAATTTAGCCATCACAGAAATCAAATCGTTTATTCCAAGTAAAGACTTCGATGAGTCACAACGATTTTATCAGGCTCTGGGCTTTGAGGTCGCTTCAGTTTTTGGTGATGTTGCTTACTTAAGGCGTGAAGGCCACGCTTTTCTGCTGCAAAACTACTATAACGTTGAGCATGCAGAAAACACCATGATGCACTTACTGGTTGAAGATGCGAATAGCTGGTTTAGTCATGTTAAAGACTCGCAGATAGAGCAAAACTTTAGTTGTAAAGTGACTGACTTGATAGAGCAGCCGTGGGGAATGCTGGAGTTCTGCGTAATTGATCCATCAGGCGTATTGTGGAGAATTGCGCAAAATATTCGCTAATTTTATATCAGTTGAAGTAAAGCAGAGCTAGCTATAGAATTGCCGCTCCTTTCACATCTCATTTGTTTGAGGACTTATGAACAGTGCACAAGTTGCGGCGTCATTCTCGCATGCAGCCGTTTCACCTAAGCGTGAAGTGATGCTAAGAGAGTTATTGGCGTTAGCAAAAATGGCATCGGCGATTGCCTTACCATTTTTGCTGTTGTCTCTGGCTTGGATATAGTCCAGAGCACACACAAGGATGTGTGCTTTCTGTTTTGACCGACCAAATACGCTATTCAGCGACACCACCTTTGGTCAACTTTGTTGGGTTCAACAAACGTTCTAGTGTTGCACGATCCAAATCGGTTTCACGTTCAGCAACATCAATAATCGCTTCACCTTCTTTATAGGCTTTCTTCGCAATATCTGCTGCTTTCAGGTAGCCAATCACTGGGTTTAATGCTGTCACCAGAATTGGATTTTTTGCCAATGCGACTTCGAGGTTGTCTTCGCGGACTTTAAATGTGGCGATTGCCTTATCTGCTAATGCAGTCGCGCTGTTAGCAAGTAGCTCAATGCTCTCCAGTACGTTGTGAGCAATCACTGGCAGCATAACATTGAGCTGAAAGTTTCCTGACTGACCTGCAACCGTGATTGTCGTATCGTTGCCTATCACTTGAGCTGCTGCCATTGCTGCCGCTTCTGGAATTACAGGGTTCACTTTTCCTGGCATGATTGATGAACCAGGCTGAAGACCTTGCAGTTCAATTTCACCTAAACCTGCCAGTGGGCCAGAGTTCATCCAACGTAGATCGTTAGCAATCTTCATTGTCGCTACCGCGGCCGTTTTTAACTGACCTGAAAGCGCAATAATAGCGTCTTGGCTGCTGAGGTTGTAAAAGAAATTCTCGCTAGAAGCAAAATCAATACGTGTTGCTTGGGCGAGATTGTCTGCGAACTTAGCAGCGAATCTAGGGTCAGCGTTAATGCCTGTGCCAACAGCCGTGCCGCCTTGCGCTAGGGCTTTGACTGCAATCAGAGATTGTTCAATGCCAGTTTTCGCTTGTTCTATTTGGAACTGCCAGCCACCTAATTCTTGGTCGAATGTAATTGGCATCGCATCCATCAAATGCGTTCGGCCAGTTTTAACACTCTCGCCAACTTCAGCTCGCTTATCGCTTAGCACTTTAGATAGATGGTTTAGCGCTGGGATAAGCTGCGTTTCTATCGCTAATACGGAGCTAATTTGGATTGCAGTAGGAACAACGTCGTTACTGCTTTGTCCCATGTTAACGTGGTCGTTAGGATTCACATCGCCACCAAGTAATTGTGAGGCGAGCGTTGCGATCACTTCATTAGCATTCATGTTTGAGCTAGTGCCAGACCCTGTCTGATAGACATCGATAGGGAAGTGCTCAATGTGCTCACCTTCAATGATGGTTTGTGCTGCATCCGCGATAGCCTGTGCAATATCACCTTCTAGTAGTCCTAGTTGGGCATTGGTCAAAGCGGCGGTTTGCTTAATGTAGGCCAGTGCTTTAATAAAGCCTTCCGGCATCACATGTTTGCTGAAGTGAAAGTTATCGACAGCACGCTGAGTTTGAGCTTGGTATAGAGCATTAAGAGGTACTTTTACCTCTCCCATACTGTCTTTCTCGGTACGAAATTCTTGTGCAGTAGGGCGTTGAGTCATCATTGGGTCCTTTTGAATTAGTCTAATGGCGCTTGTATGCGCTGTAATTGTTGTTTTAGGTGTAAAAACTGAACGTCACCATCTTCACATTGATAGTAGTAGCGTTTTAGGCACATCAATGGGGTATGGATAGAGTCTAGGCAGACTCGACGAAAAATTCGGCTGCGTATTGGATCTTGAATTGCATCAAGCAGATGAAAATAGAGCTGGCGCAGGAAAAGCTCACACAGAAGTGGGTTTTCATTGTTCGCTCCAGACTCATATTGGGATGCCAACAACATCCCCCAATGTATGTAGTCATGAATGACATCAGGTTCAAACCCACACTGAGTATAACGATCAAGAAATCGATCCTGAGATTTGTAGAATGCGTTATAAAGTAGCTGTTGATTATCCATATGCACCTCAACTTAATGTAATGATAATTATTATCAATTAAGTTGGGCGAATCAACCCTTAGTTTTGCGGTTGATTTCGATTGTGAGGGTTAGGACTGAATAGTTAGGTATCTATAAAATAAAAGCCCCACGAAATATTTAGCAGGGCTTTATGGATTGTATTGATTAGGGTTAAGGTTTTAGTGCCAGTACTTTATCAATATCTTCAGCACTGTGACGTTCAGGAACTTGTTCCCAATCTTCGCCCCAAGCCCGGTTAACAATGCGACCGCGCTGCACAGCTTCTCGGGCTTCAATTTGCTCTGCCCAACGTTTCAAGTTTTTGTAGCTATCAACGTCTAAGAATTCTGCGGCATCATAGGTCTTACCTAACACTAGGTTGCCATACCAAGGCCAGATTGCGATATCTGCGATACTGTACTCTTCACCAGCGATAAAGGTGTTGTTTTCCAGCTGTTTATCAAGAACATCTAACTGACGTTTTGCCTCCATGGCAAAGCGATTGATCGGGTATTCGAACTTCTCTGGCGCGTAGGCGTAGAAGTGACCAAATCCACCACCTAGATAAGGAGCAGAGCCTTGAAGCCAGAATAACCAGTTCATGACTTGAGTTTTAGCCGCAATATCACTTGGCAGGAAGTGACCGAATTTCTCTGCGAGATAGAGCAAGATATTGCCTGACTCAAACACATTAATCGGTGCATCGCCCGATTGGTCAACTAATGCAGGAATTTTTGAGTTTGGGTTTACCTCTACGAAGCCAGAGCCAAACTGGTCGCCCTCGCCAATCTTAATTAAGTATGCATCGTACTCGGCCTCTGTCACGCCTAGTGCAAGCAACTCTTCGAGCATGATTGTGACTTTCTGACCATTTGGAGTACCCATAGAATGGAGCTGGATAGGGTGCTGACCAACAGGTAACGCTTTCTCATGACGAGCACCAGAATCAGGACGGTTGATACTCGCCCATTGGCCGCCGTTCTCGTCATCCATTTTCCATACTTTTGGTGGTACGTATTGGTTTGTCATTGTTATTCCTTATTCAGATTGTTATCCGGCAATAATAAACATTGGGATACATAGATCGGATAAAAAGCCCTTAAGGAATTTTTTATTAGAACAGCTGGTTATTGACAATTTGGAAAGGATATAAGGAATTACTAATAAACAAACAGGCTTAGTTGGTCTAAGCCTGCATAGCGTTTAGTTGTTGGCGATTAGTGCTCTGCCTTTAAGTACGCAAGGACATCGATTAAAGAAGGCAGAATTTGGTGACCCAAAGCTTTGACTTCTTCACAAGGTTCAACAAGATCGGGGATTTGGAATGTCGTCATATGAGCCGCAACAGCGCTGCGAACGCCATTATTGGAGTCTTCAAATGCAAGGCATTGTTCTGGCTGTACATCTAGGCGCTCAGCTGCAAGCAAGTAAATTTCTGGGTCAGGTTTACCGTGCGTGACCTCACAGCCGCAGGTCAAACTAGCAAAATACTTAGACAAACCAGCAAGTTCGAGTTTAATCGTTGCAACTTCACGATGAGTGGAGGTCGCCACTGCAGTTGGAACATTGTTGCTTTTCAACCACTCTAGTAGCTCAACAACACCATCTTTTACCGGTATTGCCTGATGCTTGACGATGGCATCGTAATTTATGCGCCATTCTGCATGCAGCCTATCAAGGTCGTCACCATATGCTTGGCGAAGAATCAGATCAATGCCTGCAGAGTTTCTACCGATGATTGATAGATACACGTCTTCATAGAAAGGGAGATTGACATTTTCACAGGCTTGCTTAAACACACGCATACAAACGCGCTCAGTGTCGAGTAATAGCCCATCCATATCAAAGATGGCAGCTTGAAATTTCATAGGTACGACTTAATCCATAACAGTGTGGTCAGACATTCTTGCACACAAAATAATTATAGTAAAAGCCAAGGTTTAGGATAGTTAGTCTTAGGTGTCTAGAGGTTAAGTTCAAAGGCCTAAGCGATGCTAAGGCCTTTGAGATGACGTACTGCTACAGCTTCCACATCCTAGCGGTGCGTGCGGGAACAGTAAATTGGTGGTAACGTGAGTTAACGGTTGTTGTATCTGAGCTTAAGACATCTTTATACGCAACGTGCCAGTTAAACTCATGCTGGTAGGTATCAACAGTGGTTGTTTTACTTTCACCACATTTATTGATTCCGACAACTCCCTCTTTGCCACGCTTGAACAGCAAGGTACATTGATCACTGTGTAGCATGGTCATAGATTTACCTTGCATCGCATTGTGGAATTTGAGCATGTTGATCATGGTAGAGTTTTTCCAAACATCTGCCCAGCGACCATTATCTTTATCTTCGCTGTCAGGCAGCTCATCACTGTAGATCAGAGGCGTTCCCCCATCTTTGCCAAGAATGTAGGCATAAGCGAGTTTCTCGTCGGTAGGGTCCATAATTTGGTAACGGAAACCATCATTTGTCGGGATATCGTGGGTGATAGTAAAGGTAATCGCGCGTGCATCTTCTAACGCTTGACCATATGCCTTCGGATCATGCAGTTGGTTTAGCCCACCACCAAAAGAGAAGGCACCTCGAATAGAAGCAAATAGTGGGAAATCGTATGCAGCGTGATTAGTGTTGTTAAGGTATGGGGCTAAGAATGCTTCATAACCGGAATCACCTTTGCCGCCGCTAGTAATCACCTCACCAAACACATGCATTCCGGATGTAATGTCAGAAGAGAAAATTTGATCGATTTGATATTGGCTCATATGTTTAACCGCATCAATACGGAAGCCTTTGATACCCATCGACTTTAGCGCTTTAAGGTAACTTTTTTGTTGTGATACAACCCAGTTGTTCGGATCTAAATCTGGAAGACCTGTATCACCATCCGCGCCACATAGTCGCCAGTACTGAACGTGACCTGGATCATTCCAGTTAGTGATACATCCTGCAGGGTGAAAGTCTGATGCTGAGAACAGGTTTTGGCTCAAATCACCAAACAGTTTTTGATTTGCGTAATAACTAGCGCGAGACGAGTAGTCATTTAATACGTCGGTACCAGGGTAATTGAGGTCGCTGCGTTTCCAAGATTCATTCGCCATGTGATTCAGAACGACGTCAGCATAGACATCAATCCCTTGCGCTTTAAGAGCCGCAATCATCGCCTCTAGGTCTTGTTTGTTCCCCAGCGGTGAGTCGATAACACGTAGATCTTGTGGTTGATAGCGTGCCCACCATTGAGTGCCACTTGACTTCATTGCTGGTGAAATCAACACTTTCTTATAGCCGTTGGCAGCAATTTGCTGTGCATTCTGAGTGACATCGGAGTATTTCCAATTGAATGCATGAAGTATCGCCTCGGCACTGGCAACTTGAGGAATACAGAGTGCAGCTGTGGCAGCGAATATTGATGTTATTTTTTTCATAGGGTTTTCTCGTTATTGATATTCACAACAATGATATTTTTGCCGCTCTCTATTTGTAGCGATTAAATGTAAACCCGGAATTGTGCTCACGCTCTGTAGGGGTCAAATTTATAAAATACATACCAAGGTAGCATTTATGATCGGGTGAATGGCATCAATGCAATTTGATTTTTCTCCAGCAAAGATTGGCAAGAGGGAAGTTATATGTTTTCATTTGACCTGCAATATTATGCAATTGAATTTATTAAACTTATTGGATAACCATTGAGCGACGCGAACTTACGTAGACTCCAGCAGCTACTATTAAAATATGAACCTGACAAGGTTTACCACTTGGCGATCGAAGAGTTGGAGAACGCTTTTTCAACCTCGCGTAGAAATACTTCAAACATCATTAAAAGTTTGTCTGAACTGGGGTGGATTTGCTGGATTCCTTCGAAAGGAAGGGGCAATTTGAGCCAGCTGCAAATCAAAGTGACGCTATGTTGTGTGCTAGAAAAGCTATTTGTTGCAGAACTCGAACATGGTCGTTTTTCGAACATTACTCGGATGATGGAACTCTTCGGAGAAACTGCCGTTAAAGCGCTAACGTTAGCCACTGAAAAACAAAATCAGCTCAATGAGGAGTGTGGAAATTTACTGATAACTCAATACCCTTGGGTTGATAAATTACAACCAGCTAAAACCTATAGATTGCCCGAACTACAAATTCTACGCAGTATTTACAACACCTTACTTGTGCAGGACAAAGAAGGGAAAGTTCAAGCTGGGCTAGCACACTGTTGGCAGCTTGAAGGGCGACTTATACATCTTTGGTTAAGGCCTGAAGTGATATGTCACAACGGTAAAAGATTAGAAGTCACTCATGTAGTGGATTGCTTAAATCAACTCATGTCGATAGATGGGCCTGTTAAATATCTATTTGAGCAAGTTTGTGACATCAAGGTGGTGAGTCGAAATCAACTGACGATTGAGCTTTGTCAATCAAATCCGCTTTTTCTATATATCTTATGTCTACCTCATACTTCTGTATACAGTGAGGATAAAGCTGAGTTTGCGAATGGGTTAAGTGTAAACATAGGAACTGGACCATTTTTCGTCAAAGAGTGGGACAGCGAGCGCTTGGTTTTAAAACGGCATGGTAAGTACTATGGCCATAGTGCGCTACTTGATCAAATTACGCTGACGGAAGCTTCAGAGTTACAAGATTACAATTTGAGCTTTAATCGTAAAGAAGGTGTGGTAGAAGAGAGTATGATCAATGCTCTTTCTTACTTAGCGATTAATTATCGAAATGGCGCTGAAATTAACCAAGCTACCATTAAACAGCTTATTGATTATGTGCAGAGCCAACGAAAGCTTTTTGACTCCGATTTAGTCGTTGATGATCTGAGTTTTTCGCAATATGAGCACAAGATAATGCAGGCGGTGCCACCTCGCTTAGAAGGGCATCTAGTCATTACCAAGCCTAAACTAACGATTCCGCTGTTAAAGAAAACGGTCGCTTGGTTGAAAGATGTCATTGAGAAAACGGGCGTCACAGTGGATATAAAAACACTTGAAGATATCAGTGACCCCGGCGCGATGAGAGATCAGGCTGATATCTTGTTCATCGAGGAAATTATCGAGCAACCTCAAGATTTTGGGCTATACGATTGGCTACTCGCCTCATCAGGATTGAGGTTTATTTACAATGATGAAGCAATGCAAAAACACTGTGAAGCCGTTAAGAGGGCAGTAAGTCACCAGAACCCATACCAAGCGTTGAAAGAAATTGAGCAATCTTTATATCGCCACCAACAGTTATTGCCATTATTTCATGGAAAAGAAAAGGTGACGTGCAGTGTGGAAGTTCAAGGTGTTGAAATAAGCAAAGGCGGCTACAGCGACTTCTACAACCTTTGGATTAATAAAAATACTTGATAGAAAACATGCACTCTTTGCTCTAATTCCTTTCATGTTTTTTCTTGTCGAAGATAGCTAGTATTAGACTCGCGTTCATTACTGCCATGACGCCGCGCGCCATCCCCCCAATGGCGCGTTTTTGTCTCTAACTACTAATCAAGGTCTCCTTTAATGAATTTAAAACTTATTGCTGTTGTATCGCTCTCTGCAGGCGTTGTCGCGTGTGGGGGAGGTGGCGATGGTGGTTCATCAAGCTCAGCCACTACACCGCAAACTCGTAGTATTAAGGGTGTCGCAATTGACGGTTACATTTCGGGTGCGACAGCATTTATCGATCTTAACTACAACGGAAAACTGGATTCTGGAGAGCCGAGCGCGATCACGAACAAAGAAGGGAGTTATAGTTTGTCGTTGGCTGGTGCTAATTCGGATTGTATCGACTTTGCACCTATAGTGGTCGACGTCCCTATTGGTGCAATTGATGCAGACAGCCCGAATACACCGATTGCTGAACCGTATAAACTGGTGTTTCCACCGGCAATGACTCTAAGCAGCGAGCATGAAATCAAGTCGACGACTCCGTTGACCACAGTACTATGGAATCAAATTCAGGCCGACTTACATCAAGGCGGCATTACGAGCTGTACGCAATTGAAAACTGCGGTAAACACGCAAGACAAAGTTATTCAAAATGTGAAGCAGCTTGATCAACGTATTGCTCAGCGATACAACATTGCGGTGGATAAAATATACGGCGACTTCATTAAAGAAAAGGATGATACGGTTTATCAGCTTGCCCAAAAAATGATGCCAGCGATTAAGAAATCGTATAGCGAGACTAAATCAATTCAAGCCGTGAATGCTGGAGCGCAACAAGCTTACGTTGATTATTATTGGAAATACTGGGATGACGTGAAGAAGCAACAAGTAGACAAGTGGTACAAAGTCATAACTGTTATGACGGATACAAAACTTGTTCACAAAGAATATGAGGTTTCTGAAGATTTACAAACCGAACTTTTGCTGACTAGACAAACTGAACGAAATACCCAGCATAAAGATGGTTTAGATTATTCCAAGAACGCGACGATTTGGGTTCGTGACGATAAAACCTATACTTGTGATATTCAAGAGTCCCTTGAGCAGGTTGTACAACCTGATGCATTAACGACATACAGTTTAACAAATAGTTCGTACACTCAAGAACCCGACTGGGTGAGTTGTGCGAATAAAAATGTTGGAGCAGGTTATGCTCAGACATTGAAGGCAACTGTTGTGAACAATTATCGAGATGGTTACATCCTAGCAGATGCTTCGTTTAGATATGAAAATGATAAAGTTCCATATGCTAGGTTAGTTAACGTCGCAGACCAAGTTGCCGGTTTTAATCGTAGCACTTTGGATCATTTGAGCTATCTGTCAACAGATTTTAACGATACTTCTGTGTACAGTGCGGATTCTTGGTGGAGAGCTAAGCACCAACACATTGCAATAACACCTTTTAAATACAATCAGATTAGTATTTCTAGAAACTCTCATGGTCAGTGGTGGAAAAATACCTATTACCATAACGGTACCTCTCTTACGGAATGCTCTAAGGATCAAGGCGTCACGTGGTCTAAAGATTGCG
This sequence comes from Vibrio tubiashii ATCC 19109, assembly GCF_000772105.1. Taxonomy (NCBI): domain Bacteria; kingdom Pseudomonadati; phylum Pseudomonadota; class Gammaproteobacteria; order Vibrionales; family Vibrionaceae; genus Vibrio; species Vibrio tubiashii. The sequence continues at coordinate 675,472 of NZ_CP009355.1, forward strand.
GTTAACCTCATTTACTAATTAACTAAGCCCCTAAATGGGGCTTTTTGCAATTAGAGACTTATCTTTCGGATTTCTAGTGAAATAGAATAGAAATGTTTAGTAGACTATCTCTCTAACTATAAAATTCAAAAGGAGATAGGGATGAGTCAGCAGAAAGTAGCCTTTATTGGTTTAGGTGTGATGGGCTATCCAATGGCTGGGTTTTTAAGTAAAGCAGGCTATGAAACTAAGGTATTCAATCGTACTAAAGCCAAAGCAGAGCAATGGGCTAATGATTACCAAGGCACTGCGTGTGAGACGCCAAAACAAGCCGCTCAGGATTGTGACATCGTATTCGTCTGCGTGGGTAACGATGATGATGTGCGCAGTGTTATCTACGGTGAAGATGGTGTATTTGCAGGGCTAAAGGAAGGGGCAGTCTTAGTCGACCATACTACGACTTCCGCTGAACTAGCGGTGGAACTTGCCAAAGCGGCTCAAACCAATGGCAATCACTTTATTGATGCGCCAGTGTCGGGCGGCCAAGCAGGGGCTGAGAATGGCGTACTTACCATTATGTGTGGTGGTGAACAGGCTATATTTGATCAAGTTGCACCAGTCATGGATGTTTATGCCAAACAGATGACCTTGCTGGGTGAAAATGGTCAAGGCCAGCGCTGTAAAATGGTTAACCAGATTTGTATCGGTGGTATCTTGCAAGGCTTAAGTGAAGCGCTGTTACTTGCGCAGAAGTCAGGTTTAGATGTCGAGCAAGTCGTTGAAACATTAAAGCATGGTGCGGCAGGCTCGTGGCAGATGGAAAATCGTGCCGTGACAATGTCACAAGATAAGTTTGATTTTGGTTTTGCGATTGATTGGATGCGTAAGGACTTGGGCTTCTGTCTTAAAGAAGCAGAGCGCGTTGGGTTAGAGCTACCTTTAACTAAAAAGGTGGACGAACAATACGCCGAACTGCAGCAAGATGGCTTCGGGCGTATGGATACGTCGGTACTGATGAAAGCGGTAGCGAAACATCAGTAATAGATGAATAGTTCTTTGGTATCAAACAACTTAAAGAAATCGAAGCCTTTCATAACCAACTCTCCTCACTGGTAACACTTACTTTATAGATTATTATGAGGCGTTATATGCGCCTCATTTCTTAATCTTGGTTACATCATTAAAACTAGTGCAACTTGGGCGATTTTTCCAAGCGATTAACCGCTTTCAATAGTTCGTTTGTGCCTCCACTACTCGCTGAAGAGAGTGGAGGCGATTCAAGTTACTGTTTTAAATCGAAACGGTCTGCGTTCATGACCTTAGTCCATACATTGACAAAATCTTGAACAAACTTCTCTTTGTTATCGTCTTGTGCATATACCTCGGCGTAAGCACGCAGGATTGAGTTAGAGCCAAATACTAAGTCAACGCGAGTTGCAGTCCACTTTTCTTCGCCGCTTGCACGTTCAACGATTGAGTACGAGTTACGACCTGTTGGCTTCCACGTATAACGCATATCCGTCAAGTTAACGAAGAAGTCGTTGGTGAGTGTTCCAACCTTGTTGGTGAACACACCATGTTGAGTGTCTGAATGGTTTGTACCGAGTACTCGCATACCACCGATTAGTACTGTCATTTCAGGTGCGGTTAGGCCGAGCAATTGAGCATGGTCTAGCATCAGTTCTTCTGGGCTGACAGCGTAGTGTTTCTTCTGCCAGTTTCTGAAGCCGTCAGCCACAGGTTCAAGAACCTCAAATGATTCGATATCAGTTTGTTCTGCTGTTGCGTCACCACGACCAGCAGCGAAAGGAACCGAAATATCTATGCCACCAGCTTTAGCCGCTTGCTCAATCCCGACGTTGCCAGCTAAAACAATGGTATCTGCAACGCTAATACCGAACTCATTCGCAATGCCTTCGACTATCGGTAACACTTTAGCCAGCTTCTCTGGCTCGTTACCTTGCCATTGGTTTTGAGGTGCAAGGCGAATACGTGCGCCGTTGGCACCGCCACGTTTATCGGAATTGCGGAAGGTGCGTGCACTATCCCATGCCGTAGAGACCATCTCACTGATGCTTAAGCCACTTTGAGCGATTTTGGCTTTTACTGCCGCAACGTCATAGTCAGCTTTCCCTACTGGAACAGGGTCTTGCCAAATTAGTTCTTCAGCTGGAACGTCTGGACCAAAGTAGCGAGATTTTGGTCCCATATCGCGGTGAGTCAACTTGAACCATGCACGGGCAAAGGTTTCTGAGAAGTACTCTGGATCGTTGTGGAAACGCTCGGATATTTTACGATAGTCAGGATCAAATCGTAGAGCCATGTCCGCGTCAGTCATGATTGGGTTATGACGAATACTTGGATCTTCTACATCGACTGGCTTATCGTGCTCTTCAATATGGGTTGGCTCCCATTGCCAAGCGCCCGCGGGGCTCTTTTGTAGCCACCAATCGCAATTCAGCAGCAAGTGGAAGTAGCCATTGTCCCATTGTGTAGGATTGGTTGTCCAAGCACCTTCGATACCACTTGTCACCGTATCGCGACCGACACCGCGAGAGGTATGGTTGTTCCATCCTAAGCCTTGCTCTTCTAATTCTGCACGCTCAGGCTCCGCACCTAGTTTTGACGCATCGCCGTTACCGTGTGCTTTTCCGACAGTATGTCCACCCGCGGTAAGGGCAACGGTTTCTTCATCGTTCATCCCCATACGTGCAAAAGTCACGCGCATGTCTTGGGCTGTTTTAAGTGGATCTGGGTTACCGTCGACACCTTCTGGATTGACGTAGATAAGCCCCATCATCACAGCGGCAAGTGGATTCTCTAAATCGCGTTCACCAGAATAACGACTGTTATCTGAATCGCTGGTGGCTAGCCACTCTTGCTCTGCACCCCAGTAGATGTCCTTTTCTGGATGCCAGATATCTTCACGGCCGAAGGCAAATCCAAATGTCTCTAATCCCATTGATTCATAGGCCATGTTACCCGCAAGAATCATAAGATCAGCCCAGCTGATTTTGTTGCCATATTTTTGTTTGATTGGCCAAAGTAGGCGGCGAGCTTTATCAAGGTTACCGTTATCTGGCCAAGAGTTAAGAGGAGCAAAACGCTGATTACCTGTATCCGCGCCGCCGCGACCATCACCAATACGGTACGTGCCTGCAGAGTGCCATGCCATACGAATCATCAAGCCGCCGTAGTGTCCCCAGTCCGCGGGCCACCAATCTTGGCTGTCCGTCATCAATGCTTTCAAATCGTTTTTAAGGGCGTTTACGTCAAGCTTTTTAAGTTGCTCTCGATAGTTAAAATCAGCGCCCAGTGGGTTAGTTTTTTGGTCGTGTTGATGAAGGATGTCGAGGTTAAGCGCGTTTGGCCACCAAGCGACATTGGATGAATTTGAAGAGGTTGCGCCGCCGTGCATTACTGGGCATTGACCACCATTGTTACCATTTTTGTGTTCCATGATTTTGCTCCTTAGTGTCGCGTACTTTCGGCTGTCTGGTTGATTCTTGTTTTGTCGGTGACAGTCGAGTTGTTCATGTTTAACAAGTCTTACAGGACTGTTTATCTACGACAGAGAATAGTAGGCAGGGGCTTAGATATAAAACTGATTGTAGCTATGTTATCGATAGATAATTTCTATCTTGAGGGACGCTAAGAGGATAAATAGAACATAAAAGGCTAGGTAATAGGCTGCCAAACTGAGTTTGGCAGCTTGAAAGCGAACAGGTTATGAGAACTTGAGTTCTAGCTGCTGCGCTTTTTGCCATGTTTCATGGCTCGCGAGTTGATCTGCATAGTTTGTGATATTGGGATAGCGCTCTAGCAAACCAAAGTTGGTGAGAATATCGACGATGAAAGACATCATAATATCGGCACCAGTGAGCTTGTCAGCAACCAGATAGCGCTTGCCTTCAAGGAGTTGATCAACATAACTCATCACTTTATCCAGCTCGATTGCCGCATAGTCAGGCAAAAAGTTCATCGCAGCGCCATCTTTTTCAACGAACACTTTTAGTAACAGCGGCAGAGCTGCGGAGCTCTCAGCAAAGTGAAGCCACTGTAAATAATCTAAGTGGTCGTCGGTCCCTTTTGCAGGTGCCAGTGTATCCGAGGCATATTTATCAATCAGATACTCTGTAATAGCACCCGACTCAGTGATCACTCTCCCAGCTTCTTCAATAACCGGAGACTTACCAAGTGGGTGAATGGACTTGAGCTCTGGCGGAGCTAGAAATGTCACACTATCACGACGATAAGGAACGATTTCATAGTTTACGCCGAGCTCTTCAAGCAACCAGATAATACGCTTGGAACGAGATTGATTTAAATGGTGTAACTTAATCATGTTAGTTCCTTATAGTGCGTCGTTGGTCTTGATAACCAGTTTGCCAAAATTCTTACCTTCTAATAGGCCGATAAATGCTTCAGGAGCCTTATCAAAGCCTTCTACGAGGTGCTCACGGTAATGAATTTTTCCTTCGGCAAGCCATTGGCCCATATCTGCTGCAAACTCTCCGTAGCGGTGCCCATAGTCGTCAAAAATAATGAATCCCTGCATTTTGATTCGTTTGATCAAAAGCTGAGCCATCAGCATCGACATTCTGTCTGGACCTTCCGGTAAAGAAGTAGCGTTGTACTGAGAGATAAGGCCACACAGAGGAACACGCGCACCTGTGTTGAGTAGCGGCATAACAGCGTCGAACACCTTGCCACCCACGTTCTCAAAATAGATATCGATACCGTGTTCACACGCTGCTGCTAATTGCTGTTCGAGGTCATCTGCTTTGTGATCGAGACAAAGATCAAAACCCAACTTTTCGACTGCGTAACGGCACTTTTCTTCGCCACCGGCCACACCGATAACGTGGCAGCCTTTTAGCTTACCAATTTGACCAACCATAGAGCCTACAGCCCCGGTTGCCGCAGCGACAACAAGAGTATCTCCGGCTTTAGGTTGTCCAATATCAAGCAGTCCCATGTAAGCGGTAAAACCAGGCATCCCCATTACGCCAAGCGCATAAGATGGGTGAGTAGGGTTCTTGCCCATTTTAATCAGTCCTTCACCGTCGGAGACACCATAGTCTTGCCAACCAGTAAAGGCTAATACCCATTCACCAACTTCGTAATCTGGATGATTTGAAGCTTCAACTTGGCAAACGGTTCCCCCTACCATCACTTCATCTAGGGCAACAGGATCAGCGTAGGATTTAGCATCGCTCATACGACCACGCATATAGGGATCCAGAGACAGATAGACGCTACGAAGTAACATTTCGCCTTGCTGAGGTTGTGGCTTCTCAGACTCTTCTAGGCGGAAGTTTTCAGCTACAGGGGCACCTGTAGGGCGAGAGGCGAGTACAATACGTCGGTTTGCGTTATTAGTCATTGAGTGATTTTCCTATTATTAGACCAGTCGTCTAGTTATTGTTTCAAAAAATTCCCGTAGGACACTTCAACTACGGGAATTGTGCAATTAAGAGTTTAGTAGCGCTTTGGTTGTTTCTAGGCTGTGCTCAAGATGAGTATGATCTTGAACCAGCTTGTTAAGTAAACTTGCGCCAAGCCACTGTTGATATAGCTGTGTCGCTGTCGCATGAGGATTTACCGCTGATATCGAGCCATCTTTAATACCAGCTTGAATGCATTGAGCGATCGATTCAATGATCCGACCCGCACCTGAGGCTAAAGCGACGCGCATAGTCTCTGACAAGTCTGAAACCTCTGCGCTGAGCTTTACGACTAAACAGCGATTGGCATTACATACGCCGTTTTCCACTTCAAGCCAGCGTGAAAAATACCCCATTAATCGTTCGTTAGCATTACCTTCTTCGGAGTTAAAAAATGCGTTAAGTCGCGCAAGATAGGATCTAAAGTAATCTTCGATTAAGGCTTCACCAAATTGCTCCTTAGACTTGAAGTAGTGATAAAAAGAGCCTTTGGGTACATCCGCGGCTTTTAATAGTTGCGACAAACCAACAGCCGTAAAGCCCTTGGTCACCACTAATTCATAGCCCACATCGAGTATATGCTGGCGAGTATCGTTCGTTTTTTCTTTCATGAGGTGCACTATAAATTAAATTAGACCAGTCGTCTAGTGGGTGTTGACGGCAAATTAAATCTGCACTTTTTGATGTGGGCTAGCGTGATAAATAAACCGATAAAGCATCACTCATAATCTGAACTAACAGACTATGAGTGATAAATGAGTAGTTAGGGTTTGAGAGGAAGAATATCTGTGATGGTTGCAGTAGGCGCTTTCTCAACATTGGCATGAGTATGGATAGCTTGGCTACGCCCTTGCTCCTTAGCCTGATAAAGCGCAGTATCAGCTGCTTTGACCAAATCAGTGGTGGATGCATTTAGCTCTGGGAATGTGGTCACACCGATAGAAACGCCCAGTTGTCCTAAGGAGAGACCTTTCATGTCCAAGTGCAGCTCTCTCACTGATTCGACGATAAGGTTAGCAAGTTTAAGCGCTTCTTCTTTACCGGTATCAGGACAGATAATCGCAAGCTCTTCCCCGCCCAGTCGACAAGCGACCTGATTCTCTTCGATTGAGCGATTGAGCAATCCAGACACCTCTTTTAGAACGTAATCTCCCGCATCATGACCAAAGTTATCGTTAAAGCGTTTAAAATGATCAAGGTCGAGCATGAGTAGTGATAGTTCAGCATGGTCTTGCTCTGCTTTGGACCATTCTCTGTCAAAGACTTCTTCAAAGTAGCGTCGATTGAACAAGCCTGTAAGTGGATCTCGCATCGCTTGTGAGCGTAACTTCTCCTGCAAGCTCAAGTTAGCTAGTGCTAATCCAAGGTGCTCAGCGAGCGTAAAAGCTAATTGTTTGGTTTCTTCACTGACTTCCTGAGATTGAACCCCAAAATAAAGGTGGAACATGCCAACGGTATTACCATGTGCGGTAAGAGGGATGCATAAAGTTGTTCCGTCTTCATCTAAGCCACTCATATGACTGCAGACTAAATTGTGATGCTTTTCATGAGATAGATGAAACTTACCTTTTCTAAGTGCCCAGCAGTCATTTGGTGCATAGACTTTACTCGCTGGCCATTCACCACCCCAGTCCAGTTTCACTTCGAGTTGGTTACGTGACTCGCGCATGATCGACACGCTGCCATTAATGTCTCCGAGTAGCCTAGGGATGATATCCGCGACAACAACTTGCGCTTCTTTAATGCTATTACATGCTGCAAGCATATTGGCGAGTTGGTGCAATAATTCAATCTCACGCGTACTCTTTGCAATCCGCATTTCCTGCTGTTGACGCTCATGGTTGACCACGGCAAAGATTCTTCGATGACTAAACCAAGAAGAGGCGATGAGTACGATAAAGGAAGCGGCCATTAAGGCATCGACAATTAACTCTAGGTCCAATGTCATTGCGGTAAGCGCTGTAAGTGGCATGGCGAGGCGGATGACATATTTCGTGTCATGCCCATGCTCATCGGGCGGAAGCTCTAGAGTTTTGGCAACATAGAGTAAATCTTGGTTGATAGATTCACTGTACCGCTTTGATATACCCACTCCGCCACTCAGTGCTTCAGCAATTTCTGGACGATTACTATGGTCATCCAGTGCGTTAATCTCTCGATTTGAAAGCTGCGAGTCGCCAAGTACCTTACCGCTGCTATGTATGATGGTAAAGCGTTGTCCAAAGCGTGATTGGGATAAGTTATCGATAAAGACGTCAATCTCAGGTTGTTCCATATCATAAAGATCGAGTTTCTTTTCGTGGATTTGATGCGCCACGTCATCAAGTAAGCCAGACATGTAGCCACTTACGATACGTTTCGTCCAGTCGGCTAGCGTAGTATGGAAAAAGTAGCCACCCACAATCATGGAAATAGCGAGCGCTACGATGGGTAAATATTGAAATCTATGTAGAGAAGAAACTGACATTGATACCACACACAATATAAGGTTATTGATTCAATTGAATATTTTGCCTATATATCAGTTTAGCTGCATATCAAAAAAAAGTAGGAGAAGTGATGGATTTGGAAGAAAGATCAAGTTTTCAAATGCCCGCAGACGCAGAAAGTGTCTGCGGGCATTTGGTTTAAACTAGCTCGTAGCTAATTTCGAACAATGTGTCCGTGTTAGGGTAGATTTCTCGAATTAACTTTTTCAGCTTAGGCAGTTCAATGTACTCTTGCTGCGCATGAAACTCGTTAATATCATCAAAGTGCAGCGGTTTCACAGACAAGATTTTCACCTCACACACTTTTTCATCGGTCTCTAGGGTGAAAACTTCAACCGTGGTGCCTGGTACGTAGTGAGACTCTGATTCATCGCGAATCGTAATGGTCTTCTTACCGGAGGCGACTAACGGAGTCAGAAACTCGAAGAAGGTGATTTTTGTTGGGGCAGTCATTTAATCTTCCTTTGGCTGACGCTTGTGCTTAGGTACATAATTCAAAATTGAAATGGGTACAGGTTTTCGTGGGGCGAATCCTTCAACTTCACGGCGTTCAATGAGATGGCCCAAGCGAGATTCGATCATGCAAAGGTTTTTGAAGTTGTCTTTGGATACGAAAGAAATCGCTTCACCTTGAGCATCTGCGCGACCGGTACGCCCGATGCGGTGTACATACTCATCGGCAGGGAACGGCAAATCATAGTTAATCACACGCGTTAAACCTTCAATATCGATACCGCGAGCGCCAACCCCTGTTGCGATCATGTACTTAATCTTACCTGCTTTAAAGTCTTCCAACAGTTGTGAGCGAACCGCTTGGCTACGACCACTGTGGAATGGTTCGGCCGTAATGCCACGTTTTTCGAGCTGAGAGGCGAGCTTAGCAGCGCCATGTTTTGTTTCAATAAATATCAGCGCTTGGTCCCAATCATTCTCATTGATTAGATGGCTCAGTAGGGCAGATTTCTTGTCTTTATCAACGGTAATCAGCCATTGCTCGATGTTCTTTTTCGAGGCTTGGTTTGCTGCAATTGAGATTTCGTAAGGGTCGTGTACCGCTGTTTTTGCTAGGTCTCGAACCTTGTTTGAAAGTGTGGCAGAGAACAGAAGGTTCTGAATATCTGTTGGTAAGCGATCAAGGATTTTGTTGATGTCATCAATAAAGCCCATATCCAGCATGCGGTCGGCTTCATCAAGCACCAAGACTTCGACTTCTTCAAAATGTACCGCGCGCTTGCCGTACATATCAATCAGACGCCCCGGCGTTGCAACGAGAATATCGACACCTTCGATTAAAGCTTGCTTCTGGGCTTGCTCATCAACACCACCGTACATAGCGAGAGAGGTCAGAGGTAGGTGCTGACTGTAATCTTGAATCTTCTGTTCAACTTGAACCGCTAGTTCACGAGTCGGGGTCAGAATGAGAGCTCGAATGCGCTTTTTACGTTGTGTTTCACCTTGGCTAAGTTTTTCCAGAATAGGTAACACAAAGCTTGCGGTTTTACCTGTACCAGTTTGAGCAGCGGCGATGAGATCTTCTCCGCGGAGAATGACAGGAATCGCTTTAATTTGGATATTGGTGGGTTTTTGATAGCCAAGTTGAGAAATAGCATCAGTGATAGGTTGGCTTAAGCCGAGTTTCGAGAAAGACATGCTTACACTCTGAATCTAGATTAAATCAGGGGGAGAGCCCCATAGTTGCAGCAGAGTGTAGCATGAAGAGGGGGATGACAATTAACTTTGTTTTTCCAGATACCAACTGCCTTTGCAGATGCCGTTTTTCAAATGCCACTCGCCGGAGATTCGGTTACCGCTCGCCTTGCCTGTAAAACGGTAATCCCACTGATTATTGGTAGCGTAGAGTACAAGTCCACCTCCAGTTGAGTCGATCCAACCTTTTAAAGGTGTGCCATTGTAAGTCAAAATGAACTGAGCAAACCCTTCAGCAACGGTTCCAGTGATGGTGGTCTTTGAACACATATTGTTGCCACTTACGTCGACTCTTCGACCTATCCATTGCCCATCGAACTCGTGTGAAACAGCAAAATTTGGATGCGAAGGTAATTTAGGGAACGTATCAGGATTGTTTGAACCGAAAAGCTGTGACTGCTGACCGACAACAACAAAGATACCGAAGCCAACAAAGGTTGCGATAAGAAATAGTTTCTTCATTAGTAGCCCATTTGAATAATTTCGGTAGTAATATCTGTTTTGACAGAGTTTGCGATAAAGCAGTGCTGGTGTGCCAAATGGTGTAGCTTTTCAAGTTGTTCCAAGGAGGGTTGCTTTTCACCTTTAAATTCGATCTTTGGGCGTAGTATGACTCGTGTGACGGAACTTCTACCTGATGAGTCTTCTTCAAGGAAGCCCACGGCTTCATCGGTATAGCTGTCTATGATGTAGCGGCGTTTCGCAGCAATGCCAAGAAAGGTCAGCATATGACAACTTGAAATGGAGGCAATAAAGGCTTCTTCCGGGTCGACGTTTTCTTCTACTGACAGAGGGAGCGGAATAACATGGGGTGATGATGAAGCAGGAACTGTGATTCCACCATCAAAATACCATGTATGGGCGCGACTATATTGGTTGTCGTTGAAGGCATCACTTGGGCCTCGTTGCCACTTTACCGCTGCGCTAAACTTGGACATCGCTATCATTCCTTTTGGTCGCTCATTCCGCCAATTGATTTGTCTAACATGATTGAATGATTAGGTAGAAGCGTTGTGACTTAAAATTTAAGCGTGCCTCACAGGAATGTTTGAAAGCTCTAGATGATACTAGAGCTTCTCTTTTTATTGGCGTAGGTGTTCATTACTGTTTGTATTTGCCTTCAATTGAAGCTTGTCTGTATTGCTCAAGTTTACCTTCGGCTTCTAATTTAGCTAATCCGCGATTAAAGGCGTCTAACAGTTCTTGGTTACGTGGTGAGTTTTTTGAAATGATCACGAAGTAGTCGCGCTCTGTAAGCATCTTAGCATTGGGCTCAATCGCTCCAGTAAGACCAAGCTTAGTCACTGTTTCCATACCGACATCCATATCTTCCAAAACCACATCTAAACGGCCTGCCTTGAGCTTTTTGTAGTTGTTTTCGGCGCTTGCGATACGCTGTATTTTGACCGTTCCAGCTTTTTCTAAATCTTCAATACCATAGGCATAGCCAGTCACTCCGCCGATTTTTAGAGACGACAGATCTTCTCGGTTACTCCAAGTGACAGGTTTGCTTGTTTGCTGAAATAGGGCGGTACTCAAAGTAATAACAGGATTGGAATAGAGGAAGTGTTGTTCACGGTCTGGGTTTTTACTCCAGATAAGAGAGCCGTCATAGTTACCCGCTTTTGCTTCTTCAAAACCTCGTTTCCAAGGCATGTAGTCAAACTCTACGGTGTAACCTTCAGCTTCGAAAGCTTCCCGGACAATTTGAGTGATAAATCCCCCTTCTTTGAGAGATTTCGATTGATAAGGTGCCCACTCGCCATTAGCAAGCTTAACCGTATTAGCATAAGAGATGTGAGAGACAGAAAGGGCAAAGATTAAAGCGATGAGCTTGAAGCTTTGTTTGAGCATGGTGCAATCCTCTAGAGAATGTCAGTATCTAAAGAATAGTTGCTGATATTCATATCACCAACGAAAGGTTGATGATATGAATCAACGAAAGTTTAGAAGCTCTCTGGTGCTTCGAAGGTCATAGGTTGTTTCGAGTAAGGGTGTTCCAGCTCAAGTCGCTCGGCATGCAAATGCAATCGGTCTGCTTTTTCGCCATATAAAGTATCGCCAACCATAGGCAGGTTAAGCCCTAAGTGGTGAGCACAATGCACGCGAAGTTGATGAGTACGACCGGTTTTAGGGTACATGTAGAGTTTGCTTCTACCATTAACTGTAGAAATCTCCTCCCAGTAGGTTTGCGCGGGCTTGCCATGATCAAAGCAGACCAATTGGCGTGGGCGATCGACTGGGTCACCACGCATTGGCAGATTAATTTCACCACTAGACTCAGAGACAGTGCCTTCAAGTAGTGCCACGTAACGCTTTTGCACGCTGCGAGAAATAAATTGCTTTTGCAGACTCTTATTGGCGCGCTTGGTTAAGGCAAACACCAATAAACCAGACGTTGCCATATCAAGTCTGTGGATGACGAAAGGTCCTTCGACATCAGGGTAACGTTCTTGAAGTCGGGTGTAGGCCGAATCTGTGATGGTCTTTCCCGGTACAGATAGCAACCCAGAAGGCTTATTGACGACAACCATCGCGTCATCTTCAAATAAGATCTCTAGCTCTTTATCTTCTGCCCAATTTTCTTCGAGAGGATTATCGTCAACCAACATCCCTTCAAGCATATGTCCAAGGATTGGTTGGCATTTACTGTTACACGAAGGATAGAACTTAGTGTGCTGACGAATTTCAGATTTGGGTGAAACGCCCCACCAAAACTCAGCCAGTGCTAGCGGCTTAAAGCCATGCTTAAAGGCGTAGTGGAGTAGCTTAGGCGCTGCACATTCACCTGCTCCTGCTGGTGGAATCGGAGAGGTAGTGGGTGCAAAGATTGATTTTAGGGAGCGTTCTTCAGCGCGAATATTTAAGAAACGGTATTGCTCAAAAAGTTTGTTTTGCAAAGCATTAGAGAGCGATTTACGTTTCTCCTTTAAAGCATTCAGTGACGTTGTCAGTTCATTTAGTTTTGAGCTGACGTCAGCGATTTTCTCTTCCCACTCTAACTTTAAGTACTTAAGGACGTTTTTCTCAGCCACGCTTTGTTTACTCAATTCAACGAGTAGGGCATCAAGTTGGCTAGCGTCGAGGTTGGCTTCGACTTGTTTTCTTAGTTCTTTTCGCTTAGCGCGCCCTTCAATAATCGAGTTACGTTGCTCTTGTTCTGCCTCTGCATAACCTTGTTCCAACTGACTTAATGCTTGCTTAAGCTGTAGCAGTTCTGGGTTGGATTGTTCTGCTTTAACCGCTTGATTGAGCTGAGTGATCTCAGCGAGATCGGTACGAAAGAAGCTCTCTTCCGCTAACATATCAAACACGGGTGGAACAAAGCCAGGTAATAAGTTTTGATCGGCGATTTTGCCAGAAAACGCAGAGAAATAGCCTATTTCGCCTTCGGGAGACTGAACAAGAAGCACGCCGAACATCTTACCTGTGCCATCTGGGTTACCATCAATACCAAAATCATGATGCCAAGCTCGTTGCACAGTAAGGTGGCGTTGCAGCTGCTGCGCGGCTAGGACACACAGTGGGTGAGGCTGGTAGTAAAAAGGAAAGGTAAACTTCTCGGGTAGTGGATACGATTGGATATCACTATCGAAACGAGTGAAAAGCTGGTTTGGGTGGTGCATTAAAGTATTCACTACAGGTAAAATCAATTGGGCGTGATTCTACCTGTTTGTGAGCATATTTCTAGTTTAGAAAACTAGGCCACAGACTCTAGCGAACGTAATTAATCTGCGCCGAAATAAACCAGTGCTGAACCGTGCCATCCGCTCTTTCAACCCAAAGGTCATTGTCTAATTGCTTCACACGACCATTAATCGTAATTGAAAGCTTGTTCTCATCCGTTTGGTTTACTTTGATGAAAGGGTCTGAAGTAATCAGAAATGGGGTCGCATCTTTTACCGAACTGTTTTCATCGATTAGAAAGAAGTGATTCAGTTTGCCATCTTCGGGCTTGGTCGAGATTGCCTTGTGACCGATGAGCTTGAACCCTTCACCAACGGGTTGATTAAGAATTTCGCTACTGAGTCTGACATGGGTAGGGATAAAAACCCAAGCGAGAACAAGGGCAACAGTGACCAAGGCAGCGCCTAGAGAGATTTTGAGTTTCGACATGCTGTGTTATTGAGATGTTTGGAACAGAGGCACATATTAGCACAGTTCTATACTGCAATTCGCGCTAGGCTTGACGATTTACTAAGTGGTATTACTGTTACAGGTTTGCAATAATGACTGTAGTTTAACAAGACAATATTACAGAAATCACTATGGCAAATTGGGAAGGAGTGAGCGAGTTTGTCGCAGTTGCAGAAACTCAATCTTTCACTTCTGCAGCAAAGAAGCTCGATACATCGGTCGCGCAAATAAGCCGTAAAGTCGCTCTGTTAGAAGAAAGACTGGCCGTTAAGCTGTTCAATCGCACCACACGTAGAGTCTCGGTAACGGAAGCTGGGCAACTTTATTATCAGCAGTGTAAGCATCTCGTCGAAGGTCTAGAACTGGCTGAACTGGCAGTCACTCAAATGCAGTCGACACCTAAAGGTTTGCTAAAGGTGACCGCTCCCGTCACTTTCGGTGAACAAAACCTCGCGCCATTGTTACACCAATTCTTAGAACGCTATCCACAAGTCGACTTAGAGCTCATGCTGACTAACCAAAAGCTTGATTTGATCGAGGTAGGCGTTGATGTTGCGATTCGTTTGGGAAAATTGCAGGATTCAAGCTTAATTGCCAAGCGATTATCGAGTCGGCAGTTGTATGTGTGTGCGAGTCCAAGCTATCTAGAAAGGTACGGCGAGCCTCATACTTTATCCGAACTCAACCATCACCAGTGTCTTGTCGGGTCAGTTGATTACTGGCGTTTTCGTGATTCTAAAAGTGAAAAATCGATACGGGTTTCAGGAAGAATACATTGTAACTCAGGTTACGCACTGCTTGATGCAGCAAAGCGAGGGCTTGGATTAGTACATCTCCCGGATCACTATGTGAAAGAAGCGCTAGAGGCCGGAGAATTAGTCGAGGTGCTTTCAGAGTATCGTGATGAGCGAGAGGGGATTTGGGCACTTTACCCGCAAAACCGAAATCTCTCACCAAAAGTACGCTTACTGATCGACTTCTTGGCGGAGAACTTTGATTAAGACCAAGAAAAGGCACCTCTTGGTCTTATCACACAGTAAAGCCTTGAATTAAGCTTCTTGCTCTTCAGCGTCTTGGCGCTTAATCACCTTGTGACCGTCTTCTGAAACACCTTGTTTCCAGTAGCTGCTAATGTAGATGTTTTCGCGCTCGACTTCTTTCTCGTTGCGGAAGTACTGACGCAGCGAGCGCATCGAATCGAACTCACTAGCACACCACACGGACGCTTTACCAGCCAACCAAGGCAGATCGCGAACTGCTTGTGCCAAGTCATCATTCTCAAAGATCCATTGTACTTCAAAATTTTCTGGGGCTTCGATGGGTTGAATATCTTGCTCAGAGATAACTTTAATCACAGCGTAGCCTTTTGCATCAGCTGGGAGACGTCGAATCTTAGCCGATAGGGCAGGTAGGGCTGTCATGTCTGCGGTCATGAAGAACCAATCCGCGTCTGTGCTCATATCTTGTATGGTGCCAGGGCCGGCAATATGAATGGAATCACCAACCTGAGCCTTCATTGCCCAGCGCGCAGCAAAACCGCATTTAAGGTCATGAGTGATGTGTTTAACAAAGTCGACCTCAATGGTTCCCTCTTGCTCGTCAAACTTACGAATGGTGTAAGTACGCATCACTGGGCGCTCATCGCCTGATAACTGCTGTGGGTCAGTGTCACCAGAAGGCGTAAACAATAGCTTGATGTAGCCACCCTCACAGTTGTTTGGAAACTCTTTTAGCGCATCACTTTGAAAGGTAATGCGCTGCATGTTTGGCGTGACAGATTCGGTTGAAGATATGGTAACGTGCTTTGGTGATGGCTTTTTCATGTGCTAACCCGAGAATTGTTCTTGTTCTCATCTAGGTTAACAGCACACAACAGAGTTAGATAGTATCTTTAACCAAATTTACATTCCTGACATCTATATCATCGGCAGTGTGGAGCCAACTAATAAGACGGCCATCAGGATATTAAAGCTTCGGATACGTAAAGCGCTAGTTAGCCAACGTTGAAGCTCTCGACCTGCCAAAATCCAAAATGAACCAGATGGGAAGTTGACCAATAAAAAGGTCGCTGAAATGATCAGTAGTTCGATCCATCCGCCGCCATTGCTATATAGAGTGACGGAACTTAGCGCCATAGACCAACCTTTTGGGTTTACCCACTGAAAACTGGCTGCCCCTAGGAATGTCATAGGGCGAAAATTATCGACGTCTTTTGCGCGTCCACTTAACGCGATTTTTACTGCTAAATAGGCAAGATAAGCCAAGCTGACATACTTCAATACAAGGTGGGCGATTGGATACGCTTCAAACACCGCTGACAAGCCAAGCCCGACAAGCAAGACCATAAATGCAAAACCAAATGCAATTCCGCACATGTGAGGTAACGTACGCATATAGCCAACATTGGCGCCTGAAGTCATCAGCATTAAGTTATTTGGCCCCGGAGTAAAGGTCGAGACAAAGGCAAATATCACAAGAGCAGTGAGTTGTTCGAATTCCATGAGATGTCCTATTTCTATCGTGAAAGCAATAATATTGCGTAGTAACGCTTGTCTTGACCGGTCAATCACTATATTAGGTGGAATAGTGCGCAATTATGTGTTTTTATTCGAATGACTAGGACTAATTGCGCAATAAAGGTGAGAAATGGATAAGTTCGACGAAAGAATATTGCAAGAACTCAAAAGAGACGGAAGAATCTCCAATGTCGAGTTAGCAGAGCGTATTGGTTTATCAGCTTCTGCCACGCTTAGGCGCGTCCAAGATCTTGAAAAACGCGAGGTGATTAAAGGTTATCGAGTCATGCTTGATAATAGCCAACTTGGTGTCGGCTTTGTCGCTTATGTCTCTATCGGCCTTGCCAGTCATAGAAAACAAGCCCAGCTAGAGTTCGAAGAACACGTCAGATTCGTTGATGAAGTCGTTGAGTGCCACAACATCACAGGCGCTAACGAGTATTTACTTCGAGTTGAGACCAAAGACTTGCCAAGCTACAAGAAGTTTCATGCCGACGTATTAGGTGAGTGCGCTCAAGTACAGTCTATCACTACTATGGTGGTCATGGATTCACCCAAAGACGAGCGCTAAGCTTGTTACCAACACAATTACATTGCGTCTGTATTAAAATTAACTGATTGATTTTGTTTATTTTACTGTAATGAATCATAAATATAATCGACATTTAATCGTAATGGATTAGCAATCGAAACGTCATTCTGTCCATCTAATTTATCTCGCATCAACAGTTCGAGCACAGAAGCTCATTCTAAATGTAAAGGGTAAATAAGATGAAAAAAGCAGTGGCAGCGTCTGCAGTATTTGCAGCACTTGTATCGGGTTCTTCACTTGCAGCGACAGTGTACAAAGCTGATGGTACTGAGCTGAAAGTCGGTGGTCGCGTAGAGTTTCGTGGTGACTTCATTGGCACAAGCAAAGGTGCAGAGATTAAAGGCACGATGGACGATAGCACTCGTGCACGTCTGAACCTGAAAGGCAAATCTGAGATTACTGAGGGTATGTCAGCGTTTGGTGTCTATGAAGCTGAGCAAGATACAGGTAAAGATGAGTTTGAAAACCGTTACATGTATGCAGGTCTAAACTTTGATGGTCATGCACTGTCGTTTGGTCGTCAAGACATGGCTGCCGTTATCGTATCGGATCTGACAGATATCTCGGAATTCTCTGGTGTTCAGCAGGTAATTAACTCTGCAAGCGACAAAGAAGACAGCGTGTTTGCTTACCGCGGTGCATTCGATGCGTTTCAACTTCAAGCCACTTATCAAGCAAACAGCGATGAAGACACTGATGGTTACAGCATCTCAGGTCTTTATTCAGCGCCGTTTGGCTTAGATGTTGGTCTATCGTTCTCAGGTGCTGATTTAGGCAAAGGAAACGGTAGCCAAAATCAAATTCTTGGTGGTCTAGGTTATACACTAGACGCACTTTACCTAGGCGCGACTTACTCAGTAGGTGACCTAGATGACAAAGCAACAGGCACAAGCGACAAAGAGTTCAAAGCGCTTGAGGTTGCAGCGAAATACAAATTTACCAAACAGCTATCAGCAGCAGTTGTTTACACCAATCAAGAAAATGAAGCGGCGAATGGCACTAAAGCGGATGCGACGGATGGTGTAGAAGTGGTGGGTTACTACAAGTTCAACGGTAACTTCCGTACTTATGTTTCTTACTTCTCTAACGGTATTAAGTCGACAGATGCTGACGCAGACGGCTTTAAAGACACGGGTGAAGATACACTTCGTTTAGGTGTACGTTACGATTTCTAAATACAGAGTTGCCTGAAATTCTGTCCCATTGGCCAAGCATTAGCTTGGCCTTTTTGGTTCTATATCAAAGAGGTTGCTATTCAGTTAATTTATAAATCAATTGCATATGGAAAATAAGTGTCTGTTGTAAAACAGATACTTACGAGATAGATCAGCGCGAACTAAGCAGAATTCAAATGTGACTTTGATCACGCTCTATGCTAGAGTTCGCGCACTTTATCTATGGGAATCTTCCCACTTCAAGGATGAGTCCAACGACTTGAATGAGAAAAATAATGCAATTGTCCCTTAAAAATTTGTCTATTCGAACACAGGTATTGGTACCTGTTATCTTCACAACGTTCGCGCTATTTATCGCATTGTGGATCACCAAAAGTAATCTAGAGGCAGAGCAAGAAATTATCAGCTCTAACACAGATTCTCTAGTGTATTACAAAGACACCTTGGCAAAAATTGATGATCAGGTTTATCCGTTACGTATTAGTGCGGTGTATGCCATCTACGATGATTCTCGCCGCCAAGTGTTTTTAAATGAACTTAAAACAGGCTTAAAAGAGATTCAAAAAGATCTCGACTTGATGGCGAATCGCGACACATTCAGAGATGAAGTGCGAGTGGTGCGCCGCGCTATTGAAGATTACGTACAATACTCTCATCGTGCAGTAGAACTGTTTTCACAGAGAGACAGCGGCCAAGTGAGCCTGCAAGAGTACAATAGCTTTATCGCAAAATATCGTGACTCTGGCAATCAAATGGTCGGTGCCATCAATACCTTGTCTGCACAAGTTAATGAGTTCGCGACCGATGCCATGGAACATAGCGCTGAGCAGAATACAAAAGTTAAAAACATGGCAATGTACATGGTACTTACTGTTCTTGTTGCCTCTTTAGCTGTCGCTTGGGTACTTTCAGGCATGATTGTAAAACCAATCCTTCAACTGCAGAAAGTGATGCGTAAGCTAGCACATGGTGATCTTTCTGTTCGTGCTGAGGTCGATGGTGATAATGAAGTCTCTCAACTGAGTACTGATGTGAACCAAACCGCTGAGCAACTTCACAGCACGGTAGAAGAGTTAAGCCGTATCAGTGAGGAAGTCGCTTCCGCTTCTACTGAGTTAGCTGCAGTGATGACGCAGGCTCAAGCCAATGCCCAGCAAGAACTGGCTGAGATTGAGCAAGTCGCATCTGCTGTCAATGAGCTTTCTAGCACCGCAGATAACGTAAGTGATAACGCTCAGATGGCAGATTCAACAGCACGTGAAGCCGATCAATTGGCTAAATCTGGCTTGGATATCTTTGAAGAGAGCAGTCAAGCAAGTGCTCAAATGGGTAATGCACTAAACGAAGCTGCGCAAGTTGTTCTAACTCTTAAAGAGCAGTCTGAACAAATCAATGATGTGATTGAAGTGATTCGCGGTGTCTCTGAGCAGACTAACCTTCTAGCACTAAACGCAGCCATTGAAGCAGCACGTGCGGGCGAATCTGGTCGTGGTTTTGCAGTGGTTGCGGATGAAGTTCGAATGCTGGCCGCAAGAACTCAAGAATCAACGGGCGAGATCCAAGCTATCATTGAAGAGCTACAGAAGCAGTCTGGTCTTGCTAACGATAGCATGCAGCTTAGCCTTGAAATGCTAGAGAAAAACAATGAGTTATCATTGCAAGCTAACAGCGCGCTACAGGGTATTACAGAGTCTGTAACGAATATCAATGATGCTAATACCCAAGTAGCAACCGCAGCAGAGCAGCAATCTCAGGTAACGCAAGACATTAACCGTAACGTCGTGAACATGTCTGAGCTGGTTAATCAAAACGTATCTGGCATTTGTCAAAGTGCAAGTGCGAGTAACGAGCTGTCTACATTAGCAGAAAAACAGAAAGCCCAGCTTTCATTCTTTAAGCTATAAGCAAAAGCTTTATCTGTAAGAAGCAGCCATTTTCGGCTGCTTTTTTTGTATTTGCGTAAAATTTTTTGAAAGTTTCTGTGCTTATAAAGAGCAAAAATGAGAGTTCAAAGGTGATTATAGGTGGGTGAATTAGCCAATCGATCAGAAGTTGGACAGCTTGAAGACGAAAAGGATTGCGCAAACGGTTAGCAAGCTTCGGGTTAAGTGATTGTTTTTAAGGGAGAAGAACGAATAATTGCTGAGAAAGGAGTTACTTAGGTATGCAACTTAACCGAACTGTATCACAAAAAAATTGGAAATATCAGTCTTGCGGGAAATAAATCACGACCTATAATGCTGAAAACCGGAGCGTCTGCCAACGCTCCGGTTTTTTTGTGTCCGAAACTCAGTAAAGCGTCTGCCAACGTTTACCGAAAACGCACGACACGTAAATTTGCTTATAGGAAAATTTATCATGCGTATCGAACAAGAACTTAAGTTAGGCTTTAAAGATGTACTATTCCGCCCGAAGCGTTCTACTCTTAAAAGTCGTTCTCAAGTTGAATTAACCCGCGATTTTACATTCAAGCATAGTGGTCGTCAATGGTCTGGCACACCAGTAATTGCAGCAAACATGGATTCAGTCGGTAGCTTCGAAATGGCTAAGGCTCTAGCGGAACATGGCGTGATGACTGCAATTCACAAACATTACACCGTAGAGCAATGGGCTGACTTCGTGAAATCAGCGGATCAAAAAACACTCAACAACGTGTTTGTTTCTACGGGTACTTCAGATGCTGATTTCGAAAAAACGAAAGAAATCATGGCACTATCTGAAGAACTTATCTTCATCTGTATTGATATCGCGAACGGTTACTCTGAGCACTTAGTAGAGTACGTAGAGAAGGTACGTGCCGCATTCCCTAACAAAGTTATCTCTGCGGGTAACGTTGTAACTGGCGATATGTGTGAAGAGCTTATCCTAGCGGGTGCAGACATCGTGAAAGTGGGTATCGGCCCAGGTTCTGTATGTACAACTCGCGTTAAGACAGGTGTTGGTTACCCTCAGCTTTCAGCAATCATCGAATGTGGTGACGCCGCGCACGGCCTTGGCGGCATGATCATCGGTGACGGTGGTTGTTCATGTGCGGGCGACGTAGCAAAAGCCTTCGGCGGCGGCGCTGACTTCGTTATGCTAGGCGGTATGCTTGCAGGCCACGAAGAGTCAGGCGGCGAAGTAATCGAGCAAGATGGCAAAACTTTCATGAAGTTCTACGGCATGTCTTCTCAGTCGGCGATGGACAAGCACTCTGGTGGTGTAGCGAAGTACCGCGCTGCAGAAGGTAAAACTGTTCTATTGCCATACCGCGGCAGCGTTCACGGAACTATCTCAGACATCCTAGGTGGCGTTCGCTCAACTTGTACATACGTAGGCGCAGCAAAGCTTAAAGAGCTAACGAAGCGTACGACTTTCATCCGCGTACAAGAGCAAGAGAACAACGTTTTCGGTAAAGAGTAATTTGATAACTCTTCGGAAAATACGAAATATTAAGAGTCGCTTTTAGCGGCTCTTTTTTTGCCTGAAAATCTTTTGTGGCAACTACAAGTTAGTTAAGCATACCTATTGCTCAGGAGGCGTATAACCATAGGAAAAGCCAAGGTTGACAAGGGACTGTGGTGAATTTAGATGTGGGTGTTAGGGGCAGCTATTTAAGTGTGTATTGTTGAAGTTACCATTTAAAAGTTTGCGTTGTGCATCGGTTTATCGAATGTCTTGAGACTAGGTATTCAATAGTTTGATAGCATGACTGACAATTAAGATACGGGGAGATTTAGATTGGTAGTTTCAATTTTGGTGAACTGTGTAGTCTTTGTCGTATTTTGTTTACTCCTTGCAGATTACAATTTTGGGATAACACATAACTATATATATTCTGCTGTTCTCATGGTTGTTACTGGTCTTGTGGTTTGCTTACTTTTACAAGTACTACCCAAACAATTCAAAAAGAATAGTAAGCTAAAAACAGAGATAAGCAATTTTAAGTTCTATAAACCCTTAAAAATCAGATGGTACCAGAAGCTATCAGCAACAAATGTCGCCTTTTTTTCTTGGATGATACTTGTCTTCGTGTTCTCGATGACAGATAAGTATTTTGAGCGAAATGTTCTAATAGTTAATGACTTACCTGTACTTTCATCAGGGCTGGCGATCATAGGAAGAGGAGGTCAAGGTTCATATGTCATTGTTGAAGATAATGGTAGAAGAGTGAAGTGCCGTGGCTTCTATAACCATCTTGTAAAAAAGGGTAAGCCACTCTCTGCAAATTTGACTTATTCAACTACGTTTATAGGGTTTGAGAAAACCAACTGCAAGGTTAGGTTAAGTTAGTTGTATTCAAATAATGCAATGAAGCTTAGTTAGAAAAAACGCCGAACTTAGGCTCGGCGATTGTTTAAGACAGCTTAAGTTGTTTCTTTATGGACTAGAGCAGAAGGTATAGTTTTATCACATTTAAGGTGAGTTCCAGGTAACCTTAGTGTCATTGAATTACTACTATGTGGTTCGACAGTTATATTAATCATTTCTTCTAGAGTGCTTTCATTCTCTAGCAACCGCGTAAGTTTTTTTCTGAAGGTTTCTTTATTTGTCTCAACCGCAAATTTGTGGTGGAACTCTGTTAAATCTGTGATGAAAGGATCTCGCATCCAAACACCTTCGCTTTTAGCTGTTACCGTTAGGGGAGAGTCTAGCTGTTCATATGGCATAGTTAACTGAGCCGTTATTTGTAGCACTCCATTTTCTTGGTAGTTTCGATAAATTTGTATATCGGTAAAAAGAGCGAAGTCGTCTTTGTACTTCGGGGCACAGCTCCACTCCCCAATGAAGTACTTTCTGTCAAGTTCTACAGTTTTGTTATTTTCTTCATAGTGGGTAGTACTACAACCAAAGAGCGACGTCAGCAGAAATAGAGATAGGACTTTTTTCATAGTTTAATTAGACCTTAATTACATTCATTTTAACCATAATACCAACTGGAGAAACTTCCTACCTTGCTACGGCCCTACTCCTTATGCAAGAACACTAACGGCAAAGATGTTACTCCGAATAAATATGTTTTTCTATAACCCATACCAAACCGCATCACTTGTTGTAGATAGTTGGAGCTTTCAATAATGAGAAAAGTGAATATGGGTATTGAGAAGATAGATTTTAACTTATTGATAATAATTATAGTAATGGAGGTTTCTCATGTTTAAAGCGTTAGTTCTGATGCTTATCACAATTATGGATAAACGTGCTGAAAAACTTAGCAATCGAGTGGTGAGCAAAATTGCCACACTCATTGAAAAGCTATGTTAGTGGTTAAGTACTACGCTGATGAAGGAAAAACCGTACTATTGCTATACCGCGGCAGCGTTCACGGCACTATCTCAGACATCCTTGGTGGTGTGCGTTCAACTTGTACATACGTAGGTGCAGCAAAACTTAAATAGCTAACGAAGCGTACAACTTTCATCCGCGTACAAGAGCAAGAGAACAACGTGTTTGGTAAAGAGTAATTTTACGGATTACTAAACATATAATTGATAAGAGCCGCAATTGCGGCTCTTTTTTTACTTGGAGATCGTAGAGTAGCGACAATTACAGGTTAGTATGTAATTGTCTACTGCATCCCTCAAATGAGTGATTAATTAGATCTATTACTTTTTATATTTCTTGTAGAGAGAATCTATAGAATACTCAAACAGCTCTTTAATTTTTTGTTTGGCTTCTTCAGTTGACGAACAATTTTAGTTGAGCAC
The DNA here is from genome assembly GCF_000772105.1 of Vibrio tubiashii ATCC 19109. Classification (NCBI taxonomy): domain Bacteria; kingdom Pseudomonadati; phylum Pseudomonadota; class Gammaproteobacteria; order Vibrionales; family Vibrionaceae; genus Vibrio; species Vibrio tubiashii. The sequence continues at coordinate 699,201 of NZ_CP009355.1, forward strand.
TACAATTCTAGTTATTCATTGCAAAGGGAAGGGTCTGTTGCAAACTTCTTTGCAAATAGAGGTAGATAGCCTGTTGGAACCCCTTTACATGGCTGTAGTCCGGCCTTCTCATATCTTTTCTCATAGACCGAGGGGGTTATTACTGCAACTAAAACAGTAACTATCAAAAGTCCAACTAAAGAAAGTGGTAATACTGCTCCATAACGATCCTCCCATTTTTCTTCAGTAATAACGTAAAATATCCCTAGTATAACTACGATAAACAAACCTATGCCCATAGGTATCGCAGCAAAATCGAAGCGAGAGTATGTTTCTATTTCTCTGATGGGATTACCTAATGCCATTACTTTCTGGAGTCCCAAATAAAGACTAGAAAATGATAGAGCAGCCATCACAGCGGTATATACCGCAATCTTGTAGACCCTTTTAAACTTATTAAGAAGGAAATATGTATTCATAGAGGTTTCATAACCAAATCATTGATTGAATTTTTAACAAAAACGTTTGAATTGAGGAGCTGCTCATTTTTTCCGAAGTTAGTTGCTTTTACAGAGTGAGGCACTGGCAGCAAAATTTTTCGCAAATAAAGGGAGGTGACTTGCCGGTATTCCCTCACAAGCTTGAAGCCCAGCATTCTCAAGACGAGATTCATATATTGAAGGTGTCAGCCATGTAATCAAAAACGCTAGAGCAAGTGATCCTATAACGGTGTAGCTGAGGGCATTTCCGTAAACATCATCTAGTCGTTTGTTCTTGAGATTAAAATATATAACTCCAATTAAAGTAGTCAACAAACCAATACCACACGGTATCATTGCTAATCCGAACCTATAGTAGATCACTTCTTCACCGAACTCAGTGGAGAGTAGAGAGATAGAATTAAATCCGATATACAAGCTAGCTATGGACAGGATAATCAGCAAAACAACGCCTACAAGTGTTTTCATGACTTTGGCTATATTATTTATCGAGAGTTTAATGTTCATAATGATTATTTTTGATAGCTCGTTGACCGACGTCTGAAAATAAAGTTTAACCTCTTCTTCAACTTCCTTTTGCCTTTCTGAACAATTTCGTGTCGCGAAGGCTACTGAATGAACCGAGCAAAGCAGACACTGCCGAGGATATAACTATCTTAACAATATCTGTTGCTAGTGAGCCAAATAAGTCAGATAAAAGGTGACTAAATGAATGGGCATTTTTACTAAATCACCTTAGATTGGGTTAGCATCACAACTTTTAGGTAGAGTTGTTATTTCTTTTCCATGGTATGTCTTTGCATTCATGAGCTAAAACCCCCTTAACACCCAACCATCTTGATTATGCGGTGCAGCTCACTCGCAACTTTCTTTAGTCGTTCTATGCTTTGATTGCTTTAAAATATAAGGAGCGTCAGATGGCTAATAAATTTGGAATACTCACTCTTCATGGGATGGGAAACCAAGAAGACACTTACCACGTGAAATTTATCTCTAGAGTGGCGAAAGAGCTAGGTGTAGATAAAGAATCAATTCCCGTTGAGTCGGTCTATTACCACACTCAGATGCAAGAGAACCAAGAAGCGATGTGGAAGCGAATGACTGCGGGTCACGATTTAGATGTCCGAAAGACCCGTCAATTTATGCTGTTCTCATTTAGTGACGCGGCAAACATTCAAGATTACAGTACACCAGAAAGCCTCGGTTCTGTCGTGACCAAATGTGTCCACGACAAGTTCAATACTTTGCTAGAGGAGATTGACTCAGGTGGTGTTGTTGTCATTGTGGCTCAGTCTTTAGGCAATCAGGTATTTTCAAACTATGTCTGGGATATTCAAAACAAGAAAGGCATCTTTCGCCCCGGTGGTGAAGATGCGGAGGCGGCACGCGAAAAGCTAAAACGCGTTCGTATTTGGTTTAGCACGGGTAATAACATGCCACTGTTTGTGTCAGGGTTACACCAAGACAGCATTAAGTCGATTAAAAAGCCAAGTGATGATTTTGAATGGTGGAACTTCTTCGATGTAGACGATGCGCTTGGTTGGCCTCTCAAGCCAATGGAGGGAGGGTATACGAATGCCCTTAATATAACGGACTTTGAAATCAATACGGGGATGACATTATTGTCTCACAAGTATTATTGGAAAGACCGAGATTTCATTGAGCCGCTCTGTGACAAGCTAAGAACGTTATAGGAAGCGCACAAGAGTAATATTGGTCGAGCTGACCAATTGTCTTTGCAACACCAAGAGCTGCAATCGGGGCTCTTTTTGTATCCTTTCAAAGTGCCCTTAAGTTAGGTTCTCTAGGCTAATCTCCCCTCAATTGATGCAGCTCAAATCTTAACCTCTTTGGTTATGAAATAAGTCACATTAAAGAGGGGGTATTTGTTGCATGCTAAAACCATCTTCATTGAAAGCTGAAGTTGGTCTTTATGCAGAGAGTGATCCGCAAAATGACATGGAAGACGAGTAGGCGGTAAGCCCGCCGCTCTACTGCTCACTACGTTCCGTAACTCATTTTGCAAGGAGGCTCTATGCCTATCAATAAGATTCGAAATATCGCATTTGTTGGTCAAACGGGTACTGGCAAAACTACTTTAATCGAAAAGCTTCTCCATACCTGTCAAGCAACAAGAACCCTAGGAAAGGTTGAAAAAGGCGATACCATTACAGATTTTGATGCCCAGTCGATTCAGTATCAACACAGTATCGAAGCCACCCCTGTGACTATGCGCTATGACAATCATCGACTGAACATCATTGACACTCCGGGGCAAAATGAACTGCTTGGTCGGGCGTTAAGTGTTTTTCCCGCGGTAGAAACCTCAGCGCTTATCATCGACCCTCAACAGCCTATCACTCAAACCTCTCAACGTTTATTTGCTTTTGCCCAAGAGCAGAAAAAATGCCAAATGATCATCATCAATAAGCTTGATGTTGCGGCGAGTAAGCTCTCTCAGTTACTGGATGAAATCAGCGATAAATTTGGTGACTACTGCTTGCCGATTAACTTGCCTACCAGTGATGGAAAAGAGGTGGTTGATTGTTTCTTTGAGCCAAACATGATTGTAGAAACGCTGATCAACGATGTCGAAGCAGCTCATGAAACACTTATCGATCAAGTGATTGAGGTTGATGAAGAGTTAATGGAGCTCTATTTAGAGCAAGGTTCGGAGCTAACGCCGCAACAACTGCATGACCCGTTTGAAGAGGCGTTAAGAACCGGGCATATCATCCCAATTTGCTTTGTCTCAGCGGAGACAGGCTCAGGAGTAGATCTGCTACTTAGAACCCTGTCTGAAATTATGCCGATGCCAAATGAAGGCAATCCACCTTTGCTAGAGAAAAACGGCAACAAAGTAAAAGTGAACTGCGAAACATTAGAGCACACCGTCGCGCACGTTTATAAGGTCAGCGTTGACCCTTATATGGGCAAACTTGCCTACGTTCGCGTTTTCCAAGGTGAGATCAATGCGGGCAGCCAGCTTTATGTCGGGCAGAGTAATAAAGCCTTTAAAGTGGGTCATTTATACCAGCTGCAAGGTAAAGAACGTACTGAGATCCACCAAGCATTAGCAGGCGACTTTTGCGTACTAGCGAAAGTGGATGAGCTAGAGTTTGACTCGATCTTGCATGACTCACACGACGAAGATGATGTCGAGCTAAAAACACTTAATTTCCCACAGCCGATGTATTCACTGTGTTTGAAGCCGATCAAACGCGGAGACGAACAAAAGCTTAGCGATGTGCTGAATAAGATCGCGAGTGAAGATCCTTCATTGAGGATTGAACATAGAGCGCGTACCAATGAAACCATCATAAGTGGGCAAGGGGAGTTCCACCTTAAGGTGGCGTTAGAGAAGATGCAATCGGTCTACAAACTTGAAGTTGAAACCGGTCAGCCTAGCGTTGAGTACTACGAAACCATTACTAAACCCGCCGAAGCTCAGTATCGCCACAAAAAGCAAAGCGGCGGTGCAGGGCAGTTTGGTGAAGTACAGCTAAAAGTTGCGCCACTTGAGCGAGGCTCAGGCTTTAAGTTTATTAACAAAGTCGTTGGTGGTGCGATTCCTACCGCGCTTATTCCAGCCGTTGAAAAGGGAATTAAGCAAGCGTTAGAAGAAGGTGCGATTTCAGGGAATCCGATCAAAGATATTGAGGTGACGGTGTTTGACGGCAAGTACCATTCTGTTGATTCGAAAGAAATCGCCTTTGTGATTGCAGGTAAAAAAGCCTTCTTAAAAGCAGTCCAAGAAGCGGGGCCGATAGTATTAGAGCCGATTGTGCAGATGGAACTGGCGATTCCAACCCAATATGTCGGTGATGTCTCGGGAGATTTGTCGGGGAATCGCGGCTTAATTGAGGGCACAGAGCAGATTGACGCGAACTATACCTTGCTGCAAGCGAAGTCCCCCATTAATGAACTGCAAGATTACGCAAGGCGATTACGCTCAATAACGGGAGGCGAAGGCAGCTTTAATATGAGCTTAAGCCACTACGAACCAGCGCCACCCAGTGTACAAAAGCAGGTTTGTGCAGAAGCTTAGCAAATAAGGGTAAACAATCACCTATAAAGATAAAAAGCCGCAAATGCGGCTTTTTTGATGCTTTTCTAATCTAACAGTCTTTTTTGGTGTTTTACTGTTTTAATCATCTTTAGGCGGGCACTTGCATTTACACGGTACGTCGATATCCGCTGACATAATGGTTTCGACTATTTGCCCATTTTTAAGCAGTTGAACTTGATAACCAGTCTGTGGCTTTGGGAATTCAAACAGTCATCGTGTCGGGATTGTGGGTGGTAGCGAGTTAATTTAGGTCTATGTATAAGGGGGCGAAACACAATCTACTGAAAATTGCCCCGAATCGTATTAGTTTGATGCGCCACTGAGGGCCAATGTAACGATATGTGTATTGTGTAGTTGATAGTGGCATTCAAGCTGCTGAGGGAATCCCATATCAATCAAGTAACCTGAGCAAGCAAAGTACAAGATATGATTTTTAGCATCGACTAATTCAACGACATCAAAATTGAGTACTTCTTTTACTTGTGGATAGATAGCTTTATACAGCGCTTCTTTGGCCGAAAATAGAAGGGTCACTTTTTGCTGATAGGAAAGATGAGAATCTTGCAACCTTTCTATTTCTACATCTTTGCAAACAAGACCTGCAACGTCGTCTGTTTCTTCACTTGAAAACCAGTGCTGGATGTCGATACCTAAGTGAGTATCAGGAATCATTTCACTTGGGATTGTTGCTGCAATAGCAAGGTTTCGACTGTGAGAGATTGATCCTTGCAGAGCTTTAGGGAAAAGCGGGGAACGATCTGGATTGATTTCAACGCTTTGGTCTTGATCGAACGCATTCATTGAATAGTGAGCTGCGACGCGACCCGCTATGAATTCAGCTTGGCGCTTATGATTGGCTTGTCTTAGTTGTAACGGCAGCCACTGTGATAGTTGTAAATCCAACGAAAAGTGAGAGACATAGTATTTTACAACACAGATATTGATTATTCGCTCAGGTATGGAAAAGGAATAGTTTGGACATCTGGTTAACCATGGTTTCGATAAAGTTACTGATGCCAATCGTTTGTCCATTATTCTACGCTAACTCACTCTTTTAAACTCGCAGATTACCCTAACAACTATCCCAATAAATGCAAATGAAAATGGTTTGCATTTATACGTTTACTGTTATATAAATTCCACCTTGTTAATCAATCGTGTTGTATTGATTAACCCTATGTAAAAAGAGAGTTTAAGGGAAAAGATATGCTCGAAGCTAGAAAGCTAGCATTTAGCGTTGGTGACAGAGCGCTGCTGTCAGATTTTGATATGAATTTTGAACCAGGCAAAATTTATGCACTCGTCGGCCACAATGGTTCTGGTAAATCGACGCTACTTAAACTTCTTGCCCAACAACAAAAATCAACCGATGGGGATGTTGTGTTGCAGGGCAAATCAGTCTCCCGTTGGTCTGATAAAAAATTCGCTCAACAAATTGCTTATCTTCCTCAACATCTTCCACCAACAGATAGTCTATCGGGCAAAGATTTAGTCAGTTTTGGCCGCTACCCATGGCACGGCTTACTTGGGCGTTTATCTAGCCAAGACAAGCAGTTCATAGAACAAGCGATGCAAATGACCGATACCACCAAGTATGCAGATCGTCTTGTGGATACGTTGTCGGGCGGTGAACGGCAGCGAGTTTGGTTAGCCATGCTATTGGCACAAAGGACACAATACCTACTACTTGATGAACCTTTGTCAGCGCTCGATATCGCTCATCAAGTGGAAATGCTAGAACTGATCAAAAAGCTCGCGACAGAGCTTGAGTTAGGTGTGTTAATCGTAATTCACGATATTAATATGGCTGCGCGCTTTTGCGATCATATTGTCGCGCTGCATAGCGGTAAGATGATTGCGCAAGGTTCGGTATCGGAAGTTTTCACCGAGCCGCAATTGCACGATATTTACGGAATCAAAATGCAGATAACGGATCATGCGGCAGGTTATCCGGTGGCAATGCCATGCTAGGTTTTAAAACAATTACTACTCTTTGCCTGTTGGCGTCTATAGTGGTGACGCCCGCATTGGCGGAAGATAAGCATTCAGATACCCCGTTACGAGTTATGTCGATTGACTGGTCTCAAACAGAAACCATGATTGCGCTAGGTATCACGCCAGTCGCGTCTGCACAGCAATCTGATTATAACGATTGGGTCAGAAGCCCTAAGATTCCTGCTGAAACTGTCGATGTAGGTCTGAGAACTCAGCCTAATCTAGAAAGGCTTTCAGAATTAGAGCTAGACACAATTTTCCTTTCTCCAAGATTCTCTTCTCTTGAAACGCAGCTTTCTCGCATTGCACCAGTAAAAATTCTTGGTTTATACAAGGTCGGAGAGGTGAACTGGGATGCCGTAACGGACTTTACTCGTCGTATGGCAAAAGAAGTGAACGCAGAGAGCCAAGCCGAACAGCTTATCGCTGATAGTGAGCAAGAGTTAAATACACTTAAGGGTAAACTACCCACTGAGCTTGCTCCGGTGTTACTTGTTCAGTTTATGGATACCAAACATGTACGCGTGTTTGGAGAAAATAGCATTTATAAAGTGGCGTTGAATCAACTTGGCATTCAAAACGCCTGGGATAAAGAAACCAATGCTTGGGGCTTCAATTTAACGGGCATTGATAAGTTACAGGGTATCGCAGGGCAGATTGTGGTTATCGAGCCGTTGCCTGCAGGAGTTAAAGAACACCTAGCACAAGATCAATACTGGCAATATTTGGTAAAGCAAACGGGCTACCCTTCATTATTGGTAGAGCCGACTTGGAGCTTTGGAGGTCTACCTTCAGCGCTTCGCTTTGCCAATCTGATAACCGCTGCATTGACTGAAGAGGTAACACAATGAGAATTCTATCTCTGAGTCTTGTTGCGATACTTGCGGCATTTATGCTGACAATCGTTGGATTCCAATTAAACGCATCAGGTAATTTTTCTACGGGTATTAGCAGTTTGTTTCAAGCGGATTGGATGTCTCCAGAATCCGTTAAGCTTCACCTTACCTGGTGGCCTAGATTCTTTACTACATTAATTTCTGGAGCTGCATTAGCCGCTGCTGGGGTTTTGATGCAACAGGTACTGCGCAACCCACTTGCCTCTCCTTCAACGTTAGGCGTTGCGAGTGGCGCAAGTTTTGCGCTGATGCTGGCAACCTTGTACGCACCATGGTTGCTGACTTTTTCCAAGTCTCTTATCGCGCTGGTTGGTGGTGTCGGTACGATGGCCTTGGTGTTTGCACTATCATGGCGTCGTGCTTTATCGCCCACCGTCGTCGTTGTTTCAGGCCTAGTAATCAATCTCTATTTCGGAGCGGTCAGTACGGTTCTCCTGATGATGAACCAAGACCAGTTAGCGGGTTTAATGATTTGGGGGGCGGGCTCGCTTGTGCAGACAGGATGGGCTGATATCGCCTACCTTGCACCAAGATTAGCGTTGGCGATCGGCATCTCTTTCTTATTCGTTAAGCCGTTAACTCTATTGGAGTTATCGGAAGAGGGCGCTAAGAGTCTAGGCGTTTCATTGGCTAAATTGCGGGTAATCTGTCTTGGCTTAGCTGTGCTACTCACTTCTTGGGTGGTCGCAAAGGTTGGTGTAATCGGTTTTGTTGGATTGGCGGCACCGGCTATTACTCGTGCAACCGGTGTCCATCGCTTAGTACCCAAACTAATCGTTTCTATGCTGCTAGGTGGTTTACTACTGACATTAACAGATTTACTTATTCAGCAGCTTCCGGGCATCGCCGCAATGATTATTCCTACTGGTGCAGCCACAGCAGCACTTGGTGCACCTCTATTGCTTTGGCTGTTGCCTAGGTTATCAATGCGCAGTCAAACCCAGACGCAAACTGTTATGACGCGCCATAGTGCGCAAGTGAAATCACTTAATCGCAATGCGATTGCCTTGGTCGCGATTCTACTGCCGATCGCTTTGTTTGTTTTTAGTACCACTTCGATTCAGAGTACAGGTTGGCAATGGTTAGTCTCCTCTGGTGAGTGGAACTTATTAGAATGGCGATGGCCGAGATTAGTCGCTGCAGCGCTAGCAGGGGTGATGCTGGCTTGCGCGGGAACGGTAATCCAAAGGTTAAGCGGTAATCCAATGGCAAGTCCTGAAGTGATAGGTATTAGTTCTGGTACGGCTTTGGGGTTAATCATTGCGATGTTCTCTGGTATTGGCGTGAGCTTAATCGGGCTGTACTTAGGCGGTTTGTTAGGCGCTTTGGCCTCTCTGTCGGTAATTGTTTTGCTTAACCGTAAGTCTGGTTTTCAACCTGAGCGTGTTTTGCTGACAGGTGTTGCTATTACTGCGCTGATGAATGCCGTACAAAGCTTTGTTCTTGCGGGAGGAGATCCTCGCAGCTATCAAGTATTAGCGTGGCTTTCTGGTTCAACCTATTACGTTACTGAGGCAACACTTATTCCATTGGCTGTCGCCGCTATCGTTCTAGTCGGACTGAGTTTTGTTACTGCTCGATGGTTAGACATTCTCCCACTAGGTGAGGCAAGTTCCCGCGCTGTTGGAGTTAAGGTGGGGCAGGCAAGAGGCTTATTATTGCTACTTGTTGCCTTATTGACAGTAAGCGCGACTTTGGTTGTTGGCCCTCTGAGTTTCATTGGCTTGATGGCTCCCCATTTAGCGCGTTTGTTCGGGTTTAGTCGCGCTCGTGAACATCTTATCTGTTCAGCACTTGTCGGTATGGGCTTAATGCTACTGGCAGATTGGCTAGGTCGTCAGATGCTGTATCCACAAGAAATTCCTGCAGGCTTAGTGGCATCTTTGATTGGTGGTATGTACCTAATGTGGGGACTTCGTAGACTCTAAAATCGATTTGGGGGAAATGATGCTCAATATTCCCCTCACTTTTTGCTCTTTATTGATAATGATAATCAAAATAATAATTAATAATGGAACTAGGATGAAGTTACTTTTCCAGTTGGCTCATAAACAACATAAAGCCTTAGCGCTTGTTATTTTACTTAGTATCACCAGTGCATTTCTTAGCATCGGTGTTATCGCATTTATACAGTATGAACTTCTCAGTCAAACGACGAGTGTGCACAGCGCAATCTGGCAGTTTGCTGGGTTATTAGTACTTCTACTCGTCACTGCAACGGTTGCTCAGGTTTCACTTCATAAGCTAGGCCACCAATTTGTTTATAACAAGCGATGCCAGTTGGTGAAGCAATTGATCAACACCGATATCGAACAAATTGAGGATGTTGGTAGCGCAGGTGTTTTAGCATCATTAAATACAGACATTCGTAATATCACCATCGCCTTTGTGACTCTTCCTGAAATGATTTACGGATTGGTACTGACGGTGGTCGCCTTATCTTATTTGGCTTTTTTATCGTTACCACTTTTTGGCGTAAGTCTGTTGATGCTTGGAGCGACGGGCATTATCGGATACGGACTCGTTACACGTATCACTTTCCATGTTCGTCAAGTGCGCGAATTGGAAGATAAGCTATACCACGACTATCAGGCTTTGATCGATGGGCGCAAAGAACTATCTCTTAACCCCAATCGAGCTCGTCGGTACTTCGAAGATGAGTTTAGCCCAAACGCTGCAGGCTATCGTGATGAGGTGACAAGAGCGGATATATACAATGGTTTTGCCGCCAATATGGCAAATACTATCGTTCTCGCCCTGATTGGTTTGAACTTCTATCTCGCACTTGGGTTAGGTTGGGCTAGCTTTGACGTCGCGTCTACATTTGCATTAGTTATTTTGTTTATGCGTATGCCATTAATGGCCGCGGTGGGTGCTCTGCCAGGGCTCATTGGCGCCAATATCTCTATGCGTAAGCTTGAGTCTTTAGATTTAAGCGACAATCAAAACCTCATTGAGTCAAACTCGACCCTTGATGCTTTTGTCAATATCGACCTACAGCAGGTGACGTATGAGTATCGCGCAGACGGAGATGATCAACCCTTTAAAGTTGGCCCAATTAATTTCAAAGTTAACCAAGGTGAGATGATCTTCATCATAGGGGGTAATGGCAGTGGTAAATCAACGTTTGCTCGTTTGCTCACTGGTCTTTATCGACCACATTCTGGTGAGGTTTTCCTCAATGGAAAGCAGATGTTAAAACACAATTGGTCTGACTACCGTCAACAATTCTCTTCAGTGTTCAGCGACTTTCATTTGTTCCATCAAATCACGGATGGGCAAGGGCAAGACATTCCCGAAAGCCAGATTAGCGAGTGGATGGAACGTCTAGAAATGAGTCACAAAGTGTCGCAGGAAAATGGACGTTTGTCAGATGTACGCTACTCGCAAGGGCAGCGTAAGCGCTTGGCTCTGCTAATGGCCGTTGCCGAGAAAAGAGGTTGCATGCTGCTAGACGAATGGGCTGCGGATCAAGACCCTCGCTTTAGAAAAGTATTTTACCAACAGTTATTGCCTTTGCTGAAAGAGCGTGGTGTGACTGTTATCGCTATTACCCACGACGACCGCTATTTCGATGCGGCCGATCGCATCTTCAAAATGGATAGTGGACAGCTGACGGAACTTGATACTGCGGATAAATCACAAGCTCAACAAGCAGTAGAAAGTGTCGTCGCTTAGACAAATATCAAAACAATAAAAACAACGAATCAGTTGAGGAAATTATGAGTATTGACAGCCCAAACACAGAATTTACCGTCGTTATCAACCCACAAGAACAGTACAGCATTTGGCCTACTTATCATCCAATTCCAAAAGGATGGAAAGCCGTTGGTGTTACTGGCAACAAAGAAACTTGCCTTGCCCACATTAATGAAGTGTGGACTGACATGCGTCCGAAAAGCCTGCGAGAAGCGTTAGCTGAATAAGAGCACTCGCTTTTGCTTAATTTTGGTACCTGCTGTTTAGGTACCTGACATTTAACAGTTTTTAGGTATATGTATGTCAGTGGATGATATCACGATGACTCCGGCCAATGGTGGTTGGAGTCCACTTTCTCATTCTCAGCAACGTCTATGGTTGTTCCAACAGCTCATGCCAGAAAGTATTGCCTACAATACGGGTGGCTTGTTACGTTTGTCTGGCGAAGGTATCAGCAAAGAAGCCATATTTGAGGCATTCGAGGAGCTGGTAGAGCAACAAGATGTTCTTCGTTTAAGACTCAAAGAACATGATGGCGTGCCTCTTCAACGAGTCTCTGATTCTGGCCCCAAATTGGAATTTGTTGACGCACAGAAATGTTCTGACCCTGAAGCATTCGTGTTAAAAGATGCTGAAAGGCGGGTTCGAGAGCCTTACATTATGGTCGGCGAAGCTTTGAATAGGGTGTGCCTATATCAAGTGAGTGACCAAGAATTTGTAATGGGAGTAGCCGCTCACCACATTACAACGGATGCCTGGTCTTTACAGCTTGTTGTTCGCACGCTGGTTGATCGCCTCGCTGACAAGCCAAAGCGCAAATTACGAGGCCAAAGCTTCGTCGAGTTCGCTTCAATGCAAGGAAGTGAAGAGCATGAGGAGGCGATGCTGCAATGGCAAGCATTGAATCTAATCAGCGATGAACCTTGCATATTGCCGGCTGCCAATCAGAACGACGCCAGTGCTTATACGGCTACACATATTGAAGAGTCATTGACGCTGGAAGAAACTGAGCGCGTGTCTGAAGCTGCGAAATCTTTTGGTGTCACACGCTTCGAAGTGCTTTCTACGGCTCTATTATTGACTCTGTCTAGCTACTCTAATCATGTGCACCCTTCGATCACGGTTCCTGCACTAAACCGAAATTCGAAAAGCCGCAGAAACATTGGTTTCTATGTCAATAATGCTGTTTTAGGTTTGCAGGTTGCTCCTGAAAATACGCTTGCTGAATTGGTTGAAAATGTCCGAACGAACCTGACAGAGTCAATGAAGTTCGAGCATTTACCTCTAGAGAAATTAGCAGGGCAACTTCCACTACCAACTGTCGCATTCAACTACCGCAGTCATGGTGACAAGCTGGTCGTAACTTCTGGAGAGATTCAGGGGTCATTCACAGAGTTCCCTCTCGCTGAAACACCGTTTGAACTGGTGTTGGATGCAGTAACGGGTGAGCAACTATCGCTCCGACTTGTCTATGCACAAGATAAGTTCACTCAAGCTCAAATTGACAGCATTTTAAGCACATACAAAAATGTTCTGAACCAGATCTGCCAATCTCCTCAACAGTCTCTAGCACAGACTAACGCGCTTTCTAGCTCAGATACAGTGGCCTTGGAAGCGCACTCAGCGGTTCAACAAGCATGGAATCCAGTGACCTTTATGGCGCTGGTGGCTGAGCAAGCAAAACTGCGTCCTGAAAAAATTGCTTTAAAACATGGCGATAAAACGCTGACTTACGCAGAACTAGAGGCTCAATCGAATTTAGTTGCACATTCACTGAGTCAAAGAAAAGTGCTAGCTGAAGCTGTTGTCGGTGTGATGATGGAGCGTGGTACCGATATGCTGGTCGCCATGCTGGGCGTCATGAAAGCTGGCTGCGCATTCCTGCCACTTGATCCGGATTATCCTGCTGAGCGCATCAGCTTTATGCTTGAAGATAGCGAAGCTCAGCAGCTACTGACGCAGCAGCACCTGATGGATAAGGCTCAAGATCTTTTCATTCAATCCGATGGTGCTCAAGAGTGTATTGCTATTGAATCATTGTTAGCAGTTGAGGTTCCAGTTCCTGAGCCTGGTGATGGCTCATATCAAGATATCCACTTAGATCAGCTGGCGTATTTGATTTACACCTCTGGCTCAACAGGTAAGCCTAAAGGCGTGGCAGTCAGTCATCGCGGACTGACAATGCACGTCCAGACGATTGGCGAGCAGTATGGCATGACGCCTGAAGACACAGAGCTGCATTTTGCGTCTATCAGTTTTGATGGTGCTGTTGAGCGTTGGACTGTGCCACTGGCGTTTGGCTCAACACTTATCATTCGTGACCAACAGTTGTGGACACCAGAAAAAACGACTCAAGTATTGGTAGACGAGAAAGTCACCATTGCTTGTTTCCCGCCAAGTTATGCAGGACCTTGGCTAGATTGGGTTGAACAAACTCAGCCAGACTTATCTTTGCGCTCATTGACACTGGGTGGTGAGGCATTTACCCGAGAAACGTTTGAACGAATTCAACGGGTGGTTAACCCACCTCGCATCGTCAATGGTTATGGCCCGACAGAAACCGTCGTTACTCCGATGATCTGGCGTGCTTATCCAGAAGATAAACTGGAAAGCTCGTACGCGCCGATTGGTCAGCCTGTGGGTGACCGTAAGTTGTATGTGCTGGACGAGAGTCTTAAACAGGTACCATTTGGATCGGTTGGAGAGCTGTACATTGGTATGGAATCTGGCCTTGCTCGCGGTTACTTGAAACGACCTGAATTGACTGCTGAACGTTTTATTCCGGATCCATTTGCCGCTAACGGCGAGCGTATGTATCGCACTGGTGATTTGGTTCGATTTAGACAAGATGGTGTTGTTGAATACCTTGGCCGTGCCGATCAACAAATAAAAATTCGCGGCTTCCGTATTGAGCTCGGAGAGATTGAATCTCGCCTACAGACGCTTTCAAATGCTGAGTTTTGTGCCGTTGTCGCGCATGAGTCACCGACAGGAAAGCGCCTAGTTGGTTACATTCAATTAGCTGAAGCAGAACAAAAATCGGAATCTCAATGGCGTACAGAGCTAGCTTCCCAGTTGCCAGATTATATGGTGCCGTCACGTATCATTGTTAGCCAGACACTTCCTCTGACACCAGCTGGTAAGGTGGATCGTAAGCAACTTGCCACACCGGATTGGGATGAACAACGAAAAGCGGGATCGCCGCTGGAAGGGGACATTCAACATCAATTGGCTGAAATATGGCGTGAGCTGCTAAAAGTAGAGGCTATTGGCTCTGACAGCCATTTCTTTGCACTTGGTGGAGATTCAATTACTGCGCTACAAATGGTAGGTAAGCTTCGTCAGCGAGGTTTGATGCTGACACCAAAGCAAGTGTTTGACCACCCTGTACTCGCTGAAATGGCGCTATGTGTTCTCGATAGCCAAATCAAACCAGCTGAACAAGATGAGCTGAATGGCAAAGTAGCCTTGCTACCAATGCAGAAGCGATTCATTGAACGAAGCTATTCTCATAAAAGCAAGCTAGATAAAAATGGCCAGCTAGAACTGTGTAACCAGTACGCAAAACTCAACTTGCCAGCTCCGGTTAATGCAGACGGGATTGTCCGATCACTTAAGCAAGTGGTGCAACATCACGACGGTTTGCGTCTTTCTTTCGAAGCTCCTAATGCAACAACATCTGACGCAGCAGAGTATCTAGCTGAATATGTGACTACCGCAGATTTTGCCTTCAACCTTTATGCAGAGCAGATAGACACCGATGCTGTGCAGAGTGCGATTAATCCGTCTGTTGGTAAGCAATTGTCTGTCGGCTTGAATATCGAGACGGGCGAGATGTTGATTGCCGTTCACCACCTTGTCATTGATGCGCTTTCTTGGCCTGTTCTTATTCAAGATTTGCTGGGGAGTTATCAGCAAGAAACGGGTGCCGCCCCTTATGCGTTCGCCTCTAAAACGCACAATCAGGCTGACTGGTATGAGGCATTAGAGAATCTACATATCAGTCATAAACAGTCCGAATTCTGGAATGCTCAGCGAGCAGAACCAGCTTTTGCTGAAGGTTGTGCTAAGCAGGGCGAAACCAAAGGAATTCATAAGCACAGCTACCACATTGCTAAAGATCTCACTGAACCTCTATTTGCATCGACTCATGCCTTTGCCAGAATGAGCAAGGAGCAGACTTTGATGGCATTGTCTGCGCTTGCAGTCAAGGAAATAACCTCGGCAAGCGAGATCGTTGTTCATCGTGAAAGCCATGGTCGATTCAGTGAGTCGTTCGGATTAGATCTTTCACGCAGTGTTAACTGGCATACTGCGCTGTTCCCACAAAAAGTCGTGCTAAGTAACAGCATTAGTGAACTATTAGCGAGTGTAAAAGATGGCTCTCATAAAATCACCGATGGTGGTTTGAGTTATTCCGCTGGTGTTGTTCAGCAGCAATGGCAGTATCAAGACCATGTTGATGTGCTATTTAACTTCCTAGGACGAGCTACGCAGGCTGACGTGAAAGGGGCTGAACTGGGTGAGTTTGGCTTATGGCGACCAGAAAATTCCAAAGCTGATGCCGCAGTTGCATTGAATATCAGTGAAACTGATGGTGGCTTTGATGTCGAAATGGAGTTTTCACTTTCTGCTCTGTCGGAATCTGAGTGTGATGCGTACGTTCGTCACTTAGAGTCGGCAATCAAAGTAGTAACGGAACATTGCACGTCTAACCCAGCCGTTTTGACACACGCTGATGCGCCAAACACTAATCTGAGTCTCGTGACGCTAAGCCATGTAAGTGGTAACGCTCATCTACTTCCGAATCAAATTCTACCGTTGTCTACGCTACAGCAAGGTTTGTACTTCCACGCTCAGCTATCGCAAGACACAAGTACCTACGTCAACCAAATTACCCTGCCTATATCGGGAGCTGATGCTGCTCAATTAGAAGAGGGTTGGAAAGCCTTGATGAAGCGTCATTCGATTCTACGTAGTACGCTGCATCAAGTAGAAGGTCAGGCGCATCTGTATGTATGGGATGACCTTCCTATCACGAGCAGAGTCTTTGATGGGCGAGAGGAAGTAGGCTTTGAACTAGAGTCGTATAAACGTTCGCTCATTGAACAAGGTTTTGAACTGGAGCAAGATGCGAGCTCCCAGCAGCTAAAACCTTTGTGGCGAGTAGATCTTGTGACAACGGGCGACAATGAGATCGCTTGTATCTTCACCATCCACCACATTTTGATGGATGGTTGGAGCACCGGTGTTCTACTCAGCGAACTATTTGCTCACTACCAAAATATGAGCCTGCCTGTTGTCAGCCATGATTTTGCTGACTATTTAGAATGGGTTGTACAGCAAGAACCAGAAAGTGCTCAAGAGTACTGGCGTGGTTATCTGAATGGTGTTGAAGCGCCAACAATGTTGGTTGAACAATACGGTTCGAACACAGATAAACTAGGGCATGTGCGCCACAACGTGGACTTCAGTGCTGAGGTACTAAGTGGTTGGCAGTCTCAACTGAAGTCATCTGGTATCACGCTAAACACTCTCATTCAGGGCGCATGGCTACTAACGCTTCAACGTTACACGGGTCAGTCTCAGCCTGTTTTTGGCAATACGGTTGCGGGCCGACCATCATCACTGGCAAACAGTGAAGCCATGGTTGGGCTCTTTATTAATACCTTGCCTGTTACATCGATGGTGGACTGGCGGGCGAAAACCGGTGAATGGCTTGCCGATATACAAGAGCAGGCGAGCGCGCAGCGTGAATTCAGCCATGTCTCTCTGTCAGAGGTACAGGCACAATCACCACTGGCTGGTGAGAATCTGTTTGATTCGTTGGTGGTGTTTGAAAACTATCCATTGGATGAGAGCCTGTTTAGTGAAACTGGCCTTAAAATTGGCGAGCCTGACAGTTATGAGTTTACGCATTACCCGCTAACGTTGGCGGTATTGCCAGGTGAATCATTACGCATTGTTTTTGCGTACGACTCAGCGAAATTCTCACAGTCAGATATTGATGCGCTGTCAGCAACGACGTCTCATTATCTCGAGCAGCTTGTCAATAAGCTGGCTCATAATCTGAGTGATATTGATGTACTGGACGCTGAACAAGAGTCTCGCTTGTCTGGTCATGTAAAATCGTCTGAGCAATGGACTTACAAACCCTTCACAGAACTGTTAAAAGAGCAGGTGCTTGCTCAACCAGATAGTGAAGCGCTTGTGGCGAATCCTCTCGGGGGAAGTGTTTTATCAACCAAGGGCACTGGACGGCTTACTTTGACATACCAACAGCTGGATAACTTCAGTGATGGTGTAGCCGCTGAGCTAATCGCACGCGGCATTCAACGAGACCAGCGAGTTGGTGTGATGTTTGCCCGTGGTGCAGACATGCTGGTGGCAATGATCGGTGTGTTGAAAGCCGGAGCTGCATTCCTACCCTTAGACCCTTCATACCCTCAAGACCGACTGGCCTACATGGTTGAAGATAGCGATGCACAGTGGTTAATTTCAGACGACAGTTCACAACAATTGGCACGTGAGATTTGTCAGCGAGATAATATCATTGCGTATTCCGATATCGACCTTCAGCAGTCTGTTTTAACTCGCCCTGAAATTTTAGAAGAGCAGCTGGCGTATGTGATCTATACCTCGGGCTCTACGGGCAAACCTAAAGGCGTGTGTGTTTCTCATTCTGGTCTGAGCATGCATGTTCAAACCATTGGCCAACGATATGGTATGACACCACAAGACGTCGAGCTGCACTTTGCTTCAATCAGTTTTGATGGTGCAGTAGAGAGATGGACTGTGCCTCTGGCCTTCGGTTCAAAGTTGGTGATTCGAGATCAGCAGCTTTGGAGTGCGCAAGAGACATGTGAAGTGCTTGAGCGTGAAGCCGTGACCATCGCGTGTTTCCCGCCAAGCTATGTTGGACCACTGCTAGAGTGGATTGAGGTTGAACAGCCAACATTAGCGGTACGCTCTTGGACTTTGGGTGGTGAAGCCTTTACACGAGAGACCTATTTCAAGCTTCAGCAGGTACTGAATCCGAAGCGTATTATCAACGGGTACGGCCCGACGGAAACAGTCGTGACGCCAATGATCTGGCAGGCTTATCCTGAAACACCGCTAGAAAGTGCTTATGCCCCTATCGGTACTGCTGTCGGTGCACGTAGTCTGTATGTATTGGATAGCGACCTTCGTCAAGTTCCTTCTGGTGTCAGTGGTGAATTGTACATTGGTGAAGAAGTTGGCTTAGCTCGCGGTTATCTTGATCGTCCAGACTTAACGGCCGAGCGTTTCGTTCCCGATCCATTCGCGAATAATGGAGAGCGCATGTATCGCACTGGCGACTTAGTTCGCTGGCGCGAAGATGGCGTAATGGAGTATCTGGGTCGAGCAGATGACCAAATAAAAATTCGAGGCTTCCGTGTCGAATTAGGTGAAATCGAGTCACGAATACAGAGCATCAGTGGCAGTAAACTGAGTGCTGTCACCGCCTTTGAAGGTTCAGCTGGAAAATACTTGGTCGGTTACGTAGAAGGTCAGGCTGACCTAATAAACGGCGATGATATTCTCGCTCAAATGGCGAAAGTACTACCTGACTACATGGTGCCTTCACAGCTTGTGGTCATGGATTCGATGCCGTTGACGCCAGCAAGTAAAGTCGACAAGAAAAAACTGCCGCAGCCTGATAATCATGTTCAGCACAAAGCCTATGAAGCACCAGAAGGTGAGATTGAGCAGCTTCTGGCACAAGAATGGCAAGCCTTGTTTGGGCTGGAGAGAGTTAGTCGTAATGATGATTTCTTCGCTCTGGGTGGTCAGTCATTACTTGCTACCCAGCTAGTTGGACGTTTGCAGCAAAAACACCAGATTCGTCTTTTACTACAGAGTGTCTTTGATTCTCCAAGATTAGATGTGATGGCAACTCAGTGTACGTCACTCAAAGAACCTGCAGTCACGATCAAAGCAGTGCCGCGCATGGAATACATGCCAGTAAGTGCTTCGCAGAAGCGTTTATGGTTTGTTCAACAGCTGATGCCTGAAAGCTCTGCTTATCACATGCCGCTTGGCCTTAAGTTAAAAGGTGAAGTGAATAGAGAGTGGCTAGAGCAGTCGTTGCGCACTGTGATTAGCCGCCATGAGGCTCTGCGTACCAGCTTCGTGCAGGTGGATGGCGAGCTGATGCAGTCTATCCATTCTGATGACGACGCATGTCATTTCGCATTACCAGAATACTCAGCTGATGAGTTCTTCGACCTAGAGGCTCAGCGCCTCAACTGGATCGGTGAAGCTTTTGATTTGTCATCGCCTTCACTACTAAGAGCTTACTTAATTAAGCATTCAGAAAAGGAGTTTGAATTACTTCTGGTTGTCCATCACATCGTCTCTGATGGCATTTCGATTCAAAAACTAATGCGAGAGCTGTCGGCTGTTTATTCGTCGTACGGTCATTCAGGTCAGTTTGAATCAAACATTGAGGCTGACGCGCTGGATTACGCCGATTACGCTAGCTGGCAGCAAGAATGGTTAAAATCAGATAGCGCCAAAGAATCACTGTCATGGTGGAAAGAGGCGTTAGCAAAAGATATTGAGCCGCTTGTGCTCCATAGCGATGTCGCGAGAGATCAGCTAGAAACTACCGGTCAGCGTCATCATTTCACTCTGACCAAGCAGCAGGTCAACGAGATTGAAACTCTTGCTGCACAAAGTGCAACGACCCCGTTTAACGTTATGTTAAGCCTGTGGCACTTATTGCTTCACAAGTATTCTGGGCGTGATGAAATTCGAGTCGGTATCCCGGTTGCAGGCCGAACACAGCCAGATACTCAGCAGATGCAAGGTTGCTTCATCAACAATTTGGTGGTCCCTGCGCAGTTAGATGCTGCAATGAGTTACGACAATCTGCTCCATGAGATAAAACGTTTTACCGAGCAGGCGTTGACCCATCAGGATGTGCCATTTGAAGTATTGGTAGAGTCTCTTGGTGTGACGGGTAATTTGCAGCACCATCCGTTGTACCAAACGAGTTTCAACTTCCAACGTATAGAGCGCTCAATTCTCGCTGAATGGGGAGGATTACAAGCAGAAGCGTTTGATCCGGGCGTGGTCGCGGCTCAGTTAGAGTTGAGCTTAGATGTACAGGCCTATGATGACGGCGAATGGAGTGGTTTTGTTAACTATGCAGCACCAGTATTCGATAAAACGTTTGTCGAAGCGTTACTTGGTCACTGGCTCAAGCTGCTTGAACAAGTTGCATTGCATCCTAACGCGATGCTGTCTGAACTCAAGTTGGTTGATTCTGACGAGTTCGCACAAATTGAAGCATTCAACGCGACGAAGAAATCTTGGGGTGAAATGCTTCCTCCACCAGTCGCTGTTGAAGCTCAAGCAAAGCGCACCCCTGAGGCGATTGCTTTGTCCATGGGGTTGCAGTCGATGACTTACGCTGAATTCGACCGCAAAGTGAATCAGTTGGCTCAGTGGCTACGTCAACAAGGTGTGGGCGAAGAAACCAGAGTTGGCCTTGGTTTACCGCGTTCGTTTGAACTAGTGATTGGCTTACACGCGATTACTCGTGCTGGTGGTGCTTATGTGCCATTGGACCCAAGTTATCCAGCAGAACGTTTGAATTATATTCTTGAGTCTGCGGACGTATCCATCTTACTGACCGATAGTGAGACCTTGCCACAATGGCCAGAAAATCCTCAATGTCAGTATGTGGCGCTAAATCAGGCTGAGATCTTACAGCAAGTCAACGAGCAGAGCACTGTGGCTCCGGTGGTAAATTGGAATGCTGAACAGTCGCTGTATGTCATCTTCACTTCCGGTTCTACAGGACTACCAAAAGGTGTGGTAAACACCCAGTCGGCACTGCACAACCGCCTGGCTTGGATGCAAAACGAGTATCAGTTAGATGCCAGTGACTGCGTTCTCCAGAAAACACCGTTTAGCTTTGATGTCTCTGTATGGGAGTTCTTCTGGCCGCTTATGTACGGTGCAAGGCTAGCTATTGCTGAGCCAGATCATCACCGACAACCTGAGCTATTGCATAACATTATTCGAGAGCAGGGCGTAACGACGTTCCATTTCGTTCCTTCAATGCTTCATGCTTTTGAAAGTGAGACGGATATTGGGGAGTGCACCAGCCTGCGCCGCATTATTTGTAGTGGTGAAGCCTTGCCTGCTGAGTTGACCGAAAAAGTGTTGACGGGTGCGCCAGATTGTCAGCTGCATAACCTCTATGGTCCGACTGAAGCGGCTATTGACGTGACTTACTGGCAATGCGAATTACCTATCGGTAAACGCATCCCGATTGGTCACGCGATTAGCAACACTCAGCTTCATGTATTGGATGATTGTTGGAATCCAGTGCCAGTCGGCGTCCCAGGTGAGCTATACCTAGCGGGTGATGGTCTCGCGCGTGAGTACCTATCCAGGCCGGATTTGACCGCCGACCGCTTTGTGCCAAATCCGTTTGGGTGCGAGCAAGATGGGAACATTGGTTCTCGTATGTACCGCACTGGTGACCAAGTAGTTCGCATGCCAGATGGCAGACTTGAATATCTGGGTCGATTGGATCATCAGGTAAAAATTCGTGGACTTCGTATTGAGCTGGAAGAAATTGAAAATGTTCTCAACCAGTACGATGACGTCGATGAATCGGCAGTCATAGCTTATGAACATCAAACAGGTACGCAGCTTGTCGCTTACGTGGTTTGCGGTGAGTGGAGTTCAGAAAAAGAAACCGCTGCTAAAGCGCACTTGAATGACCACCTTCCAGACTACATGGTTCCGGCCATCTACGTTGCACTGGATGAAATGCCTCTTTCACCAAATGGCAAGCGTGATCGCAAAGCGTTGCCTTCTCCAGAGTGGAGTAAGGTGGAATATCGCGCCCCAGAGAGTGAATTGGAAATTTGGTTTGCCAATACATGGCAGCAAGTCCTTGGCTCAGAAAAAGTGGGCTTAGATGATAACTTCTTTGCGCTCGGAGGCCATTCTCTTTTAGCCACTCGTATCGTCGCTCAAGCACAAAAAGAGCTCGACTTAGCGATCTCATTAAAGGACTTCTTTGCCGCTGGGACGCTACAGGCGTTAACGGATGCACTTCAATCTCAGTATCAGGTAAACAATGAACAAGAACAGGATGAACTCGACGCCATGGCTGCACTAATGGACGAGTTGGAATTGTTATGACCCAAGAATCAAATTCAAAAGCACAACAAAAACCAAAAATAGACAAATTTGCATTAGCAAAACGTTTTCTAAACCTCGGTGAGCAAGAGCAGGCGAAATTTATCGCTTTGCTTGACGCCAAAGGAATGAGTTTCGAAAAGTTACCGATTGTCCCAGCAGCGAAGGTGCGTGATGTGCCTCTTTCTCCGGCGCAGAAAAGACTTTGGGACATTTATCAGCTTGATGCTGGTAATAGTGCTTACCATATCAGTGGTGGTTTTGAGCTAACTGGCGAGCTCTCTACCGATAAAATGGAACTGGCGCTTGCTGGTGTCATGAGTAAACACCACGCCTTGAGAACGCGCTTTGTTGTTTCGGACCAAGGTGAGCCGAAGCAGCATATTGACCAGCACTGTATTGCTCACGTTGAGCTTAAAGACGGCAGACACTTAACGGAAAATCAGCTGGGCGAATGGACAGCAGAATTTATTGCCAAGCCGTTTGATTTGTTTCATGAAATGCCAGTACGAATGGTGTGTATTCGCGCATCTGAAGATAAAACTCATGTGATCATTGTGATGCATCATATTGTGTCTGACGGCTGGTCTATTGGATTGTTTATGCAGGACTTGGTCACCGCCTATCAGGGGGCGTCTCTAGAGCCCTTGAGCATCCAGTACAGTGACTTTTCTGTCTGGCAGGATGCACTGCTAAAAGCCGGGAAAGGGGGGGAGGATCTTCAATTCTGGCAGCAAGAGTTAGGTGATAAGCAGCCACAGAAACTGTTTGATTGGACAGGCGATATTGCACCTAATCAGCGCCGAGAAGCACAGCAGGTAAGCCTTAAATTTGATAGTAATGTTTCTGAACGCATTACACGCCTTGCAAGGCAAAATAACGTCACCACGCCGAGCTTTTGGCTAGCCATTTGGCAGGCTGCGCTGTTCAAGTTGACAGGACGTAACGATATCAACATTGGTATGCCAATGGCTAACCGCGCCCGAGCCGAAGTGTCTGACGTTATTGGCTTTTTCGTAAACACTAATGTGGTTGCTCAAGACGTAAAACCTGAGCAGAGCTTTGGTCAAATCATGGCTAGAGCTCACAGCAAAGTGTTGGAGATTCAGGAACACCAGTTATTGCCGTTTGATCGTGTGGTTTCTTCATTGTTGCCGGAAAGGTTGGTTGGCGAAACGCCTTACTTTCAAGTGTTGTTTAATCATCAGGTCAATCAAACCGAGTCGGTCGAGTTTGCTCCGGGTGTAGTAGTAAAGCCGCTGGCTCTTAAAGGCAACTTCGCACTGTTTGATGTCGCTTTGGATGTGTTGGAATCTTCGAGCGGTACTTTGGTTACGCTGACCTATGCCAAAGATCGTATCGACCCCGACATGATGGTTTCGCTTACTAGCACTCTGAATCTGTTGGTCTCACAAGCAGAACAAAACCTGAATACACCATTGGCTACGCTTAACTCACTGGATGAGGCTCAACTCGCCAGATTATCGCAACTGTCGCAACCAGAAGGTGAGTGGCGTTACCAACCAGTCACTGAGTTGTTCGACCTTCAGGGTATTGAGCAACCGTTAGCCATTGCATTAAAACACGGCCAGCAAAGTGTGACGTTTAAACAGCTGGAAGAAAAATCGAACCAGCTGGCGAACCAGTTAGTAGAGCAGGGTGTCGTTCGCGATCAAGCTGTGGGCGTTCTTTTTGAGCGCGGCAACGATATGATCATAGCGATGATCGCCATTATGAAGGCCGGTGGGGCGTTTCTACCACTTGACCCTGATTATCCGACCGACCGATTGGCTTACATGATCGAGGATTCTGCTGCGAGCTTGGTTATCAGCGAGCAATCATTGCGCTCACGTTGGGAAGAGATTGACTCACACGTCCTCTCCCATTCGGATCAGGCCTCTTCAGTAACACCGCTTTATATGGGTGAGCTAGATTGGCAAGGTCTCTCAAAAGCCAAGCCAGAAGTAGAACTCTTGCCAGAGCAGTTGGCTTACATCATCTACACCTCAGGGTCGACGGGTAAGCCAAAAGGCGTCGCGATTGCCCACGATGGCCTGAGCATGCATGTTCAGACGATTGGTACTCAATATGGAATGACGCAAGATGACGTTGAACTTCACTTTGCGTCAATCAGTTTTGACGGAGCGGTAGAGCGTTGGACAGTGCCATTGGCGTTTGGTTCTCGTTTGGTGATTCGCGATCAACAATTGTGGAGTGCGGAGAAGACCTGTGATGTGCTCAAGGAGGAAGGGATTACGATAGCCTGTTTCCCTCCAAGCTATGTCGGTCCTTTATTGGACTGGATTGAGACGACTCAGCCTCAGTTGAATGTACGTTCTTGGACTTTGGGTGGTGAAGCATTTACCCGTGAGACCTATGACCGCCTGCAATCTGTTGTAAACCCGCCACGTATTATCAACGGCTATGGGCCAACAGAAACCGTGGTGACACCAATGATCTGGCGTGCTTACTCACAAGATAAGCTAACCAGCGCCTATGCACCTATCGGTCAACCTGTTGGGGCTCGTCGACTTTATGTGTTAGATGGTTTGCTTAACCAAGTTGCTGAAGGCGCAGTCGGGGAGTTGTACATTGGTGAAGAAGTCGGCCTCGCACGCGGGTATCTGGGCAAGCCAGATATGACCTCTGAGAGATTTATGCCGGATCCATTTAGCAATACTGGCGAGCGTATGTATCGCACTGGTGACTTAGTTCGTTGGCGGGAAGACGGTGTCATGGAATATTTTGGCCGGGTAGACCAACAGATAAAAATCCGTGGATTCAGAATCGAGCTGGGTGAGATCGAATCAAGGCTTCAGCAAATATCCGGTGTCGAGACATGTGTGGTTGCGGCGCATCGTCAGGGCTCTATGACACACCTTGTGGGGTATCTGCATGGCGCTGATGCAAACAAGGTTGATAGCGTTTCGATATTATTTGAGCTTGCTGAGCATCTGCCTGAGTATATGGTACCTGCGCATCTCGTGGTGCTAGATGATTTGCCGTTAACTCCAGCAGGTAAGGTAGATAGAAAAGCGCTGCCGGAACCAGAATTCAAATCTGAGTTGTCGCAAGGTTTGCCACCGCAAGGTGAGAAAGAAACTCTCCTTGCTGAGATTTGGCAAGAGCTACTGGGTATTAATTCTGTTAGCCGAGAAGATAGTTTCTTTGCGTTAGGCGGAGACTCTATATTGAGCCTTCAGCTAGTGAGCAAATTGAAACTGGCAGGTCTGAATGTATCTCCAAAGCAAGTATTCCAAGCGCCAGTACTAAGCGAGTTAGCACAAGTACTTGAAGCAGCGGTTGAGCAAGAGCAAAGAGAGTTACCAAAAGAACCATTTGGTCTGATGCCAATTCAGGCTCATTTCATGGCGCAAAACTTTGCTCAGCCAAACCACTGGAATCAGCATGTGTGTGTTGAGTTGAAGCAGGATATGGATATTCAGGCACTGGATACTGCGCTCAAAGGGTTAGTGGAGCACCATCCCGCGTTGAGATTGTCGTTTTCTCAAACTGAAGGTCAATGGCAGCAGCAATACGTTGAGCATGTTTCCCATGATCTTCTATGGAAAACCCAGCTAAACAGCTTAGAGGCATTCGAAGTGTTTGCTCACGAGTTGCAAACAAGCCTTGATATTGGAGAAGGCCGACTGATTCAAGCAGGCTACGCTCAAATCGAGGGACAGAAATCTCGCTTGATGATTGTAATTCATCACCTAGCTGTAGATGGCGTTTCATGGCGAGTCCTGATGGATGACTTATGGCGTGCCTATCAGCAAACACTTTCTAGTGACGAAAACTCAAGGAAAACAGTTGAGCTACCGCCTGTTAACACCTCTTTGGATATGGCGGTGGATAGCCTCAACAAATGGGCATTAACAGAACAAGGCAAAGCTAGGAAAGCTGTTTGGGATGAACAAGCATTCCATGCGGAAAATACACACGCTAAAGCAATCTATGGCAACAAGCGCTCACTAAAGGTTGAGCTAAGCCGAGAAGTAACGTCTGCTTTATTGAGCTGTGAAAATATCACAGTTGAACTTGTCTCTGCATTATCTGCGACTTTGGAGAGTAACGAAGGTACTCAAAGCGTATATCTAGAGAGTCATGGTCGTGACGAATCTGTCTTTGAAGGGTTAGATCTTAGCCGCATGGTGGGCTGGATGACGAGCCTATATCCAATGACTTTGAATATCTCAGATTCCCGAGACGATATCGCCGAGCGTATGGCGCTGTTGAGCCAAGACTCAGGCGTTGGCTATGGAATGCGATACTTAGACGCTGAGCATGAAGAACAAACTGCGCAGCTAACATTCAATTACCTAGGGCAGTATCAAGGCAATAGTTTTGCTCATTGGTGTCAACCAGTGTCGTCAAACTCGCGTGATCAAGCCGATGGCAACACTATGTTGACGCCTTTAGTCGTCAATGCCCAAGTTGTTGATGGTGTATTGAGTGCTGATTTTGAATATGCAACCAGTCATTACTCGCAATCAGATGTCGAGGCCAAAGCCAATGTATGGAAAGAAAAGCTTGAATTGATACACTCGGCATCAAAATCACAAGAATGCGAGGCGATAGCAGCCAAAGCTGACCTCAAATTGATCGAAAAGCTAAATGCTGATGTTAATGGAAGTGCACCTGTATTCTGCGTTCACCCAGTGACAGGCAGAACAGTTGGCTATCAGAAATTAGCTCAAGTACTGTCGGGCAAGCGCACCGTTTATGGTGTTCAGTCTCAGAGCTTCGTTTATCCAAATCGCTTTGACACTTCGTTTAGCGCAATGGCTGATGCTTATTGCGCGACTATTCGTCAAATACAGCCATCTGGACCTTATACGTTGATTGGCTGGTCGCTCGGCGGCGCGCTCTGTCAAGAAATCACAGCTCGCCTCGAAGCTGCTGGTGAAAGTGTTGCTTTCCTCGGGTTGCTCGACTGCTATGTGCCGGGCACTGAAATTGCCGAAGACCAATGGGAATCACCGACAGCAAAAGCCAAGCTGATTGAGCATCTAGAATTGCTATTAGGTAAGTTATCGGAAGAGCAGAAGCAAACCTGTCTTGCAGGATTTGACCAATCAACTCCTGACAATTGGCCAAGCGTATTTTCATCTTGGTTGGCGTCACAAAACTTTGATCACTATCTATCTGAAAGTGCGCAGCAAATGCTGTACAGCTGGGCGGTAGAGCAGCACATGCGCGTGTTATGTCATAACTATAAACTGCCAAAGCTTCTAACTAAACCAGTTGCATATTGGGCTGGTCAGCCACAGGGTCGAGACAAACTATTGTGTCAAAATCTCTCTGCGGTTAACGCTCTCTTAAGCAGTGAAGTATTTGATACTGATCACTTGGGAATTGTACAGGACGAACGTGTTGTTAATAAGCTTGGGTACTTATTAATAAACAATACATTATAGATCCATAACGACTAATTTATAGATTCCATTTAATTATAAAACTCGTTACACTTCGTTTGCATTGTAATGCTAATGATAACAATTATCATAACTATTAATATAATATTCGGTTTAGCCGAGAGTTAAGGAGAAACATATGAATCGGCAGTTTATGCTGAGCCCAGCGTGTTTGGCAGTAACATTTGCCTTGTCTACTGGTGTAGTTAATGCAGCAGAAGATGAAACAGTAGTGGTAGTAGGTCAGCAGCACGAGAGTTCAGTTGGACCAGACTTCAGTTATCTAGGACAAAAGAGTCGCACAGCGACCAAAACAGATTTGGCTATTCATGAAACACCTCGTGCAGTTTCTGTTGTTACACGAGAGCAAATGGATGACCGAGCCTCTATCAGTATCTCGGATGCACTTCAGTACACTCCAGGTATTCAAACTAACCATTACGGTGATGACAACAAGCAAGATTGGTTTGTTGTTCGTGGTTTCGCGCAAGCGGGATCGGGGCTTTACCAAGATGGGACGCGTCTTTATTCAGCTGGTTTTTACAGCTGGCAAATTGACCCGTTTGGTCTAGAGCGCGTAGAGATTCTTCGTGGCCCTGCATCGGTCCTGTATGGACAGAATCCTCCTGGTGGTTTAATCAATACTGTAAGTAAACGACCGCAGTTTGACGGCGGCTCAGGTCAGGTGGCCCTAGAGTACGGATCGTTTGACAGAAAGCAGATTAGCGTAGATGTAAACCGAGAGATCAACGAAGATGTCGCATTCCGTTTAGTGGCAATGGGCCGTAAGAATGGTACGAAAGTCGATAATGTTGACGCAGAGCGCATTTTAATTGCCCCTTCTTTAGCGTGGAATATTAGCGACAGTACGAACATTACTTTCCTAACTAGCTATCAGAAAGATGACTCAGATCCTTACTTACAATTCTTGCCAGTAGAGGGCACGTTGACGCCAAATAAAAATGGTCAAATTCCTGATAATTTAGCTATCGGTAATCCGGGTTGGGAAAAATTTGAGCGTGAACAACTCTCAGTGGGCTACGAGTTTGAACATCAATTCAATGACTCTTTAAGCTTTGGTCAATCGACACGTTACAGCCGCATGGATATCGATTTGCGTCAGATGTACTTCTCTATGTACGCTGCTGATGCACCGACCATTCAAACGCAGATAGGTCCTGTTAATCTAGGACAAGTGTTAGACCCTACAGGTTCACGAGAGACGATTGTCAGAAATGCAACGACTGAAAAAGGTCATTCAGATGCGTTTAATATTGACAACCGCCTTGTTTATAAATTCCGCACTGGCCCTGTAAAGCATACGTTATTAACTGGCATTGATTATCAACAGATTAAGATTGATGGCCAAGACTATGCGGCAGATCCAACCGTAGCCGATGGAAATGGTACAACAGCTTTAGGTACTGCGGATCCAACATTTAATATGTTTAATCCTACGTATACAAATAACGTTGTATTGCTGAATCCAAAGACACTTCAGCCTTTAACGGATGCTGACTTAGAGACCACCATCACTAAAAACCGCCAAGTTGGCTTCTATCTACAAGATCAAATGCGTATCAATGATTGGGTAGTACAAGCTGGTGTGCGTTACGATGATACATCTAATGAGCAACGCAACCAGACAACAGGTACAGCGTATGAAGCTGATTACCAAGAATGGACTTCAAGTGCGGGTGTGGTGTATGTCATGAGCAATGGTTTTACGCCTTATGCTAACTACGCGCAATCTTTTGAGCCACAAATCCGTTCAGTAACCAATCAACCAGCGAAGCCAGAGCGCGGGGAATCGTTTGAAATTGGTTTGAAGTATCAGCCTAGAAGCTTCGATGGTTACTTTAATCTGTCTGTTTATGATGCCGCTAAGACTGACGTGGTACAAGTTGACGGTTCAGATATCAAACAAGTGGGCGAAATCCGCAACCGAGGTATTGAACTTGAAGCAGTTGCTAATGTAACGCAATCTCTAACTCTTATTGGTAACATCACTCACCTTGATTCAGAAATCAAAGATGACAAAGACAAGTCGCTTGTAGGTAAAACGCCTCAGCAAGTGGCAGATACGCTAGCTTCAGCGTGGGCTAAATACCAGTTCTTTGATGGTGTGCTTAACGGTCTAAGTGTTGGTGGTGGTGTGCGTTATACAGGCGATACGTATGCTGGTAACGATAATACCCAGAAGGTGTCAGCTTACACATTGTATGACGCGACGGTGAGTTACCGTTTCCAAGACTACAAGTTCCAAGTCGCTGCGAAGAACATCTTTGATAAAGAGTACATCGCAACATGTACAAGCAATTACTGGTGTTACTACGGTGACCGCCGCAACGTTATTGCGAGCTTGAGCTATGACTGGTAACAGTCATGCCCTAAACACTCTGCCCATTGGGCAGAGTGTTCAGCAGCAAGGGGATAAATGCTGCATCGATCTTGGTGAAGGTAGAATAACGGTTAGCAAAGAGAGCGGCGGATACTGGAGAGTTAGTGAGAATACATTAACAGATTCAGAGTATGTTAGAGCTTTGGTGCTACTGTTGGAACAGCGCAAAGATATTCGCTGTATCGAGCTTAACGAAAATCCTGCGAGTGCTTTAGAAGACATCGTTCAAGTTAGCGCTGAAGGGATAAAACTTGTTTGGCGAGAGAGCTTGCTTCAATTGCCAGAGTTTTGGTTGCAACAGCAACGTCGATTAATGCCTCACAAGCAAATTCTGGCAAGTAATGGTTATCACCCTTTGCGTCCAAGACCACAAAAAGGAGAGCTATACCGTCGTTATATTCCAGAGTTAGAGCAAACGCTTTCTCTCGTTGGTCTTAATGTTGAAGAACATGCGGAGCTGTTTTCAAAATGGCAGAACAGTCAGCGAGTTGCAGCTTTCTGGGAGCAAACAGGCACCCTAGAAGAGCATAAATCTTATCTAGAAGATCAAGTCTTGAATGATAAGAATCAACTACTGATTGTTTGTTTGAACAACGAGCCATTTGCCTATATCGAAGCCTACTGGACGAAAGAAGATCGTATTGCGCCTTATTATGCCGCTGGTGATTACGATCGTGGCATTCATATGCTTGTTGGAGAGGAGAATCACCGAGGCAGCCACAAGGTAGCAGCTTGGCTTCCTTCTGTATGCCATTTCCTTTACCTGTCAGATCCAAGGACAGAAAAAATTATCAGCGAGCCAAGAGCGGATAACGCCAAAATGATTGGTTATCTCAAACAGTATGGCTTCGCCAAGTTAAAAGAATTCGACTTCCCTCATAAGAGGGCAGCGTTAATGTGTCAGTTGAGAGATACCTTTTTTAGCGATTGCTATTAATGTTTTGGGTATCTCGGAATTAAAGGGCCAAAGAGCTCAACAAAATTAAGAGGTTAAAAAATGACAGACCAGATTAAGGAATATGATGTGTTAGGTGTGGGTTTTGGCCCTGCTAACCTGTCAATTGCCATTGCGTTAGAAGAAACTGCTCAGCATCAAGAGTTGAGTTATTGTTTCTTAGAGCAAAAATCTCACTTTGAATGGCATGGCGGAATGCTACTAGACGGTACTCGAATGCAAATCTCGTGTCTTAAAGATCTAGTTACTTTGCGTAATCCTACCAGCCCATATTCGTTTGTTAACTATCTTCATTCCCACGATCGTTTGAGCTCTTTTATTAACTTAGGCTCTCTTCATCCGTCTCGTGTTGAATTCAATGATTATCTAACCTGGGTTGCGAATCAGTTTGATTCTGTCGTTACTTATGGTCAACGTGTGATTGATATCGAACCGATTGAAGTAGATGGAGAAATTACTAAGGTTCGCGTCGTTTCGACAGATATTGATGGCAACCAAACGGTGCGTATCGCAAAAAACCTTCTGATTGGAATGGGCGGTATGCCTAAATTGCCGGAGCTGTTCAACGGTTTAGATGATGAAAAAGTCATTCACTCTTCTAAATATAAAGTGTGGCGCGAGCAGTTTAATGCAGGTACCGAAACACCTAAGATTGCGGTCGTGGGTGCGGGGCAAAGTGCAGCGGAGATTTTCGTCGACCTAACAAATCGTTATGAAGATGGCGAAGTACACTTGGTTAACCGTAACTTTGCTCTACACCCTGCTGATGATAGTGCATTTGTAAATGAGATCTTCGACCCAGAGTTTACTGACCATGTTTATTCAAGCTCGGATGAAGAACGTAAGACAATTCTGTCTCGTTTCAATGGTACGAACTACTCAGTGGTCGACACGGAAGAGCTCAGTGCAATTTATGAGCGTTTATACCTGCAGAAAGTCACAGGTGAAGGAAAGCATCAGCATTTACGTTGTCATGACATTCAAGAAGTTGGTCAAAAGGAAGGCAAGATTTCACTTCGATATAATGACAGGATTCACACTGAGCAGAATTGGCACGACTATGACGCTGTTGTCCTTGCTACCGGGTATCGTTACGACCAGTTTAATCAGATGCTAGATAAGCTCGAACCTTTGATGTCTGATAAACAGGTTGAACGCCACTACCGTTTACCGATGCAGGATTCATGTAAGGTTAACGTGTTCCTTCAAGGTTGTTGCGAATCTTCACATGGACTAAGTGATACCTTGTTATCTGTGCTTGCAGTGCGATCGAAAGAGATCGTAGATTCACTTTACTCAAATCTTGAGTCAACAAAAGAGCCTGTAAAAGCCTAGTGTTGCCTAGTGAACTTGTCGCAGGTTCTATATCTGCGACAAGTTTGTTTTTTATAATCCTTTCCCACCGCCACCTCACTTTGCTATTTTAACTATTCCTCGTTATGTGTGATGAGTTGAAATCAGTGCAAAGGAGAAGCAAATGAGCTATTTAGTAGAAGGATCTTGCCAGTGTGGTCAGGTCTCATACAAATTAAACCAACCACCTAAGATGGTCGTTGCGTGTCACTGTATAGAATGTCAAAAACTTTCCACGGCTCCATTCAGTGTTACTGCGGTGGTAGGTACTGAAGATATTGAATTTGATGGTGAACTAAAAGAGTGGCAGCGTCTGGCTGAGAGTGGTAACAAAAACTACGCCAAATTTTGCCCTGAATGTGGCAACAGAGTCTATCATTTCAACCCTGACGATCAGTCAACACTTAAGCTTAAACTAAAAGCCAGTACACCGAGCAATCATGATGTTTTTGAACCAACGGTACATGTTTGGGTGAGCGAGAAACAAGATTGGTATCAGTTGCCTGACGGTATAAAAGCCTTCGACAAACAACCTTAATCTTCATACGCTAGTTGAATTTCATCCATTCGAGCGTAAAAAGAATGGACTTCGATGATTGTACTTAGCTCATTTAAACGACGGATTAACTTAGCGTTAAGTTTTGTTCCTGCTTTAAGTAAGCAGCCGCCCGTTTTTACGCAGATATTTTCGAGTACAATCATTCCTTCTTTAAGCTCAGATAGGGTCCCTATTTCAATGACTTGGGAGGAAACTTCTCGTATTTTAGGAGAGTTATCTTCGCTCACAGTTTCAGAAGGCTCAAAGCTGACCTCTGTTGTCGCCTTATCATAGAGGTGCTTTTGATATAAGCGTTTTGGTTCAGAGACAGCGGATTTTATCTGCTCTTGAGCGCTCTGAACGGTGATCGGTTTCACTAAAAACGCGTCAACTTCTAACGTCATACAGCTTGCTATTGTCGCCGTGTCAGAAAGGGTCGTTACAGCAATTATGCTAGTCAATTCAGACGCGCCAGATTCTCCTTCACGTACTGTTTTAACCAACTCCAATCCATTCACTTTGGGCATGTTAATGTCGGTAATGATCAGGTCTACATGGTGCTTGTCTAACTTTGCCAGTGCTTCTTCACCATCTTGGGCACTGAGTAAGTTCTCATATCCTGCTCGGACAAGCATATTGATCAGGGCTTTGCGTGAGAACTTATGGTCTTCAACAATGAGTATCGTGTAGTCGCGAGGGATAAATTGAGTCATAACGAAGCTTCCGTACTTTCTATGATCGATTGTTCGATAAGGTAGACCCTTAACTTCTCTGCTTCTGTTTTGCTTTCCAATAACGTATTAGAGAGGGCGTTCCAATCTTTTTGTGGTGCGATGTTTTGTATTTTCTCAAAGGTCTCAGCTAAGTTTTGTGCACCTGCTGAGCGGGCTGCACCCTTCGCCGCATGTGCGATTTGCTGAAGGTTAAGTTCGTCTTGCTCCAATAGGGCGTTCTCTGCTGACGTAAGATCTTCTGCAACGGACTCCCAATAGCCTTCGAGTAGGGGTGAGACAATCGATGAGTCTGTTGTTCCAAGTATTTCTTTGAGAGATTGCATACAGATTGGAGAGTCTCTTTCCTCTGCATTTGTATTAGTAGGTTTAATTGCTTGGGGTGGTGCGGGTGACAGCGTCAACCACTTAATAATTGAGGCATTAAGTTTTTTCAGTTCGACAGGTTTGGTGAGGTAATCATCCATACCACATGTCATGCATTGCTCAGAGGCTTCTTTCATTGCATTAGCCGTAATGGCAATGATTGGGATATGGCCTAGGTCCTTGTCATCACGCTCCATCTGGCGAATTTGGCTAGTAAGTTCATAGCCATCCATCACGGGCATATGGCAGTCAGTAAGAATTAAGTCAAAGTTTCCGGATTGCCACATATGCAATGCTTCTTGACCTTGCGTGGCGATTTCGCATTGGTAACCTAAATGGGAGAGTTGACGCTTTAGCACATCTCGATTGGTTGGCTGATCGTCGACCACGAGAATCAACTCTTCTCGAGGTTCGTCAATAATCAAAGCATCGGTTGTGTTTTCTATATGAGTGATGTCTGGGCTTAGATGCCCCTTTATAACTGAAATCGCTGTAGTGAGCTCGCTAGGTTTAAACGGGCTACAGTTCATAATGTACGTGTTGGTTTTCAAAAAGCCAGTTTTTGCACCAGCGTCGGAAGTAAATAGAATAAGTTTATTCTTATCGAGTTGCTCTTGTTCAAAAGAAGACAGCTTACCTTCAGTATAGTTGTGATAAATGTCGGGACCGAAGATCACAACATCGATTTCTATCTCGGTCTTTTCAGCGTGATTTAGGACAGTAATTGCGCGTTGAACAGTAGGGACGAAATGTACCTTGCAGTCATAGTTAGATAGGTTGATGTCGCAGAAAGTAATCACGTCTTGTTCGTTAGAGACTAGCAACACCCGGGTGCCATTGATGTATTGTGGAATAAGATCTTCCGGCGGCGATTCCACTTCTATAAATGGTAACTCTAGAGTGAATCGGCTACTGACACCAAACTGACTTTCAACGTTTATGCTGCCACCCATAAGGTCTAGAAGTGAATGAGTAATAGAAAGCCCCAATCCTGTCCCGCCGTAGAGGCGTGTAGTGCTGGTATCGGCTTGCGTGAAGGCTTTAAACAGGTTTTCTTGTTGCTCCTCCGTCATACCAATACCGTTGTCCTCCACCATGAGGTCAATGCAAGGAGCGATACCATTTGAACCCAAAGAAGCAGAAACCCATACTTTACCTTTTACCTCACTCGTACTATCGGTAAATTTCACCGCGTTACCGACCAAATTGAGCATGATTTGGCTAATTCGGACACTATCACTCATTATCACTTTGGGTAAATTAGGATCGTAGGTTAAGTACATATCGATCCCTTTGTTGTTTGCTTGAAGATAGAGAACATCAAGCGAGCGTTCTAATAGGTTCTGCAGTTCGACAGGCGCACTCTCTAGCCTCATTTGTCCGGCTTCAATTTTGGAAAAGTCTAGAATGTCATTAATGATATGAAGTAGGGTCAATGCCGAGTCTTTAATGGTGGAAACCATAGCTCTCTGTTCGGAATCAAGTTCGCCTTCACTCAGTAGGCTCAGCATACCAACAACGCCATTCATTGGCGTTCTGATCTCATGACTCATATTGGCCAGAAACATGGATTTGGCTTCGTTTGCAGCTTGAGCAATTTCGCTTTCTTGCTGCAGAGAAGCCTGAGCTTTTTTCTCTTTGGTTATATCAATATTTACACCACCCATGCCAATAGGGGTATTGTTGTCAGCAGCGAAAACAACATCAGCAGCTGCCTTGACCCAGCGTATATCACCACTTGGTAGTAGAATCCGAAATTCAGCATTGAACTGACTCAAGTTTTCGCGTGCAGAAAGCAGAGCTTGCTCGGCGAAATCAACGTCTTCAGGGTGGACTCTTTCTTGCCACATAGCGTAGTTATTTTCACATGACTGTGAGTCAACGCCATAAATATCGTACATTCGAGCGTCCCAGGTTACTTCGTTACTTTCGAAATCCCAGCTCCATATCCCGATACCTCCGGCTTGTGTAGCCAAGTTTAAATTTCGAACCACACTTTCTAGTTCGGATTCACTGCGCTTAAGTTCCAATTTAGCATCGTGTTCTGAACTTCTGTCGTGAAGGGTGATGAGAATGTACTTACAGTTTTTAATCGAGATATAGCGAGTAGCAGCTGACAGAGAAAGTACTTCATTTTCACGATGAACATAAAAAATTTGGTTGAGCGATACCTCTTGGAACATTGGAACTTGTTTAAGCTGCTGTTCGAGGTGCGAAGGCTTTAGCTCACCGAGTAGTGAACTTATATCTAAACCTAAAATGTCGGTTCTTTGGTGGCAAAAAAGTGATAATGCAGAGTCATTGGCATCAAGTACTTGGTTGCTCTCGTTAAGCAAGATCATTGCGTCAACCGCTTGCTCGAAAATAACGCCAATTTGCAGTTCGTGTTCGTTAATACGTTTGTTTTGTTGTGCAACCATCTCTTTTAATTGTCGATTGCTGTTTCTTAACGCTGCTTTGGCTTTTTGTATTTCAGAAATATTGGTATTGGTAATCACCAAATAATTGAGAGAACCATCCTCCCTGAACATAGGTTGGATATCGACTTTTACCCACATACTGGCATTACCAGGTCGAACGACAAAGTTTGAACATGTTCTAGCATCTGCAGCCGTTTGAAGTTTATCTAGGTCAGCGCTAGAAAGGATCGGAGAGAAAAACTGACTCAGACTTTGACCTACTACGGTAGAGTTTTTACATCCATACAGTTGCCCAAAAGCAGGGTTGGCATAAAAGATGGAATGAGAGCCTCGGACGCCGTCACATATGAAGATGCCTTCTGGCAGAACATCTAACACACTTTTCTTTATTTCATCGGCAGGAGGGCCGTGTCTGTCCTTTTTAGAAAGGATAGAGGAAAAAGGATTCTTCATGGTGCCAACCTTGGTCTTGTTACTTTTTCAATCCATTGACTCATAATTGTTATGTGTACTATTTCATAATATAGTTTGCGATAAGCGCTTGAGCAAACGGAATTAAGCGGCGATCTTGGTGATTTCGCACAGCGATTGTTGATGTATTTTTCTGTTCGATTGAACTCAGATATACATTGTGATTTTTGATATTTGATTAAATGTTTAGTGCTCGAAATAAAATGTCACTACCGAACTTTCGAGAGGTAGATTTTACGTGCTAGCTTCGTGTATTTTCCTGTGGAGTGATGTTAATGCTTGGAAATGGGCTAGTTATAAGATGTTGATTATTAATAATTAAATTTGGTTTTTAACATGAATTGGATAGGTCTGTAGCTTGAGTTAGTTGGATTCTGTTTCAATTTGAGTTCGTAGTGTTATTGCTCAAGTTTTCAACTTGAATAGCACAGTTTACAAAAAAACCATTTGAGTACAAATGAAAAATCAGGCATTTTATATTTAATTGATCGTTCAATTAAAAAAAGGAGCAATGAAATGCCGAAGGTTGGTATGCCTGATATTCGTAAGCCTCAGCTTGTACAAGCAACGATGGCAGTGATCGATCGTGTAGGATTACAATCGGCAAGTATTTCTCTGATCAGCAAAGAGGCTGGCGTCTCATCTGGAATCATTAATCATTACTTTGGCGGTAAGCACGGATTGCTTGAAGAAACGATGCGCGAGATTTTGCGTCAGCTTTCATCCACTGTAACGCAAAAGCTCAACCAGCTGCCAAAAGAAGCTCATCAACAACGTATTAACGCCATCATTGATGGCAATTTTGTCGGTTATCAAGCTGAAAACAAAGTTGCTAAAACTTGGTTGGCTTTCTGGTCTTACTCAGTCCATGACCCTGAGCTGAAACGTCTTCAAAGGGTCAATGAAAAACGTTTGCTGTCCCACCTAAAAATAGAATTAAAGAATTTGTTCGAAAAGGATCAGGCAGAGATCATTGCTCATGGTATCGCTGCTCTGATTGATGGTATCTGGTTGCGTGGGACGCTCAATCCGCAGGGTATTGATGCCGAGAAAGCAAGATTAATCATCAATGATTACCTAGATAAACAGCTCACTTTCTACTCTCAAAAATAATCATAAAAGTCAGATCTTCACATGGAAATGAAATCACTATTCATCGATGGCAAAGCTTGCCATGCAACCTCTAACGAGGCCTTTACTACGTACAATCCAGCCAATGGAGAGCCTTTAGCGAAAGTCGGACAAGCAAGTGAACAAGATCTTGCGCTGGCAATAGATGCTGCTAAAAGTGGTTTTAAAGTTTGGTCTGCGATGTCACCAACAGAGCGCAGCCGTATCTTGTTGAAAGCAGTTGCACTATTACGTGAACGCAACGATGAGCTTGCCGCTCTCGAGGTTGCTGATACAGGTAAGCCTTTACAAGAAGCTATCGCAGTAGACATTGAAACGGGTGCAGACGTTATCGAATATTTCGCAGGTTTAGCACCAGCTATGCAAGGCGAACAGCAACCCTTAAGTGGAACACAGTTTTTTTATACGCGTCGCGAACCTTTAGGTATTTGTGCCGGGATTGGGGCGTGGAATTACCCGATTCAAATTGCAATGTGGAAATCAGCACCAGCATTGGCTGCGGGTAATGCGATGATTTTTAAGCCTTCCGAGGAAACGCCGCTATCGGCTCTTAAGCTTGCTGAAATATTCACAGAAGCGGGTCTACCGGATGGCGTGTTTAATGTTCTGCAAGGGGATCACAGAGTAGGACAGATGCTGACGGCTCATCCTGATATCGCCAAGGTGTCATTTACGGGAGAGTCAGGCACGGGCAAGCTGGTCATGGCAGACAGTGCAAAGACTTTAAAGCAGGTCACCATGGAGTTGGGTGGCAAGTCTCCAATGATCGTGTTTGATGACGCCAAGCTTGATGATGCGGTAGCTGCGGCCATGGTGGCGAACTTCTATACCCAAGGTGAAGTTTGTACGCATGGCACTCGAGTCTTTGTCCATGAATCCCTGCATGATGAATTTGTCGCACAGCTCAAAACGCGAACTGAAAAGCTTATCGTCGGTAACCCAATGGAGATGGAGACTCAGATTGGGGCATTAATATCACGTGAGCATCTGAGCAAAGTACTTAGTGCCATCGAAAGCGCTAAAGCAAGCAAGGCAACACTTCTCACCGGTGGTTATCAGGTTAAAGAAAATGGACTAGACAAGGGTAACTTTGTTGCACCAACCGTGTTTATTGATTGTGATGATGACATGGAACACGTTAAAGGCGAGATTTTTGGCCCTGTCATGTCTGTTCTGAAATTTAGCCAAGAGTCTGAAGTGATTCAAAGAGCGAACAACACGGACTATGGACTAGCCGCTGGGGTATTTACGCAAAATCTCTCACGCGCACATAGAGTGATTCATCAGCTTCAAGCGGGTATTTGTTGGGTCAACACTTGGGGTGATTCGCCTGCGGAAATGCCAGTAGGCGGTTATAAGCACTCTGGTATTGGGCGTGAAAATGGCCCAGAGACACTGCGTCATTACACGCAGACGAAAAGTGTCTTGATTGAGCTTGGTGGCTACGAAAGCCCTTACGAGTAACTTGCGGGAATACGGAGATTCACAATGAAGCAAGATTACGATTACATCATCGTAGGAGCGGGCTCAGCGGGTTGTGTACTGGCTGACAGGCTGAGTGAGAGCGGCGAACACAGAGTATTGCTGCTTGAAGCGGGTGGTACCGACAAGAGTATCTTTATCCAGATGCCTACTGCCTTGTCTTACCCAATGAATACAGAGAAATACGCTTGGCAGTTTGAAACGCAGCAAGAGTCTGGTTTGGATGGCCGTAAACTACATTGCCCGCGAGGCAAGGTGTTAGGTGGTAGCTCGTCAATTAATGGAATGGTCTATGTCCGTGGCCATGCCTGTGACTTTGATGAATGGGAGCAGAATGGTGCTAAGGGCTGGAACTACCAGTCATGTTTACCTTATTTCAAGCGTGCAGAGTCATGGACAGGCGGTGGTGATGAGTATCGAGGTAACGAAGGGCCTCTAGGGACTTGTGCTGGTAATGACATGCAGCTTAATCCTCTTTATCAAGCATTTATTGATGCAGGTAAAGATGCTGGTTACCCGGTAACGCAGGACTACAATGGCTACCAGCAAGAAGGTTTTGGTGCCATGCACATGACGGTGGATAAAGGGGTACGTGCATCCACGTCTAACGCTTACCTAAGGCGCGCACTAAAGCGAACAAACCTTACGTTAGTAAAAGGTGTTGTCGCTCGCAAAGTGATTATCCAACAAGGCAAAGCAATTGGCGTTGAATATGAAAAGTCTGGAAAGATTATTCAGACGTTGGCACAAAAAGAAGTGATCTCAAGTGCGGGTTCTATCGGTTCTCCTCAGCTTTTGCAATTGTCTGGAATCGGCCCTAAATCGGTGTTGGATAAGGCGGGTGTACAAGTCGAACTTGATTTACCCGGGGTTGGGCAAAACCTTCAAGACCATTTAGAAGTTTACTTCCAGTATCACTGTAATCAACCGATCACGCTTAATAGTAAATTAGGCTTAATGAGCAAAGCGAAAATTGGAACGGAATGGATCCTGACACGTAAAGGGTTGGGGGCGACAAACCATTTTGAGTCCTGCGCTTTCATTCGCTCACGCAAAGGTCTTAAGTGGCCAAATATTCAGTACCACTTTTTACCTGCGGCAATGCGTTACGATGGTCAAGCGGCGTTTGATGGGCATGGATTCCAAGTTCATGTCGGGCCAAACAAGCCTGAAAGTCGCGGCTCAGTCGAAATCATTTCTTCAAACCCGAGTGATAAGCCTAACATTGAGTTTAACTACATCTCGACGGAACAAGATCGTCAGGACTGGCGTGATTGCATTCGTTTGACAAGAGAGATCCTGCAGCAACCTTCAATGGATGCTTACCGTGGAGATGAGATTCAGCCGGGACTCGACGTTACTAGCGATGAGGCGATTGATGAATGGGTCAAGCAAAACGTCGAGAGCGCTTACCATCCATCTTGTAGCTGTAAAATGGGCGCCGATGATGACCCGCTAGCCGTACTCGATGAAGAGTGTCGAGTTCGCGGTATTGAAGGGTTGCGAGTGGTCGATTCATCAATATTCCCAACCATCCCAAATGGCAACTTGAACGCTCCGACCATCATGGTTGCTGAGCGTGCAGCAGACATGATCTTAGCCAAACCGCTACTTGAATCAGTCAACTTGCCTGTGTGGTTAGCCCCAGAGTGGGAGCACAAACAGAGAATTAATAAACCTAAAAGAGCTGTGGAATCAGCTCAATAAAGTCAGTAATCATTACAAGGAACACATTATGTCTATGATGACAAAAACATTTACCTCCCTAGCGTTGAGTGCGCTTGCCGCCAACGCGTATGCCAATCAATGTGAAACTGTACGTTTTGCCGATGTTGGTTGGACGGACATTACTGCAACGACAGCAGTAACCTCTGAGCTTCTGAAAGGGATGGGCTACAAAACGAAAACCGATTTGCTGTCTGTGCCAGTGACATACTCGTCAATGGCGAACGGTGATATCGATATCTTCCTTGGCAACTGGATGCCAACAATGGAGGGAGATATCGCTAAATACCGTGAGGCAGGCAGTGTCGAAACGGTTCGCGCCAATCTTGAAGGTGCGAAATACACCTTGGCAGTACCTAAGTATGTTTACGACGCAGGGGTGAAAAGCTTTGCTGATCTCGCAACACATGCCGATAAGTTTAGAGACAAAATCTACGGAATAGAGCCAGGTAATGACGGTAACCGACTGATTCAGTCAATGATTGATAGCGATGCCTTTGGCCTTAAAGACTTTAGTCTTGTTGAGTCGAGTGAAGCGGGAATGGTTTCTCAGGTTGCACGTGCAGTGCGCCGAAATCAATGGATTGTATATTTAGGTTGGGCGCCGCACCCAATGAACAGCAACATTGAGATGGCTTACCTTGATGGTGGCGACGACTTCTTTGGTCCGAACTATGGTGGGGCGAACGTCTACACCAACGTACGCGCTAACTACCTTTCTGAATGTAAAAACGTAGGTCAAATGCTGAAAAACCTAACGTTTA
The DNA here is from genome assembly GCF_000772105.1 of Vibrio tubiashii ATCC 19109. Taxonomy (NCBI): domain Bacteria; kingdom Pseudomonadati; phylum Pseudomonadota; class Gammaproteobacteria; order Vibrionales; family Vibrionaceae; genus Vibrio; species Vibrio tubiashii. The sequence continues at coordinate 741,280 of NZ_CP009355.1, forward strand.
GTTTGGAGATGGAGAACGAGCTGATGGAAGCTATTCTTAACCAAAACGTAAAACCTTCCAAGGCAGCGCAGCAGTGGTTGAAACAAAACCCACAGCAAGTTGAAGCATGGCTAGAAGGCGTTAAAACCTTGAGTGGCGATGACGCTGCAACAGCCGTTAACAGCTACATTAAGTCAAACGCATAATAAAAAATGGTGAGGTAGCAGTGCTGCTGCCTCACCAAATAATAAAGGTTATATCGTGAATTTTATTACAAACAACAAAATCCCTGTGGGTGAGTGGATGGAAACGGGCGTAGATTGGCTGACGCTGAATGCGGCAGGGTTCTTCGACGCAATCTCTATCTTTCTTGAAACCGTTATTCTTTTTGTTGTCGATATTTTTAAATGGATGCCGCCTGCGTTCCCGATTGTGTTAACGGCAGCCATTGCTTGGTACTTGCATCGTAGTATCCCGTTAGTGCTATTTGTTATAGGCGCTCTGCTGACTATTCTTAATCTTGGCTATTGGCAAGAAATGCTGGAAACCTTTGTTCTTGTTTTTGCAGCGACAACGATTTCCGTATTAATTGGTGTTCCAATCGGCATAATGGCAGCGCATCGTCCATGGTTGTATACCTTGCTCCGTCCAGTGCTTGACTTAATGCAAACTGTACCGACGTTTGTCTACTTAATTCCCACGCTAGTTTTGTTCGGTCTTGGCATTGTACCCGGGTTGATTTCGACAATAATCTTTGCCATCGCAGCGCCTATCCGTTTGACTTATCTCGGGATTACCAAAGTTCCAGAAGAGCTTATCGAAGCTGGGAAAGCCTTTGGTGCAAGTCGAATGAAACTTTTGTTTAAAGTGGAACTGCCTGCAGCGATGCCGAGCATTATGGCGGGCGTAACTCAGTGCATTATGTTGTCACTCTCCATGGTGGTCATTGCTGCTTTAGTCGGTGCCGATGGCTTAGGTAAACCAGTGGTTCGAGCACTGAACACGGTCAACATTTCACAAGGATTTGAAGCTGGATTAGCCATCGTACTCGTGGCGATCATTCTCGATCGTTTGTGCAAGACACCTAATCAAAAAGAGGCATAGTCATGGATGCAATCACTATTAAAAATTTGGATGTGGTGTTTGGTGATAAACAACAGCAGGCGTTAACCCTTCTAGACCAAGGTTTATCTCGCCAAGAAATCATTGATCAAACAGGACAAGTAGTCGGCGTTGATAACGTTTCCCTTTCAATTCAAGAAGGTGAAATTTGTGTGCTAATGGGCTTGTCAGGGTCGGGGAAATCGAGTTTATTACGTGCAGTGAATGGCTTGAATGAAATCAGCCGTGGTTCGCTAGAGATTAAAGATGGTCAGCAGGTCGTTGATTTAGCCAATTGCGGCGAAGAAACATTGCGTCATTTACGTACCCACCGCGTCTCTATGGTGTTTCAGAAATTTGCCTTGATGCCTTGGTTGACTGTGCTAGACAACGTTGCGTTTGGTTTAGAAATGCAGGGTATGAGTAAAAAAGAACGACGAGAAAAAGCGCGTTCGCAGCTAGAAATGGTCGGACTAGCAGAGTGGGAAAGCAAATATCCCCATGAGTTATCGGGTGGCATGCAACAGAGGGTAGGGTTAGCAAGAGCCTTTGCAATGGACACCGATATCCTGCTGATGGATGAACCTTTTTCGGCACTCGACCCGTTGATTCGTGCTCAGCTACAAGACGAACTCATTCAACTGCAAAGTAAGCTGAACAAAACAATCTTATTTGTCAGTCACGATTTGGACGAGGCACTTAAGATAGGAAACAACATCGCGATTATGGAATCAGGCAAGCTCATTCAACATGGGAAGCCTGAGCAAATCATCCTTGCACCGGAAACCGATTACGTTAAAGACTTTGTCGCTCATACTAATCCTCTTAATGTGCTTAAAGGTCGTTCATTGATGCAGTCACGTGAAGAGTTAGCAAGACGAAATGATCAATGGGAGATTTGTTCATCAGACGAGCTTTGGGTTGAGCAACTTCCCCAGGGTTTGAGTTTGGTTGATTCGAACAAAACGCTGGTGGATTGGAGTGACGATTCTCTGGAGATAGAAGACATCAACAGTTCTATGGTGGTTCAAGCTAGCCCTGAAATAGGAATGCGCGAGGCGATTGAGCTCAAACAGCGTAGCAATCAACCTATTTTGTTGGTCGAGGAAGATGAACTTGTCGGAGTCCTCACGGACAATGAGCTCTATGATGCTTTGCTTGGTAACTTCAAAACCAAGCAGGTCGCTTAACCAAAATGCCCAGCCTGTCAGGTTGGGCATTTTTCATTAACAAATCTTAATCTACACTCAACTCTGCCTTAATCTCACTCTTAGTACTCTTTGGGAATAACGAAAACCAAAGGGGACAAAAAGGTGAATATACTAGGATATCTACAAAAAGTCGGTAAGGCGCTGATGGTGCCTATCGCAGTTCTGCCAGCGGGTGGTTTAATGCTCGGATTTGGCTATGCGCTTGACCCTACATGGGGTGCAGGTGGTAGCGCGTTGGCGAGCTTTCTTATTTATGCGGGTAGTGCGATCATGGATAATCAAGAGTGGTTGTTTGCTGTTGGTGTCGCATTTGGCATGGCGAAAGACAATAACGGCGCAGCAGCACTGGCAGGTTTGATTGGTTTGTTTATTGTGCAAACTCTGGTCTCAGATCCTGAGGTCATTTCTAGGCTAACGGGAATGCCTGTTGCGGATATGAGTAAGGAATCTATCATTGCGTATGGGGCTGTCGTCAACGCCTTTACGGGGATTCTAACGGGTATTATTGCGGGAGAGCTCTACAACCGCTTCCACAATATTCAACTGCCGTCGGTATTGGCATTCTTTGGTGGACGCCGTTTTGTGCCAATTATTACCTCGGCAGTAATGTGTGTTGTGGCTTACATTCTGATTGTGGTTTGGCCTGTGGTCTATGTTGCACTGGTTAACTTTGGTAAGAGCTTTATTGACCTTGGTCCGGTTGGCGCTGGTCTGTATGGTTTCTTTAACCGTCTGCTGATTCCACTTGGCCTTCACCATGCTCTGAACCAAGTATTCTGGGCTGATCTTGCCGGTATAAACGATATCTTCAACTTTTGGAACAACACTGGTGAGCTTGGTATTACAGGTCGTTATATGGCTGGCTTCTTCCCTGTCATGGGCTATGGTCTGCCGGCAGCTGGCCTAGCCATTTACCACTGTGCTAAGCCAGAGAACAAAGCTAAAGTTGGCTCTATTATGTTGGCGGCAGGTACGACTGCAATTGTAACTGGTGTGACTGAGCCGCTTGAGTTCGCGTTTATGTTTGTTGCGCCAGTACTGTTTGTGATTCATGCCGCATTGACTGCAGCTTCAATGACGATTGCAGCCACCTTCCAGTGGACAGCGGGCTTTACATTCAGTGGTGGTCTAATTGACTTCTTACTCTCTATGAATCTGCCATTGGCGAACAAACCGTATATGCTCGTCGTTCAAGGGCTCTGTTTTGCAGCCTTGTACTATGTTGTGTTCCGATTTGCTATCACGAAATTTGACCTTAAAACACCGGGTCGAGAAGATGAGTCAGAAGTCAGTGCAGTTGCAGCATCGACGGATAAGGCGAAATTGGCTGCTCAGTACACTGAAGCTTTAGGCGGAAAATCTAACCTAGAGAGTATCGACGCCTGTATCACACGCCTTCGCTTGGCAGTGCATGACATGAGTAAAGTTGATGAAGCTGCTCTGAAAGAGTTGGGTGCAATGGGAGTAGTAAAACTGAACGAGCATAATGTTCAGGTCATACTGGGCCCTGAAGCTGAGCTAGTTGCTGGAGAAATGAAAGCTCTACCTGCCTAGTCAGTGAGGTTAAGCTTTCAAAACCAATGATAGAAAGGCAGCTTGATTCAAAGCTGCCTTTTTCTATGCTAGTGAGTGAAATAGAGTCTCACTCTTAACCCTGGTTTGTTATCGCGCAGTATTAAGCGTGCGTTGTGCTTGCTAAGTACCGCATCAACCAGAGAAAGTCCTAGCCCATTACCTTGTTCGGTTCTGCTTTTGTCTGCTCTATACATAGGGCGACACACGTGGAGTTTATCTTGATCGGAAATACCGATCCCTGAATCGGCAACCATAACGCCAAAGTGATCGACAACAACTTCAACCTTGCCATCCGCTGGCGTGTATTTCACCGCGTTTTCAATCACATTAAAAACGGCGCGAAAAAGTAACGAACGATCGCCTAAAATAGTGCAGCTTTGGTCTTGTCGATAGGTAATGCTTTGTTGCTTTTGTTCAGCAAGAGGCGTAATAAACTCGATAGCATCACTGACGATACTGCCGAGCTCAACTTTCTCTGTTGCGAGACTGATTTGACCGCTATTGATTTTGGCAATTTCGAGCATACTGTTAAAAAGTGATAAGATAAGTTCAAGTTCATCATGGCAGGCTGAGAATTGCTCTTGTTGAGACTCTGAAAGATCTTTACTTGATAGAACCTCTTCCAGACGCAGTTTCAATCTAGCCATTGGTGTACGCATGTCATGGGCAAGACCAACGGTTAAGGACTTTAACGTCGTCTCATTTTTTGCCATTTGCTCAATCATATAGTTAAGGTGAATCGCTAAGATATCGAATTCATCATCTTTTTCTGAGACGGAAAGTTTAACCTCTCGCTCACCACACAATACGCGGTTCATAGCGCGATTCACTTTCTCTAACCGTTTTAAGATCAGCAATGAAAAGAATAGGGCGGTGCTAAGCATCACCGCGACAGGCATAATGATGCCAGAAAACACAATCGGTGCGAGAGACTCCCGGTGCGCTTCAACAACACTGGGGTTCACGCCAATCTCTAATCGAAAATCATCACCGAGCAAGATGTTAGTCTTCTCACTAGGTAAGGCGGCAATGGGATAGTATTGGGTGTTTAATATCGGCTCCATCGGCTCAACAAGTCGATAGTAAAAAGGGGTCTGAGAGGCTTGCTTAGCTTCTAAAAGGCTTTCAACGTTAGATTTACCCTGAGTGGCGGCAAAACTGAACTCCTGAATTTCATCGTTGAGTTGCTTGGTTAACTGCTGGCGGTGAAAGGCGTCTGAATCGACATAAAGCTGCCGTATAACAACAGTGTTTGCGGCGGCAACGAGCACAAATAAGCCCATTAAGGTTTTAAAGACGGAAGAGCGGGTGAGGGTATAGTTATCGACGAAGGACATAACCTGCCCCTCTTACGGTATGAAGTAACCCAGTACAACCTGCCTCTTCGAGCTTGCGCCTTAGATTGGCTACGTGGACATCAATAACGTTCGTCTTAGGATCAAAATGATAGCTCCAGATACTCTCAAACAAACGCATACGTGACACAACTTGTTCGTGGTGTTCAATAAAATGTTGAATGAGCTGGAACTCTTTAGGTTGAAGGAGTAGCTCTTGATTGTTGCAGGTAAATTTGTGTGCTTTCAGGTCGATTTTTAAGCAGTCGTAACTAAGAGTATGAGAAGGAGTTGATGCGCGATGTGCTCGGTTGATGATGATATCGACCCGGGCAATAAGTTCAGCGAGTGCGAACGGCTTAATAAGATAGTCATCACTGCCTGCTTGCAGCCCATCAACGCGATCTTCGATGCTGTCCATCGCACTCAGAATCAGAACGGGAATGTTGTTATCGGTTGCTCTAATCGCCGACAGTACTTTCATTCCATCTAGGTAGGGTAGCATTCGGTCAAGAATGATCAGTTGATAGTCGCTACTTAGCGCCATCATCAACCCTTTTTTGCCATCCTCAGCCTGATCAACCGCATAACCATGCTCTTGCAATCCTTTGGATACAAATTCTCGAGTGGTTTGGTCGTCTTCAATGATTAATATTTTCACAATAACCCTCTTTTCCATAGCTTGGGGTTATCATAACGAATAAGGTTCTGATTTTAAGAAGAAAAAATAAGGCTCGCGTGACTAATGCGAGCCATATCGGTTTAGGGGGTAAACCGAAAAACGTTTTAGATTAAGGATTTACAGATTAACTCAGCACTTATTTAGTGAGCCTTAACGAAACATTAAGATTTGTTAATCTGGTCATTCCAACTAAACGTTTGATTATCCGCGCATCATGGCGCAAGCGTATGCAGTGGTAAATGCTTGCTCTTGATACTGCTTTAAACCGGTATCTTTAAATTGAATGCCTAGCGGGTTGCGCTTTAGGCTCTCTTTGATAGCCGTTGGCGCCACAATCTCTACTTTCAAGTCGTCGATAAGCTGGATTGCAGCTTCTAATTTAAAACCTACCGCGCCGCCTGCGAACTTACCTTTTGTTTGACGCTGGCGAATGACGACTTTTTCGATTTTGTAGTCTTCTATCAACTTGGCAAAAGAGAACTGGAATTTCTTCATCTCTTGTGTGTCGTTGGCATTCCCAATGCTTAGTTTTGCTACGCGGCAGTCTGGTAAGTGAACGACCCCATTCTCATGCGAAAGAAGACAGATTACCGCATCGTTACCTTTTAGCTCTACACCACAAATTTTCATGTTTTCACCTAGTTGTTTGTTAGCGGCGCCATTATATCGACCATTTGTGACTTATCGAGCTTTTTATACAGTGATTGTTGGGAATAGGGTGAGGAAAGAGAAAGGAGCTCAGTAAAAGTTGAGCTCCATACATATAGTTTGAAGCAGGGTGTTATGAGCAGATCTTACCGAGGGTAGGTTGTTGAGTGATCGAGTACTCATCGTCAAGAGATTGGTAAACAATCGCGTTCCAAACCTCACCATTTTCAAGCTCAAATTCCACTGCGTAGTTCATTCCAGCAACAACTTGAGTGCGCACATCAGTGATCTGCTTTAACGGAGACTGAGAAGCGATTTGGTTGAGGACAAGGTCAACGGCTTTTTCGGCTTCAGGTGTCACTTCACCCGGAGGGTAGAAGCCTCCCGGCATCGCTTCGCTGTTACACATAGGGTCGTGTGGCATAGTTGAAATGTACTCTTGGTTTGTTGAAGTCGCTTGGTTACAACCCGCTAGTATAGCGACAGAGACGACTGACAGTAGGATAATTTTTTTCATGCTTACTCCATGACTGAATCATTAATGAGTTTATTTTGATTCGTTAGTTCAATTTAACTCAAGTGCTAAATGAAAATTAACTCATAAATGGATGTTTTAAGTCAGGGAAATGCAATAAAAAAGCCGCTTTAGATAAAGCGGCAAGGCAGGTGGAACGATAAACGGTTAGCTGTTGCCGCTTTCACGGTATTTATATTGATAATCAACATCGAGCACGGCTTTGTACTGAATATTACCTGGTGCGTTTGCAAATTCTTCGATCTGTACTGTCATGTCATTGAGTTTCACACTTGGGTAAACGACGTTACTCTGTGAAATGTGCAGCTTGTTCTTAAGTTGCGCTGGGTTCATTGTTTTCATCTCATCCATGAGGTCAAACGCGGCATCATAGGCTTGTTGCTTAGTTGAGTATGCGTCAGTGGTAAAGCTTGTGTTTGACGTTGTCGCACTGGTTGATGCAAATACAGACGCACTCATTACCAACGAAGCTAATAGAATCACTTTTTTCATAATCTTTTCTCCTGATGGGTGACCTTCGAGAGAAATATTACGCCTAAGGACGTAAGGAGTCTGTCAGGCTGTGTAAGATTACTACTAGGTTTTGTAAAGCTTACCTTTACGTTCGTAACTTGTTCATGACTAAGTCAATTTGCTGTCAGCGAATAGCGTGTTTAGTGAAGTGAGGGTCAGAGGTGAGGCGTTGCCGCCCTATAGTTTTTATTTTCTCGTTGCGCTTATTATGATCGCAGCTAACTGTTTGTTTGAGCGATGAACATTTAAAAAGAGAGCGGATCTGGTATCGAAGTTGCTTGAGTTGTTGTTGCAGACACGAGAGCGTAAAGTGTCTATGTTAAGAATAATGGTATCAGCAGTGAATTGCGCAGGATGAAGCAATGAAAAAACTAGGAATACTGTTTACTGTCTGTTTGGCTCTGGCTGGATGTAGTACCAAGTTTGTCTACAACAATATGGACTGGCTGTTACTGGAGTATCTTGATGATTATGTTGAGCTCAATGATTCTCAAGAAGAGATTGTTAGTCAAAAGGTAGCCGTCCTGAGTGAGTGGCATCGTACACAAGAAATCCCCCATTATGTTGAACATCTTGATGAGCTAATGGCAATCGAGCCTAACACATTCACAATGGATCAACTGAAAGAGCAGGAAGCTAAATTTCAGCAGCACTCGCAGCGCCTTGTGGCGAGAGTTGCACCCGAACTTTATTCCATTGCTAGAGAGTTATCGAACGAGCAAGTAGAAGAGTTGATGAACAGTATTCGTGTTCGTCACACCAAATATAAAAGAAAATACCAAAAACTTTCCGACTCAGAAATCAAAGAGCGTTATAAAGAGCGAATTGAAGAGAATCTAGAAACTTGGCTTGGCCGTCTAACCAAGCAACAACAAGCGTTATTAGATGATTGGGTAGCGGATCTGTATGTCACTTCTCATGATTGGATTAATCACCAAACAAAAATGCGTATTGAAGTGAATACCTTATTATCGAATCGTCTCGACTTGGCTAAGTTCCAACCTGAATTTCAACAGTTAATGTTTAACCCAAACAGCTTCTATGCGCCGGAACTTGAGCAAAAAATCGATCACAATAAACAAGTCGCAAATCAGTATTTGGTGAAAGTCATTAACTCTATGACCACTAAGCAGACGAAGCACTATCGTGAAGAGCTGCAAGACTGGAAAGAACTTGCACTCGATATTCAGTAACTTACGCCACAAAACCAGCACAATGCGGTTTGTTTAATCGCTTGAGCAAGCTAGAGTAAGAGATTCCTTATACAACCTTGCGATAACTATGGAATGGATTCTGTTATTTGGCGCGGGCGTTTTGGGAGGGATACTCAATAGCATTGCTGGTGGCGGGAGTTTTATCACTTTCCCGGCGCTTATGTTTGTGGGCGTACCACCTGTCGTTGCGAATGCCACCAATACTTTTGCTGCATGTGCGGGCTATATCAGCGGCACCTATGGGTTTAGGCACGATATCGCTGAGTCCAGCGGTTCTATGAAGCGAATCATAGTACTTAGTCTTGTTGGTGGCGCACTCGGTGCTTATTTGCTCCTCAGTGTTTCAGAACACCAATTTTTAACCGCAATTCCTTGGTTACTCCTGTTTGCAACTTTACTATTTTTGTTTGGTAACCAAATCAACCACTGGACGGCCAAGCTTTCTCGTTCGGCTTCACTTCACCCGCTGTGGGCGGTACTTTCTGCCTCGATACTGCTTATTATCGTTTCTGCGTATGGTGGTTTCTTTAATGCAGGTCTAGGGGTTGTGGTGCTGAGCTATTTGGTGCTAGCAGGGCACAGCGATATCAACCAAATGAATGGCCTAAAGCTGTTAATCTCTTCTTGTGTCTCTCTTATCGCGATAGTGGTGTTCGTTATTGATGGCTCAATAGACTGGTGGCGAGGCGGGGCAGTGATGCTGGGAACGCTATTGGGGGGCTATGTCGCGGCGAGAGTCTCGCGAAAAGTGGAGCAACATTACGTTAAAGGCTTTGTTGCCTTATCTAGCGTTGCGATGACTGTATACTTTTTCTTAGATGTCTATCTTTAAAGACGTTTGCCAACCTTGAGTGCCATCACGTTCATATCTATTTTGATGTCAATTTAGGTTAATTTAGCTTTCTACAAGGCATAATAAAAGTGGTCAAGAAAAGGCCAGTTGTTTGTCTTTCAAGGCCTTTTCGATTTGCGATTAGGAGGCTTTATGAGTAGAAAACTAGGCAGAGTCATGTCAAGTAGCCGCATGATTACCTTCGTTGCTTTTCTAGCTGCAACATTTGCTTGGATATTAAAGATGCCAGCCCTGTTTACTGTTTCGTTGATTGCGCTTGTTGCTAGTGGTGGTCTCTATCTCAACGATAAGTATAAGCACCGTAAAGAAGAAAAGAGCGCCTGATGGCGCTCTAAGGTGTGTGTTAGAAGAATCCTAATGGGTTAACATCGTAACTGATCAGTAGGTTCTTGGTGTTTTGGTAATGATCGAGCATCATTTTGTGTGTCTCTCGGCCAATACCTGACTTCTTATAACCACCAAATGCAGCGTGAGCAGGGTAAGCGTGGTAACAGTTGACCCAGATTCGTCCCGCTTCGATGTTGCGACCCATTCGATACGCTAGGTTGGCATCGCGAGTCCACACGCCAGCACCAAGACCGTACTCTGTATCATTGGCAATCGCGAGCGCTTCTGCTTCATTTTTGAAACTGGTCACCGCAATGACAGGGCCAAAAATCTCTTCTTGGAAAACACGCATTTTGTTGTTGCCTTCAAGCAAAGTAGGCTGAATGTAGTAACCTGATTCAATGGCGTCAGTTTGCTGCGCAATCTCACCACCAAACACCACTTTCGCTCCTTCTTGGCGGCCAATTTCTAGGTAACTTAAAATCTTATCAAATTGTTCCTGAGAAGCCTGCGCACCAACCTGTGTGTCAGTGTCGAGTGGGTTGCCTTGTTTGATGGTCTTAGCTCTTTCCGCCACTTTAGCGATGAACTTATCGTAGACAGATTCGTGGACTAAGACACGTGATGGACAGGTACAGACTTCACCTTGGTTAAAGAACGCAAGCAAAGTACCTTCGATACATTTATCAAGGTATTCGTCTTCGTGGTCAAAGATATCTGGGAAGTAGATGTTCGGTGATTTACCACCTAGTTCAACCGTTGATGGAATAAGGCTCTCTGCTGCGCACTTAAGAATATGGTTACCAATTTCTGTTGAGCCCGTAAACGCAAGTTTAGCAATACGGTTGCTGGTTGCGAGTGCTTGGCCTGCTTCGCTACCAAAGCCGTTGACCACATTAACCACTCCGGCAGGAATGAGGTCACCGATTTTTTCCATCAATAGTAGGATTGAAGTAGGTGTCTGCTCTGCGGGTTTTAAGACGACACAACACCCTGCTGCAAGTGCAGGCGCGAGCTTCCATGCCGCCATTAGCATTGGGAAGTTCCATGGGATGATTTGTCCAACCACACCGATCGGCTCAGGGAAGTGGTAGCTTGCGGTATTAACATCGAGCTCAGCGGCACTGCCTTCTTGAGCGCGAATACAGCCTGCAAAGTAACGGAAATGATCGACAACAAGCGGTAGATCCGCAGCCAGTGTTTCACGTACAGGCTTTCCGTTTTCCCATGTTTCTACTACCGCAAGCTCTTCTAGGTTTTGCTCGATTCGGTCCGCGATTTTAAGCAGAATGTTTGAACGTTCTGTAACGCTCGTCGCTGCCCAACTCGCTCGTACACTATGCGCCGCATCAAGAGCGAGGTTAATATCCGCCTCACCAGAACGCGCAACTTTACAATAAGCTTGACCATTGACAGGCGAGGTGTTGTCAAAGTATTCACCTGACACAGGCTTAACCCATTCGCCCCCAATGAAATTGTTATAGTGGGTTTTGAAATTAACAACGGAACCTTGACTGCCTGGCTGTGCGTAAATCATATAAATATCCTTTTTATTTTCTCATTCAAGTATGTCTGAAGGGCTCACACACGGGTGAACACTTCTAATGGCACAGGTTAGTTAACGCAAATCACAGACCAAATGTTAAAAACTTGTTGTAATTATTTTCTGGCGCTAGAGTATTCAAGGCTTAAAGAAAGATGTTTTAAACACAAAGTAGAGGAACGAGTTGTTAATAAATTGTTCAACTGTTCCAAATTGGTACAACTCAAGTGTTCAAAGTTGGAACAGGTATGGAACTACAGACAACCAAATCTGGAGACTGGCTTGCCTCTTCTTGGCAAAGAAGCTCAAATGCAGGTTTAAGACAAATTAAAAAACCGGATGACATTAATGTTTCAAACGCTTTACTCAAGGAGCGACGTTACAACGCCCAAGGCGTCATTGAAGCGGTCAAACAATGTGCATTGCCTCTGTTCAATCAAGTTATGTCTCGTAGCGAAAGTCGCTTGATATTAACTGACTCTGAAGGTGTGATACTTGCCAGTTGGGGGCAGGAGAAGTTTCGAGAGAAATTGATGTCAATCGCCCTCGAGTCGGGCACCTGTTGGCAGGAGAAATGGAAAGGCACCAATGCGATCGGAACCGCTCTTTTTGAACAAAAAGCGGTTTCCATTATCGGAGAACAGCACTTTATAAAACAGCACAGATTTATTAGTTGCTCTGCCAGTCCTCTGTTCAATCATCTAGGTGAGTTGGTTGGGATTCTTGATATTACGAGCGAGCAAGCCAAACATGATGTGACAACGCAACTTTTGGTGCAAAACATGGTTCAGTTAGTGGAAAACTACATGCTGACTCAAATTCCAGGAGGATCACTGCAAATTAACTTGGCCCATAACGAATCGGTGTTAAAAAGTGGCTGGCAAGGGATAGTGATTGCGGATGAGAATGGTCATGTAGTTGCCCATAACCAAGTGGCGACCCAATTAATTGATCAGGCCTCTTTGGTGGGTGAACATTTCGAGAATTTACTCCGACAACCTCTACAAAACCAGTTTGTTTTTGAAAAGAAAAGCATTGGCAAATCACCTTCCGCTAAGAAATGGATCAGTGCCGCCAGCGACTTGCATTACGGAGACGATAAGGTGGAGCAGGCTTGGCAACAGGCCAACAAGGTCATGGGTTGCGATATCAGTCTGTTGATCTTAGGTGAAACCGGGGTGGGAAAGGGTGAGTTTGTTAAAGCACTGCATAAGCACAGCAGTCGTCGTAGCGAGCCCTTGGTTACCGTGAACTGTGGTGCATTACCGAAAGATTTAATCGAGTCGGAGTTGTTTGGCCATGCCCCAGGTGCATTTACTGGTGCCAACAAGCAAGGTTACAGTGGGCGTGTAAGACAAGCCGATAAGGGGATCTTGTTCCTTGATGAGATAGGGGAGATGCCGCTTGAGGCTCAATGTCGCTTGTTATCGGTATTGCAAGATAAAGTCGTGATGCCGGTGGGATCTGCCCAATCTCACCATGTTGATATTCAGGTTATCGCGGCAACGCATCAAGATCTAAATTTTTTGGTTTCTCAAGGTAAGTTCAGGCAAGACTTATATTATCGACTCAATGGATTGGTGGTGACGTTACCGTCTTTGTATGAACGCCAAGATAAGCTCGCCTTGATTCACGCTATTCACAACAAGTATCAGCAGAATAATCAAATGCTTTCGAGTGAGCTGACAAGCGCACTGATGAATTATCGTTGGCCAGGTAATCTCAGAGAACTCGACAACCTAGTAAAAGTCGCGAGCTTAATCGCCAGTGATACCCACGAAATAGGTATAGAACATCTGCCCGCACATTTTTCACAGCCTTTGCAAGGTTTGCAGCCCAGTGCAAAAAATGATGAAGAGGTATCCGATCTAAAGTCGACGCTTAATGCCACCTTGATTGATACCTATCACACTCACAATGGCAATGTCAGCAAAGTATCTCGCGCGCTTGGCATTAGCCGTAATACGGTGTATCGCAAACTTAAAGCCTTAGGGCTAATGAATGCTAAATGATATTTTGGTGCGAGATATCTGGATGATATAGCGGTTGAATAACATGGCCTTCAGGATCTTTGCAGTGAAAGCTCCGTGCGCCATCACTATGATCGTGAGGCTCATCCAAGACTGGCACTCCTCGATCTAACATAAACTCGTACCAATGATGGAGTTCATCTTTGGTTCTGACGATAAAACCAAAATGATCGACGCTTATCGGTGAGCAAACTCGTTGAGACTGCGCACGTCCAAGCGACAAGTTATCACAGCCATTGGTTAGGTAAACGAGGTTATCGTTGGCTCTTCTTAGGACGCTCATCCCCATAATTTCTGTGTAAAAAGCTTCACACTCCTCATATTTTTGAACAACCAGTGCGATATGTCTAATGCCACTGAATGGTGTTGGTCTGTCCATACTTTATTCCTTTGTATATTATCCTTTCTGTTATTGTATACAATTAAACTATTGTGGTACAACTATGAGTAGAACCAAACTCAAGGAGGGTAAAGCCTTTATGTACAGTATTATTGTGAGCAATCGAGTCAAACAGGGTCGCGAAGAAGACTACATATCTATAATGGGAAGAAATGCTCGTTGTTCAGTGGAGAATGAAGATGGTTGTATACAATTTGATGTATTGAAGGATATTAATGATCCTCAGCTGTTTCATTTGTACGAGATTTACCAAAGCCAACAAGCGTTGGCTATACATAAGCAAACCCAGCACTATTTATTAAGTCGAGAGCAACTCGCTGATATAGTCATAGAGCAATCTGTACTGCGCGCTGATGTGTTGGCGACAAATTCTAAAAAAAGCTAGAAGGGAGCAAGCAAATGATTTGGAAAGTTTACCTAAGTGGGGAAATACACTCCGATTGGCGAGAGCGCATAATAGAAGGCATTAAGAAGTTGGAACTGAATATAGAGTTCTACTCAGCGAATACTGACCATGAGTCAAGCGATGCCGCTGGAGATCTGTTACGACAGAACGAATCAGGCTTTTGGCGTGATCATCAGTCTTCTAAGGTCAATGCTATTCGCACGTCCACTTTGATCAAGCAATGTGATATTGGTGTAGTACGTTTCGGCGAAAAGTATCGTCAGTGGAATGCAGCGTTCGATGCGGGCATGCTATCAGCGCTCGATAAGCCTTACATTACTTTACATGATGAGTCACTGATTCACCCTCTTAAAGAAGTCGACGCAGCGGCAATGGCATGGGCAGAATCACCAGAACAGGTTGTTGAGCTGCTAAAGTACGTTGTTCAATCCAACTAGTTATAGATCAACCATCTCGCAAACAGCACCACCTAAAAGGTGGTGTTTTTTACATGCCTAACAAAATTAACTCGATAAAGTCAAAATTACGTTTATTTCAAATAAGTCAATCATAATTGTTGAAACAAGTATTTATTAACCATAAATTCTTATGTTTGATAATCTAACATCTCAAGTCTAATAATTGAGAAGCTCCCCATACCTTATTTTTTTGAATCAAAAGTGCGACTTTCTACGAATTAAATAGTGGTTGTGATAATAAAAACACAATGTTCTTTGAGTGGGTTTTATACAACTTTAGAACTTATTTTGTTTATCAAAAATGAGACTTTACTTTCAGTGCTTATCCAATTAAAAATAAACCCGCTTTTATTTATGATGTAAAAGCTATACGTAGAAAACAACTGTTTAATAACTCAATAATCCTGAGATCTACGTCTTGGGAGTAGTAGCGTACCGAAATATGGATATGACCACGCAAAGTAAAGTTAAATTCGGAGAGGAAGAGTCTAGTGCTCTCTATCGAATAATTGATGGATTTGTAATTATAATTTTCCTCCTTGCAGTATCCACAATTTATTTAGGTGATTTTTCGAAAATTTATACTATTTCAGGCTTAGTCTCAGCTTTGCTTTTTGTGTTTTTTGCCGAACAATCCGGTTTGTACCGATATAATGGTGTATTTGTTCAGCGTCATGAATTTAAGAATATTATCAGTGCATGGCTTCAAACACTGCTTGTACTGTTGTTGTTTGCGTTCTTTACCAAATGGACGGAAGTCCACTCCAGAGTAGTAATCACCACTTGGATGCTTGCCACACCCGCATTGTTGATTTCCAGTCGCCTAGTTGGAAACTCTCTTATCCGTGCACATTACAAAAAACACCAATATAAGCAAAAAGCGATTATTGTCGGTGTTTCAAATGCAGGCATTCGCTTAGCGCATGATATGGCAAATGACAAATCGTCTAACCTTGATTTTGTGGGGTTTTATGATGATAGAGAGCCAAGTCGCCTTGCAAAGGATGGCCTTAGTAAGCCGATTTTGGGATCGATTAAAGATTCGGTCGAGAAGGCAAAAAAACGCGAGATTCGCCATGTTTACATTGCATTACCAATGGGTGAAGTTCAGCGCGTAAAAGACGTCGTGAAAATGTTTTCTGATACCACGGCAAGAGTCTATCTGATACCCGACATTTATACCTATGAGCTAATGCAGGCCCGTTGGCGCACGATTGGCAATAGCCCAACAATTAGTGTTCAAGATACTCCATTTTATGGTCTAGCCAGTGTTGTAAAACGCGCAGAAGATATTTTGTTAGCGAGCATTATTACTTTTCTAATTAGCCCCATTTTATTGATGGTTGCAATTGGGGTTAAGTTGTCTGGTCCAGGTCCAATTATTTTTAAGCAAATGCGTTATGGATTGGATGGGGCGGCGATTAAGGTTTGGAAGTTTCGCTCGATGAGTACTACGGATAATGGCAACGTCGTAAAGCAAGCAACGAAAAATGATCCAAGAGTCACCAAGTTTGGAGCATTTATTCGAAAAACGTCTCTCGATGAGTTGCCTCAATTTATTAATGTCATTCAAGGTCGAATGTCAATTGTTGGTCCAAGACCACATGCCGTTGCACATAACGAAGAATATCGACAAATAGTCGATAAATATATGCTTCGACACAAGGTAAAACCAGGAATTACAGGTTTGGCTCAGATCAGTGGTTATCGAGGCGAAACCGATACGTTAGAGAAAATGGAAAAACGAGTAGAGTATGATCTCAAATATATTCAAAGCTGGAGCCTGGGCCTAGATTTGAGAATCATCTTTTTAACAATATTCAAAGGCTTTATTGGAAAAACGGCATATTAAGGATTTACGATGAAACTTGGGAATTCAGCAATTTTATTTACAGTGCTGTCTGGCTGTGTCTGCTATGCCGTATCTGCTTCAGAAGAACGTGGTTATGTGACGGACTCCGGTATTCGAGTCACTCCATTATTTGAAAGTAGTCTAGAACACAATGACAACATTGGTCGCTTCTCTAGTAACCAACGTTCAGAGTCTTCAGGCATCTTGGTTTTAGAGCCCGGTATTGCTTTAGAATCGGATCGTGGTGGGAACGAGCATTTAGTGGCTTATCAGATCTCGTCTGGGACTTACTTTGACAGTAGTGATGATAACTTTCTAGATCATAAGTTCGTTACCAATAACTTTATTAGGCTTAATGCTAAGCACGGTGTTTCATTCAATTACAACCTGCTCTTTTTACATGAAGAACGCGGTACTGGGCTTAGCGCCGGTGACACATTAGCAACGATCGTTACTGACCCAGTTGAGTACGTGATCAACGATGTCAACAGCACTTATGTATACGGCAGTGAGGGGGCTCAAGGGCGACTCGAACTTTCTCTGGGGTATTTAGACCGTAGTTATAAGAACTACCGCGAAATCAGCGACCCAAATCTGTCGCAATTAAGTACTAAGTATAAAGATTTTGATGAAGTGAGTGGTGGTGGTGCGTTTTACTATCGCGCGATGCCAGCAACTCAAGCCTTGTTTGAAATCGAGTTGGTTCAGCGTAGCTATGATTTACTCGACCCTTCGACTAATCGCTCTCAAGATAGCTTAGATCACTTCTACATGGTCGGTTCTAAGTGGGATATCTCCGGTAAAACCACCGGTAAGCTCCGTTTAGGTCTTCAAAACAAAGATTATGAAGACTCGCAAAAAGATCAGTTTACCGGATTTAGCTGGGATGTGGATTTGCAGTGGAATCCTTTAGAGCATTCAGAAGTGACGCTATTGGGGGGGCAGCGAGCTCGCGATCCAGATCAAGGCAGCAACTATGTGAAAGACATGTTCCTATCTTCGGGTTGGAAGCACTACTGGCAAAGTAACATCTACAGCGATGTTGAGTTAACGCTTAGAAATAGTGATTATTCAAGCTCTAACCGAGATGACGATTTCTACTCTAACAGGTTGGCACTCGGTTACACCTTTAATGATATTACGGATTTGGTTTTAGGTTGGGAGTATGAACGTGTCAACTCAACCATCAATGAAAATAGTTACAAGCAGAACATCTGGTTCATGTCTGTAAACTTAGTCCTGTAATCGCAGCAAGATATTGAGGATATTTAAAGTGAAATTGAGGCTTCAAACCTTTCTTTTGTTGGTCGTCATGCTGTTTAGTTTACAAGCTGTCGCATTCCAAGGAACGTACAAACTGGGTGCAGGAGATAAAATCCAGATCTCCGTATATGGTGAGGATGACTTATCCATTAAAGAGCTTTACATCAACAACAGTGGGAGTTTTGACTACCCATACTTAGGTCAATTGAAAGCAATTGGTAAGACTCCCGAGCAGCTTAAGCAGGAAATCTATAGCGGTCTAAAAGGTGATTACCTTATCTCACCAAAAGTACGCGTATCTGTGGTTGGATTTAGAAGCATTTATGTGAATGGAGAAGTGAAGAAACCTGGTGGCTATGAATATCAGCC
Source organism: Vibrio tubiashii ATCC 19109 (assembly GCF_000772105.1). Classification (NCBI taxonomy): domain Bacteria; kingdom Pseudomonadati; phylum Pseudomonadota; class Gammaproteobacteria; order Vibrionales; family Vibrionaceae; genus Vibrio; species Vibrio tubiashii. Next base: position 759,573 of record NZ_CP009355.1, read on the forward strand.
AGGACTGACTGTAGATAAAGCGATCGCACTCGCAGGTGGATTTACTGATAGAGCGGCTAGGAACAAAGTATTTGTTTCAAAAGCTGGTGAAGACGATACGAAGAATAAAGCAAAGCTCTCTTCATCCGTCTTACCTGGTGACATTATCGTCATTGAGCAAAGTTTCTTTTAGCCCTGTTTAAGATGGATTTTAAAATGCATTCCCAATCTGAGACTGTTCCACAATCTCAACTTCTAGATCTTGGCTACTATATTCATTTGATTAAGACCAGATGGTTGCCAATTGTAACGTTTGCAGTGCTATGTAGCGCGATTGCGATACTGGTTGTGTTATCAATTACCCCTGTCTATAAAGCAACGGCCACTTTACTTATAGACTCGTCAACGAAAAAAGCGGTTTCTATTGAAGAAGTCGTTGGCTTTGATACCAGTACTAAAGAGTACTATCAAACTCAGCTTGAAATACTCAAGTCAAACCAAGTCGCTCAACGAGTTATCGACAAGTTAGAGTTGGCACATTTTGAGGAATTTAACTCAGCGCTTAAGCATTCTGAGCCGGGAATTGTTTCGCAGCTTAAGTTAGCATTAAAAAGCTTGCCTGTCCTAAAAGCTTATATGAGTGAGACGGCTAAAGAGCCGACTGCTGAGGAAGTTGAAGAGCAAATTAACCGCAAGGTATTAAAAGCCTTTAAAGCCAAACTGTCCATTTCACCAGTGCGTAAAACCCAGCTCGTTAGGATCAGTTTCGAATCAGAAGATCCGCAGCTTGCAGCACAAATCGCAAATGAAGTGGGGCACGCGTTCATAGAGAATAACTTAGAATCTAAGTTACTCGCTACGGAACAAGCGACCAGTTGGATCAATACTCGTTTGAGTGAACTCAAGAACAAGTTGGATGAATCTGAAACTAAGCTACTCGCTTTCCTAAAGAAGCAAGAGTTGATTGATGATAGCGGAATTGTGGCGCTAACGAGCTCTGAACTATCAAACCTTACTGACCGTATTGCTAAGGCGACAGAGAAACGTATCGAGACTCAGGCGGTTTACAGCGCGCTAAGAAATAGCAATAGTAAAGATGTCACTACCTTAGCCTCTATACCTCTGATCTCTAATCACCCCCAAATCCGAGACATTCGTCAAGCAGAGTCTGAGGCAGTTAAGCGTGTCAGTGAGCTTTCGAAACGCTATGGGCCAAAACACGACAAAATGATTCAAGCACAGGCACAGTTGGAAACTATTTCACATCGTGCGAACCGCGTCGTAGCCAAATTGGTCAATGGTATTGAAAAGGAGCTAACGAGCGCTGTTAACCAAGAACGTCTGTTAAGAGATGAGTTATTGGCAAAGAAAGATGAGTTCCAAGAGCTCAGTTTAGTCAAGCGAGAATACGATGTCTTAAAACGAGATGTTGACACCAACGCCAAACTATATGATCTGTTCCTGACAAGACAGAAAGAGGCTTCTGCAACCAGTGATTTTAGCTCATCTAACGCAAGGTTTAGTGACTATGCATTGGTACCGGAAGCGCCAAGTAAGCCTAATCGCAAACTTATAGTGGTGCTCGCGTTTGCCATCAGTTTAGGCTTTGCATTGGTCGTGGTTATCGCTCAGGATGCGTTCAACAATACAATCGAATCTTCACGGGATTTTGAAAACAAGCTTGGGCTGTTGCCTACTGGCACAATTCCAAAGATTAAAGACAAAATGTACAAAAAATCGCCGCTTGACTCTAGCGTGTTTGCAAATGACAAGTTCACGGTTTTTCAAGAGTCCGTCGATTCAATACGTACTTCTTTGGTCCTTAGTCTTCACAATACGCAAAGAAAGCTGATTGCTGTTTCGTCTTCGGTACCGGGAGAAGGCAAAACGACCACTTCTGTAAATTTAGCACTTTCTTTCTCTAAGCTAGAGAGAGTCCTATTAGTCGACTGTGACTTAAGAAAACCTTCAATTGCCCAAAGATTCAAACTGAATCCATCGACGCCTGGTTTGGTTAATCATCTATTGATGAACAATCCACTTGAAGAGTGTATTACCAGTATCGAAGGGACGAATTTGGATGTTATGAGTGCAGGCATGGTCGCCCCCGATCCTCAAGAGCTATTAGGCAGTCAAGGCTTTACAGAATTGATTGAAAAACTGGAAACGAAGTACGACCGCATCATCATTGATACACCGCCAATACTTCCGGTCAAAGACTCATTTATCGTTGGCAAGATGACGGGTGGAATCATCCTCGTTCTAAAAGCAAACAGTACAACCAAGTCTGTTTATAAACACACAATGACTCTCTTTACCAAGCACAAAATTGTTATCGATGGCGTGGTACTCAACCAAGTTCCAGCAGCGAAAAAAGGGAAACATACATATTCAGAGTACGCGACGTATGCGTATGGGCAATCGTAGGGATCACAATGGAAAAGAATATTAAGGTACTTTCAGTTTTTGGAACGCGCCCAGAAGCAATCAAGATGGCTCCGTTAGTCCATGAATTAGCAGCAGCCACTGGAATTGAATCCAAGGTATGTGTTACCGCGCAACATAGAGAAATGCTTGATCAAGTATTAGAGTTATTTGAAATTCAGCCTGATTATGATTTGGATATCATGAAACCGGGTCAATCTCTTTATGAGGTGACGTCAAACATTATGTTGGGTCTTAAGCCGATCTTAGAATCGTTTGCTCCTGATATCGTGTTAGTGCATGGCGATACGGCTACGACTTTATCAACCAGTCTTGCCGCTTACTATCAGCAAATTGCTATTGGTCACGTTGAAGCGGGTCTACGCACTCAGAATATTTACTCTCCTTGGCCTGAAGAAGGAAACCGTAAACTTACTGGTGCGCTAACTAAATTGCACTTCGCGCCGACAAGAACTTCATACGAGAACTTGCGTAAAGAGAGCATTGAGCAAGGGGTTCACATTACAGGGAACACGGTGGTAGATGCATTGCTTGCAGTTAGTGAGAAGTTAGAAAAAGATCCTGAACTTTCTGTTGTATATGCCAATAAATTTGCTCAAATAGACAGCCGTAAAAAAATGGTTTTGGTCACCGGGCATAGACGTGAGAGTTTTGGCAGTGGGTTTGAAAATATTTGTCAGGCTCTGAAGGAGATCGCCGAAAAACATTCAGACTGTCAAATTGTCTACCCAGTGCATTTAAACCCAAACGTTAGGGAGCCCGTTAATCGACTTCTTTCTCACACAGACAACGTAATCTTAATTGAACCACAAGACTATTTGCCGTTTGTATACCTGATGAACAAAGCACATCTGATTCTGACAGATTCTGGTGGTATTCAAGAAGAAGCGCCTTCATTGGGCAAGCCAGTCCTTGTGATGAGAAACACAACAGAGCGTCCAGAAGCGGTCGAAGCGGGCACTGTTAAGTTGGTTGGCACAGATAAAGATACCATTGTTAATGAGGTCGAAACGTTACTACTTAATGAAGAGGCTTATAAAAACATGAGCCTAGCGCACAATCCTTACGGTGATGGTAAGGCAAGCCAGCGTATCGTCGACATTATTAAAGAACATTTTTAGTAAGTATTTCCATTTTGTTATTTTCAATTTTTGGCATTTAGTTGAAGGGATTTTTATGTCTTTTAAAACAGTTTCTGTAATCGGATTAGGTTATATCGGTTTGCCAACGGCGGCTGTAGTCGCATCACGTGGTATCAACGTTATTGGTGTCGATGTTAACCAAAATGCTGTAGAGACGATTAACGCGGGCAATATTCATATCGTTGAACCAGATCTAGATATCATCGTTAAGGGTGTTGTTGCGACAGGTAACTTAAGAGCCACGACAGAACCAGAAAAAGCCGATGCATTTATGGTGGCCGTCCCAACGCCATTTTTACAAAGCGATTGTGGAGACCACAAACCAGACCTTTCTTATGTAGAAGCAGCAGCGCGAGCGATTGCGCCAGTTCTTGAGAAAGGAAATCTTGTTGTTCTAGAATCAACATCTCCAGTGGGCGCTACAGAAAAGCTGGCCAATTGGCTGAAAGAAGCGCGACCAGACTTAAGCTTTCCTCAAGATTGTGGGGACAGCGCAGATATTAAAATTGCCCACTGCCCAGAGCGTGTCCTGCCGGGTTACGTTATTCAGGAACTGGTTTCAAATGATCGCGTGATTGGTGGTCTTTCAGCGGCGTGTAGTGAGCGAGCTTCAGAACTTTACAAAACGTTTGTACGCGGCGAGTGTATCGTAACCAATGCTCGAACAGCAGAAATGGCGAAGCTTACAGAGAACTCTTTCCGAGACGTCAATATTGCCTTTGCCAATGAACTTTCCATCATTTGTGAAAAATTGAAAATCAACGTATGGGAATTGATCAAGCTTTCTAATCGTCACCCTAGGGTAAATATTTTGAACCCTGGTCCAGGTGTAGGTGGCCACTGTATCGCTGTTGACCCATGGTTTATCGTCGATAGTGCACCTGATGATGCGAAACTGATCCGTCAAGCTCGACTTGTTAACGACTCAAAACCATTCCATGTTATCGAGCAAATCGAGAAATCTGCCGATGAGTTTAAACGTCCAGTTGTTGCATGTTTGGGGTTAGCGTTTAAAGCCGACATCGATGATCTGCGTGAAAGTCCCGCTCTGCAAATTGTGGAGGAGTTAACTCAACGCGATGTGGGTGAGTTGCTGCTAGTTGAACCAAACATCGAAGAGCTACCAAATAATTTAGAGCAAAAAGGACTGGAGCTTACGTCATTTGAAAGTGCAATTGAGCGAGCCAATATCGTTGTAGTTCTAGTAGATCACAAACAATTTAAGCTCGCTGACAAAACAAGCTTTGCTAAAAAAGTGATCATTGATACACGAGGTTTATAGAGCATGGCTAAGCTAAGTGGATACGACGGCATTGTATGTTTTGCTGGCGAAGATTGGTGGTATCACAATAAAGGCCACTTCGATATGAAGGTGATGGAAGAGTTTTCTAAGAATCAGAAAGTTATTTTCATCAACTCAGTCGGAATGAGAGTGCCTAAACCCGGTAAAACAACCAACATCGTGCAGAAAATTAAGCGTAAGCTCGCGAGTATTTCAAAAGGCATGGTGCAAGTTGAAGAAAATTTTTACGTGTATTCACCGTTTTATATTCCAGGCAAAACCTTCTCCGCTATTTCCAATCTACTGTTGAAGTTGCAGGTTAAGGCGCTTACTAAAAAGCTAGGAATGACTCAACCCCTAACTTGGGTAGTGACACCAACGGTTTCGAAGGCGATAAACTTGAGAAAGTTTGATGTGATTTATCAGCGAACTGATAAAAACGAAATGCTATCAGATGGTGATTCTGAGTTTATCGAGCAAAGCGTAGAGGCTCTTAAACGTGACGCTAAACTGGTGATCTATTCATCAAAGGCGCTTCAAAATAAAGAAAGCAATGCTGTAAAGGACAGCTTACATGTTTCGCATGGTGTGGCAGATGTTTTCTTTAACAAGAGCTTAATTGAGCAACCCACAGAGATGAAAGCGTCAGATAGAGCGAAAGTTGTATTTGTAGGTGCGATTGATTCGCACACCTTCGATCTTAGCCTGTTGCTCTATTCCGCCAAAGCGTTGGCCAACACTGACTTCTACTTGATCGGTGAGGTGAGTATGGGGGAAAAACTCCAGAGGGAAGATGTACCCAATAATGTTCATTTTCTTGGTAAAAAGGCTCAAAACGAAGTGCCTTCATACCTACACAATGCTGATGTTTTAGCCATGTTCTGGCAAGGGAATGAATGGATAGAGTATTGCTCACCGGTCAAATTTAAAGAGTACCTAACTGCTGGAAAACCGATCGTTTCAACTTTTTTCAATGGCTGGAATGAATTTGGCACTTCGAACATCAATGTATCCAATGACTATGATGAATTTGTCGATAACCTACGCTGCGCGATTCAAAATGGTGAGCGACAAAGACTAGACATGGACTCTGAGCGTTGGTCACACAAAGCGCGACTGATTGCAGAGAAGTTAAATGAAGCATAAGGTCTTTACGGCACTAGCGGATCAGATGCTCTATTCAGGGGGCACGTTCATCTTCTTCGTATGCTTAGCCAACGTAGAAGGTGAGCTCACGCTTGGCGCATATTCACTATGTTTAGCAACGGCTATTTTTTTTCAAGGAATACAGAGAAACTTAGTCTCTATCCCTCTCTCAATCTCAGATGATATGAGTGATGAGTTGGTCAGTTCTTTAAATCAGACATCGATTTTGTCTTCACTAATTATCGGCTTAGTTAGTAGCAGCATCATCGCGGTGTTTTGCTATGTTAATTCGCTCGATATCGTAAAGTGGGCGTCTTATTATTTACTATTGAGTTTATCGCTTTGGAGCTATGAGTTTAAAAGGCGACTCCTGTGGAGGAGGACTGATTACTCAAACATTCTAAAGTTGTGTGGTGGATATTCGCTACTGCTTATTGCATTCGGTTCCGTACTATACTTTCTGTCAGTAGAAATTATCTATGCTTATCCGTTAGCTTTTGTCGTAGCAGCGGCTCTTATTAAAACAAATGTCAAAGTCAATTGGAGCTATGATAGGTATTTTGTCACCAAACAGTTAAAACACCAGAGGTATGAAATACTTAGCGGTTTTGCTTTTGGTGGGTACAACAACCTGCTGATTATCTCTTCGGGTTTTGTATTCGGCCCAAGTATGGTCGCTTTGCTGTCTGTGGCGAGAAATCTACTTCAACCTGTTCAAGTGTTGATTAGCGCGGTTGATTCCTTTGATAAAGTCGATTCATCTAAGAAGTATCATAGCAGCGGTAAATCGGCGTTGCTTAAGAGCTTAATGAGGTCAATGGCAATTGTAGCGGTCATTGCTGCCCCTTATATGGCGTTGACAGTGTCTTTTTCCGAAGAAATAAATCAGTTGTTATATTCAGGAAAGTACAGTGACTTAGTGGAGATATTACTTCCATTCTCACTCGCTTATATTCTTATGATCGTTGGGCATTTTTTAGAGAATGCTTTGTACATTACTAAGATGGCTAAGAGCTTGTTTTTTAATCGTATTATATGTGCTTTTCTAGCTCAGGCTTTTTTAGTGATTTCTATAAGTTACATCGGCGTTGTCGCAATGCCGAGCTCAATGGCGGTTGGGTGGTTAGTAATCGTCATATTAACTCTAAGAAAAATAACGGATATAGAACGTGATTATCAGAATCAGTAATAACTTATTACTCACACTCTATGCTGTTTTGATCATATTTACGGTATCAACTTTTAGAAACCGTGGCGTAGAGTCCAGTGGGTTTGACCTGCAACTGATAATAAAAGCTTTGGTTTGGCTTATGTGCGGTGCTGTGAGTCTGTTCTTCATGCTGAGAGTAAATATCCGTCCTTCTTCTTGGACTCAGGCTCTTATACTAGTATATGCCATATTTATCTTAATGCAGTCTCCACTATCGCCAGCAGGTAGTTATTCGATCATGGCATCGGTTGTGTTCATGATCTTCGTAGTGGCCAATTTGGTTATATTTAACTTATTCGATCATTCGCGAGCGATTGAAGTGTTTTTAAAAGCGTCGCTTGTACTGTGTTTCATGTCGCTAGTGTTTTATTTCTTGTTTCCAAGTATTGCGTTGCAGGAATATTGGAATGATCTTGGCTATATTGAAGGTGTAAGATTCAAAGGCATTGCAAGTAACGCCAATGCTATAGGGCAAGTTGCCTCAATCTCATTGTTTTTGTTAATTGTCTCGTCAACACACACAGAAATGACTCTATCGCGCCTGGTGGTCATGCTTGGGGTTTTATCTGTACTAGTATTATCGCAAAGCCGAACATCAATGCTCGCACTTGTAGTTGCGACAAGCTACTTCCTACTGCATAAGAGATACGCGTACATCTTATACGTTTTAGTTGCTGGCTTCACTATTGGGGCCATTGTTTGGGTCTCTGAACTATATATGCATGTACTACCGTCTCTTTCGAGAAGTGGCGGTGTTGAAGAGCTGTTTACGTTCACCGGACGTACCCTTATTTGGGAGGTCGTTGTCGACTTGATTTCAGATAAGCCCTGGACTGGTTACGGTTATGCTTCCTCAAAGACACTCATCCCGTTGAACTTTGAAACTAGTTGGGGATGGACAACGGTCAATAGTCACCAGTTCATACTACAACTGCTTTTATCGACAGGATTCATTGGTTCAATACCTATATTACTTATTTTGCTAACTCAACTTTATTTTTTAATCACTTTTAAGGCGAAGCTTTCATCTTCACTTTTCATATTCGTATTAATTACGGGAATTCTGGAGAGCGGGGCTATTGGACCTATTCCAAACTATTTAACTTTGGTTTGGTTAATAACAATTTCAGTATTATTTAAAGAATTTAAATTAGAGAGACTACCCAATGAAACAAGTAACACAAACTCTTAAGTCGGGCGTTGTTGAAGTAAACGATGTACCTGTACCTACGTTAACAGACAAGTTTGTCTTGGTTAAAAACTCCGCTTCAGTGATTAGTGCTGGAACGGAGAAAACTAAGATTGATATGGGTAAAAAGAACTTATTACAGAAAGCCAAAGCGCGCCCTGATCTTGTAAAACAAGTACTAAATAAAGTTCAAACTGAGGGACTTAAGAAAACACTTCAGACAGTAAGATCTCGATTAGAGTCTCCATCACCGCTTGGATATAGTTGTTCAGGAACTGTCGTTGCTGCGGGTGGGTTAGTTGAAGGCATTCAACCCGGCGACCGAGTTGCATGTGGTGGTGCAGATTACGCTAACCATGCTGAATTTGTCGCCGTGCCGAAAAATCTTGTGGTGAAAATACCTGAAAATGTCACCGATGAAGAAGCCGCGTTTACGACGGTTGGCTCAATTGCTCTACAAGGTGTAAGACTTGCCCAGCCGCAGTTAGGAGAAACGTTCTTAGTATTAGGTTTAGGTTTACTAGGCCAGATCGCAGTACAAATACTGAGAGCTAACGGGTGTAATGTAATTGCAACGGATCTTGATGAGTCTCTGATAGTTAAAGCTGAGACGTACGGTGCCATCGGTGCGAGAGGCGATATTAAATCAATATGCGAAGAACTGACTGGCGGACATGGCGTAGATGGTGTTCTTGTATGTGCGGGTACGTCGAGCAACCAACCGATTGAACTGTGTGGAGACGTGACTCGTTCTAAAGGCCGAGTTGTTGTTGTTGGTGCTGTACGTATGGACATTCCTCGCGAGAACTACTTCAAGAAAGAAATCAGCGTGGTTATCTCTCGTTCTTATGGTCCTGGGCGTTATGATCCAAATTATGAGGAAAATGGTAACGATTATCCTCTCAGCTATGTACGTTTTACAGAGCAGCGCAACATGCAAACGTTCCTAGAGCTGCTATCTCAGCGCAAGATCGAAGTCACATCGCTAATCACTCATCGATTTGATGTCGACTTTGCAGATGAAGCTTACCAATTGATTGAGGGAGCAAAATCCGAACCGTATCTAGGTATTGTTCTTCAGTACAGCACGGAGCCAACGAGCGAAATTAACAACGCAGCTAGGATTACCACTCGAACAACACCGATAACCAAAAGCAAACTGGGTGTTTCCTTCTTTGGTGCAGGCAACTATGCGACTGCAAGTCTATTGCCGCCACTTGCCAACACAGGGGCTGTTGAGTTTCGAGGCTTAGTTACTGCAAGTGGACGCTCGGCGGTAGGCGTAGCAAAGCAGTTTGACTTTCAATTCTGTGCAGGGAATCTGGATGAGATTTTAGATAGTGATACGGATGCTGTTGTTGTGACCACAAGGCATGACACACATGCTTCAGCCGTAACAAGTGCACTTACTGCAAATAAGCACGTATATGTTGAAAAACCACTGGCATTGAATGTTGAAGAAATGGCAGCGATTCACCGAGCTAAAATGGCTTCGGACAACGCACAAGTGATGGTGGGCTTTAACAGACGTTTCGCTCCGTCAACACGTGAAGTGGTTGAATTTTTCTCAGAGGTTAAATCTCCCCTAATCGTTAATATTCGTGTTAATGCTGGCTCGATCCCTGCGGATCATTGGATTCAAGACCCTTATGTTGGTGGCGGTCGAATTATTGGTGAAGGTTGTCACTTTGTCGATCTGGCGTCTGCGCTCGTGTCTAGCCAACCAAAGTCTGTAAATTGTATTGGTACGAGCAAAGCCAATAAATCAGCGTTGCTCAACGATAATGTATCGATTCAACTGACGTTTGAAAATGGCTCTGTTGCAAACATTTTATACACTGCTGATGGCTCCAAAGCGATGGCAAAAGAATATGTTGAAGTGTTTGGTGGTGGGCGTAGCGCCGTTATCAATGACTTCAAAGAAGCGATCTTATACAGCGGCAGTTCAGACAAAGAAACGAAAAAGCTTTCAACTCAAGACAAGGGGCAGAAAGCGATGCTTAACGCATGGATAAAAGGTCTAGAAACGGGTGAGCCATGTATGGATTATGGCGAGATGATTAAAAACAGCTTAGCCACTATTCTGGCGATTGAATCACTCGCATCTGGTACACCTATGAATGTAGATATGTCTGTTTTGGAGCAAGCCCGTGACTAGTCAAGTAGTTTCAAAGCGAGCGGAACAGGTCAAAGACGACATATTTTTACTTTCTGAATGTGAAAAATTTAGCGGCTATGACCCATTTGACGGACTAAATAGTCGGGTGTTTGACTTAATGCCCGGCCTGAAGAAAGGGCTGTTTGGTCTGGGGTGGATTCAGTTTTTTAAACGCTCACCAATTAACTTCCGCCGTCTGGCTGGTGTGCCGAAAAGGCGCAACCCAAAAGGAATAGCCTTGTTTATATTGGGCATGTTAGAAGACTATAAGCGAACTAAGCAGACAAAGTACCTTGATTTGAGTGTTGAGTTAGGAGACTGGCTACTGACTCAGCAATGCGATAAGCAACTGTGGAAACACAGTTGCTGGGGTTATCACTTTGACTGGAAAGCGAGAGCCTTCTATGTGCCGAAAGGTAAACCTAACGTTATAACGACGATTTACGTGGCTCAAGCTTTGATGGAGTTATCTGGAGTATTGGGTAAAGAGGGCCGCTCTGGAAGTGAAAAATTCAAACTTCCTGCTATCGATGCAGCTAACTTTATTGTCGAGTCTCTTTATACTGAGTCTGAGCAGCGATGCTTTTTTGCTTACATTCCCGGTGAAACCGCTTTTGTTCACAATGCAAGCTTGTGGGCGGCGGCTTGGGTTGCGACCATCGCTGATGAAACCGACAATGAAAGTTATAAAAGACTCTCGTTAAAGGTTGCGAGACAGTCGGCACAAGAGCAGAATTCGGATGGCTCTTGGGTTTACGGCGCAAGACACCATCATCAGTTTATTGATGGGTTCCATACTGGTTATAATTTGGAGGCGCTCGATATCGTGCGCCGTAGTCTTTCAACTGACGAGTTCGATGACGTGATTGATAAAGGGCTAGATTACTATCGATCACATTTTTTCGAACAAGATGGCTTAGCCAAATACTATAACGACAACCCTTATCCTCTCGATCCACATTCGGTGGCGCAGTCGATCATTACTTTCTCTAAGTTGTCTAAGTCGAAGAGTGATGCTGAGCTGATTGGTAAAGTTATACAGTGGTCGGTTGACCATTTGTACCTTCCTAATAAGAAGCAGTTTGTCTACCAGATCAATAAAAAAAATACGAATAAAATTAATTACATGCGCTGGACACAAGCGTGGATGTACTACTCATTTTCTTACTATTTGAACCAGGACGAACGTTAGTATGCAAAGAATTTTAGTTATGGATAGTCCCATGGATTCCGGGACTATGACCGAAACCGTTGATCTCATTAAGAGCCGAATTAGTGACAAACAGTTCACGCAACATGTTGTGGTCAATGTGGCAAAAATAGTCAATATGAGAAAAGATAGAGCATTATCTGAAAGTGTAACTGAGTGCGATATCATCAATATTGATGGAATGGGCGTGGTTTGGGGAGCCCGATTCCTGGGTCATCAAGTCCCAGAGCGTGTTGCGGGCGTCGATCTTTTCCACTCGCTTAATGCGATGGCTGAAGAAGAATCGTTTCCAGTATTTTATCTCGGTGCAGAAGAGCACATTGTCCAAGAGACGGCGGTTAGAATGCAAAAGAACCACCCAAACCTGACGATTGCGGGCACACACCATGGATACTTCTGGGACGATGAAGAGAGTGTTGTGCAGTTGATTAAGCAATCTGGAGCAAGATTGCTTTTCGTCGCCATTACGTCACCAAAAAAGGAGAATTTCATCAATAAATGGCGAGATCAATTAGGTGTCGATTTCGTTATGGGAGTAGGGGGCACTTTTGATGTCGTCGCTGGAAAGGTTAATCGCGCCCCATCCTGGATGCAAAACTTCGGTTTGGAGTGGTTATACCGAGTAATTCAAGAGCCACGGAGGATGTGGAAACGGTATTTGGTTACAAATTCAAAGTTTGCTTGGTTGCTCCTAAAGGAAAAGCTAAAACGACTTTTTTCTAAGTAAATATAAACGTGATGCGATTTTTTCCTTTATTAGTAGCATTGGCGTTGGTCACCCTTTCTTTGGTTCAGTTAACTCAGACGGTTTATACGAGCAGTCTTACTTACTCACTTTCGCAATACAGTGACATCAATAACGCGGATTATGATTCACAAAGAGTGGATAACGAGCGGCTGTTAGTGAGTACGATATTGTCACTCCCTAACGCAGGTGCTCACCAGTATGAACTGGCTGCTAACATTTTGAGTTGGCATTCATACCTAAACTATAACAGTACGTCGGATGAAGAAGTTAAGCAGAACCTATTGAAGAGCATACATTTAAGACCAACTTGGTATGCTCCCTATGTACAGTTGCACCGTCTTTTTGCGCCGGATGTAAATTCGTTCTTAACTAACTCGCCACAAGATCTTGCTTCACGCTTTGGTCCATACATGAATGAGACCAAAATGATGTTGTATGACATTAAGTTCTCTCAATGGGAAGCTCTTAAAAAAAAGGAACAAGTCGAACTCACTACTCAGTTTTTGACTAGTGCTCGAAGTTTTCGTTTCCGCGATACTTTAAAGGCGTTATTGGACTCGTCAAAGAGTGCACAAAGAATGTGTAAGTTATTAGCATTTAACGATATAAATCATGCGTCATGCCGAAAAGTGTAGTTTGCCACTTGTAAATCTACGGACTTCGTTTAACTACAGGATTATGTAAAGTGTGGATCAACTCATTTAATAATTTTAGAGCCATTGCTATCGTATTTATCGTAGCAGCCCACAGCTATGGTATATCTGGTATTCAAAGAGATTCATTCTTCGACTACTTGATTAGTAATTTGATCTCTGGAGGTACTTCTCTTTTTGTGTTTATTTCAGGGTATCTGTTTTTTGAGATTTTTTATAAAAAATTTGACTATGTTAAATTTATAAAGAAGAAGGCTAATAATGTCCTTCTTCCTTATCTATTTCTTGGTATAACACCAATAATGGTATACTTGTTCTTTATACAAGGTGAGTTCAATGGGTATTTTGATGCCTCTCAAACTGGTTGGATACACGAGTATATTATTCCACTAATAAAGTACTATATTAGCGGAAGATTCTTACCTGCATATTGGTATATCCCCTTTATCTTATTGACATTTGTGTTATCACCTCTTCATGTTCGTTATGTGAAAATCTCATTGAGAAATCAGATTTTTATCATTCTGACCTTTAGTTTGATAGCAATGTTGATACATAGGCCTGTAGAGAATATTAATGTCATACAAAGCTTTGTGTACTTCACCCCAGTGTACTTAATCGGTATTACTAGTGCTATCAACAAAGATTATATCTATCAAAACCTTAAGGGAAAAGATGGTATTTTGCTCGTAATTGTCGTTGGTCTAGCAGCGCTTCAAGCAGGGTTAGGCCAATTTGGAAATTACCATAAGGCTCCTTTAGAGCTTTCGGGTATTGATATCATATTTGTACAAAAATTGTTTATGTGTTTTTTCTTTATGGTATTTCTACACCGATTCGAAAATTACTCAAACAAGGTTTTATCTACCCTAGCATCTACTAGTTTTTCTGTGTTCTTTATACATCCGTATATTGTTCAGGCTTGGCCCAAGCTTGGTTTAAAAAGTGTGGGTAACGACTCGTGGCTAGCTTATGCACTTACTGTGGTATTAATTTGCTTTCTTTCGGTAATAATAGTTAAGTCAGTTAAATTGATATTGAAACGACACAGCAGAATGGTTGTGGGTTATTAGTTATGAGACATAAAATTCTTAATAGTGATAATGTTTTTACGATTTTTATTTTATTTGTAGTTAGTGGGTCATATATCTAGTAATGTGGAATAGTATGGTTAATTTTAATAGTTTATCATTTTAAGCAAGGAAACTTAGATGAATCTTGTAGCACGATTCTTCCTTCCGCTTGGATTAGCTTTGTCTATATCCTCTGTTGTCATAGCGGAAGAACAAGCGAGTGCGGTGATTACAGACGCTGATATCGTCGCCGCGTATCAAGCTAATCCAGATGGAGTATTGGAAGTTCTTCAATCGCTTTTGGCAATGGATGGCATCGATACACAATTAGCACTTCAGACTGCATTCGAATTGGCACCTGATCTTGCTCAACAGATCGCCGAAATTGCTCGAATAGCTGGTATATCTAATGAAGACGTGACTACCGCAGCCCTGTTGGCTGGTGTCGACCCGACTGAAATTGGTGAAGCGACAGCGGCGGGTATTGCGTCTATTGCACTCACACCACCAGCAACTCCAGCTGTTGGCGCCGATGGTGGTGGCGGTAGTGGCGTTATCTCACCGAATTAATTAACTTAAAGCTCAACAACGGTTGGGCTTTCTTTTCCCCTCAAAGACCAATCTCGAATGAAAAATGTAGAAAAGCTAGTTTTCTGCTCGCTCCTTATTCTTATAGTGTGGCTACCTGTACCACTAGGCAGTAATAGACCGTGGGCATGGTCTATTGCTCAACTTTGGATTGCATTTCAAACCATAGCTTTAATGGCTATCTATTGGAGAGGCATACCTTGGAGCTATGTCAAGAAATATAGGTGGTTGCTTTGGCCGCTAGGTGTGTTTCAGGTTTGGGTTGCGATTCAAACTACAGTCTTACCCAAGGATCTTGTTTCTTTGCTTTCCCCGAGTGCTGAAGGGATTTACGCATTAGTTGGTGCCGATAGTTTTTCTATCTCATTAGATCGGAGCATGACGATGGCGGCATTACTAAAAGGGATGTCCTACTTTCTCATTGCGTTTAACTTAATCTTGTTAGTTAACTCAGGAAACCGGCTTAGATGGACTGCTTTAGCGATTGTCGCAGCGGGAACTGCTCAAGCTTTCTATGCCGCATTAATAGTTAAGTTGGGTATCAGTGAAAGCCTTGTTTGGGGTTATGCTGAGAAAGAGATAGCGACAGGTTCATTTGTTTATAAAAATCACTTGGCCAATTATTTGATGATGTCGTTGGCCATTGGAATTGGGCTTATTATTGCACAACTGCATACGTCGAAATCAGGATCATGGACAGTAAGATTGAAAAGGATTCTTGCCGGACTGCTGAGTAGCAAAATGCTAATCAGGTTGTCACTGGTCATTATGGTCATCGCTTTGGTTATGACACGATCTAGGATGGGGAATACGGCTTTTTTCGTCGCAGTGACAACTATTGGTTTGTTTTCATTAGTTTTCTACCGCAACAAACCGAGAGCTTTGACGATTTTAATCATCAGTATTCTAATGATTGACACCTTGGTGGTGGGCGCACTATTCGGCTTGGACAAGGTTAAGCAGCGCATCGCAGAAACATCAGTCGAGCTTGAGTCAAGAGATCAAGTTGTCATGTGGAGTATGGATATTATTAAAGACTATCCAATCACAGGAACGGGTATGTCGACGTTTTATACTGTGTTTCCGAGTTATAGCCATGCCAATATTGGTTTTTATGATCATGCACATAATGATTATGTTCAGTTCGCCGTAGAAGCGGGTATTCCCGCGACCTTAATGTTGGGAACACTCGTCCTATATTCGCTTTTCTTGTCGTTACGAACGTTAATTAGGCGCAACAGTCATACTATGAAGGGTGTTGCCTTCGGTGGCGCGATGGCTATTGTTGGTATGCTTATTCATATTTCGGTGGACTTCAACCTCCAGCCAATGGCGAATGCTGCAACTTTTGTCATCATATTGTTTTTTTGTTTTGCCTCGTCAATTTTGCCCGCGCGAAACAGAAAAGCTTTCGAAACACCACAAAGTCTAGTCGGAGAAACGGTTCGTGTTTAATTCAATATTGCTCGTTTGCACTGCCAATATCTGTCGTTCACCCATTGCAGAAGCCTTGTTTCAAAAACACTTTCCAAGCAAAAAAATAGGATCAGCAGGAACGAATGTCGAAGAGTTGAATTTGATAAGTACTGTTGCTGAACCAGGATCGGTTACCGTTGCAGCCGAAAATGGTTTAGATATCTCGAAGCATCGAGCTAAGCAGGTGACTAAAGAAATTCTTGCCCAATATGATCTGATACTAGTGATGGATGAATACCAAAAAGAGCTTCTCT
This sequence comes from Vibrio tubiashii ATCC 19109, assembly GCF_000772105.1. Lineage (NCBI taxonomy): Bacteria > Pseudomonadati > Pseudomonadota > Gammaproteobacteria > Vibrionales > Vibrionaceae > Vibrio > Vibrio tubiashii. Next base: position 776,126 of record NZ_CP009355.1, read on the forward strand.
CTAACTATTCTGCTGGGATTCGCGGCAAAACCTTTTTAATTGGACAATGGATCAATATTGGCCAAATTAAAGATCCGTTTGGAAAAGGAGAAAGCGAATTCAATACCTGCTACCAATGCTTAGAGCAAGCCGTCATGAGTTGGAAAAAGCGTATTCCCCACTAAGTAGGTTAGTGAACTAATTCTGTTTTTTTAAACTGCCCGTTAGCAATGAAATGATGTATTTGCCCCGGTACTAACGAAGAGTAGATCAAACTCGTATGGCTGCTTCTAATCTCGACATGATCCGTCATGCCTGCAATTTTTGTTTCATCAACGGTGACGGTTCCATCGGACATCATTTTGTTGTCCATTAAAAGCAACGAGCGAGCGCCAAGTGGAAGCGTACCAGCAATACAACCAAGCTTTTGTGGAAGAGCCCAACTTCCTTCATGTTGAGCGAGACCAAAGTCAGGGGAGTTGCCTAAGATAACACTCATGCCTAGTTCTTGAATCCGAGTAACAATGGATGCGCCTTGCATTGGAGAGCCGATGGTTACAACGTGTGAAACAACATCTTGATTTAGCTGGCGAGATTGAAGGTAATGCTTAATGATAAGCCCACCTAAACTGTGCCCAACGAGAACGTTAGGCATAGTATCGGATAAAGCGTTATCGACAGAGGTAAATACTTGCTGCTCATCGATTGCAACGCTGTTGTAAGAGAGTATCTTAGTTCGATAGCCAAACTCTCTGAGTTTGTGGCTTAGTGGTTGCATCACCATTCCATGCATATAAAGCCCATGTAAGATAATGATTTTCATATGATTCTCCACAACCTCTTATATAGGGAATCTAACCATATTTTTTGATAAAATCATCTACTTTCTGGCAAGTTTGTGCAGCCAAACAAGATGACTAAATAAATCACCTAACCTGCTATGCAGGTGACTAATGTGGGCTTAGTTCTATGGCAGCATGGTGAATTTCAAACGTATATTTTTCCATGAGAGTAGGGCACTACATCCCCGGCTACGACGACATTTTGTTGTGAAACATGACAATAGACAATGCCGCCGCGCTTGGATGCTTGGTATGCTTTCAGATTGTTTTTGTTGAGCCTGTCAGACCAAAATGGAGCCAGTCCAGCATGAATGGATCCCGTTACAGGATCTTCGTCTCCACCATTGGCTGGCCAGAAGTAGCGAGAAATAAAGTCATACTCTTTACTTTTTGCCGTTGCAACCACGTCATATGGGGCTAGACGCTTAAGGAAATCGCTTTTAGTGTTTAAATCATGGATATCTTGTTCATTGTCATAGATAGCAAAATAAGCTTGCGGGCTTCTTAGTACCTCGACTGGTGGGATAGACAAGCCTTCTAGTAGATCTGCTGGGGGATTAATGGCTTGCGGCTTTCTTAGTGGAAACGTCATCAAAATACGACCACTAAGGTCTTTATCGACAACTAACGGACCAACAAAGCGAGTTTCAAATGTAATGCTGTTTCCCGCATCAAAGTGGGAAAATAGGACATAGGCGGAGGCTAAAGTGGCATGGCCGCAAAAATCAACTTCACAAAGAGGAGAAAACCAGCGAATTTCATAGTGATCGACATCGATGGGTTTAATAAAAGCCGTTTCCGATAGGTTGTTTTCGGCGGCAATCTTAAGCATCAAGTCATCGCTAAGCCAATCATTGACTGGAACAACTGCAGCGGAGTTTCCCTTAAATCTTTGAGTCGTAAAGGCATCGCAAACGAACATTTCAAATTCCATCATCTTTCCCTCTGTTGTGGAGATTTTATAGATGATATGAATTATTACCTTTAGTTACCATAGTGGGTTGGGATTGGCGGAGAGTTGCGACTCGCTTCAACTGAAAGCATACTGAGTCGACACACTCTCCGATAATTAAAAGTGAATATTATTGGGTTACAATGTCACTTTAATATTGAGAGTAAGGCTTTATTTGAAGTTAACAAGAGAGTCTCTATTGAGATCGTGGATACTTTTGGCCCCCGTTAGCGTCATAGCAACACGCATTTCTTTCTCATATAGGTCGAGAAGATTTTCCACACCGGCTTGACCTTGTGCGGCGAGCGCATAGATAAATGAGCGACCTAGGAGAGTACAATCGGCGCCGAGTGCAAGCATACGGACGACATCAAGACCTGTTCTAATGCCAGAATCGACGAAGATTTTAAGATCCCCTTTTACTGCGTCTGCGATGGTAGGCAGAGCTTTTGCGGTTGAAAGTACGCCATCTAATTGTCGACCGCCGTGATTCGAGACCACAATGCCATCAGCGCCAAAGCTTACCGCATCTTTCGCATCTTGCTCATCAAGGATTCCTTTGATCACCATAGGGCCATCCCAAAATTCGCGAATCCATTCAAGATCTTTCCACGAAATAGAAGGGTCAAAGTTGTCGCCTAGCCAGCCAATGTAGTCTTCTAATTTGGTAGGTTCTCCGCGATAAGTGGAGATGTTGCCTAGGTCGTGTGGCTTGCCAAACAATCCGACATCGAAAGCCCAGCTTGGGTGGTGCATCGCTTGGAATACGCGGCGCGCAGCAGCGTTAGGGCCACTCATACCTGAGTGCATGTCACGGTAGCGAGCTCCCGGTACTGGCATATCAACGGTGAATACAAGCGTTGTAACACCAGCAGCTTTCGCGCGCTCAAGCACATTCTTCATAAAGCCGCGGTCTTTCAGCACATACAGTTGAAACCACATTGGGCGCTCAATCGCTGGAACGACTTCTTCAATAGGACAGACCGACACTGTAGACATAGTGAATGGAATGCCTTTGTTTTCCGCTGCTTTGGCTGCCTGAACTTCACCTCTTCGTGCATACATTCCAGTGAGCCCTACAGGTGCAAGCGCAATTGGCATCGCAAACTTTTCGCCAAAGATCTCTGTTTCTAGACTCAGATCTTCCATATTGTTTAGTACGCGTTGTTTCAGCGCGATGTCTGCGAGATCTTCGGTGTTTTTTCTCAAGGTATGTTCACCGTAAGAACCGCCATCAATGTAGTGAAAAAGGAACGGAGGAAGCTTCGCTTTTGCAGCGGCACGATAGTCAGTAGAGGCAGAGATAATCATAAAATCATTCCTAATAGAGTTTTTAGTGCCTTTCTATGAAGGTTTAGTATGGTCGATATCTTAAAAGGGAGGCGTCAATACCCACGGTTTTGCAATCGTTTTCACGTTAGCAGGGGTCTTGTCAGGGGTTAGGGTATTAACGCCTCAAGGGAAATTCTTTTAGTTCATTAACGCGTCAGTAATCTGCAAGCCATAGATAGCGACTAGGCCAATGATGCCCGTTACAACCAAGTAGTAGATGGTAGGGATAATGGTCTTACGCAGAGTTGCTCCTTCGCGTCCAAGCAATCCTACGGTGGCAGATGCAGCAACCACATTGTGGATAGCGATCATGTTACCGGCAGCAGCACCGACAGCTTGCAATGCGACAACCACGGCACTCGATATGGTTAGTGTTTGAGCTACTTCGAACTGGAACTGGCTAAACATCATGTTCGACACTGTGTTAGAGCCCGCAATGAAGGCACCAAGCGCACCGACTGTCGCACTAAGTGCTGGGAATGCCTCACCCACTAAGCCAGCAGCAAAGTTAGCTGTCGTGACTGGCATACTTGCTAGATCAGCTCCGTTGATGCCTGAGTTGATGAAGATACGAACCATAGGGATAGTAAACACCAAGACAAATCCTGCGCCAATCAGTGTTTTACTTGATTCACCAAATGCTTTCGCAAGTGGTGCAATGCTGCGCGATTGAAGTAATACCGCTACTAAAGCAACAAACACTAGAATACCACCTGGCAGGTACAGAGGTTGTATGGCCGTGCTAATGCCCGCTTCACCTAAGATATTGCTAAATGAAAGACTAACGCCACGCAGCATCGCTTTGAATTCAGTACTGACACGGCTAGCGACAAGTACAACAGCGAGCAGTACATATGGAAGCCAAGCTAAAGCCATGTTCATTGGCTTAGTTTTAGAGTCATCTAAATCGATCTTTAGTGAGCCTAACCATTCAGCAGGCCATTTGTTTTCGTCTTCAAAGTCCCACGTTGACTTAGGAACTAGGAAGCCACGTTTAGCCGCTGAAACCACAATGGATAGGCCAACTAAGCCACCGATAAGAGAAGGGAACTCAGCACCAAGAAATACACCGGTTAATGCGTATGGAATCGTGAAAGAAAGACCTGCAAAAATAGCGAACGGCAAGATGTCTAATCCTTCAGTCCAGCTTCTGTTCTTGCCGAAGAATCGAGTCAACATCATCGCCATTAGAACAGGGATTAGAGTACCTACACAGGCGTGAATCAAAGCAACGCTGGAGGTAATTTGCTGTAGGTAAGCATCCCACGTTGAGCCATTAGCGATAAGCGCTTCGCCAATATTATGAGTATCTAACCCTTTGTTAACGCCCACGATAATAGGTGTACCCACCGCGCCGAAGGAAACAGGCGTTGATTGAATCATCATTCCCATCAATACAGCCGCAAGTGCAGGGAAACCAATAGCGACAAGTAGCGGCGCGGCAATGGCTGCTGGCGTACCAAAACCGGAAGCGCCTTCAATGAATGAGCCAAAACACCAAGCGATAATAATCGCCTGAACACGTCTATCTGGAGAGATGTTTGTAAAACCGTTTCGAATCGTAGAGATTGCGCCAGTATGTTTTAAAGTGTTGAGCAAGAAGATGGCACCAAACACAATCCATAGTACAGAGACGGTGATTCCGAGTCCCTGAAATACAGAAGCAAGCACCCGGGTTGTTGACATATCCCAAGCGAAGAGGGCGATGACAACGGTTAAACCAAATGCGACTGGCATCGCGCGTTTGGCAGGCCAGTTTAGGCCTACGAGGAGTATGGCTGCCACCACTATTGGTGAGAAAGCCACTAGGGCAAGTAATGTTTCACTCATTGGTACGTCCTTTACATTCGTCAATCAGGACTCTTAAGAGTCTCTTAGATTTTATAATTGTGATGCTATTGTTAATTTGGGGTGAATTTACCCCTTTATTTTTTATTGATACAGGGAAATAATGAAAATAATTAATTCCAAAAGTGACATAATCAATGCGTGCAGATGACTTAATCCTGTTTTCTCAAGTCGTGGAAATGGGCAGTTTTAGCAAGGTGGCTGAGGCAAATAACCTTACAAATTCGGTAGTTAGCAAGAGAATTGCCCGATTAGAGGAAGAAATTGGTGTCCAGCTATTATATCGAACAACGCGTAAATTAACGTTAACAGAAGCGGGTAAAGCGTTAACGCATGGTGCTAAAAATGTGAAGCAAGCCGCTCAAGAGGCTATGGACGCAGTTTCAGGGTTTGGTGAGAACGTGAGCGGCCATATCAAAATGTCTGTCCCCACCATTTCTGGTGATCTGATATTGGCCGATGCTGTCGCCGAATTTTGCAACTCTCATCCAGGGTTAACGGTCGATATGTCTTTAGATAATCGATTTGTCGACCTCGTGGAAGGGGGCTATGACTTGGTGATTAGAACAGGCTATCTAGAAGATTCGAGCTTGATCGCAAGGCACATTCTAGATTCTCAATGGGTAGTGTGCGCGTCACCTTCTTATATAGCCAGAAATAGCAAACCGATAGAGCCGCAAGACTTAGCAAAGCACAACTGTCTTCAATATGCCTACCAAACCACGGGTGCGAGCGAATGGGAGTTTAAAGCTGTAGAGGGGAACTACATCGTCAAAGTGACTGGTTCCTTTTCGACGGATAACGCGACCGCACTGAGAAAAGCCGCCTTAGGTGGTCATGGAATCGCCTATGTACCAAGATGTTTGGTCTATCACGACATACGAAACGGTCAGCTGGTGGATTTGTTTCCCGAGCAGGTTGGCAAACGGCTTGGAATCTACGCAGTGTACCCATTTACCAGGCAACCACCTAACAAAGTAAAACTACTGATAGAACACATTCGGGCGCGGTACTTGGCGATTTCTCATTACTTCTAGCCAGTTCAACAAAAGAGAGACAAAAAAGCCGACGCTTCCATGCGTCGGCTTTAGGGTCGGCGGCCAAACCGAACTTATATAAGCTTAGGCTGCTTCGGTGGATTCTTCCAAATCAAATGAGGCAGCGATAAGTTTCTTGGTGTAATCGCTCTTCGGGCTATGGAATATTTCATCAGCAGTACCTTGCTCCATCACTTCGCCTTTTTGCATCACCAATACGCGGTCTGATAGGGCTTTTACAACACTTAAATCATGGCTAATGAATAAGAAGCCGATGTTGTGTTTTTTCTGAAGATCCTTAAGCAGATCAATAACCGTTAGCTGGACAGAACGATCAAGTGCCGAGGTCGGCTCGTCTAGCAAGATGAAGGATGGCTCAAGAATCAGGGCTCGTGCAATGGCGATACGCTGACGCTGACCTCCAGAGAATTCGTGCGGGTAGCGGTTGATAGAGTGCGGATCTAGGCGCACCTCCTCAAGGGCTTTTCGCGCTCTTGCCATACGTTCTGTGCGAGTCAATTGAGGTTGATGCACGGTTAGCGCTTCCGTGATGATATCGCCAACTGTCATACGTGGCGATAGCGAACCATAAGGGTCTTGGAACACCATTTGAATATCTTTTTTCAGTTCAAAGCGCTGTTTCTCAGACAGTTGGCTGATGTCTTGGCCTTTAAACTGGATGTGTCCAGTTGAAGGTAGTAATCCAATCAGTGCGCGGCCTAGGGTGGATTTACCCGAGCCAGACTCACCTACAATGCCTAAGGTTTCACCTTGTTTTAGCTCCAACGAGATCCCTTTAACCGCTTCGAAATATTGGTTACGGTTAGGCAAGAAGTGAGATTTAATTAAGAACTTTACTCGAATATCATCAGCTTTGAGCAGAGCAGGGGCATCTTCTTCTATAGGGTCTTTACTGCCACTAGGTATGGAGTTGATCAGCATTTGAGTATATTCATGCTTTGGATGAGCAAACAACTCGTCACATTGACCTTTTTCCACCACGTCACCTTTACACATTACGATGACTCGATCAGCGAGATGTTTTACAACTCCTAGGTCATGAGTGATGAACAGAATAGACATGCCCATCTTAGCTTGAATCTCTTTAATAAGGTTCAGCACCTCAGCTTGAACTGTCACGTCTAGAGCTGTCGTTGGTTCATCGGCGATGAGAATATCGGGTTCATTGATCAGTGCCATCGCGATCATGATACGTTGTAATTGACCACCGGAAAACTCGTGAGGGTACTTGGTGTAAGCTTGCTGAGGGTTTGGTAAGTGGACCAAATCGAATAGGTCGAGCACTTTTTGCTTCGCCTGAGAGCGAGTCACGCTTCGGTGACACATAATGGCCTCAGCGACTTGAATTCCAACGCGCATAAATGGATTGAGAGAGGTCATTGGTTCTTGGAATATCATACCGATACGATCACCACGAATGCTCTGCATGGTTTTTTCTGATTTCTCCAACAGCTCTTCATTTTCAAACTCAATGCTAGATTGAGAATGAACAATCGCATTATTTGGCAGAAGCTGCATCAAGGCGTTGGTTGATACTGATTTTCCACTACCAGATTCCCCAACGATAGCAAGCGTCTCACCTTTTAGCAGATCGAAACTGACATCTTTTACCGCGTCAACAATTCCATCGTTGGTGGTAAAACTTACGGAAAGGTTTCGAACCTTAAGAATAGGCGTCTGTGACATTGTACATCCTTATTTAATTTATAGTGTGTGAGCTTTCCATCGCAGAGTTGTATTGCTTGAGCGTCGAAAAGTAGTGGTGAGCTTTTTGTACATGTTCAAATTCGAGCATCCACTGGGCACTACGTTGAGCACTACAAAAAGCGCCCATATGACGCAATAAATCCTCACACTGATTTTGTATGACATGTTGAGTCGCTTGAACCAGATCGAAAGATTCAATCGAGACAAACTGGAGCTGCGCATAGGTTTGGTTTAGCAGGTCGAATGCCCGTTGGTGCTGACCCATCTTGTTCAGAATCTCTGATTGGGAAACGGCAGCATCGCGTAACCCTGTGACTAAGCAGCTAAATTGGCAGGGCTTTGTCTCATTATCCATCAGGGCATCTTGCAGATGAGAAGGCAAGTGGCTTAGCACAAGTTCATATAGGTAATGTGCTTCAGGCCAGTGTCCTTGTTCTAGCAATTGCTCTGCTTTTAGATAATGTGTCCAGCATTGCTGCAAATCCATGTCCAAATACTCCGCTCTCAAAATGTTATGCCTATTTAAATGCAATTCATTACCCAATGCAAATAATTATCATTTAATTGCTATTTAATTTGATACGAATGATTAAAAAGTGAGCGGTTAAACGTGATTTGGCTGTAAGTCACTAAAACTTAAACAAATCTAGCCTAAACTAGCTTTATGAGAACAATAACTACAAGGATAGAGTGATGACCATTCAAAGACTTGAAGCGAATCAGCTATACCTATCAGCTGAGCTAGAAAAACTACAAAGCAAGTCGACAAAAGAGTTGGCGCCTATCGATGAGATTGTCGGACAGGAGCGTGCTCAGAAAGCCGTCGAGTTTGCTATGTCGATTAAAGAGAAGGGATACAACATCTACGCAATTGGCCAAAATGGATTAGGCAAGCGTACGATGATTTTGCGCTATTTAAATCGCCATCAACATGACGCCGCGGCACTGTTTGACTGGTGTTATGTCGCCAACTTTGAAGATATTCGAACACCAAAAGTCTTAAAGTTGCCTTGTGGGGTTGGCAGTAAATTCAAACAAGACATTGAAAAACTCATGTCTAAGCTGGTCAATGCGATGCCATTAGCCTTTGACAACGAGCTGTATTATAGCCGCGCAGATAAGCTGAAAAACCAATTGGCTACTAAGCAAGAAGCCGAACTCGCGGTAATCACTAAAGAAGCTAAGTCTAAAGGGATTAGCCTGACCATTACGACTCAAGGCGACTATCAATTTGTTGCGATGAATGGCGAAGAGCTTCACACAGAAGAGTCGTTTGAAGAGCTGAGCAATAAAGAGCAAGAATACTTTGGTGACACGATTGACGAACTAGAAGTGCAACTGAGAAACATGGTTCGTCAACTTACTGAGTGGGAAGAAGCCTACACAGAGAAGATTAAAAAGCTCAACGATGAAGTGACGCTAGATGTGATAACCCATTTCATCAAACAGCTTAAGAAAGATTATTCTGGTTATCCTGCAATTAAGAGTTATCTTACAGAGCTTCAGCAAGACATCGTTGATAATGCAGATATCTTCCTAGAGCAAAGTGCGGAGCAAGGCGAGGTGGCAACAGCCTCGCTCGACAAGAAATTGCCTCGTCGCTACAAGGTTAACGTCCTTGTAAGCCGTAAAAACGAAGAGTTTCCAATCGTTGTTGAAGAGAACCCCAACTATCACACCTTATTTGGTTACATTGAAACCGCCACCTTTAAGGGAACGGTATTTACCGATTTCTCTTTGATTCGCCCAGGTAGTCTGCACAAGGCGAACGGTGGTGTGCTCTTGATGGATGCACAAAAGGTGCTGGAGCAGCCCTACGTATGGGATGGACTTAAACGTGCTCTGCGTGCGCGCCAGTTGAGTTTCACTTCTCTAGAGAAAGAAGTGACGCTAACAGGTACGGTATCACTTGATCCTGAAGCGATTCCTTTGGATGTGAAAATTATCCTCTTCGGTGATTACCGCACCTACCAGTTGCTTCAACACTATGATCCAGAGTTTAGCGAGCTATTCCGAGTAACCGCAGACTTTGAAGATGAGATGACGCGTAATGCTGACTCGGAGCTTCAATACGCGAAATTTATTTCCAGTGTGGTGAACGATAACTGCATGCTCCATTGTGATCGCAAGGCCATCGCGCGAATCATTGAGCACAGTTCGCGTTTAGCAGGCGATCAGAACAAAATCTCACTGCATTCGGCGAATATTGCGAACCTGCTCCGTGAGTCGAACTATGTGGCAAGACAAGCAAACTCCAACATGATTCGTTCTAGCCATGTCGAAGAGGCGCTGTCGAACCAAGAATTGCGTGTAAGCCGATTAAAAGACAGCGTGATGGAGAGCTTTATTAACGGAACAACCCTCATTCACACTCATGGTCAAGCGGTTGGTCAGGTTAATGCTTTGTCGGTTCTTAGTACCAGTGAGTATATGTTTGGCGCGCCAAACCGGATTACTGCGACGACCTGTTACGGTGAAGGTGAAGTAATCGATATTGAACGTAGTGTTGACCTTGGCGGTAGTATCCACTCAAAAGGTGTGATGATCCTGACGGCTTACTTGTCCTCAGTATTTGGAAAAACGGCGAAAGTCCCGTTAAGTACCACTATTACTTTTGAACAATCATACGGTGGCGTAGATGGAGACAGCGCAAGTATGGCTGAATTCTGTGCTGTGGTTTCGGCCTTTTCTAAACAGCCAAACCGCCAAGACATTGCCATCACAGGTTCCATGAACCAGTTTGGTGAATCACAACCGATCGGCGGTGTTAATGAGAAGATCGAAGGCTTCTTCGATGTGTGTGAAATCAAAGGGCGTACGAACGAGCAAGGTGTGATTATCCCGCGTTCGAATATGCATAATCTGATGTTGCGACCAGACATCGTCAAAGCGGTAGAAAAAGGTGAGTTCCATATCTGGGCAATCGACCATGTGACTGAAGCGATTGAACTCTTCACCGGAAAAGCGGCCGGCACGCCGAGTGATGAAGGAAGTTACCCGATTGATACCGTATTTGGTATCGCACAAGCCAAGCTTAACGCATTAAGAAAATAAAACGACAAGAGCCCCGGACAAAGGGGCTCTTTTTTATCTATCTAAGTCTGCATAAACCAGCAATCGGAAATTAAAGTTCTAACACTTCGTTTCCTGAAGGTACGCCTTTAGCAAACGCGTCTACATTGCCGAGCGTTGTTTCTGCAATATTGCCAAGCGCTTCATTGGTTAAGAAAGCTTGGTGACCGGTGAATAAGACATTGTGGCAAGCCGACAAGCGACGAAAAACGTCGTCAACAATCACATCGTTAGATTTATCTTGGAAGAAGAGCTCTTTCTCATGCTCGTAAACATCAAGGCCAAGCGCGCCGATTCGTCCGCGTTTCAAAGCTTCAACCGCTGCTGCTGAATCGAGTAAACCACCGCGACTGGTATTAACGATCATAACGCCATCTTTCATTTGCTCGAAAGCCGTTTCATCAAGTAGGTGATAGTTTTCTTCCGACATCGGGCAGTGCAGAGTAATGATGTCGCTCTGCTCAAATAGTTCTTGTTTAGAAACATACTTGGCTCCAAGTTCGAGAGCGATCGGATTCTCATACGGATCGTGACATAAAAGCTCCATCCCTAAGCCTTTTAAAATACGCATTGTTGCAATGCCAATTTTACCAGTACCAATCACGCCTGCCGTTTTACCAAAGAAGTTAAACCCAACTAGGCCTTCTAGGTTGAAGTTAGCATCTCGGGTTCTTTGGTAGGCTTTATGAAAACGACGGTTTAGGCTCATCATTAAGCCAACTGTGTGCTCTGCGACAGATTCTGGCGAATAAGCAGGAACGCGAACCACCTGAATACCAAGTCGTTTCGCGGCTTCTAAGTCGACGCGATCAAACCCAGCGCAGCGCATTGCGACCATCTTTACGCCTTGTTGTGATAACGCTTCAAGGACTGGTGCCGAAAGATCATCATTAACGAACGCGCAAACAACTTGACAGTCATGAGCCATCTTTGCGGTTTTTCGAGTTAACGGGAAATCGTGGAAGTGAAGGTTAAAACCATAAGCTTGGTTAACTTTCGAGAAAGATACTTCGTCGTAAGACTTAGAGCTAAACACAGCGACATCTATCATAAAAACCTCTCTAAGGTATTGAAGGAGAGTAACGACGCCTATTGAATACTGAATTAGAAAGAAAATAAACCATGAATTTACTGAGGCTATATCCAAGTTGCGCCAATAGTTAAATTATTGATATATATTAGATTCGACAAGGAACGGAGAAAAATATGATTAAGCTGACGCCAATGACCCCTTCTCATCTTGAACAGGTGATCACTCTCAGTGTGGCGGATGAACAACTCCCTTATGTAGGAACGGTGGAGCAAGTTCTCCTCAATGCTGACGATAAAGTGCACCCTCATCTTGTTCTGGATGGTAGCAAAGTAGTTGGAATTTTTCTTATAGATACCACTTACAGCCGTGTTTATGAGTTTGCTCCCGCGGGCTCTCTAGGCTTTAGAGCATTCTTGATCGACATAAACTGCCAAGGCCGTGGGTACGGAAGTGCCGCAATGTCTGTTTTAGGCAATTACCTAGCGCAACAATATCCACAATATGATGCTGTTTACTTGACCGTTAACTGCAAGAATCCAGCGGCTTATCGTTGCTATTTAAATAATGGCTTTGTTGATAATGGTGATCTTTATTTGGGAGGAGCAGCAGGGCCCCAGCATATTATGTCGTTGCAACTAAATGAAGGATGAAACTTTCAAAGAGTTAAGTTGACCTTTATATCACTACCTCCTAAGTATTACTAAATTCATATAATAGTTACACAAACCATTCATTTTACTGCTACCGTTATATTTATAAAATAAATCCGACCAGTCGGTAACCATCTAATTATTATGGTTTTTGCGGTCGGGTTGATAATAAACTTGATTGGTTAGGGTATATGGATATGTTGGTAAAGAAACTTAAAAACGTCTCAATTGCCGCAAGGGCATGGTCAATACTTGGATTATTCGCAATTGGCTTGTTTGCCAATACTTTTTTAAATATCGATAAATCTCGTCAACATATGCGTGAAAATTACGAACGCGGAGTTGAAACACTAGTAGAAAGTGCCGTTAGTGTTATCGATTATTATCATCAGCAGAGTGAAAGCGGGGCGTTAACAAAAGAGGTAGCACAAGCTCGCGCTTTGGAAACGATTTCTGCAATGCGCTTTGATGGTGATAACTATATTTTTGTTGGTGATAATGATGGAATCCAAATTGCCTCTGGAGTTCTCTCTCTACTAGGTAAAAACATTATGAACCTCCAAGATAGCAACGGCGTTTACTTTGTGAAAGAAATGTACCAAGCGGCGAAAAGTGGTGGAGGGTTTGTTGATTACCATTGGAAAAATCCAGATAAAGACTCCCTAGACCCTAAAACGAGTTACGCGGTGATGTTTGAACCGTGGGGTTGGATGGTTGGCTCTGGAATGAACATGGTTGCTTTAAAAGCGGTAACTTACCGTTCGGAAGTCACGTCCCTTAGCTATGCCGTCGGTATTTTAGTCGTGTTATCGCTGGTGGTCGGATATTTCATTAAAACGATAACGTCACCGTTAAAACGCACGTTACGCGCAATGAAAACATTGTCTCAAGGCGAAGGCGATTTAACTCAGCGTTTACCAGAAGAGGGCAGTAAAGAACTGATTCACTTAGCTCGTTACTTCAACCAGTTTGTCGCCTCTATTCAATCGATTATGCTTAATATCAGTGATGCAGGGACACAAGTTTCAGCATCGGCGACTCAGTTATCTAATTCCGTGCATCATATTGATGACAGCCTGAATCAGCAGCAAAACGATGTGGACATGTTAGCTACAGCGATGACAGAAATGCTCGCCACCGTTGAAGAAGTAGCAAGTAGAACGGTTGAAGCTAATGACGCCAGTCGCCTTGCGGCAAAAGAGACGCAAAATAGCCACTCGATCATTCAAAAGAATGTTACTGAAGCGAATGAATTGGCGGAGCAAATCGGTTCGGCAGGGCAAGTAGTTCAGAAGCTCGCGACGGATGCGAGAAATGTGGATACTGTCCTTGAAGTGATTCGTGGCGTTGCTGAACAAACTAATCTGTTGGCACTCAATGCCGCAATTGAAGCGGCGAGAGCTGGAGAGCAAGGTCGCGGTTTTGCCGTGGTGGCTGATGAAGTAAGAACGCTGTCGCAGCGGACTCAAGAATCAACGCTTGAGATTCAAAACATCGTTGAAAAGCTTCAAACCGGCGCTGAAAATGTAGTAGTCGTGATGAACCAAGGCGCAGATAAAGCAAACCAAGCGTCTGAACTCTCTACGCAAGCTGGTCAAACTCTAGATAAAATTAATCAAGAGGTTCACACCATTGAGGAGATGGCGCAGCATATTGCGACTGCCGCAGAACAGCAAACGGTCACAGTGAATGATATCAATCGTAATGTCGTCAGCTTGAGTGACATGGCGAGCTCTGTATCGAGTGAGTCGGCGCAAATGGCGAGTTCGGGTAAAGAGTTAAAACACGTCTCAGAAAACCTTATGAGCATGATTAACCGCTTTAAGCTTGCATAAGGTTTAAGCAAACTGAGTTATCTCCAATCTTATTGGAATCTAAGACAGTGCTAGTGATAGAATCGCAGCAAATTTTCTATCACTAGCTTATCTATGAGACATCTAAAGACCACAGTCCATCCTGATCTGGAACATTTGGACGACAAAATTATATTCAAGCGCAATGCAGCACGCGCCATCGTGGTTGATGGAGAAGATATTTTACTGTTATACACCGAGCGCTACCATGACTATACCATTCCGGGCGGCGGGCTTGATGAAGGTGAAGATATCATTGCTGGCATGGTACGCGAGTTAGAAGAAGAGACGGGCGCCAACAATATTCATGGCATTAAGCCTTTTGGTATCTATGAAGAGTTTCGACCTTGGTACAAAGAGGGTGCTGACGTTGTTCATATGATTTCGTACTGCTATACGTGCAAGGTTAACCGTGAACTCGGTGACACTAACTACGAAGATTACGAGATTAAAAATGGCATGAAAGCTGTCTGGATGAACATTCATGATGCCATCGCTCATAATGAAAAAACTATTGCTGAAAGCCCAAAGAAAGGCATGAGTATTGAGCGTGAGACCTTTCTACTTCACCTCATAGCCAAAGAAATGCTTTAAGTCATTAAGGTTAAAAGACAAATGCCTACCAAATTACTTTGGTAGGCATTTTTTTGTTAGAGTCTAATGTCCACAGCCTTAAGACTCGACTTTTCTATAAAAGTACCTTTCACAAGTCGCATCACTCACATATTTGAGTGTGTGAGAGAGTATCGCGACGGTAATCAAGCCAAACAGTAACCTTCCCCAGAAGATAGAGAAGAAATCAGCGCCTATCAGAAGCACTAAGATGGTGTCTTCAATCATACTGTGAACAAGATTAAGCAACATAATTGCGATAAACACATCTCGCGCGGGGATGTGCCCACGTTTTGCTTCGTTGATGAGAAGGCCGCCCCCAAAAGATAGGCCAAGGGTAATACCTACAATAGTCATGTTTGTTGCTTCACGACTGATCCCAAGTAACCTTAAGACAGGGCGCAACATTATCGCCATCGCTTTTTCAACGCCGACAAGTTTCATCAGCTTGAGGGCAAAAAGCAAAGCAGAAATGACAAGGAAAATTGCAACTAGGTTTTCAACTTGAACCCACGCCCATTCTAAGTAGGTTTGCTGTGCAACTTGCTCTGGTGACCAGACGACATTAGCGGTGTGACCTAATAAGTCCCAGTACTGGTAGCTATGGTGTAATAGCCATGCTAAGAGTATTCCACCACCTAAACGCAGCAGTAATGTCATTGTGATGCTTACGCCCGCTTTTTTGGCAATGGCTGCTTCAATGGGTAATGAGTGAGCAAGCAACATCAATGTACCAAGCACTGACACTTGGGCGACGGTAAGCTGCACATCAGTATTCATAAATACCAATAAACCCGCATAGATGTTCGTCAGCAGCGTAGTTGCCCAAACGAGTCCCATCTCATCCGGAAGGCCAACCAAGCTCATCAAAGGGCTAAGCCAGTTACTCAAGATTGCGATGCCACCCATTTCTTCGATGACTTTGATGACGATAATGATCGGCACCATGATCTTGTAGAGCGTCCAAGTGACATCAAAGATTTCTTTAACGAGATCTCGAAAGAAATTTTGCAGCTTGTTCATTGTCAGTTCCTTTAAAAACAACAGATGGCAAAATGTTATTCAAATGTAGAGAAATATGACGATGCTTATATAATGAGTACAACTAATTTTATTTCTTTGTTTTCTCTATGGGGAAGCAAAAGTTCCTAGATGTGGGGTATTAAGAAATATATGGAAATTGACAGAATTGATCGAAAGATCCTTTCAGTGCTGCAAAAGAATAACCGCATAGCGAACGTTGAGCTTGCAGAGGAAGTTGGTTTGTCTCCACCCGCTTGTTTAAAGCGCGTTAAACGTTTAAGGGCGGGAAAAGTGATTGTTGGAGATGTCTCCATTATCAACCCATCGTTAGCGGGCAACAAAATGACCTTGATTGTATCAGTGGAAATGGAGCGTGATAGGGGAGATATCTACAGCGTGTTCAGGCAGTCGATTGAAAAAGCACCTGAAGTGACGCAATGCTATCAAATCACCGGAGGCTACGACTTTATGCTGATTGTCTCGGTGGCGGACATACAGGCTTACGAGCGATTTATTGAGCGAGTCTTACATCAAGATCGGAATATACGTAAGTTCCATACCTCTGTGTCGACTAAAACCGTTAAGTTCAGCACTCAAGTGAATGTAGAAGAGATCCAATAAAAATGCCCCGCTAACATAGCGGGGCATTTATTATCAAGATACAGGGATTAAGCTAGCAGCTCTTTCGCTGTGTTTACAACGTTTTCAGTTGTGAAACCAAACATCTTGAATAGCTCACCTGCAGGTGCAGATTCACCGAATGTCGTCATACCGATGATCTTGCCGCCGAAGCCAACGTACTTGTACCAGAAGTCAGCGATGCCCGCTTCTACAGCGATACGTGCAGTTACGTTAGATGGAAGTACAGATTCACGGTAGTCAGCGTCTTGCTTGTCGAATGCGTCAGTAGCAGGCATAGATACTACGCGTACCTTCTTACCTTCAGCTGTCAGTTCAGCAGCCGCGTTAACCGCTAATTCAACTTCAGAACCTGTAGCGATAAGGATTAGCTCTGGTTTGCCTTCACAATCTTTCAGGATGTAGCCACCGCGAGCGATGTTTGCAACTTGCTCTTCGTTACGCTCTTGCTGTGCAAGGTTTTGACGAGAGAAGATTAGCGATGTTGGGCCATCTTTACGCTCGATTGCCAGTTTCCAAGCCACTGCAGATTCCACTTGGTCACATGGACGCCATGTGCTCATGTTTGGCGTTAGACGTAGAGAAGCCATTTGCTCAACCGGTTGGTGAGTTGGGCCATCTTCGCCAAGACCAATAGAGTCGTGCGTGTAAACTTGGATGTTCTGAACTTTCATCAGAGCAGCCATACGCATTGCGTTACGCGCGT
This sequence comes from Vibrio tubiashii ATCC 19109, assembly GCF_000772105.1. Lineage (NCBI taxonomy): Bacteria > Pseudomonadati > Pseudomonadota > Gammaproteobacteria > Vibrionales > Vibrionaceae > Vibrio > Vibrio tubiashii. The sequence goes on from NZ_CP009355.1 coordinate 793,432, forward strand.
ATTCCATGAACATTAGGAAAGTTGCACCGTATGGTACGAAACCACCGTGCAGAGCAATACCGTTCATGATCGCTGTCATACCGAATTCACGTACACCGTAGTGGATGTAGTTACCTGCTGGATCTTCAGCAGACACAGATTTAGAACCAGACCACATAGTTAGGTTAGAAGGGGCAAGGTCAGCAGAGCCGCCTAGGAATTCAGGTAGCATAGCACCGAACGCTTCTAGAGCGTTTTGAGATGCTTTACGTGATGCAATGTTTGCTGGGTTAGCTTGAAGGTCAGCAATGATTGCGTTTGCTTTCTCTTCCCATTGTGCTGGCAGTTCACCGTTTACGCGGCGTTTGAATTCTGCTGCAAGCTCTGGATATGCTGCTTCATAAGCTGCAAGTTTCTCGTTCCACGCTGCTTCCTTAGCTGCGCCTGCTTCTTTCGCGTCCCACTGCGCGTAGACATCTTGCGGAATTTCAAACGGACCGTGCTCCCAACCAAGTTCTTTACGTGTAGCTGCAATTTCTTCAGCGCCTAGTGGTGCACCGTGACAGTCGTGTGAACCAGATTTGTTTGGAGAACCAAAACCGATGATTGTCTTAGTACAGATTAGAGTAGGGCGTGGGTCTGCTTTTGCTGCTTCAATCGCTGCGTTGATCGCTTCAGCGTTGTGACCGTCTACTGCTGGGATTACGTGCCAGCCGTAAGCTTCAAAACGCTTAGGAGTATCGTCAGAGAACCAACCTTCAACTTCACCATCGATAGAGATGCCGTTGTCATCCCAGAAAGCGATAAGCTTACCAAGACCTAGCGTACCTGCTAGAGAACATGCTTCGTGAGAGATACCTTCCATCAGACAGCCGTCACCCATGAATGCATAAGTGAAGTGGTCAACGATGTCGTGGCCTTCTTTGTTGAATTGTGCTGCTAGAGTTTTCTCAGCAAGCGCCATACCAACAGCGTTAGTGATACCTTGACCTAGAGGGCCTGTTGTTGTTTCGATACCCGGTGCGTAACCGTACTCTGGGTGACCTGGAGTCTTAGAGTGCAGTTGACGGAAGTTCTTAAGATCGTCGATTGATAGCTCGTAGCCTGCTAGGTGAAGCAGAGAGTAAATCAGCATAGAGCCGTGGCCGTTTGAAAGAACGAAACGGTCGCGGTCAGCCCACTCTGGGTTTGAAGGGTTGTGGTTTAGGTGATCACGCCAAAGAACTTCAGCGATGTCAGCCATACCCATAGGTGCGCCTGGGTGGCCAGAGTTTGCTTGTTGTACACCGTCCATGCTTAGAGCACGAATTGCGTTTGCTAGATTTTTACGATCCATAATAAATACCGATAAATAGATTGTTTCTTAGAAAGGATATAAAGAGGGGAACGCAAACGTTCCCCTCTAGAAATTCTGTTGATTAAAGCTTAGCTTCAATCATTGCTTCAAGTTTGCCTTGGTCAACTGCAAAGTTGCGGATACCTTCTGCAAGCTTCTCAACTGCCATAGGGTCTTGGTTGTGGTCCCATAGGAACTCAGCGTGAGTCATCGCAGCAGGGCGCTCTTTAGCACCTTTAGAGTCAACTAGCTTCTCAACTACTTCACCTTCAGCGGCTTCTAGTTCAGCAAGAAGTGCAGGAGCGATAGTTAGACGGTCACAACCAGCAAGCTCTAGGATCTCACCGATGTTACGGAAGCTTGCGCCCATTACTACCGTGTTGTAGCCGTACTCTTTGTAGTAGTTGTAGATGCTAGTTACAGATAGTACGCCTGGATCTTCTTGAGCTTCGAAGTCACGACCTTCTTTTGCTTTGTACCAGTCCATGATACGGCCAACGAATGGTGAGATTAGGAATACGCCAGCTTCAGCACAAGCACGAGCCTGAGCGAAAGAGAATAGTAGAGTGAGGTTACAGTTGATGCCTTCTTTCTCAAGAATCTCTGCAGCGCGGATACCTTCCCAAGTAGACGCTAGCTTAATAAGGATACGGTCGTTAGTGATGCCCGCATCATTGTACATTTTTACTAGCTGGCGAGCTTTAGCAACGCTGCCTTCCATGTCGTAAGACAGACGAGCATCAACTTCAGTAGAGATACGGCCAGGGATAGTTTTAAGGATTTCTTTACCGATGTTTACCGCTAGCATGTCACAAGTGTCTTGTACTTGTTGTGCTTTATCAGAGCTTTGCGCTTTAGCGTATTCGATAGAAGCGTCGATTAGAGGTGCATACTCTTCGATTTGAGCTGCTTTAAGAATCAGAGAAGGGTTAGTTGTAGCGTCTTCTGGCTGGTATTTTTTGATTGCATCAATTTCACCAGTGTCAGCGACTACAGTCGTTAGTTTACGAAGTTGCTCTAATTTGTTGCTCATTTCGATCATCCTATTTCATTGGGCTTCCACATCACTAAAGGATATGGGTGTGCAATTGCAAGCGAGTTAAGTAATAGTCGAATTTCCCACAGGGGACAACTTAGCTTACTTAACTTAAATAATTTTCAACGTATGAACAATTGTTGTGAACATTTGCTCGAACGCTGAGTAAATGATGGCTTCATAATTATCTCATACAGCTAGAAAGTCAATTGTTGAATGAGCTTTTAAGTGATGTTCATCAAGTATTTTTAGTGTTCCCTACGCTTAGTAAGGAAACTAAACGTTTGCCAAGGCGGCGTAAGGGCTAAGGATAAACTTCTCAGGTGAAAATATAGGCTGAGAAAATGTAATTCTTATGAGCAAATGTTGCCAAAAAAGGTTGTTGTGACATATGCTACGGCTGTGAGCACATGTTAGGTGCAATTGGTTAGCTGTGGAAGATACCCTAATGAGCAAATCGCAAAGTGACATTTCAGATGATAACGCAGATCTATTGACGGAAATCTCTGTCGCCTACTATCAGGATGGTGCGACTCAGGAAGAAATCTCTAAGAAGTTTTCTGTCTCGCGTGCCAAGGTAGGCCGAATGTTAAAGCAGGCCCGTGATGAGGGTATTGTTGAAATTACGGTTAAATACCACCCTGTGTTTAGTGCCAAAATAGAGCAGCGCCTGATTGAGCGCTTTGGTGTTAGGCGTGCGCTTATCGCGCTAGATCAGCCGGTAGAAGAGCAACAACGCCAACAGGTAGCAGGACTGGTTTCAAAATATATGGCTAGTTCCATTCAAAATGGATCGGTAGTCACCGTCGGGCAAGGTCGTAATGTCTCCGCAGTAGCTCATCACGTTGGTGTCATTCCACAGCGTGATGTTAAGTTTGTCTGTGGCATCGGTGGTATCCACCCTCGCGGAGGGATGTTCAATGCTGATCATATTTGCCGTCAGTTTGCGAAGAGTTACGGTGGAACCTCAGAGACATTATACGCACCAGCCTATGCAGAAAACAGAGAGCAAAAGCTGGCCTTTATGCAAAATGCAACCGTTAAACAAACCTTGGATCTTGCGCGTAAAGCTGATGTTGCTTTAGTTGGTATCGGTGATATGAGCGAGAACAGTTATATGGTTGACCTTGGCTGGTTTACGGCAGATGAAGTGGTTCAGTCGCGAATGCAGCAAGGGGTAGTGGGTGACTTTGCCGGTTACGACTTCTTCGATATCCATGGCGACTCAGCGACGACCGTAATGAGTGACCGAGTTATCGGCTTAAGTATCGACGAGTTTCGTCCGATTTCAGAGGTTATAGCCATCGCCGCGGAAAACAGTAAGCCACTGGCATTGTTAGGCGCACTTAGAACAGGTGTGATTGACGTAATCGCGACAAGCGTAAGCAATGCACTGACAGTACTCAACTTAGATGAACAGATGAAGTAATCCTTTGGAGTACCAAATTCATATAGTCCGGCATCTGTTCGTATAAGAATCATAGCTTGTCTTTTGAAAATAGTTTTAAGAAGTCTATAAAAGCACGAATTCTTGATGGCACCTGAAGCCCGTAGTTATGAACAACCCAAACAGGCGCCATCAACCTAACCTGTTTGCCAGTGATCTGAACCAATTTCTCTTGTCGTAGCTCTTCGCTGATGGCTAACTTTGGCAGGCAAGCAATCCCAAGCCCTGATAACGCCATAAGTTTGATCGTAGGAACACTGTCTCCGAGACGATTGGCTTGAAATCGATAAGTTATTGAATTTGCGCTGTTTGCGTCAAACTTTCTCTCGACATTTGTTCCTTCCCACTGATTAGCAATGTAGTCGCAGTTAGTCAAAGCTGACTTAGACAGAGGGAGAGATAGCCCTTTTTGCACGATGTAATCTGGGGAGCAGCACAACACTTGCTCAAGCTCACCAAGCTTCAATGCTCTAGCACTTGAGTCAGGCAACTCTCCAACCGTAACAGATAAATCTATATACTTTTCAATAAGGTTTAAGCGCATGTCATTAGCTATTAACTGCGGCTCGATTTGGGGGTTAAGCCTGACGAAATCGCACATAGCAGGACCAATCAACTGATTCATTAAAGTATGTGGTGAGGTTATCGTTATCGTGCCTGCAAGCTCGGTGTTGGAATTACGAGCCTCTTCTTCTGCCAGAGACATCAGTTTGTTTAACTCTAAACACCTTTGGTAGAAACGTTTTCCGGCTTCGGTAAGGGATTGGCGGCGTGTTGTGCGTGTAATTAGCTTAACATTTAGGTGCTGTTCAAGAGCTTGAAGGTGATGACTCACGACAGATTTGGATACGTCGAGTTGATCCGAGGCTTTTGTTATCGATCCTGACTCAACGATTTGAACGAAAACTTGCATGCGGTGAAGGTCTGATTTCATTTTTATTGTTCGATTTAATAGGACTATTAGTTAAATTATAAGTTATTTATCAATTCACCAAAACAATTTAGATTGCTTTTGAGCTCAAACAATAGAACTAAAGGAGATAACCATGAGTATCTTAGTGCAATTTCAATTTAACCATGCGCACGAAAACAGCCAGTTAATTAAAGATTTCTTTACTGAGATCTTACCTGACACTCGATCTTTTGACGGGAATATATCGGCACACTTGTTTCAAAATAGTCAGGTTGATAAAGCTTTAGTCTTGTACGAAGAATGGCAAAGTGAAGCGCATTTTAAAAACTACATTGGTTGGAGAAAAGATATAGGCGATTTTGATCGACTTGGCGCTTTGTTGGCACAAGAACCAAATATCTCTATCTTATCTAAGGAAGTGTGATGAACAAGATATGGAGTCCGTCAAATGTTCCTCCACCTGCTGCGAACTACCATCAATGTGCGCTAGTACCATCTGCTTCGACAAGACTTCACGTAGCGGGGCAGTTAGGCATCAATAAGGATGGTGATATTCCCGAAAGTGTAGAAGAGCAAATTGTGCTGGCTTGGCAAAATGTGCAAGGTGTTTTGCATGCCAATCAAATGGACATAGATGACTTAGTTAGTGTGCGGATTTACTTAACTGATCGAAATGACTTGCCTTTCTATCAACTTGCAAAGGAACAAATACCTTTTGACGTTAGTGCGTTACCTACTACATTGCTGTTTGTTGCTAGCTTGTTTGACTTACGCTGGAAAGTAGAAATAGAAGCTGAAGCAGCAAAATGTTTTGATACATAGATAAACGTGGAATTGAGGCGGCAGTGCCGCCTTTTTTTCTGCATTACCCTGTCACAAATTCTGGAGGTGTTTCCTATGCAATCTAATCCACAAATCTCATGTTAGTGTCGTTACTGATGGCAAAATAATTCGTAGTGTTGCATAGATCACATTAATTAGTTTTTATATAAGTGATTTTACTTCACAAATTTCTATTAATTGTTTCAACATCTTCATCTTCCTCACTAATAGCTACCCTAAATACTGGGTTTAACGAACTTTAACTATTGCAGGAAAAATATCTGCATTTACGATTGATTGCAGTATAAAACCCAAGTAAAACCTGCTCTAGAGCCAATATTCTAACATTGAGCCTTCTAATCTTTATCTTTCCATATTGATATCTGTTGCTTCGACGTACGATGACGAGCTTTGTGATTAAGTGCTTTGTTGTATAAGACTTATTTATGACTCCATAAATATTGCTGTTTGTATCTATATGACACAATTGTTATTTTGCAGCTAAATTATTTAGCTCATTAAAAAAATATAAAATCGCAACATCGAGGTAGTTTCGACCATGAAAACCGTCAATAGAAGTATCGACGTCAAATACCTAAGAACTTTTTCGCAGGTTGCCAAGCAAAAAAGCTTTACCGCAGCGGCTGAATCGTTGTTCATGACACAACCTGCAGTTTCACAACATATTAAGAAGATTGAAAGTACGATAGGGGCAAGTATTTTTGATAGAAAAGAGGGCTTTGTGCTCACAAAACATGGCCAAGTGTTACTTGAATATGCTGACCAAACAATGTCTATGTATGAGAAGTTGTTCAACGATTTGGAAAGCGTAGAACTGCGAGATCAATTCAACATTGCCATTGCAGAGTTATTTTGTCCTGATATGGTTGATAAAATAATTAATGAATTTAGAGCGCTAAACAATATCGACCTATCAATCACCAGTTTTGCGAGTTGTGGGCATCTAGATATAGACAATTATGACCTGATTTTTTCGGTTAGTAGGCTTCCGTGTACAGATGGGCGTTCGTATCAACTCAATACGGTTAACTATGCTATTGCCCATTCACATGTTATGGATCCGCATGAGTGCTACCCACAGCGAATTGTATATTGCCATACGTTAAATAGATCGGATGTCCAAGATATTCTTAAACAGCACGGTATAGATGCTTCTTTTGTTACTAGTTGGGTTTCAACTAACTCATTGAGATTGATTAAGAATGAGCTTGAAACAAATGGCACGGTATTGATCTTTCCAGAATGGTCAGTTCGAAATTTAGACTGTCGCAAAGTGATCATTAACCAGAAGGCTAATATGTATGTTTGGTGTAGCGATGATGTTACTCACGAACTTGAAGAGCTTGGATTAAAGTACAAAATGCAAGAGTTGTTTGAACTTAAGGAAGACGAGCAACTACGACAAAATACCACTAGTTTCAAACCTTGCCGAATGTCAGCTTTTAGAAACTAAGAAAAGAGATTGTTGAAAAGACTAAACCGCTCATAGATATAGGTATTCCATAGGGAATACCTTTTTCAAAAACTTTTTTACTCGACGCTATTCCTACTATATACATGATAGTCACTTGAACACCCCCCAGTAGTCCCACCATAACCAAACAAGCAATAGTGATGTCGGGTTTTATTCCTATTGTAAACGCGCACAGTAGCTTGATGTCTCCAGCACCGAAACAGCCAACTAACCACATCAAAATGAGAATCGAAAAAATAACAAAGGTTGTAGTTGCTGATTGAAAAACATAATCATAGTAACAAGCTGCGATTGAATTAATAACGAATAGTGTTTTACATAGACTATTTGATATTGTTCTACTTTTATAGTCGCTAATACATGCCTTAATAGTACAAGTAAGGTTTACTACGATGAATGATATTGGAAAAATAGTGTCTACAGTCATCTTGAAATATTATCCCTTAAGATAATTATTATCAACAATTACCGCATAAGTATAATTTATACCTCTATAAGAACATTGCAAATGTTAAGATAATAAAAAATTATAACTCCATAAAAAATAATAATTTGTTGTAATTAATATTGGATGATTTAATCCCTTCTGAAATATACACAGGCTAAGGCCAACATTTTAGAGGAACATTATGTACTACAAAACTTTAGCTAAGCTTGCAGAGCTTAAAATGAAATTCGAAGATGACATCCGCGGTGTAACGGCTGTTGAGTATGCAATTATCGCAGTTGTTATGTCAGCACTTGTATTAGCAGCATTCCAAACAGATACACTGAAAAATGCAATTACAGGAGCATTAACTAAAGTAACTACTAATCTGACTACGGCTACAGGTAGTTAAGTAAATTAACTCACTGTGTTTTTCTAGGGGCGATAGCCCCTATTTCGTTACTACTTAGACTCAATATGAATAGAACAATTATTCTTGTACTTGTTGCTCTCGCCATTTTCTCCAGCTTTGTTTTTATTAACAATAATTATTTTTCTTCGACTAAAGAACAGCAAGAACAAACTAATATACCAGAACCCAAAGTGACTGTTTTGGTGATAAATGATGACGTAAACAAAGGTCAGATAATAAATGCATATTCCTATAAAACAGAGCTGATCAACTTATCACAGGTCGAGGGCTTGGACTATACAGCGCAAGAAAATATTAACATTCAACCAGGGGCTTTATTTAGACGAGAGTTAAACCCAGGAGATCTTATTTCACAAAAAGATATTTCAAATCCAGGCGAACGAGATTATATGTTTTTGTCTGTCAATGATGGGGAATTGCCTTATTACTACCATGTATCGGGGCTTGGAGTTGTTCAAACTCTAACTCTTTATCCGGGAGACAAAGTTAGTTTTGTCTCTACCACTTCTTCAGAAAATAATTTGCTCGAAGACGGCTATGGCGATGTTGGTGGTCTAGTTAGTCGGGTCATAATCAGCGGCGCAAGGGTTTTGCAGGTAATCAAGGGGGATGAGGATGAAGACGCCCAGGACGCGGAAGATAAGCAATATAGCATCGTGATAGCACTCAAAATGCGTGATGTACTAAAACTTGAAATGGCACAAAAAGTGGGGGATGTAAACATTGTCCCTGCGGAGATTGAAAACCGCTATTTATCTATTCGCAGCAGTGACTTACTGGAAACACAATTTGGTGTAAGAGAGTTAAGGGGTAAAGATTAAATGGTGGGAAATAAAACTAAGTCGACAGCACTACTGTATCTCATTCTCTGTTTTCCTGCATACGCTTCGCAATTGATGAGTTTAGATCAAGGCGCGGCCAAAACGATTAATCTAAAACGTCAGGTCGCTACCGTTTTTGTCGCGAACCAAGAAATCGCCGATTACAAGATTATTGATGAGAATAAAGTTGTGGTTTACGGCGTCGGTCAGGGTAGCACTTCGGTGATTGTGTATGACCGAGGTGGTAACGAAATATATAACGCAGAACTGGTTGTAAACCAAAGCTTGCGATTATTAAAGCAAACTATAATTGCGCGCTTCCCTGATGAAAGTGTTGTGGTCTCAAACGTGGGTGACCAAGTGGTACTAGACGGTATTGTCAGTAGTGAAGAGGTTAAACAAAAGGTATATCGCCTTGTGGGTGAAATGCTAAATAAAGAGCGACGTCGAAAGGTATACGAACTGCGAGACGCTGACGGTGAAGAGTTCGACGAATTAGATTACACCGCTCGGTTTACTTACGATCAAGTCATCAATAATCTCAAGGTATTAACCACAGAGCAAATCAACGTAAAGCTAACTGTTGCAGAGGTGTCTAGCTCATTCTTAACTGAGTTAGGTGTTACATACAGCGATAGTGGAGAGCCAGGTAAGTTTGTCAACAAACTGCTTGATTTCACTGCTCAAGATATTGTATCGGTAATTTCAGCCAGTGGAGATGACAAGATTGGACAAGTCCTAGCCGAACCTAATTTATCGGTAATCTCTGGTGAACAGGCTAGCTTTCTTGCTGGTGGCGAAATACCTATCGCTGTGCGTGATGAAGACGGCATTACCATTAGTTACAAAGAGTATGGTGTTAAACTCGCGATGGTCGCGAAAGTGACTGATACAGAAAATATCCGCCTCACACTGATGCCAGAAGTCAGTTCGATTGATGAGTCAAACAAAACATCAACAGGCTTGATATCTGTCCCTACGCTGCGGACTCGTCGCGCGCAAACCACCGTTCATCTTAAAGACGGCCAAAGTTTTGTACTCGCGGGTCTGTTAACTTCAGAAGAGCGTGAGGCGCTAACCAAAATTCCATTTCTTGGTGATATCCCAATCTTGGGGGCTCTATTTAGCCACACGACCACAAACCGTTCGAAAACAGAGTTGATAATCGTCGCGACAGTCAATCTCGTCGACCCGGTTGATTCAGAAGACGTCAAGTTACCGAGTTTTAAGCGCACTAGCGAAATAGAGCGGTTACTGCGAATTGATTTGTCATCATTAGATGAGCCAGAACTAGAAGGAACAATTGAACAGGGGGGCTTCAACTAATGCGTTGGATAGTTATTTCTATGTTGGCACTTTTAAGCGCGGCATGCAGTCAAGTTGATAGAACGAACTCGAGTGTCATTGAACAATTGGAAGAACGGCTAGAGTTCAATTCCACTCAAGGAGATGACTCAATGGCACGAGCAGTCGCTTTTATACAGGACGTAAAAAGACGTGAGCCTAAGGTGAGATTCCTCGTTGAATACAAAACGGGTTCCAGTGATTTTGTCGCGAAGCTGCATGACCAGTTCAAAACACAAGGTGTGGCAAAGGATAGATACAAGGTTGCACTCGCCAGTCCAAGCCAAGAAAAAAACATATTGATTACCGCACAGTATGTGCAAATCAAAAGTAGCGATTGCGGAGCGATGACCTTTAGCAAGAGGGAAGCATACCGATTTGGCTGTAGTGTCGAACACAACAGAAACATTAGCCTGGTTAATCCGATCACACGAGTTCAATAAGTATGGATTTAGATATCTTATTCAAAAACTCGTCTTCAAAAATGAAGGAGAGTATATCCGCAAGGGATCTCATCGTTTCAGATGATGCAGCGTTTATAGAGTCCGTTAACGACCTATATGCGATTGAGGGCTATGCAAAACCCATAGAAGTGCCGGATATTGATAACGACAGCGCGTGGAACAACTCTGATGTAAAACTGAATCACGTTATCCTGGATCTAAGAGGCGCAGGCAACGTGGTTGATCAAACTTCAGAGATAGCAACACGCCTAGATGTCAGCATTTCATTGCTGGTGTTGTGCGATGTTGATTCGATTAAGCTACGGAACCAAGTTCACTCACTAGGTGCCAACTATGTGTTGTGGGATGCGGAACTTGACGCTTTACTCGCGGCAATTAAGTCGAATGAAGAACAAGAGTCCAGTGTCAAGCGTACCCGTGTCGCTAAGCGAATTCTGATCCTTGGTACAAAAGGTGGGGTAGGTGTTTCTAGTGTTAGTTCGCTCTTATGCCATTCCTTAGCAGGACAAGCCAATCTAAAAACCTTACTTGTTGACCACGATTCTGGAGCTATGAACAGTGATATCTATCTTGGGGTTAAAGGTCTAAAGGCTAAGCAAAATAGTATAGATTTGAATCAAATTGATATCGATGATGCGATCGCTAAGACGTATGTCCACCCTGTAGTAGATAAACTGGACTATCTTGTTTTGGAAAAGAACATAGCATGTTTGTCAGATCACGCGACAACGCTATTTAATTTGTCCAATCAGCTTATTGATCAATATAACTTTATAATCGATTCAGCTCCGCTCTCGTGCTACGAAGAAATCCATGACCAAGAGCTAAGTGAAAAATATCATCGAATTTTTGTGGTGTGTGACCCTTCAGTATCCTCTTTACGTTCTTACAACTTGCTAAAGAAAAAACTCGGTAAAGTGGAACATGAATTGGTGTTTAACCTCAATCGCCCAGCTAAGGATTTTATGGTTACGCTCGCCAGTGCTAAAGAGCGAATTCGTGTTAAGACAAGTATTGATTTCGCGTACGAACCTGCGTTGGAAAAGCTGCTTATTCAGCAAGGTATCGGGCACTTCATGAAATCTAAGTCATCAGCACCGATCGCTAATATGGTTTCCACCTTAACGGGTAAGAAAATCAAAACCAAACCACGTTTTTCACTGTTTAGAAAATGAATCAAATAAAAGAAATTTACATCCAACTTAGAGATGAAATCTTTGATGCATTGGATGCTGCGACATTAGTTGAAATCACGACACAAGAGCTTGAAGAGCAGTTAAAAGATTCGGTTAACATTCTTATCGACAAAAACAAGCTACAAGTGAGCTCGCTAAAGCGTGTCGAACTGGTAAAAGCACTTCTTGATGAACTTAAGGGGTTAGGGCCACTGCAAAAGCTGGTTGATAACGATGATATCTCGGACATCATGATCAATGGCCCGTCGGATATCTTTATTGAGATTGGTGGTAAGGTTGAAAAGTCTCCCATTCAGTTTGTAAATGAGAAGCAACTTAATACGATTGCAAAGCGTATCGCTTCCAACGTTGGGCGTCGTATTGATGAATCGAAACCTTTATGTGATGCACGCTTGATGGATGGAAGTCGTGTTAATATTGTAATTCCGCCTTTGGCCATCGACGGCACATCTATTTCAATTCGTAAGTTTAAAGAGCAAAAGATAAAGCTTGAGAACTTAGTTGAATTCGGTGCCATGTCAGTTGAAATGGCTAAGCTGTTGTCGATTGCCAGCCATTGTAAATGCAATATTTTGATTTCAGGTGGTACAGGCTCAGGGAAAACGACGCTTCTCAATGCATTGTCAGGTTTTATCGGAGAAACCGAACGTATCGTTACGATTGAAGATGCCGCGGAGCTTCAACTACAAAAGCCTCATATAGTCCGATTAGAAACACGCCAAGCGAGTGTCGAAGGGACCGGTGAAGTGTCGGCTCGAGAGCTTGTCATTAACGCATTACGTATGCGTCCAGACCGGATCATTGTTGGTGAGTGTCGTGGCGGAGAGGCATTCGAGATGCTTCAGGCGATGAACACCGGGCACGATGGTTCAATGTCTACCTTACACGCCAATACGCCAAGAGATGCCATTGCGCGGACTGAAAGCATGGTAATGATGGCGACCGCGAGTCTACCAATTGCAGCTATTCGACGAACCATTGTTAGTGCTGTCGACTTGATCGTGCAGGTAAAGCGTCTTCACGATGGTAGCCGTAAAGTGATGTACATATCCGAGATAATTGGGATGGAAGGTGACAGTGTGGTTATGGAAGACATTTTCCGTTATGAAGCGAGCTCAGAGTATAAAGAGGGCAAGATTAACGGCGAGTTTCGAACTCCTGGCTTATCTACGCGTTCGGTTATTTATGAGCGTGCCAAGTTCTTCGGTCTTGAAGAGACGGTTAGGGAGATTTTTGCATGACCCTATTACTGATACTCGCTTGGGGAGGTCTCTTTGTTTATTGGATGATAGTTCACACACGCCAAAACAAGGAACTAAATAAGCTGATCCAAATGGAAGCTGAGTTTGAGGGGGTGAAAGGCGCAAGAGCAGTTATTGATGCTCAGCAATTTGAAAAAGATTTCAAAGCGCGACTACGTCAACAATATAAAGCTGCAGTGAAAGTGTTTCAGCCAAACATGCCGCTCAAGCTGTTGCTGTTCTTTTCAATCTCTGCGGGAGCAGTGTACGCGATCAACGAGTTCTTTTTCCGACAGGACTTCATGACGTGTTTGATTATCGTTGAACCGATATTGTTTGTGATGTTTTTTACCAAGCTCAAGCAAAGACAGGCAGAAAAATTCAAAAACAACTTTCCAGATGCACTGAATATTCTTAGTGGTGCGATCTCTTCTGGTCAAAGTATCGTGCATGCATTTGAGTATGTAGGGAAACAACTAGACAACGAAGTGGGCAATGAATTTAAGTTCATGGCCGAGCGACTGCTTATAGGTGAAGACCCTGATGACGTACTTGAAAGAAGTGCCGCGACTTTCCCTTACTTGGAGTACTTTTTCTTTGCGTCAACAATTCGAATCAACTTGAACCGAGGCGGGCAGCTAAAGGATGTAATCAATCGCATTAACCGACTTATGTTTGATTCAAGAGCGGTAGAAAAAAAGAAAAATGCGTTGACGTCAGAGGCACGCGCTTCCGCGAAAATCATCGCCTGTTTACCAGTCATTTTTCTAGTTATTTTGAAATTCACCAGCCCAGAGAATTACAACTTCGTCATGTTTGAACCGGGTGGACAACCGATTTTCTATTACGTGTTGATCAGTGAATTCATTGGTTTCGTGTGCATCTGGTTTATCTTGCGAGGGGTCGAATAATGGATTTTCAAACCCTAATGCTATGGGCTTTCGCATTTATGTTTTCAATGTTGATCGCAGGTGGTGTACTGAAAGCATGGGACAATACTCGAGCCAATATTGCAACGCGAAAAATTATTGGTTCTACACGCGAGGAACGTAAGCGCATCGACTTATTTAAAGTAGCGCTGTCTCAGGTGAGTTTTAACAAAGAAGAAACGCGGAAAAAGCTCGTAGCTGCTGGATTCTATAGTGATTATCTAGCTGATGTTTACTATCTAATTAAAATTATCCCGTTCACAGTTTGCCTAGCTCTAATTGGTTTTGATTACTTTCAAGGTCAAACAGAGGTTGCCTTTTCGCTACTCTACTTATTAGGCGCTTTAGGTCTATTTATAATCGGCCCCGATGCGTTTGTGACTAGTAGAGGTAAAGCCAATATAAAGCACATCAGCTCAAGACTTCCATTTCTTCTCGATCTTATGAACGTTTGTGTTCACACCGGGATGACAATTGAATCAAGTTTGGATTACTTGTCCAAAGAATTAGCGACCGTCGACCGTAATTTAGCCTATGTGGTGCGAGTCACTGTAGAACGTTCGCGATTGGTCGGTTTAGAAAAGGCGTTAGAAGAATTTTACGATCTAGTGCCTACCAGTGAATCTCAAAGCTTTGTCATGACTCTCGTACAGAGCCTTCAATTCGGTTCGTCTATTGGGCCAGTCTTGGCGACATTGGCTACCGATATTCGCGAACTCAATATGATGGATCTTGAAGAACGGATAGGAAAAATGGGCGCAAAAATGTCCATACCTCTAATTGCTTTTATCATGATACCTATCGTCGTACTGATTGCCGCTCCAGGCATTCTAAGGATGTTGACGTGAAAAAACTCACTCTTTGCACGCTATTAATCACTTGTGCTCTTTCAGGATGCGCGGCAGTAAACACTGAACTGGAAACCAAAGAAAAACTGCTTGTCGGGTCTGGGAATGACCAGCAACTGATAGAGTTTTACAAAGCAAATTTAAAGCTTGAACCAATCTACAAAGCAAAACTGGTCAATCTGTATTTGACCCAAAAAGACATAAAGTCCGCAGAACTCTATAGAAATACCTATTCCGAGAGTGATTTGGAGCAGCCAGAGTTCATATTGACCAATGCGCGCCTCGATTACCAAAAGAAAAACTACGCACAAGCTTTAGAAAACCTCGATTTGTACTTGGATGAAGGCGGTGACGAGGGACAATTCCACCTGTTAAAAGGGAAAATACTCGCCCAGCAGAAACGTTTTCCAGAAGCCATTGAGCAGTTCGAAGAAAGCAGGAAGCGAGGCGCTTCTGACAGAGAAGCGGGCAACAACATTGCCGTGGTTAAGATGATGCAGTCCGATTACCTTGGAGCAACAGATACTTTATACGACTTGTACTTAGCCAGCCCTAGCGATAAGAAAGTGCGATCGAACCTGATTATTTCTTCGGTAAACGCTGACCGTCCTGACATTGCGTTAGAAGTACTTCGACATACCAACAGTGATGAGCAGGCGCGAAAGCAACTAGCAGCATTAATGCGCTCTATCAAAAAGAACAAAAGGAGCGAAAGTTCAGTGAGACAGTCAACAGCAAAAACGTCATTTAACTCAAGGGGGACTGGTGCTAGTTTCGTTGCACCAACGACAAAGGTTAGTCGCCTTGCTACCGACAACGAGTTTCAACAGGCGAAAAACAGCCTTGATGGTTCAGAACTTGACCCAAAGAAATTGAAACCAGGAGTATTGCCAACTTATCGTGTCCAAGTGTTAGCGACTTATACTGCGATTCCCTCTGATTTTCTGAATTATCTAAAGACCAATTATGGAACCGTCTATTCATACACTCACGGTTTATGGAAGCGTTACTGTATCGGAGAGTTCAATGATCTAGATGAAGCCAAGACCTTTCTTTCTCGCTTAGATATCAAAGGCGCATTCGTCGTTGATTACACAAAAAAAAGGTACGTTAGACTATGAAGCGCTCTAAACAAAAAGGCTCGTTGACGATAGAGGCTGCGATGGGCATTCCCTTGTTTCTGGCGATTATTTTTGGCTGGGTCGAGATTTGTATCCTGACATTTAATATGAGCATGACTGACCATGCATTGACCACTGCAGTAATGCGTACCAAAAAAGCAGGTGATTCAAGCAACAGTAACACGGTTAACTATGGTCAAATGATCAAAGATGAAATGAATAAAGCCGGAGGCGCATTGTGGAGCAATGGCGTAAAGCCTGGCAGTGTTAAAATTCGGGTTGATTACTTCAAAGACTATGATGGATTCTTAAAGTGCACCGACGCGTATCAATCGTCTAAAGAGTGCCCTGAAAAAAAAGACCAACCGGAAGACATGGCACTGGCAGTGTATAACCTTGAATATACCTATGACCCTTTAGTATCAATTTGGTTTCCAGACATGGTCATTAGAAGAGAAGTGATCACCATTCAAGAGTACGAGCGTTGTTCGTTCAAGATTGGGCAGGGGGCTGGCTGTGCGAGTTAAACAAACAGGTTCTTTTGCTGTGGAGTTGGCGTTAGTCCTAGTGTTCGCTTCTGGTTTGTTTTTAGTTGTCGTGAATTACATGTTGGCTATCAACAAAAAAGGTCAGTTGGACAGAGCTTCATACTCTCTTACGACGATCCTATCTGAAAGAAAACAATTGTTTAGTTCGGACCTAGACATATGTGCAGGTAATTGTCGTAAAACAGAGCAAACCACATATTCAATTGCTTCCGCATCGATGAAACGCATGATACCAAACTTTGACAAATCTAAGTTTGGTATGCGTATCGATGAGATTCGTTTAGAAGAGACACTATTACCTAGTGGTAAAACTCATTACAAACGCGTCCAAAAAACGCTGACTAAAGGGGCAATTCATGGCTGCGATTTTCCAAATATGAGCGACATAACCAAAGATAAGGCGATTGAATTATTACCAATAACCTCTCGTGGTCGGAGATTGCCTTTGTATCAAGTGTCATTGTGCTATGAGATTCCGGTGAATCTATTGGGTGTAGCCAATGGTGAGGTTCTTCGCCTGTTAAGCACTTCTTATTCGTTCGCGAGGGTCTAGGATGAGAACATTTAAGAAACAGAGTGGTGTGGCAGGAATACTTTTTATAGGTTTGCTGCCCATCATGGTCATCTTTATGGCTTTTTCGATGCAAATGGCGCAACAAATGTTGGCCCATGCTCGTGTCTTGGAAGCGGCGGAAGTGTCAAGCCTAGCATTAATTGCAAGTCCAAAAGAAACTGAAGATGACAACGTTAAATACGCACGTCAGTTAGTGGATCGATATGTCGTTGACAATATAAATGATGTCGACGTTGAAGTGTACACGCGTAAATGCGAATACAAAGATGGCTGTGTTCAGGCGAGTGGGGAGTTGGCACCTTTCAGCGATTTTGTCGTCAGTGCAAAAGCAGAACATAAATCATGGATAGCTTATGAAGAAGCAGACTTAAAGCCTGAGTTTGAAGTCGCAGGTCAATCGGTGACACGAAAGTATCTTCCACAACCAGTAGATGTTTACTTCATCGCTGACTTCAGTGGTTCGATGAAGCATCACTGGAAAGGGGGGAAATCAAAACTAGATGTTGTTAAACAAACGATCGAGAGAGTGGTTGAAGATATTGAAAACTTCAACACCGAAGAGAAGAGTCGCATTGCGTTAATGGGGTACAACCCAATGCACGTCAAGCAGACTGGAACGGTATATTTGAATGCTTACGGTTACCGTAGGTCGTGGCCACGAAAAGTTGCCTACAATTTTGCACGAAATACAGCCAGTCAAACGGTTGCCAAGATGTTCGACAAGCCAATCGTTTACTCAAAGGTACAAGAGTATGTATCTGGAATGTCACGTTTAGAAGTTAAATCTCTTGCGCAGAATAACGATCGGTTTGTGGACTATTACAAGTTTTACGATATTCCACTTACTGAAGATTACTCCAATTTTAAGAGAAGACTATCAAACACATCTCTCGGTGCTGAAGGTGGTACTTCTTCTTGGAATGGGATCATCGCTGCTGCACAAGAAGCGAATCGAGCAACAAATATTAACCCAGAGCAGGTATTTATCGTTTTATCTGATGGTGCCGATAATGACGAAGGCTATCTACAACGATTGGTAAACCAAGGTCTATGCAAAAAGCTACGCTCAACTATATCTGCTAAAAGGAATCGATTCCAAAGCAAAACAGGCAGTGCGGGCAAAACCAAAGTCACCATGGGAGTAATTGGCGTGGACTACCGAGTTAAAGAGTCGGATGGATTTGGTGATTGTTTTGGTCGGAAAAACATTTACCACGCCAAAGATGGTGACGACGTTTACAAATATATTTTAAACCTAATCAACGAAGAAACAGGAAGACTTAAGGATTAACATGAAATACCCAGTAATTATTACTTCAATCTTACTATCGCCGCTGGGTTATGCGAACTGCTTGGGTAGTGTCGATGAATTTATAACATCAACTACCTTAGTCTCTTCTCATACAGTCAAAACTCAGGTTTCTGGCCATTTAACTCAGCGTGAACAAATGCTTGAAAATACTGTATTGAACAGCAATCGCGATGTGGTTCATGTTGAAGCTAGAGATGAACTGTGTTTTTACGACAAAGAGACACAATCTTTAGTACTTAACTACGGTATTGATATTTACAGGCTGTCGCCTAGCCATAAGCAGGTACTAGAGAAGTATTTAGGATTGGTTAGTGACAAAGCACAGATCTATATCGAAGGGCATGCAGACAGTTTAGGTGGTGAGGTTTACAATAAAGCGCTGTCTGCTCGACGAGCTAAACAGGTAGCAAAGTATCTAAAAAACGATTTAAATCAGGGTAACAGAATTGTGGAGCATGCTTTTGGAGAAAGCTCTCCCATTTGTAACCTTACTGAAAATTCGGCGACAGGCTGCAATCGTCGTGTAGTGATAACCGTTAAATCGTGATGCGCTGTCTAATCTTTGCTTGTTTGTGTATTTTGTGGGCGTCGGCGATGAGCGGGTTATTTTAAACAAAAGAGCCAGCATAGATGAAGTGACCCCCAATAGTTGGACACCAATTATTGGGGGTCTTTTTATGTCCAAATACAGCCGAGCGTTGAAATGCTCATCGTTAAACGAGTTGCCAAACTTATTTACTGCTAATCGGTAGGGATGGATCAGCTCCCCATTCCGTCCATGAACCGTCATACACTGCTAGGTTCTGATAACCGCATAAATGGGCAGCCAATAGAACGATACACGCTGTCACCCCAGAGCCACAGCTAAATAGCGTTTGGCTGGCTTGCTGCGACAGTGAGCTTGTTAGGATTGACTGCAACTCTTCCACAGGCTTAAGTTTGTGCCCTTTCATGAGTTCTGCAAATGGCTGACAGACAGAGTTGGGAATATGACCGCTTCGAATGCCTGCTCTTGGCTCAGCGACTTCGCTATTAAAACGGGCGCGTGAACGCGCATCGACTGTTAAGCTGTGGCTATTGTCAATTTGCTCCAGTACGTATTCAGCATCAACAAAGTAGTGCGGATCAAGCTGACCGGAGAAATCTCCAGTGGACTCAATTTTGCGATACGTTTTTGTGGTTGCAAGACGTTGAGATTTCCATTCTGTTAAACCACCATCAAGAATATAGACTTGCTGATGACCCATTGCGCGGAACATCCACCATGCTCTTGGTGAGGCGAAGGTGCCACTGTTGTCGTAAACAACAATGATGGAATCGTTGTTGATCCCCAGAGCCTGCGCCAAGCGATTAAACCGCTCTTCACTTGGCATCATATGAGGTAGGGAAGCGTTAGGATCGCAAAACTCTTGGTCGTAATCGAATCTTAGGCTGTCTGGAATGAGGTTGGTTTTGTCTTTTTCTACTTCGCCCGGGATCTGAAAATCAATGCTGGTATCTAGAATAACTAGATTGTCGTCGTCCATTAACTTATTGAGATCATTAGCGGTGATCAGCGGTGACATTGGCTATCCTTATGTTTTTGAAAGACATAAGGATTAAGCTACACGACCACCCGCTGACAAGCAACCGCGCAGCACTTAGAAGCAATGTGTTTGTTAAGCAATTTTGAATCGCTTCATCTGTAAATCGAGATACTGTGCGACTTCAGCGAGCTCGTGTGCAGAGTCAGCGACATGTTTGACCGTCTCGCTGTTTTCCCGCGTGATATTGTAGGTTTCGGTAATATTCTCGCTAACCGTCGTCGTCACCATACACTGTTCTTCCACAGCAGCTGCGATTTGCGTGTTAGTGTCCCCGAGCTCATCAATAGTGCTGTGTATTGCGGAAATGTTCTCAGATGCTGACTTAGCCTGTATCGCTGCTTTGGTGACTGTATCGTGACTTGAATCAATGGATTGCCTTGCAGAGTCGGCACCAGATTGCAGTGAATGAATCATTGAATCTATCTGACCAGTTGCTTCTTGGGTTCTTTTCGCTAACGAACGTACTTCATCGGCGACCACCGCGAAGCCTCGACCTTGATCACCTGCGCGCGCTGCCTCGATTGCTGCATTGAGGGCAAGTAGATTGGTTTGCTCTGCTACGCCTTGTATCACTTCCAAAATACTACCGATATTCATAGATTCATCGTACAGTTCGCCTACTTGAGTTGAACCAATTTTCATCGCTTTCTCGGCGTTTTCTATTGCTTCTAGTGTGCTCTCGACTTCATTGAGGCTGTTGTTAACGTTGGTTGTCGCTGATTGAGTAAATGAGGCAGCGTCTGAGGCACTTTGTGAAATTTCAGTAGTGCTAGTTGAAAGTTGCTGAACAGAAGACGAAATCTGTTCCATTTCATGGCTAAGCTGGTTAGATGATTGATTGGTGGTGTGGGTTATAGCCGAAAGCTCTTCTGACATCTGACCGACTTTAATACAAGAGTCGTTTACCTTTCCGACAATATCACGCAACGAAAGAATCGTGGTGCGCATATTTTTCAGCAACTCTGCAATTTCGTCTTTGCCTTTAACTTCGACATCATTAGAAAGATCACCTTCTGCGAGCTGAGAAGAGATTTGTTTGACTTTATCTATCCCAATACGAATGGAGCGGGTGATTGCAAGAGCTGTGACTATCCCTACAATGAACGCAAGGATCGCGAGCGAGATGATAATTTCTATCGTGTCATTTTTTGCTTCCAACAGATCGTTAGAAAGTACGTGTTGCTCTTCGACAGATTCTAGTTTTATCAGCTCTAGTTCTTTAGAGATATCAAGCCCGAGTGCCAACATTTCTTTCTCGGCTTTATGTTGTGTTTCTCTAAGTTTAACAACCTCTTCAAACCCCGTAGCGTAGGCAATACTTTGTTCAAGGAATTCATTTAGCAATTCAGTATCTCTACTACTGGTGATGTAGTTGCGGAACTTATCTTCAAGTGCGGGCAACTCTGAACCAAAATAGTTTCTGACTTCAGCAGCAACTTCTGCTTTCTCATTATGCAGATAGTTCAATACTGCGATATTGGCGAGTAAGAATTTCTCCATAACCAAAGACGAATAGTACTCAATATCTGCATTTGATGAATCGTGTGCGGCCTTAATCATCTGCTCGAGATCGTAAATGGCCTTTTTCTCCAATTCGACCATTTCAACATAAACTTTATGTTCTACTGCCTCAGTTGATTGCTTAACGATTTGAAAGGATTCGTCAAATAAATCGACCTCTTTGAAGACGGTTTCTAAATGTTTTTTACGTAGAGGGTCTGTGGTGGCTTTTAAGTCATCAGAGACCATTTTGCGCAATTTAGAGAGACGACTTTCGTAAATAGAGAGTTGCTGTTGAGACAATGTGTTGGCGTATTGGAGGGCACTTAGGCGGACTTTGAGAAAATTTGCTTGTATTTCCCCAGCCAAAGCGGTTTCTGTGGAAAGTTCTCCATAATGCTCAAAGTTGTGTGCGGCTGTTACCATACCTTTGTAGCTATAGAGAATCGCCACGAGGAAAAACAAAAGACAGACCGCAAAACCAAGGCGTATTTTATTGGCAATAGTAAGATTCAACATAAGCGTCCCTGCCCGTATAGTGTGCTAAATAACCTACTGGTACTTTAAATAAGCTTACACGCAAATTGATATTTATCTAATTTGTGTGCCACGTTACTCATAACGGGGTAGGCAGGACGAGTAGCGATAGTTGCTACTTTTGCTAATTACATTTTGCTCTTTGAGTAAGGATATGACTGAACCTTCAGGGCATGGAGTAGTAATAGGTGCGGTGACGAGTACGGTGTCGCCATTGTCCAGCTGAACATTCAAATAGCGACGCTGGCCATCTAAAGACTGAGTGACTGTCTGAGAAACGACCACTCCATTAAACGACCTATTTTGAGTTGGCGATAGAAGGTAGATGAGTAAGGCTAAAGTGAGCGACAGGGTAATTAAAGCAGTAAGGAAAATTTTGGGATTATTCATCAACAAGTGATTGTTCCTTACTGCTTAGAAAAGTTAACCACAAACGGGGCAGTTTGGCATTTTCATTAAGTTCATTTCACGCCAAGACATGCTCATTGCATCAAGCATAAGGATTTTACCTTGCTTTGGCGTTCCATAATTGGCAATCACCTTGATCGCTTCCATAGCTTGCACCGCGCCAATGATACCAACGACAGGAGACATAACCCCGGCCTCAACACAACTTAGGGCTGCGTTACCAAACAGAGCACTTAAGCACTGATAGCATGGCTGGCTGTCTTCTTGGTAGGTAAAGACACTGACTTGACCTTCCATTCGGATAGCGGCACCTGATACCAAAGGTATTTTAAGAGCATAGCAAAGCTTATTAAGTTGATTTCTGGTTTCAACATTATCAGAGGCGTCGAGCACTAAGCTGTGATTTGCTACCAGTGCGGAAAGCGCTTCGTCATTTAGCCTTTTATCGATCGTTTCAACTTCAAGGTGTGGGTTCAACTGTTTGAGCGAATTAGACGCAGATAACACCTTCTTAGTCCCAACATCAGCATCGTAATGCAATACTTGTCGTTGAAGGTTAGAAAGCTCAACCACATCATCATCAATCAAGGTGAGTTTTCCGATACCCGCAGTTGCCAAGTACTGACTAGAGGCGCAGCCCAAGCCGCCAGCTCCCAATATCAACACTGAGGCTTGTTTCAATGCTTCTTGACCGTCAAAGTCAAACTGCTTAAGAATGATTTGACGGTTGTATCGCAGCATTTCTTGATCAGATAAGATCTCCAAACGTCACCTCTAGTATAGGGTCGGGTTGAATAGCTGAATGTTGACTGTCTCACCGACTTCAACACGACCACGCTCACGCTCAAGAACGACAAAACAGTTAGCTAAGCTCATAGAACGGAATGCGCCTGAACTTTGGTTACCTGTGGTTTCGACAACAAATTTGCCATCTTCGATTGAGTAGATGCCACGTTGATAGTCTGTACGACCAGGTGCTTTTTTAAATGCGCTGCGTGTCGTCGCAGGAATAGACTCAGGCGCTGCCCACTCAGTGTGCCCTGCTAATTTAGCCAGTAGTGGCTGTACTAGCACATACATGGTTAATACGGCTGATACAGGGTTACCAGGCAAACCGCAGAACCAAGCAGTAGAAAGTTTGCCGAATGCGAAAGGTTTACCCGGTTTAATTGCCAGCTTCCAAAATCCAATTTGACCAAGTTTTTCAAGAATGTCTTTCGTGTAATCGGCTTCACCTACGCTGACACCGCCCGAAGTCACCACCACATCCGCGAGAGATTGAGCTTTTTCAAACGTCGCTTTGAGGGTTTCAGGACAATCAGGAATAATCCCAAGATCAATCGCTTCACAACCAAAGTTTTCAATCAGTGGCTTAATACCGTAACGGTTGCTGTCGTAAATCTGACCTTCAGCTAGTGGTTCACCCAGTGGTTTCAGCTCATCACCTGTCGAGAAAAAGGCAACGCGCGGTTTACGCACAACGGTCACATGGCTGATGCCCAAAGTGGCAATCATAGGAATATCACGAGAGGTGAGACGAGCGCCTTTGTTAAGCACAACGTCACCTTGCTTGATATCGTCACCCATAGGTCGGATGTTGTTCTGCGGTTTTACGTCGCTTTGATTGAACTGGATCCCTTGTTCGAGTACTTCGGTGTTCTCTTGCATAATCACTGCATCACAACCGTCTGGAATCTTTGCTCCGGTCATAATACGAATACATGTTCCTTGCGGCCATTCCCCATCAAATGGTTGACCTGCAAAAGACTTTCCAGCCAGTGGCATAACATTGTTTTGTGCAAGATCCGCTAGGCGAAGCGCGTAGCCATCCATCGCTGAATTATCAAAAGGAGGGACAAAAATAGGAGAAAGAATGTCTTCTGCTAAGACAAAACCAATAGCTTCAGCAAGTGGGAGTTGCAAGGTCGTTTGGATAGGTTTGATTGGCGACAGCATTTTATCCATCGCTTCTTCGATTGGCATCAAGCCAGGTGCGTCACAGCATCCCATAAATAATCCTACTCTTTTATTATTGTTAGCTAATCAGGTCACTCTACCACAGAAAGCCTTGTGCAATAATGACCTCCGATAAAATATGGGTGTAATTATTCAAAAATCCGAGTATCCTTGTCAGCCATCCTAAAGGGGTAAATAAGAGGAAGTGGTATGTCAGGTCTTAGCGAATCCGCAAAGTTGGTAAAAGATGCGCTAGAACGTCGAGGATTAGAGACGCCAATGGCTCCTAATCAGTTCAATCGAGAAGAGAAAAAAGAGAAAATTCAGCACCATATGCGTGAAATTCTCTCTCTACTAGAGCTTGACCTTACCGATGACAGTCTTGAAGAAACACCGCATCGTATCGCGAAGATGTATGTGGATGAAATCTTCTCTGGTTTAGACTATTCAAACTTCCCGAAAATCACGGTGATCGAAAACAAAATGGACGTGAGCGAAATGGTTCGCGTTAAAGATATTACCGTGACAAGTACCTGTGAGCATCACCTTGTAACGATTGATGGGCGAGCGGCGGTCGCTTACATCCCTCGTGGTAAGATCATTGGTCTTTCGAAAATTAATCGCATTGTTCGCTTTTTCGCGCAGCGTCCACAAGTTCAAGAACGTATGACGCAGCAGATTTTGGTAGCTCTACAAACGCTATTAGAATCGGATGATGTGGCGGTAACAATCGATGCAACGCATTACTGCGTTAAGTCGCGTGGCGTTATGGATGCGACTAGCGAAACAACAACGACTGCATTAGGCGGCATTTTTAAATCTAATCCTGCAACAAGACACGAGTTCCTTCACGGGATTCGATAGGGCAGCGATTAGGTTATCGACTTATTCAAAACCGCTTCTATTGAGGCGGTTTTTACTTTTTGAATCGAGAGTAAGATACTTTCGATAAACCACTAAGGTTAATATTGTGACGACTACATTTAAAACGCTTGGTCTTCGTAGCGAACTGCTAGAAACACTCGATAGCTTGGGCTACACCCAAATGACTCCTATTCAGCAGCAGGCTCTACCAATGGTATTGGCAGGCAAAGATGTGATTGGTCAGGGAAAAACAGGTTCAGGTAAGACAGCGACGTTTTCATTGGGCTTATTGAGCAACCTAAACGTGCAACGATTCCGAGTTCAGACCTTGGTTCTTTGTCCAACTCGTGAGCTTGCCGACCAAGTGGCGAAAGAGATTCGTACCTTAGCGCGTGGTATTCATAATATTAAAGTTCTGACCCTATGTGGCGGTATGCCAATGGGGCCTCAGATTGGCTCGTTGGAGCATGGCGCACATATTTTGGTGGGTACGCCGGGTCGAATTCTAGACCATATGTCAAAAGGGCGTATTAGTCTTGATGAGCTTAATACGCTTGTGCTTGATGAAGCTGATCGAATGCTTGAGATGGGTTTTGAAGATGCAATTGATACCATCATCGACGTTGCGCCAACTAAGCGCCAAACACTGTTATTCAGTGCGACGTTCCCTGACAATATTGAATCACTTTCCGCCAAGGTGATGGTTAACCCAGAAATGGTAAAAGTAGAATCGACTCATCAAAAGAGCACTATTGAGCAGCGATTCTACAAGCTAGATACAACTGAAGTACGCGACGATGCACTGGAAACATTGCTGCTGACTCATAAACCTGAATCTTCAGTGGTGTTCTGTAACACCAAGAAAGAAGTACAAAACGTCACAGATGAGCTAAGCCATCGAGGCTTTAGCGTAGTTGAGTTGCATGGTGATATGGAGCAACGTGAGCGTGAACAAGCGTTAACCATGTTTGCCAACAAGAGTATTTCAATTCTGGTTGCGACAGACGTTGCGGCGCGTGGCTTGGATGTTGATAACCTTGATGCTGTATTTAACTTTGAGCTATCTCGCGATCCAGAGGTGCATGTTCACCGTATTGGCCGTACAGGGCGCGCAGGCTCAAAAGGAGTAGCATTTAGTTTCTATAGTGAGAAAGAAGAGTATCGCGTGGCTCGTATCGATGAGTACATGGATATTGCGATTACGCCTTCACAATTGCCCGAAAAACCAGTTGAGCGTCCTTTTTATCCTAAGATGCAAACAATACAAATCTTGGGTGGCAAAAAGCAGAAAGTACGCGCAGGGGACATCTTAGGCGCACTGACTAAGCAAGCGGGGATCGATGGTAAGAAGATCGGTAAGATCAATATTTTGCCAATGGTCTCTTATGTCGCCGTTGAACATGACATTGTTAAAGCTGCCCTTAAACAGCTTCAAACCGGTAAAATGAAAGGTCGTAACTTCAAAGCTCGAGTTATGAAATAAAAGCCACTATAGTAAAAATCCCAGTAGGCGAAGAGCCACTGGGGTTTATTTTCTGCGCGGTTAGGCTTATTGGTCGTTAATCAGTGAACTTATAGACCACACCAAGACTTACTACCCAACCTAAATCACGCTGCACTAGCGGGCTATTTGAATCATGATGTTGTAGCTCGAGCTTAGCTAAGCCAAGCCAATCCGGTGTGAGGGTATAGATACTAATCAAACCCGCTTGATAAACCCAAGATTGCTTCGCTTCAAATGCACTGAATCGAGACTGGCTCGCTTCAAGAGGGCTAACATTATAAAGGTGCTGTGAGAGTTTTTTGTCACGGTAGTCGACCTCAACATATGGGGTGAGAGTAAAGTTTTCGAAAGGCAAATCTAGCGTTCGACCTAGATGAAGTTGAACTTCATATCCTTTATGCTCACTTGTGACATCATGAAGAAAGGTTAATCGCGCACCTACCGTACCGATTGTCACACCAAGTTCACCATTGCCATCGCGATCTTGAATGCCACTAGGAAGGTCATCAAAATCGTTAGATACTTCTGAAAATCGCCATTGACCTGAAATACCAAGATACGGCAACACGGAAACGTTAACTAAGCTGCCATCAATAAAGCCATATTTACCGTTATAAAACAGGTTCGGCTCTGCAGAGGCTTGTCCCTTATCACCGTCAGTAAATACAGATTGGCCGAAAGTGCCGCTCGCTCCGACAAAACCAAAATCATAGTACTGCTCGTTGGCGTTTGCATGAGCATTGGTAACGCCAAAGGTAGCCGCGAGTACTCCTAATGTAACTGCTTTGATATTTAAACTCATTGTGATTCTCCTTGTCTTCACAAATAGGAGAAAGGGTATCGAGCAAATAAATTGCATAAAAACAGAAAAAATAATCAATAGTTTTGATGTGAGACTAGATAAGAAAAGAGCCAATTCTGATGGGAATTGGCTCCTTGGTCGACGTTTGGATGGATTAACTGTCGAACAAATATAGGTACTCTGCGTAGCCTTCTTTTTCTAACTCTGAAACAGGGATGAACTTCATCGCCGCAGAATTCATACAGTAGCGCAGACCTGTTGGGGCTGGTCCGTCTTTAAATACGTGACCCAAGTGTGAGTCGGCAAAACGGCTTCGTACTTCAGTTCTTGGATAAAGAAGGTGATAGTCTGTTTTAGTGACAATGTAACCTTCATTAATTGGCTTGGTAAAACTCGGCCAACCCGTACCTGACTTATATTTATCTGTCGACGAGAATAGTGGCTCACCAGAAACGATATCGACGTAAATACCAGCTTCTTTGTTATCCCAATATTCATTATCGAAGGCACGCTCTGTCCCTTCTTTTTGAGTGACATAGTACTGTAAGTTCGTCAGCTTCGCCTTGATCTGCTTATCTGAAGGCTTATTGTACGCTTTGATGTTGGCGACAGCATTTTTCTCATCGATCAATTGACGCAATGTCACTGGATTTTCTTCGCGATCTTCACCAAAGATTTCATCGAGATATTGGTCGCGACCCGAAGCATATCGATAGTAGTTGTAACGAACTTTATTACGCTTGTAATAGTCTTGGTGGTAATTCTCAGCCGGCCAGAACTTTTCGAATTTAATCAGTTCCGTTTTTAATGGTTTCTTGAATATACCCAATGCATCGATCTCAGCCATAAATTGCTCAGCGATCATTTTTTGTTCATCGTTATGATAAAAGATCGCAGGTCGATAGTGGCGTCCACGGTCGACAAATGAACCTTTATTATCCGTAGGATCGATATGGCGGAAGAACTGGTCAAGAATCTGTTCATAGCTAACCGCTTTTGGATCATATTTTACTTCTATGACTTCAATATGACCGGATTTTCCTGACGATACTTGCTTATAGGTTGGGTTTTGTAAATCGCCACCTGAATACCCAGAAACAACGTCCAATACGCCGTTAAACTTCTCTAGGTCTGACTCTGTACACCAAAAACAGCCTCCTGCTAGTGTGGCAACTTCATATCCATTTGAAGTTGTGGTTTTGGGCATGTCACTTTCTGCAGTGCCTACAAAAGAGGCAAGGGCAGCTACGGCTGCGAGAGCGGATAGGACAAACTTAAACTTCACTTTCATATCAACCTCATCGATTGTTTTCGTTATCGATTAATAAGAACGGGCTAGAGGGCAAAAAATTACTAAGTAGATACAAGTTTTATCCATGTTCGCTGAAAACAGATCAAAAAAGACGCCAATATAGGCGTCTTTCTTTGAATTCTGGACTGTACTAATAAGGATTAACCTAAAGCGGGTAGGAAACCTGCCGTAATAAGAACCTGTGCACCAATAATCAATACGCCCACTGTACTTCCAATCGCTAGACCTAGATTACCACCAAGCACCTGATAGTGCTCTGCATCAGATTGAGCGCGTGCCTTCTTTACCATCAATATTGGTAAAAAGATTGCGAGAACGACAAGTGCAATAGCGGCATAACCAAGCGCCATGATAAAGCCCTGTGGGTAGAAGAGTGCGAATCCCATTGGTGGAAGGAAAGTGATCATACCAACTAGTGCACGTGAATTGCCTTTTTCTTGTTTCTTCAGGGTATCCCCTAAGAACTCAAACAAACCTAAACTTACGCCCAAGAAAGAGGTCAGTAGGGCTAAGTCAGCGAAAATACCAATGGTTTGGCCTAGGCTAGAAGCGTGAACTGTTGTTGCGAGTGTTGAAATTAATGCACTAAGACCTTGGTTTTCAAGCAGCGTAGATTGGTTTACAACACCAAGCGTTACCACTTGCCAAAACACATAAATAACTAGAGGAATAGCAGAACCGACTAAAATCGCTCTTCGCAGTGAAGGGGTATGACCATCAAGGTAATTCACAATGGCAGGAATGCTGCCGTGGAATCCAAATGAAGTAAAGATCACAGGAATGGCTGCGATGACCAATCCTTGTTCTACAGGCATGCTCAAAAGGTAAGACTCTGTGACGTTTGGCGCTAAGAAGGTGAGCACCATCGCCATCGCGACAATCTTGACCAAAAACAGCACTCTGTTCACCTTATCTACCGTAGCAGTGCCAATAGTCACAACAGACGCAACGATGAGGGTGAAAATCAAGGTAGATGTCGTGTTTGAAACTTCTATGTTGGTGAAACCGGCAATACGGTCAGCGAATTGAGCGCCGCCACCAGCAATGTACGCAGCACACAGGGCATAGAATAAGAACATCATTGCAAAACTCGCGACCCACTTGCCTTTGGTGCCGAGAAACTGCTTAGCTAATGTATGCAAGGTCGCATCTTGTTCAGCATGCTGGTGGACTTCAATCATTAACAGCGCGGTGTAAGCCATTAGGGCCCACAATGCGATCATGATCATTAGAGATGTAGAGAAACCGATTCCGGCGGATGCGAGTGGCAGTGCCAGCATGCCTGCACCAATAGTGGTGCCTGCAATGATCAAAGTACTACCCAATACCTTTGATTTTGTCATTGTATAATAATCTTTACGTTGTAATGTGCTTTTGTAGCTATATAGGCTATTAAATGTTCAATATATGGTATTAATAACTACCAATGGTGTGATTGTGTAAAATAATTCAAACACAATCAAGCTTTTTGTACAGTTAAATTACCATAAGTGTAAATATTGATGTACAGAGTGAAGTTTACCCATGACGTAATCGTTTACTTGGGATTGGTTTCAAATCGTGGCCACAATTTACTTTTCCCTTTCAAAAAACTGTCATATAAGTGGTTTAAAAAGGAACAATAGATCCACATATTCAAGTTAAGGCTTGCTTATGGGTCTTAAGAAGTGTTTTTATTAAGGAGGTCAGAATGAGTGACCAAACAGTAAACGAAGAATGCCTTGAGCTATTAGATGCGATGGAAATTGGCTTTGAGCTCTCAGATTATGAGCAGTCAATTGAAGAACTCGCAGAAGAAATCTTCAAATAACAATTCTTCAACGATGATATCGCTACTGAGGTAGCAAACAGAAAGAGCCAGTGCATTCGCGCTGGCTTTGTGCTTTTATTGGTCAAGGTGTTATTAGCAAGGCTAATCGATTGAACTATCTCGCTCACTTACATATTGCAGATCATTGCGATTCGAATTTACTTGGCAACTTGCTTGGTGACTTTGTAAAAGGTAATCCTGACTCTCAGTTTCCTAACAACGTTTCCCAAGGCGTGCGCCTGCACCGATATGTCGATTCATTCACAGATCATCATGAGCAAGTTCTCGAAGTAAAAGGCTTATTTCCAAATGGAGTAAGGCGCTTTTCAGGTATCGCTTTGGATATGTTTTGGGACCACTGCTTAGCGAACCAGTGGAGTCAGTTCCACTCAAACTCACTGAATGAGTTTTGCCAACAAGCAGAGCATCGAGTGTCTCTCGACAGCCACAATGAACTACCAGAAAGGTTTTTACGTGTCTCCACCGCGATGTGGCAAGGGCGCTGGTTGGAGTCTTATCAACATCTAGACAATATTGAATATGCTTTGCAACGAATGTCTGCTCGATCCCCGAGAATGTCACGGTTGAGTGACTGTTTTCCCCATATTGAGCGAAATTATGACCACTTGGTTGAGACATTTTCCACCTTCTACCCTGATGTGCTAACTGCGAGCAAAAGTTTTTGATAGAATCGTCCGCCTTGCAATTAAAGGTTACGCGCATGTCGACACAATTTGAAGCACTAGGGCTTTGCTCAACACTTACCCAAACCACTGACAAACTCGGTTTTAGCCAACCAACCGAAGTACAGGCTCAGGCTATTCCACATGTTCTTGAGGGTGCAGATGTCCTTGCTGGTGCTCAGACCGGAACGGGTAAAACCGCGGCCTTTGGCCTGCCAATATTGCATAAGCTACTTGCGTCCGATGTGAAGCGCGATCCTCAAAGCAACGATGTGCTCGCTCTGGTCCTTGTCCCAACACGTGAGTTAGCTCAACAGGTGTACGATAACTTAGTTCAATATGCGCAAGAGACGACAATAAAAATCGTCACTGCCTACGGTGGTACAAGCATGAACGTACAGACTCGTAACCTGAGCGAGGGGTGTGACATACTCATTGCTACACCCGGGCGTCTGCTCGATCATATGTTCTGCAAAAACATCAACTTGTTCAAAACGCAATACTTAATACTGGATGAAGCAGACCGAATGTTGGATATGGGCTTTATGCCAGATATCAAACGCATCCTTAAGCGCTGCAATGAAGAGCGTCAAACTCTGTTCTTTTCTGCAACCTTTGATAAACGTATCAAAACCATCGCTTATAAAATGCTCAATGAGCCGGTAGAAGTTCAAGTAACCCCTTCCAATAGTACGGCCGAAACAGTAAAGCAGATGGTGTATCCGGTTGATAAAAAACGCAAAGCTGAACTGTTGGCGTACTTAATTGGCTCAAGAAATTGGCAACAAGTGCTGGTGTTTACTAAAACCAAGCAAGGGAGTGATGCACTGGCGAAAGAGCTTAAACTTGACGGCATCAAAGCAGCTTCGATCAATGGCGATAAAAGCCAAGGAGCACGTCAGAAAGCGCTGGATGATTTTAAGTCAGGCCAAGTACGAGCGCTTATTGCTACCGATGTAGCCGCTCGTGGTCTCGATATTCAGCAACTTGAGCAGGTCGTTAACTTCGATATGCCATACAAATCGGAGGACTACGTTCATCGTATCGGTCGAACTGGTCGCGCTGGAAAAGAAGGATTTGCGGTATCTTTAATGAGTCGCGATGAAGAGTACCTACTCGAAGCAATAGAACGCTTATTGGACAGCAAACTGCCTCAAGAGTGGTTACAAGGCTTTGAACCGAGTTTGATAGAAGAAGTCGAACCCGAAAAATCCCCACGTCGTAGAGGTCGTAACTCAGACAAGCGCAAAATGAAGGCGAAGCTTAAGATTCACGCCAATCGTGGCAAAAGAAAATAGAAAAATAAAGAGGGCTCTGGTTGACGAAAACATAGCTCTTTTATCAAGGAATAATGACAA
Organism: Vibrio tubiashii ATCC 19109; assembly: GCF_000772105.1. Lineage (NCBI taxonomy): Bacteria > Pseudomonadati > Pseudomonadota > Gammaproteobacteria > Vibrionales > Vibrionaceae > Vibrio > Vibrio tubiashii. The sequence goes on from NZ_CP009355.1 coordinate 826,038, forward strand.
GGAACTCGTTAGTGAAATTGGCACTCATTACATTAAAAGATGCTGAAGCCTTGCTGGAGTTTGAACTGGACAACAAAGCTTGGTTTGAAGAATTTATTCCGCCACGTGAAGAAGGTTTTTATTCGATACAAGGTGTGCAGCAACATATCCGTGAGTTCCTGCTTGACTATCAATGCAATGAAATGATCCCGCTGCTTATCAAAAGTCTTGATAATCAAATCATCGGCAGGATCAATCTGACTAATCTCGACTCAGTGCGTCGCAGTGCTCATTTGGGTTATCGAGTTGGCAAAGCGTCAACGAACCAAGGTGTGGCTAAGTGGGCTGTTTCCGAAGTGACGAAATTAGTCGAACAAAAAGGGATAAAAAAGGTTTTTGCTTACGCTGCACTAGAAAACCCTGCATCGCAGAAAGTGCTGACTAATAATGGGTTTCAACCAGTGAAAGTCGTTCAAGATTATGCGGAGCTGCATGGCAAGTCGATCGATTGTATCGAGTTTAGACTTTTGGTCGGGTAAAGCCGGAAGCATTTAAGTAAAATACTGCAAAGCAATTCCACAATAAAGATCTCTTAGTTATCAATAAACTAAAGTGCTACTTTACTCAATGACTATCACTGTGCTTGGTTTCGATATCTTGACTTAACCCCCGTATAGACTATTACTTAGCGATAGCACAAAGGTTTATCCATAGATTCATTGGGGGCTATGATGAGATTACTTTTGACACTATTATCTACGCTTTTACTGTCTGGTGTTGCCGTCGCGAAAACCGATATTACGATTTACGGCGACGACACATACCCACCTTATTCCTACGTTGAAAGCGGCAGGCTTACCGGGATTTATACCGTCATCCTAGAAAACATTTTTGCCAAAATGCCTGACTATAACATTACCTTGAAAGGAACTCCTTGGAAGCGAGGTTTATCTCAAATTGAAGGTAGTAAAATATTCGCGCTTTACCCACCCTATAAGCGTCCAGAACAGAGACCTTATATGGAATACGATGTACCAATCTTGGATGAGAAACTGGTTGTTGTATGCCAAAAGTCAGTATTAAGCACTGCTAGGCCAAATTGGCCTGGTGATTATATGGGCTTAACTATCGGTAATAACGCGGGCTTTTCTGCTGGTGGCGATGAATTTTGGTCAGCAGTGAAAGCAGGGCAGATTAAAGTAACTGAAACCAAAGGGACGCCTAAGAATCTATTGAAGCTAATCGCTGGGCGCATCGATTGCTATATGAATGATGCTTTATCCATACAGTGGGAGCTTAAGAAATTACAAAATGAAGGCAAGTATGATGGTCAAAGCGTGATTGAAGGCGCAACCATTAGTTCAGAGCAGGGTTTTTTAGGCATTGTTACTAACGGCTCTGGTTATCCTTATAAAGAAAGCTTCAAAGCTGAATATCACAAAATACTATCTGAAATGAAGCAAAGTGGTGAAATAGATAGGATCGTAAATGACTTCATTAAGTAAACAGAACTGGGATAAAAAACGGAAGCCGAGGCTTCCGTTTTTTATATTAAGCGTATTGGGCAACCATGCTTTCCCAACTCTTTCTTTGGGTGGCAAGCTCTTGCTTCATTTGCTGATAGCGAAGTTTAAGTAGCGATTTCTCATACTTCTTGGCAAGGTCATTTTTCTTTGCCTCGAGCACCTGCTTCTGCACATCGTAGTAATCAGACATTTTACCCATCAGGGCTTCAAACTCTTTATTCAACGCTTCGTTAAGCAGTGCTGCGTTAGGCAGTTTACTAATGTTTCGCGATGCGGTGCTTAGGGATTGTTTAGCTTTGGCTTTTTCAATGATCAGCTTAGGCGTAACGCGAAGCTTCTTCGTTAGACCAAACCAAGAGCAAGATTTGATCAACCATTTGGTAGGATCGTACTGCCACCAATAGATGCCATTACGGTAGTCGTTCTCAAAGATATGGTGGTAGTTGTGGTAACCCTCGCCGAATGTAAACACAGCAAGCACAGCGTTATCACGAGCGGTATTCTTGTCTGTGTATGGCTGGCTTCCCCAGATGTGCGCCAAAGAGTTAATGAAAAACGTCGAATGATGGCTAAGCACTAACCTCAAAACGCCAACAATTAGAAGCATACCTAAGACATCACCGTGTAATAATCCAAGCGCGATAGGGATACCAAAGTTAGTCGCAATGGCTAAAGGTACGTAATACTTGTGTTGCCACATAACGATTTTGTCTTTCTGCAGATCACGGCAATTGCTGTAGTTCTCAAAAGTATTTGCATTGTACTCTCGCAACATCCAGCCAATATGGGAAAACCAGAATCCGCGTTTCGCTGAATATGGGTCTTTGTCGTTGTTATCGACATGCTTATGGTGAATGCGGTGATCCGAACTCCAATGCAGCGCACTGTTTTGGAGTGCAAATGCGCCACCTAAGGCGAAAAGGAGCCGCAAAGACCAGTGAGCTTCATAGGTTTTGTGGGACCAAAGGCGATGATAACCCGCCGTGATTGAAAGGTTACAGAAAGAGAACGCGACTAAAAACCAAACTAGGTGCTCGACGCCGTAACCCGAGGTCATGCCATACCAGGGCATGACAGCAACAGCGACGATAAAAGAGGATAAGAAGATAAATACATTTAACCAAATCAGAGGTGGTTTGCTAGAGCCCGACATGGTGATTTCCTTTCAGCTAACAGTTGTGCGCTAGAATATCAGCGTACAAGTGTAAGTCAAACGGAATTAAGGAGTTTGATGTCTAACTCACGCCTTTAGTGCATCGAATATGTAACTAAGTTTGTAATCGTTGGTTTGGCTAGATAATTATTCAATTTCTTGCGTAACTAGTTTCAGAATGTTTGGCTTTTAGTTAAATGTTTTATAGTATGAAGAGGTAAGCAATCCTTACAGGAAGTAATAAGGAACTATAAATGGAATTAAAAGTAGCTGAATATAGCGACTATGAGCGCATTGCTACTCTGCATGCTCAGAGCTGGAAGCTGTTCTACCAAGGTATTTTGGGCAAAGACTTTCTTGAGAACGAAGTTCTCGATGAAAGAATGGCTATTTGGCAAACACGTCTTATCAATCCTCCCTTCAACCAACATGTTCTTCTTATAGAAGAAGGAGGTTTACTATGCGGGTTTATTTGCGCATTCGGTAACCACGACTTTGAGAAAGGCACCATTATTGATGCATTGCATGTTGACCCCTCATATAGGGGTAGGGGTGTTGGGGTTAAGCTTCTTTCGGAAATGGCGAAGTGGATCGCACAATACTTTCCTGATAACGGAGTTTACCTTGAAGTAATGAAAGACAACAAACAAGCTGTAGACTTCTATGAACACCTTGGCGGTGACTGTCATCTCGAGCGCTTATGGAATGCTCCGTGTGGTAATAAAGTTCCAGAGTTAGTCTATACATGGAATTCAGGAAATGATTTGACGTGCAGCGTTGAATCTCACATAAAGTTAGACGTTGTAACAGGTTGAAACAAATAAGCCTATAACCCTGATATTTCTCGGACATTTGCTTTGTGGCCGTTAGGTAGTTTTAGATAAGCCCATTTATTAATTACCTAACGGTCTATTCATGAAAAATAAGATACTCTTCACAGCGCTCAGTAGTGCGCTTTTTCTCGTAGGATGCGGCGAAACTACACAAGGAAAAAATCAAGTTCCAGCCCAATTGGTTGTCGCCGAGCAAGCGAAATTCACTTCTCATCAACAAAGCAAATCGTATATTGGCCGTGTCGAGGCGGTTGAAGATACCAACATCACAGCGCAGGTGACTGGTTACCTTAAATCTCGCCATTTTGAAGAAGGGCAAATGGTCGAAGCAGGTCAGCTGCTCTACACGATTGAGCCATCTTCTTTTGAAGCGCAACTTGCCAGCGCAAAAGCGGAGCTTGCACAAGCAACAGCGAATCTTAAAAAAGCAGAACTTGATTTTAAGCGTGGTGAAAACCTGTTACCTAAAGGCAGCATTTCCCAGTCTGAGTTCGATAACTTAAATGCTGCGCTTCTTGGTGCTAAGGCTCAAGTAGAAGCGGGTAAAGCACAATTGCATTTGGCCGAAGTTAACCTTTCATATACCCAGATCAAAGCCCCATTTTCAGGCCGAATCGCGCAAAGTAAAGTGAGCACGGGTGATCTCGTCTCTCCACAGTCAGGAATTCTTACCACGTTGGTTAGCTTAGACCCAATCCATACAAGCTTTAGTGTGAGTGAGCGTGAGCGCCTTGAACTCGGAATGGACAGAGTCAAAGGGGACGGCGATGTTGATCTAGTCGAAGTGCAAATTGTACTTGAAAACGGTCAACCTTATGAATATCTAGGTCAGCTTGATTTTCTTGGAAATCGTATTGACCTAAATACGGGCACACTTGCTATGCGTGCGGTAGTAAACAACCCAGACTATCGTTTACTTCCAGGACAACATATTCGTGTTGAGTTGCGTGAGAAAGAAGCGACTGATGTGGTAGTTGTGCCACGTCGTGCAGTACAAACGGACCTAGAAGGTAACTTTGTCATGGTCGTTGCGGAAGGCAATGTCGCTGAGCGAAGAAATGTTGAATTGGGTCGACAGCTTGAGCAGGGAATCATTGTTCAAAGTGGTATTAGCGCAGATGAACAAGTGATTACCCAGGGCCTACAACGTATCCGAAATGGCGTTCCTGTGCGTTTTGACGAAAAGTCTGCAGCTGAATAACGAGGTCTAAATGTTAAGTCGCTTCTTTATCCAGCGTCCTAAGTTCGCGCTGGTCATTTCAATAATACTTACGCTCGCAGGTGCAATCTCGCTAATGATTTTGCCCGTTGCTGAGTACCCAAAAATCAGCCCTCCATCGGTTAACGTTTCTGCCTACTACACAGGTGCTAGTGCAGAAGTCGTTGAACAGGCTATAGCCGATCCTATAGAAACTTCCGTTAATGGCGTTGAGAACATGATTTATATGTCCTCAAAAAGCGCGAATGACGGTTCGTACAGCTTAAATGTGACCTTTGATGTTGGTACAGACCCTGATATGGCTCAGGTAAACGTGCAAAACCGAGTGTCGCAGATTGAGTCTAAGCTGCCGCAAGAAGTACGTATGGTTGGAGTGACAGTTCAAAAGCAGTCACCAGATATGTTGATGGTGCTGAACTTCTACTCGCCAGACGGTAAGTATGATGACAAGTTCCTGATCAACTATATCAACCTAAACGTTAAAGATCAGTTGGCGCGCGTTAAAGGTATCAGTAACGTTAACGTTATTGGTGGTGGCGAATACGCTATGCGTGTTTGGTTAGATCCTGAAAAAATGGCTAATCTAAACCTGACCACAAGTGATGTTTATTCTGCACTAGCGGAACAGAACGTTCAGGTAGCCGCAGGTCGAGTGGGTGCAGCGCCATACAGCAGTGCACAAGAAGTTCAGTTTAACCTAGTGACCAAAGGCCGTTTGGAAAGCGTCGATGAATTTGAAAATGTCGTTTTACGTGCAAACAGTGATGGCTCTACTGTTTACTTGAAAGATGTTGCGCGAGTTGAACTCGGCAAGAAATTCTACGACGGTACAGGTAAATTCCGTGGTCAAGATGCTTCAATAGTCGTGCTTTCTCTGCAGTCAGATGCCAACGCGCTAGAAAGTGGTGCGGCGGTCATGGAGTTGCTTGAGAAGTTAAGCACCAACTTCCCAGAAGGCATGGTGTACGAAACCAGTTATGACACAACGCTATTTGTCTCGGAATCGATTAAAGGTGTAGTTAAGACGCTCATCGAAGCCATCTTGCTGGTTATTGCGGTTACCTATCTTTTCTTGGGTAGTGCGCGTGCGACGCTAATTCCAGTCGTGGCGATTCCAGTGTCTTTGATTGGTACGTTTGCCATCATGCAAGCCACCGGCTTCACCATCAATACCGTAACCCTGTTTGGTCTTATTCTAGCCATCGGTATTGTAGTTGATGACGCCATATTGGTGATTGAAAACGTCGACACAACCATGGCCAAGGATCCTTCCATTAGTCCGAGAAAGGCAACTTTGATCGCGATGAAGGAAGTAACAGGGCCAATCATTACCTCAACATTAGTCTTGCTCGCGGTATTCCTGCCAGTAGCGATGTTGCCGGGCATTACAGGGATCATGTACAGACAGTTTGCGTTAACGATCTGTATTTCGGTAGTAATCTCATCCATCAATGCGTTAACACTATCGCCAGCTCTGTGTTCTCTGGTTCTAAAACAAGGCGGTGGCAACACAGCTCGTTGGTTTACCGCGTTTAATGCGGGTTTAGAAAAAGTAACCGCTCGTTATGGGCAAGTGGCAGGTTTCCTTGTTAAGAAGAGCGTGCTACTGGTTACCTTCTTTATTGTGGCCGTCGCAGCGGTAAGTTTCTTTGCTAAAACAACCTCTACTGCCTTTGTTCCGCAAGAAGATAAGGGCATCTTACTGGTTAACGTTCAGCTGCCGGATGCGGCTTCATTATCACGAACTGAAGAAGTCACAGAACAGCTCATAAAAATTGTTGAGCAAGAGCCAGGCGTAGAGGGCGTAACGGTTGCAAACGGTTATGCGTTTATGACTGGAGCGTCGGCTTCCAATGGTGCATCACTGTTTATCAAACTGCATGACTGGGACACGCGGAAGGCGTTAGAAGGGGAACACTCAGCTGATGCAATAGGACAGCGAATTAACGCTCGTGCTGCGAACGAATTACCGCAGGCAATTGTATTTGCAATGGGTGCACCAGCGGTCCCGGGCATGGGAGCGGCTTCCGGATTTGAGTTCGTGCTTGAAGATAGCCTAGGCAGAAGCCGCACTGACCTAGAGATGGTGATGGGGCAAATGATCGAAGAGGCGAACAAACAGCCAGAAATCGCATTTACTTTCAGCACATTCCGTGCAAGTGTCCCTCACTATTACGTTGATATTGATCGCGAGAAGGCTCAACAACTTGGCGTTCCTCTCTCTAGCGTATTTCAGACGCTACAGGGTAACTTGGGCTCGTTGTATGTAAATGATTTCAACTTATTCGGTAAGAACTTCCAAGTGACGATGCAAGCGGACGGAGAACACCGCCGCGGTATGGAAGACTTAGAGCGTTTCCATGTACGTTCATCGAGTGGGGAAATGATTCCTCTAAGTACACTGGTTAGCTACGAGCAAATCTTTGAACCAGACGTTGCATGGCGATACAACATGTATCGTAGTGCGGTGATTCAAGGTCAACCTGCTCCTGGTTACTCAAGTGGTGATGCCATTGCAGCGATGGAACGCGTTGCTGCTGAATTGCTACCGCAGGGTTACCAATATGAATGGACTGGCATGGCATACCAAGAGGTGCTTGCCGGAAACCAAGCGATATTCGCTTTCGCTCTAGCGCTCATCTTTATCTACTTATTCATGGTGGCACAGTATGAGAGTTGGACCATTCCATTGGCTATTATATTGGTTGTGCCTGTCGCAACTCTAGGTTCATTCCTTGCGTTGAACTTAACCGGAACTCCGCTGAACTTATATGCGCAAATCGGTCTCGTTCTACTTATAGCGCTAGCGGCGAAGAACGCAATCTTGATTGTGGAGTTCGCCAAGGTGGAGCGTGAAGAGAAGGATGTTCCAATCGACGATGCTGCTGTAGAAGGTGGTAAGCTACGTTTCCGTGCCGTTAACATGACGTCGTGGTCGTTTATCTTGGGCATTTTCCCTCTGATATTCGCTTCAGGCGCAGGACATGTAAGCCAAAACTCACTCGGTATTTCGTTGATTGGTGGCCTGTTGTGTGTGCTATTAGCAGGTACATTCTTAATTCCGGGCTTTTACGCATTCGTTCAGCGTCGACGAGAGAAGGCACATGGTGGCAATACCAAATTGATTCCTTTAGATGACGAGTAACGTTTGGTAAATTCAAAATCCCCTCAGCTGATTAGCGAGGGGATTTTTTGTATTTAGAATTTGGAGAATAAGCATGAGACTCTTCTTTAATGTGTTCGGCAATAAAATGTCTGTAGAAAGAAAAGGAGAAGAGTGGTTACTGTATCAAGAATCAGATACTTCAATTCGCCGAAGGGTTTACGATATCTATATCCCTAGTGATATAGATTGTGACCAACTCGCCCAATACTTGGCTGATATGTATCATGAAAACGCGACAGAGAGATTTTCATCGGTAGAAAAAATAAAGCCCTAACCAACAGGTTAGGGCTTTGTCGATAGCTGAGCCGATTAAGACGTTTTGAACTCAGCGACAGCGTTGTCCATATCTGTGGCTTGCGCAGAGACACGGTCAACTTCGTTCATACACTGCTGAGCCGAGCCCATATTTCCTTCAGAGATTGTGTTCAATTCGGTAATCGATTCACTCACTTGATTCATCACAATGCCTTGCTCTTCAATTGCCGAGGCGATACGTTCAGAGTTGGCTTGGATGTTGGTCATATCATCAATGATTTGCGTCAGGCTACTATCAAGCGTACGTGACGCATCAAGAGTTTGAGAGCCTTGCTCATTACATTGATCGATGTTGGTCACCACTTGCGACATCTGAGACTGAATTGCGGTAACCACTTTGGTGATCTCTTCTGTTGACTGGTGAGTTCGACTAGCGAGTGCACGCACTTCATCGGCAACCACAGCAAACCCACGACCTTGTTCACCAGCGCGGGCTGCCTCAATGGCTGCGTTGAGAGCTAACAAGTTAGTTTGTTCTGCGATTTCTTGAATGATATTTACAGCATCGCCAATTTTATCGACGTGATTGTTTAGGTCACTGATAGATTCTTGGCTGCTTCCCAAAATAGATGAAAGCTGATCAATATTTTGAACTGTTGTTTCAACGACTTTACGACCATTTTGAGCGTTAACTGAGGCTTGCTGAACCCCCTCTACTGCTACAGCGGTACTTTCTGAAATTTCACTGATGGTAGAGACCATCTCTTGAACAGAAGTAGCCATAGTACTGGTGTGGTCGGCTTGAGTGTGGAACTGCTCAATAACATTTTGCAGTTCATTGTGCATATTTGAGGTACTTTGAGACAACTCAGCAGACTTAGCCTGAGTACCTGATATAAGCTTTTCGAACTCATCTAATAGGCGGTTGAAGTAGTTACCTATAACACCTAACTCATCATCTTTAGCTAAGTTTGCGCGTAGTGAAACGTTATTGGTACGTGCGATCTCTTGTATTGCCGTAAGTAACGAGGCGACTTGTTGATTGATGGTACGAGAGATTTGAAAGATAAATCCAAAAATAACTAAAATGACCAGCGTTGTAAAACCAGTTTTAAACGTTGTGAGCCGCTCTTTTGTTGCTGATGTTTCGTCGTTTAGCAAAGATGAGAACGATTTAAATTGTTCTTCTACAGTGTGGGATAGATTGCGAGTATCACCGAGTAGTCCCTCGTTGTATTTGAGACCGATTCGTGTGCTCTGGTCGATATACGCTTGGGCTGCCGCTTTAAGAGATGAAGCAGTTGTAGGTATTAAAGACGTGTCTAATTTACCCTCCAATACTTGTTTATTGAACTCGAATAGTCCAACAAGTTCGTCGCTTGAGAGAGAGGGTTTAATCCCGGTAAGCTCGGAATTGTAACGTCCGACTAGCTTTTCCTCGGGCTTTAAACCACGTTGATCAAACGCCTGAACTAAAGTATTAAAGCCTGTTTGATATTTAAGAATATCTTGTTTAAGTTGACTGCTAGAAGGTAAAGAGTGTTGGGTTAATAGTGTAGATAACTCAGACTCAACCGCCAAAAAAGTATCCATATTTTTGTTAAACTTATCGAGATATTTCATATCCTTACGGAGTAGGAAATCTTTTTCATTACGACGAAGGTTTAGAAGTCGAATCTCGAGTTTGGCAACTAATAAACTTGCGTGATTGAGTTCTGAGGTAGATTGGGCAAAATGAGTTGAGGTTAATAGTACTGAAACAACCCCTAAAATGGCGACAGCACCCAATGAATACAGCTTATTCTTGATATTCATGAGATTACCTTATTTGTTAAACAATTTGATTTATAGGTAGTTAATGTGATGTTAGTTGCTATTCGCAAATATATCAATTATCTATATACTCCTAGTTTTGCATAGCGCAAATGTTGATCAGGCGCATATAATCGAGAAAATTAAATGTTTGAAAACATAGAGAAATATCAGGCGTTCATATTTGATATGGATGGTACCATAATTGACACCATGCCTGCACATTTAAAAGCCTGGCAGCAAACCGCTGAGCATTTTGGATTTCCGTTTTGCGAGCGATGGCTACATAGTTTGGGCGGAATGCCGAGCTATAAGATCGCGGCTGAAGTAAACAAGAAGCATGATATGTCGTTGGAACCTAAGGAAGTATCGCGATTCAAGATGGATGCGTTCGCTTCACTCGATGAGCATGGTGAGCCTATTGCTTGTACGGTGAATGTTCTTAACCACTTCTTTGGTAAGAAAAAACTTGCCGTTGGTACAGGAAGCCAACGAGAAAGCGCGATCAGACTACTGACCAAAGCGAAACTAATAGATAAGCTAGACGCTGTTGTTACCGCTACGGATGTGGCTAATCACAAACCGAATCCCGATACCTTCTTGCAAGCAGCAGAGTTGGTGAACACAGTGCCAGCGAACTGCCTAGTGTTTGAAGATACCAAGCTCGGCCTTCAAGCGGCCCATGCAGCAAAAATGGATTGTATGATGGTCGAAGGCGATAAACTTGTGTTCTATCCGTACATTAAATAATAAAAGAGCCGCTAAAGTTAGCGGCTCTTGAATTTTATCTGTCCCAGTAAGCTTCTTCTAAGCTATCTTCCCTCTCTGGAAGCGCTCGCGCTAGGCGAGGTGAGTGCTGAGTTAACACTTCATAGCTAACGCGGTTTGCGTATTTACAAATTTGCGATAGTGAAGAGTAAGTTAGGTATGGCTGATCATGTTTTGATGAATTTGGTACATTGACCTGATGATGGCTATTCGCCGCCATATCATGCAGCAGTGCAGACAGAGCTGCATCACCAGCACCGTTAGTGTTTTTTATCTCAAGTGGGCCACCTAGATACGGACCAATATGAGAGTACACTTTTACTGGATTCTGACAGTCTGACTTGCGCATTGCGCGGCTGAACTCGTACTTATTGAACTCAGGGATATTACCCGGCAATAGCGGTAATTCTGTTTCGCGCTTAACAGATTCTTCCGTGTAACCTGCCATGTAAAGACCAACTGGACCAGCGGTACATAGAACCACATCTACCCATTCGAGTGCTTTGTCAGCAGCAAGAAGAGGATCTTTTTCACCAGTTAAGGCTTCGCCTTCTTCTTCGTTCATCGCGACGATAGCAATATTTTCTTTAATGTAGTCTTGCCACCACTTTGCATTGCCTTCGATTACCCATTTTGTACCCAAAGTCAGGACAACGGGAACATTCTTCGATTTAGCAATCTCGATTGCGCGAGCAACAGCTTGAGGCATTGGATCTTCAGGCTTTCCGCGCATTAAATATGAAGAAACCACAAGGGCAGAGGCCTTATCAAACACATCTTCAGGAATGCTGTCAGGGCGCAGTTGGTTCATATGGCCTTCGTTAATTGCGAAGGTACGTTCACCGTTTTCAGAAATTAGGGTGTAGCAACGACCGATTGATCCTTCAACCATTTGTAAATGGTTAAGGTTCATACGAGAAGAGGTTCTACATAGGTAACGGTAGGCGAACGAGCCCACTTCAATATTGCGCGACATAACGCCAAGTAATACTGACTTGCTGTCTGCAAGCACAGAGTAGTTGTGAAGCGTGTTGCCGATCGTATCGCCAGGGTATTGGTGAGTGATCAGTTCACGTTTTACAAGCTCTTCGTACAGAGCATCGGCTTTGGCTTCTTCTAAAACTAGAGAGTGTCCTTTACTCAAGTCATATTTCGCGAGAAATTCATCATCGACTCTGGCTTCAATATCAACGATTGTTTGACCAACACCTACCACAATTGGGCGGTAAAGTTTTGGTGTTTGTTTCATCTGATTGACGAGTGGATCACGGGCGTGAGTTGGAAAGTAGTGCTTAGATTTGCGCTGTCCGGGAAACTTCATGTTTAAAGTGGAGTTGGAAATTTTCCCGCATAATATCACATTAAATTAAGATTGCTTTCATATTTATTACATAAAAAAGTGCCAATCGGACACGATTGGCACTTAATTGAGCTATTTCTCTTTGGTAAAGCTACCGTAGGCTTTTGTTCCCCAGAGCGGCACGGTTGATAAACTGTGCTTGAAGCTGCCGTCAGTTTCTTTGGTTGTGTATGAGAGGTAAAGAAGCGTCTGATTGTCTGCATCGTAGATGCGTCTAACCTTCATCGATTTGAAAAAGATACTTTTAGATTTCTTAAATACAACTTCACCAGATTTACTCTTATCAATCTGAGCGATCATTTCTGGGGTGATATCGCCCGTTTGGCGGCACGAGATAGAGCTATCGCTTGGGTCTGCAAGGCTAAAATCCGCTTCAATAGAAGCAATGTGGCAGGTAACACCTGTGACGACATCATCTTTTAGGTTTTCGATCTTAATGTCTTTCAATGTAAAAACGCCAAGCGAAACATCGCCAACTTCGTTGTCAGAACAACCCGCTAATAGTCCGGTTAAAAGCATTGCGGTGAGCAGTTTTTTCATTCTAAATCCTTGCTATTGTTTAGTTATCCGAATCTTTGGCTCAAGTATCAGGGCAATCAAGAAACGATAAAGGCAAATACCAACACTGTCGTTTCAAAAATGACTAACATTCAGCTTAAAGAGACAAGATGCAAATAGAGTACTGATAGCATATCAGGTTTTTGAATAGTTTACTGAATCACGTTTTAAAAGACTTGAGAGGTCAAGGTGTTATCTAGTAAGCTTCAGCCTAACTTCCTTAAGCGAGTACAGGTCTAACCGACGTTATGACGATACCTAAGATTGCTGAAATCAAAAATGAATGGCTTTATCAACAAGTCGATGTTGAATACCCAACAAAAGAGAGTATCGCTGGGTTAGCACTGTATAAAGAAAAGGTCACCTCGTGCCAATATGATCAATTAGAGTCAGTGCCGACTGAGTCGAGTGTCTTTGGCAAAGATGATATCTTCCTAGTTGATTTTCATCGTTTAACCGTTATGTTTGCCTTGTTACAGGCACGCCGTTGGCAAAACCAAGCCGACAAAGATCTGATTTTAGAATTCCTTTCGCAAATCATTTACTCTGAGCCATGCAGCTTGTATTTAGGTTTTAAAGCGGGAGAAGCGGTTGCAGCAGCGATCGTTACAGAAAGTGAAGATGCTTCACTGATTTCAGATATCGTTGTCAAAGACGAGTCAGCGCAGCTAAGCAAACAAGATTTTATTGCTGGGTTGTGCGCCAAATTAGGCATCTCCAATGACGGTGACCTTAGTTTGTTCGTTGAAAGCTAATTGCACTTATAGGAAACGAGTAGGAGTGAGTCTTAAACTAGACTAAGTTCTACTACTCTGCCTCACTGATAGCGCCTTGTTTACCTAAATAGTGGTAAATGGTGATGCGCTTTAAACTTCTGATTATAAATCTCCAATAAACCAGTGAAATGTTAAGCTGGTCATTTCAAATACTACTATCTGCCTTATTATTTCTCTTAGAAAATTAAGAGGATAGTGATATGGCAAGGCCTCAAGCTCAATGTGTAATTTTTGATTGTGATGGTACTTTAGTCGATAGCGAAAGGCTGTGTTGCCAAGCGTTGTGCGATACGTTTAACCATTTTGGCGCTTCATTATCGATGGATGAAGCGGTCAGTCATTTTGAGGGGGGGAAGCTAGCAGACATCTTAGCGGCGACCAAGCAAAGGCTAAATGTTAATGTTTCTATCGATCGACTCGAACCTGTCTACCGCCAAAAACTCGACTTGCTGTTTGAAGATCAGTTACAGCCAATGGAAGGGGTGTTCGAGGTTTTGGATTACCTCAATGAGAATGGTGTCGAATATTGTGTGGCTTCTAATGGTCCGAGAGACAAAATCGAGCGCTGCCTTGAGTTGACTGGGTTGTTACCGTTTTTTAAAGGGAAAATATTCTCTGCATTTGATACCAATAGCTGGAAACCCGAACCTGATCTTATCCTTTACAGTGCAATGAACATGGGTTTTAAGCTCGAAGATTGTATTTATGTGGACGATACGCCAAAAGGGCTCGAAGCTGGAGTGAGAGCTGGCGTGCAAACTGTTCATTTAACTGGATTAAACAACAAGCATCACACGCTAGATCTGAAAAAAATAAGCCACCTACGGGAGCTTGAAGAGATGCTTTAATGTAGGGCAGTCTGGGAAATTGTTGGCGTTGTACCTACTTTATGCAGTAGCGCATGAGTCGGATTGAGCTGTGTGACATTTTCAAAAAAGGACCCACATTCTGCGCAAAGCATGTTGTTGTTATCAGATAGCAAGTACTCCTCGCTACCGCATAACGGACAGCACAGCACATCGTTGAGCATTTCATCTTTATTCATGGGGGAATCTCCCGGCAGCGACAATAGAAACAATATATTATTAATTTTGTAATGTTCCTCGACAGGATAACTGGGCGTTGTTTGCCTGACAATTCCATTTTAGTCGAATGGATCGCTGTATTGCTCAATAAATGGAATTATCCGCAAATATTGAGAAGCATTTCATATATTGGGAAGATAGTAGAAGAATCAGATTTGATAAAAGCTCGCAGTCTCGCGAGCTTTTTGTTTTTTGTTACTTATGTTCTGTTGGCAAGGTAAGCTTCATAGTCAGGGATTTCGATATCCACTTCTTGTTCGATGAGCTCAGATTCAATAATGAACTTGGCCGTTGCACGGTTTGTCGCGACAGGAATATTCCATACACTTGCGATACGCAGTAGTGCCTTAACATCTGGGTCATGCGGAACCGCATTGAGTGGATCCCAGAAGAAGATCAGTACATCAATCTTGCCTTCAGAGATTAAAGCACCCAGCTGTTGGTCACCGCCCATCGGGCCACTGATCATACTTTTAATCGCTAAACCAGTATCCTTGCTCAGCATAGATCCCGTGGTGCCTGTTGCGTAGAGGAAGTGACGTTGTAGCTTTTCTTTGTTCTCTTTTACCCAACGTAGTAACTCAGGTTTGCAGTTGTCATGTGCGACAAGCGCGACGTGTTTGTGTGCAGGCAGGGTACGCGTCGTTTTTTCCATTTAGACTTCCTAATTGTTTTCGTTATATACGTAAAATGTTGGTCGATACTCTGAAGGGGATAGAGATTGCGCTATCACTTCAGGGTTCAAATTATTCGGTGTTAGCGGCTCAATAATAGGCGCTTCGATTTTGTTATAGTTTTCACCACGCAAATAGTGCACGGCTTGCTGAATCGAGAGGCGGCCTTGCAGTACCATTTTATCCGTTGGGGCAAATTCAACTCTGCTCCTCAATAGCCCTCGGTATACGCCGTGGCTTAAGTAGGTCGAAACAAGACCAATATCGTTGGCTTTGTTCGCGCTACGTAACTCGCTAATGGCTGCTTCAATCGCGACTGCGCTTCCTACTATATAATTAATATTTTTGTTATCAATGGCTTTTTGAACTAGGTTGCGTTGCAGCTCTTTATCATTGTCTGCCCAGTAGGTGTCGACAACATTAATGTCGCTACCTTTAATAGCAGAGTAAAACCCTTGGATCACGGGTTTAGTGCCACCACTGGATTGAGGTCCGGGTAATAGGGCAATATTGGTTTGCCCAGAGCCCGCAGGGTGCTTAGATTTTAGATAATCACCGACGTAGTAGCCCATCCAATACCAGTCGACGCCAACTTCCCCTTTTAAAGCGGATTGGTTTTGTGGATCAACCACGAGTTTGTTGACTGTTGCAAACACAGGAACTGATGAAGAGACAGTACTCAGTGATGAATAAAATAGGTCGGGTGCTACCGTACCTAAAATGATCGCGTCCGCTCCCCATTTGACACACAACGCCAAATGTTCACGTTGCTTGTCTAAGTTGAGGTAACCACCTGCTTCTAAAACTCGAAGATCGACATCTTGTTTGCCGGCTTCATCCACCATGCCGTAATTGACTGACAGCCAATAGGAATCTTTAAGATGTGGGTAGATAGCACAGATACGAGGAGGCTGAGCAGCATAGGTACTGGCAGAGAACAGGAAAAGGGTGAGCAGTATCGACGAAGTCAATGTTTTAGGTGTTTTGATTGCGGAGATCAAAGACATGCAGCATTTCGTTGGTAATGGGCGAATAAACACTGCAAAATATAGCGCATTATAGAAGAGTTAAGAAGTGAAGATTCTCAATGTTACTTGCTAAAGCGAGTATTGGCCGTAAATTGTTGCTGTCATTTTTGGCCATGGCGCTGCTGGTTTTAATATCCGCATTGATCGGTATGTTCGGATTTTCGTCCGTAGCAAAAACCGAGCGCAACGTGGTTAACTCTGCAATCCCTTCGATGATCGAAGCTCGTCAGGTTTCGGAACTCAGTTCGCGGATCATCTCATCTGTACAGACACTCTCGAACGCTAAAACTGAAGCAGAACGTCAAGAGTCAGGTAAAGAGCTCTTTTCGCAACTCGAAACCTTGCTCACGCATATAAAGCAGTTGGGTTCGGATTCGTTTGACTCGTCATTGCTAGATAGATTGGAATCAGACGTACAAGGTGTTATTGATACGTTGGCAAAACTGGGAATTGTTGTCGAAAGACGGTTATTTCTTAGTGATGATCTTGCGATAAGAACTCAAGAGCTAAGAAAACTAGCGAGGGAGTTAGAGCAGCTTACTCGTACACAAGTTGCAAACACGTCGACCATTGCTGTAGCTAACGTTACGCATATCTATGCGCTGCTGGAAAAAAACAAAAAAGATCAGGCTTATCAGGCGCTCGATACTTTAGTGGAAGTCGATCTCGATTTGGCTGAGCGTTTACACGAGCTCCATCTACTCGCTTTTAAGCTTCTTAATCATATTGAAGAGACACGCACGATCTCTGATATTGATCGTATTCGCACCATACGCCAAGAATTCAACAACAACTTGAGCATTATGAAGCGTCGAGTTCAAGCGGTAGAAGATCCAACGCGTTCCGCTCAGATGACGGCCTTACTTGATAAGTTAGAACAAAGGGAAGTGGTGTTTGATGTTCTCACTCAACGTTATGAGAACGAACTTTCAGCACAGCAGTTGATGCAAGATACGCTTACCCAGTTTTCGACACTAAACACAACGGTAAACAAGCTTGTCGATGATTCGAACTCGGCAACGACACGTGCCGTCGCTGAGTTAAAAACCACACTAAATTACGCACAGTTGACCCTAACGATCATCACAATATTGGGTATGTTGATAGTGGTCATTATCGTGTGGAAGGTCGTCTATGTATCGGTCGTTAAACGACTCGCTGAGTACTCTTCAGCGTTGCTTTCGATTGCCAAAGGACAGCTTGAAGTTGACCTCAAAGTGAGAGGGAGCGACGAGCTGGCTCATATGGGCCAAGCGATAATTACCGCGCGCAACACAGCGAAAGCGTTAAAGGTGGTTGCAGAGAGTGAAGCGGCCGCCAAGAGAGAATTGGAAGAACACAAAGGTCATCTTGAAGAGCTAGTTGCTGAGCGAACACATCAGCTGCAAAATGCCAATACCCGCCTAAATGAGGAAGTAGAGAACCACGCCAGAGCGCGTCAAGAAGCCGAGCAAGCTAGCCGAGCTAAATCCGCCTTCTTAGCTACAATGAGCCATGAAATTCGTACACCGATGAATGGCGTTCTTGGTACAGCACGCCTGCTTAAAGATGCCGGTCTCAACAGTACCCAAGCGCACTATGTTGACGTGATCAATCGCAGCGGTACGACACTATTAGCCATTCTCAACGATGTTTTAGATTACTCAAAAATAGAGGCGGGACATCTTGAGATCCGCCCGGTTGATTTTAATCTTCCTGCGATGGTCGATGATACCAAGCAACTGCTATTGGGCAGAGCGAAGGAAAAGTCCTTGCAGCTTGAGTACTGTATCGAAAGCGATGTTGAAAAATACTGGTTTGGTGACGTGACTCGTATCAGTCAGGTTCTCAATAATCTGGTTGGTAACGCGATTAAGTTTACCGAACAAGGCAATGTCGATATCTATGTGTCGCTTGATCCAGATACTCCACAGCACATCATGTTCGAGGTTTCCGATACCGGAGTGGGGATCAGTGCAGACGAACAACTGACCTTGTTTGATGCGTTTACCCAAGCAGCTGGTGGCATGGGATCAAAAGGCGGGACGGGCTTAGGCTTAGCGATCAGTAAGCGAATTGTTGAAGCAATGGGCGGACAATTGTTTGTAGACTCAAGCGTCGGTGAAGGTAGCTGTTTTTGGTTTTCTATCCCACTAACACTAGGTCAGGAGTTTGAAGAGCTAGAAGTAACCACTGATTGTCGAATCAAAGCTAAGGTTTTGCTTGTCGAAGATAATCCGGTCAATTGCATGGTTGCAGAAGGGTTCTTGAAAAGTATGAACCACGAGGTACATACAGCAGTGACTGGCGAAAAGGCCTTCTCTTTGTTTAAACAAGAGCAGTTCGATTTGGTGTTGATGGATATAAATCTCCCCGATTGTAACGGCGCAGAATTACTCAAAGATTTTAAGACATATGAGCTTGGTCAAGGGACTACAAACGTTGTTCCGATGATTGCCGTCTCTGCGCACGTATACAACGAAGAGGTTGAAAGTTACTTAGCAGCAGGCTTTGATGGTTACTTACCTAAACCATTAGATAAGGATCAATTATGCCAAGTAATTCAAAATAGTTTAGAAGGGAAGCCTCTGTTACTTGCCCAAAGTGATGATTGTGATGTAGAAATAGGCATGCAAAAACGGTCAATTATTAATCCGAATGTTATTCTGGCTGATATGGAAGTATTAGGCAGAGACAAAATGAAAGAAATCAGCCTGATGTTTAATCAGGGGGCTGATGAAATACTTGAACAACTCGATGCCGCTGCTAAACAAGAGAATCAGCATAACACGGTACAGTTAGCACATAAGTTAAAAGGTTCTGCGGGCAGCTTAGGCTTAGACTCTTTATACGATCTTTGCTTGGAGATAGAAAAGTCTCCCAACCCCTTAGAGTGTTATCAACAACACAAAGCCGGGTTAACTTTGCTTGTTTCGCAATCGAACGAGGCACTGAAAGAATTATTAGATTAGATATGAACCAAATTGAATCAAAAAAACTTTCCATGGCTCAGATCACGGAAGATGATTGGGCGCTGTTTGAACGATTAAATCAAGATGAAGATGTGATTCGTTACGCTTTCGATAAACCGTCTACTGAGCAAATCCGAGAGCGTTTTACATCGAGGTTACCCGCGTGGAGCTGGCCGGACAGCCATTGGTTGTGTCTGGTGATTCGAGAAAAAGAGTCCGGTGATGCTGTTGGCGTGACAGGCTTGTGTGTCTCTGAACAAAGCAAGGATGAAGTAGAAGTAGGTTATCTATTACTGCCAGAATTCCACGGTAAAGGCTATGGAACGGAGTCTTTAGTTGCTTTGATTGATCATGCTACTAGTGAGTTTCCGATTAAAACGGTCAATGCGATTGTGACCGACGGAAACATTGCTTCATGCAAAGTGCTTGAGAAAGCTGGCTTTACCTTAGCTGAACGTGAAAAAGATGC
Source organism: Vibrio tubiashii ATCC 19109 (assembly GCF_000772105.1). Classification (NCBI taxonomy): domain Bacteria; kingdom Pseudomonadati; phylum Pseudomonadota; class Gammaproteobacteria; order Vibrionales; family Vibrionaceae; genus Vibrio; species Vibrio tubiashii. The sequence continues at coordinate 845,650 of NZ_CP009355.1, forward strand.
CTATTTACTAGGTGGTAAATACTACGATGACTTAATTTATCGTTTTCAGGTATCGGCCTAAGAAGTGACGACTGACAAAGTCAGCAAGGTTTGAGCCGTGTAATAGGTGATCATCACAACGTGACGCGAGTATGCTGAGTGGCTACGAAAACGATCCACCGCCAGTACAACATCCGACACGATGAAAATGAATGCGCCTAACACGGCATAGCCCGCACCAGAGCCTAAAGATGAATTCCAATGCTCAATGGTGCCCCAAGCCATCATCAATATTCCTAAGCTATAGACGGCGATAGGTAGCTTCCAACGACCTAAGTTTGGCAATAACAGTAGATACACAAGCGTTCCAATCGCAAGGAGTGTTAACAATATCCAGACATTAATTTGCATATCTACCGCACTGAAAAATGCGATGCTATAAGCAAAGTGGGCAAGTAAAAAAACGCTAAGACCTTGTATAAACTTATCTTTTGGGTGCATTAAAAAAATGTCGCCTATGCAAGATAAGATCAGGCCAACGCCAATCCACAGGGCGTAGGTTGCCTGGGCTAGTTGATTGCCAAAGACAATAATAGACATAAGAAAGATCGGTGTCGGCTTCGATAAATAAAAAATCCAACGATTGCTTTGGTTAATACTCCATACGTGTATTGCGCACGTTAGGGTAATTAATAGCCACATAAATCCTTCTTATACAAAAAAAGCAGCGAATGCTGCTTTTTAGATTAATAACTTAGCTGAATTTACGCAATAGCAAGGTCAAGGATCTTACGGCTTTGCTCTAAGTTGATCGCTTGGTTTTCGCCCAGTGCAACCATGCCGTGTTGCGTCAGTTGATTAATCACAGAGTCAACGGCCTGTTCTTTATCAGTTTCGTACTCACTAAATTGAGTGGCAACACCTAGCGATTGGTAGAAAGATTCAATCGCTACTATGGTTTGCTCAGCAAGATCGTCTGTCGCTTCTAGACCAAATACGTTAATACCCATCTGTTCTAGTTTTGTCTTCTTAACGGCAAATTGATTACGTAGCAAAGAAGGCTGTACGATAGCGAGTGAGCGTGCGTGATCAACACCCCAAAGCGCCGTAAATTCGTGACCGATCATATGCGTCGCCCAATCTTGCGGAACGCCCGAGCCAATTAACCCATTAAGTGCTTGGTTCGCTGTCCACATCAAGTTTGCACGCCACTGATCATTGTCGCGCTGTGCAAATTCAGCACCTAACACTTTTAAGTTTTTAAGCAGCGCTTCTGCGTAACCATCTTGAACCATAGCGCCGTGTTGGTTAGTTAAGTACTGCTCGCAGACATGAACCCATGCATCGACAATACCATTGATTAATTGCTTCTCTGGCAGAGTTTTCATTACATCTGGGTCCATGACCGCAAACTTAGGCTGTACATGCGGTGTCATGAACGGGAGTTTGTCGTGAGTTTCTGCTTTTGTAATCACAGCGCCCATGTTTGACTCTGACCCTGTAGCTGGCAACGTTAAGATAGCGCCTAGCGGCACGGCTTCAGTTACTTGATGTTTGCCAACCATAATGTCCCAACCATCACCGTCATATTTCGCAGCAGCCGCGACATATTTTGAGCCATCGATGACCGAACCACCGCCCACTGCCAGTATGAAGTTGATACCTTGTTGCTTGACTAAAGCCACGGCTTTATCGAGAGTTTCTTTTGTTGGGTTTGGCTCTACGCCGGAAAATTCACTCCAAGTGTGGTTGCTCAGAGCCTGCGAAACCTGATCATAAACACCATTGCTTTTAATTGAACCGCCACCGTAAATAACAAGTACTTTTTGATCGGTAGGGATGATGGATTGAATGCTTTGAATTTGACCTTGACCAAATTGAATTTGGGTTGGGTTAACGTATGAAAATTGCATTGTGTTATGCCTCTTGCTTCCAGTTATGGATTGTAATCTTTATCGCTAACATGCATATTAGTAGTGGAGTTTAGCTTGATAAAGGCCAATTACTCCAAATATTATGCCTATTTCTCCAAGATTAATTTTAGCGGAGCAAAAATGTCACTCGCAGAACTTATGCAGCAATACGTCGATATGAAAGGTTTCGATCAACTCGAAGGCATTGCTAAAACTGAAATCGAAGGGCTCTACTTTTATCGAAGTAGTCAGGGAAACACGCGTCGACCTTTTGTCTATCAATCTGGCGTTATTGTGCTTGGACAAGGTAAAAAGAACATCTACCTTGGTAATCAGCCTGTTCAATATGGACCTGATGACTATCTCGTTGTCGGCGTACCAATGCCTTTAGAGTGTGAAGCAATCGCTGTTGATGGAGAACCCTTGCTAGGTTTAAGTATCGATATTGACCCACAAGTACTGCACCGGCTCGTGAACAAGCTGGAAACTATGAACTGTTACAAGCCTTGTGCCGATGGCAGTGTACGTTCCGGTCTTAAATCTGTTGCTATGGATGACGATATGCTCGGTGTCTGCAAAAGGTTGATGAAAGCACTTTGTAATCCGATTGAGCTAGCGGTGTTAGGCGATAGTTTGATGGAGGAGTTAGCGTTTAGAGCCTTAATGAGCAAAGAAGGCCATGTGTTATTCGATCTCGCTCGCCATGAGGGGCATTACGCACGAGTGGCAAAAGCGCTTGATTACCTCCATCAGAACTATACAGCTTCCGTAACAGTGCAAGATCTTGCTGAACAAGCAAATATGAGTGTTTCTGCGTTTCACCAAGCCTTTAGGAGTGTCACCTTAGCATCACCAATCCAGTACATTAAAAAGGTGCGATTGGATAAAGCGCGGGAGCTGATACAGTTAGAGGGGGTTAAAGTTGGAGAAGCCGCTCGTTTAGTGGGATACAACAGTACTTCTCAGTTCTCTAGGGAGTTTAAACGCCACTTCAATGAAACCCCGAAAGCCAAACTTGTTAGCTAACTGTAAAAAGAGGAAATCAGGTTTTACAAATTTACAGTGTTTTTTAACTCAAGTTTGAGTAATATTATAAAAACAAAGCGAATTATTCTCGTTTCCCTATAGGAGATCTAGTCAATCTTCTGTGATAAGCCCCTTTTTCAGTGATGATGAAGGGGCTTATTTTTTTATCAATAACCAAGTAAAACTAGTTATTGATGCAAATTAAGTGTCAGCTTGTTGCATATATTGAGCTGTAAATTGCGAGTCATTTTATAGTCTGACCAAACAACACGTGTCATTTTGGCATTCTTATCTAGGGTTATTTTACGCGAAAATTTAAGTGTTCAATCTTATTGATAAACATAGAAATTAAAGCGTTTAAACAACAACTTAAGGATAAATGAAATGCATAAATCAACGTCAGGAACGGCTAGAAGAGTATTTACCCTTAGTACTCTTAGCGCGTCATGTTTAATGGCATTTAACAGTTACGCCGCAGTTGACTGCAGCCCTCTCGGAGCTTGGGATTCATCGACCATTTATAACACTGGTGATCAAGTTCAACACTTGGGCGAGGGTTATCAGGCTAATTATTGGACGCAAGGAAATAACCCAACCCAAACGTCGGGCGAATGGGGTCACTGGAAACATTTAGGAGCGTGTGATGCTACTGGAGGAAATGAGCCTCCAACGGTGTCAGTGACGTCTCCTCTTGCCTCTGATGCAATCACTCAAGGTGACGCTGTCACTATTTCTGCAAGCGCGTCAGATGTCGATGGAACGGTCACCAAGGTGGAGTTTTCTGTTGATGGTGTTGTGGTTGGTCAAGCGACACAAGCTCCTTATAGTGTGGCTTGGACCGCTACCGTTGGCAGTCATCAAATCGGTGCGGTTTCTTATGATGATGCGGGCGCTCAGAGTACAGTCAGTAGCGTGACAATAAATGTCGTCTCTGCAAATCCTGATAACATTGCACCAACAGTCGATGTTGCGCTATCGACCAACTCGGTAGATGTAGGAAGTGCAGTGACACTTACGGCTAATGCAGCGGATGCGGATGGGTCAGTTGATAAAGTAGACTTTTATGTTGGTGGTAGTTTGGTGGGTACTGCCGCTACTGCGCCTTACACTTTGAATTACACAACGGTGCAAGCTGGCAATCTTGCGGTGTATGCCGTTGCAACAGACAATCTAGGGGCGAGTACTAATTCGACGCCTGTTACTCTCGTCGTTAACGGTGTACCGCCGGTTGCTAATTGTCGTCCAGACGGTTTATATCAGACACAAGGCGTGAATGTTCCTTACTGTACCGTCTACGATGGCGAAGGTCGTGAGCAGATGGGAGCGGATCACCCGCGTCGCGTGATTGGATATTTCACTAGTTGGCGTGCGGGTGATGACCCACAAGCCTCATACCTCGTCAAAGATATTCCATGGGAACAACTGACTCATATTAATTATGCCTTTGTTGGTATTGGTTCTGATGGGAAAGTGAACTTAGGTGATGTCAACGATCCAAACAATGCAGCAACCAGTAAAGAATGGCCAGGGGTAGATATTGACCCAACACTGGGTTTTAAAGGGCACTTTGGTGCGTTAGCGACTTATAAACAGCGCTATGGTGTTAAGACGCTGATTTCTATTGGTGGCTGGGCTGAAACTGGTGGTCATTTTGATGCCAATGGTAATCGTGTTGCTGATGGTGGTTTCTACACCATGACAACCAATGTCGACGGATCAATTAACCACGCAGGTATAGAAAAATTTGCCGCTTCAGCCGTTGAAATGATGCGTACCTATAAGTTCGATGGTCTGGATATTGACTACGAATATCCGACGTCAATGGCAGGTGCAGGAAACCCTTATGATAAAGCCTTTATGGAGCCGCGACGCCCATATTTGTGGGCTTCTTACCAAGAGTTAATGAAAGTTTTACGTGAGAAGCTCGACGCAGCTTCAGCGCAAGACGGTATTCATTACATGTTAACTATTGCGGCGCCATCATCTGGATATCTATTGCGAGGCATGGAAACTTTTGATATCACCAAATACCTCGATTACGTCAACATCATGTCCTACGACCTACATGGAGCATGGAATGATCATGTAGGACACAATGCTGCGTTGTTCGATACAGGAGAAGACTCAGAGTTAGCGCAGTGGAATGTCTATGGTACGGCCGCCTATGGTGGTATTGGCTACTTGAACACCGACTGGGCTTACCACTATTTCCGCGGTTCGATGCCAGCAGGTCGTATCAACATTGGTGTTCCATACTACACTCGCGGTTGGCAAGATGTGACAGGTGGGACTAATGGTCTTTGGGGCCGCGCTGCCTTACCAAATCAAGCCCAATGCCCTGAAGGAACAGGGGAAGGCGAGAAGAACAATTGTGGTAATGGTGCGATGGGCATCGATAACATGTGGCATGATAAAGATCCTCAAGGCAACGAAATGGGGGCGGGCTCAGGCCCAATGTGGCATGCTAAAAACCTAGAGAAGGGAGTATGGGGTACGTACAGCGCCGCTTATGGCTTAGATCCTGTTAATGATCCGAGTGATCAATTGGTTGGCACCTATACAAGACACTATGACAGCGTTGCGGTTGCACCTTGGCTATGGAACGCACAAAAGAATGTTTTCCTTTCCACTGAAGATGAAGCTTCGGTTTCTGTTAAAGCGGACTACGTCATTAACAAAGAGATCGGTGGGATTATGTTCTGGGAGCTAGCAGGGGACTACAACTGTTATCTGATTGAGAATGGACAGCGTACCTCTGTCGACTTGACTGAGCAAGCCTGTGCAAATGGAACTGGTGAGTACCATATGGGTAACACCATGACGAAAGCTATCTACGATAAGTTTAAGTCTGCGACGCCATATGGCAATAAGGTTTCAACGGGCGCAATACCTACCGAGGCCGTTGATATAGCAGTGACGATCGGCGGCTTTAAAGTGGGTGATCAGAACTACCCAATCAACCCTAAAGTGACCTTCACGAACAATACAGGGCAAGCCATTCCTGGTGGTACTGAGTTCCAATTCGATATCCCAGTTTCGGCTCCTGATAATGCTAAAGATCAATCGGGTGGCGGGTTAAAAGTCATCGCGTCTGGCCACACAAGAGCGAACAACATTGGTGGCCTTGATGGACCAATGCACAGAGTCGCATTTAGTCTGCCAAGCTGGAAAGAACTGCCTGTCGGTGGGACTTACGAGCTTGATATGGTCTACTACCTACCTATCTCTGGGCCTGCGAATTACACTGTAAATCTGAGCGGAGTAGATTACGCATTTAAATTTGAGCAACCAGACTTACCGCTAGCGGATTTGTCTAATGGTGGAAACAACGGTGGTAGTAATGGAGGTAACACCGGTACTGTAACAGCATGGGAGCCAGGCGTGACCCAAGCAATCAATGGTGACACCTATTCTTACAATGGAAAATGTTTCGTTGCCAAGAATAATCCCGGTACATGGGAATCACCGACTCAGTCAAACTGGTTTTGGGATGAGGTTACTTGCCCTCAGTAAGTGAATCTTGCTTAGTACAAGGCCCTGGCATTCCACCAAGGCCTTTTTTTATAGGGTAAACCCATACTGACTAAAATTTGTAGCTTTCAGGAACAACCACGATGCCGTTCTCTGAGATGTGGAATCGTTTGGCATCTTCAATGGCATTTAATCCGATTGAAGTATAGGCAGGAATTGAAACATGTTTATCAATGATGCAGTTGACCAACTTACATCCTTCACCAACTTCAACATCATCAAATAAAATACTGTCTACAATGGTGGCACTGTCGTTGATACGTACATTGGACGAAATCACCGAGTGTTGCACTGAACCACCGGAATTAATCACGCCATTGGCGATAATCGAGTTGATAAATATCCCTTCATTACCCGTTGCTGAGGAGACGGTTCGTGCGGGGGGCAGCTGCGGTTCATAAGTACGAACCCCCCAGTTAGGTTGGTACAGATTCATCGGTGGAATCGGCTCTAGCAAGTCCATGTTCGCCTGATAAAATGAATCGATTGTTCCTACATCTCGCCAATAGCAGTCTCGAGCAACACGGCCACGATCGGAGCAAAAGTTGTAAGCGTAAACGCATTGCTCATCGATTAAGCGAGGAATGATGTCATTACCAAAGTCATGCGAAGAGAAGTCATTATCAGCATCTTCTCTGAGCACCCTCTGAAGTGTTTCCATCTCGAATATGTAGATACCCATAGAAGCTAAACTACGATCCGGCTTGTTAGGCATGGATTGTGGATCTGCGGGTTTCTCGGAGAAGGTCTCGACTAAGCCTTGATCATTAACAGAAAGAACACCAAATGCGGATGCGTCTTTTCTCGCGACATCCATAGATGCAATGGTCAGCTTTGCGCCATTTTCAATATGGTCTTTCAGCATTTCCGCATAGTCCATGCGATAGATGTGATCACCAGATAAAACGATAACGTGCTTAGCGTCACTTCGCTCCAATAGCCATAGGTTGTGGTAGATTGCGTCGGCTGTCCCTTCATACCATTTACCTTTACCACGCATCTGAGGTGGGACGACCGAAATAAACTCGCCCAACTCAGGATTAAACAATGACCATCCATCTCGCAGGTGCTTTTGCAATGAGTGAGATTTGTATTGTGTAAGCACCAATATCTTACGAAGCCCAGAGTGGAGGCAATTGGTTAAGGTAAAATCAATGATTCGGTACTTGCCTCCGAAAGGCACGGCAGGTTTAGCGCGGTCATCCGTAAGCGGGCTTAAGCGAGAGCCCATTCCCCCAGCTAAGATAACGGTAAGGGTATCTTGCATGTTTCTATCTCCATATAGCGCAACTAACGACATATGAAGGTTAGTTCAAGAACCGCGCCAACTAAAAAACAGCGTACCAATAAGGGTTGTTGCACACGTCTGCACAATAAATGTGTGAACTTGGTGCATATAAAATGACCATTGCACCAAAATTATGCAATTGAATGTGTTTCGCTGACAGAAAGGACAGAGACTTGATTGCGACCCAGAGATTTTGACTCATAGAGTGCAATGTCTGCACGTTTATAGGTCTCTTCTGGTTTCGCTGAGATCTCCGTTGCGCCTGCACTTACAGTGATGTTTAGCTCGCTTTCTATATTGATTGCCGTTCTTACACGGTTGAGCACCATTTCGGCTTCTCGAAGGTCGGTGTGTGGCATAATAATGGCGAACTCTTCACCACCAATTCTGGCAATAACGTCGGTTTCGCGTAAATGGTGGGTTAAGCAACCCGCAACGTCTTTTATGACCTCATCACCGCGGTCATGTCCATAGTTATCATTGACGCGTTTGAAGTGATCAATATCTATCAACGCTAATGTGGCTGACTCATTATCAGAGTATCGTTTTGTACGCATCGCTTGATTTTGCATCTCTTTATCGAACTTACGGCGATTCCAAAGTGATGTCATCGGGTCTTTTTCACTTAGTTCTCTTAGACGATCTTCTAGCTCTTTTCGATGAGATATATCGACAAAAGAGGCAACATAGAACTGAATGACACCAAAACGGTCTTTAACCGTCTGTATACGCAGGATTTCCGTGATTAATGAGCCATCGCGACGTTTATTGACCACTTCGCCTTCCCATAATCCCTTTTCTTCAAGAATCTTCCACATATTCATATAGAATTCTTGCAGGTGCTTTCCTGAGGCGAATAACGAAGGTGGGCGACCTTTTACATCTTCTAATGTATAGCCACTAATCCTTGTGAACTCGCTATTCACTTGGATGATTCTGTTGTTACGGTCTGTAATAACTACGGCTGACATGCCATTCATCGCGGCGCGCGCAATCTTGCTATCTAAGCTATTTTTCTCGTGGTTATGATTCCATGTCACAAAAGTGAATGTGAGCAAAAATAAAATAATCAGGATAAAAGCCGCTTGGATATAGAGATCATGGCGAGCGTCATCAGTGAATGCATGAGCTTCATCAAGTGAGGTTTTAATAAAAAAGATTAACTCTTCAACGTGTTCTACGTCATTGAGTTCAGCTGTAGTGTAAGAAATCCAATAATCACGTTCTTTAACTGTGCCGAATTTATCAAACTGCAACGAACGCCATAGCTGAGGAAACTGCTGTGAAATGTTGGAGTCTCTGTGAGCGTCTAGCAAGTTGCCGAGTATCTTTTCACCATTGGTCGACATCAAGTAGTAGCCGTCACCTGTCGCTACTATAGGTAAATTGAGCTGATTACGCTTGTAAGCCAGACCATAATACAAACGAGCGAGGTCAAGATTTGCGACAAAATATCCTTTACGTTCACCATTGAGCGTAATCGGGTAAATGACTCGATAAGCAGGTTGATGAGGGGTTACCAGATTGCCATTTTCGACTTCAAGGTCAATACCGAAATTACCCGTATCATGATCACCTAGTGTTTTGGCAAAAGCAAAGTAATCGCGGTCGCCTTTGTATTGTAAACGTTCAGGTTCGACAATCTCTATAAATCGCTCACCGCTATTTATCCGAACAACCTCCATACCGTCTTGGTCTATAAAGCGCAATTGGGAGTAATAGCCTTGTGTTCGAGCAATGAGCAACCAAAACTCTTCTAAAGCATCTAGGTTTTCACGGGTTGGGTTTAGGATCGCTTGGTTTAATACGCCATTGTTTGATAGGTAACGAAGTGATGTTGAGATCTTTTGCAGAGATGTTTGCAACTCCACTTTTGAATACTCAAGCTTATTGCGATTGAGCTGCTCGACATATTGCTCGGTTTGCTGATCGACAAGTGAAAGCTGAGTGTAAAAGTAGAGGAAGGGGACAAACGACAGCGCACAAAAAACAGCGATAAATTGGAAGACGATTTTGGAACCACGTTTGCGCATTTAACTATTCTAATTATTAAGTTAATCAGTAAAGGTTACATCATACTACGATATCATTACACTTACTGTGAGCGTGGTTGAATATTAATTGCGTATGTATGTGGTTATCGAAATAAATGAGGTTTTGTACACCTTACCAATGAGTTGTGTTGATGAACTAGAATTGCTCGGAATAAAAAAAGCACCTCTAACACGAGGTGCTTTTGCCATCTATCGGGGGAGTGGCAAGAAACGTTTAAGCAGTTGCAGTTTCTTGTTTTGCTTCTGCTTTGTTTTTTAGGAATGCGTAAGTAAAACCTGTTACCGCCGTTCCTGCCGCGATAGCAACCAAATACATCAGCACTGGAGTGATCGCGTTAGGAATCAGTAGTACGAACAGTCCACCATGTGGTGCCATTAATTTTGCACCAAACAGCATAGATAGAGCACCTGTTAGTGCGCCACCGGCCATACATGCAGGAATTACACGCATCGGATCTTTCGCAGCGAATGGAATTGCACCTTCAGAGATAAAGCACAAACCTAGCACGAATGACGCTTTACCCGCTTCACGCTCACCTTGTTCAAACTTATTCTTAGCAATAAAGGTTGCGAGACCCATACCAAGCGCTGGAACCATACCTGCTGCCATAATAGCGGCCATTGGCGCGTAAGTTTGCGAAGCAAGTAGGCCAACACCGAATGCGTAAGCGGCTTTGTTTACTGGTCCACCTAAGTCGAAGCACATCATTGCACCGAGGATAATACCCAGTAATACCGCACTGTCAGAGCCCATGTTGTTGAGGAAGTCAGTTAGACCATTCATGATGCCAGAAACAGGGCCGCCTACGATGTAAATCATCACAAGACCCGTGAACAAGGTTGCTACGAATGGGATGATCAGAATTGGTTTAAGCGCTTCCATCGATTGTGGCAGTGATACCTTATCGGCAAGGAACTTAGCTGCGTAACCTGCGATGAAACCTGCGGCGATACCACCAAGGAAGCCCGCACCCGTAGAGCTTGCAAGCATACCGCCAACAAGACCCGGTGCTAGACCAGGACGGTCAGCAATAGAGAATGCGATGTAACCTGCAAGAACAGGAATCATTAGAGCAAACGCCGATCCGCCACCAATGGTCATCAATGCAGCAGCGAGTGTGCCTTCTTCTTTAAACGCTTCGATACCAAATACGAAGGATAGGGCGATGATCAAACCACCGGCAACCACGACAGGAAGCATGTGAGATACACCCGTCATAAGATGTTTGTACGCGCCTTTCTTCTCTTCTGATGCAGTAGAGCTATTAGAAGCGCCTGAGTGTTGGTAGATACTGGCTTGTTCAAACGCCTTATCCATCTCTTCAGCCGTTTTTTTAAGAGCCGGACCGGTTTTGGTGCGGTACATCTTCTTGCCATTGAATCGATCAAGTGGCACTTCGATATCAGCAGCAATGATGACCAAATCTGCATCAGCAATTTCTTGGTCGGTCAGTTGGTTTTTCGCGCCTACTGAGCCACGCGTTTCCACTTTGATTTGGTGGCCGCGGCGTTTACCTTCTTCTTCAAGTGCTTCAGCTGCCATGAAGGTATGGGCTACACCAGTAGGACATGCTGTAATAGCAACAATCTTCTTAGTTGCTGATGTATTTTCTGCTGGGGCTGCGACTGTGGTTGCTTGCTCTAGAATTGCTGCGTTTTCAACGGCAGTTTGTAAGAACGCCGATGTATCTTTCGCTACTGTACTGATATCAGCTTGGTAGACTTTTTTACCTACGAAACGAGAAGTATCGACCGGAGTGTTAGCCGCAATGATAACGACTTCTGCTTGTTGAATGTCTGAATCAGCAAGCAGTGTTGATTCAATCACGCTGGATTGGCACTCAATTTTCGCATTCCATCCTAGTTTAGCGGCGGCTTGTTCTAGTAGACCTGCCGCAATGATGCTGTTTGCAACACCACTCGGACAAGCTGTAATAATGGCAATATTCATACTGATAACCTTCTGTTCCTTAGTTGTTGTCTAAGTTCGTATTAGGGTAGAGCTCGCTTACTTGTGTTTGGAGCTTGATGTTATCCAGTTCTTCCTGACTGGTAATTCCAACGCCAACCTGGCTTACTGCAAGGGCAGAGAGAGCGGTGGCGAAGCGTAATAAATCTTCTTTGGGCATGAGTTGCATGTGACCCCAACACAATCCCGCGACAAGCGTATCGCCGGCGCCAACTGTGCTGACAACATTCATACGTGGTGGCTTGGTATGTAACCATTGACCTTGGTTAAGCCACATCACGCCGTCAGCACCCATTGAAACGACAATATTGGCGATGCCTTTGTTGCTTAGCGTTTGTGCCGCTGATTGGCATTGTTCTGGTGTTGAGAGATGCTCACCGATAAGATCACTGAGTTCCTCATCATTGGGTTTGATCAGCCAAGGTTGAGCCTCAATGCCAGCGCGCAATGCCTTTTTGCTGCTATCAAATAAGACCTTCTTACCTTGCTGATGCAGTTTTTCGATCCAAGCAGCGCATTGCTCAGGGCTAACACCGCCCGGTAGGCTGCCGGCGAGTACGAAGTAGTCGTGAGTTTCCGCTAGCCTAAATAGGGTTTGCTCAAAGCGATCAATTTCTTCTTTCGTTACGTGAACGCCAGGGAAGTTAATGTCGCTAACTTGACCATCGGCTTCGACGAGTTTGACATTAATACGAGTTGCACCCTGCACCTCTACAAACTCATTGTTGACTTGGATATCGTCAAATAGCTGATGGAAAAGCTCCGGGTTATCTTTCCCAAGAAAACCAGTTACCGTGACCTCAGCACCAAGGTCACTAAGGACCTTGGCAACGTTTACTCCTTTGCCCGCAGCATGTAGGTTGCTTTTTTCTACTAGGCTTACTGAGCCAACTGAGAGCAAGTTTAATGAGCCTGTTAGGTCAAGAGCCGGATTGAGCGTGATGGTAACGACTTTATTTGTTTTCAATGCAGACATAACCACGCTCCTTATCCTTCACCTAGACCAGAAGCAATGGCTTTACCAATCGATTCTAATGCTTGTGCTGCATCTGGACCTTCTGCAGAGAACTGAAGCTGGTGGCCGTGTTTGACACCGAGCGCAATCACTTTCATCAGGCTCTTCGCGTTAACGGTTTTACCGTCGCCATCGAGATTCGCAACGCGAATGTTTGATTCGAATTTTTTCGCTTCTGCAACGAGCATTGCACCCGGACGAGCGTGTAGGCCATGTGCATTTTTAATCTTGAAAATGGCGTTGTTACCTGTTTCATCGGCGTCAGTTGCAACCTCTTCGCCTTTCAATAGTGCTAGTATTTGCTCAGCGGAAGCATCCAGTAACTTGTTGTGTTCGTTGTTAAACACAAGCGTTGAAATCGTCTTGAGAATAGGCTGATGAGCGTTGTTACAAGCAGCAAAAGCGACGAGTGCACGAACTTTCTCACCTTCAAGCTCACAATCATTGGCAGTAGATACAAAAGAAACGCCTGTACGGGTTACTTGCTTATCGCTACCTACAAGCCAGAGACCTTGCCCAAGGTGTGTGGGTGTTTTGGTCACCAGATCAGCAACGAATTCTGCGCCGGCACAACCTGTGTTTTTAAGAAGGCCACCCGCAACCGCACTCATTTGCACCATGTCACTCGCAGGGAACTTTAATTGAATATGTGCGGCATCGAAGTCTGCTTCTAATTGAACATCGCCGTTGAGTAGGGCAATGATATCCTGTTCGCTTTTAGCACTACGTAAACGTTCTTCAACGCCATCAGCAGACAAAACTTTTGTTAGTTGTTTAAGGATGCCCAAGTGCTCATCGGATTTAGCCGCGATACCAATGGCGACAAACACTTTGCTGCCATCTCCCCACTCAACACCGTTAGGGAAATGATGAACGGAAACACCAGTCGTTTTGACCATAGAACGTGTGTCGGTCGTGCCATGTGGGATCGCAATACCATTCCCTAAGAAGGTTGAGTTTTGCTTCTCACGGTTTAGCATGCCTTCAACATAACCTTGCTCAACAAGGCCTTTCTCCGTTAGAGCCTGCGCAATGTTCTTGATCGCTTCAAACTTATCGGTCGCTTTTTGGGAAAGGGTGATGTCACTTTTCACTAACTTAAGCATGGTGCTTCTCCAGCCTTAAGGGATTTAAACTTTTAATCGAGTCTTCATTTACAATGTCTTTTTGCTTAACTGAATCGATTCAGCAAAAAGATAAAAAATATTGGTTCAGCGTTAACAGGTCTAACTTGTTGATAAAAGGCTATTACTTAAAACAACCACTCAAGCAAATTTGGTGATTTCACTCACTTTATAGACATTGCTGAATCCTTTCAGCTTTTATACTGAATCGTTTCAGCATATAATTCAACTCATCGTAAGATCATTTATAAAGTATTATGATCCGGCGCACAGAACAAAGGTTGTGGATATGACACTAGATGAGATAGCAAAGCTTGCTGGGGTTTCAAAGACGACGGCGAGCTATGTGATCAATGGTAAAGCTCAAAAGTACAGAATCAGCGAGAAAACGCAGAGAAAAGTGATGGGTGTGGTGAATGAGCATAATTACCGCCCTGATCTTGCTGCTAGCACATTAAGAGCCGGACAGAGCCGATCATTTGGGCTTATCATCCCCGATCTCGAAAACACCAGTTATGCAAGATTAGCTAAACTGCTTGAGCAGAATTCACGTTCGGCAGGATATCAGATCCTAATCGCGTGCTCTGACGATGAACCAGAAACAGAAAAAAACGTCGTTCAAGCATTGGTCAGTCGTAAAGTTGATGCGCTGTTTGTCGCTAGCGTGATTCCAGATGCTAGTGAGTTCTACCTGCAACTGAAATCGAAAGGGACGCCAGTGATTGCGCTTGACCGTCCGCTCGACGATGAACACTTCTCTTGTGTAATCAGTGAGGATTTTGGCGGTGCTTTTGAGCTGACTCAGTCGGTTATCAGTGACAATGTAACATGTGTTGGCCTTATTGGGGCATTACCAGAGCTGAACATATCTCGTGAGCGTGAGTTAGGGTTTGTTTCCGCGGCGAAACAGCAAAATGTGGCCTGTGTTGTTGGCTATGGCGAACACTTTAATCGCAAAGATGGTAAACAAGTGCTTGAAGCGTGGTGCAAAGAGGATAAAGTGCCGGATGCTATTGTCACCACTTCTTATACTTTATTGGAAGGGGTGTTGGATGTATTGTTGGAACGGCCAGATTTAGCAAATAAGGTCAAAATTGCGACATTTGGTGATAATCGTCTGTTGGATTTTTTACCAATGAAAGTGAACTCGTTACCTCAGCAGTTCGAACTTATTGCAGATAGTGCGATGGAACTGGCGCTCAATGCGGCGGCGAAACGATATCAAGCTGGTGTTGAGTTAGTCCCCAGAAAGATCATTGTTAGATAAAACTAAGCCCTGTTTTAAACAGGGCTTAGTTTTTATGTTTGGCCAGATGGCTTAATATTGGAATCGAACCGACATAGTAACTTGCGGGCCATAAAGGCCGTTATTGCGGGTTTCCGCTGAAAGGGAAAGTTGTTGAGTAGAGTGGAAACGTACGCCAGCATGGAATACAGAAGAGTCATCATTGCGGCCGATACGTCCTGTTGCTTCAACTTGATCTGTTAACCAAAGACGGACACCAACGTTTATTTCGGCTTGGGTATCACTTTCGCCGCCTGCTTCTTTCGTGTACTTCACTTGGTGGACAAGTAATTGACCATAGATGTCGGCAAACTGACTGACAGGGCCGTTAAATCCAATACCACCAGCGAGATCGTAGTCTTTATCAAACTGGGTATCTGCGCGGAGAATAAAGTGAGAGTTTTCGGTAAAGAATGTACTAAACTCTGCGCCCGTCATTTCAGGTCCAATAGCTGTTCGAACTTCGAAAAAGTTATAGTTAAAATTGTTCGCTTGGGCGCTTGTGCTGATTCCTGCAATCGCTAGAGCACTGGCCAAAATGAGTTTTTTCAAAAGTAGTCTCCGACTAACAACAATAAATTGACTAATAAAAATGGCTTGCAATAAGCAAGCCAAATCATAGCGTAATCAGAGAACTAATTCAGGGGATTTATAGAATCTGAATACGATCAACTTCAATTTCTGGTGTGTTGCCGCCTTCGTATTCACCGAACAGACGTACTTTCGTCGTATGATCAATTGGCTGTGCCATATGAATGTCGTCGTCCAGTTCTACTTGAATCTCACCTTTGCCATCAGAGAAGATAAAAGTATCGCCTTTAACTTGTCTTAGAAGGTTACCTTCTACAACAACATTCTTCTCAGTAAACATACTGGTATCTGCTAATAAGGTGTCTACAGTAGTGAGTTCAACAGGGCCACTGTACTGAATTCCAGTCCCTTTTTCATGGTGACCATCTTTTGCTAAAGCAAAGGTAGGAGCTAGGATAAGGGTTGCAGCGGTCGCAAGAATTACTTTTTTCATCATGTTTTCCTTTCTAATGTCAGGCAGTGTTTGTTTGATGGTGCTATTAAAACAAACCCATTTTGAATCCATGCTGAGCGTAAGATTCATATTCCATTCATATTGTTGAGGAAATCAGCCAAATACCGTTATTATTAGCCTTATCTCAATGAATCAAATAAGTATTAATAGTTCATGCAATCCACATTGAAAGCGCTTATGGTCCAAGGCACTACCTCAGACGCAGGCAAAAGTGTTCTAGTGGCAGGTTTATGCCGCGTATTGGCTCGAAGAAATATTAAAGTCGCCCCCTTTAAGCCGCAGAATATGGCGCTCAATAGTGCCGTCACCCCAGATGGGGGAGAGATAGGCCGAGCGCAAGCTGTTCAAGCGCTCGCGTCTAACATTGAACCTAGCGTTCATATGAATCCGGTTTTGCTTAAACCAAATACGGACATGGGTGCTCAGGTCATTTTTCAGGGGAAGGCAACGACGACAGTTGATGCAATTGGCTACCAGAGTTACAAAAAAGTGGCCTTGCCAGTGGTGATGGAGTCTTTTTCTATCCTTCAGTCACAATACGAATCCGTGTTAATCGAAGGTGCGGGTAGTCCCGCAGAAATCAATCTAAGAGCTAACGATATAGCAAACATGGGATTTGCCGAAGAGGCCGACGTTCCTGTCATCATTGTTGCCGATATTGATCGCGGCGGTGTATTTGCCCATCTTTACGGGACATTAGCGCTACTATCTGAAAGCGAACAAGCGCGAGTGAAAGGCTTTGTCATTAACCGCTTCCGCGGCGATATTTCCCTTTTGCAGCCAGGACTCGATTGGTTAGAGGAGAAAACAGGTAAGCCTGTCATTGGGGTATTGCCTTACTTACACGGTTTCGATCTAGAGGCTGAAGACGCGATCAATGCCCAGCAAGTGAGCAGCGAAAACAGCAAGCTAAATGTTGTCGTTCCTGTATTTCCACGCATTAGTAATCACACAGATTTTGATACGCTCAGACTTAACCCAGATATTAACCTTAGGTACGTTGGTAAAGGAGAACGCTTATCTGATGCGGACTTAATCATACTGCCTGGTTCAAAATCAGTCAGAAATGATCTCGATTATTTACGCAGCCAAGGGTGGGATAAAGATATTAATAGGCACCTTAGGTTAGGCGGAAAAGTCATGGGTATTTGCGGTGGATATCAGATGCTTGGTTCGATGATTCATGATCCTCTCGGTATTGAAAGTGATCCGGGATCTAGTCAAGGACTAGGGCACCTCTGCGTAGAGACCGAACTTAAGCAAAGCAAAACGCTAACCAATGTGAGTGGCACGATGACATTAGAGGGTAATGATATTGCCGTCAGTGGATATGAGATTCATGCTGGAGTCAGTCATGTATCAACGAATCATCTGATTGAACTGGAAAATAAACAGTTCGATGGCACGATTAGTGATTGCAATCAAGTGCTCGGTACCTACCTACATGGTATCTTTGATAATGCTGACGCTGTATCCGCCATTTGCAAGTGGGTGGGTGTTGAAAACGTTGCGAAGATAGATCACCAACTAAACCAACAAAAAGCCATTGATAGGATTGCCGACGCCATAGAGCAGCATCTTGATCTTAAAAAGCTATGGCCTGAATTATAATCAATGTAACCATGACCAGTTTAAAACATTCTCTTTTTGCTTTTATTGCATGTGCGAGCTTTAGTGCTCATTCTGAGTCGCTACGCATTTACGCGGCTTCATCTATGACCAACGTGGTCAATGATCTTGTCGAGCAATATGAAGAGTCGAATGATACCTCTGTAACAACCGTGTTTGGTGGAAGCGCTTCGTTGGCGCGTCAATTGGCGCAAGGTGCTCCTGCGGATATCTATATATCAGCGAACCACAAGTGGATGGAATACTTAGTTGAGCAGAGTATCGTTAATGGTGACGGCGTCACAAATATTGCAGTGAATAGTTTAGTTGCTATTGCTCCGAAAGGTCATCTTCTTAACTTAGATGTAGATTCAGAGGAGTCGTGGATATCCGCATTAGCGGGATATCGTCTCGCGATTGGACAAACTAATGCCGTACCAGCGGGTATGTATGCAAAACTGGCACTAGTTAACTTAGGTGTTTGGGATGAGGTGAAAACGCATCTCGCACCAACAAACAACGTTCGTATTGCGCTGACGTTAGTCGAAAGAGGTGAGTCTCCTCTCGGCATAGTCTATAAAACGGATGCGTTACTAAGTGATAAGGTTAAGGTAGTGGCGACATTACCTAGCAGTGCACATGCAAACATAGTCTATCCGATGGCGCCGCTTAATGAGAAGATAGAGACACAGCGCTTTGTTAAGTTTATCCACAGTCAGCAAGCTCAAAGTGTGTTTAAACAGTATGGTTTTACTGAGGTAGTGGAATAGAGGTGAGTTTGTTAACGGATTACGAGTATCAGGCATTATTGTTAAGTTTAAAGGTGGCGTTGTTTGCCATTGTTTGGCTGATTCCTATAGGGGTTGGTCTCGCATGGCTATTAGCGAGAAAACAGTTTTTCGGTAAAAGCTTATTGGATTCAGTGATTCATCTCCCTTTGGTTTTACCCCCTGTGGTGATTGGTTATCTGCTGCTTATCTCTATGGGTAGGCAAGGCTTTGTTGGCAACTGGTTATATGAGCATTTTGGGTTAGTGTTTTCTTTCAGTTGGAAAGGGGCGGTTTTGGCCTGCATTGTGGTCGCACTTCCATTAATGGTTCGCTCAATAAGGCTTAGTTTAGAGAATGTTGATGGTCGCTTAGAGCAGGCGGCGGCAACGTTAGGCGCTTGTCCCATTAAGATCTTCTTCACTATTACGTTGCCGCTAACGATCCCAGGGATCATCACCGGCACTATGCTTTCCTTTGCGCGAAGCTTAGGTGAGTTTGGGGCGACAATCAGCTTTGTCTCAAATATTCCTGGTGAAACTCAAACTATCCCGCTGGCAATGTACACCTTTATTGAAACGCCAGGCTCTGAAGCAGAAGCAATGAGGCTGTGTCTTATTTCGATTGCGATAGCACTTGCGTCGATGCTGATCTCAGAATGGTTATCTAGGGTGAGTGCTCGTCGATTGGGAGCAAGCCAATGAAGGGAATAACTGCACGCTATAAACAGCAGCTAGGCGATGTTAAGTTCGACATAGACCTGACATTACCAGAAAAAGGGATTACTGCTGTTTTTGGTCGCTCTGGTGCTGGAAAAACGTCACTGATTAACGTTGTCGCAGGGTTAAAACAGCCTGACAATGGCTTGATTACTATCGGCAACAAAACACTCTTTAATTCAGAGCTTCAAATCGATGTTCCCGTGCATCTGCGTAATGTTGGTTATGTGTTTCAGGATGCGCGTCTATTCCCTCATTTTAAGGTAGAGCGAAACCTTAAGTACGGGGTATCCGTCTCTGATAATTCCCACTTTGAGCAGATTGTTCAGTTGCTGGCGCTAGAACCTTTACTAAAGCGCTATCCCCATCAGCTTTCTGGCGGTGAAAAGCAGCGTGTGGCGATTGGTCGTGCCTTATTGTCTAAGCCAGATATCTTGTTGATGGATGAGCCTCTTGCGTCACTCGATTTACCGAGAAAGCGAGAAGTGATGCCATTCTTAGAACAGTTATCGCAAAACGTTGAGATCCCAATAATCTATGTTTCCCACAGCTTAAATGAAGTGCTACGCCTTGCAAGCCACTTAGTTGTGATTGATGAGGGTAAAGTTGCGGTATCTGGGCCAATTGAAGATGTTTGGTCTTCACGAGCTATGAAGCCTTGGCAATCTTTCTCTGAACAAAGCTCATTGTTTGAAGCTAGAGTAGTGGAGCACAACAATCAATATGCTTTATCTAAGGTTGAACTTGCGCCCGACGTTGCTCTGTGGGTGCAAAAGATCGACGGTGAAATTGATTCCCCAGTAAGGTTGCAAGTAAGAGCCAATGACGTGTCTATAATGCTTGATGAGCCTCAGCGGACTTCCATTCGAAACGTCTTAAAAGGCAAGGTGTCGAAGATAGAAACTCATTCGAATAGCCAAGATAGAATCAGTGTGTCGGTGCAAATCGAATTATCTAAAGGCTGCCACTTAGTCGCAACCATTACCGCTTGGGCTAGGGATGAATTAGAACTTGAACAAGGGATGGACGTTTACGTTCAAGTTAAAGGCGTCAGTGTCACTCAGCGCGATGTCGTTGTATCGAATTAAAAAACGCCGCGAAATACGGCGTTTAAGTTTCTAGCGTTTAATTATTTTGCGAACACGTCTGTGAAATCGCGTTTTAGAATTGGGTCACGGCGCGCTTTTTTGATCTGCTTAACCATGTCTTTAACACAGTTGTGCAGTACTTGGTCAAGTAACTCAGCGCGGTATTCTTCTTTTTGCTCTTCAGTCATGTCTTTTGGAAGGTTTAACGTAGGAAACTCTTCCATGACATTCAAACCAGCAAAAGCTTGGCTCACTGATACTAAAGCGTGAAATTGTTCAAAATTATCTAGAACATTTTGCGCACTGCTTGGCAGTTCATTCCACGATTCACGAACGGCTTCTTCAGAAACTTCATGGATTGACGTTACCATTAGGTGCATTGCTTCTGGAACTTCATCAAATTCAATTACTTGGCGCAATTCAGCAGATACTTCTGCAAGATCTACTTTTGGCTGTTCTGTTTGATTAACGTCAGACATGGATAATATTCTCTTAAAATGTGTGTGTATCGGCGCTATCGTAAAAAATTAGGGATAAATGTCAACCTTGAATGGATGATTAAACCAAGGTGGAGTATGCTTTTGTTAAGCATGTGATTTCTTAGTGATTTTGTAGGTTTAAATCTATGAAACAGAATGACTAAAATTGGCTAAGACAAAAACGGATTTCAAGGGTGGTAGTAAACAGTGGAAATATCGGGTTCCTCGATGAACATCCTGCTGGTTGACGACGTTCAAATGGAGCGTATACAACTAGCGATAAGGTTAAAACAACTAGGTCACGCGGTTGAAATGGCTAGCTCAGGTCACGAGGCTTTGGAAATGTACCCTAAGTTCGAACCTGATCTTGTTTTGCTTGATATTTCCATGCCTGAAATGAATGGATTTGAAGTCTCAGCGAAAATCCGAGAGCTCTATCCTGATTGGGTTCCTATTATCTTTTTAAGTAGTCACGACGAACCGACGATGATTGCAAGTGCGATCGATGCGGGTGGCGATGACTACCTAATAAAGCCTGTTGACAAGATTGTACTCAACTCAAAACTTATCGCGATGCAGCGTATCGCCTTTATGCGTCGTGAACTTAAGCAAAAGTCTGCTGCTTTAGCGAAAGCAAATGAAGAGTTAGCACAGTTAGCACAAGAAGACGGATTAACGAAAGTCAAAAACAGACGTTATATCGATGAGAAGCTCACAGAGATGATATCATTGCATGGGCGTCACCAGCTTCCTCTAAGTATCATTTTACTTGATGTCGATCGATTCAAACTATACAACGACAATTATGGTCACATTGAAGGTGATCGATGTTTAATAGAAATCGCTTCTACATTATCCAAGTTGTTTACGAGAAGCGGGGAAGTCGTAGGTCGTTATGGCGGTGAGGAGTTTGTTGTGTTACTCGGCTATACCGATGATGAAAAAGCGACGAAAAACGCCGAGCGAATTAAATCGTCTATAGAGGCTGCAAACTTGAAGCATGAATATAGCGATGTCGCGCCAGTCGTGACGGTGTCACAAGGTGTATACCAACTTATCCCAAGTGGACGCGAAACTATAGAGCAACTCTATGAACTCGTAGATAAGCGTTTGTATCAAGCTAAAGTCAACGGTAGAAACCAGTACGTTGCGGGTGACGTTTAATTAATACAGACTCGGTTTCTACCTGCTTTTTTCGCCTTGTATAATGCGTTGTCGGCAGCTTTCATAACTTCAGAGACTTTATTCGAATCTAAGCTGTCTGCAACGCCAATACTAATTGTGACGTTAACATATTCTTGCTTTTTCTTAGCTCCACGGCTTTTAGAGCCCAGTTTATCGTCTTTTGGCCGCGCATCTTGATTTCTCAAAACCATGTTGTAATTTTCGATCGATGCTCTGAGTAGTTCTAAATGATCACGTGTGTCTTCAGCTAATTTTCCTTTGAACAGCACAGTGAACTCTTCACCACCATAGCGGTATACCCTCGCTCGACCACCGACCTGTTGAAGTTTGGTCGCAACAAGCTTTAAGACGTCATCCCCTGTGTCATGCCCATAAGTATCGTTGAATGATTTAAAGTGATCGATATCCAACATGGCAATGGTGTATTTTCGTCCGAGATGTTTTAGATCTGACTCAAGCGCAAGTCGTCCTGGTATCTCAGTTAGCGTATCCATGAAGGCGAGCTCATAGCTAGCAGAGAGCAGGTAGACGAGCAACAGCACACCTGCTAAAGAAAATAGAGTGCTAGAGATGTAGGTGACATCAAAAAACACAAACGTTGCGGCTGATAACAGCGTTGCGGAGTAGAGCACAACATCAATGATGCTATTTCTGTTCAAGACGCAAATAGCGAATATCAACACCATGGCGGTGAGAAAAACAACCAGAATAAAGGGCAGTCTTGATACCTGAGGCAAAACAAACAAAAACGTTTCGTTAATGTTTTCAAATCCGCCTTCATAGAAGTAGGTCAAGATCAGATACGACCATAACAGCAGCATGGCGAGCTTAAACAAGTACAAGCCGAACGTGCGAGTAAACAGCGAAGAATCTTTGTAGCTGTAAACAAAAATTAAAGCGATAGGAAGCAGCGCTGCGAGCAATGATAACTCAAGGATGGTTGTCCCTGATGAGAGGGGAGATTGTAGCCTTTCTTGTATGACCCAATAGGAGACAACTAGCGCAGAAGCGACCATAGCTATTCGACTTTGTTTAAATGCGTCAGCTAGCACTATAGTTATAGCGAAGAGTACAAATGGAAGCTTTGACACGATACCTAGGTTTGAATAAGTGAGGTTGATTACATTGTTCATCCCAAATGCAATAAACGTCAGCAACATCAAAGGTAGTGAAAGACGGAACCAGTTTGTAGTGACTACAGAAAACGACATTCAACCTAGCCTAATTGGTCTTATTATTAATTAGTAACTTGTTAAGAATACTTTTATTTGATGAATTTCCAAGCTTTTTACTAAACTTATAGATGAAAATTAGGGTCACGTTTAGATAGTGGTCATAAATTGGCGTTGAAATGCGCAAATCCGTAGAAAGCGTTAACTAATTGAAACATACTAGAACGAACAATTGTCCCTACAAGGAGTTGAGTAATATGCAGATAAGTGTGGACGTACATAACTATATGGAGACATTAGTCGGTCAAGAGCTTGCGAAATCCGAGTATGTTGATAATTTTGACCATGAGCAACTTGCTGATCTTGCCTGTTTAGCTTTGTCTCAATTGCGACCTGTGTATATTCGCTATGATATAGACTTTCTATCAGCGTTACCGGAAGAGAGACTGGTTACTTTGAAACACTATGCGTCGACGGCAATAGAGGCCGCGGTGAGTATGATTGTTGACGACCGTAGAAAAAACAGGAAAGATGAAGTTCTTGTCGTGTTTAGCAAACAGCAGATGTTTGATGACGACATTGAACTAGAGTGGTTTGAAAAACCAATCCTCAAGAAAAACTAATCGTTACCAAGGAGTACTTTGTGGGACTTTTTTCTCGCTTGTTTGGTGGTCAAAAAGAACAACCTAAAGTCGAAGTCGAGCCTATCGAGTATAAAGGCTATCTAATTTACCAAGAAGCGCTTGCTGAAGGTGGTCAATATCGTATTGCGGGTCGTATTACGAAGCAGTTCGGTGAAGAAGTGAAGACACACCGTTTTATTCGCTCTGATGTCCTACCGAGCGAAAGCGACGCCAACGAATTTATGCTCAAGAAAGCGCAAATGTTTGTAGACCAGATGGGCGACAACATTTTTCAGTAGATCCTCTCCAAATTGACAAACATCATAATTTTAAGAGCCATTAGTCGTTATTCTGATGGCTCTTTTAGTATGTGGATGTCACATAATCAGTTGTTTTAATGAGATTTTTCGCTTACTGGTTTGACCTCTTAACACTATCGTGTAGTGTGGTTAGGTAACAAACACATAAGCAAAATGGTTCATTACCATCGGTTATATGTAATGATATTTTGTGTTTTTGTTACAAAATGCTTGAAGTATCTAAAATCGTTGGATAAAAACAGAACAATCATTGTTGCGAATAGTCAAGGAATAGCTAATGCAAATTGGTGTGCCAAAAGAAATACTCGCCGGAGAAACGCGAGTGGCTGCATCGCCAAAGTCGGTTGAGCAGTTATTAAAATTGGGCTTCGAGGTTAATATCGAATCTGGAGCGGGTGAATTAGCGAGTTTTGATAACTCTGCTTATGAAGCTGCCGGAGCTAAAATTGTTTCCACAGATGAGGTATGGACGTCGGATCTTATCCTCAAGGTCAATGCGCCGCTTTCTACAGAAGAAAACGACGAGATTGCTCTGTTAAAAGATGGTGCCAGCCTAATCAGTTTTATCTGGCCAGCACAAAACCCAGAGTTAATGGAAAAGCTTTCAAGTAAAAACATTAACGTAATGGCAATGGACGCTGTGCCGCGTATTTCACGCGCGCAGGCTTTAGATGCACTTTCTTCAATGGCAAATATCGCTGGTTATCGTGCGGTCGTTGAAGCGGCACATGAATTTGGTCGATTCTTTACCGGTCAAATTACCGCTGCAGGTAAAGTGCCACCAGCGAAGGTACTTGTTGCTGGCGCGGGTGTAGCCGGTCTTGCTGCAATCGGTGCTGCGGGTAGTTTAGGTGCGATTGTTCGTGCGTTTGATGTTCGCCCAGAAGTAAAAGAGCAAGTCCAATCTATGGGCGCAGAGTTCTTAGAAGTCGATTTTAAAGAAGACTCAGGCTCAGGTGACGGCTACGCGAAAGAGATGTCCGATGAATTCAACAAGAAAGCGGCTGAGCTTTATGCTGAACAAGCGAAAGACGTTGATATCATTGTGACCACAGCGCTTATCCCAGGACGACCAGCTCCAAAGCTTATTACCAAGGAAATGGTTGATAGCATGAAAGCGGGTAGTGTCATCGTCGATTTGGCTGCTGCAAATGGTGGTAACTGTGAATATACGGTTGCAGATAAAGTCATCACAACAGCGAACGGCGTGAAGATCGTTGGTTATACCGACATGGTTGGTCGTTTGCCTACGCAATCTTCTCAGCTTTACGCGACCAACATTGTTAACCTTCTTAAGCTGTTAGCGAAAGAGAAAGATGGCAACATCAACATCGATTTCGAAGATGTGGTGCTACGCGGCGTTACGGTAGTTAAAGAAGGTGAGGTCACTTGG
Organism: Vibrio tubiashii ATCC 19109; assembly: GCF_000772105.1. Lineage (NCBI taxonomy): Bacteria > Pseudomonadati > Pseudomonadota > Gammaproteobacteria > Vibrionales > Vibrionaceae > Vibrio > Vibrio tubiashii. The sequence goes on from NZ_CP009355.1 coordinate 871,233, forward strand.
CCAGCGCCTCCAATTCAGGTTTCCGCTCAACCAGAGCAAAAGCCTGCTCAACCAGCTGCAAAACCAGAACCTAAAAAAGAAGAACCGACTTCTCCAGCGAAAAAAGTTGTGGCTCTAGTCGTAGGTTTAGGCGCATTTGCATGGATTGCTTCTGTGGCACCTGCTGCGTTCTTATCTCACTTTACGGTATTTGTTCTTGCATGTGTTGTTGGTTACTACGTTGTTTGGAATGTAACCCACGCGCTGCATACTCCACTTATGTCCGTCACTAATGCTATTTCAGGCATTATCGTTGTAGGTGCGTTACTGCAAATTGGTCAGGGGAATGGCGTTGTGTCGTTCTTGTCCTTTATTGCTGTCTTGATCGCCAGTATCAACATCTTCGGTGGATTCACCGTCACCAAGCGTATGCTTGAAATGTTCCGTAAAGACTAAGGAGTAACAGGGAATGTCTGCAGGATTAGTACAAGCAGCTTATATTGTTGCTGCATTATTCTTTATATTGAGCTTAGCAGGGCTGTCTAAGCAAGAATCGGCAAGATCGGGTAACTACTACGGTATTGCCGGTATGACGATCGCCTTGATCGCGACGATCTTTGGACCAGAGTCTGAAGGCTTTGTTTGGATCATCATTGCTATGGTCATTGGTGGTGGTATTGGCATCCACTACGCTAAGAAAGTTGAGATGACAGAAATGCCAGAGCTAGTGGCGATTCTTCACAGCTTTGTTGGTATGGCAGCAGTGCTGGTTGGTTACAACAGCTATATTGATGCACCTGAAGCGGCAACGCACGCAGAACATGTTATCCATTTAGTGGAAGTGTTCTTAGGTGTATTCATTGGTGCAGTGACGTTTACGGGCTCTATTGTCGCCTTTGGTAAATTGCGCGGTATTATTTCATCTTCACCTCTAAACCTTCCGCACAAGCATAAAATGAACCTAGCAGCGATTGTTGTATCGACGCTGTTGTTGCTTCATTTCGTCAATGCTGACGGCAGTATGTTTGCGTTAATTGTGATGACGTTAATCGCCTTCGCTTTCGGATACCACTTAGTAGCTTCGATTGGTGGTGCAGATATGCCAGTGGTCGTGTCAATGCTTAACTCATACTCTGGTTGGGCGGCAGCGGCGGCAGGTTTCATGCTAGCAAACGATCTATTGATTGTGACTGGTGCACTTGTCGGTTCTTCAGGCGCGATCCTTTCCTACATCATGTGTAAAGCGATGAACCGTTCGTTTATCAGTGTTATTGCTGGTGGCTTTGGTCAGGAAATCGTAATTTCATCTGATGCTGAGCAGGGCGAGCATAGAGAAACGACAGCAGAAGAGGTTGCTGAGCTTCTTAAAAACTCAAAATCTGTTGTTATTACTCCTGGGTACGGTATGGCTGTGGCTCAGGCGCAATATCCTGTTCACGAAATCACAGAGACACTACGTTCGCAAGGTATCGAAGTCCGCTTTGGTATTCACCCAGTAGCGGGTCGTTTACCAGGTCATATGAACGTTCTGCTTGCAGAAGCTAAAGTTCCATATGATATCGTGCTTGAAATGGATGAGATCAACGATGACCTTTCTGAAACAGATACGGTACTGGTTATCGGTGCGAATGATACGGTGAACCCTGCGGCTCTAGACGATCCAAATAGCCCAATTGCTGGTATGCCAGTACTTGAGGTGTGGAATGCGAAGAATGTTATCGTGTTTAAACGCTCGATGAATACAGGTTACGCAGGGGTGCAAAACCCACTGTTCTTCAAAGAAAACACCCAGATGTTATTCGGTGATGCAAAAGAGAGTGTCGAATCTATCTTCAAAGCATTGTAGATTCGGATTACACTATACAGAAGCCAGCATAACGCTGGCTTCTTTCGTTTCGTGAGTACCATTTCTGACATTGATATTACATTTCAGTTTTATATTTTTGCCATAATGTTTTACTCTAAATCATAACTTACTGATTTAATGAATTTTTGCATTGATTAAGACAACAGTTAAAGCGATCGCAATAGGTATTGCGGTCCTCTCAGGTAGCGCATCTGCAGAGTCTTTACCGGAGCGTATTGACCGATTTGTTGATCTTTTCGATCAAGAACAGGCAACGGTTTCTTATGATATCCGCAGTTTGCAGTCAGATTATCCAACAAGACTTCTTACTCCGGAATCGATGTTACCGCAGACCTCGGCATACCCTTTAAAGGATGTGCAAAGGCTATACAGGCTAGCGCAAAACTGTACTGGAAAGCTGCCACTGAGTCCTCTTATAACCGAGCCATTGGTGTTTACACGTGCTATGTGTAAGGGGAACAAGCTTAGCGAAAAATGGTTTGCCCGAAGTGCATTAATTCACCCAGGTGGTGGAACCTATGCGAGCAGATATGTTCAAACTTATCCAGAGTATATTGAGCAACTGCAGCAGTACATGCACATAAAAGAGCGTCCTTTAGCCTCTGATTCGACCTTATTGGGTCGATTACAAAGGATGAACGAAGATACCATGGTCGCGCTCATTTCTGGCTCTAGCATGTTTATTGAGCGTAACGAACTCTGGCTAAGAAAAAGCGATAACTACTTAGTTTATCCAGAACGAATTTGGAAACAAGCTGTCGAAGACGCAGGGCTGTCATTTAGCTTAAGAAAAGAGTCGAGCAGCTGTTTTGTACAACGTGGTAACTTATGTTGGGACGTTGAAGACCATTCGGATATCTTACGAATCAGCATGGTCGCGCTGGTCATTGCCAACATATTGTTGGTGTTAGGCTGGTCTGCGTACCGTTGGAACACGAAGCGTCAAGAGATGAAGAGCCGAATGCTGATTCTACAAATCTTGACCCATGAACTAAGAACGCCAATTGCCAGTTTGTCTTTAACAGTAGAAGGCTTCAGACGTGAATTTGAGCATTTACCTGAATCCGTTTATGACGAATTTCGCCGTTTATGTGAAGACTCAAGACGATTACGTCAGTTAGCTGAAGCGAGTAAGGATTATCTTCAGTCTGATAACAAACCGCTCGCAACTGACTGGGTTCCCTCTGTAAAAGAGTGGTTGGAGTTTAAAGTAGAAGAAGAGTTTGGCGGAAAAGTTAAGCTCAATGTAAACCAAGATGTCGCGGCCAAGCTAAATGTCTATTGGCTCGGCACTTGTATAGATAATTTAATACGCAATGCCAATAAATATGGGGTTGCGCCTGTTGTACTTGATGTAACAACGGAAACACAGAAAATTACGGTTAAAGTTCAAGATCAGGGCGAACTGTCAGCAAAAGATTGGCGACAGTTACGCAAGCCATTTGTCAGTAAAAGTGGCCTTGGTCTTGGCTTGACCATAGTGGAATCTATGGTTGGTCGAATGGGCGGTAGAATGTCGTTAATTGGCCCACCAACAGCGTTTATTTTGGAGATACCTTGTGAAACAGACACTGCTTCTTGTTGAAGATGATAAAAACTTAGCTGATGGTCTTTTGGTTAGCTTAGAACAAGCGGGGTATGAGTGCTTCCATTCAGAGACAATTGCGGATGTTGCGCAGTACTGGGATAAAGCAGATCTCGTGATACTTGATCGTCAATTGCCAGATGGTGATTCTGTTGATCACCTAGTTGAGTGGAAAAAGATCAAAGACGTTCCAGTGATCTTATTAACGGCGTTAGTAACAGTTAAAGACAAAGTCATGGGTTTAGATGCGGGTGCAAATGATTACCTGACTAAGCCATTCGCCGAAGCGGAACTGTTTGCACGTGTTCGAGCTCAGCTAAGAGCGCCAGAAGGTGAAGCACAAGACGATAACAAAGTCGTGACTGATTGCCTTGTGATTGATAAAGCGACGCGTGAAGTCACATACAAAGATGAGTTGGTGACTTTGACGCGAACAGAGTTTGATTTACTGCTGTTTTTGGCAAGCAACCTTGGCAGAGTGTTTACTCGTGATGAACTATTGGACCATGTTTGGGGTTATAACCATTTCCCAACCACACGTACTGTAGATACCCACGTACTGCAGCTTCGTCAAAAATTACCTGGATTAGAAATCGAAACATTACGTGGCGTTGGCTACAAAATGAAAGCTTAATGGATAAAGCAAAGTTATTGATTGGCGCACTGATGGTCAGTGCGTCGACAAATGCAGCACAAGTGCCTTGGTTTGAAAGTAACTCGCCTTTAACACAGGCACATAGGCATCTGTTAAATAACGATTTACCAGCGATGTTTACATCGCTTGTAGAGGTGTGGCAACTAGAAAAAAATCGTTCAATCACGCCTCATCTCAACGATCTTTTTCTTCAGTCCCTAGATGTAGATTGTGGTAAAAGCCTAGATAATCGATCATTACCCGAATGGATTAGCAACGTTACAGTTCGCCGAAGCGAAATACAAAGTCCTGGCAGGGATGCGTATCGTGCAATCGTTGAAATTGAATCTAACCGAGATATAAAAGATATCTCTCTGACTCGTTGGGTATCTAAAAACCTTTCTACCGATAACTCTTTCATCCAATCATCTCCTACAAACGACCTCGGTACCCAAAAATACGTAAAGCGCTATAACTTAAATAGCAGAGTCCGAAGCGGTCTATATAGAATTGATGTGACCGCAGCCGATGAGTCTTCTTGGAGTTCATGGCTAGTATTGGGCGAACCTAAGTCAGAGATGACGGTTCGTTGGGATGCGAAAGCTCAATGGAAACTCGAAAGAAACGCATTATTAAATCCTAATTGTCCGTTACCTAAACTCGATGTTGCACTCTATGACTACATTGATGGTAACTACAACCAAGTGTGGGGCGAGAGCTATGATTCCGACTATCCAACTTCATTAGATAATGGGATTGTTGACAAAGGTCGGTATGTTTTAGCGGTTTCGATTAACCACCAAAGGTGGCAAGGCCCGATAATTGTTGAACAACAACAAATAATTAGTAAGACCTATGATGTTTCAGTGGAGGAATAACTAAAGTTAATAGACAATAGAACGATATAAACATATGGAACTAAAAAGTTTATACAATTATGGAAAATAAAATAAAATTTCTTACATTGTCTATTGCACTTGCAGCCAGTTCAGCTTCTGCTGCAAACTACGCTATTGAAGCCCGCGGAGACGCAATGGGCGGAGTAGGTGTAGTTTCTGCAAATTTCCTCACCGCTCCATTCTATAACCCAGCACTGACAGCCATATATCGTCGTAATGACGATTATGGAATGATCACTCCAAGTATCGGCTTATCTTATAGCGATGAGCATATGATGGTGGATGACCTTAAAAAGGCGTCTGATCTAATTGATCAAGCTGTTGGTGGTGATTACTCTAATGTTTCAGAACTAGAAAGTACACTGAATGCCCTGCAAGGAGATGTCGCCAATCTTCAATTTGGTGGTGTTGTCGCGTTTGCTATTCCAAATAAGTTCATAGCTGCTAATGTTTTTGGTAAAGCTTATGCTGAGTCTTTTGCGCAGACCGATATATATACAGGTGCCAACAGTGCAACACCCAACCTCAATCCTGCTATCAATGCAGAGTTGAGTGGAGTCGACGCTGTAGGTCTGGGTGTTACTGAAGTAGGTATCTCACTCGCAAAATATCAAACGTTCTTGGGTCAACATATTTCGTTTGGTATTACTCCAAAACTGCAACGCATTTACACTTACGTTTATCGAGCCAATCTAAACAATTACGATATAAAGGATGTTCGAGAAAATGGACAAGGCGAAACCATGTTCAATATGGATGCAGGTTTCCTATGGTTCTACGGTCCTTTGCGGGTTGGTTTCTCTGCGATGAATTTAGTTTCACGTGATATCAAGTCCCAAGAACTTGCTGGTACAACTGTGACCTCTAGGGTGGACTCAAGTCAGTCTAGAACCTTTGAGGCGGTGACTTTTGATTATCAAATGCGCCCTCAATACACTGTTGGTGTTGGTCTAGTTGCTGACTACGCGACTCTAAGTGTTGATTACGATCTTAGAGAAGAGGAAAAGTTCACTAATTTCAAAGATAACTCTCAAATGCTTAGAGTCGGTGGCGAAATTGACATCATGCGTCAGTTAAAACTGCGTGCTGGTTGGAATCGAAATCTAGCATATGACAATCTTGACGACACAGTGACTGCTGGTATTGGCTTGTCACCTCTAAACTTATTCCAATTGGATATAGGCGCGAGCTACACGAATGAAAATTCAATGGGCGCCTACATTAACTTCCTGACGAGTTATTAAGTTATAGGTTAGGGGAGTAATGCACTAGCTCTTACAGTCAAATCGTAATATAGTCGGCTCCTAAAGTTTTAGGAGCCTTTTTTATGTTTGATGATCTACCGCCACTTTCCCATGAAGAACAGCAAAAAGCTGTCGAGAAAATCCAAGAGTTAATGGCAGAGGGTATAAGTACAGCTCAAGCGATAAAAATGGTCGCAGAAGAAATTAGAGCTGAAGCCGCTAAACAGCAGTAGCTACAATTTAAACTTAGCAACAGATACATAGAAGAGCAGGGAACTGCTCTTTTTTTATGCCTGCATTAGATGATGCACTATAACAGAATTCCGTATCAACAAGCTTACTCGTCCGTACTCACACATCGACGAAAACAAGATAAAACTCGAACTAAATCGTCATTTGTAATAAAAGTGAAAGTCTCATCTTTATAGTGCTCTAATTATATCATTGTGATTTAAAACAATAGTTTAGCGTAGTTATTTGTGCTGCAGGTGGGGTTGCGAATGTGCAGGTTGTAATAAAATTACATCTTTGTAATTCAAGTCTGCAAGCGCTTACTATCATGTAGTGTATTATTCTGACTCGTGATCGTGTAACTAATGAAATCTGAAGCCAGTCTCGAACGTCCCCTAATCCGTTATCGATTAATAATCGATTTTCAACAGGTACAAAAAGGTTTTGTACCTATGATTTTGTGCCTACTAAAGAACGTACATGCATTGTTACGCCGTAACAATGTGTAAATAAAAAATGGGAAATAGTTGGTGTGGAATGTATGGGGGAGACTTAAAGTCGCTTAAAGATGGTCCACACATTTAGCTCGATCGCCAGGTGTACCCATGATTGGTGCAATTGTCAGTTTGTTTAATGGCGGACTCGAAACTTATCGGCAGTACAATCGCAACAAAGCCGAAGCGTTAAAGCGCAAAGACGAGCTCGACCAGGAGAAACATCAGGCGAGGGTGCGCCGATTGCAAAAGGGCGAAGAGCAAGCCAGTAGCCTCGATGAAGTCAGCATCAAAGAGCGCGGCGTTAAAGACGAGTTCATCCTGCTTGTGGTGTTTGTTCCGCTCATTCTTTCCTTCATTCCCGATTACGCGCCCTATGTGGAACAAGGCTTTGAGGCGCTGCAGAATATTCCCGAGCCGTATTGGTATGTGGTGGGTGCCGTCGTCATCGATACCCTTGGCATGCGCGCCATGGTGCGCTACTTGCTCGAATTCTTCTCAGGCAAGTTCAGGGGGCAGTGATGGGATTACTTGAAGCGATGCTGATTTCCTTAATCACCGGCGTGGTTTCAAGCGCGGGCACCATTGCAGCGCTCAAAACCGACATCAACTGGATAAAGAAAGTGCAGCAAGACCAGGAACAACGAATACGCAAACTGGAGGACTCTCATGGCTAAACGATGTTGTAAGTGCAAAGGCCGCAAGCAAAATGGTCAACTTAAGAAAGGGTACACACTACGAGGCGGGAGGGTAGTGAAAGCCGCCACGAGAAAGCGACGAAAAACTCGACGCAGACGCTAAAGAAAGCCGCTCAACATTGGGCGGTTTTTTTCCTTTATTAAGTTGAAATTTTTGATTTAAAGCATGTTATTCAGGATTAGTATGCACTTTGGCGCAGTGCGTGATTGTTCTCTATCTAAGCGACTGATAAATTGCAAAAAACAGATAACCCAAAGTACAAATAGACAACAGGAGAGAGGTGCTTTTTCAGCACGTAAAGAATATTTATACCTAGTAGCTGTTATGTATTCAATTAATTTGAGGAAACCTATGTCTACACCTAAAGTATTTATCTCATATTCACACGATTCTCAGGAGCACAAAAAGTGGGTGCTCGATTTAGCGACGCGATTAAGAAATAGCGGTGTTGATGCAATTATTGATCAATGGGAATTAAGGCCGGGGGACGATCTTCCTCACTTTATGGAAACACAACTTGCTGATTCAGACTACGTAGTTATGGTTTGTACCGATAAATATGTTGATAAGGCAAACAGCGGGGTTGGTGGCGTAGGCTATGAAAAAATGATTATTACTGCTGATCTACTTTCAAACATTGATTCAAATAAAGTAGTCCCGGTAATTAGACAGTTTGGTACACACAGTGTTCCGACATTTCTCAAAACTAAACTATTTATAAATTTCTCTAAAGATGATGACTACGAATTTAGTTATGATGAGTTAGTAAGAACTTTCCATGGTGCTCCTCTTTTCCAAAAACCCGAAATCGGAAACAATCCTTTCACACCTATTAGTGATATTCCCCCGGAGAAAACAGGCGACCCAATTAGAGAGTTAATGACGTATGTAGTTGCAGACTTTGAAAGAGGTGAAAACTACACCGTATATACAAATCTTGTACATGCATCAAGTATGTCTCGCGTCATGCTCGATATGTTGATTGAAGAAGCTCTATCAAAAGGGTTAATTCGCCTAGATCACGATGGCGATCTGTACCTAGAGTCCGCTGGTAAAAAATACGCAATACAACATAAGCTTGTAAATGTATAACAATAAGTTTAAGAGTGATTTACTACGTTTGGTATTTTGCTGTGCGTCGCGTTTTGTGTGCGGTTCCATCGGTATATTTTTGCTCACATCTTGACTGAGCGTCGGGCTACCTTAAAGGTTGTACATAAGTAGGTTTGAATAATGAGTCCTAATAAAAAGAAAAGATTAAAAGTCCAAAAGGGCGCTAAATTTGGTAAGTACCGCCTGGTTGATAAATTAGGATCTGGCGGAAATGGAGATGTATGGAAAGTGTCAAATGATGAACATGATCATTATGCGATGAAGATACTAAAAAATATCGATCCGATTTCCTACCAACGATTTAAGGCTGAAGTGCATGTTCTATCCACTATAGATATTGATGGAGTTTTGAAAGTATTAGAGTCTAATCTACCAGAGGACCCAAAATCTGAATTTCCATGGTTTATATTAGAGATTGCTGAAGATTTTAATGTATATCAAAAAGACAAAGACGCTTTAGAAATAGTGTCAGGTTTTGTCCCTTTAGCTAAATCGTTAGAAGAACTACACAAGGAGAATATATCACATAGAGATATAAAACCGTCGAACATTCTGTTTTACAACGGTCGCCTGTTTTTTACTGATTTTGGTTTAGTAAAGTATCCAACTAGAGAGGATATAACACCCAAAACGCGTGATGTAGGGGCTAAGTTTACGATGGCGCCAGAAATGCGAAGGTATGCTGACGTTGCTGATGGTAAAAAAGCAGATGTCTACTCTTTTGCAAAGACTATTTGGATAGCTATAACAGGTGAAGAAAAGGGTTTTGATGGCCAGTACATTGCTAATAGTGTCTTAGGTCTTAAAAACTATCATAAAAGTTTATATTTAACTAAGTTAGATCAACTGTTGGCTGAAGCAACTGATAACGATGAAAATGTTCGTCCAACAATTACTGAATTTATATCTAGATTGGATGAATGGCTCAAGTTAAATAAAGACTTCAAAAAACGTAATGTCACTGAGTGGTTTGAAATTCAGCAAATATTGTTTCCTTTGGGTAGCCCCAAACATGCAACTTGGACAGACTTAGATTCTATCATAGGGGTGCTTAACGAAGTCGCTCAAGTAAAAGCTCTCAACCATATGTTTTACCCTACCGGCGGTGGCAATACAATAACGGCTGTTTCAAAGGCTAAAGAGGATGGAATGCTAGCTCTTCATGTTGGTGACATTGGTGCTGAGATATTGAAGCCAAAGAAGCTTACATATGAGTCATTTGGTCTAGAGCCTTCCTGGAATTATTTTCGATTAGAGGTGGAGGAGACAACCGCTATAGGCATTCCGGGTGTGGGTTCATTCAAAGGTACTTTTCAAGAGATGACTGAAGTTGAACCCGGTGTATATGCTACATACCAATGTTGGGACAACAACTTGTATCAAGGCAAACCGTTGCCACCGCTTGCTAGACCAATCTCCCGTTTCATGAATGGCTCTTTTGTATTCTTCTGTACCACATCACCTTATAACAATCTGAGAGGTGAGTATGATGCCTACAATGGTCAACATAACACGCTTACAGAAGATCAATTTCGAGAGTTTATTAAGCAAGGTGCGGAGTACTTCGCAACCAAAAAGCTTGCCTAAAAAGGTTTAGGAGTAGGTTAGGTGGAATTAAAAGTAGTAAAAACACTAGCAAGACAGTCAAAGCTTACACCTGAATCGATAAAGCTAATCTATAGAAAAAGGGCCGGTGAAGAGGTCCTTGTTCGAAGTAGAGGCTTAGGAAATTGTAGTGGCTTTGAAGTTCAAATTGGAAATCAAACGATTTACCTTACCGATAGACCTATTTCATATTATACAAGCCACTACCATCTGGTTACAAAAATGCAACAACGCATTCTTTCTGTTGCAGTTCCGATCCCCTTGTATATAGGACAAGGGGATATGGACCTTCAATTGCATCGTGTATTGAATTCGTCTATCCCCGAAACAGCAGCAAACAAATGGCTGCTAGATGTCTTTTCAATCGATGTAGCGATGGCTTATTTTAATAAATACTTCTTAGCTAGTAATTATTTTAGTGATTACAAAACAATAATTTTTGAAGCTATAGAAGCTTTCTATTTAGGCATGGATCACATAGCTATAATATCACTAATGCCGGTGTTCGAAGCGGGGTTAAGAAATGCACAAGAACAAATTCTATGTGTAGACAAAGGTAACGTGAGTGCGAAGGCTTTCGAGCAAGGTCTAAAAGATTTGATTCTTGTATGGGGACGTAATCAAGTCTCAGCGTATGATTGGTATCCAGGGAAAGATCATAACCCCGAAGTCGAAATAGAGTTCTTTACACAAATTAACCCCCAATGTGATGTGATAAATGCTTTTCGCTTATACTTTGCTGAGGTTTTATATAAAACTAGTAATGGGGGTTCTGGCGGATTTAATCGACACCTCATAGTTCATCTTTTAAAGAATGACTTTAATGAACCTTCAAACTTTATCCGAATATTTTTGGCGCTTACTCATATTCTGTTCATAGAAAGTCTTTATAACGATAAAGTTCCGTTTTTTTGGCAGGGTATCGATGAGAAAGATGTAGATTTAGGTAATTACATTAGAAACACGTCAAGAAGTTTTGGTGACTATAGGTGCAAGTTCTTAAACCGGATGGGAATCAGCAACTACGACTTATCAGTTTAAAAAACTGTTTAAGAGGGATTCCCAAAGCCTAGTGTTTATAATGTCATAAAGTCCGCATTAGCGGGCTTTATGATTTTCTTAGTAAAGTAGGCACAATGAGCAAGATAATAAAGAGGGCGTACAGGAGCGGCAATAGTGAGACTGCGACGCCAGCAAAGGTAGCTTGACTATCAAACACATTGGAAAAGGTGGCGATAGTGCCAGCTATAACGCCAAAGACCCCAGAAACCAAAGCCGTTATGGATACAGAAGAAAACAGTTTGTCTTTAGAGTAAAGAACACTCCCCACACCAACCAGAAGTGACGGAAAAAAGACGGTTATAAAAGAAGTGACGTCAACGTAGATCTCGACCCCAGCCAGAACCCACAACGTTGAGACCACATATAAAACTGCCAGAACATAGATACAATAGAAATACTGAAACTTCATGCCATTACCACCAATAACCATACATAATACTATTCGGATCTTTGGGTAATCTCATCATAGAATCTCGGTCTTTTAAATATCTATTTTTGAAATTACGTGTTCTTGCTCCAGAAGGCGGTAAATCAGCAATCGCTTCAATCAGTAATGTCATTTGTGGATCCGATAACGGCACGTTTGACTCTAACGCCTGGTGAAGAGCAGGGACCAGGACTTTATACAAACGATTCGCCTCAAGCTTACTGGACACGCGACCATACACTTTATCTAATGCTTCCATGAGTAAGGATTGAGCTGACATAGGCACTCCAATTTCAGAAAAAGCCAACAAACACCACTGAAACAACGACTAAATAATCACATTGCTTGATTCAGTTTCGTATCCTGTTGTTATCGCATCATTTGTGTCTTAACCGCACATTATTTCGTGTAATTAATCCTGGTTTACGCTCGCGCGAGCCTCGAAAAAGCCCTTAACTTATCCTCGACCTAACCGTCACTGTCCATCCTTAATTTAAATAAAGGCGCGAGACCTATGAACAACAAAGCCACACCCTTAATAGAACGTCAGTCGATTGATGTGCAGTTTCTGCAAGATGTCATCAATCAAACCCAGCTCGAGCTGAAGGTGTCTTCTTTGAGCGAAAAGAGCTACCGTGCGCTCACAGATGACGAAAGTCCGGTCCTGGATTGGCTCAGTCATTACCACTTATCTTGTTTTTCCGGCCGTGCCTTTCATATCGGCGTACAGCGCTTCAAAAAACCACGTTCAGGGCTGCTGGTTGGCGTGTACGACAGTCGGGTAGGGAGACAGCATACACTGTTGCTTGAGCCGTTAAGCGGGCGGGCGGCTCAGTCCATGACCGAGCGATTGATGTCGATGATCACCTACATCGCACTGTATTTTCTCACCACGTACCCCAACAGTGTCGGTGTGTACATTGTCGATCCCCCCAAAGCCTTCCTGTCGCATTATGGCTTGTATGGCTACAAAGTATTGGACAGCTGGCATGAGGTTCCGGTGATGTTTGCTACCTTTGACAGCCTGTTTGAACGTCAGCAAGACGTGCTGTTCGAAATGCTGCTCGATGAAGAGTTAGATCTATTGGCTCACTAACGGACCCTGCATTATGTTAAATCGACGACGCGTACGGCTACGGCCATCACAACGCCAGGTGAAACAAACGTTGCTCAAAACGGCCAGTGTGTTACTGCAGGATGAACGCTACAAAGTGCCGATCGACGAAGTCGCGCCTCAACCGAGTCCAACCCAACCTTCTCAACCACGCCGGACCTAACGTCCGGCGTGTGTTTGCCCAGTGCGAGGCGCTGACGTCATTTGAATTTACTCGGCACCCAAGGCTTGGGCTCGACGCGGCGGCCACCGCGAAAAGGTGCTCGATTGGGCACCGGTGGCGTGGGACAAGGATGGTGCAGTCGGCCATACAATTTGACCAACTGACGATGTTCGTCGCGCCAGTAGACGAAATTCTCGAGCTCTTTGGGGTTAAACTCGCGTCGATCGGGCGTAATCAGCGTGGCGCGCTCTTCATGGACGCGAAAACCGTCCCAGCGGATATCGAGCGGCAGATAACCGCGGGCTTTAATGTTGAGCAGCTTTTCCGCGAGTGGATTGACCGGCGTGACGCCTAAAACCCAGCGCTTAACGGTGACGGGTTGCACGTGAAAAAATGCGGCCGCTTGGTGCAGATCCATAAATTGTTGGTGAACCAGCTGTCGGAAGTTGGGCGTGAGCAACGAGGACATTTTAAAATTGCTAAAAAGTGACATTACAACTTTGCTCTTACATGCTAAGTGCGCATTATTATGGTTTATGTTCAATTAGTTACATTACTGACTAAACACACACTATGCACTAAGTAGACAACTTTTAACTAAGTCACACTTTATAAAAGTTGGGAAAATGAATCGCTTCTACTTAATTGTTACTAAACCCCACAAAAAATATGATTTTTGTCCCATTTATAATAATGAGACATGAGTCACATGAAAAGAAAGATAAAAGACGAGCTATTCGCCCATAACCTTTACATCAACCAAGTTTCAGATCTGCTGTTATGGCACTTTGACGATCACAAACAGGCGGCTGAATACTTCGGTGTCACGCCTCAAACGGTGAAGAACTGGCTTAAAAAAGGTAATTGGCCTCTATCAGTGGTGCGTTTGCTGCTGATAATGCATAGGGGCTATTTGCCTATATCGCCACTGTGGCGAGGCTTTAAGATAAGAGGCGATGTGCTTTACACACCCGGAGGGCGTGAACTGAGTGCTTATGACTTGATGGAGCTAGATATTCGTATGAGTTTGAAAACGACGTCTAACGTGGTTCAGTTCAGACGGAAAAAAAAGAAACGATATAGGTTAAAAAGCAAACAGGGCTTGCGAAAGCCCTGTTAGTTAATGTGATCAATGAGTTTGCTTAAGTTGGGTATCGGCTCTGGTGAACTATCAGGAAAGTTCTTTAACGAGTAGTCATCAAACTTACGTTTTCGCTGTGAAGCTGCATAAGCGTACATAGAGCCAAACAATAGAACAGGCACTAAGCCTAGATACCAACGTCTCATAATTTGTTCTCTAATCGCGTAACACGATCGTCCATCTTCTCTAGCATCATTCTAAGCCAACGAACATCTGTCTTAAGTACTGCACCTACACCAACGCCTGAACATAGAGAGCTCACTGCAAAGACTAATAGTGTTTGGTAGTCAACCATTCACACCTCCAAAGCGCTTTTGCAACCAGTGTTCAAACGCCACTCTTACCATACGACGAAAACCGAACGTATCCACATAAATCATGCCGAGCGCATACCAGTAGTATTCTGGTACGCCATCAAGTGCAGAAAAACCCGCATCCACGATATGCGCCCAGTCGGGGATAAATGACAGGCCGAGTGGGAGTGTGGTTAAGATCAACAAGTATTCATCTTTCCAACCACGTTGTTTGATGCTGAGTTCATCAAGTTTAGCGGCTGACTCGTCACCAGACTGTAAGCGCTTAATCTGAGCATCTAGTTTCGCTTGCTCTAGTTGATCGTCACGCTCTTGCGCTTTGTGTTTGGCATCTTGTTTGCGCTTAAAATACCCAATACCTTCAGAAAAGAGGGAAGTAACTAATCCAATCATAGCCAACCTTGTGTCCTTAAAAATTTGATTGTGTAAGCCGCCGCCACCGCACCAACAACGGTGACGGCGATTTTTTTCGCGTCACCTTTATTGATCATCGGTAGTACGCCTTATCCAGTTCGACGTGTGGACCGTCTTTGAAGGACTTCCAGTCGCCACCCCATTTGATAGGCACATCCAATTCGCGCGCGGCTTGCTTGAATGCCCAGCTCACTTGCTCGTAGTAGCTAAAGCCCCAAGTCACTTTGTTGTTTTCGTCGTAAACAACAAAGTCGACCGCGTGGCCTGTTTGGTGACGGCTAAGTTTTGAATAGCCGTCTAACTGGCTCGCCCCTTTTTTAAACAGCGCGTTTTGCTGTTCTGCTGTGCGCTTGCCGGACGTAATGCCAAAGTCAAAAGGCGATAGTTCAATCGCACGACGAACCACAGCCTTTAGGTCGGTATGAACCCCAACCATACGCGCTTCACTACGGGCAGACAGTACCCACTTAGAGACCGTTTTTTGTTTCATGATAAGTATTCCCCCAATTAAGCAGACGCTTGCGGCAATGATGGTTTTTGCGGCCATTGCACACCTTCCGGCGATTGATAGTGTTTGGTAATGTCGCGCAGGGCTTGGCGATATTGACGAAATGGAGTGACGTCAACGCCCAAATCTAGCGCTGTTTCAACGAGGTAATCCGCTTCAGCGAGTTTTGGTTTACGAACCTCACGTAGCATGTTGAGCAGACATTCAGGGTGTAAATTTGCTTTCATTAGCCAATCTCCGGAATGGTGAACAGTTTCTCAGGACGGTTTAGGTAGCCCGTTGCCACTACGGGCAGCGCCATTAAAAACGAGCCTGTTTCACTGGCTGGGAAGGGGTGCGCATATATATATGAACCGAAATGTGTATCTTCATGCATAGTGTAGCAGTAGCGCCACTCACCCAAAACCGCTCCCTCTGCAAAGTAGCTATTCCCTTTAATTAAACTGCCACTTTCCAGCTTAATGAGCGCTGCCGAGGTCAGCGGTTTAATGTTGTGAATGGGAATGCCAACACTGTTAGACAGCGGATAACAGAGGTAGGGCGTTTTGTCGTAGTTCGAGAAATCCCAAGACACACGAAAGATATTGAACGAGTCGCGGTAGTGATTATTCGCCAGAATACTAAAATCAGGGAATTGAGTTTTTACCCCTGCTTCAATGTCAGCAAGCATGGCTTTCATTTCCGCCGTTCTAAGTTGTGGCTGACCATCAATGGCCGTCACGCGCGTCATGGTTACGCGCTCATTTGCCCCAAACAAACTTGGAATGGTTGCGCCTTCAGCTACCTGCAATGTTTGATTGCCCGACAGGGCAAGGTTAGGCACCGCATCCTGCATGTTGGCTAAAAACGCCGTCGCATCAGCGTTAAACTTGGCTAGCGCTTGTGTGTGCTCAGTTTGCATGGTGTTAATCGCACCACCTTTAATCAGGTCGAGCAATTGACGGCTTTCTGAAACCAACTCACCCAAAGCGGTGTAATCAGTTGTCATACTAGTTTCCTTTTAGTAGTGAGTTGACCGCACTGTCTGCGGTCAACTGCTGTGTGAAGCTCGACACCAAGGCAGCACTTAACACCACTTGGTTGCTGTAAACGCCGCGCATCATTTGCAGGGCGTCCACTTGCTCCGGTTGTAAGTTCTTGAGGTGTTCCGTCAAAGGGTCATTAATCGCGACCACTCGACGGGGCATCATGTGACTCATCGATACACCTCCATCAACGCCAATTTGAGCGGCTGATTACTGTTATTGAACGCCCAAAGTTCACCACCGCCCGTAAGCGTGATACCCGCTGGCGCTTTTCGGTCACCAAGTATGGGCATGCCGACCACAGCTGATACCGTGCTGTCACCAATCATGGCTTCAGTTTCGGTATCGCTGATATTTTGAATGATGGTTTCAAGGCGTGAATAAGAAGCGGCGACTAAGCGCTTGCTCTTGTTCGGCTCAATCGTGATGTGCGCCGGACTGACGAAGCGTTGCGCGGTTTCCTGTCTAGTCGTAACAGGGGCGCGAATTTCCGACACTGCCATTGAGTCAGCAAACTGCACCTTAGTTGGCGGTGTGGTGTTCAACTCAACTTTGGTCAGCTGGAAGACAAAACGAATAGGGGCGGTATGTGGGTTGACAATCTCCAGCTCTCTAAAGCTTGAAATGTCGAGCTTGTCACCCGCATCCACACGAATTTTTTCACCGTTCTCGCTTTGAATATAAACGTACTCTTGCGCCTCACGAACGATGAGCCATTTATCCGAGCTAACGCCAAAACGCTTCACTTCATAAGGTTGTAATGTGACGAGTCTCATTTAACCTCTCCCTCTAGTGACTGCAAAGGCCACGGCTGCGATACCAAAGGCACCTGCCACCGCGATAACAACTTTAGTCATATCGCCGGAGTTACCCGTTTGACTGCGCTGTGCGGTCTTTTCTGCCATGTGTAACGCTTCGCGGGCGTTCAGCCCTGATTGCGCCGCCATTGCTTTGACTGCATTGATGGAGTCTTCGCTGTTCCTGCGCATGTTATCCATTGCCACTTGGTTGACGGCGCTGTTTTCTTTCAGCGCTTCACTGCCAAAACCAAGCGATTCTTTAAGCGACTCAAAGCCTGTATCAAGCGCTTTTTTACTCACGCTTTCATTGGACTTAAGTGCCTCTTTGGTCACGTTTTCATTGGACTTAATCGCTTCTTTGCCCAAGTCACTGGCTTCTTTCATGGCTGAGGCATTGCTGGCGACCGCCGATTTTGCGATGCTTTCAGCGGTGTTCATGGCACCGTGGTCAGTGACGGTAATGTTGCCCACATTGCCATTGACCCCAGAAATCACCACACCAAGGTTGTCGCCACTAATGGCGCTCGTGCCGTTGGTGTTGGTGGTATTGGTTGTGTTGCTACTTGAGCTAGAGCCTCCTTTACCCATATACACCTCCAAGATCTAATAAGTATCGGCGCTCCGTTGGCGTCACTAACTTGTCTAGCTCAAAGCCAAACCCTGCGAGAATTCGCCCCATTCCAAGCCTGTACGTACTGTAAGTAATGGATTGATAGCCCATAGCTAGACAACGTTGAATGATGAGTGGAGCAGCTTGATGTAAGCCTTTTCCGCACATCGCATTAATGTGATAAGCCCCATCAATCACGCGGCCAACAAAACGAAGTAACACGCCCTTAGATTTGATAACGTACAATGCCGCCTCACCAGATTTGACGCGGCTGACCATCTCTAACCATTCCGATTTAGGGCAATCTGAGCCCGCAAAAGCGGGCTTTAATTGCTCAAGGTGGTAGTTCAAGTCCTTGCGACTGGCGGCGAGGTAGGTGATGGTTGTTAACTTTTTCATCGACTCACCGCCCATATCACGACACCTAACCCAAGCAATAACATTGGCGCATTACTTGCGAGGTTTTGCCAACCGCTACCACCAAAGTTGATTGAAGCGTTGCGAATCCCCCCAATGGAGTTGGTCGCCGTCGCTTCACTGGGGCCCGCTGAGCCGCCACCCGCATCAATAGGCATCGAACCACCCGCGGACAAACCGCCACCGAGTGCGCTTGCAGCGCCCATAGCCGGAATCATTTCGCCCCCTTAATCACTTTGTAAGCGATGTAACCGCCGCCCCCAAGAGCGGCTATCTTCAGAACCTTCGATGCGCTTGAACCTGCAAAGAAACCTCCACCAAAGCCCACACCGCCAGCGGCGAGGGCGACCCATATCAAAGGCATGAGTCCTCCTTAGCTTTTTGCCAACACAATAAGCAGACCCACACTCAACACCGTGCCGACGCCCAGACCGACATAAAGCAATGTTTTGTCTTCTGTAGGTTGTGGTAGTGGCGTGACTTTGTTGCCGTGGTTATCGGCCTGTTTGTCCAACTGTGATGTGGTACCAGGGTTGACGGTTTGCTGCTCTTGCGTCGTCGCGGTTTTGACTAAGTTATCAAAGCCTTCACCCACGCTATCAAGCATCCCAGAGCCAAAATTCCCTAGGTCATCCCATAGAGACATGGTGCCTCCTTACTGAATCAAGTCAGGGCGAACGACTTCGACGGCTTCAACCAAAATAGGGATCGTGTTGACCACCGAATCAGTCTTAGCTGTCAGTTTCAGCTCGTTCTGGTGATTGGTTGGGAACAGCTCATCTAGGTAGTAACCGCGCATGATAGGATCGAAGTGATACATACCCGCTTGCCAGTAACGTTTGTTGCGCTTGGCACGCATGGTTTCTACCGAGCGTGATGCGTCATACAGCTTGATGTAGTCTTTGCTGATTTTGAGATTGTTCATCTGACCTGTCATAAAATGCAGACGACGCACAAAGATATAATCACCGTGCATCAGCGTTAGAAATTCATTCTCTGTTGCACCTGCTTGCATGGTCTGCTGCTTAATCATTGGCACAACAATACGCGCAGGTTGTGCAGGGGAGACCGTCGCATGCGCTTTAAGCTGTACGTCTGGTGCATCTGCGGCAGGTTTATCCGCAATCTCGACTTCCAACGTGATGTTGTCACCTTTTTCAGTGACTAACGCCGTGTAACGCATGCCGTTTTTCGTCTTGGCGGTGATATCCGCTAATGGGATATGGTAGAAACCGTCCACTGCTGGCATACCTTTATAGGCTTCCAGCATCTTCATCAACTGACCATCCAGTACAATGATTTCGTCAGCGTTTAACGTGATAGACACACGCTTGATTTGCTCAGGCGTGAGGTTGGTTTCAAGGAAAATCTCTTCATAAGTCGGGCCTGTTGACAGTTGCACGGTGGCGCGTTCGCCCCAACCGTGACCCGTGAATGAGTTAATTTTCATTACTGAGTTCATGTAATTACTCCTTAACCGATCGCATCTTCAACAGCATCAACGTTGTTTGACGCCCAAATCAGACCGCCAGCAACAACCGCCGCGACGCCAGCAATAATGCCAAGACTTCTCGCATTTAATTTCATAGTTCGATTTACTCCAATCAATAAACACATGCCCTAAATGGGCGATAGGAGCTGTATTGGTACTGCGTTATATGCCTTGGATTCCTAATGCTGATATGCCTTGGATATACCTTAAGTGTGACTGCCTTCACAGTTCACCACCGAATGCGGCCTTGTTCCACGGTCACACCGTACTGCTTGAAATACTCAAACTTGGCGAGTTTTGCCTGCTCTAAGGCACAGATTCCGGTCAGGTCTTCAAGGTAGCGGCGACTCTTAGGCGTCTTGGTCAGCATGATGTAGCCATATTCACAGTTATCGATGATGGTCTTAGGCACTTCTTGACCACGTTGAAACAGGTTGATGGTGTGAATATTGTAAGAACGGCCTAGACGCAGCAGCTTGCCGTGGTAGCCCGTTGCTTTACCCGCACTGGTTGAGTTCTCCGCAACCTCTTCACAAATAGTTTTAAGTGGCTTGATGTGCTTACCATTACCGCAGCACCAAACCACCTTGCAGAATAAATCGAAGTCCTTAGCGCAGGGTTCTGTAGGGCGGTAAGCAATCTTAAAGCCTTGCTTGGTGTCGCGTCCGGCGAATAGGGCACTGGCAAAGGTTTTCAGGTTGGTATAGACGCGCACTTTTCGCCCCAATAACAAGCCATCGTATTCACGTTTGGGATCATAGATTGCCACTTGGTCAGTGGCTTTGATGAGTAGCTTTTTCGCTAATGAGGACTTGCCCGAGCCGGACATACCGACGACATAGGCGTGATGGTTATCAAGCTCGTTATTGTTGTTGATAGGCTCCATGAGGTTACTCCAATAAAAAACCGCCCAACAGTAGGCGGTCTTATTGGTACTGGCTTATATGCCTTAGATACCTAATCAGATTTGGCTTAGATATGCCTTAAGTGTGACTAACTTCACTTATGCGGCTTGCTCGGCTTCTTCGGCCTGCTTAGCTCTTAAGGCTTCAAGGCGATCGGCTTTCTTCAACTGGCGATGCTGCAGGAACAACGAAAGTCCGACAGTCGCCACGGCTAAACCCAGTCCAATTTCTTCTTTGTACTTCACCGCCCATTCTGGCGGCTCAACGTTGTACTTGAGAATGACCGGGGCGGCGGCTTCTGCGACTTTGACTGCGTTTTCTTCACCAATCTCTAGGCGAGGGTCTGCGGCTTCCTGAATGACCATTTCAAGGCCACCCATCAGCGTGAGCGCTCCTTCTTTAGCGGCTTGGAGCATCATTTGCTCACCGTCGGCTTTGGCTTGCTTTTCTTGCTTTTCAGTTTCTTGCTTCTCGAGCGCGGCTTCTGGGTCGAACTCTTCTTCAAGCTCTTTGAGGAAGTCGTTTTTGTCTTCGCTTGAAAGGGTTTGTAGTTCTTCGTTGAGTTCTAGTTGTTCTTCGTTCTCTTTCATTCTGAATCGTCCTTAAATTGCTTTTAATACGGTGAAGGCTTTGCCAAAGGCGAGGCCAAGTCCGGCACCGATACCCGCACATAACCAACCCGATACGCTGCCGGATGTGTTTTTAGGGGCAGAAGTCGTTTGTTTTGGCACTTCCGATTGCACTTGTTTGGCTTCTGGTTGCACTTCTTGTGCTTTTGGTGGCGTTGAAATCCGTTCCTGTTGCACTTCAAGTGGCTTATCGAGCTCTTCCAAAGGCATATATTGCTTTAGGTATTCTTGGGTGTTGGCATTGGCACGTTGCTCTGTGCAATTACAAACGTTACAGCGTCCCTTTAGGAAGGCCGCACGTTTACCATTACAGCGGCTGACTTCCATGGGTGCGTTGCAGTTAGGGGCGGTGCATTTTACATAGCCTAGAATCTCCATTACTTCTCTCCTTGTGTTTGTTCCACTTGGTCGCGCAGCTCGTCAATCTGCTGCTGTAGGTTTTCCAGTGCGGTGACTTTGCTTTCGAAGATAGACTTGGCCGCTTCGAAGTTCTTAATGGCGTAGTCTTTGACGACTCCGGCCAGTTTGAACGCGGACACGCTCGACCAGTCAGGGGAGGCGTCTTCGAGTTCCTGACGTGAGCTTTTGATACCAGAAATGATTTGGGTGAATTGGGTTCTTAGAGTCATTGCACGGCCTTAACTAAGCCGAGCTTAAGCAGTACATCAGTGGAGACTTGAATTTGTCCGGTTTCCCAGCGAGAAAGGGTGGCTTGAGTAACGGAAAGCTTATGCTTGTCTATGAACTCTTGTTGATTGAGTCCAGAGCGAATACGAGCATCAGAGATTAGGTGTGCGGTCATTGGATAACGGCATTCGCCGCTTTGTGCCGCTAGATTAGTTTTCATGGCTCATTACCTTAACTGACGTTAATAGAAACAAGCCGGAAGAGTTTACGAAGTCATCGACTAGATATTATACATACAATATATAAATAAGGTACTTGTTTTATATATCTTGAATAGGGTTGCAAGTATCATAAAGGCCGCGGTTGCGGCCTGCTCAGTGCGAAAATTACAATAATATACGTGAAGGTATTTATGTAGTTATTTGGCAAGATTAATGGTTTGTATTACGTCAGCAAGTAACTTTAATCTTTCACCTTTTGCTGGAGGCCATCCAATGCCTTTAAAGTATTGACCAATTTCTTGATCCCATTTGTCCCGTTCTTGTTGGTCTTGTGCGATATAACTTTCTGAGTTGATATGGCATTCAGAACCAAGCATTACAGCAATCACTTGAAGGTGAGTGGGATGACGTAATTGGTCATTCCAATCAGGCAGTTGAGCAACGCCCACAAACTCACCTAGAGCAGCAGCATCTAAACGATTACTTAAGGCAGAGTTAGCTAGATCAGGTTTAAGACTCGCCAACAAAATACCTAATAGTCGAATTTTCTTATACACCCAAAATACTTGGTTGTTTAGGCCGTGGTTGTTGGTGAGGACTTGATATATTTCGACGTGGCGTACGAAAGTCTCTACTTCACGTAAGGACAGGTTATTAATAGCAATAATTTGGGAAACAAACTTAAAATCGGAATCATGAGCCAAATCAGCGACCTTAATAAGTTCACTACTTTCCAAAAGGGCTCTGTAATGACGAATTGACGCTAATGTACTATGGTGGTCATGCTCAATCGTTGTGTTTGGTATCGTGACGGTAAATTTAAGAAACTTGTCTAAATAACGCTGAGCGTCAATACTTTCCCCATAACGATGATTAATCGAAGCTTTTAGCTGATTCAAGTTTGTCACTAACACAAAATTGACACCCTCAACGTCAAATGTATGTTTAATTGTTTCCAGCATCTGGACAGCAAAATCTGGGCGACAACGGTCAAGCTCGTCAATAAATATAAAGATTCGTTTCTTTTCGGCAATATCTTGTAGAGCTTCTTGTAGAGCCTTTAGATTTTTCTCAGCTTCAATATGATCTTTTAGCAATGATTCAACAGAAGTATCTATTGCTTTGTCAGCAACTTCTCTAATTTCATTTTCAAAGCCATCCAATACATGGTCAGCATCTTGCCTAAGGATATGGGAAACGAGCGCTTTACCACCAACTTTTAAGCCATACCTCAATGCGGGAACCGACTTTTGGATAATTCCTTTTTGTTCAGTTTCATCTGGTATAACTTCTAAGACTTTGGCCAGCACCGTTAATAGAGGTTCATCTGCATGGTCTGCTTTGAATGCATCAATGTAAATTAGATGATGCTCCTCTGTCTCACTCATTAGATGGATTAATTTTTGGCAAAACTCAGTTTTACCTAATCCCCACGAACCATCAATTACGAGGGGAGATGTAGAGATGTTGGAGTTAAGTATTTTAATGATCTTTTCAGCTATATTTCTACGCTTAAACTCATCACGTTTTTCAAATGACATCTGGTTATTTTCTAGCATCTTACTGGTATGTTGTGGTGAATTGTTTAGCTATCCTATCATCTGTATACAGCTAAAGTATTGATGCAACGCGTGTTATAGATTTTTGTGCTCAGCGAACAACATCACCTTTCATCTTGCTAGAAGCATCGCGAAGCGATAGAAACGGCCTATATCCTCAAAGCCTTTGAGAAAGCCTGTCGATTGTATTGGGGTGATTCAGCGCAATTGAAGTAGCCCCTAGCTTTAGCTAGGAAATGGCACTTCACTCTCCAGACCTCAGAATGAGGTCGTTATTCCTTTCTTTTTAATTTATTAATTTGGGGAAAAGGTAATGCGGTATTTCTCCCGTCGGATTCAGTAACTAATCTAACTCCGTATGCACTAAAAAAAATAACTAGGTGCGACATACCCAAACGCTATGGGAATTTTTCGAATAATGGGAAAATATCAGTGGGCAAATCCGTCTTGTTGATGGGTCATCGAACAATAAATAGACAGCGTTAGAGTAGGGAGATCGCGTTAAGATCCGGAGCTAACCGGATAGACTGGAGATTATGCGGAGAATCCGCAGGATTTGAGCCTTGTATTGACCATACGGTCTAGCTCATAGTCAGAGAGTAGGAGGTGTTCACCGCGCTTTGTCATGCGGTCTAGAATGATTTTGACGGCTCTAGAGCGGTCAGTAATCTTTGAGATAGTCTTCTTGAAGCAGCCTTCTGAAATAGCTTTCACACGTCTTTCAATTGTGCCTTCCCATAGGGTGTTACGCACCGTTAAAAGCCTTTCATGCAAGTTCCAACCTGTTTCAGCATAAGCCTTTTCATCGGCTATTCTGAATGCGTCTTCAAGCTTGCGCCCAGCGACAGGCCCTGCCAGGTAACAAAAGTCATCTTCAACCTTGTAGATTTGGTTGTAAGGTAGCCCGTTCTCATCGAAAACAAGTCCGGCTTTCTTGTCGGTCGTTTCTTTGTCACCAGTGAAAGCAGGGGAGATAATACCCATTTTCACGGCCAACTCTAACAGGCGCGATACAGTTGGCTGACTCACGCCAATATCTTTAGCGATTTGGCCTTGAGTACCGTTACTTGAGAATGTACGTGTTTCTAGAGAGACATTAGCCGTGATCCAAAGACACAGCTGTGTGAAGTTATTGCGGCGGTTCATGCGCTTAAAAGTATCAATGCCGTGATTCTTGTATAAGCGTTGAACGAAAGAAGGTTTGGAGAGCGCGCCATGCTTCATAATGGCGCGGAATACGTCGGATTTTCCTTTGGGTAGATAAGCTTTACCACCGTTCTTAACACTCTCACGTGCAAAGAAGTTGTATTTGGTGACTAGCTCTAGGTAATCCGGTTTGCTCATGGTAGGTTAAGCCGCCTTACTTATCGCGCCAAGTAAGAGTTGCTTCAATTTGGTTTCTAACAACCGTTAAGTGATTGATAGCGCCACGATAGTAGTTAGCGTTTAGCTGTTTTTGGTGTGCTGTGAATTCTTCGTTGGCTTGATCGTTAGCCATGTGCTTTTCTGCTAATGCGATGCGCTCATTTATGAGATTGAGAGCTGTTTTACTATTTGCTGACATAATGTTGATCCTTATTTGATGCTCTTGGTCAATAATTGGGGTTAGGAAACATCTTCAAGAGTCCCGCTGTTAGAGTTCCGAACCTCTAACAGCGGGTCGTTCATCGTTATAAGGGAACATGAACTGTGATGATGTTTCGTAAAGTCTCCCGACTTGACATGCTCAAGTATCACCGGCGCTCTTCAAAGCCTGTTCAACCTGAACGATTCAGATTAAAGATCATTTTCATTTTGAATGATAGTCAGTTGTTTATCACCACGGGGTTAATCTATCCTTAGGATGGAGGTAGAAAACATGATAACCACTCTAGACTTGTTAAACCGATTACGCGTTGAAAAACAACTAGATAGCGACAGACAGGTCGCTAGATTTTTAGGATTAAGCCAACCTTCAGTTCAAAAATGGCGTCACGGTGGAACAATGAGTGATGATATAGCGTGTGAAGTAGCAGAAATCTTAGGATTAGATGCTGATTTAGTATTACTCGCCATTATCGCTGAACGTTCTAAGAATGGACGTGCAATTGAAGCTTTAGAGCGTCTAACTGATAATAAAAAATCAGCTTGATTATTGAGGCAAAAAGTAAAGGTATCTAGTTGATATTGTTAAGAAAGATACCTTTCTTTTTTGTCTCTTTCAGTGCGTATTATGTACGTTATGTTAAATGTGGTTTGGTATTAAGAAAGGACTACTTTTGTCCTTTCTTCTCTACTCTATGGTTTTCTACTTTGAGCCGCGAAATTCAACATAACTAGATTTACCATAAAATACCTAATAATCAGTTCGATAATC
Organism: Vibrio tubiashii ATCC 19109; assembly: GCF_000772105.1. Lineage (NCBI taxonomy): Bacteria > Pseudomonadati > Pseudomonadota > Gammaproteobacteria > Vibrionales > Vibrionaceae > Vibrio > Vibrio tubiashii. The sequence continues at coordinate 897,367 of NZ_CP009355.1, forward strand.
AGAGATTAACTCACTGCTTATTGGTTTAGCCGCCAGCGAGTTTTACTGTGTGGCCTTTCTTTTCTAGGTGCGCTTTGATCTTGTCACGTGCATCACCTTGAATTTCAATTGTGCCGTCTTTAACTGAACCACCGCAGCCACAAACTTTTTTAAGTTCTGCGGCTAATAGTTTAAGTGGCGCATCATCTAAATCGAGCCCAGTAACAATAGAAACGCCTTTACCTTTGCGTCCTTTAGTTTGGCGTTGGATACGTACAATGCCATCGCCTTTTTCGCGTTGAGGCTTTTCTTCTTCAGGTTTGATGCGACCTACGTCAGTGCTATATACAAGAGTCATACAGTTTTACTTCTTCTGTTGCTGTTCAGCTTTTTGCTTAGCGACCAAGTATGCCTCTATGTGCTTCTGAATAGCAAGCTTTCCGCCTTTAATTAGCCTTCCATTAAAGAAACAGTACCAGCTGTTTACGTCACCGGTGTCATTTTTGATGGTGTATCCATGAAAGTTTTCTTGTGCGGGTTGCCCGGTAGCTTTCTGTTTACTCGCCAGTGAATTGAATTCTTTAGGATCAATGATTGTTGCCGTATCACAAAACCAATCGATGCTTTTCTTCACGGCTGCCATACTTCCTGACAACACGTGTTGTTTGATTTGTACTTGCCAAACTTCAGTCGAATTTCCAGCAGATTTGAGGGTGAAACCTCGGTAAGTTGCAGCAGCCATAGTCATTATTATCTTTGTATTCAGATAGTTTAATAATAATTGTAAATCTCTCATTATCAAGTATATTTATCGTACGTTTCGTGGTTATGGTGCGTTAAAATGCGGAAAAATGTTCGCGTCGTCACATGTGAAGGTGAGAGAAAACAATTCGTTAATAAGTTATTAAACAATATAACTATCGAAGAGGTAAATGATTTATTGAACGGTGAGTACGCCCGCAATTCTCTATTAGCTATGCGCAAAGATTGGAATCTATTTAACGAATTTTGTTCGCAAAAAGGTGTGAATTCCCTACCCGCAGCGTCCACCGCAGTACGTTTGTTCTTAGAGAAAGAGTCGAAGCAAAGGAAGTACTCAACCATCAAACGTTACAGTGTGACATTGGGTTTATTCCACAAAACGTTAAACTTACCAGACCCTACTTCTAACATTTCCGTTCGAAACTTACTTGCGTCACTAAGAATCGATAAAAAATCCGACGCGAAATCAACAACCTCTTTCAATAGACAGCATTTGGAAACGCTAACAAATCTACTTACGCCTTCTAAGCATGTCAGAGATGTTAGAAACCTAGCGATATATCATCTTATGTTCGAGTGCATGCTTAAACGTTCCGAACTACGAGATCTAGAATTGAAAAGCGTTTGTTTAAATGACGGTGTTGTTAGTATTTGGATAAGCACTGAAGAGTATCGTTTATCAGACGAAGCCTGTGAGATTTTAAATCGATGGTTGACTGTACGTGGGAGTCACAATGGTGCGCTCTTTAACGCAATAGACAAACACGGCAATATAAGTGATGAGGCGCTTAACGATTCGTCAATTTATCGTATTCTGCGTTCGGCCAGTGATAAGCTAAAGCTAGGTGTTAAGTTCTCTGGTCTATCATTGCGAGTGGGTGCGGCGAATGAGCTCGCTTCTCAAGGTATGAAAGTTAAAGATATTCAACGCTTTGGGAGATGGAAAAGTGCCGCTATGCCCTATCAATACATAGGAAATCAATCTCAAGCAGCACTTGAACGCATGGTTTATAAAAGCTTTAAACCGTGGGATTAGAGCGAAGTTTTAACACAGTTTGCCAAGAAGTCCGCAAACGAGTGTCCATTATGCTCTAGCATTTTCGGGAACATCGAAATTGGAGTCATTCCTGGGAAGGTGTTAACTTCATTTAGGTAAATCTTCCCATCAGGTGTTAAGAAGAAGTCGATGCGAGATAGATGGCGTAAACGCATCTGAGTAAATACTTTTTCTGAACTTTGACGGATAACTTCAAGTTGCTCTTGGCTGAGATCTGATGCCTCTACCTTGGTTATTGAATGACTTGATGTGCTGTACTTCTCTTCGTAGCTATAGAAAGCATCTTCTGGTGCAATGATTTCACCAGGCTTAGATATGTGAAGTTTACCTTCGTACTCATACGCCGCTACTTCAAGCTCTCTCGGCTTAACTGCTTGTTCGACTAATACTTGATCTGAATAACCGAATGCATCATCAAGCGCTTTCTGAAGTTGTGAAGCATCCGTTACCTTGTAACAACCCACAGAAGACCCCTGTCTAGCCGCTTTAACGAACACAGAGCCCCACTCTTTAAACGCAGCTTCACTGCGCGCGTAGGCATCTTGATTGTTTTCAGACAAGAAAATGTAAGGAGTATTAGGAATGCCTAGTGCGTCATACCAAAGCTTAGAGGTGATTTTGTTAAAGCTATTAGTGCTCGCCTCTGGGCCGCAACCTAAATAAGGAATACCTGATAGCTCTAGCATAGATTGGATATCACCCGTTTCACCTGGGAATCCATGAATGCAAGGAATTACAAAATCTAATTTGGTCGAACTTGAATCCGTGTTAATTGTGCCCGCATTGGTATCGAGATAAGCAAGCTCACCATCATTGGTGAACCAACCATCTGCGTTCATTTCAATGCGAACAACATTAAAGCCTTGAGTTGATTCTAATTGAGACTGCAAGAAATCGGCGGAAACAAGTGAAACTTCATGTTCTGAAGAACCACCACCGCAAAGGAGAAGAATAGTCGTATTTGTCATTAAAAATCTTTCCGTGTGACAACAGGGAGAATCTCAGACCATGATAATAAAAACCGCTATGAGTTACACGGTTTTACCAGACAAAAATCCGTTTTGTCGGCTGAGTGAAGAAAATATAGGCGATAAAAAAGGGGCTGACGCCCCTTCTCTTTCAATTAGTTTAGCTTGTTAAGCGTTGGGTATTGTGAGTTCTTAATGTCATCAATACTCTTAACGAACGGCTTAAGCGTGCGGAATTCTGCAGGAAGTTCAGAAATCGCTGCTTTTGCTTCTGTACGTGTCGCGTAGTCACCGTAAAGAATCGTATACCATTTAGTACCGTTCACAACTTTATAGTTTTCCCAAACTGGCTGGTTATCTTCGCGAGGTAGTTTACGCGCAAAGTGATCCACTTTAGTTTGTGAACCGACTGCCACTACCTGAATAGTGAAGCCATAACGTGGATTCATTGCTTGCTGTTTGGCGGTCGGCGGAATAATAGCAACAGCCGGTTTAGGCTTAGCTTGCATCTTCACGGTTTGGCTGTGTTGAGCAGGTGCGGTATTCACGACCTTAGCAACGTTATCTTCAGAGATGCCGCTAGTCATTCCTTGCTGAGTTACGACAGGTTGCTCAACCTTTGCCGTTTTGTAATCCTCACGATAGCTTTCTGAGCTCACGTCTGTCACATAATCGCTCGAAACACATGCAGAAAGCACCACTGATAAGCCAACTATTGCTATTTTTTTCATGAATTATTCAAATGCCTTAACTAGAAATTACTGTAAATCATGCCGTTAGATAGACTTAGAATCAACCCAACATTTTAATTATATATCAATACTCTGTGACACATGGCACAAACTTCGCTCGTACCTCAGTGATCTGATTAAAACAACATCAAAAATGCCAAGTATTAGAGCCCTTTGTTGGTTAGGATTATACCTGTCGCCCCTTTAGGAGCCTTGCAATGAGCCACCTTACCCATCTGTTGAGACCAAAATCCGTTGCTGTTATCGGCGCTTCTACCAAACCAATGCGTGCTGGCAATATCGTTATGAAGAACTTACTGCATGGTGGGTTTGAAGGCGCGATTATGCCCGTGACACCTAAATACTCTTCCGTGTGTGGTGTGCTCGCCTACTCTTCAATTGAGCAGCTGCCAATTGTGCCCGATGTCGCCATCTTGTGTACTCACGCAAAATACAACGAGAAGATATTTGAACAGCTAGCTGAAAAGAAAGTAAAAGCGGTGATCGTTCTATCGGCAGATATGCACTTTGCTAACGAACAAGGCGAAAGCATTCAAGATGCTTGCTTATCGGTTGCTAGAGATAATGGAATGCGAGTTCTTGGGCCTAATAGCTTAGGTTTGATTCTCCCTTGGGTAAACTTTAACGCTTCTTTCTCTCCTGTTACTGCCATTAAAGGCAAGATAGCTTTTATCTCTCAATCAGCGGCGATGTGTACCACTATTCTTGATTGGGCGAACGATAAAAACATTGGCTTTTCTGCCTTCGTATCGTTGGGAAATGCCCTTGATATTGACTTCGCTGACTTGCTAGATCACCTATGTACCGACTCTCACACAGAGGCGATCCTCCTTTACGTCGATACGATCAAAGATGCGCGTCGCTTTATGTCAGCGGCTCGGGCGGCGTCACGCAACCGACGTATTCTGGTTTTGAAAGGTGGGAAAACATCTGCAGGCAGAGTTGCTGCAAGAGCACATACAGGTGGCGACGACACGTTAGATATTATCTATGACTCTGCGATCCGCCGGACAGGTATGCTCAGAGTAAACAATTCACATGAGCTTTTCGCAGCAGTAGAAACACTGACACATTCAGTACCGCTTCGTGGAGAAAGGCTGGCGATCATCACTAATGGTGGCGGCCCCGCGATTATGGCCGTCGACACTCTTCTCCAGCGTGGCGGTAAACTTGCCGATCTGTCAGACGAATCTATTGAGAAATTGAGTGAGATTTTACCCGCCAGTTGGAGCCACAATAACCCTATTGATATGGTCGGCGATGCGGACGAAAAACGCTACGTCAATACACTTAATGCTGTGATGGATGCTGATTGTGCCGACGCCATTCTTATCATGCATAGCCCATCAGCGGTGGCGCATTCAGAGCAAACGGCGAGTGCCATCGTTGAAGCGATTAAATCGCATCCTCGGCATAGACGTTTCAATTTTTTAACCAACTGGTCTGGAGAATTAACTGCGAAACCCGCGCGAGATATTTTTACTCAAGCAGGTATCCCGACCTATCGAACGCCAGAAAGTGCCGTGGTTGCCTTCATGCACTTGGTCGAGTATAGACGAAACCAAAAGCAACTGATGGAGACTCCAACGACTGCAGAACCTGTGCATATTGCAGAGCTCAACGAAGCCAAAAAATGGATTGAAACCAAACTGCTGGATGTAAACACAGTGTCTTTAGATACACACCAAATTGGCACCTTTTTACGCCACTTCAACTTTAAAGTGCTACCAACTTGGATTGCATCAGACTCAAGTGAAGCTGTCCATGTTGCTGAGCAAATTGGTTATCCAGTGGCTGTTAAACTTCGTTCGCCTGATATTGCGCATAAATCCGATGTCCAAGGTGTCATGCTCAACTTACGTAACAGTAATGAAGTCGCGAGTGCTTCTGAAGCTATTCTGGATCGAACCAAGCTCTCCTACCCGTCGGCTAATATTCACGGGCTGCTAGTCCAAGGGATGGCGAAGTTAGCAGGTGGCGAAGAGATTCGAATCAAAGTCAAAACAGACGAAACTTTTGGTCCTGTGATTCTTATTGGTCAAGGTGGTTCTGAATGGGATGAATCAATTGATGCAGCATCTGCGCTTCCACCATTAAATATGGCGTTAGCTCGGTATTTGATCGTACGCGCGATTAAGAGCGGTAAGATTCTCCCACAAAAATTACCGGAGCCTATGGATATTCATGGCTTGTCCGAGCTGCTTGTTAGGGTATCTCAAATGGTGGTTGATTGCCCTCAGGTATACGAACTGGATATACATCCAGTACTAGCTAATGGTTCCGAATTTACCATTCTCGATGCGGATTTGATTCTTAAAAAATATGAGGGAGATGCGCAGCAACGTCTCGCTATACGCCCTTATCCGGTTGAATACGAGCAGCTCATCACGCTTAAAGATGGAGAAGAAGTCTTGTTAAGGCCGATTCTTCCTGAAGATGAGCCGCATCATGCCGACTTTATCCATAATGTATCTAAAGAAGATCTCTATAAACGATTCTTTACCGATGTCGGCGAGTTCAATCATGAGGCGCTTGCTAACCTCACTCAGATAGATTACGACCGTGAGATGGCCTTTGTTGCCGTTAGCCAAAGTCGTGTGGGAAGCCCAATTATTGGTGTATCGAGAGCGCTGATTAACCCAGACAATACCGATGCCGAGTTTGCAATTCTTATTCGGTCTGATCTTAAAGGTAACGGTTTAGGTAAAGTGCTAATGAAGAAGATCATCGAGTATTGTCAGCATAAAGGAACTAAGCAGATGTCAGGTATGACGATGCCAACTAACCGCGGTATGCTCATGCTGGCTCAAGGGCTCGGATTTAAGTTAGATGTGCAGTTTGAAGATGGAACTGCAGATATGGTACTCCCCCTCAACTAGCCTCGGTAGTTTATAGTTAAGTCGCTCGTATTGGGCGACTTGACCTTTTCGTTCACAAACTATTTGGTGTTTATCTTGCGCAATGAAATTTGTCGGAGTATGATTAATCGCAATTCGACGATAGACTATAGAGTGAGTAGAAAATGTCTAATCCGTGCAGCAGCGCTAATACAAAAGCTTTCGAATCTTCAGAGCAAGATCTGGCACTAGAACAGAAGTTCGCCACACAAGCGAAAGCTTTGTCTCACCCTGCTCGCGTACGTATCGTTAAAATTCTTTTGAATTTAGAGAAGTTAGGTGGTTGTTTAAACAGCGATTTAGTTTCAGAGCTCGGTTTGGCACAGTCTACCGTATCTGAGCATCTACGAATCCTTAAACAGGCAGGATTTATTAGCGCGGAATCAATACCACCTAAAGTCTGCTATCGCGTTGATAAAGCGGAAATTGAACAGTTTTCGAATCGTTACGCATCGATATTTAGTTAATATTTAGTTTAGCAAGTACATATACGGGAAGAGAGCATCTTCCCATTTTTTAACCTTTTATAATCGTCATTCGACGATAAACGAAAGAGAGCGTTGCAATGAATCAACAAGTCGCAACACACCGCACAGCATCATCGGCGGCAAATAACATGAGCTTTTTAGATCGTTACCTCACGGTATGGATTTTTGTCGCTATGGCAGTGGGTATTGCTATTGGTGTCGCTTTCCCTCAAGTGGCGGAGTGGAATGAATCTATGTCAGTAGGAAGCACAAATATCCCACTCGCTATTGGCTTGATCTTAATGATGTACCCGCCATTGGCGAAGGTTAACTATGGCTTGTTAGGTAAGGTTCGAAAAGACAAAAAGGCAATTCAGTTGTCTTTGTTTATGAACTGGATTGTTGGCCCTACCCTAATGTTTGTCCTTGCTCTGGTATTCTTAGGCGATAAACCAGGCTACATGGTCGGTATCATTCTTATTGGTTTAGCAAGATGCATTGCAATGGTACTTGTTTGGAATGATATCGGTGGCGGAAACAAAGAGTACGGAGCAGCTCTGGTTGCGTTAAACAGCGCATTCCAAATCGTGACATACAGTTTTATGGCCTGGCTATTCATTACCGTTCTTCCACCGATACTTGGCTACCAAGGGTTTGATGTCGATATCTCGATGATAGACATTGCTGAAAGCGTTTTGATTTATCTTGGTATACCGTTTTTAGCTGGTTTTCTCAGTCGTAAATGGTTAACTAAGTTAAAGGGAGAACAATGGTATAACGAGGTGTTTCTTCCACGTATCTCACCGATAACCTTGATCGCTTTGCTGGTTACTATTGTTCTGATGTTCAGTTTAAAAGGTGAAATGATTTTCGAACTGCCTATGGATGTGGTTCGAGTAGCGATTCCATTGGCGATCTACTTTGTCGTTATGTTCTTTGTGAGCTTCTTTGTCGGTAAAAAAATGGGCATTGAGTATGATAAGAATGCCTCTATTGCGTTCACCGCAACGGGTAACAACTTTGAGTTGGCGATTGCGGTGAGTATTGCGGTGTTCGGTCTTAACTCCGACCAAGCCTTTGCAGGTGTGATTGGCCCACTAATTGAAGTTCCCGTTCTGATTGCACTTGTTAACGTAGCGCTAAGAATGAAGAACAAGTACTACGCTTAGTTTAGATTCTTGCCAAGACTAGTTTATTCAATCTCTAGTCTTGGCTTTACTTCATTTGCAGAACGTAAGCTGTGAACACACTTGGTCGAACGGCATCGGCTTGTAAAAGTAATAGCCTTGTATCGACTTTATCCCCAAGCTAGAGATGAACTCTAGTTCCTCGTTTGTTTCTACCCCTTCGACGGTAATCTCCGCTCCAGAGAGTTTGACTAAATCAGTGGTAAGACGGAACATTTCTCGGCCATTTTTATGACCGATGTTGGTCACCAATGAGCGGTCAATTTTAACTTTGTCATACTCGTAGTTAATTAGGTTTCCAATAGAGGAATACCCTGCCCCAAAGTCATCTAGTGCGATGCTTACTCCGGCACGCTTTAGTTGGGTGAACACTACCCGCATCTGGTTTGCGTCTTGAATCAGTACATCTTCAGTGATCTCGAGTTCAACTTGGTGATACTGAAGGTTACTTTGGATAATCATCGAAAGAACGGTGTCTGCAAATCCTTTAATAAGGAAGGTTTGCGGCGAGACATTAATCGATATCTTAAATTCTCGATTCTGCGCTAAGGAAGAGACTTCCTGTAATGCTCTTTTAATCACCCATGTATCAACTTCCGGTATTAGCCCCAACTTTGCAAAGCTTTGTAAAAATGTCGGTGGCGTAATTAGCCCTGTCGACGCTTTATGTCTGATTAGAGCTTCGAGTGACGTAATGCAATTTTTCTCGATGTTCATTTGTGGTTGATAGTAGAGAATGAACTCGCCGGATTGTTGAAGTTGTTTAATATGCTGGTAGGCGCGTAGGTCTTCCCCCTGACGTAGCAAGACCCTACTTGCATTAAGTTTTGCGTGTAGTTTGTCGTGAAATAGCCTGTTAGTTTCTTTTGGGATAGCAAAAGGATAGATGACATTTTCGTTCATTAAGGAAATAAGCCAATTGGTTCAAATTACATGACGCTTATTGATGCGTATATGTTGCCTGAAACACAGCGATTCCTTAATGATGTGATTGTATCCTTTTGCTGTGTTTGATGCCTCAGTGATAGACCACTAAGCTCATATCGGCAATTGAGGGCACCATACTCCTTTCTCACACATAGTTCTAATTAGAAAATTAACCGTGATGACAAACAATAATTATCGAGAAGTATGGTGATTGATTTAGGTAATTGCCCTTTAGAATTTAACGGTCTGCAGGATGATTTACGCCATCGTGCGTGACAATGTCACCTAAATCAAAAGGATTGACTCCTTCTAAACAGCCGACATTAAAGCCATATTCGTCAGGGAATGAGCGCCTTTGATGGTGGGTGTAAATCCCACAGTTCGAACAAAAGTAATGTTTAGCCGTGTTGGTATTAAACTGATACAGCTTAAGCTTATCTTCACCTTTGAGAATGCGAATACCATCTAACTTAACCGACGCGACAATAGCTCCCTTTCTACGGCAGATAGAGCAATCACAGCGGCGGGGCTTCTCAATTCCATTTGGTAGGCTAAGCTCTAATTCAACCGCACCGCAGTGGCAACTCGCCTTATGTTTGGATTGTATTGGTGTGTTCCCTACTTGCTTAATCATTTATCCTCCTGACATTGTCTTATACTTTTTCTACTTCTTTTTCGTTTGAAAATCGCTCCTCGTAGATTTGCATAAAGTCGGCGCGAATTTCTTGTTCTAGATGTGTTGCCTTATCCGTTGGACAGAACAGCATAAAGTGAACAATCTGCTCGCCTGTGCTGCCACTAGTAATATGAATATGAGGTTCTGCTCCCGGTAAATCTACACCTGCGTGCTTTTCAATAACCGTGTTGTAGCGCGTTGCCACCTCATAAAAGTAACTTGTGTGCCCATCGATCTTTTCTAGCATCGTCGGGATCAGTGGATAAAGGTTAACAAACTCAGGTACAACGATAGAAAAATCGTGGTACACGTAGCGCTTCATAAAGTTAAGGTTTTTTACTGGATAGGTAAAAAACATGCTGTTTGGCAACGTCGCGGTTTTACCCGTGTAATGATACTGGCCGTGATGCAAATCGATTTCCTGGATGACCGTTGCCATCATGTTGTGCTCGATGACTTCACCACAGATTTTTCCGACTTCAATCCAATCGCCAATTCGGAATGAACGTGAGCTCGCGCGTTGAATCGATCCTGTGAAACAAAGAATTATCTCCTTTGAAGCGACGACGATTGCAACAGCGATAGCAGTCACTGAAAGTGCAAATTCATTGATCTCTGATTGCCACAGAATGAACAGCAGAAGCACGGTAGTGATAAAGGTGCCATTCTTCGTTCGTGACATCCAGCTGCGTTGTTCTTCTGATACAAATGCCACATCTCCACGAATCATGGAAAGCACCATTCGGCGAATAATTGAGATCAGAATAACGATTAACGCGGTGAAAACGAGTTTGTGAGTTAGAAGAAAATCGATTACGGCTTGTACTTTCTCCACGCTCTGCTCCTATTAGTGAAAAGGGGCAAAAGCCCCTTTGTTTAGTTTGTATTTTTATAGTTTTACATGCGTAAGAACTAACTTCCCACACATCTCAAGAGAGATCTAGTATCGCGATGCAATATTGCAATAGATGTTCTGAACCTAGACAAAACTGAGTTATTTATAACGCGCTGAGGTAATGAACTCGCCAAAAGTCTCACACCACACAATAACCGTGTTGTAGTCCTGAATAGCAAAATCTTGAGGGAGATTTACGGTAAATCGATCGAAGCTCTTTACTTCCCCAACCTGCACCATCGTCTGCTTTTGAGCATTAAAATCTGCCTCTGTTTCTACAAACGTTGGTGAAAAGTACAGTTTATAATCAGGCCCTGGAGCCAACTCACCAACAAAGGCCACTTTGTCTGCACTGATCGAGACAGACCCCTCACCCCAGTGGAGAAAATCACTGTCTTTGCGGTCTTTCTGAAATGAGGCGTTATAAATTGCGTTGTTAGTAACGGTTTGCACGTCACTCATGCTTGGAGATGTTGGTTGAATAAGGATGGGCAACGCATAAATGCCAAGAGCGAAGCCCAATCCAATACACGCACAATGCGTAATGATCAAAAGGAGTTTTTTCATCCTGAAATCCACTGAAGTAATCTATATTAATAAATGTATATGATTTTCAATGAAATATCAGGTTTACGTTAGGTGTTTATTGGTATTTAAGCGCTGTTTTCTCTGCAAGAGTCACAATAACTTTCACAGCTTGCTCCATACCCTCAATTGAAATGAACTCATGAATACCATGGAAATTGTAGCCACCTGTAAATATGTTAGGGCAAGGTAACCCCATAAACGAAAGCCTTGCACCGTCTGTCCCGCCACGTATTGGTTTGATTTGTGGTTCAACGTCACAGGCAATCATGGCTTCTTTCGCTAATTCAATGACATGAGGGAATGGCTCTACTTGTTCTCTCATATTGAAATAGCTGTCAGTCAGTTTGAGTTCTACACGTCCATGTTCAAGCTTTTCATTGATCTCTGCCACTTTATCAATCATGAATTGCTTGCGCTTTTCTTGATCATCGCGATCAAAGTCTCGAATGATATAGCCAAGTTCACTTCTCGCAACGGACATCTCTGCCGATTTTAGATGGTAGAAACCCTCATAGCCTTCTGTAGATTCTGGCGTCTCTTCTGCAGGCATCATCAACTGAAATTGCGCGGCAATGTTCATAGAGTTAATCATTTTGTTTTTGGCCGTTCCCGGGTGAACATTGACGCCATAACAAATAACATCAGCGCTGGTGGCGTTAAAGTTTTCATATTCGAGTTCGCCAACCGGGCCACCATCAATGGTATACGCCCATTCTGCGCCAAATTTCTCTACATTAAACAGGTTCGCACCACGGCCAATTTCTTCATCAGGTGTGAATCCAATACAAATATCCCCGTGTGGAATATCAGGATTGCTAATTAGATCCGAAATGGCGGAGATGATCTCTGCGATCCCTGCTTTGTTGTCAGCACCCAGAAGTGTCGTGCCATCGGTTGTGATTAAATTGTGGCCATGCAGTTTATGAAGGTCTGGGTACTGTATCGGAGAAAGAACCTCATCCCCCTTACCTAACGCGATATCACCGCCTTGGTAGTCGTCAATGATCTGTGGTTTCACATTTTCACCAGACGCGTCAGGTGCCGTATCCATATGGGCGATAAAGCCGATAGCAGGGACAGGATAGTCAACATTGCTTGGTAGCTTTGCCATCAAATAACCATTGTGGTCTAATGAAACATCCGCTAAACCTAGTTCTTCAAGCTCTCTCTTTAAAAACTGAGCAAACGTCAGTTGCCCTTCACTGCTCGGGCAAGCTGTATTTGCTGGGTTTGATTGGGTGTTAAAAGCCACATAGCGCAAAAAGCGTTGAACTAATTCATTCATAGCAAGATCTCTTATAATTCTGACACTAAAAACGTTGAACTTAGAACATCCTACGCCTTCTAGTTTGGAAAATTTTGCTATAAATCAGGTTTTAAGCAATCAGTGCCATACATGATGTCATTTTAAGTTTGCGGATTTTGGGTATAAAAAAACCGAATAGTCTCCTATTCGGTTTGTAAGCGAAATGATGCGAATTAAAGCAAGATAAAGATCCCTGCTAAACATGCGCTCATCAGGTTAGCTAAAGTACCGGCCAGTACAGCCTTAATACCTAGATTAGCAACCTCAGCACGGCGCTCTGGGGCAATCACGCCAATAGAACCGAGCTGAATGGCGATAGAACCAATATTCGCGAAGCCACATAGTGCGAAAGTGACAATAACCTGAGTATGTTCAGACAGCATCGCTTTATGTTCAACGAAGTCAATAAAGGCAACAAATTCGTTCATTACAATCTTTTGGCCAATGTACGATCCTGCCATCAACACTTCATTTGAAGGAACGCCAATTAACCAAGCAAGCGGAGAAAACAGGTAACCGAATAGCGCTTGAAGAGTCACACCAGTAAAACCAGCCACTTCGCCTAAGCTCTCAAGGCCTGTGTTAACCATCGCTATCACACTAACAAACGCGATCAGCATAGTACCGACAGCGACAGCCACTTTCATACCGTTCATCGCACCGCTTGCAAGCGCATCAATCACATTGCTCTCTTGCGCTTTATCCATCTCAATATCGGATTGGTCGATAGGTGTTTCACGTTCAGGAACGATGATCTTTGCCATCATCAAACTACCTGGAGCGGCCATAAAGCTTGCAGCAATTAGGAATTTCAGCTCTACGCCTAAACCTGCGTATCCACCAAGTACACTACCGGCGACTGACGCCATGCCACCTGCCATTACTGCAAATAGTTCAGAACGAGTCATTCTAGAAAGGAATGGACGAACAAGAAGTGGAGACTCGCCTTGAGAAAGAAATATGTTGCCAGTCGCAACAAGAGATTCAGCTTTACTCGTCCCTAGGAACTTTTGGATACCACCACCGATAAACTCGATGACTTTCTGCATTATGCCTAGGTAATAAAGCGCAGAGATTAGGGCACTAAAGAAGATGATGATAGGAAGAACGCGAACCGCGAAGATAAAGCCAGTGTTGGCAAGGTCACCGAATAGGAAGCCAATACCTTCATCAGCAAAGCCAAGTAAGCTAGAAACACCACTACTTAGACTCGTCAGAGCGGCTTGTCCCCACGGGAAGTAAAGTACCAGAGCGGCGAAACCGACTTGAAGTAACAGCGCGCGTGACACTGTTTTCCAGTTAATTGATTTACGACTTTCAGACAGTAAAACCGCACATAACATTAATGCGATGACACCGATTAAGCCAAACAAAACATTCATTAAAGATTACCTCTACAAGCATTGAATAGGTAGCTGGTCCGGTCCGTGGGGTCATTCACCATCCTTGTGACGGCTTGTATTGGTAGAGCTGTTACTCTCAACCGGGCGGAAAGTATAGCGCCCAATGTGAGATATTCATCACATATTTTTACGCAAACGTTCAACCGTTCACTCAGTAACCAAACTTATGAGTGATCAGCGATTGATTCGCATATCGGGATTATTTTGTCAGCTGACTCATATGAACACTATTGCTATAAAACATTGAACTAAGATCACAATATAAGTCAATATACATTACAAATCTAATCATAAAGTTTGCGCTTCTAGGTAAAGCATCTAATTTTAAGTAAGAATTCTTAACGTACTTTTTGGTAACGACAATAAATTCTCTAACAACGTCAATGGCTACTAGCAAACACAACGAATATTGCCCCGCTGATCTAGCGGGGCTTTTTTGTATAGGGTTTTCGAGTAGTAATTATTGTTGAAAACGTTAGAATACCTCCCCATTTACTTTTGCCAGACTAATAGCATGCAACGCGATTACACTTATCACTGCTTATCTCAAATGCCACGAGAAGAGTTAGAAGAACTTAGCTTGAGAATGGTTCACCGTTTGGTACCCGAAGAATCTATGACTGAGCTTTTCACTTTTGATTTAGATGAGGCACAAGACGAAGACAAGCTTCAAGAAGCCCAGTTTGATGCGATGTTGCGCATGAGTGCAATCGCGCTTAGTGAGCTCCCTGCTCTATTTGAAGCGTCGGAAAGCAAAGAGCAAAACATCCAACGTATGCAACGTCTGTTATTGTGGCATTTTTACTCGGTTTCTTTTCATCTTGAACGAGCGATCCCACTTGAGACACACTGCAACCACGTAGAAATCATAGTCAAGCAGTCACCACAAAATGCTCTTGAATGGGTAACGACGCTGACCGATCTGCTACGCCAATACTCGCAGATAGCACAAGGTTCTTAACCAAATCGCCAACCATTTTACGGTTGGCGTTATAAAATTTTCACTTGAATTCGTTAAAACATTGACCATTTGAATGTGTTTTAGACATACTCAAACTCTAAGCCTCAAAATGTATTAATGAATTGCGCTACCTAGTTCTCATCTCTACCTTTTTATCTGCTGTAACGTACGCCGATGGCGAAATCGATTATTCCGATTGCCATAGTCAGCCAGATAGTGCCGAGATCCTCGACTCCGCTTTTAACTATGTGAATACTAAGCTTTGTGAACCGGCGATTTGGTTTGATAGTTTTTTCGTTGATGAGCGAGTAGACCAAGACGCACGTGCTGGCAGTACTGTTCGTTGGAGAAATGATTTCTCTTATGTAGAGGGTGAAGGCTACAAGTTTAAGACTCGATTCAAAGCGCGCTTTCACTTACCTAAGGTAACCAAACGACTTAAGGTGGTTTTCGAATCGGATGAAGAAGATGATTTATTCGACTTGTTCCCGCAATCGAGCGAAGATGCCGAAAATACGTTTGGTCTTAGATACGATTGGCTAAGTAAAGAACGCTATAGTTTCAACGTTAAGGTCAATGCAAGACCGGGTATCGAAGGACGTTTTAGATATACATACCCTATCAATGATGAATGGTTACTGCGCGTTACTCAGAAGTTGTATCAGAAAAAAAGCGTAACGGGTGAATCTACCGATATTGATTTAGATTATTCAATCAACCGCGATTTTTTGCTTCGCTGGAGCAACTACGCTCAGTGGGAAAGCGATATCAAAGGTTGGGAAGTGGGTACAGGGTTTACACTCTATCAGCATATATCCGACCATCAGGCTCTTAGCTATCAATTAAGTACCACCGGAACTAACCGACCTTTTCATTACATTACCAATACTCACGCCTCCGTGACTTATCGACAGAATGTATGGCGCACTTGGCTGTTTTACGAGTTGATCCCTGAGTACAACTGGAATCGTGAAGAAGATACGCAAAGAGAAGGCGAAGCAAAAATGACGTTTAGATTAGAAATCCTGTTCAATAATATTTAGCGCCAGAATAATTGCTGGCGCTATGAGTTTTTACTATTCGTTTTCTAGCACTACACGAGCGTTTTTAGCTTGAATAGGCCGATTGTTTTTCCCCATTACTTGTTTAAATAGTTTCGTTTGCTCCTGACTCAGTGTCTGTGCTTGTTTCAAAACGAACCAGCGCACGCCTTCCGAGCATGGCGGCGTTGTTAGCGACCCGTTAAAGCGATAGTAATGCTCGGTATCGGGGATCATATCCGCTACGTTAATAGTATGATTCAAAGAAACCGTTTCACCTGACTTTGGTAACGTCTCTAATAGAGTGGCGATTTCACTATTGTTAGTTGGAGACGTGTTATACATAACAGCCAGTACTGCTAGGTTGCCATTACTATCCGCGTTTACGAAATGAGCTTCGAGCGGGAAACTTTGGCTCTTGATTAGGTTTTCTGATGGTGTATGAAAGTGAAACTGAACGAGGTTAAACGCCTTGCCATCAACAGTGAAAGTATTATCTCCTTCGACCACGCCTTGTAGCGTATGTCCATTGTTGGTCAGTGCAGTGACCTTTCCTGAATAATCTAGATTTAACTCTGCGATGTTTGCCGTAACTTCATCTTTAACGTCGATTGGACTTTGGTTCTTTCCAGATTGGCACTCTGCACCAAACTCGCCCCAGTGCTGTGGTCCTGTTTCTCCTTCATAACTCCATTGTGCAGAATGAGCAGTAGTACCGACTAACGCTGTAGCTAAGCCAATTGATAATAGTGTTTTGTTCATTTTTATTCCTATAGGTCACTAACGTTGACGGTCATAATACGTTGGTGAGAAATGCCATGAACAGATAGAAAACTATGATTACCTACAATAGTTGGAAGCAGGTGCAAAGGAATTGAAATCTACATAAATATCAACAGATTGTTATGAGAGTTGACGCTATTTTAACTTTGCTTGGCAAGCATATATCGAGTGCTACGTCCGGCACCTGATTTTACTAAACATCCCTGCTCTACTAATGCAGTCAAATGTCGAGTCGCTGTTGGTTTACTGACTTTCGCTACTTTGTGATATTGAGAGGTATTAATACCATCAACAAAGTCACCATCAAGCATTCGATTAAGAACCTTTGCTTGCTCTGACGTCAATTGAGTCTGATCTACGTCTCGCCAGAAATTGGTTTTAAATACCGTTTGTTGGATCTCTTTTAAGACTTCATCGAAGGTTTCATTCAGGACGTCAAGAAACCATACTACCCAGTCGGTAATATCGACATCGCCCTTCTGCGTTTTTTCTAGAATTTGATAGTAGCTTTTTCGATTCGCCAATATACCTACTGACATCGCATAGAAACGAACTGATTGCTGATCCGCTTGAGCTAGAGCCAGATCGGTTAACAAACGCGTGATTCGCCCATTGCCATCATCGAGTGGGTGCAGAGTAACAAACCACAGATGTGTGATGGCCGCTCGAAGCAATGGATCCAAAGTCGTGTTTTGCTTTGAATGATTGAACCAAGCCACGAACTGGTCAAGCTCCGTATCAAGCCTCTCTCCCCCCGGTGCTTCAAAGTGAACAACTGGTCTATCGATTCGTCCAGACACTACCTGCATAGGTGCAGTCCCTCTGAGTCGACCCCCAACAACAGGGTTGAACAGCGTGTACCCTTCAGGGAAAAGCCTATCGTGCCAATGTAGGATTCTTTCTATGGTAAGAGGAGCATCAAGGTTATCGACAGCATCAAGCATAATCTCGGCAAGCCCATCTGTTTGCTCTGTCGTTGGGAAAGGTCGCTCTTCTGTCAAACCCAGTTTGTTCGCGAGCGAAGAACGAACTGAAAATGCATTCAGCTTTTCACCTTCTATCGCACTAGAATGGACTATGTTGGCTAACAAGGTATCAAGCATACTTTTGTTCTGATCTTGAGGCTGGCTAGTCATCCTACCCAGTAAGATACCTTGGTTTAGTCGTGTCTTCCTAAGCAATGGATCTACGACCGCTTCATCCCAACAAAAGTGAGGCCAATTTGTTTGCTCCCAGATCCACATAACAACACCTTGATTTGAAAATTGCTCTTATTCGACTCATATTATGATTTGATTAGTTAAACTATTCAACTCATTTTGTGATTCGATTAGGTTCCTTATTCGAATCACCCGCTAACCAGAAATAGTAAAATCTACAAGGCACAATTGCTGGATACAAAAAGACGCCTCGATTTAACTCGAGGCGTCATTCAGTTTCTGGGGCATTTCTAGGTGGAAATCAGGGCTATTTTTACTATTCACTGTCCGGATAAACGGTAACCAGTTAGCTAGCAACATGCCATAATCAGCCTAGTATTTCCCTACTCCCAATCTAGGATAACTTTTCCTGACTTACCGCTACGCATAGCATCAAAGCCTTGTTGGAAATCATCAATCTTAAAGTGGTGAGTGATAATTGGCGTTAGATCTAGGCCTGACTGGATTAATGAAGCCATCTTGTACCATGTCTCAAACATTTCGCGACCGTAGATACCTTTAATCACTAGACCTTTAAAGATTACTTGGTTCCAATCGATACCCATATCTGATGGTGGAATACCTAGTAGTGCGATACGGCCACCGTGATTCATTGTTTTAAGCATCGAGTTGAACGCAGAAGGTACGCCGGACATTTCAAGACCAACATCAAAGCCTTCTGTCATGCCAAGCTCTTCCATAACGTCTTCAAGCTTTTGCTCAGCAACGTTAACAGCGCGAGTCACACCCATCTTACGAGCTAGATCTAAGCGGTATTCGTTAACGTCAGTAATGACAACGTGACGAGCACCCACGTGTTTAGCGACTGCTGCCGCCATGATACCAATAGGACCAGCGCCGGTAATTAGTACGTCTTCGCCAACAAGATCAAAAGACAGCGCTGTATGAACAGCGTTACCAAACGGGTCGAAGATAGAGGCTAAATCGTCAGAGATGCCTTCTGGGATCTTAAATGCGTTGAAAGCCGGAATAACAAGATATTCAGCGAATGCACCTTCACGGTTAACACCCACGCCGACAGTATTGCGACATAAGTGTGTACGACCGCCGCGACAGTTACGGCAGTGACCACAGGTAATGTGACCTTCACCTGATACGCGGTCGCCAATTTCAAAACCACGAACTTCTTGGCCAATGCCTACCACTTCACCCACGTATTCATGGCCGACAACCATAGGCACAGGGATCGTGTTTTGCGACCACTCATCCCAGTTATAGATGTGAACGTCAGTACCACAAATTGCCGTTTTCTTAATACGGATAAGAAGATCATTGTGACCAAGCTCAGGCTTGTCCACTTCTGTCATCCAGATGCCTTCTTCAGGCTTAAGTTTTGATAGTGCTTTGATTTTCATTATTTAATGATCTCCATGTCACGACCAACTTCGATAAATGCATCGATCGCTCGGTCTAGCTGCTCACGCGAGTGTGCTGCTGACATTTGTGTACGGATACGAGCTTGACCTTTTGGTACGACTGGGAATGAGAACCCAATAACATAGATACCTTTTTCAAGAGCACGCTCTGCAAACTCAGCGGCTACTTTAGCGTCGCCAAGCATGATTGGAATGATTGCGTGGTCTGCACCACCCATAGTGAAACCTGCCGCTTCCATACGCGTACGGAAATGCGCTGCGTTTTCCCATAGTTGGTCACGTAGGTCACCACTTTGCTCTAGTAGGTCTAGAACACGGATAGAAGCATTAACAATTGCCGGAGCAACTGAGTTAGAGAACAAGTAAGGACGCGAGCGTTGACGTAACCAATCGATAACTTCTGCTTTACCAGATGTGTAACCACCTGAAGCGCCGCCCATCGCTTTACCTAGCGTACCTGTAATAATGTCGATGCGGTCAACAACATCATGGTATTCGTGTGTGCCCGCGCCTGTTTTACCCATAAAACCAACAGCGTGAGAATCATCAACCATAGTCAATGCGCCGTACTTATCTGCAAGGTCACAGATAGCTGGCAAGTTTGCTACCACACCGTCCATAGAGAATACACCGTCAGTCACAATAAGAATATGACGAGCACCCGCTTCTTTAGCTGCGATAAGTTGCTGCTCTAGTTCTTCCATGTTGTTGTTCGAGTAGCGGAAGCGCATTGCTTTACACAGACGAACACCATCAATGATTGAAGCGTGGTTAAGAGCGTCAGAAATGATCGCATCTTCTTTACCTAGAATGGTTTCAAACAGACCTGCGTTTGCGTCGAAACAAGAGGTGTAAAGAATCGTATCTTCTTTACCTAGGAACTTTGACAATTTTTGTTCTAGTTCTTTATGGATGTCTTGAGTACCACAGATAAAGCGGACAGAAGCCATACCGAAACCGTGTACGTCCATACCCTGCTTACCCGCTTCAATTAGCTCTGGGTGGTTCGCTAGACCAAGGTAGTTGTTTGCACAGAAGTTAAGCACTTCTTCACCAGTAGAGATCTTAACAGCCGCTTGCTGTTGAGACGTAATCACACGCTCTGACTTATAAAGACCTTCAGCCTTTACTTCTTCAATTTGGTTTTGAATCTGTTCGTAGAATGCAGAAGACATTTCAAATTCCTTCCTAGTTATTATGCGCATTGCTTATTGTCGGGTTCTAGCCGATTGCTAGAGCCAAAATCTGATGTTGTAAGTGTAATTCAAGCACGTGTTTTTCATTATCCCGTTAGTTGGAAAAACATTATTGAATCTAAGGCACAAATAACGACTTTTAATGATGACCGTCACATTTATAGGGTATAAAATGGCTATAAATAGTTATTTGAAGCCATTGAAATGAAGAATACGAAGTTGATTGCGCTACTTCCCGATCTAGCGAGTTTTATTCTGATTGTTGATGAAGGGAGTTTTACTGCTGCGGCTAAGATTCTCGATGTGACCCCTTCAGCACTAAGCAAATTGGTTACGCGACTAGAGACATCCCTTTCCGTCAAATTGTTCGAGCGTACTACGCGTAAGCTGATTATCACCCACTCTGGTCAACAGGTATATGACCAGGCTTTAGTGATGGTTGATGCTGCAAAGCGAGCAGTAGAACTCTCTACGACAGACCATCAAGATATGTCTGGAGCGTTAACCGTTGCAGCGCCAGAGGCATTCTTAAACTCAGTATTGCAGCCCCATGTTGTTCCGTTTTTGCAGAAGTACCCTGAAATACAGCTAAAATTGCGTGCGGCAGATGGTGAAATCGATCTAATCCGAGATGGGATTGATGTTGCGTTTAAATTGACGGATAAGCCTGACGAGAACTTGGTACTCAAAGAAGTCAGTAAAACCAACTTAGTCCTTTGTGCCAGCCCCGACTACATAGCCAAACGCGGGATGCCTAAACACCCAACGGAACTGTCTGAACACGATTGCCTCTATCTCGCAGAAACAGACAGCGATCATATATGGGATTTCTTTAAAGAAGACGAGTATCACTCAGTGGGAGTCTCAGGTCGTTACGCGGTCAACCATTCACAGATGCGATTGACGGGCGTTAAAAATGCGCTAGGTATCGGCATTTTTCATGATTTTGTTGTCTCAGAGGCAATTGAAAACAACGAAGTGATTCCTGTACTCGCTGATTGGACGATAAAAAGTAACTATCATGGCGCAATCGCCATGCAATATCCGCAAAACAAATACATGCCAGCCCGATTGCGTGGATTTATCGATTACATGACACAACAACTGAGCGCAAAATAAGAACAAGCCCCGACTTTGGGGCTTGTTGTTTATGACAAATAGGCTTTCAATTTTTGACTTCTCTTAACGAGCAACGTATCTAGAATTAACACGCTAATGATGGTCGCGCCCGCCAAAGGGAAAAGAACGCTCACCAATATTACGGTTGCGGCGCCAACCTTCCAAATACCTTCATGTTCGAAACGGGCTGGTACGCCCAACTTATTCTGATTGGTCGGGCGACGTACCCACCACATCAAAGCCCCTGTAATTGAAATAACGATAAACGCTAAACAGAAGAAGACATTCAGCAACTTATTTATAATGCTTAAATCACCTTGGTGAAGTGAAACCCCAGCAGCCATAAGCTTAGCGACAACATTGTAGTCATCCCAAGTAACATCAACGAGCACTTCTCCAGTGTATTGGTCAAAGTGAGTGGTCCTATCTTTTCTTGGGTCAGTAACATCACCCGCCATTGAGTTAGCGGATACTGTGTAAACGCCGGTCTCAGATTGAGGTAAATAGACTTTAAATTGGGTGAAGCCGAGTGATGTCGCTTTGCTTACTATGCTATCGATTCCAACGCTCTGTGATGTATCAAAAGGTTGATCAGAATGATGCTCGTGATGCCCTCCATGATGACCTTGCGATTCAGGAACTGCAGCGAGTTCTAAGTTCCAAGGCATTTCTTCCTCGCTACCGTGATTTAAGTCTGAGTGAATTAAAGTAGATTCCGGTTTTTCACCCCATGTGTAGTAGGTAGGAAATGTGTTCCAGCCTTGAACCATTTTCGCGCCCCATACCCCTGCCCATGCAAGGCCTGAAAGTAGAAATAGCAGTAAAACGATTGAAAGTGTTCCCCCTAGATTGGCGTGAAGATCTCGCATTAGAATACGCGAACCGCTGCGCATACGTACTTTGAGAAAACCCGCCTTAGTGGCGTTATCTGTTGGTAACCACAGATAAATGCCGCTGACTAACAGAAGAATGCCTAAACTCGCAGACACTTCAATCAAGTAATCTCCCCATTCACCAATCAGCAATGTTCCATGGATATCGTTAGCAAGTTGATACCAGCTGTCACTGCGATCGATTTCACCTAGAACTTCACCGGAGTATGGATTAACCGTCACTAAGATAGACTTGCCATCTTCATGTCTGACATTAAATCTGTTCGCTTTTGTACTTGATTCAGATGCAACAAATTGGGTGACTTGCGAGTCAGGATACTTTTCCTTGACCGAACGCAGTTGAATGGAAGGTGGTAGAGTTTGCGCCTGCGGAGCAACTGTGATGATTTCACTGTATCTTGTTTGTTCAATTTCGTCATCAAATAGCATCACAAGCCCAGTAATACTTAACATGAGCATAAATGGGATAACGAAAAGACCTGCATAAAAGTGCCAACGCCAGGTGAGAAAATAGCGTGCTTTTGCTTTAACCTTATTTGAATCGTCACTTTGAGATGAACGTAGTGATCCCTTAGGTTGAGTCTGAGATTGACTACCCAACATTACAATTTCCTTTTTTGAGCGCACAGCAAAAATCTCGAAACATAGTCGAGTCGTTAGTGCTGAGCTTTACTTTAGTAAGTGGCTTATAGGGTCAATTGCCCTAGCCTTTGTTATTTGATTTATATGAAGTTGTATGGAAGTAATGTAGGTGGCGCTCGGGGAATAGCGAGCTGAAATCGTTCACTTAGAGCCAAATAAGCGTACGAGTCGAATGTCGCTATCGATGTTCTTCTAAAGTGAGTGGGTGTTGGAAGTGTATCTTGGTGGAAACTTGAGAAGTGACTAAATGGACAAGGCTTACTGTGCTGAGTTTCAACCTTTCCCTCTTCGACTTGGACTAGCTCAAAGCCATTAATAGTACAAAGTGTCGCCCAAACGCCTGCACTGGCACCATGAGCGTTGATTACAGGCATCAAAGTCACAAGCACCCAACTTAGGGCACTTGCGATTAGCATAGTTCGCTTGAAGCTTGATGTCCGTATCATAGTCACTCTCAATTAATTGAGAGTAAATATATAACCTTTTACTAACAAACTCAGTAAGGCTCGCTAAAAAACCTAACAAAGATCATGGTATTAGCATTGCCCATTCGAAATTTGCTGACTTATTAGCCAAACAGCTTGCTCCAAATACTTGGGTTACGTTTATCGTGGTATTCCACTCGAAGGTCATCGACGGTTTTTAGCTCAGCTTTGGCCGCGTCTAGATCGCCCGAATCGAGTTTCTTCTCAACGGAATCAAGCGCAACGGAAAGCTTGCTAAAGCCCTCGAAATAGATATCAAATTTTTCTGGTGGGTAGTTACCGCGCTTAGACTGCTCGACTAACTCAGAAAGGTTATTAACAGCAGACTTCATATCGCTGACTTCAGTGGCTTCAGCGGCATGTTTAAACTCTACTTTCATCTGCTTCATTGCCGCTTTAAGATCAAAATCGCTGGCAAAAGCTTGTGCTGACATGGCTAGGGCAAAAACTGGGATTAACTTTCTCATTATATTTTTCTTGTGTGTGGGACTAGGAACAGGAAGTGTACTGAATTTAGTCAGCACACTAGAAGCGAATATTGTATCAACTTATAAATGCTGATACTCAGAAATGGTTGAATGACCTCGAAGCGCCAAGAACGCTAAAAATTGCTTTACACTATGCGTAATGACTTGAGAGTTATCCACCCCGACTTTATCTAAAAGATCAGAAACTTTTGAAAGGTTGCCTACGTCCTGGCAAAAGTGAGCGTCACTGCCTGTTGTGAAGTAAACCCCAATCTCTTTACCGAGTTTTGCAATCTCGGCGCAACGTTCAACACTTCCTACGCGACTATTGCCTTTTAAGGTGGTGTTATTAATTTCTATGGCGACGTTATGCTCTTTCGCACACCTCAACACTTGCTCATAATCAAAATCGAAATTTGGATTACCTAGGTGGCCAAGTGCATCTACCTTTCCGCTCTTAATCGTGTTCAGTAGAGCGAGCGTATGGGACTGTTTATCACTTGGTTTGAATACAGGCTCATGAAAGCTAGCTATCACCCAATCGAGGCTTTTATAAGAAGTCGGATGGACATCCACTTCCCCTTCCGTATTAAGAATGTTTGACTCTACGCCTCGGATTACCGCAACACCTTCGATGAACCTTGGTAAAACACGTTGGTTGGAAAAAAACCAATAGTGCGGAGCCCCTGGCATTGATTCGGCATGATCGGTTGTGCAGAACATCTCTAGACCATTTTCTTTCGCCATACGAGCGTTTTCTATCAAAGTGCTGTAGGCGTGACCACTGGCGTATGTGTGGGTATGGGTGTCGATAACGAGGTTCATAGTTCTATATAGATAGTGATAGTTGCCTGTTATGTTATCAGCCAATTTAGCTTCTTGCTTGTAATTCGTGCCCTTGTTTACGTTATTGAATTTAGATGACAGATCTTGAAATTTTGCAGGATTCAGGAATTGTTCGATACTTATTAGGTGTCATGCTTATGGTCGAGCTATGAGAAAACGCCGTTATTCTTTAAGTATTCATATCACTACTCTGTTTCTTGTTCTGACTACATTAGTAGGCTCGGTACTGATTGCTATTAGCTATAAACATGCGCAAGCACTGCTTACTGGCAGTGCAAAAGAACTAAGCCAAGAGAACAGCCGCAAGCTTGAATCCACATTTCAGGTCAAAGCCGGACCGATATTAACCACTCTCGATTTTATGTCGCTGAGCCAAGCCATCGATAGCCACAAATCGCCTGTTAGGCACATTCGGTTTTTAACTTCACTGCAAACCATCTTCCAACGAAATCCGGGCGTCGTAGCACTCTACTATGCTAATGAGTCTGGTGATTTTACTTTGGTTAGAGCATTAAGAACCAATGCCGATCGTGAGAGGTTTGACGCCCCAAACAAAGCGTCACTGATGATTAATACCACACGTGTTTCTGGCTTAAATGAGTTTTACTTTTTAGATGGTGCCTACCGCAGTTTAGGTCACCGTAAAACTAAAGATAATAAGTTCGACCCTAGAGTGAGGCCGTGGTTTATCAACGCTGACAAAGATGGGGTTATCAGGCTAACAGAGCCATATTTTTTTTACTTCCTTAAAACCAATGGCGTGACATTGTCACGTAGATCACCCGACGGTACCAAAGTAGTTGGAGCGGATTTCACCCTTACTTCACTTTCCGACCAGATCAGTCAGATGGGCTACTCTGAAAACACCAAACTTGTCTTGTTTGACAATCAATTTAAGGTATTGGCTCGGCATAATCTGGATGGCGTGACAGAAACGGATGGCGAAATCACTTCAGATGCTTTAAAAGGCACTGTTTTTGAAGGTGTAATTAATCGCAGTTCAAGCCAAATCATTTACGAAACGGTTGAAGCCGACAACAAAAAATGGTCGGTAACATTAACGCCCGTGAACCTTAACAAGCAGACACGTTTGCTACTTGCAGAGGCGACGCCTCAAGACGATCTGCTCGCTACTCTGCTTTCAATGAGGGACAAACAAGTCAGTGTTGCACTTGCCATGCTACTCATGAGCTTTGTTATTGTTTGGCTCGTAGCAAGACGCTTAGCCAATCCGTTACATGCATTAATGCGTCAAACCGATAATATTGCTCGTTTTGATTTCAAGAAGACACGTTACTCGAAGAGCGTAATTAAAGAAGTCGCAAACCTGACTGAATCGATAGAGCTCATGGAGCATACTCTCTATGATCTATTGAGACTATTAAGGGACACAGCGAGCAATACCGACTTTTCAGTTTTGGCAAAAACCATCGCACACCAAAGCTTCTTAGTCACAAGAGCAGAAACGATCGTACTTTATATTAAAGATGAAAAAGAGAGTGGTTATACCGTCGCTGCAAACCACGCCATCATTCCATTCAAAATCGATGTTAACGAGCTCGTTGCGCATACCGCATGGGTCAGTACTGACCTTGCCAAGGGCGAAATAGTCCACTTAAATCGCGAAGACAATGCGCTAGCAAACTATAGAGAATCCCTCTTTAATTCGGATGTTTACCTGTTTCCTTTGCACAACCGTGATAATCAATTAGTCGGAATTTTACTTTTAGGGTATGAACGGACAATCACTCAAGAGCAAGCAGATAAGCATGCCTTCCTAAAAGAGTTGTTGAGTTTTGCTGAAATCGCCAAAGAGAATATCGACCGGATTGAGCAACAAAAAGAGATGCTTAATGCGTTTGTCGAACTGATCGCTTCTGCAATTGATACCAAATCGCCCTACACAGGAAGTCACTGTCAACGCGTTCCTGAGTTAACCAAAATGCTTGTGAAAGCCGCAGTTGATGACGACACTCACTTCCCACTCTTCAGCATGTCAAAAGAACAGTGGGAAGAGCTACATTTGGCTGCGTGGCTGCATGATTGCGGCAAGGTAACCACGCCGGAATACGTTATTGATAAAGCCACCAAATTAGAAACCATCTATGACCGTATTCATGAAGTACGCATGCGGTTTGAGTTGTTGAAATCACAGGCTGAGGTCGAGTATTGGCAAGGCGTAGCCAGTGGTGAAGATAAACAACAGCTTAAGGAAGCTTTAAAACAGAAACAACAACAACTAGATGATGACTTCGCATTCATCGGTGAATGTAATCTTGGCGGTGAATCGATGAGTAAAGAAGCCCTCGCCCGCCTTAACACCATCAGCAAGTATAAATGGACAAGAACTCTGGACGACAAAGTTGGTGTTTCATGGGTAGAAAAAGCGCGATGCGCGTCTACTCAACCTCTTCCTGTAGAAGAGACACTGCTATCGGATAAACAGGTTCATCAGATTCACTGGGATGTTAATGGCAAGCCTCAGGATTTCTGGCAGGAAGAGTTCGCGCTAAAACCTAGTGATTTGAAATACAACCGTGGCGAACTGTACAACTTATCGATCGAGCGCGGTACCTTAAACTCAGAAGAGCGCTTTATTATTAATGATCACATCATTCAAACCATAATGATGCTCAAGCGTTTACCTTACCCTGAACATTTGAAAAACGTGCCAGAAATCGCTGGCGGGCACCATGAACGGGTAGATGGTCGCGGGTATCCTAAGGGGCTATACGAAGAAGAACTTTCTCTACCGGCAAGAGTGATGGCAATAGCCGATGTCTTTGAAGCACTTACTTCTAGCGACAGGCCATATAAAAAGGCTAAAACACTTTCCGAATCCATTGAAATCATGACTGATATGGCGACCAGTGGTCATATTGATCCTAAGCTTTATTTAATTTTCCTAGAGCAATCGATCGACCAAGAGTATGCGCAGCGATTCCTCGATAACTCACAAATAACAGCTATAGATCGCGAGGATCACATGAGGAGAGTAAAAACCTTTATCAAATCGCACTTCTGATCCTACCAGTTACAGCTATATTGGAATGTTAGCTCTAATTTAGATCCATACCGTATAAATTTGCCACATCATTTATTTTCAACAACTTACGTTAACTACTAGTCAATATTTAATCGATTGCCTTCTCAAAGGTTGATGTATGTCAAATAGTCATAGACAATACGCTGCCGTCTGTGAATATCGCCGCGACTTGTTACTAAACCAGTTGCAATTAATAATTCAAATGGCATGAATTTTTGGTTTTGCCTATCAATACAATAGGCACGACCTATTTTATAATTTGAGGTGTCGTTGATACCGTTGGCAAACTTTAGTGCCAACAATTTAGGCACATGCTAACTACCTCGTTTCTAAGGGAAAGATGATGGTAATACCAGAAAACAGCAGCATCGTTATTTTTGGTGCTTCGGGCGACTTAACCTATCGCAAGTTGATCCCTGCTTTATATCACCTTTACTCAAACAAACAGCTACCAAAAAACTTCGCCATTTTAGGTGTAAGCCGAACTGAGTACAGTGATGACTCATACCGAGAAAAGCTAAAGCGTTCACTCCAAGAAATGGAGAAAACAGAACCAGCTACTCTTGATGCTTTTATTAATCATCTGCATTACCAAGCCATCAATACTTCAGATACTGCCGACTACGCTAAGCTATCAACCCGTCTTGACCAGCTATCTGAGCAGTACGGTTTCGAACAACGTAACACCCTATTCTATTTAGCTACACCTCCTAGCCTTTATAGTGTCATCCCGGCAAGCCTTGCCGCTCATGGACTAAACAGCGAAGAAGACGGCTGGAAGCGCCTGATCATTGAAAAGCCATTTGGTTATGATCTCGAATCTGCTCAAAAGTTGGATAAAGAGATCCATGATCACTTCCAAGAACATCAGATTTACCGCATTGACCATTACTTAGGTAAAGAAACGGTACAAAACCTTCTTGTATTCCGCTTCTCTAACGCAATGTTCGAACCTCTTTGGAACCGCAACTTCATTGATTATGTAGAAATCACTGGTGCTGAATTCCTTGGTGTTGAAGAACGTGGTGGATATTACGACGGTTCTGGTGCGGTTCGTGACATGTTCCAAAACCACTTGCTACAAGTGTTAGCAATGGTTGGCATGGAGCCACCTGCACAGATCAATGCTGATTCTATGCGTGATGAAGTCGTTAAAGTCCTTCAGTGTTTGAAACCGCTAGAAGAAGATGATTTACGAAACAACCTTGTGTTGGGGCAATACACAGAATCTGACGTTCGCGGCGAGTTCCTACCAAGTTACCGTGATGAGCCTGGCGTTGCTGAAGACTCTCGTACAGAAACTTATGTCGGCCTTAAGGCGTACATTAACAACTGGCGTTGGAACGGCGTACCATTCTACGTACGCACAGGTAAACGTCTGCCGACTCGCGTAACTGAAGTTGTCATCCACTTTAAGCAAACACCTCACCCAGTATTTGGCCAGAATGCTCCGGAAAACAAACTGATTATCCGCATTCAACCAGATGAAGGGATTCAGATGAGTTTTGGCCTTAAAGAGCCTGGTGCAGGCTTTAATGCTAAAGAAGTGAAAATGAACTTCCACTACGCGTCTCTACAAGAAACGCAAATGCTGACAGCATATGAACGCCTACTTCTTGATGCACTAAATGGCGATGCAACTTTGTTTGCACGTAGCGATGCTGTTGAAGCGTGTTGGAAGTACGTTCAACCGATTCTAGACTTCAAACAAGACCCGCAAGCCCTATTTGGATACGCTTGTGGTACGTGGGGACCAAAAGAGTCTGACGATTTGTTACAACGTGACGATCGTGCATGGCGATTCCCATGTAAAAACCTAACAGATACGGATTACTGCGAACTATGATCAATCACAAGATTTTTCAAACAGCTGACCAAGTTGTAGAAAGCCTAGCTAATGATATGAAAGCGTTCAGTGAGCTTAACCGCCCTGTTCACATTTCACTGTCTGGTGGCAGCACACCAAAGATGCTGTTTAAACTTTTAGCACAAGCACCCTATGCCGAAGGCATTCAGTGGAACAACCTACACTTTTGGTGGGGAGACGAGCGTTGTGTTGCCCCTGATGATGCTGAAAGTAACTACGGTGAAGCTAACGCACTATTGTTCAGCCAAGTTAATCTACCTGCAGAGAACATTCACCGTATTCGTGGTGAAGATGAGCCCAAAGTTGAAGCTGAGCGTTTTGCTGAAGAAATGGCATCTGTAATCCCTGCTGAAAATGGAACGCCAGTATTCGATTGGATACTTCTTGGTGTTGGTGCTGACGGCCACACGGCTTCGCTATTCCCAGGTCAAACAGACTATCAAGATGAGAACTTATCGGTATTAGCTTCTCATCCAGAATCAGGACAAATCCGCGTATCTAAAACCGCTAAGGTATTAGAAGCCGCGAAACGTATCAGCTACCTTGTACTTGGTGCAGGTAAAGTCGATATCGTAAACGAAATTCATACCACTCCAGCGAGTGAGCTGCCGTACCCAGCAGCTAAAATCCAGTCTAAGGCTGGTGAAACGGAATGGTACTTAGATTCAGACGCAGCAGCAAAAATCGCTTAGTGCGAGCGTCCAAATAGGAAAATTGGAGAGAAATAATGAAAGGTGATATCGGTGTAATTGGCCTAGCAGTAATGGGTCAAAACCTTATCCTAAACATGAACGACAACGGCTTCAAAGTTGTTGCTCATAACCGTACTGCTGCGAAAGTAGACGAGTTCCTAGAAGGCCCTGCGAAAGGCACTAACATCGTTGGCGCATACTCTCTAGAAGAGCTAGTTGAGAAGCTAGAAGCGCCACGTAAAGTAATGCTAATGGTACGTGCAGGCGCAGTTGTTGACACATTCATTGACAACCTAATCCCGCTTCTAGACGAAGGTGACATCATCATTGACGGTGGTAACACTAACTACCCTGATACAAACCGCCGTGTAGCACATTGTCGTGAAAAAGGTATTCACTTTATTGGTACTGGTGTATCTGGTGGTGAAGAAGGTGCACGTTTTGGCCCTTCAATCATGCCAGGCGGCGCAGCTGAAGCTTGGGAAGCGGTTAAGCCTATCTTCCAAGGTATCTCTGCAAAAACTGACGCTGGCGAACCTTGTTGTGACTGGGTTGGTAACGACGGTGCTGGTCACTTCGTTAAGATGGTACACAATGGCATCGAATACGGTGACATGCAACTTATCACTGAAGCTTACCAGTTCATGAAAGATGGTCTTGGTATGTCTGCTGACGAAATGCAAGCAGTATTCGCTGATTGGAACAAGACTGAGCTAGACAGCTACCTTGTTGAAATCACTGCAGACATCCTTGGCTACAAAGATGAAGACGGCGAGCCTCTAGTTGAGAAGATCCTAGACACTGCTGGCCAAAAAGGTACCGGTAAATGGACAGGCATCAACGCGCTAGACCTAGGTATTCCACTAACGCTTATCTCTGAGTCTGTATTCTCTCGTTGTCTGTCTGCTCTTAAAGATCAACGTGTTGAAGCTGAATCTCTGTTCGGTAAGACAATCACGCCAGTTGAAGGCGATAAGCAAGAATGGGTTGATGCACTTCGTCAAGCTCTACTAGCTTCTAAGATCATCTCTTACGCTCAAGGCTTCATGCTAATGCGCGAAGCGTCTAACGAAAACGGTTGGGACCTAAACTACGGTAACGTAGCACTAATGTGGCGTGGTGGTTGTATCATCCGCTCTGCGTTCCTAGGCAACATCCGTGATGCGTACGAAGCAAACCCAGACATCGCGTTCCTAGGTTCAGACGAGTACTTCAAAAACATCCTGCAAGGCAGCCTAGCGGCATGGCGTAAAGTAGCGGCGAAATCTTTAGAGTCTGGCATCCCAATGCCATGTACGATTTCTGCGCTATCTTTCCTAGACGGCTACACGACAGCTCGTCTACCAGCTAACCTGCTTCAAGCACAGCGTGACTACTTTGGCGCGCACACGTATGAGCGTACAGATCGTCCTCGTGGTGAGTTCTTCCACACAAACTGGACAGGTACAGGCGGCGATACGGCTTCTACTACCTACGACGTGTAAGAATTAGCTGAAAGGATGAGACTGAGGTTTATTAATACCTGAGTCTACTTCTATAATTAAGCTGTTATGGAGGATGTTAACCAAGTTAACATCCTCTATTTTTTGAAACCTACAACATGGAATCTTCATCAAGCGATGACGATTAGGTGATTTGTCTAACCTGGATGGTTACAACTGTAAAATAGAGGTTCTTTCGATGACTATTAATAAGTACTTTGTTTTTGTTCCACAACAAGAAGAACGTGGGATGAATAAGGAACATAAAGTGGAAAACGAACAGGAAACTCAACGTCAGGCTTTAGTAAAACAAGCACAGCAGCAAGGTGGTGTGCAAGGCTAGGTTTCTAAAATAGAAGGGAGCGATTAGCTCCCTTCTTTACTATTGTACTAAACGCTTGGTTTAAATCTTAGATGTCGCTTTGAAGTGCTTGAGTAGATATTGGATACACCAAGATTTAGCTTCACCAATTTTATTACGTTTCCACGCCAAGATTATCTCGATAGGTTGAGATTCGGTGTCGGTTATCTGCTTCAAGTCACCGCTCGCAATAAGTTGAGTTGCTAACTCTTTTGGCAAGGTGCCGATACCTAAGCCTGTCTTTAGCGCCTCTACTTTTGCTGAAAAGTTGGTCACGGTGAGTCTCGGTTGTCTTTGAGTTATGTTGACACTGATTGCTGGCTGCTCGCGGGCCGTATCCGCTATCGCAATAACGCGATATTTTTCGCGCGCTTTTTCGTCGAATACCCCACTGCGTTTATGTACGTAATGATCCGTCGCTGCTACCCAGATCATTTCCATTTCACCAATGGTTTCAGCTTTGACATCTTGCGGTAGCGTTTCCATTCTTGGACAGACCAATAAATCTGCTCGCCCTGAACTTAACGCTTCCCAGCAGCCTGCGAGTATTTCTTCTTGGAGCTTAATCCTTGTTGAACTGACATTACTTAAGTCATTAACAAGGTTGAAGAAATTAGCAACTGGGATAATACCATCAAAGGCGAGTGTAATATCCAGTTCCCAACCATTAGCCAGTACACTTGCATCATTTACAAGCTTGTCTGTTGCTAGCAGTATGTCCCTTCCTCGTTCAAGAATCAGTTTACCTGCTTCCGTAAAATTAGCTTTGTGCCCAGAGCGATCAAAGATCATGATATCGAGATCTTGTTCGAGCTTCTGAATTTGATAGCTCAGTGAAGACGGTGCCCTATCGAGTTCGTTTGCCGCAGCAGCAAAGCTTCCACGCCGGTCAATCGCATCTAATATATGTAGCGCTTCAAGTGTTATTGGGCTCTGCAATATTATCATCCTTATTAATAATAATTAATAATATAGTGATATTCATCACACTATTAATTGATAAAGTGAACCTTTACAAATGTAAAAAAAATGTTTAAGCACTTGTAATATTTAAATTTTATTCAAGTTTGCATACGGATAGAGCAAAAAAGCCACTAACTTTCGAAATGCAAACAATAGTAATTATCATTTAGATCCAATAGAATGCCGTTCGTTCAAAGAAAACCTATATGGATCAAAGGTAATTATAAAATGTATAAGAAAACTTTCCTGTCAGCTTCAATTGTTTTGGCCCTTGCGTCAACTGCTCATGCCGAAGAATATGCCCTCTTCGACGAAGTTGTTGTTTCAGCGACTCGTACTAACCAACAGCTTGAAGACGTAGCCGCGTCTGTTGCAGTTATTTCTGATGAAGAGATTGAACGTAACTTAACAACGGGAGTTGAGGATCTCTTCAAGTACACCCCAGGAGTAACCGTACAATCAAACTCTCGCCAGGGTATTCAAGGTATTAACATCCGTGGTATGGAGGGCAATCGAGTATTAGTATTAGTCGATGGAGTAGCTCAAACTAACCAGTTTTCTCCAAGTGGAGGCCAAAGCTATAACTTCATAAATTCTTCGCGTGTTGACTTAGACACGGATATGTTGAAATCAGTAGAAGTAGTTAAAGGTTCAGCTTCTTCTCTATACGGCTCTGATGCAATTGGCGGAATCGTGGCGTTTGAGACTAAAGATCCAGAGGACTTTTTAAAAGGTCGAGATACCGGTGGTCACGTCAAGTTTAACTATTCATCTGCTGACAATACTTTCTCGGAGTCCGTAGCTCTAGCAAAGCGTTTTGGTGATCTAGAAGCTTTAGTTGCATACACTCGTCGCGATGGAGAGCAAGTCGATAACTTCGGAAAGCCAGACGAGAAAGATTTTGCAAATAACAATGTGTTAGTTAAGCTTCAATACCAGCTTAATCCAGACCATCGCTTAGAATTTAGCGGTAACTTTTTACACAATAGTGGTGATACTAAGCTAACTAACAGTAGTTATACCAACTACAACGGAGAAGATGTTACCAAACAAACACAAATCGGTATTAAACATATTTGGAATGCTGAGTCACAATTCGCTGATCTTGTAACTTGGCAGTTCGATTGGCTAGATAAGGACGAGAATGGTATAACCAACCGCACATCTAAAGGTGGTAGCCGTTATGTCCCGCCAGCTGGAAATGTGCAAAAGAAAGACTATATCTACTCAGATAAAGGCTATCAATTTGATGCACAGTTCGACAAGGAATTCACTCTAGGCGAATTTGAACACTATTTAGTTTACGGTACTTCGTTCTCAGATAAGGAAATAAAAAACGTAAACAACGAATATAACTCAATCTCTGCTGATAAAGTTATCTACTACATACCGAGTGCTAAAGAGCGTAAGTATGGTTTCTTCTTACAGGATTCGATTAACTACGGAAAGTTTGTCCTAACTCCGGGTGTAAGGTTTGATTCATTTGAAACAGATCCAGGTGACACGACAAACAACCCAAGTGGAAATTCTCCTGAGTCATACGGTAAGTTTTCAGACTCAGCAGTTACAGGTCGTTTGGGTACAACTTATTCCATTAATAATGAGCACAAAGTTTACGCGCAAGTTTCTCAAGGGTTCCGTGCACCAGATTTCCAAGAACTTTATTACTCGTTTGGTAACCCAACTCACGGTTACATCAACATCCCTAATCCGGATTTAAAAGCCGAAGAAAGTGTGTCGTACGAGTTAGGTTGGAGACACAACACAGACTTCTCTAGTACAGAAGTTTCGGTTTTCTACAGCGACTACGATAACTTTATCGACAGCCAAGTTGTTCGCGTAGACGGGCGTGTTGAAGTAAATCAAAGTATTAACGTAGATAAAGCTGAAATTAAAGGTTTCGAGGTAGGTAATACATTCTACTGGGATAACATCCTTCAGCATGAAGGCTTTAGTACCCGACTTGCAGGTGTATACACTGAGGGCAAAGATGGTAAAGGCAAGGCACTGAACAGCGTAAACCCTTGGAATGCGATTGTTGGTTTTAACTATGACGCGCCAAACGAAAAATGGGGCTCATCGTTATCGATCAACTACACCGCAGCTAAAAAGGACAAGGATATTAGTACATCCGGCACTACAACAAGTGGCAAGGCTTTACCTATCGGTAGTGCAACTGTAGTAGACCTTACAGCCTACTATTCTCCAATTAAAGATCTAACACTCAGAGCTGGCTTATTCAACGTAACAGACGAAGAATATTACAACTGGAATGATGTGCGCGGGATTACAAGCGAGGAAGATAAGAGTTTAACTCAACCAGGTCGAAACTGGGCAATTACAGCCAAATACGATTTCTAAAATCACATGTGATATCAAAAGCCAGCTATCAAGCTGGCTTTTCTAGTTAAGTACCTACATAAATTATAACTATCAATAAGTTAAAGGTAATAAAAAAGCCCCTAAACTAGGAGCTTTCTTGAGTATATTCATTAAAAGGTATAGAAAAAATGGTATGAATAGACCGATTATTTAGCTGCTGCCATCTCTTTCTTAACCATTACAGCCGCTGCAACGATGAAAGTGATGATAAGACCTAGCTCCATTACAAACCCCTAAAGTAAAGTTGGAAAAACCGAAAAGAAACTGCGGCTATTCTAACACCATTAAAAAACAATGATACCCCTTAACGAGATTTTTACGTTTTATATCGATTGAGATCAAATATTGCGTCGTGATGTCTATTTTCTACAATCTTACTAATCAATTAGTTTATAAAATGGTTTAGAGAATTGTTCTAATGCGAAGCTATTTCATAGTAACTTTGCCACCGATTATTTTGTAAGCAGGAGTGCCTCTAATCAAAGTCTCTCGGGCAAACTCGCCCCCACATTGAGGGCAAATACAGGGCTGTTCTGTGTAATCAAAAACAATTCTTTCCTTAAAACATTTCACAAGAGACCCTTTGCCCCCTTTTCGGTACTTAAATAACTGGGTTTTACATTTTGCGCAGTAAATCTCGACCGTTTTAGACGGTTGTTTCTTATTAGGTTTCGCCACTACCCTTCCTCTTGATGCGAGTTTGTTGCCTCAGCCATTTCAGGTTTGACCCAAACTTTGCTGAAATCAAACCATCCAAGCGCATTACATTTCGCATTTTGTAGCGAACCACAATGATCTTTACTCACTCCTAACCAACAGTGAAACATGGGAATGAGTTGCATCTTTTCTACTAGAGACTTTCCAAGCTCTTGTGCAGGGAAACTAGCATTTTGTGTTGCTTGCCACTCTTGTACGACTTTAGTCCAATGTTCAAAATCCTCTTCGCGGCTAAGTGCCTCAATATCGCTATTATTGAGTAGCCACCCTGCTAGTGAATCATCCCTGTTTGTGGTGATTCCCATCGGTTTAACCCAGATGTCTACTTCTGAAGTATCTTCAACGGTTAAGTCATAGTTAATAAAGTTAACGCTCAATCCATCCTCTTTAAGCAAGCCTTCAATACATTTGACCAACGTTGGGAACATTGGGTGCTGACCGTGGTAAGCAATAGTGACAGAGCGATAGGAAGGTGGTGACGTATAACCATGCCTTGTATGGTGATACCAACCCGGCTTTAACCCATGCGCAGGAAGTACTCCTAGTTCGACGATTTTCTCTTGAGGTAGATGCTGGAATAAATTTAATGTGCCCAACTTCTGTGTGAAGTAATTCGCCCAATCATTGGCCGCCGCTAGTCCATTTTTTCGGTTGAGTAGTAAATAGGTGCAACCCGGATCGAGGTCTACGCTATCGGCATAGTTGGCCACTTCAGGCTTAAGGGGTTTAGATAAGCTCGGGAAAATCATTGAAGAATGAAGATCATCAATCACCCACACTTCAATTCGATCTAACAAGGGCCTAAAACCAAAGTAACCGTCAAAGGCTTGTAAGACGAGGCGTTTATTGTCGTTTTGAATGACTCGGTAAGGTCCTGTACCAACAGGGAATAGATCATAATCCTCCGCTCTATTCTCTTGCGGCAACGTAATTTTCGCGCAAGATTCAGAAAGCAACAGCGCCAATTGATAATCATCGCGTGAAAGTTTCACATCAACGATTAAGTGACTCGGAGAACTCACGTCTGCGATATGTGAAAACAGCTTCTTCTGTCTAAGTGTCAATAAGTTATCAACGACCGCTTGAGATGTCAGCAAGTCTCCATTGTGAAACCTGACACTCGGACGAATGTAAAAACGCCAATGTCGAGGGGTGAGCATTTCCCATGAATGGGCCAGATCAGGTTGAAGTTGTTCACTGTCATCGATATAAGTTAAACCACTGAAAATCTGCTGAACAATATGAAGTTCAGAGCGTCGAATCGGTAACGTAGGGTTTAACGTAGAAAGTGGTCGGTAATATGGCAGCCTGACAACTTGCTGGCCTTCTTGATGAACAATGCCAAGATAGCTTTCAACCACTTGAGCAAGTTTTGCCGTATCTTGATCTAAAACTTTTAGCGCTTGGCCAATCTTCCCTTCTTCAAGGTATCGGCGCGCTAAGTTTTCGCTGACATCAGCTCGGCTACGTTTAAAAATTAACTGAGATAACTTGCCTCGACCGGGAGCTGGGTGCCATTCCAACCACCCTTCTTCTTCCATTTTGTTCAGGACAATTCGAGCGTTACGACGGGTACAAAACAGTATCTCGGTGATATCTTCAAGCTGGACACCGCAATCTTGTCCCTTGTAATGCTCAAACAAGGTTTCGAACTGAACTCTAAGTCTTGGGCTGCTCATAAAGAGGAAATCTCATTCTAGTTAACCTAGCTCTAAGTTTCCTCATTTAATATTCTCGAATCAAGACAAAAA
This sequence comes from Vibrio tubiashii ATCC 19109, assembly GCF_000772105.1. NCBI lineage: Bacteria > Pseudomonadati > Pseudomonadota > Gammaproteobacteria > Vibrionales > Vibrionaceae > Vibrio > Vibrio tubiashii. The sequence continues at coordinate 935,519 of NZ_CP009355.1, forward strand.
CTCGATTATTGGACTTGGCTGCCGATTTGCTCAGCAATCTGTTGGATTTGTTGTTCATTGTCCAATTTTATCGACCACTTGGTTTCGCTGCCGTTAGCGGCAATAACATTCGCCCCTCTCCCAATCAGAGTGATAGCATCGGTTTGCGCTTGTAGCGTCACCATGTGCACACCAGAAAGCTTTACCACCACTTCGTGGTTAGTCACAATGATTTTTCCGCTTTTAAAAGGAATCATCATCGTTATAGTCCTTTGTCTGACGACGCAGATTTTTTATGTTTAACAGCGATGGTCAATCGACTCGTACACACCAAACGTTCACGCTCATCAGTAATGTTGATTTGCCATACTTGAGTGGATACCCCTAAATGAATGGGCTTAGCTGTACCAATAACGGTGCCGCTTCTCATTGAACGTACATGGTTGGCATTAATGTCGAGGCCCACACAGTAACTTCCTTTTGGAACACAGAAATTAGCCGCAACTGAGCCAAGCGTTTCGGCCAAGACAACAGACGCACCACCGTGCAGCATACCAAGCGGTTGGTGAGTAAACGAACAAACAGGCATAGTGGCCGTTATAAAATCATCACCTACCTCGGTATAAATAATGTTTAGGTGATCTATCAAAGTATTTTCTGACGTCTTATTAAGGGCTTCAAGACTGATCGATTTTTTCCAGATTGTCATTATGCATTCCACTACTGAATGTGATTACCAAGAATTGTACGCTAATGCTATGATGTGTATAGCTAAATAGTAAGTTTAATATTGCGATTGAAACGGAGAATTCAATGCAAACGTGGTTTAAATTCGTCACTCTCACTGCCGCAATGGCAATGACAGCCTGTACTTCTTCCCCGACAGGTCGTAACCAGCTGCTTCTTTTTTCAGATTCAGATATGAGTAGTTTAGGCGCCCAATCGTTCAAGCAAATGAAGAAAGAGCTTAAGGTCAGCTCTGACGCTAAGACAAATGCTTACGTTCAGTGCGTAACAGATTCAATTACTCAACATGTCCCGAAACAACCAGGATTTGATAGCTGGGAAGTCGTCGTGTTTGATAGTGATCAAGTCAATGCGTTCGCGTTACCAGGCGGCAAAATTGGTGTCTATACCGGTTTACTTAAAGTAGCGGTTACTCAGGACCAGTTAGCTACAGTTATAGGGCATGAAATCGCACATGTCCTCGCTGATCACAGCAACGAACGACTGTCTCAATCTCAAATTGCCAATGCCGGACTTCAACTGACCAATATTGCACTCGGATCTTCCGAATACGCACAGTATCAAGGAGCAACCATGGCTGCGCTTGGATTAGGCGTACAATATGGTGTTTTAATGCCCTACGGCAGGACTCAAGAATCGGAAGCGGATGTTGTAGGGTTAGAATTGATGGCGAAGTCTGGCTTTGATCCTAACCAGAGTGTCGACCTATGGAAAAACATGGCTAAGGCATCTGGGGGCGCTCAACCGCCTGAACTGCTCTCAACGCACCCTTCTCACGGAACTCGCATTCAGGATCTCTCCGCTAAGATACAAACGTTGCCAGATAACAAGGTTAAACGTCCGAACTGTATTTAGACATTAAAAGGGAGCAACAATGCTCCCTTTGTCTTTACTTTATGTGCCCAATATAAGCAGCGGTAAGCTTAACAATTGGTCACCAGTTGATGCAAAGAACCAAATAATTCCAATCAATGAAGCAACAAGCCCAATGTACCAAACTGCAGCGACAGCTTGACCGTACCTATCTAGCGGAAGTAAGTGGCTATGATGTCTTCCTCTCCACTCAATCACGATTTCCAGCATGCCCATGATAAGCAGGAAACCAAACAACGTAAGCCCTAGTGAGTAGCTTAACACCACGCCACCAGCCGCCGCTGCGGTACACAAAACTATTCCCGCCACACTGTTCATGGAGAAACTGATACTCTTCAAGACATGCCCACCGTCGAGTGGCAATATCGGTAGTAAGTTGAATAGATTTAGAAATGCATTAAATACCGCTAACCCTGCGAAAAACATCTCGCCAGTGATCAAGTAAGCAATGAGCAAGATGACAGACAGAATTAAGCCAAACATCGGCCCCATGATTGAAATGACGACATCTTGCCAACGGGTATTTATCTTTTCATCGCTCAACGCCAACCCGCCAAGAAACGGCACCAAGTAGATACCTTTTGTCTTCATACCGAAGTACTTCATCGCGCGAACATGGCCATATTCATGAAAGACCAAACACGCAATCAAAGCCAGCGCAAATTGAAAAGAAAACAACCATGAATACGCCGCTAAACTCGCCGACGCGAGCACTACTTTAATCAGCTTTGCACTCTTAAGCGCCTTCATCCCAAGCGATAAAAGACCAATAAGGCTAAACTTTCTTTCTGGCTCCGGCTTAGTAAACGGTGTTTGCTTTTCTATGTCCTTAGTATTGCGGCTTCCTCGCTCAATGACTTGGCTATCGACTGTCGCAACATACTCTAAGACAAATGGTTGCCATATCAGATTAGTTTCTAATTTACATGCCAGCTCTTGCTCACCATTGAGCAAAGTAAACTCATGGTAGGATTTTTCACCACGGTCAGCATTAGCATCAAGCTGAGACACGAGTTGATTGTTCCAAAACAGTTGTTGCCAACCCGCCATAGAGCCTTCGAGTCTAAGTGGTTTACCCAAAAACTCGATTGATAATAATTCCAATGTCTAACCTACTAAATTGATATAACAACGAGTCTGATTATGCCAATCTAGACTAAATAGGTAAAGGAATTGCTATTAATGTGACATTGTCACTATCCATAAGGCGTTGATTGTTCGAATCATGTTGTTCAAATTACTCATGAAAAGTAAGAATTCGTCGATTTATCGATTTGTATTCGGATTACGCTTTATTTTTGACAGATAAAGTGGATAATAGCCGGCGTTATTAACACCTATAAAATGTGAGTCCATTATGTCTTCTGAAGCAACTATGCTAGAACGCTGCCAATCAAAATGTGAATTATGTGCTGCTGATGCACCATTAACGGCATACGCTGTTCCCCCGCACAGCCATGTGACAGTAGATTACGGAATCATGGTTTGTGACAAGTGTCTTGGTGAGATCGAAGAACCAAAAGACATCAACCACTGGCGTTGTCTAAACGACAGCATGTGGAGCCAAGTTCCTGCGGTTCAAGTTACTGCATGGCGTCAGCTAACTCGCTTGAACACAGAAAGCTGGGCACAAGACGCGCTAGACATGATGTACATGGAAGAAGAGCAAATGAACTGGGCAATGACTGGCATGTCTGCAGATGACAAACCATTCGATTGCAACGGCGTTGAACTTAAAAAAGGTGACGACGTAACGGTTATCAAAGACCTACCAGTTAAAGGCACTAACCAAGTCATCAAGCAAGGCACGGTTATCCGCGGCATCAGCATTGGCGACGATCCAAAACTAGTTTCTGGTAAAGCGAACGGCGGCCAATCTATGTACGTTATCGCTGAATACTGCCGTAAGAAGTAATTAGATAAGCTTCGACATAAGAAAGGCGCTCAATTGAGCGCCTTTTTGCTAAGAGTTGATTGTTATTTGAGAAGAAGCAATCGACCAGTCAATGGAGGAACTTCAACAGCTCCATTTACAGACTGAACATTGATAGTTTCACCTGTCATTAGATCGACAAACTCTGTTGCAGATTTAACACGTGATAAATCGACGTTTAGCGTTCGTTGGCTCTCTCCCGTATTCAATACATAGATGATCTGCTGATCGCCATTGACTTTAAGATCCGCGTATAACGTATCGTCTAACCAAAGGTTTCTTCGTTCACCATTGTATAGCGCTGGGTGCTCGCTTCGAACTTTCATTAGTTTAGCAACGTAAGCTTTCAGATCACTCTGCTCTGCATTCAGTGTTGTTGATGTCACACCTTCTACTTTGCCACTTGAGCGAGCAACGTGGTCGTCGCACATGCCCTGCGTAACGCAATCAGAAGTTACTTTCGCTGCAAAGTTTTCAACTTCATCACCAATTTCTTCTCCATAGTAGAAAGTAATTGGGCCTGAGTACGCTGCTAAGAAACTGTATGCTGCTTTATGGCGTGGGAAGTAATTATTCAGCCCACCACGTTGGATCAAATCACCAAAGCGAACCAGATCGTGATTACCAATCATTAAGTTTGGCATTGCATGATAAGGCGCTTTTGTTCTTGAGTTCCAATCCGCGTCGAGTGCACGTGCATTACTCTTAGCACCAGACTCTTCAACAGCAAGCGCCTGAACTAAACCATAACGAAGTGGGAAATTAAACGCTGATGAAAGCCCTGGTTTGGCATCGCTACCATAGACAGTACGAGTAATTTCATCCGCACTGCTCCATGCTTCACCGACCATGTAACCCAAAGTGCCCCATTTCTTACCAGCGATAACATTTTCCATCGATGCTTTTTCAACAGCCGTTCGGATATTGCGCCAGCTATCAAGAGGGACTTGGTAAGCTTGGTCCAGTCTCCAGCCATCAATGCCATACTCTTTAATCCAGTATGTAGCGACTTCAGTGAAGAAGGCTTCACTGTCAGCGTTCGGATAGACAACATATTGGCCCGGATATCCTGATTCTTTTCTCAAACTTGGCACTTTACCGGTCGGTGACGGTTTAGCACCACTAATATGAGTATGACCAAACACACCGTCTAAGAACACATACAGCCCTTTCGCATGAGCGGTATCAATGAGCTCTTTTAGCTTCTCGTTGGTGCCGAATTTAGGGTCTACATTAAAGAAGTCACAGGCAAAGTAGCCCGTCGCATCGAGCTTATCATCACCACCTTGACCGGCACATGAATCAAACACTGGCGTTAACCAAAGCGCATTCATGTTTAGGCTCTTAATATAATCAAGGCTGTTAATGATCCCTTGAAGATCCCCTTTATGATGAGAGTTTCCATAACCTACGCCATAGTCATGATTCGAATCTCCATCAACAAAGGATTCAACCATGACTTGATAAATGCGTAGATCACAGGCCGTGTTGTTATCGCTATAACATCCGTAATCGAGACCAGTATCTTTCACGGTAACAACTAAAGATGACTTATCTTTCGCATTTAGACTAAAGTCATAAACACCTTGGTTAGTGACCGTAACCTTAATGTTTCCATTGCCCGCATCTTCAAGCGTTATAGAGCCATTGGCCACCGAGAATGAACCAAAGCCAAGGTTAAGTGTGCTCCAATCTGACGAAGCAATCTTAAACTCATACACACCAGGCGTTAGATACCCATTAAATGTATAAACACCATCGCCTTTGTACTGCATTTCACTACTCGTGTTCCAACCGTTCATAGAGCCGCGTACATACACCTTGGTCGTCCCATAAGGCGCGACATCAACTGGCTTGTTATCAACAACGAGCCCTTCACCTTGACCTCCGCTCTGAGGCAAGACAAATACAGCTGCGGTCAGTGGAGGAACCGTAAAGTTCTCGTTGGCGAACGTCGCTTGTTTAACGATAGGGTCATCTGAATTTCTCAACGCATCATGTAGGACAAAATCTTTTGCGCCCGTTACTTTGAGGGTTTGCTCAGAAGTATTGGCATTGATTACGACCATTAACGCATCATTGTTGCTATCGAGATCAGCGCCTACAGAAATACCATCGTTAACTGACATAGCAATTAACCCCGGTAAGGCATTGCTTCCGGTATTGTGGAATCGTACGCGATCGACGACCTCTTTTTCAGAAACAAGCTTGAGCAGAGGCGTTGAAGAACGAACTTGCAATAATGCTTTAAACGCACTGTCTGTCCATTCGATATCTTTCGCCGACGCAACGGTATTTGGGTTGCTGATGATAGATTTAATCGCATTCCAGTTAGCTTGGTCTTTGTCTGCTCTTGGTAAGCCGATATTCCAGTTGTTCGTTTGTTTGCTGAAATCAACCTTGTTATACCAATCACCACTGTCGTAACTATCACGCTCCATTGATTTAGAGCGAAGTAGTTCTGAGCCCATATGAAGGAATGGTACGCCTTGACCGAGCATCACCGTCGACAAACCAACAATCTGCATTCGGGCTCGTTGCTCTGCCGTCATATCTGCAGACGCTTTATACTGGTTAAAATCCCACAAGGTCTGGTTGTCATGCTTAGAGACATAGTTGATCGACTCTTGAGGGTCTAAAGTATAGGCTGCGCCTTGACCACCATATTGGTAGTCTTTGCCATATACTACGCTGCCACTATAGGTTTCAAGAGGGTAATTTTGTAGGTTACCTGTCATGCCATAACGGATTAGATCCATTTTCGACTTCAATGCGTCATCAAACCTGTCTCCAGCGTTTGCAAAGCCAGGAGTCTTCAGCAGTGCATCGCCACTATCGAAAGGACCACCTCCGCGTACTCCATCACGAAGCCTATCGTTATAGGTGCCGATTCCTGTGCCCGCCATTGGCCACTGTGTTGCGTTTTCACCACGTTGACCATTTGCCACTTCACCGAAGTTCCAACCTTCACCATAGAACCAAGTGTCTGGGTCAACTTGTTTGGTCTTATCATAAACATGCAGCATGCTCGACTTCATCAAGTGGCCCATTAAATCAAAACGGAAACCATCAATCTTGTAGTCTTGAGCCCACATCATTACGCTATCTGCAACTAGCTTTTCAAACATGCGGTTTTCTGATGCTGTGTTATCACAACATGTCGAATTTTCTACCGCCCCGGTAATCGGGTTTAAACGGTGGTAGTAGCCCGGAACGGTTTTATCGAGCACAGATTTGTCGTAAAGACCGGATGAATACGTATGGTTGTACACCACGTCTTGAACCACGCGGAATCCCATTTCGTGAAGTTTCTTGACCATTTCTCGATATTCACGAATACGGTCTGTGCCGTCTTTTGACACTGCGTAGCTACCTTCCGGCGCACTGTAGTGGAACGGATCGTAGCCCCAGTTGAAACCATCGAGTGGCCTGATGTCAGCAAGAAGCGCTTGTGCCTCACCGGTATTAGGATCGGTCTTTTCTAGAAGGGATAAGATCGTCGAACTATGGCTGGTTCCATCTTCACACAATTTCGCTTTAGGATTAACTGAACATAGTTTACCCACCGTATCATTTAGGTTGACCGTTTTAGATTCCTGTTCCGGAATAGAAGCAAGGTCATAGCTTGGCAACAAATGAATCGTTGTTAAACCAGACTCTTTTAATGACTTGAGTTGCTTGACACTGTCACGCTCATCTTCTAAGAAAGCAGTATACTTACCGTTCCTTTCAGGCGTACCATGCTTGTCACTAACGCTGAAATCACGAATGTGCAATTCATAAATGATGTGGTCTTCTGGATTTTGCAATACCGGAACATCGTGCGAGTCCCAACCGTTTGGTTTAGTTTGCGCAGAATTTAAGTCCACAAGTTGAGAATGTAAGCTATCTGTACTCAGAGAAAGTGAGTAAGGATCGGTACTCATCATCCATTCAACGTGATCCGTTTTCGGGTGATAAGCTTTGACGCGATAACGGTAGAAGATATTTTCTAATGAAGAGCTACCTTGGTAACCCCATACACCTGTGTCTGAGTTTAACGTCATCTTAATCGGTGACGCTTGAACAAGCGCTTTGTCACTATCGTATAGATAAAGCTCCACATCTTGAGCTGTTGGTGCCCAAACCGCAAAGTTAGCCGTATCACCGTCAATCCAACTCCCGAGCTTCGCTTCATCGGCATCATTTGGCCCACTGGTGTATAGCGTATCTATCACTCCAGGGATCTGAATGCGTGTCGCGACCAAAGGTTTGCCTTGCTCATCAAGAGCAACGGCAATTAATTGCTGCTTAAGTAATGCCTTCGCCTCTTCCGAGGTTACAGCCAGATTGAACTGAGCTCGACCTTTAAGGTGTGGGAATTTGGCATTATCAACTACGCCTGCTAGCCCTAGATCGCGTTTAGTAAACATCTCAGGTTTGGTTATATCACCCGTTCCCGTAGAGGTAGACCAAAGCTGGTAACTTTTCGCTTGTGAATGATCAAACCAAGCTAAATTATTAAGATCAAGCCAGTGTGCTGCAGCGCCAGAGAGTTCAACAACCGTTTGTTCGTTCGGAGAATATTTAAGAGTTGAACTACCGTGAGTGGTATAGAGTGTGTTGCCTTTGGTAAATTCAAGTTTAAGATCGTCGCCACCCAATGCCTTATCATTGCCTTTATGCACGATAAAGTTCATACATGTGCCGTGCGCATCTTTAAGGGACACAACAAATTTGGCGCCGAACTCAGGGTCAATTTCCTTCCAAGCAAGCGGGTTAGCCCAATCGACACCATTCAACGCATCATCACTCACTGCATCACAGCTTCCATTGTTCCAAAGGTGCAGTCCCCAATCGGCGTAATTGCCGTCTTCGCGCTTGTAATAGATAACCGCGTCTTGATACGTTGGGGCGGGTTCTGTAGACGTATTATCAGGGCTCTTAGGGTTAGGGTCGATGGAGTCAGGTATCCCGTCTCCATCATCATCACTTGATGCAAAGTCTCCTAGACCATCGCCGTTAGTATCCTTGCTTTCGAGTCTATCCTTTGGAAATGCATCACTGTTATTAGGCGCACCATCACCATCAATATCTGTGTCTTCTGAATCTGCAATCCCATCTCCATCATAATCACTTGGCTTACTTTCTGCTGAGTAGGGATTGCTTCCCAGACGTTCTTCGTCAACATTGCTCCAACCATCGCCATCGATGTCAGGGTCTAGACTGTCTGGGATTTTGTCTCCATCAATATCGGCAGGTTGACTAGTAGCACTGTAAGGATCGGTGCCTAATTCACGCTCCACTTGGTCTGAGAATCCATCATTATCATCGTCTGTATCACGATGGTCACCAACTCCATCATTGTCACTATCAACGGACTCTTGAATATCGTGAGGGAAAACATCTACGCTGTCTGCAACACCATCGCCATCTGAGTCCAAAGTAACGATTGGACTACCGCCATTCAGTGCCAGTGTTATGCCTTCTAGTGTTCGGTTACCGCGTTTCTTTTCTTCACCTAAGGCCTTTGTACCCTGCTCTATTGTGTCTAAAAGTGGCTCTAAAGTTTGCTCTTCAATAGAGTCAGGTAAGATTTGACTTAGGGCTTTCGCACTTCTTGCTACAAGCGCATTGCCATTTTCAATGTAATCGGAATCTAGATCGAGATGAGGCTGCTTTAACTGACGACGGAGTTTTTTCAGTGCTCGCTTTTCACTTTTTCCATCCATCATTTGTAGCGACACATAAGTCGACAGTGGCGTAATGTAACTGTACTCGGCTGGAGCGAGCATGACATACTCGCGTGCTGCTGTTACGCCGGGAATATCGCTATCAATCGACTCCCCACGTTTTACTTTGGCAATCAGGTGCGCATTTCTATCACGTTTGGAGAGCCCACTGATATCAAGTATCGCATAGCCTTTCTCGTCTGTAATAGATGAGGGCTCATCGCCATCTTGCTCGTAGTTTCCATTTACGTCTAGCCAGACTTCGGCTTTTTCAATGTAACCATCCATCACTTGCACTTCTAGCTGATCATTACAGCCAGCTAGTAGCCCAAGCGATGCCATGGCGATGCTGAGTTTGGTTGGTTTAATGTTCATTTGTATATCCATTTTAAATTCACGTTCTAAGGTCAAACTTGTTGAAATAAAGTCACAAAACCTCAGGTTTACGTTATATTTGGATATCAAAATCTCACCTCATCCTATAAAACCTCTCTCATAGGCGTAGACAAAAAGGAGTAGAACTGTTTTTGGATTGAATCTCACATAGCTAAGGCTGAATTCGATCGGAACATTACACTCATGTGGCACATAGAGTGAGGAAAGTGGCACTTTGTAGCAGTAGATGGCCGATTATCTGTAGGATTACAACAATGTGCCTCAAATATGAGAATTATGATCTAGTACGAGTTCTAGAAGAGGTTATTCGATCTTTCCAGCAACTGTCTGAATTCGATTGAAACTTCCAACTGGAGTGATCCACGCAGCAACGGCATCTATATCGCTCAAGTTCCCTTCATAAGTAAAAGTCCAATGACCTTCTGAAGAGCGAGCTTGTGATCGGCTTACTGCGATGAAATCATGCTCTAGAGTCCTTCCTCTGTTTTCACCTGCTCGAATCTGCGTCGTTTGATTGTTTGAAAGAAAGATGATCGTTGCATCCAATGTCGAGTCATCATCGTATTTCAGTTGGAAAGCATTATCCTTTCTTACTAAGGTCAAGCGTTTTGCCGCAGTTTGCTCGTTTTCAGGCAGCTTCCTGTTTACCCAATTGAAAAAGCCTCGCCACTCTTTACCGTCGACGACAAAACCGGGAGTGTAAACACTTCCCACTACATCATAAGCGTTATACAGGCGTTGTAATTGGGAGAACTCTGGCTTAGCAAACTTATCTTTCCATCCGAGATAATCCCAATAATCTACGTGATAAACCACAGGGATAAACTCGTCCCACAAGCCACTATTATTTTCAAATTTAGAGATGTATTTGTCTGCTGGTGGGCAGCTAGAACACCCCTCTGAGGTAAACAGTTCTACTACCTGAGCTGGCTGTCCTTCGTTAACCCAGATTTGGCCCGCGGATACGGTAGATACAACGGAGAGAGCGATCAAAGCGGTCATCATCAAATCCTTTCTGTAATACTTTTACTTATCTGAAGAGATTGACCGCCTGATGTTCGATTTAATTTCCTGAAAGCAAAAAAAACGCTAGCGTTCTGCTAGCGTTTTAGTGAAATCTGAAATCGAAATTAACGATAAAGACCAATATCTTTCTGCATATGACCCGATAGGTCACTCGCATAGTGAGAGCGAGGTTCACTGTTATCAGTGAAAAGAATATCTAATAGGTGTGCAATCAATCCTTTGAAAGAAACCGCGTAGGTTTTTTTATCCATAGAGATAGGAGCTTCGATGTTACCGATTTGCATTGCTTGTGCCATGATTGCCTCTCTATAAACTGTGTAATTCGTTTTGATGCGGCAATATTAAGCAATAATTTACTGCTCAAAAAATGACTATTTTTATATTTTCGGATTAGTTTTACTTATAAAACAAACCATTAACAACGCGCCTTGCCCATTATGCAAATCAAGTGAATAGTATTTCATTAAAACCCGTCAGATCTGAATTATTATTTTCTGAACAATAAAAAAGCCGCCCTCAGATCACAAATATTTTACAACATATTTGGTTTTAGTGGCGGCTAGTCAGTTTTAAATTATTAGTTTATTTATCAACAACTACATTAGTTTTCATTGACTCATTTCTCTGCTTAATAACAGATGCGATAACCGCAATTGTCATCGTCGTTAGCAGAACCAATAAAGAGACGACCGTCGGGATTTCCCACTCTGAACCAACAAGCATCATCTTGATGCCGATGAAAACCATGATGAAAGACAGAGCCGGTTTAAGATAGATAAACTTATCCATCATACCTTGTAAAACGAAGTACAAAGAGCGTAAGCCAAGTAATGCAAATACGTTAGCTGCTAGCACTAAGAACGGTTCTCTTGTTACCGCAAATATCGCTGGAATTGAATCAAGCGCAAACATGACATCCATAAACGCAATAACCGCAATCACAATGAACATTGGAGTCGCAATACGCTTACCCTGCTCTACGATTGTCATCGCGTTGCCTTTATAGCTTTCACTTACCGGAATAAATCGGCGTATAATTCGCTCAGGTAGTGGGTTGATTTCTTCATCCCCTTTATCTCTCGCAAGCTGGATACCTGTCCAGATGAGGAATAACGCAAACACATATAGTACCCAGTGGTACTGAGCAAGCAGTTGAGCCCCCACAGCAATCATTATCGCACGTAAGATCAGCGCACCTATCACACCCCATAGTAGAGCGCGTGGGCGTAAGTGTTCAGGAACTGCATACTGATGGAAAATAATCGCGAACACGAACAGGTTATCGACACTCAACGACTTTTCTAACAAATAGCCAGTGATAAATGAAACGGTCGCTTTCTCAGCCGTGTACTCACTACCTGGTGCATAGAAATCCCAGAATAAGTAGATGGTAGCTGCAAACAAAAACGCTAAAGCGAACCAAAATACGCTCCAAACCGCTGCTTTCTTGATCGTGATTTGTCCACCGCGCGTTTGCCATATATCAAGCGCAACAAGGGCTAGTGTCAGTATGCCGAAGCTAAAGTAAGTAATTGGGGTCATAAATCCTCCAGAGGCGGAGGGATCGGATGTATATTGAAGTGTGACGATCCCTACCGCAAACAAACACTCTACCCCAATGTTTTTAAACACTGGTGTAGCATTTGATTACGTTGGTCTCGTCGAAATACTGCCTGATAGTGATTATCAGCAATACTTATACTTACCGGATAGAACTGCGTCTAACGAGATGACGATAAGTAAACCAGAGGCGACTACTCCCCAAACAAGGCGAATACTATTCCTAAATTGAGCGTGAGTCCATATTAAAAATCAAAAAGGAGCAAATTATTTGCTCCTTTTCCACTGCGTTCCTGCGGTGATATTTGTGACGGTAACATTGGCTTATATGGCCTTATACTCCACCGACAGGAATAAAGTAGACCAGTGCAGACCAAACGCCAACCCAGCTAACGACGACGGCAACATCTATCCAATCTTTACTCCACATAATACCCTCCTTTGAGTACTATTTATTCGTAGCACGAACCCATGGAGTATTTAGCAACCTTTATGCCATCGTTGGATAATCACGTCACTCACGTCACGGTTTAATACTTCGGGTTGATCTGTGAGTAAGTTGATAAAGCAATCAGCCATAGAATGCGTCGTGACTACACCTTCGTCTTCCATATTGCTGATAGCTTCATAGCCTTCTTTGCCCTTCATGGTATAAGCGGACGATGTTCCCATATAGAGACGCTCGCACTCTATTTTTTGCCATTCTCCAGCTTCGCTTTTCAGCTCAAGATGAGTGATTCGCTGGCCTTTTGGCTTTGAAGGTTGATATTCAAAGCGCAGATTATGGGTATAAGGGTAAGAGCCGTCTCCTGTCCCTTCTATACCATTATTGAGCGCATTATCTAATGCGCCTTCGAGGATAAGCGGCAAGTATTGACCTTTAATCGTGTACACACCGATAGGAACGGCAAAAGGCAGCAACTTACCGGCAACATCCGCTACAGAGATATTGCCAGGGTTAATTGAATTTCTTACACCGCCCGCATTATGAATCGCAAAATCAACGCTAAACCCGCATTGTTTCATCGCGTAGGTAAAGGACTCAGCGACAAGCGGCGCAAGCTCACTAGCACCTTGTTCATCAGGCACGCGGACATGACGCAGTTTTCTATCGGCGCTAGCGATAATCTTGCGCTGTAACTCGCGAACTTGCGTGGTGTATTTGTCGTTGAGAATATTTTGAACAGAAATGTCTTTTTTACACACAACCACATTTGGGTGGTTATCAATAAAGCTTCTCGCGGCGTGGTAAGGCACTTCGTTATGCGTTTCGTTCATGCTTGCATCGATGAACAATCTGCGCCCGAGCAATAACTCATTTTGCCCTTTGAAAGAAACTAAAGCCCCTTGTGTATCAAACTCTAAGTCACAATGGCCAATTGACAGCGCGTGGAACCCTGCTTGAACAACATGAGTTTGGTTCACTTTAATTCCGTACTCATCTTCCTTAGCAAGGCCTAGCTGGCTAAAGTTACCCTGTAACCTATGACTGTGCCCACCGACAATAACACTGATTCCATCAACGTGTTTTGGCAGTTCCAAGTCCGCTTCGTAGCCCATATGACTGAGCAAAATGATTTTGTTAATCCCTGCTTTATGGATCTGTTCTACTGTGTTCTTGGCGGTTTCAATCGAATTAATAAAAGGCGTGTCCCAATCTGGGTTTGAGATATCCGCCATCTTATCTAAAGCTAACGAAAATATAGCAACGCTGTCGTCACCTATTTGCTTCTCTATCCAATTGGCTGATTTGTTTTGTCCATCGAAGCTTACGATGGTCGGGTTATCTGATAGTCGACACGTTTTTTCAAGCAGTTCATTACTCAGATCCCAGTTGCCCGCAAGCAATGGAAAATTGATTTGCTTGGCAAATTGCGCGACGGGTTCATTACCCATATCTAACTCATGATTTCCGAGAGCCATGGCATCTATTTGCAGCTCATTGAGCATAGTGGCGTTGGCTTCCCCTTTAAACAGGGAGAAATAGAGGGTGCCTTGGAAACAATCACCGGCATGTAAAAAAAGGAACTCTGAGCATCTTTCTTGCGCCTCACTACGCAGCTGGTTAGCACGTGTCTTTATACGAGCAAAGCCACCAGCACTGACAAAAGGCGAAAGCACTTGACCGTCGACATCAATGGTTAGTTGCAATGAAGTGGGTTCGAAATAGGAATGGGTGTCGTTTATGTGAGCTAATCTTAATTTAGTTGTTTTATTGTTTTTATCTGTCATATCTTCTCTCTCTTTTCACATTATCCTACCGCATTCCATATGACAGAATCATTATATTTCACACTCATTTTAAATACGGCGTTCTATATACATTGTTTTCTGAGAGGTTTGTCATTATTGATTAAGAGTTAATCACAAACGAAATTATGCTTTGGATTGTGACCTAAACGTCTGCTGACACACAAGTTTTCGATTATGCTTAATTTAACTACAGCGTAATGGAGCCACTCTATGAAGCTAGAGCGAATAGAAATATCTGGTTTTCGCGGCATAAAACGTCTTTCTATTGCATTTGATGAATTAACCACGCTTATCGGTGAGAACACCTGGGGTAAATCGTCGTTATTAGACGCATTATCTGTTGCCCTTCCCCCTGAAGGTATTCCTTACAGCTTCGAGTTAACTGATTTTCATGTTGATTACTCGATCGCCCACCCGCAAAGTCAACACCTACAAATCGTGCTTAGTCTCGTCTCGACAGATAAGAACGAAATCAATTCTGGTCGATATCGGAAGATAAAACCAATATGGGTACAAGATCCGCAAGGGACAAACCGAATCATCTATCGTCTAAGCGCCTCTAGAGATCAATATGATATCAAAACTAACTACACCTTCCTCGATTTAGATGGTAACCCGATCCCTCTTCACCATTCTGAGAAGCTTGCGCAAGAGTTAATGACACTGCACCCAGTAATTAGACTACGTGATTCAAGACGATTCGAGCGCCCCATCGCTGATGCCAAAGACGTTAATGCACGTGTAGAGAAGCGAATTGATAATACCTGTCGCCGATTAATGGCGATCCCCGGCCATGTAAACAAAGGTGAGATGCGCAGTAGCCTCAATTCAATGAACGCCTTGGTTGAGCACTATTTCTCGTTTAAATCCAATTCACGCAAGAACCTACGAAAGCAAAGAGACGGTATTTTCTTTAATGCTTCACCTGGCTCAAAGAGTATTTCTCAAGTTGTCGAAGAAACCAAAGACAAGCAGACACGCTTACTGTTTATGGGCTTACTAAACGCGTATCTGCAAGCCAAAGGGCCAACCACATTAAGGCGTTGTGCCCGACCTCTATTGATCATTGAAGATCCTGAAGGTCGACTCCACCCGACCCATTTAGCACGTGCATGGGGTTTATTGCAGCTGCTACCTATGCAGAAGATACTCACAACAAATAGTGGCGAATTGCTTGGCCAAGTGCCACTTGCCAGTATTCGCCGCCTTGTTCGCCTATCTGACCGAACAATCACCAAGTACATTCCCGACCAAGGTCTTGGTAAAGACGAGTTAAGACGCATAGGCTTTCATATTCGATTCCATCGTTCTGGTGCGCTATTTGCCCGCTGTTGGTTGCTGGTTGAGGGCGAAACGGAAGTCTGGTTGTTTAATGAGTTGGCAAATCAATGTGGTTACAACCTTGCTGCTGAGGGCGTACAAATCATTGAATTTGCCCAATCGGGTTTAAAGTCTCTTATCAAAGTCGCAAAGGCTTTTGGTATTGATTGGCACGTGGTAACCGATGGAGACGCGGCGGGTAAGAAATATGCCGCAGCGGTGAAGGCACAGCTAGACAACGATCAACAGAGGCACCGACTCACTGAATTGCCCGATCGAGATATCGAACACTACTTATATAACAATGGATTTGAACCATTTTTTAAAAACATGGTGCGTATTCCATTAGACCACCCAATCCCCGCCAAAAAAGTCGTGACTAGAGTGCTTAAGAAGTTCGCTAAACCAGACCTTGCTCTAGCGATTGTCTCGTACTGTGAGAATCAAGGTGTTGAAGGAATACCACTCTTACTTCGTTGGACGTTAAAACGTGTCGTAACGATGGCTAACGGTAACACATAAAAAAGCGGCATCTATACAATAGATGCCGCGTATCAAAAATGCTACTGATACAAATCAATCGGGGGTAATCCTAGACAACTTCGGTAATGTCGCTAGGATGAGCATCAAAGGCTAAGAGCGCGTCTGTAAACGTCCATTAGCCTGAGATTGAGTCGACTTTTGATGAACCCACATCCCACTCGCTTTCATTAGGTAACCAAAAATACCGCCTAAAATCAGCGAAGGAATAACGAGCTTCCAATTACCATCTGCTGCGAAAGTCGCACATGAACCAATGAAAGTGCCCGGAATGTAACCTAACCAAGATTGCTTAGCTTGCACGCACATAAAGAACGCTACAACGGCTGTAATGACATAGCCAAGGATCTCAAGCGAGGCAAATTGCGAAGCATGAATAATCACCATCGCCCAAAATACACCACTCATATTCGTTATCAAACTTACTGATAGCCCTTTTAGACCATCATTTGGTGAAGCAAAATAGCTGGTACAGCCTAAGAAACCCGCCCAAGATAGCAGCCCTAAGGAGATAGCGACCCATCCCCATAGTCCAGATAAGATACCGGTAGTCAGTGAAATTGCGACAAGAGTGCTCATTACGCCTCGCTCAGTGTGTGGTTTCACACATCAAAAGTACAAGTGCGCATAATAGGTAAAATACCGCCCCACAAGTAATACTTTGATCACATTATCAAAGTAACAACCAGTCAATAGATCATAGTTATTGTGATGCAATCGATATTTCAACAGTTTTAGTAAATACTAGAGGACTGATGGTTTCCCTTTCATCATTCGTGCCCCCTCTCTCTTAATACATTCTACTAGAGGGTTTTCGACCATATCAGCTCGCCATACAAATGAAAGCGTTCGTTCCATCGTAAGCTCAGGAACATTAAGAGCCACTAACTGACCACTTTCGATAGAGCGTTCAACATCAAGATACGGTAAACAAGTAAGATACTGGCCATTTTCGACCATACTACGCAAGACAGGAACGTGTTCATATTCACGCCAAACATCTAAGTCTTCAATAAGGTGGTGAATGGAACTATCAAATATCATTCTTGTGCCACTACCATGCTCTCTTAAGACCCAACGTGCTTGTTCAAGCTGCGCAAGGCTTACGGTTTCGTGGCGTGCAAATGGGTGATGGGCAGCGGCAACTACCGTCAAATGATCTCGACACCATACCTCTTGGTTCAATCGATTGTCGTCACAGCGACCTTCGATGATCCCAATATCATATTTATAGTCAAGTACACCCTGTAAAACGCTGTCAGTACTTTTCACTTTGAGTGAAATACGCATCTCTGGAAATGAGTTATCAATAATACTGATAAGGTCTGGTACTAAGTGTTCCGCTGGGGTCTGGCTTGCGCCTAGCTTTAAATGCCCACTTAATAAGTGTTGCTCATAAAACCCCATTTCGATTTGCTGAGCGTCCTGGAGCAAGCGTTTTGCTTTTGGCCGTAACCACATTCCCCAATGCGTTAGCGCCATTTGCTTACCTTGCCTTTCAAACAACGGTCGGCCAAGCATCTTTTCAAGTTGAGCGAGCGACATACTGGTCGCCGATTGCGTTAACGCAAGCTTATCGGCAGCCATACTTACACTTCCCGTATCAGCAACAGCATCAAAAACTGCGAGCTGTTTTAATGAATATCGCATAGCGCTCCTATCCTTGTATCCTTTATTGAGTTGTTCTCTGTAACACTCTGATCTCTCGCAAATTGTACTTCCCAATAAGCAAGTCGTTTCATTTTACCTATCAAAATTTCCTTATCAATATTTTTGATGTGGTTTTTAAAAATTATCAATTTTACCTGTAGTAGTCAGTTTCCTATTCTGATTTGGCAGCGAACATGACGTCGCTGAATTTGTAAGGAGGTTTATATGAAATTTGCATTTGGGAGTGGGTATGGCGTCAGCACAAACGAATAATCAATACTTTTCGCCCATCGAGATGATGGCTGAAGCTGAAAAATTTGCTCTCAGTAAAGCAAAGAAAAGCAGCGGAATGACGTTAAGTCTTGCCATTATGGCAGGCGCATTCATCGGTCTCGCGTTTTTGTTCTACATTACGGTCACAACGGGTAGTGCCGAAGCTGGATGGGGATTAAGTCGCTTAGCGGGCGGGCTCGCTTTTAGCATGGGACTTATTCTTATTGTGATTTGCGGTGGGGAGCTGTTTACCAGTTCCGTCCTATCAAGCATTTCATGGGCGAACAAGCAAATTAGCTTTAGCAAGATGCTTTCTATTTGGGGCAAAGTTTACCTTGGTAACTTTATTGGAGCCATGTTGCTACTCGTTATCGTTTCTGCTGCTGGCCTGTATCAAATGGATCACGGTCAGTGGGGTCTCAATGCTTTAAACATCGCGCAGCATAAATTGCATCACACGCCTGTTCAGGCTTTTGCTCTGGGCGTTCTGTGTAACTTACTTGTTTGTTTGGCTATTTGGCTCACTTTCAGCAGTGCCAATGCGATGACAAAAGCTGCGATGACCATCATGCCAGTTGCCATGTTTGTTTCTAGTGGTTTTGAACACTGCGTCGCAAACATGTTTATGGTGCCACTAGGTATCGTTATTCAGAACTTCGCACCTGAAAGTTTCTGGCAGCAAATCGGAGTCACATCCACTCAATATGCTGACCTCAACATTCAACAATTTGTCTTCGCCAACCTTATTCCTGTCACGTTGGGAAACATCGTCGGCGGCTCTGTACTCGTCGGATTAGCTAACTGGGGAATCTATCGTCGCCCACAGTTAAAAGCGGCAAATGTACACGCAATCACTACAACAACTCAGATTAATTCGGCTAAGGAAATCACTATGAACAGCAACATTACTGCATCAGCAATCATGAACCAGCAACCTCTAGTACTACGTGCAGAAATGCCAACGTCAGTGGCGATCGATACTCTACTAGACAACCATCAAGTCAGTGCACCGGTTTGTGACGTTGAAGGCCGATTAGTTGGGTTCTTCTCAGCTCATGACGTCATGGTTGATCTTTGGTGCCAAGATTACATTCCAGCTCAAGAGCAGAAAGTGGTCGACATTATGTCACGAGACGTTGTTGCTATCGATGCTAATGACAAGTTGGTCGACATTGCTGAGTTCTTATGCATTGATAAAGAACAGCTTTACCCAACGACTAGTATGGGGATTGCCACTCAGTTCACAACACTTTCGTTAGAAGAGCGTGCAAAAGCAATGAAGGTAAGTAAACCGCATGTGTTGCCAGTGTTGGATAACGGCGCATTAGTTGGTGTGATTTCACGTGAACATGTATTAGGTGCTCTTCGCCCTATCTATGGTGAGCGCGTGAGTGTCGTAGAACAGCGCGAACTTGAATCAGCATAAAGATAAAACTTAGCAACGATCAACGATACGGCTAGAATTTTGGTTAGGAAATAAGTCGCTTGACCAAAAAAGCCCCCAACGTAAGTTGGGGGCTATTTTGTCGTTAAGCAGTAAATGGATTACTTCTTGATACCTTCTACGTGTAGTTCCATATCAACGTAGCTTGATGCACCCATCACTGGGATATTGAAGTCTGCAAGTTCTAGGCGAGTTGAGCCTAAGAAGCCAGCACGTTCACCACCCCAAGGGTCTTGACCTGCACCGATGAAGGTCGCATCAATAGTAATTGGTTTAGTTACACCGTGTAGGTTTAGGTCGCCATTAACTTCAAGCTTACCATTGCCTTTGTCGACAACACTTGTACTAGTGAATGTCGCAGTAGAGTATTTCGACGCATCAATAAAATCTGAGCTACGAATGTGCTTATCACGCTCTGCATGGTTTGAATCTAGACTTGTCGTATCTACATTCACTGTCACTTTTGATGCAGCAACGTTAGCTGGGTCGTAAGAAAATTCGCCATCAAATGTGTTAAAACGACCTTGAATAAAGCTGTAGCCTAGGTGACTAACTTTAAAGTTAACCGAAGCATGAGCACCTTTTGTATCGATCATGTAATCCGCCGCGCTTGCACCAAATGGTAATGCCATTACCATTGCTAATCCGGTAGCAAATAACGTTTTTTTCATTTTGAAGCTCCTATCATTTTGCGTAGCGTGTTGTCTTTATTAATAAAGTGGTGTTTCAAAGCCGCAATAGCATGCACTGCAGCAATAATAATGAGTGCCCAAGCGGCGTAGAAGTGAACTTGCCCAGCAATGTCAGCTTGGTTTTCAAACAAGGCACCTAAGCCTGGCACTGTAAACCAAGTGAATACATCGATGCCTCGTCCATCTTCAGTAGAGATTAAATACCCTGAGGCAAAGAGTGCCAAAAGTATCGCGTACATTCCTAAGTGAGCAAGTTTAGCACCGATGACCTCATAGGCTGCCCCTTCAACTTTAGGTGACGCCGTCACTATTTTCCAAAAGAGTCTAAATAGGGTCAATCCCGCCAATAACAAACCAATGGATTTATGCCAATGAGGTGCTGTGCGGTACCATTCACTGTAGTAAGACAAATCAACCATCCATAGACCTACAGCAAACAAACCTATAATCACTAATGCAGAGATCCAATGAACCCCTCTCGCGACCAAGTTGTAGTTTTTTACTTCCGATTTCATCTGACAGTCCTAAAAGTTAATGACTCTTGTTTTAATTCAGAGTACATATCTCATCTTTCTTGCAACAGATTATTTACCATTCTTTACATAAGCGAAATGTCTTTAGCTTGATTAAGTCGTTCGAAATTTTTGAAGGAACTTTTAAAACTCACTTTCTTGTTCTATTTCATAGATTTCATCTGCGATATCAATAATTTTCCTTTCAATAATAGACTGCGCATCGGAAAGGCCTTTATTGTAAAAAGCAGCACCAAACTTGCTAACAATAAAATCAAAAAGAAAGTCAGCATCAAACTGACCTATTTCTATATCGAGCTCCTCTTCTATATAGCTTTGAAGTTCTCTCGACATCGCCTGCTTTTGTTGTGATGTAAATTCAATCTTAGACATAAACCCTTCAAGTCCCATATGATTTTGCCGATTAAGTGTAACGAAAGTTATCTAGCGCGTGTTAGGCTAGTGTCGCATATTGCTCATTATGGAGAGATGGATCTTGTTATTGGATGTGCTGGTTCAAAGTGTTAATGAATTTCAGGCCGACTGTATGGCGTTGTGTGAAAAGCACTATCCGACCATTCATAATAAGGGGATGAGTGAACATCACTTGGGGTTAGCTTTTGCTCGACGATTATCCCGCACCCTCACAGAGTTTGGGCATGATTACGAATATAAGCCTTTAGACAGTAATCCAAGTGCCGATTTCCCACACCACTATCGTGTTAGCTCTGAAATTGGAACGGTATGGGTACTCACCTCTCACCTGGTCAGTGCCGGACCATCATGTAGAAAAAAACTGTTTAGAACGATAGCTCAGTGGCAAGAAGAATACGGATATGCTGTTCAGCCTAACGATCTTTTGCTTCTTTTGACCGACCATTGGATTACCCGCAATAAGCAAAGCCGTGAGTTACTCCATTGGTGGACCGGGCAACTACCCGATGAAATTGATGAGTATCGCATTCAGGGCATTACGCTTTATAAAAGCGAATCACTACTCGCCCAGTCTCTGGAGCAACATTTCAACATCAGCCCCTACTTTGTGAAATTTACTCACCCGTTAAAAAGAGCGACCGATAAACAGCTTGTTAGAAAGTACATTCAGCTATATTCGGTTATCCAATTGAGTTAATTCAATCGCAATGTCACAACAGGTTCACGGTTTTCTATCATACTAGTAAAGGTATAGTCTCGACCAAAGAGAGTCGCGTGAAGGCATTAAAGCGTTATCAATATGAAAGGTATGCCGTCCTATGCAACCTTGCTTACCAACCAGTTCTTCGTCAAACCCAGTATGGTTTTTCAGCTAAGGGACAACGCGTAATCTATAATCGCTTTGGTCAACCTATGATTCGCGTACTCTGGCATAAGGATAAAGAAGAGGCAATTGTCGTCATAAAAGGCTCTCATAATCCTTATGATTGGCTGCTAAACCTCGCATTATGGCAACGCCCCTGTAATCAGTTTGACCTTCCATATTCCATCCATGCGGGATATCACTTTTTACTTCGCCAAGAGAGCCAAGCTAACCGAAATGATGAATCATTGGGGGCAAGCGTAATCGATAAGCTGTTTACGACGCTTGATGAATTGATTTCAGACGGTAAGCGAATCACTTTCACAGGTCATTCTTCCGGTGGTGCTTTAGGCTGTGTGCTTGCCGATAAGCTTGAAAGGCAAAACCCTAAAAGCGTTAAACGGGTCGTTACCTTTGGCCAACCCGCAATTGGCGGCTCTCAATTTGGGTGCCACTACCTCCTTTGTCACAAGACATACCGTATATGCTGCGACTTAGATATCGTCACTTTCTTACCTCCCATACCTGTCATCTATTCTCACGTTGGTAAAATGTTGTGGTTGTACAATGGCAAAATACACGAGAATACACCGACATGGCGAAGGCTATCACTATCAATAGTATCCTGGATCATGCGCCCCTTCTCGTACCACTTAATGTCTAAATATATTCGCAACAAAGATTTCTTTGATGAACGTTGATGAGAGCTTCGCCCAAAAATCGAACTGGACAATGAAAGCGATGTTTTTTTACGCCTCAAAATAATATAACTTGGATCGGTAGTATTTGACGTTATTGATATTACACCTATTAAAACTTGCTGGTAGTTAACAGTGTATAGTTCGATTTTGAGCCTAGTTCAAAACTTTAGCCATCTAGAAGTAAACAACCATTGACAGCAATGTGCCTATGTCAATATTATGTCAAAACTTTGCACTATCCCATGCGGAATAATTTGTTTACACACTAGAGGTCGGTAGTACGTATGATTCTCTCCACTAAGCAACAGTTTGTGGATTGCCTTTCGATAAATGAGGACTCTCAATACCTTGGTACTTATAAGAGCCTAACGCTTAACAGTGTTTACCAGCCTATTTTCGATGCCGACGATAACATTATCGGAGTTGAAGCCTTAGTCCGTATTGAAGACTCCGTTAAAGGCACTATCAGACCCGATCAGTTTTTTCATAACCAGCAAATCGATTTTGATGACAAGATTAATGTTGAGCGCCTGAGTAGAGTGATACACATCCGAAACTTTGCACGCTCACAGTATCGACACCTCAACTTGTTCCTAAACGTTTTACCGTCTGCAGGTGAGTATTTCGCCTTAGAAAATATCGATTCAAGTTTACTTTCTCAACGGTTAAAAGCCTTAAATCTCGAGAACTCACAACTAATTATGGAAGTCGTTGAGCTTGATGCTTCAAACGAAGATAACCTAAAGTTGGCAATGAAAAAGTTATCCGAGTGTGATTTCAATATTGCCGTCGATGACTTTGGCGTTAATGCGTCAAACCGCCAGCGTGTCGAGCGGTTAAAACCAGACATCGTAAAGCTCGATCGTTCTCTGCTTATTTCGTACATGACAGGCGATCAATTCCCGTTATTGTCTGCTGTTAAGCTTGCCAAGAATCTTGGCGCGAAAGTCGTCGTTGAAGGCATTGAGACTCAACAGCATCTTGATGCTATGCGAAGTCTAGACATCGATCTATATCAAGGATATTTTCTCGCTCTTCCAGAGCCACTACCCGCTGTATATGACGATGAGACTAACAATTTTAGTTCACTTGGTGACCCAAGTGTCGTCTACCGCCAACCTTATCGATAAACCACCCACGAAAGCATTCACCTTACCTATATAAGATCTAGTTAATAGTTCTAAACCTTCACCTACCATAGATATTTACATCTTAAAAACGAATTAACTACACGATCTTGTACGACTATTAATACTATTATTGATTTTTTGTTCTAGATCATCAGATGCTTAACTATCGCTCGTGCCACAGCATAGAATTCTGTACATTCCTTTACATAGTTTGAAACAGTTTGTTTATATTTTTAATATCTTAAGGAGATTTCTATGCTGGAGCTCTTAATTGGCTTAGTCGTCACTGTTGCAGTGGGCTATTTCATCGTTAAAGGATACAAACCCGCTGGCGTACTTTTGACCGCAGGTGTGTTACTACTCATCCTTACTGGCTTAATCGGACACACAGTGCTTCCTGCTAAGGTCGCATCAACAGGAAACATGTTCACTGATGCGCTTGAGTACGTTAAATACATGCTTCAGTACCGCGGTGGCGGCCTAGGTATGCAAATCATGCTACTTTGTGGCTTTGCTTCTTACATGACGCATATTGGCGCTAACAATGTTGTAGTAAAACAGTTTTCTAAGCCACTATCCTTCATCAAATCCCCTTACGTCTTGCTCGTTGCTGCCTACATCGTAGCTTGCTTGATGTCTCTTGCAGTAAGTTCAGCAACAGGTCTGGGCGTTCTTTTGATGGCAACGCTATTCCCTATGATGACGGCAATGGGTATTTCGCGCCCTGCTGCTGTTGCCGTCTGTGCTTCACCAGCTGCCATTATCCTTTCACCTACATCTGGTGACGTAGTTATCGCCGCTGAGAAGTCAGGCCTAGCGCTAGACGTATTCGCTGTTCAAACCGTACTTCCCGTATCGATCTGCGCGATTATTGTTATGTCTGCAGCTGCTTTCTTTTGGAACAAATATCTTGATAAGAAAGACAACTCTCCGATGGAACGCGTAGACGTTTCAGAGATTGAAGTGAATGCGCCAGCGTTTTACGCAGTACTGCCGTTTCTACCAATCATCGGTGTTTTCTTGTTTAACGGTCGCACCATCCCTGGTCTGTCTTTAGACATCTACACGATCGTTGTTCTTTCAATCTTTATTGGCGCCTTGGTTAACTTTGTAGTTAAGCGTTTTGATGGTCAAAAAACACTCGAAGATCTTGAATCTTGCTACCAAGGTATGGCAGATGCTTTCAAAGGCGTTGTGATGTTATTGGTTGCGGCAGGCGTATTTGCACAGGGCTTGATGTCTATTGGTGCTATCGATAACCTACTTCACCTTGCTGAGACAGCAGGCGCAGGCGGTATTGCACTAATGCTTATCCTTACAGGCTTAACTGTTGCAGCAGCTATCGCAACAGGTTCAGGTAATGCACCTTTCTATGCATTCGTTGAGCTAGCGCCTTCTCTGGCAGCGAAAATGGGGCTAAATCCAGCGTTCTTGATTATCCCAATGCTACAGGCGTCTAACTTGGGTCGTACTATTTCCCCTGTATCAGGTGTTATTGTTGCGACGTCTGGTATGGCGAAAATCAGCCCATTTGAAGTAGTAAAACGTACCTCTGTTCCAGTGCTTTGCGGTTTAGCAACCGTTATCATTGGCACGCTAGTACTAGTACCAATGTCAGCATAAATTCCGAAATCTATATACAACAAGGGCGCTCATCTGAGCGCCCTTTTTTGTAATGAGTATCATGCTATTTAATTTCACCATATCGCTCAAGATAGAGCACGGTTGCCGCTGTACGAGAAGGAACCTGTAGCTTTTTGAGTAGACTCTTCATATGTACCTTAACGGTAGATTCAGAGATAAACAGAGTATCGGCGATTTGCTTGTTTCTAAGCCCTTTCGCGACTTCTTTGAGGATCTGCATCTCACGGTCAGTGAGTTCGTCAAACACGGTTGTACTGTTTTCTCGGTCTGCTAAGTATTTGGCCACTTCTTTGCTGTAAGATTTGTTACCTTGTAACGAATATTTTAATAACTCAATTAGCTCATCCGGCTCAGTATCTTTCAATAAATAACCGTCTGCACCCGCCTGAACAATCGCTTCGATATCCGCTGGGCTATCTGAGACGGTCAAAATAACAATCGTCGCATCACAGTCATCGGCACGCAGTGCGTTTAAAGTATCTAAACCTGACATCCCTTTCATGTTTAAATCGAGTAAGATCAAGTCTGGCTTGTGCTCATGATTTTGAGCCACTGCCTCGGCCCCATTACTGGCTTCAGCGACTACGTTAAATTCATCCTCAAAACTCAATAATTGGTTGATACCGCGGCGCATCAATGGATGGTCGTCTACCAATAAAACTCTAAACTCTGTCAATGTTTGAATCCTTTATCTTTGGATACTCTAAATATACTTCACACCCTTGTTGAGGGTTAGTGGAGATACTCAACTCACCATTTAGCCGAGAGGCGCGTTCTTGCATGATGCTTAAGCCGTAATGATTGGCTTTTTCCGTGGTTGAGTCAAAGCCTACGCCGTCATCACGAACCGCGACTTTGATATGGGTATCACTTTCGTTGCACTCTATTGTTATTGTCTTGGCATTCGCATGCTTGATCGCATTGGTTGTAGCCTCACGAATCAATTGCAGCAAATGCACTTGCTGATTAGTATCGAGCTCGATTGAAGAGAGCTCATTGGTTAATCTAATTTCAGCGTCTGTTTGATCAGATAGCTGTTCTGTCATTGTATGTAGCGCCGAACCAAAACTGCCTTCTTTAATTGACAATCTAAATGTCGTCAGTAGCTCTCTTAGCTGTGTGTATGCAGCAGACAAACCTGTATCAAGCTCGGCAAGAACAGGTGTCGTTTTGGCTAGCTCTGGCGTTTCAGGAAGCTTTTTCATACCTCGTTTTAAGATAGAAACTTGTATTTTCAAATAAGAAAGAGCCTGAGCGAGAGAATCATGCAGCTCACGAGCGATTGTGGCACGCTCTTCCATCACCAATAATTGCTCAGCTTGCCTTTGCGCCTGATTGTAATATACCGCACGGGATAATATCTGTACAAAGTTGTCGATCAATGCTTGATCTGGGCACGGTAATGAGACTTTCCAATATAAAGTACCGAGCTCTATGCCATCCAAAGAAAGAGTCTGACTCTGACATTGCTTGGTGCATTTCTTACATCCATTACCTTCAGTCAATAAGATCGGCCTTTCTCCGGGCTCATTGATTTCCAAGCGTACTGATGTGATCCCTTCTAGGCTAACAATATGCTTTAAAATTGCTGAGAAATTATCTTGTGTGATTCGTGAAACCGTTAGTTCTTGGGAAGATTGATAAAGAACGCGCAACGAATCATTAGCGTGTTGTAGCTTTTGGGTTTTCTCGTTAACGGCCTGCTCTAGGCCTCGATAAAGACTTCCGAGATCTCTTGCCATTTTGTTGAAGGCTTTGGACAAGATACCCATTTCATTTTCACTGTCGATATTGAGTTCGATGTTGAAGGAGCGCGATTGAATTTGCTCGCTCGCAATAACCAGCGAGTTTAGCGGCTTAACGATATGCTTACGCGTGTAGTGGACAATGAAGATACTGATCAAGAGCACTCCGCCCAGTCCTAAACCGCCGACCCAAGCTAAGGAAATAAGTTTCTTCTCGGAATAGTCTTGGAGCTTAAAAACAAAGGAATCGATCTGATTTACAAAGCCAGCTACTAGGACCAAGTATCGGTCTCTTTCATTGCCTTTCAGTACATGCTTTAGCTCGTGCCAACGTACGATCAACCGATAATAGTCGTGGGTAATGTCTTCGGGTACCGCCCAGTTTTGCAGAGCTTTCATCGAATCGGAGTAAATCGAGCGTTCAAACTGAATAATATGCGTCGAATAGTCGACCGATTCCGACTGGATATCATGCGCAAGTCGGTAACTTTGCATCCGCATTGAACCCGCTACGTTCACTGCTTCCGCATCGTTCAAACTTGAAGCTAGAGTAAAAATTGCGAACCCAGTCGTAGTTACAGACAAAAGCAAAATTAGCACCATTGCTTTAGCAACCGTGGTGGTTACAGAGTTTTTCACATTTTTTAACACTCGAACATTCAAACCTTAAATAGAAAACCTGCGATTAAATACTAAGCTTATTAGTAATTGTCGCGACAATATGTGATCACTTACGCGTAAGTTTGTTGATCTAAAACAATTTTAGTCGGCATTACCCCCAAGGGGGTATTTATACAAATATGTCAAAACCTACAATTCATGTAAGGATAAATTACAACTTATGAACAGTTATTTAGCCATAAAAACAACATCTAACAAACTTGGGTAAGAGAGTGGTAGACCTTACTAAAAGACGGCTATTTTCAAAACGTCTCGTTGACGATAACACTATTCGTCTACCTTGGCTTGTGAACAGTGCCGAATTTACTGACTTGTGCACACGTTGTGGTAAGTGCAGTGAAGTCTGTGAAACGAACATCATTATTAAAGGTGACGGTGGTTATCCTCAAATCGATTTTTCTCGTGGCGAGTGCACATTTTGTTATCAGTGCGCGGATGTATGCCCAGAACCATTATTTGCTGATGAACAATCTTTACCTTGGAATGCTAAAGCCTTAATCAATGAGGCATGTTTAGCGAAGCAAAATGTCGAATG
This sequence comes from Vibrio tubiashii ATCC 19109, assembly GCF_000772105.1. Classification (NCBI taxonomy): domain Bacteria; kingdom Pseudomonadati; phylum Pseudomonadota; class Gammaproteobacteria; order Vibrionales; family Vibrionaceae; genus Vibrio; species Vibrio tubiashii. Next base: position 964,161 of record NZ_CP009355.1, read on the forward strand.
CCGAAGCTGTGGCGATATGTGTGACACCATGGCAATTAAGTTCAGATTAGAAATAGGCAAAGTCGCACAACCCAATTTAGAACTTGATGAATGTACAGGATGTGGTGCTTGCGTAGCAGTTTGCCCTACTTCATCCATCAATGTGAGCAATTTAGTTTAATACGGAAGAAGTTTATGTCACTGAACGAAGTGCATATTTCGAGCTTAGTCGTGCATTGTTCGCCAGAACATCTCGGTGAAGTGAAATCTCAAATTGAGCAGTATGACAATGCTGAGATCTACGGAGACAGCCCTGAGGGCAAAATCGTAGTGGTATTGGAAACTGAGAACCAAGGTTTTATCACCGACACGATAGAAACCATTAATAATCTCCCAAATGTGTTGAGTACGGCTTTGGTTTATCACCAAATCGAAACCGGTCTCGACGACGAATCACAAAATAACAACACTGGAACTCAATATTCCCAAACCGAGGGTGAAGTATGAAGATGACAAGACGAGCGTTTGTTAAGGCAAACGCAGCAGCATCAGCGGCAGCAGTTGCGGGCATCACCTTGCCAGCATCTGCTACGAATCTGATCGCTAGCTCAGACCAAACTAAAATCACATGGGACAAAGCACCTTGTCGTTTCTGTGGTACTGGCTGTTCAGTTCTTGTAGGTACGCAGAACGGCAAAGTTGTTGCGACACAAGGTGACCCTGAAGCACCTGTAAACAAAGGACTAAACTGTATCAAGGGCTACTTCCTGTCTAAAATCATGTACGGTCAAGACCGCTTGACTCAGCCGTTACTTCGTATGAAAGATGGCAAGTACGATAAAGACGGTGACTTCACTCCAGTTTCTTGGGATGTTGCTTTTGACACTATGGCAGATAAGTGGAAAGAAGCACTTAAGAAGCAAGGTCCTTCTGGTGTTGGTATGTTTGGTTCAGGCCAATGGACGGTAATGGAAGGTTATGCTGCTGCTAAAATGATGAAAGCGGGCTTCCGTTCAAACAATATCGACCCTAACGCACGTCACTGTATGGCATCTGCGGTAGGTGCTTTCATGCGTACGTTTGGTATCGATGAGCCAATGGGTTGTTATGATGACTTCGAAAATGCGGATTCTTTCGTACTTTGGGGTTCTAACATGGCAGAAATGCACCCTGTACTTTGGACTCGTATTACTGACCGCCGTTTGAGCCACCCTCACGTTAAGGTAAACGTACTTTCTACGTACTACCACCGCTCTTTTGAATTGGCAGACGAAGGCTACATCTTTGAACCACAAACTGACCTTGTGATTGCTAACTATATTGCAAATTACATTATCGAAAATGATGCGGTTAACTGGGACTTCGTTAACAAGCACACCAACTTCAAACAAACGGCAACCGACATCGGTTATGGTCTACGTGACGATGACCCACTTCAAAAAGCGGCGGCGAACCCGAACTCAGGTAAGATGTCTTCTATCTCGTTTGAGGAGTACAAGAAGTCAGTTGCTCCTTACACACTAGAGAAGTCTGCAGAGATGTCTGGTGTTTCTCAAGAAAAGCTACTAAGTCTTGCGAAGCAGTACGCTGATCCAGATACCAAAGTAATGTCTCTTTGGACTATGGGTACTAACCAACACACCCGCGGAGTTTGGGTTAACAGCTTAATCTACAACCTGCACCTACTAACAGGTAAGATTTCAACTCCAGGTAACAGCCCATTCTCGTTAACTGGTCAGCCTTCGGCTTGTGGTACTGCTCGTGAAGTAGGTACGTTTGCACACCGCCTTCCTGCTGATATGGTGGTGGCTAACCCTAAACACCGTAAAGTAGCAGAGAAGATTTGGAACATCCCTGATGGTGTTATTCCACCTAAACCTGGCTACCACGCAGTTCTGCAAGACCGTATGTTAAAAGACGGCAAGCTTAATGCTTACTGGGTAATGTGTAACAACAACATGCAAGCGGGTCCAAACATCAATGGTGAACGTTTGCCGGGTTACCGTAATCCAGAAAACTTTATCGTTTGTTCTGACCCATACCCAACAGCTACAGCACAAGCTGCTGACTTAGTCCTTCCAACCGCAATGTGGATTGAAAAAGAAGGTGCTTATGGTAACGCTGAGCGTCGTACTCAAGCTTGGTATCAACAAGTAGGTACTGTGGGCGAGGCGAAGTCAGACTTATGGCAGGTAATGGAGTTCTCTAAACGCTTCAAGATGGAAGAAGTTTGGACTGAAGAACAACTTGCAAACGCGCCTCAGTACCGCGGTAAAACCATGTACGATATGCTGTTCGCGAATGGTGTTATCAATAAGTACCCAGTAGAAGAAGCTCGTGAACTCAACGATGACGCTCACCACTTCGGTTATTACGTACAGAAAGGCCTATTCGAAGAGTACGCAACCTTCGGTCGCGGTAAAGCGCACGACCTAGCACCATATGATGTTTACCACCAAGTACGCGGTCTACGTTGGCCTGTAGTCGATGGAAAAGAAACTCTATGGCGCTACAAAGAAGGTTCAGATCCGTATGCAAAAGCCGGGTCTGGTTGGGACTTCTACGGCAAGCCAGATGGCAAAGCGTGGATCATTTCAGCACCGTATGAAGCGCCACCTGAGGTTCCAGATTCTGAATATGATATGTGGCTATGTACTGGCCGTGTACTTGAACACTGGCACACAGGTACAATGACTCGCCGCGTACCAGAGCTATACAAAGCGGTGCCAGATGCAGTGGTTTACATGCACCCTGCTGATGCAAAAGCTCGCGGCGTTCGTCGTGGAGAAGAAGTTCTCATAGAAAACAAACGTGGTGAAGTTCGTGTCCGCGTAGAAACTCGCGGCCGTAACCGTCCACCTGAAGGCTTGGTATTCGTACCATTCTTTGACGCACGTATTCTGATTAACAAGCTGATTCTTGATGCAACTGATCCTCTGTCTAAGCAGACAGACTTTAAGAAGTGTCCAGTTAAGATCACTAAGATCGCTTAATTATGAATGCTCTGGCTGCCCTATTTAGGGCGGTCAGAATCAAGAATTTAGCCATTAGGCGGAGAATGAATAATGAAGAAATTTCTAATTGCACTGTTATCGGTAGGTGCTCTAGTAAGTGGCGCTGCAGTAGCTGAACTCGAAAACCCAGGTGGTATTGGCGGTCTAGAATCACTACGTGGAGCAAGTGAACTTGAAGCAACACGCTCAGCTGATGACTTTAAAAAGTACCCACGTGAGCAGGTTTTAGAGAGTAGTTTTGTTTATCAACCACCTCTAATTCCACATAACATTCGTAGCTATGAAGTATCGTTGAATGCGAACAAATGTCTATCGTGCCACAGTTGGAAAAATGCGAAAGAGATGGGCGCAACTAAGATCAGTGTAACCCACTATGTTAACCGTGAAGACGCGGTTCTTGCAGATATGTCTCCTCGTCGTTACTTCTGTCTGCAGTGTCACGTTCCTCAAGCAAACGCGAAACCTTTAATCGAGAACGATTTCAAGAGTGTAGACGCGCTTAAGTAATCACGTGAGTAAATAAGAGGTTATCTATGAAATTATTGAAAGCGTTTTGGAAGCGGTTAGCAAGCCCGAGTAAAGCAGCAGTAGGTGTGGTTTTATTCATGGGTTTCGCTGGCGGACTTCTATTCTGGGGCGCGTTTAACACCGGTATGGAAGCGACCAACTCTGAAGAGTTTTGTTCAGGTTGTCACGCACCTATCGTTGCGGAAATTCAAGAAACGGTGCACTACTCTAATCGTTCTGGCGTACGAGCTATTTGTTCAGACTGTCACGTACCGCATGAATGGACAGATAAAATCGTTCGTAAAGTACAAGCATCTAAAGAGCTGTTTGCACACTTTGTGACTAAGACGATTGATACGCCAGAGAAATTCCAAGAGCGCCGTGCTCACCTTGCTGAACGCGAGTGGGCGCGCTTGAAGAAAAATGACTCTCTAGAATGTCGAAACTGTCACCAGTTTGAATACATGGACTTCTCCGAGCAAGGCTCTAGAAGTGCTAAGCAGCACTCTACTGCGTTGGCTTCTGGTGAGAAAACCTGTGTTGACTGTCACAAAGGTATCGCCCATAAACTTCCTGATATGCATGGCATTGAAGGCTGGCAATAGGAGCACTGAATAATGAGTACTTTAGAATCTGTTATTTGGCATGTTCTTGGCTATAGCGCTATGCCTGTCATCATCTTGTCTGGCTTTGCCGTCGTTGCAGGCGTTTCGGTGTGGTTACTGTCGCTAGGAAAAGATAAAGAGGCTGAGTAGCCCAGACAAATTTAGGGGGAATAACCTCCCCCATAATATTCGGTTCAATTTTTGCCTATTTTGTATCGAACATAAAAAAGCCACCTTAGTTTCGCTAAGGTGGCTTTCTTCTTTTAGTTGAGATTACTCTGGGTAACCATTCGGGTTATTTGATTGCCAGCGCCAAGTATCTTCTGTCATTTGCTCTAAACTGCGTACTGCTTGCCAGTTTAGGTCTTGTTTGGCTTTTGCAGGATCTGCCCAACATTCCGCAATATCGCCCGGTCTGCGTTCAACCACTTTATAAGCAACGGTTTTGCCTGAAGCTTTTTCAAATGCTTTAACCATATCTAAAACACTAGAGCCGTTGCCTGTTCCGAGGTTATAGATGTGCAGACCTGACTTAGGCCCTACTTTGTTTAACGCGGCAATATGCCCATCTGATAGATCCATAACATGGATGTAATCGCGTACACCCGTACCGTCAGGTGTCGGATAGTCATCCCCAAATACTGATAAACACTCTCTACGTCCTACCGCTACTTGAGAAACAAATGGCATTAAGTTGTTTGGAATACCTTGAGGATCTTCACCTAACTCACCAGATGGGTGCGAACCAACAGGATTAAAGTAGCGCAACAAGGTGACGCTCCAATCTGGATTAGCCTTTTGGAAATCAGTCAAGCACTCTTCTACCATAAGCTTACTGCGACCATAAGGATTGGTTGCGCTTGTCGGGAAGTCTTCACGAATAGGGACTGAAGCAGGGTCGCCGTATACCGTTGCAGAAGATGAAAAGACCAATGTTTTGACATTCGCTTCACGCATCGCGCTGACAAGCACTAAGGTTCCGTTGACATTGCTGTCGTAATACTCCAGAGGCAACTCTACGGATTCACCAACCGCTTTTAAACCGGCAAAATGAATGACGGCAACTATGTCATGGTTTTGCAAGACATTGACAAGAGGTTGCTTGTTGCGAATATCGCCTTTGATAAACTCAGGTCTAATTCCCGTGACTTTCTCTACTCGGTCTAATACCGATTGCTTACTGTTGTAGAGATTGTCGAAAATGACAGGAGTCATTCCCGCTGCAATCATCTGAATGCATGTGTGGCTACCTATGTAACCCATCCCACCAGTAACTAAAACTTTCATTTATTAACCCTCTAAAAGTGCCAATTTCCTTTGAAAGTAACTTAAAAGGTTTAATTGACTAGCGATTCATCGCTCTCAAGATGTATTACACAGCACCCTTTTCCACTCGATTTCGCATGATACATAGCGGTGTCTGCGGCTTTCAATAATTTATCGGTATCGACATCTTGGCGCTCGGTATATTGAACGCCGACGCTGGCGCCTACGTTTAATACTTCGCCTTTGTAGTCAATCGGCTTCTCTAAGCACTCAATGATCATATATGCTAACGAGTCTACGGATTTTATATTGATGCAATTTGTTACTACAACGAACTCATCACCAGAAAGTCGAGCCACAACATCATTATCATCAGTCATTGAAACAAGCCGTTTGGCAACCTGCTTTAACACTTCGTCACCAGCATCGTGGCCGTAAGTGTCATTTACCGATTTAAATCCATCGAGATCAATATAGAACAGCGCCAATCCACAACAGCTTCGTCGCTCAGATCTAAGCATGGCTTCAAGCACTCGGTAGAGCTCCGTTCTATTCGCCAAGCCTGTGAGTGAGTCATGATGAGCCAGATAATCGAGCCTTTCCATTTCTTTATCGCTTGAAAGATCACTTAGTAGATAAACGAAATCATACTCATCTTGATTTTCACTGCTCGCAATACGCGATACTTTAACAAATAGGGGGACTTTTTTATGCCCTAGCTTATGACTCTCCCAAACTTCACCTTGCCATTGACCATGTTCATTGACCGATTGCTTAATCGTAGGCATCAGAGATTTAAACTGTTGCCAATCGAATATCTCATCCGGGCGTTTTCCTAATAGAGCCTGTTGAGAGTGACCAAGAAGTCTCGATACCGCAGGGTTTACCATAGTAATCGTATCGCATGGATTAGTGACGATAAGTCCGTCCTGGCTGTTCTCAAATACGCCCGCAGCGAGTCTCTGCCTCCGCTGTGCGGCTTCCACCTCCGTCACATCTTGAATGGCGAACAGCACCTGACCTTCTTTGCTCAGTCGAGTGGCCGTAATACTTAACAGTTGGTGGTTACCAAACACATCTTTGACCCACAGCTGCCTGTCAATTATCTCAGCACCCTTGGTCATCGCTTCCGCTATGATGAACTGACTACTGCCCCCGAGTACCTCAACAAGCAATGTGCCTTTCAAATACCCTGGCGTACGACGAAAGATAGCGCAGGTTGCCGCATTAAAATGGACCATCTCCCCGTTGGAATTCAGCACTACTAACGCGTGCTTAACGGTCTCTACCACTTCATTGGCGAATGCCTTTTCTTGTTCTAGTTTCGTCAGTGTATTGGTGACTTGTTTATCTCGCTCTTTCAGCCTTTCTAGCATAGTGTTGAACGCTTGTATCAACCCGCCTATCTCGTCATCTGCCGCATGTTCAATGTTAAGTGTTTCGCGCTTATTCTCTATGTATGACCATATTCCAGAGCTCAGCCGATAAACAGGTTTGATAATGTACATCTCTACCATCAGGTAAAGTACAAGTGCTGACACAGCGAGTAGCAATAGATAATTGATACTATTGGACATTGCATCCACATAAATAGCGTTAAGTGATTGTTTAGAGAGCGTAATACGCAAATGAGCAATCACATCTGAATCATTTTTAATGGGAACCAATAAAAAGATGTGCTCGTCACTTATGGCATAGCGATTGTGGCGGATCTCCTCACGCTGTTTTTCTGTTGGAACAGGTGCAATTGCGCCCTGCTTTTCATACATTGCGAACAGTTGTCCATTGGTCATGTAGAGCTTTACACGGACGACATCTTCATCGGCTGAAAATGCAACCAGTATTCTTTCTGCCGTCTTTTTATCACCGGCAAGAATGACAGTCTGAAGGCTGTGGGCGACACCCGTTGCTAAGACATCAGCTCGATTTAGCAGGTTGTCTTTTTGAGTGAGATAAGACTGAAGCAAGGAGTAACCTTGAGAAAAGACAAAAACAATCCCAGTAAAAACAACTATTGGTACAAATAGCTTACTCTTTAGAGATAAATGACTAAATGGTATCAATCTCACTCCTAGACTACTGACGTTTAGAAAATGTGCTCAGTTACATTGTTATAGCTATCTTGTAGCGGATACTCCCTACAAACGATAGACACTTAGTTCAGGGATAGCGCAGCGATTTGAACTGTTTTTATTAATTATTCACCAAATAATGAGTTTGATCACTGTTTAGCTAAAGTAATTGAAACATCTTAGTAAATGATTTAATTAAGGAAATTTTTCGTCAATGGAAAAACGTTCGATCTGTCTTAATTGTGATATGGGTGAAAGCTTCGGTGCATGGAAAATGGGCAACGATGAGTCTGTGATGCCTCATATCCACATGGCGAATATCGCTTGCGGGTTTCACGCTTCCGATCCGCAAGTAATGAATGAGACGATAAAACTAGCGATCAAACACGATGTTCAAATTGGCGCGCATCCTAGCTACCCTGATCTACAAGGCTTTGGTCGGCGCAGTATGGTTATGTCTCCTGATGAAATCACCAACATGTTGATTTATCAGATCGGCGCCATCAAAGGGCTCGCGGATAGCCACAACAAAGACCTTAGCTATGTGAAACCTCATGGCGCTCTCTACAATGATATGCTGAAAGACCTTTCTATTTTTGAATCAGTGATAGACGCTGTTTCAAGCTTTGGTTTACCACTAATGACACTGGCCGTTGCTGATACCCAACCCTACCTTTATATCGCCGATCGCTACGACGTCCCCCTGCTTTTTGAAGCGTTTGCGGACCGCAGCTATCTCGCCAATGGATTCTTAGCTCCGCGTGGACAAGACAAAGCGGTATTAACCAACCACGAAGACATTTTGAATCAGGTATTACAAATATCACGTTATGGCAAAGTCCGAACTATTGATGGATTTTCAATTGCGCTTGAGGCCGATACCATATGCGTTCACGGTGATAATCAAGAAGGCGTCGCCATGATCAAACAGATTCGTTCGCTGCTTGATAAGGAGAGTCAAAGTACATGATTATAGATACCTCTATCGACCCTGTTGCCGAGTGCTCGATTTTGATTCGCTTTCACAGCGCCCCCAATGATCACCTTTCTTGGGTGATTGGCGAGATTAGTCATTATCTCTCCAATCAGCTCGGAGCATGGGTAATGAATGTTACCCCTTCGTTTGATTCGATACTTGTTGATTACCTTCCACACCGTATATCTATTTTCGAGTTTGTCCCCTACTTAGAAAAATTAGTTACCCAAGCCCTACTTAACATGCCAGAAGCGCACGTTGCTGAAGTCATTGAATTACCGGTTTATTACGATCTTTCCGTCGGCCCTGACCTAAAATATTACGTAGAATTAGGTCAATCCGTAGAGTCTGTCATCACAACGCACTCACAAACCGAATACACCGTTGGCGCAATTGGATTTACTGCGGGATTTGCCTTTCTTTCTGAAGTTGATGAAGCGATAAGGCGACCAAGAAAGCCAACGCCAAGGGTAAAAGTCCCTAAAGGCAGCGTTGCCATCGCCAACAATCAAACTGCAGTGTATCCAAGTGAAACTCCGGGCGGGTGGAACATTATAGGCAATTGCCCTATTGAGCTTTATCACCCAACAAGCTCAAAAATTCTTCCCTTCACTATTGGCACCAAAATTAAGTTCACATCGATAAGTAAGATAGAGTTTTTAGCGCTTGGCGGTCAAATCAATGAGGGTTGGCAATGACAATTGAAAACTACATAGAAGTCGTGAAACCTGGCCAGCAAACTCTTATTCAAGATTTTGGCCGCTTTGGTTTAGCCCATTTTGGTATTGCGCAAGGCGGACCAGTTGATGATTACGCCTATAGCTGGGCAAACCATCTTTTGGGTAATACCATTAACATGCCCACGCTTGAGATCACCTTGGGCCAAGCTGAGTTTTTGATACACCACTCTTGCGAACTAGCTATCGCCGGTGGTGACTTGAATGCCAAGTTAGATGGCTTAAATGTTGATAATTGGTCGACATTTCGTGCTTTAAAAGGACAAACTTTAACCTTCGCTCTTCCTCGTAACGGATTGCGTGCCTACCTAGCAATTAAAGGCGGATTTAGTATCCCAACACAGTTAGGCAGTGCCTCGACCGTAGAACGAGACCAATTAGGCGGCTTAACACATGGGACGCCGTTACAAAGTGGCGACGTTTTACCGTTCGACCAACATGCCATATCATCTAGCAGTGTACAGATGACATTCAGATACAAGCCTGACTATAACTTGCCATTAGAGCTACGCGTTATTGAGGGCTACCAAGTCAATGACTTCTCGCGTGACGCCGTCAATTCGCTCTATACACAAGAATTTGAAGTGAGCCAGCTCGTCAATCGAATGGGATATCGACTGTCTGGTTCAAAGGTAAAAGCTCCCAACAAGGAGTATTTGAGTGAAGGGATTGCACTTGGCTCAATACAAGTAACACCAAGTGGTGAGCCGATCGTGTTGTTAAATGACAGGCAAACCATAGGTGGCTATCCGAAAATAGGCTGTGTTGCTCGAATAGATTTGCCCAGGCTAGCACAGGCGAAACCAGGACAAAAAGTGAGATTCGTTCGTGGGGATTTGTTGGGTTTACAAGACGTCTGGGGTCAATGGGCTCGATTTTTTGGCTATTAGGGCGACAAAGTCGCCCATCTTTAACTTAAACAACCATAGTATTTGGCTAGTTGCTCAGGGTAAGCTCTCTCTATTGCGAGTTGTCGTGCTTTTGCTTCTATATTCTCTGCCGATAGGCTCATCATCACCGGATGAAGCGATTCAATATTTTTATCTTGGTAATCGTGTAATCTCCACTCCTTCACCAGTTTAATTGCCGCTTCATAGGCAGACGATCCTTTTACCACTTCAACCCTAGCATAATGCTCACCTTCAAACGTAACATCAGCAGCTCGTAGCGTATCGTCTCTACCCGGTATCTGCTGCGCGCCAAACAGTGGTGTACCGTACTCGTTGGCTTGCTGGTAATCGGGAATATAGCGAGCCATATGATCAATCGCTTTTCGACTTCTTTCCACAATCACATCTTCATCCCAGCCTTTTTGTATTTTACGCTTCAATCGCAAAGGCAAATGTGGCTGTGATGTCGATTGATTAGACGCCACCAACCCATCATCGAATAAAGTGATATCTTTAGTCATGCCATGTAACTGAAACACCCCATCAGGATAAGGTGTTAGCTGCGCCATTCCATTTGGTGTTCCCCTCGGTCCGTGAAATATGACTTCAGGCCAAAGCTCATTGCATTCATTCCACTTAGTTACATAGGCCGCTTTAAACTCTACTAGCCTTTCACGCGGTTTATTTGCTAAGTCGTCGATTGAACCAGTCTCATAGCCGCAGGCATTGACAAGAAAATCGAATTCTAAAATCTGCGCTTCATTGTCCTGACTGACACATTCAATCATCCAGCTATCGGCACGTTCTTCTACCCCAATGACCTGCGTATTGGCCATTAAGGTGCAGTTAGGAATCGCTTCTAATGCCAACGTCGCAGATGCAGCAATACGGAACACACTCCACCCATGCTCCTCAACTGCAACAACTGGGAACTTAAGTGCGTCTAAATCAGTATGCTTGGCGAAAGGAATCATCCACTCATCGATAGTTTTTGGTTGAGTTGGCTGTTGCTGCTCTTTCAACTCATCTAAATCTTCTCGACTGTAGAATTTGTAATAGTCACAAGGCTCACCCAACACTTTGTTCGCTGGGTCTTCTGCGACTAGCTCAGCATAGCAAGATTGAATTGTAATCAGCCTTTCATACAACTCTTCAGGACTACCACCATCAGAATACGGCACCGCAATGACAGTTGGTCGACGATTGATTGTCTGTGGATAAAGGCGTGCGGTATCTATAGATTGCTTAAGTAACTCTATACACTGCTCAGCAGAGATCTCTCTGTACAAATTTCCACCAGCATGAAGATGGCATATTGGCGGTCCACTGATGAGCCCATTACCTTTTTCTATAAGGTGGACATCTAAACCTAATTCGGCCATGTGAACTGCAGCCGTAGCTCCAGCGATACCACCGCCAATAATTGCGATTTTTGGTGAACTCTTCGTTTGGGTTTTAGATAGCATTTATATGGCTAATTCATTCATTCTCAGTGCATTTTACTGGTAATACTAAATGAATAAAATCACAAATTTTTCATGGAGAAATTATGACGTTTTTTCGAAAAAAAAATGAAAAAAACTGCTTGACTCAAAAATGCAGAAGGAACAAATAATCACTTTTGTGAATAACAAATCTTTGCCGAGCTACGCATACTCGGGGCTGCGAGAAATCTGAAGTTATCTACAGGCCAAGTTATCCCAAACTTTATCCACTGTTTTTGTGGATAACTGAATAACTTGACCTGTGTATTATCAGCTAAACGCTTTATTGATAGGGGTTAAGAGGCGTTTAATCAAACTGTTCACAACTAGACCAAGTGTGAAAAAAGTACCAATAGGTAGCAGTATCCATAGCATCCAATGCATCTGTGGTTGCAGTTCAAACCCAAATATCATAATCGCGCCTACAACGATTTCTGAACCAATAATCGCTATTACGCCTGCGACAAGTGCCATTAATCCATATTCAGCCCAGATGGTTTGTTCAACCCTCTTTTTACTTGCCCCCAGTGTACGGTAGAGTTGAATCTCTTCTTGGCGTTGACCTAAACTCAATCGAAGCAAAGTAAATATAAGTAGAAGACCAGATAGAACGCCTATCCCTGCTAGCAGAGTAATTGACCAGACGATCTGGCCTAACAGTTCTTGAATCTTCGCTCCCATCACTCTTATATCCATCAGGCTCACGGTTGGGTGTTGGCGAGATAATTGATTTAAAAGCGCGTCATGCTCGTCTTCAACCTTAAAGCTCACCAAATAAGTCGCTGGAATATTCTCTAGAACATCAGGTGTAAAGATGAAATAAAAGTTTGGCTTCATATCGCGCCACTCTACGTGCCTGATAGAGTTAACTTTTGCCTTAATTTGAATACTATTGATAACAAATTCGAGTTCATCACCAATCTTTAAGCCTAAATCGTTAGCTACATCGGCTTCCACCGAGACACCATTGGTTGGCGTCCATTCTCCTGACAATACTTCATTGTGCTTTGGAGTACCCGTTGCAAACGTAAAGTTAATTTCACGTCTTAACGCATCGCTGCCCTCTTCTCCCTTGGCTTTGCTTTTCGCATCGACCCCGTTGATGTTCACAACACGACCGCGAATAATTGGATAATCTTCTGAGCGTAATATACCCGCATCATCGAGAACTTTTAGATAGGCATCTTTCTCATAAGGGGCAATATTCAAAGCAAAGGCATTGGGAGCATCTTTAGGTAACGTACGCTGCCAATCTGTCAGCAAGTCTGTTCTAACAAGCCACATAGTAGACAGCAACATTAAAGAGAGCGCTAATGCACCAAATTGAATGCCTGTCGCCATTGTTGAGCGGTTGATCCTACTCAACGCCAGTTTGAGCGCAGCGCTAAGCGGAACTTTCCCTAGAGCGCGAGTTGCCAACACACTCACAAATGCCAGTATTGCGAACAACGCAACAATACCGCCTAGCACGATCCATACGAGTAGGTTGTCATAATAGGCTAACAGCATCGGAAAAATGGGTACCAAAACCAACCAGTATCTGATCTTTGAGCCATTAATTTCGGCTTGTGGCTGCATTACATTTACAGCACTCACATTAGTTAGCCCTACCAGAGGAATTCCAAGAGCTGGAATGGCGATAAGAATGCTGGTCATGACAGAAATTACGATGGGTTTTAAGCCATAGCTAGGTAACGGATTGGGCAATAATTCAACCAGTGGGATGCGTAATAGGTATTCAAGTACTACACCCAACGACACACCAAGTACAACTGCGGCAACAAGTAGAATTGACACTTGAGTCAGCAACCAACGCACAATCCATTTTTTACTCGCGCCCAAGCTTTTGAGCATAGCTATCGTTTTGCGTCGGGTCGTGACATAGTGCTGACAGGTTAACACTAAGGTTGTCGCCGCCATGATGACCACAATGGCTACCGTCAGTGAGAGATATTGCTCGGTACGTTGAAAAACCTCGTTAGTCCGACTTGCGCTATTTTGATCTCGCCAGCGATCACTTGGCGTTAACTCGATGTTTGACTTTAAGCGTTCAATATTCGTTTCATCACCATTAATAAACTTACTGTAACGAACTCGACTGCCTAACTGCACTGCTCCAGTTCGCTCAATATCGTCACTGTGAATAAATGCGGAAGGCATTTGTTGAAACGGATTGAAACTCAGTCCTGGCTCTTCGACTATACGTCCGGTTACAATGAAATCAGCATCGCCTAGCGTGACCGCGTCACCTACCGAGACATTGAGCTGCGAGAATAGACGTTCATCAAGCCAAAGTTCGCCTTGCTTAACGTGACTGTAGTTTTGCTTGTCATCGGACAGTACCATCTCACCTTGCAGCGGATAAAGACTATCGACCGCTTTAACCGTAATGAGTTTCATGCCGTTATCACTAAACGCCATCGTTCCAAATCGGGTTTGAGACGATGTCGTCAGCTCGTTTTCCGCAGCTAGCGTCTCAAATGATTCACTAATGGGGTTCGATGATATCAACACCGTATCTGCGGTTAACGCCTGTTTCCCTTGCTTAACAACCACCTGCTCCATACGCTCTGCAAGGGCTGTCAAAGCAAAAATACAGGCAATGATCAGGATTAAAGCGATAGTGACAGGCCAAAGTTGCCCTTGCCTAATCTCACTTGTACTCCATTTTACCAACCGCCTGTTCAAAGAAGCCGAAGCTGAATTAGACATGGTTAATCCTCCAACTTACCAGCTTTCATTTTAAAGGTTCGGTCACATCGCTCAGCCAATTTTGAGTCATGCGTAACCAAAACGAGTGTCGTGCCATGCTCTTTGTTCAATGAAAACAACAGCTCCACCACGGTTGATGCGGTTTGTTGATCTAAGTTACCCGTTGGCTCATCAGCAAAGAGAATTTTTGGTTGAATCATAAAGGCCCGAGCTAAAGCGACACGTTGCTGCTCACCACCCGATAGTTGGGAGGGTGAATGGTGAATGCGACCCCCTAGCCCAACAGACTCTAACAAACTAATGGCTCGCTTCTTGTCTTCAGGCTCTCCTTTTAATAGACAAGGTAAAGTGACATTGTCTAATGCAGATAGGCTAGGAATAAGTAGAAAGCTTTGAAAAACAAAACCAACAGACTCACTACGGATAGCCGCACGCTCTTCATCGCTAAGACTGTGAAGAGGTTTACCTAGCAGGTCGACTTCCCCTTGTGTCGGTGTATCTAATCCGGCGAGTAGAGTCATCAATGTCGATTTCCCAGCGCCAGATGTTCCGACGATAGCCACACTCTCCCCTTCTTTGATGTCTAGATTTACATCATCAAGGATTGTTAATTGTTCTTGTTTGGTAGAGACTACTTTAGACAATGATTGTGCTTTGATTACGGATGTTTGCATGTTTCGACTACTTTCCCTTGTTCTTCTACTTTTGTCTGTAAATCCTGCTTACAGCAAAACCCTTATGATTTTAGGTGACAGCTTAAGCGCTGGTTATCAAATGCCTATCGAACAGGCTTGGCCTTCTCTTCTTACGGATGATCTCGCTAAAAGCGGTCAACAAGTCTCGGTCATCAACGCCAGCATCTCTGGTGATACGACAGGCAATGGTCTGGCACGACTTCCTCAATTGCTCCAACAACATAACCCAGAATACGTCCTCATTGAGCTAGGTGCTAACGATGGGTTACGAGGTTTTCCAACTGGAATCGTGCAAAAGAACCTGTCAGACATGATTACTATGATTCGAGATTCAGACGCAACGCCACTACTTATGCAGATTCACATTCTGCCAAACTATGGAAAACGCTACACTGAAGCATTCGCCTCTGTCTACCCGAAAGTGTCACAAAACCTTGATGTCCCTCTGCTGCCCTTTTTCCTTGAAGGCGTCATCATAAAACCAGAATGGATGATGTCCGACGGTTTGCATCCAAAGCCTGAAGCTCAACCTTGGATTTCTAATTTTGTTGCAGATGAGTTAATAAATCACTTCTAATTGCTTTAGCTCAATAAACTTTACAAAGCTTTACGCTAGCTTGGATAAGTTGCCAATCGTTGGCTAAAGGAGACTGTATGATCATTGAGCCCATCATCGATGGTGTTGTCGCACGAAGTGCCCATCCACTCGGCTGCGAACAATCTGTATCTAATCAAATTGCGTATGTAAAGTCTGCCAATCCCATTAAGCAAGGACCTAAGAGAGTGCTCATTATCGGCGGCTCTTCAGGTCTAGGTCTGTCGGCAAGAATCGCTCTGACTTTTGGTGGGGCTAACGCGGACACCATTAGCGTCTCATTGGAAAAATCACCGACTGAACAAAGAACAGGATCTGCCGGTTTCTATAACAACTACTACTTTAAAAAGGCTGGTGAGCAAGAAAATAGAATCGCCATCAACATTCACGGCGATGCTTTCTCGAAGCAGCTCAAAGAAGAGGTAATTGAAGCGATAGAGACCTATTTCGAAGGTGAAGTTGACCTCGTTATTTACAGTCTAGCCAGTGGTGTCAGGCCAAATCCAAACACCGGCGAACTATGGCGTTCTGCCATAAAACCGATTGGAGAGCCTGTCACCGGAGCCACTCTAATGTTAGAGACTGATGAATGGCATCAAACCACATTACCACCAGCAACAACGCAGGAAGAAGAATCAACACTTAAAGTGATGGGGGGTGAGGATTGGGAAGATTGGATCAACGCCTTAATCAACTCAGAGTCAATCGCTCATGGTTGTAAAACCATTGCTTTTTCATATGTAGGGCCAGAGTGCACTCACCCTATCTATCTCGATGGCACGCTTGGAAGAGCTAAAATCGATTTGCACCAAACTAGCCATTCGTTGAACCTCAAACTAGCGAACTATGGCGGTGGCGCTTATGCCACAGTATGTAAAGCTTTAGTGACCAAAGCGAGTGTATTTATTCCTGCACTTAGCCCTTATATCATTGCTCTTTACAAAGTTATGAAAGAGCAAGGAACTCATGAAGGCTGCATTGAGCAAATGCAACGCCTGTTTGCGACCAAGCTTTATCATGCTGAGCAGCCCCCAGTGGATTGTGAACGCTTGATCCGGATGGATGACTGGGAACTCAATCGAACGACTCAACAACGCGTCAGTGAAATTCTTGAACAACTTAATGAATCTAACTTTAAACAGCTTGGTGACTACGCAGGGTTTAAGCAAGAGTTTCTTAATCTGAACGGATTTGGTTACGAAAATATTAACTATTTAACTGATATAGCAATTGATAATTACATCAAATAAACCTATTGTTTAAAAACACCATCTCATTTTTGAGACACGGATATAGACAGAGCCTTAAACCATCGTTTAGGGCTTTTTTTTACCGGATCCATGATGCATGCTAACTCTCAAGTTTGCGTCAATTACTTAATCTTTGTTTCAATGACTGTTTCTACGACTATTATTAAAGAGAGCACGGAATGCTCGGATTGGTACACTAGCCCACAGGGATCAAATATGTCTAAGTTGAATACAGGGACGATTACTATTCCTGAAGACATGAGTGACAATTGGCAAACAATCGTCAATCTACTCGCAGAGATAGTTAACGTTCCTGCAGCATTGATTATGAGAATACATAAAGAGCATATTGAAGTATTCTCTGCCAACAATAACCGTACGCACCCTTACCATATCAGTGATAGTGAAACTCTAGGACAGGGTTTGTACTGTGAAACTGTCGTGAATGAAAATAGACAGCTTGTTGTGCCAAACGCTAGTGCGGATGAAAAATGGTGCAATAACCCAGATATGAAATTTGGACTGCTCGCTTATTGCGGCTTACCTGTACGTTGGCCAAATGGTGATATGTTTGGCACAATTTGCGTCCTCGACGATCGAGAAAACCCTTTTGGTGATACCTACCAACAACTGCTGATTTCATTTCGAGACTCTGTAGAGGCTCAGCTTAAAACCCTTTATCAAAATCACTATTTGCAGCAGCTTAACCTAGAGCTTGAATCAAGAGTCAGTACTCGTACTCAAGATCTGGTTGATCTCAATTATTCTCTCAACTTAGAAATCGATAAACGCCGCGCTGCTGAGCGTAAAATCCGTTATCAACAACTGCATGATCTCGGGACAGGTTTTTTAAACCGAAACGCTTTGGAATCAGAAACACAGCAACTTCTCGATATCTTGCCTTTAGAAGCCCATCTAGATGACCATTTTAAAATTGGCCTTTTACACATAGGCTTTACAAATGGAAGAAGAATTCAAGCCAAGTACGGTTATGGCGCTTGGGAAGATGTCCTTAAGGAATTTCGTCAACGTCTCACTCAACACACGCAGTTAAACGTCGTCACAGCCCGACCATCATCAACAGATTTAGCATTTGTTTTCAAAACGCACCAATACGAAAATGATATCAGCACCTTGTGCCGCGAATTAGTTGACGTTAGCCAGACTGAATTTGTAGTCGAAGGCGAACATCTGCACCTCCATAGCTATATTGGTGTCGCGAGTTCAGATGACACCCAGTCAGCAAAATCGTTACTTAAGTACGCAGCAGAAGCGATGCAGTCATGTAAAGACTCAGGGCATAAGTTCAGCTTCTATTCTCAAGACATTTCAGATACGCAAAAAAACATCAGCCAACTAGAGAGCTACTTACTCCAAGCTGTGCGTAATGAAGACTTATTGCTCTATTTCCAACCCAAAGTATCTCCACTTACCCATCGTTGGATTGGTGCAGAAGCCCTACTCCGTTGGCGTCATCCTATACTTGGCGATATTTCTAATGAAACACTGATCCACCTGGCCGAACAGAACGGATTAATTTTCGAGGTCGGAAGCTTTGTCCTTCGCTCTGCAATACAGAAAGCGGCTGAATGGGCCACACATGTCAACGATTTTGTTATCAGTGTCAATGTTTCAGCAGTGCAACTTCAGAGCCCACAATTTGTCAATCAGGTGCAAGACTTGTTAGTTGCTTACCAATTACCTGCGCGCTACTTAGAGCTAGAGGTGACAGAAAGCGGCTTGATAGCAGACGAGATTGTTGCGCGTAACACGCTGATTTCTCTAAGCGAACTTGGCGTGACATTGTCACTTGACGACTTTGGTACAGGCTATGCTTCGTTTAACTATCTGAAGAAGTTTCCATTTGATGCCATCAAGGTCGACAAAAGTTTCGTTCATCAGTTATCTCATAGTGATGATGACAAGGAAATTGTCCGCTCTATTATTTCAATTGCCAAAAAGCTTAACCTTAAAGTCACGGTTGAAGGCATCGAAAACAGCGAACATGAATCCTTTATACTGGCTGAAGGTTGTGACATCGGTCAGGGCTTCCTCTACGGTAAACCCATGCCATTTGATGAGTTTGAGATGCATCTGTTAAACCAGAACAACTTATCTCCTAAGTACTCATATTCTTAGTTAATCCACAATTGCTTTACTCCGAGACGAGCGATTTCTATAATCCTCGTCTTTCTTGTTCCCACAATAGAGATCAATATGGATCAACTCTCCGCTACACTCAAAAAAATAGAAAAGCAAAACTACCACGCCTACCAACAACTTAAAGGCGAGTACGATTTTGGCGACTATACATTCCATATTGATTATGTTCAGGGAGACCCATACGCCTCTGCTTCGCGCGTTCGTGCCATTCGTCCTTGGTCAGTCACAGGATTAGCTTGGCTGCGCGAAACTTCCCCTTCTTATCAAATTGCAGCTCGTGATTTTATTGCGCGAAGCTTTGCTCAGTTTGCCAAGCAAGAAGCGAGCGTCAGCATTGCACTGACGGGCCAAACTGTGTTGGATAACACTGCTGTGCTATTCACCGAACAAGGAATAGAGTTACGATTTAGAACCAATTTACCTGCTGAAGGTCGTTCAGTTCTGGGTAAGAAAGCAGACAACATACTTACCTTCCATCTGCCTAAATTTATTCGCAAAGCGACACTGGAGCGCGAACTCGATCAGCAAGCGCTGATCAAGCACTGCCAAGTGATTGAAGATCAGACGGCGCTACGTAACCAGTTAGAAAGCAAAGGGCTGCTTGCGTTTGTCGGTAACGGTTCAGTCTTACCTCGAATTTCAGGAAACTGCGACTTGCCGATGAAAGAGGCCGTTGAGTTTGTTGCGCCTCAAGCGCTTGAAGTGACTTTAACCACCCCGAATAGTGGAGAAGTTAAAGGTTTAGGTATTCCTAAAGGAATCACGTTAATCGTCGGCGGTGGCTTTCACGGTAAATCGACCTTGCTCAACGCCATTGAGCGTTCAATTTACGATCACATCCCGGGTGATGGTCGTGAGCGTATCGTAACAAATACGCTTGCTATGAAGATAAAAGCCGAAGATGGCCGCTGCGTTCATTCGCTTAACCTATCGAATTACATCAACCATCTACCAATGGGTAAGGATACTTCAGATTTTTCTACCCAAGACGCTTCGGGTTCTACATCACAAGCCGCTTGGCTACAGGAGTCCATTGAGTCCGGCGCTAAGGCCATTTTGATTGATGAAGATACTTCAGCAACGAACTTTATGATTCGAGATGAACGCATGCAGGCGCTAGTGAGTAAAGGTGATGAACCAATCACGCCTTTGGTAGACCGAATTGCGCAGCTTAGTGAACAACTCGATATTTCAACTATCGTCGTTATGGGCGGCTCTGGCGACTACTTGGATGTTGCTGACACAGTCATTCAAATGCATGACTACCAAGCAATTGATGTGACGGAAAAAGCCAAACAAGTCGTCCAATTACACCCGACACAAAGACAGAATGAAAGTGAGTCGAACCTAGAGTCATTCCGCCCACGAGGGTTTAACTGTGCAGCGCTACAGAAAATTTTGAGCGAAGGTAAATTTAGAATCGCCGCCAAAGGGCGTGATTCATTGAGGTTTGGTAAAGAGTACACCGACCTAAGCGCCTTGGAGCAATTAGAAACCACTAATGAACTTAATGCACTTGGTTGGGTTTGGTTCCAGTTTGCTCAGCAACCAGGTTGGTCTAAACTTCCGGCAAAGGATATTGAGCGCTACTTAAGTGACGATTGGTACACTACCATGCCAAATCAAGGTGACTTAGCCAAACCGCGAGTACTTGATGTTTTAGCAGCCCTTAATCGAATGCGTAAGTCTCAGTTTCGACCTTCCAAATGAGGTTAAAACGGTAAACTGATGTATAAAGCGCCTATTGATTGGGCGCTTTTTCTTTTCTACCGACTATGAACTTCACTATTACCACTTCAAATCTCATTCTTCGCGACTTCACTCCATCAGACGTGAAACATTACGTCTATCAGTGCCAAGATCCTAAATACCAACGCTATTACAATGAAGAAGATTGCTCGATAGAAAAAAGTACCCTGCTCGCCAATATGTTTATTGAACAAGCTTTAGAGTCACCACGAACCCAGTACCACCTAGCAATTCAGTGTAAGTTCTCGGGACACTACTTAGGTCTTGCAGCGTTACGCCTAGAGCCAAAGAATCAAGCCTCAATCGGCTGCGGCTTGGCGAGAAACCGGCAAGGAAAAGGCGTTGCTGAAGAAGCGATGCTCGCCTTGGTTAACTATGGGTTTAATCAACTCGATGTAAAACGTGTCTACGCAGAGACACTCTCTAGCAACAAAGCGGCGATTAGGCTTTGTAAACGTGTTGGTATGTCGATTGATTGTGAGCGTACTAATGACCGATTCTTCAAAGATAAATGGTGGACCACGACCGTTTTACATATGACACGTTAACCTTTATTCCCGTCCATGTTTAGACTCACCTTTGGTCTCAATCAGCCACCCCAAAAACTCCAATATCCAATTTACGTCCATCTATGATTTGACATCAAACTTAGGTTTCATTATTGTGCGCAGCATCTAAGAATAGTTATCATTTTTAATCAATGGACTTAAGTTCTCAATCTTCTTTGACTTATTGGTTAAAGTCTTTAGTTGTCCCTACCCTTATCGTAACTGGATGGTACTTAGCCACTACCTATGGTGATATCAGTAGTTACATCTTGCCTTCACCTATTACGGTCGTAACCGCATTCACAGATATGTTGATGAGCGGTGAACTAACCGAACACATATGTGCCAGTCTTCAACGAGTTGGGATTGGGTTCGGCACAACGGCAGTATTAGCGATTGCATTCGCCATGCTATTTGTTCGCTTTCAAGGTCTATACGATTACTTCGAATTTCTATTTGAATGTCTGCGCGCAATCCCTGCTTTAGCGTTTAGTCCCTTATTTATCGTCTGGATGGGAATTGGTGAAGCGCCAAAATTGATGATCATCTTGTTTACCTCTTTCTTCCCTGTATTTCTCAACGCGTATGGAGGCTTACAAAATGTCGATAAGAAATACCTAGAGCTAGGCCGAAGCCTTGAGCTTAGCCAAAGTGAAATCGTTAGACACATTCGCTTGCCTGCGGCACTGCCACAAATCATTACTGGGCTTAGATTAGGGTTTGGATACAGTTGGCGTGCCTTGATGGGCGCAGAACTCATTGCCGCTGCGTCAGGTTTGGGATTTCTCATTGTTGATGCCGAAGAACTGGCGCGAACCGATAAAGCGATGGCAGGTATCATCGTTATTGGCGTCCTTGGCTTTTGCTTAGATTTCATCTTTAAGAAGGTTACCGCACATGCTATCCGTCACTAATCTATCCAAGTCATTTGATGATCCGCAACAAGGGAAATCTTATGTCCTTAAAGGCGTCAATCTAAGCGTCGAAGCGGGTGAATTTGTCGCCGTCTTAGGTAAAAGTGGTTGTGGAAAAAGTACGCTGATTAAATGCTTATCAGGTATGCATGAGGCCTGTAGTGGGCGAATTCAAGCTGCAGAAAACTTGGTTTCAGGCTACGTATTCCAAGAACCTCGCTTGTTACCTTGGTATACCGTCAAACAAAACCTGCAATTAGCGTTTAACAAGCAGCTACGAAACTCTGACGAGGCACTCAAGGCTATTGAAAGCGCGTTAACGTTAACGGGCATACTCGACAAAATTGACGCCTTCCCGAATCAACTTAGCGGTGGGATGGCTCAACGCGTCGCCATTGCCCGTTCTTTGTGTCGGAAGCCTAATCTTCTGTATATGGATGAACCATTCAGCGCGTTGGATGCATTGACCCGTCAGAACATGCAAACCGAACTAAAACGTATCCATCAGAAAACACAATGTAGCGTTGTCTTTATTACTCACGATGTTCGAGAAGCAGTCACACTCGCCGACCGTATTTTGGTGATTGAAAATGGCGTTTTTAAATTTGAATACAACGTCAAACAATCAAGTTTAAGTCGTGAGCATCTAACACAAACAATCATCCAGCAATCATTCAACCATTAGGAGAACTCAGTGAAAAAACTAATTGCAGTTTGTGCTGCAGCAGCGTCATTAGTATGTAATAGCGCTTTCGCAGAAACAAAAAAAGTCGTTAACGTAACTTACGTACCTACCCCGTTTAACTTGCAGCTTATGGTTATGCGCGACCAAGGGATCTTAGACCAAGAGTTAGCAAAACATGGTGCAACTGTTGGGTGGCACAAAATCAGTTCAGGGGTTCATCAAGCGAAAGCCATGGCTTCGGGCTCTGTCGACATCGCATCTGTGATGAATACAAACTCTTTCCTGATGGCAAACCGAGAAGGAAACAGCCTGAAGGTGATTGGTACTGTCGCAAGACCAAGCAAAATCTTTTCTCTGGTAGTCTCGCCTAAGTTTGAAGGGGATATCAAAGATCTTGCCGGTAAAAAGGTCGCTGGTGTTAAAGGAACAGTAGTACAACAGATGCTAGTCGCACAGCTTGCTGCCAATGACATGACTCAGTCGGACGTAAAATTCATCAATATGGCAACGCCGAAAGCATTTAACGCTTTAATGGCAGGTAGCATCGACGCTGGACTTCTTACTTCAAGCTATATTCTTAAAGCTCAAGATGGTGGTGCTCGTGTGCTCGCCACAGCGGATGGTTACATCAACCCAATTCTAATCAGTGCTACAACGGATAAGTTCGCCTCTGAAAACCCTCAGCTAGTTGAAGCCTACCTTGAAGCTCAACGCAAAGCGATGAATTACATTAAAACTAATCATCAGCAAGCAATCGCAATTGGTGCGACAGAGCACGGCATATCTAACGAACAGGCAGAAAAACTGACGGATTGGTCTGCTCTTGCCAGTCACTTTGGTCAGGATGATATGCAAGCCCTGAAAAATGATACCCAGTTTTTAGTAGAGAACGGCCTAATGCGTGATGGGCTAGATGTGGAAAGCTTAGTAGCGCCAACGTCGGCAACCTACCTATAATTTGTTTATAAAACTAAAAAGGTCGTGTTAATCACGACCTTTCCTATATGAATTCTACCTAGTGACGCAATATATGCCAAGCCTCACACAAAACTCTAAATCTATCGCTATCACCATTGTCTCGATCAGGGTGCCATTTTAATGCGAGTTTACGCCATGTTTTGCGTATCTCAGTTTGGCTCGCATCTTGCGGCAACTCAAACAAGCTAAGCGCCTTGGCGCGGTCCATCTCTTTGCCATTGGTACTTCCGACAAACTCGCGGTAACGAGTCCAGAACTCATTGAGAAGACGTTTTACTTCACCCTCTTCTGCTTCATAGTTCTTCCAATGGATGTAGTAGTCCCTAAGAGGGTCGTGGTGATCAACTTCATGTCCAGGCACTTGATGAGATGGCATTAAAATAATGTCCATCGCCTCTACCTGTAACCACTTATCGGGATAAAGTGTTTCTTGTAGCTGGTACAAAGCGTTCATGATGAGAAAGTTGCGCTTGAATAGATCTTTTTCTGGTGAGTCGTCAAGCAGTGGGATAAAACCGAGTTCTCCGAGATGAGAAGCTAGTGTATGTACTTTCCATCCGCTCGGCTTTTTCCGAAGTACTTCAAGAATTGGCCAAAGCAAAGGGTTTTCCATGTATTGCTGAAACTGCGCAGTGAGCTCTTGTCGTTCTTGCATAAACTACCTTATCTCCTTCACTTTCAATAAAAGACATAAAGCCTTCTTTGTCGAGTTTCTAGCTTGATAAATGTCGCCTGCGCCATAAAAAAAGAGCCGCATTCGCGACTCTTTCATTATTGAGCTTTTTATTAAATAACACCTAGCTCACGCAGGCGTTCCATCAGGTAACTGTCTGCAGTGTGACGCTCTGAAAGCACCACTTCAGGTTTTGGGTGCAAGAACAATGGCAACGAGATACGAGACTGTTCTTGACGCGCGCCAGTTGGGTTAATCACTCGGTGCGTCGTTGACGGGAAGTAACCGCCCGACGCTTCTTGCAACATATCACCGATATTGATGATCAGGTTACCAAAGTCACATGGTACATCTAACCAATCGCCTTCTTTACTTAGAACTTGCAGGCCAGGTTCGTTTGCAGCTGGTAGAACAGTAAGTAAATTAATATCTTCGTGCGCTGCGGCGCGGATAGCACCTGGTTCTTCATCACCTGTCATTGGTGGGTAGTGAAGAATACGTAGTAAGGTTTTGTTGCTACCATTGATCATTTCTGACAATGCAACAGAGAACTTCTCTTGTACTTCTACAGGCGCATGCGCCTCTACCCAACCTAATAGCTCTTCAGCAAATGCGTTAGCACGGTTGTAGTAATCCATGATTTGCTCTTTAAGCTCTTCAGGCATTTGCCCCCAAGGGTAAACGTGGAAGTACTCTTTGATATCTTTTACTGTGTGGCCCTTCGCCACTTCAGAAACACTCGGTGGGAAGTAGCCGTCTTGCGTTTCAACATTAAAATGAAATTCATTTTTGCGCTCAGACATAAAGAACTGGTACCAATTCTCGTAAATTGACTCAACGAGCTCTTTTGGAATTGGGTGGTTCTTTAACACACCGAAGCCTGTTTCACGTAGAGACGTAACAAACAGTTCGGCAGCATTTTCCGCTTGATAATCGACAGTTTCCAGTTTCATGACTTTTACTTTCTAATAGTTATGTATGTGAGCAAACGATTGTAGTTGTGACAATTTAGTAAAGCAAACGATAAGCTATGAGTGACATTCATTTGAGTATAGAGTGTGCAAAAAGACTAAGTTTCAACATATTTTGTGACTACGAACAGATTTTAGTCGCCAAATAAAAATAATTGAACAGTGTTTTATTAAGTGTCATTATAGGTCTATTCTAGCCAAAGGAGAGATTCTATGAATCGAAGTTATTCAAAGACACTGATTGGACTTTCAATTGCCTATAGCTTCGTCTTTGTATTTTCAGCTATTGAGCCAATGTCACGTGCGGTTTGGTTAGCGGAGATCATTCCAGCAGCCTTAATTTTCGTCACCATATGGGTAGTCTCGCGCCGTTATACATTTTCAAACACCGCTTATGTATTGATGTTTGTTTGGCTATGCTTACACACCGTTGGTGCAAAATATACTTTTGCCGAGGTCCCTTTCGACTGGTTTAATCAACTTATTGGTTCTGAGCGCAACAACTTCGATCGCGTAGCGCACTTCTCGATAGGGCTTTATGCCTACCCGATTGCAGAATACCTTGTTAGAAGCAAAAAGCTTGGATTTGGCATAGCAACAAGCTACTCGCTGTTTGCTATTATGGCCTTAGCAGCAGGATATGAGATCATCGAATGGTGGTATGCCGCCCTTGCCGGTGGTGACGAGGGCATCGCATTCTTAGGTTCACAAGGTGATATTTGGGATGCTCAAAAAGACATGTTGATGGATACGCTAGGCGCAATCAGTTCTCTGATATTACTGACTGTTCAGCATCGAGTATTTTCTTCTATCCATGCTAAATAAGGGTTAAACCCTTCAACGAACGGAACTTGAACAATTTGAGGTACTTCGTAATCATGCGCAGATACGATAACTTGCTCAAGTTCCGCATAACACGCTTTTTTCGTTTTCATGATCAACAAGGTTTCTTTGTCACTACATAAAGAACCATTCCAAACATAATGGCTTTCAATTGGCATAGTTTGGATACAGGCAGCAAGTTGTTTGCCAAGCACCGCACTAATAATACCCTGACTGTTTTCCTGACGGTTTGTTGTCGTCAAAACAATACAAAACTGGCCGCTCATTGCCTTCCCTTATTTTTGGTTGATGATTGGGTAGTCGTCGTTGATTAGCTCTTTTATAAAGCTTGACCCACTTCCTGTATAAGTGATCCATACCTTTCGCTTTGCTCGCGTCATAGCAACATAGAAAAGGCGTCTTTCTTCAGCATATGGGAACTGATCGTCAGCTTGAGTTAATGCCCCATCAATATGCAGAGCTTTCACTCTGGCCGGAAACTGACCTTCATCGACATTGAGTACAATTACGAAGTCCGCTTCTTTGCCTTTACTGGCATGACAAGTCATAAATTGAATGTTAAGCAAGCCGAAACGTTTTTGCCAATCGGATAATAGTTCAGGCTTGTGGTAGTGATTTCGACCTAGCAAAAGTACACTCTGGGTCGCTTTGGCGTTTCGATTGAGCTGATCAAGCACCTTTTCAACGTTGGCGATAGGCATCAGTGTCACTGCTTTCGATTTTTGCTCTTTATGACTGTTCAACTGCTTTTCTAATTGAGCAGGGTTTTGTTGCACAAATCGATTAGCTACTTCGCCAATCTGGTTATTGAATCGGTAAGTCGTATCTAAGTGATGAACGGTCGAGTGAGGGAATCGCTCTGCAAACCCTGTCGTAAGATCCACGTCTGAGCCTGCAAACTGGTAGATCGATTGCCAATCATCACCTACCGCAAATAAAACGCAGCCTTGTTCTTGTTGACAGAGCGCTTCAATCAAGGCGAGACGTTGTGGTGAGATGTCCTGATATTCGTCGACCATAATGTAACGCCAAGGTGCCTTAAACTTGCCTTTTGTAACGTATTGCGTCGCTCGGGTAATCATCAGATTAAAGTCGATATGACCTTGCTCTTTAAGCTGTTGCTGCCAAGCTTGGAAACAAGGCCAAACTAAGGCGAGTTCACTGTTCAGGCGCGTATATTCAGGATGCTCAACGAGCCTCTGCTGAATTTCTTTTTTGCTTGCTCCTGTGGCTGACAACTGCATGAGTTGCTTTTCCAGCCATGCGATCAGTTTAGGGTTTTCGACATGGCTACCTAACTCATCGTCACCTGCCAAATAAGCAATAGGCCATTTAGATAGATGTTTTTGCCAACGCTTAAAGTTAGTTGGGGTCATCCAATGCTTTTTCAGCCAGTCAATACACCAGTTTTGTCGCTGATTATCATCCAGTGCTAAAGGCGAAATAGTCACGCCCTGCGACTCAACTTGGTTAAGTATCTGTAAGCCCAATTGATGGAATGTATTAACTTTTATTCCTTCTGCACTCAAACCGATTTTGTCATTCAAGCGTTGATTCATCTCTTCAGCGGCATCTCGACCAAAGGCCAACATCAGAATCTCTTCCGAACGGGCTAAGTGACTTTGAAGAAGATAGGCAACACGCGCAGTCAGCACACTTGTCTTGCCAGAACCCGCCCCAGCCAAAACAAGATTGTTATCGTCATTAAGTAAGACGGCTCTTTTCTGCGAGTAATTTAATGGGGACGATTCTATCTGAGAGAAAAGTACCTGCCAGTTCTCAAGCTCTGTCTCCATCCACTGCTCGTTTCGTGTGCTTAATTCCGCATCAGAGCGAGTAATCCAAGGTTCAATACATGCCATTCGACTCGGCATGCGCAGCATCGCGTCGTCTAGCGTAATCTCCATTTTCTGGAGATCATTTGTTAATTGGTCTTGCCACTTTTCAACCGTCGAGTGGGTCAAAAATGAAGGTTGGATCTGAAAGCGTTGTACACTCTCCTCCCACTGAGGCAAGTATTTGATCAGCTGCTGACATTGATTCTTATGCCAGTGTTGATAGGCAGCAACCGCGTATCTGGCAAACTCACGACATTTACTTAAAGGAAGCCCTTGCACTAACCAAGCTCTCTGCTGCCCGTCATGCTGATGAGCAAAAAACATCAAACCACCCCAAATGAGACCATTCTTAACTTGTACTCGCCCACTCCAAACATTGAACGGGATATGCTCTTCGCTTGATTCCGAACTGAGTATGAGTGAATCTGAGGTAATCTCGATGTGGTGGTATTCGTGTTGAACAAAAAACTGTGCAGTCTTGTTAGCGGTTAGCTGCATTCTTTTTAGCCTATAATCTGTCTTATCAGCATCATAACTTAATTACCTATCCTTTTTTATAAGTTTCCGGCAAATTTTCTCGTTAAGGTCTTTGTTTTAAACAGTAATTTGATCAATTTAATGGGGTCAACCCGTTTGTTGTTCAAAAGTTCTGCAAACTCTCTGGTATCTTTATTTAGATCAGGTCGTTACCATATAAAGCATGCTAATTTAGCTCCACTTGCGAATACAAAGTTATCTGATAGTGAATTTATATAGTCAGCTCCGCCACTACTGGGCAAACAAAACGTTTAACTATAGCCTTCTTATTCTCGTTACCCTTTTAGGCGTGGTGATACCAACATGGTACTTACAACTCAATACGCTTATCGTTCCTTTAATTCTGGGGATTATTGCTGCTGCACTTGCAGAGAGTGACGACAGTTTCACCGGAAGACTAAAGTCCCAGTCGTTAACATTGATCTGTTTTGCCATTGCTGCTCTTTCTATCGAGATGCTGTTTGCCAAACCTTGGCTATTCGCAATCGGATTGTTTATTTCGACGTTCGGTTTCATCATGTTGGGTGCTATCGGCCCGAGATATGCCAGTATCGCTTTTGGTTCTCTTCTCATCGCTATCTATACCATGCTAGGCGCACATGAAAGTACCAATGT
Source organism: Vibrio tubiashii ATCC 19109 (assembly GCF_000772105.1). Classification (NCBI taxonomy): domain Bacteria; kingdom Pseudomonadati; phylum Pseudomonadota; class Gammaproteobacteria; order Vibrionales; family Vibrionaceae; genus Vibrio; species Vibrio tubiashii. The sequence goes on from NZ_CP009355.1 coordinate 993,457, forward strand.
CTGGTTTCAACCTCTTATGCTTCTTACCGGTGCAGCTTGGTACTATTTCGTTTCGATGGTATGGCATGCACTGTGGCCTATGCAGCCTGTTCAGCAGAGTTTGGCAAACGTGTTTTTGCAGCTAGCCAACTATCTCGATTCAAAGAGTCAGCTGTTCTATCCCGTCTCAAACCTTAAGCCCCAACCTCATCGAATTGAAGAAGCAAGACTCAATGCCGCGACGGTTAATGCCCTTAACTCTTGCAAGGCGACGTTTTTAACTCGCTCTAAGCGAGGGCATGTAGACGGAGCCAGCGACCGATTTTTAAATACTTATTTTCTTGCTCAAGATATTCATGAGCGAATCAGTTCGACTCACTATCGCTATCAAGAGCTTGCAGAGCATTTTGAACGCTTTGATGTTCTGTTTCGGTTTAAACACTTACTACAAAACCAAGCAACGTCGTGCCGCGAGATTGCTGAGGCGATAAGACTCGGTAAAGAGTATCAGCATAACGATGACTCTGTTCTTGCGCTTGATGAGCTGCAAAACTCACTGACCTATCTTCAAGATCAACATAACCCTAAATGGCGTTCACTACTTGCGCAGCTCGGTTACCTGTTTAATAACTTAGCGACAGTTGAAAAGCAGCTAAGTAATGTCAATAACCCAGATACCAACAAACTTGAAGAAGACGTTTTAGACGATACAGAGGCACACACCTTGAAGGTGATGTGGCAGCGAGTAAAATCTAACTTCACTAAAGACTCTATGCTGTTTAGGCATGCTGTGAGAATGTCAATTGCACTGACCCTTGGTTATGGCATTATCCAGTTGTTTGGTATTGAGCGCGGTTACTGGATTCTGCTCACAACACTGTTTGTTTGTCAGCCCAACTACAGTGCCACAAGGCAAAAACTGGTTGCGCGGGTACTCGGCACGTTCGCAGGTATTGTTATCGGTGTACCGCTATTAACCCTCTTCCCCTCGCAAGAAAGCCAATTATTGCTTGTCGTCGTTTCGGGGGTCGCCTTCTTCGCATTTAGGCTCGCAAACTATGGCTATGCGACCGGCTTTATCACCGTATTAGTGCTGTTCTGTTTTAACCAGTTAGGGCAAGGCTTTGATGTTATTCTGCCGCGTATCGCTGATACCTTAGTTGGTTGTATTCTCGCGGTTGCTGCAGTGACGTTTATTCTCCCTGATTGGCAGTCAAAACGCCTGCACAAAGTGATGGCCGACGCTATCGGGGCTAATCAACACTACCTTGGTCAAATTATTGGCCAATATCGAGTGGGTAAAAAAGACAGTTTGAGTTACCGAGTGTCGAGACGAAACGCTCATAACCAAGATGCGAACTTAACAACAGCAATTAGTAATATGCTTGCCGAGCCTGGTCGTTATGTTTCCGCCATTGATGAAAGCTACCGTTTCTTGACATTGAACCACGCCCTGCTGAGCTATATCTCCGCATTAGGTGCGCACAGAACACGTATCGCTGACGAGGAGACTCATAAGTTGATCCTTGATGCTCATCGCGTAATCCACCAGCACTTAAACGTGTTGTTTACTCAATTAAACGAGCACTGCGATACATGTGATACCGCAGACATTGACGATCCAGTGCTAGAGCAGCGCCTCGCTGAGTGGCGTGAAGAGGATGACAGTTCTGTACGTATGGTTTTGCAACAATTGCATCTGGTTTATCGGATGCTACCAGAACTGCACTCCCTAGCCAGCAAGTTTGCAGTGCGTGTTGCGCATAAGTTGGCTGAATAATAGCCAAACTTGATATTTTAATTACACAAGTTTCCGTAGCTGCTTACTTACTCTTAACATGCCCTGACATTGTTCGGACAAAAAACCGACAGTGTCAAAATAAACTTATCTGTAAGGTTATTCGTACGAGAGTAAGGCGATGAAAGGAGACATCTCTTACCTGTATAAATCTGATACGTCAACGATTAGCAGGTGCAACAACATGACTCCACAACAGTTTGAAGCAATGAGAGCTCAGCTCAAATCACTCACCCCTCAGCAACTGAGAATGCTAAGAGGTGAAATCAACAATAAACTCGATTCTGACGATAGAGTTGTCGTGAATGATGAAGAGTTAAAAATGATATCGAGCCTATTTTCATAGCACAACTTGCTCAAAATGCAATCACGCCTTAAGCTTAAATTAAGGAGGTGCTTATGCCTGTTTCTTCTGTTCAATCTGGTTATCAAATCATTGATATGTCATCTAAGATGGCCGAAGACGCTGCGCATGAAATACAACGTAATCAGCAACTCCAACCCATGCCTAAAGACAATACCTACGACTTCAACCAGGTAGAGTTTAAAGTTACCCCTCCACCATCAAATATTGATTCTCTGACCAAACTGAATAGTGCTGAGCAGTACAGTAAAATTGGTACGAACGTCATTCAAAGAGATCAGGAAATGATTGGGACACTGCTAGATATTCATGTTTAGCGACGAAATTGTAGCAATCCGTTAAGCAACCATTGTGTTCCCTACTCCATACGCTAGAATGCACGCAAATTTATCGCTTTAAGTCGCAATGCCGAAACTAAATCTTTCTCGCCAAGATAAAACTCTTTTCACTCAACCCGAATCTGACGGACCTACATTAGAACAAAAACTCAGTCCGCACTTTGAACGCTCTTCGTTGAGGCTAACACCAAGCCCTTATATATCTGAGAAGGCTATTGCCAAACGCTGGTCTAAACTAGACCATTTAACGCAACAAGAGCTGCTACTCGACGAGCAGACCCTAGCTCATGCCGAGTTATACAATAAGAACATCGAACACTTTATTGGCACTGTGAAGCTGCCAGTCGGTGTCGCTGGGCCTTTGCGAGTTAATGGCCTTCACGCTAATGATGATTATCTTGTTCCACTTGCGACAACCGAAGCAGCGCTAGTGGCTTCATACAATCGAGGTGCCCAATTGATTACTCAGGCGGGTGGTGCAAGCGCGATGTTAATCAATGAAGGAGTAACACGAACTCCCGTGTTTGTGTTTGACTCGTTAGTCGATGCAGGTCAGTTTGTGGCTTGGGTTGTGACTCAGTACGAGCATTTTAAACATCTTGCCGAGTCGACGACATCACACGGGAAGTTGCACGATATTAACGTCAATATCGAAGGTAACCATGTCTACCTGGTGTTTGAGTACCATACCGGTGACGCTTCAGGTCAAAATATGGTTACGATTGCAACCAATGAAGTTTACCACTATATATTGGACCACTCACCGATTGAGCCAAGAGAAGCGTTCCTCGATGGCAACCTGTCTGGTGATAAAAAACCAAACTCTCATACCTTGCGCCACGTTCGCGGAAAGAAGGTGACGGCAGAGATTCACCTAGACAAAGCTCTGGTTGAGAAATACCTTCACACTACCCCAGAAAAAATGACACGTTTTGGCCAAGTCACCACAACAGGCTCAGCCCTTAGTGGCGGCATTGGTGTCAATGCACACTACGCAAATGCCTTGGCGGCTTTCTATATTGCCTGCGGTCAAGACGCAGCTTGTGTCGCAGAGTCCGCAGTGGGTATCACTCGTATGGAAGTAAATCAGGATGGCGGTCTGTACGCTTCCGTTACCTTACCTAACTTAATGGTTGGCACAGTTGGTGGAGGGACAGGATTACCAACACAGAAAGCTTGTTTAGACATTATGGGGTTACACGGTAACGGAAAGGCAAAAGCGTTAGCAGAAGTCGCTGCAGTTTTATGCTTAGCTGGTGAACTCTCTATCGTAGGCGCATTTTGCGCAGATCACTTCTCTCGTGCTCATCAGAAACTAGCTCGTTAGACACTAACATTTTTGGGCGCTCCTTTGTAAGCAGCGCCCTGTGAATGTTATTCCACCAACGAGTAATGATGCTCTTTAAAGTAGATAAAGGCTTTGTTCAATGCTGCTTCTTTGATTGGTTTAACAATCACGTAGTTTGCCCCAGCCCGTAAAAACTCTTTTTTCGTTTCTTGCATACCATCTGCGGTACAAGCATAAATTGGCACGCTAAGACCTAAGTCATTACGAATAATTTCAGTCGCTTCAATACCGCCTAAATTAGGCAGTTGGTTATCCATTAATACCAAAGCGATAGATGTATCTGTCTTAAGCAGATCAATAGCATTAATGCCATCTTCTACCCAAGTCACTTTCATCCCATACTTTTCACAGAAAGCTTTAGCAATGAAGGCATTGGTGTGATTGTCTTCAACCAAAAGTACGTGAAGAGTTTCACTAAACAAAGTCGCGGGATCAGCCTCAAGCCCTCCTCCACTCACCACTTTTTCAGTACCAATTTGCAGAGGCACACTGACAGTGAATCGGGTCCCTTTGCCAACGACACTATCGACGCTTACTTCACCTTCCATCAGATTCACAAGGCTGTGGACGATCGCCAAACCTAAACCGCTCCCTCCATATTCACGTGTGGTAGTCGCTTCAGCTTGTACAAAAGGTTCAAAAATATCCTTTAGGCGTTTTTGTTCAATGCCAATACCGGAGTCCTGAATATCAATAGTGAATATGCAGCCGCCATTTTTACGTTCCCGATTCAGAACGATTCTTACGCTGCCCTCATGGGTAAACTTAACGGCATTGCTGACAAGGTTAAAGATAATTTGATTTAAGCGCACTTGATCACTGTAGACCCATAAATCATCTTCGATATTGCTCTCAACAACAAAATCCACTTCTTTGCTATCACAGAGTGGCTTAAATATCTTGTCTACGGTACTGGTTAGCTCAATGAGCCTGAAGGCACTCTTCTCAATGTGGAACTTACCTTGCTCTATTTTGGAGAAATCTAGAATATCATTGAGCACCGCTAATAAATGTTCGCCGCTGTTACACAGAATATCCATGTGTTCGACATCTTGTTCACTCTCCATTTTGCCTTTTAGCAACTGAGATACGCCGAGTATCCCATTTAGCGGCGTTCTTAATTCATGGCTCATGCGAGCAAGAAAGTCCGCGCGAGCTCGTGCTGATTCTTCCGCCTGCTCTCGTGCGGCTTCACTTTGACGTTCAGCCTCGATAAAGCTGGTAATGTCTTGTCCCTGAGCCATGATATGAGTGATGCGATTGTCGCTAGAGATAGGCGATAAGTTCCAGCGAAATGTCTTATTCGCGATGGTGGTGTTAATGCCTGTTAGTGTCGCCCCTTGTGCGCACATTCGGATATGTGGTTTTAAGCTGTCAATGAGTTGTTGCTGCGCTTGTCCGCGACGAAATGACCTCTCAGCTGCAGGATTAAATCGATTCAGCTCTCCATTAGCATCCCACAAGGTAATCGGCGACAAGGAAAAATTAAACAGTTCGGTAAATTGTTTCTCTTGTTCATGCAGTCGCTTAAAGGAGCGTTCAAACGAGTTTCCGATTTGATCAAATTCTTCAATACTCGAACCGACAAACTTACTGACTTTCTGCTCCTGAATGGTCGCATCGGTATAATGCATCAAACTTTGTAGTTCATTCGATACTCTTTTACCTAACCAAACTCGCGTGTAGACCGCAATGCAAATGACCAGCATTGCGGTAATTGTGATCCAAATATAATGACTGCGAACAAACGTCATCACATGTTCATTGCTTTGTACCGTGTAAACTGAAAGAAAAGTCGGAACATTGTTAACCGTTAAATCCGTTCTAGAGACCATATAACGGCCTGCATTGAGTGACTTAGAAGCTTGTTCTAACCACTCAATGTGTTTAGTGCTCTGTTTTTTTGTATTTGTTGCTATGACCTCAGAACCCACAGCCAACAAAATCTCGTCGGCATTGCCACTTTTCGCAATCGCGTTAACCAAAGAAAAGTTGTTGTTTAGTACAATCCCAATGTAAAGATGACCAACAACCTCACCAGAGTTGATATCAACTATCGCCGTACGACGCATCCCGAGGTAACGTACACCAAGAGATGATGGCGTCTGTGAAATATGCCAATCGGGGCCAGTCATCATCTCCTTACTTAAATGATTAATCTGACTCATAGATATGCCATAAAACTGATAGTTGCCGTCATCCCAAATCAACTCATTTCCGCTTATTATGTAGCGAAAATCTGGCGCGACATCAGGTGAGAGCTGGTCAATGCTGTTGAAAAAACGGTCTAGAGAATGGATATCTTCTTCTTGGGTGCCCTCTACCAGTAGTTTGTTGCGACTGTAGCTATCTTGCGTAATCTCTAACGATTTGATTCTAAGGTTAAAAATCTCTTGAACAAGGCTTTTCGTCTGTTGCTTAGTTCGAGCAACTTCTTGCTCAACAACATCACGATTGACCTGATAGTTCTGAAGGACTATCACCACGATCAACACACCAATACAAAGGAAAATTGAATTGGTTAGTATAGTCGCGAGTTGGCGCTTTCTGCCTTGTTCTTTATTTAATCGCATTACTGATCAGAATACCTAAATGCACGTTGCTTAAGCTTCTCGATACGCGCGGTGCTATCTTTGTTGGTCACTAGCTCAAAATCGCCCGAGTACACGTGAGGAACGCTACGACCCTCTAAATCCCATTTGATTGCTTCGGCCATCGCAATACCCGTATCATCATTCATACGCATAGCGGTGACATTTAGAGCGCCTTCACCTATCGCTTTTAGTTCGGCAGTACCACCTCCCCAGCCATTCAGTAAGATATCTTTCCTTCCCAGTTCCGCAAGTGCATCTGCCGCTCCAAGCGCCACGTCTGTCGAACAAGCATAGATAAATTGGATATCCGGATCTCTGTTCAGAGCAATCTTAGCCGTTTCATAACCTGAAGCTCGTGTCGCCTTAGTATAGAAAGAGGAAGAAAGTTTATAGGAGTCATGATGGCTCATTTCCTCTATGAAGGTATCGCCTCGAGCATCACTAACATAGCCCTCAGAGAAATAGAGAACGGAATAGCGGCTATCTTTAGGGACACTGTTTTTGTAGTACCCTTCTATCACCCGCGTCCCTTTAATGTGATCAAATCCGACATACATAAAAGGTTGCTGTTCATCCCAAGCCCTCACCGGCGTCGTGATGTTTTGCAAAATCAACTTGGTGTCTGTCGAACTCAATACATGCTCGATGAACTTACGATGTCGCGTGGTATCGAGAGTGAAAATAAGGTAATCCGCCTTGTTTTGAACGGCCTCTAATAGCGACAAACTTTGCTGCCTTACATCGACACTAGGGCGTGTAAATACCTGATTAATTTCATAGTTCACCCCAAGCTTCTCTAAACGCATCTCGAACGCCTTGATATTGCGACTCCAATAATCTGAGACTTGCTGTCCGGGATAGACCACCGATATAGAGATAGGTGAAGATTGTTGCGTTGTAAGCGGGGTTGGGTACTTTCTAACCGTTTGACTCAGCTGTTCGGTCAGTTCTTTTTGTTTTGGGTGTGCTTCTAGATATTCGTCATACTGCCAATATCCATTCAGAACTTGAGTGGTGTGAGCCGAAGCTGAAAATGAGCACAATACCAGTAAAGGCAATATTGCTTTTTTAGACATTTGGTTCTCTCTTTATCTAGCCAAACAGAACATATATTTATTATATTAGTCTTTTATATAACAAAGACTAATTAGTAAGCCAAGATTGCTTTTGTAATATGCAACTTATTAATTTTTCTCGGCTTTTCTAATTATGCCTAATCCTAATTAGAACGTAAAAGATAAATTCCCAGATAAGCCAAATTGGTTGTCTCCCGCATAACTACCTGCCAGATCAACACTGACCAAATCTCCCGGGCTTATCCCTACTCCTAAGGTAAAAGAGTTGTCTAAGGTATCTTCGATATCCATTTCATAGCCAGCTCTCAACTGCGCCCAGCCGAATGCATTACCTTCAACACCTAGACGTAGAAATTGCGTGTCATCGGCAAGTTCGGTGAAACGTTTTTGCTTAGTTAAATCCCAGTCGATGGTTGTTGTAAAATACTCCATGGTATAAGCACCCGATACCGTCACCTGAGGGTTCAATTTATAGGTGCTAACCCCTGCAATATTCAATGTATCGATTTCCTTGGAAAACAGATCTTTAACAGCAAAACCCAAGCGGTAATCATCAACGAACCAAATAGCCCCTAAGTCGAGGTTAAAAGTATTCTTTTTGGTTTCACTTTTATCATAATCACTGACATCAAAGTCCTCGACCGAGATATTTTGCTTGTAAGTTTTCAACTGTTGATACTTGGGGCTGACGCCAATCGACACATCTTGACCTTGAATAGTAAAACGTTTCGCAAATGCAATACCAAACTCGGTATAACCGAAGGCGATCATATCCACATTCGACGCTTCATAGCGCGTCTTAACGCTGGCTGGGGCATCACCACCATTCGGAGCGATTTTCGGTGCTGCAATAACTTCAGCATAGCCTCGTGAGAAGACGTTTGCAGATACCACGTTAATTGGGAAAGCGACAGCTAGTGCAGCACCACCCGTCACGGCTAAAGGTTTGTTGTCAGAGAGTTGAGTGAGATAACCATTAAGCTGAGCAGCTTGCGCGGGGTCCGTACTGCCGCCACTTTCAAATGCTTTAATGGTATCTTGTAAGCTATCGATGGTATCGATGTTTTCGTCTGTATCTCTCAGGTTTGCTCCTATTGCAGGAACAAGTAGCCCAAAATCGTCTTCATCGCGATGAACAGAAACTAGCGCGGGGTTGTAAAAAGGTGCCAGAACATAATCCGCACTTGTTACCCCCGTATTACCCATCCCGTTACCGCGGCCATCAGGCACCACGGTTGCTGCATGGGTTCCACCCACTACGACTAAGGAACTAACCACCACTGATATTTTAATTAATTGATTCATATCCGTATCAACCTTTTTTATTACTCATAATCAAGATTAATACAAAATCAGAAGTTTGTAGGATTATTAATCAATTAGTCCCATATCAATCGACAACAAAATTTTGCTGAGTGGCGATAAGTTGCTCTTTTTTGTATTTTGGTAGGCGTTTGATCTGATATTCGAGTTTAGAGGCAGTGCTGCGGTCTGCTCCGGCGGGCTTAAACCACTCGAGTTTTAACGGGCCTTTACCTTTAAGCGCTTTAGCCCCGACGCCCTGCTGATGCTGTTGAAAGCGGCGTTGTACATCTGTCGTAATGCCACAGTAGAGCGCATTGTTGCGCATTCGAATCAAGTATACGTACCAATTCGAACACGCATCGAGCTCATTTGGCTCTTGTTCTGGCATTATTCAGTGAGCTGCTCAACAAGTGAACGTAATTCAGACAATTCTGCTTTAAGACTAGCCACTTCCTGCTCCAACTCATCAAGTCGACTGTTGTTATTACCCGCAGGTGCTGGTGCAGTGCTCGCTAACGCTTCAATATCAACTTCACCGCTGAACAGATGCATGTAGCGAGATTCACGCTTACCCGCCTCACGAGGCAACTTAACCACTAGCGCCCCTTCTTCTCTCGACGCCATCTTCTCTAGCACAGACTCTAGCTCTTTGACATCAGAGAATTCTGCTAATCGATTTGTTCGCGTACGAAGCTCGCCTGGAGTTTGTGCTCCGCGCAGAAGTAGGCAACACACGATGCCTTTTTCTTGTTTGCTTAGCTTAAGATCACCAAACTCTGTGTTGCAGAAACGGTGCTGGAATTTATTGGCTCGACTATTAAAGCCACTTTCATCACTAACAAGTCTACGAGCAATTAACGCATCGACAGCATCTTGCACTTCCGCGTCACTGAGCGACAATACCGGCTCGCGGTTACTTTTTTGATTACATGCCGTCGTTAAGCTATTAAGTGTCAGGGGATAGTAGTCAGGCGTAGTGACTTCTTTCTCGATAAGACAGCCAATGACACGTGCCTCTACTGGGGATAGCTCGATATTCATGTTATTTCCTTATTCTTTCTTTTCAAACACTGCACTAGTGCTCGGCGAGGATGGGAACCTTTTTAATATTTCCGTTCTCATCGATCATCACTATTTTGCTTCGATTCAGCTCTACTTCGGTCACTTCTTGTCGAGTACGCTCTTTTTTATAAGCATTAACTAGCTTGCTTGCTCGTGGAGTTTGCTCTTCAGACTCACACTTCGGGATAACGATCTGCGACATTCGCATTTTGGATTACACATAAGCTTCTAATGCTTGAATCATATCTCGAAGTTTCATTACTCTCAATTAGATGCAAACAGATTGGCGATAAAACCGTCAACGTACTGTAATGATTGATCTTAGGACTGTTCTCATGCGGTTTGTTGTGATTTAATCCTTGTTAGTTATTCGAAAATTAGGAAAGGGACCTATGAGTGGTGTATTTGAAATCGTGTCTCAAGCACGTCGTAAGAATAAGCTAAAGCGTGAGCTTATTGATAATGAAAAGAAAGTACGTGACAACCGTAAGCGTGTTGACCTACTAGAAAACCTGCTTGATTACATTAAAGCGGACATGAGCAACGAAGAAATCGTTGGCATCATCAAAAACATGAAAGCCGATTACGAAGATCGTGTCGATGACCACATCATCAAGAGCGCAGAAATTTCTAAAGAACGTCGCGACATTAGCCGCCGTATTCGCGAGCTAACTGAAGAAGACAAAGTGATTCAAGGTAAGAAGAAGTAAATTCTATTACTGCTCATAATCAAAGCCTACACTACTGTGTGGGCTTTATTTTTTCCGAATAATAGTTCGGCTGTTAACCAACATAATTGGTTATTATATTTCTGTAGGTAACGTAAAACGTTTGCGTAATCGCTAACCTTCTCCGTTCCTATTTTTGGGGCTTTCATCACACATTTAGCCCTGTTATATTTCACACCAGTTAATCATTTAGACCATTCGAGGCACGGAGCTTCCTCACTTATCTCAAGAAGAGAAGAATTGGTACCGACCGACGTCGGCAAAAATTATAGAGGGTCAAATTATGGATATGGTTGAAATTTTAGGTTACGCAGCGTCAATCATGGTTGCGATTTCACTAACAATGAAAGACATCGTTAGACTACGAGTATTGAACTTCATTGGTTGTGCACTATTCACTGCGTACGGTTTGATGATTGATGCGTGGCCTGTGGTTGTCACTAACGGCTTTATTGCATGCGTTAACGTTTACTTTCTTGCAAAAATGCAAAGCGAAAAAAAAAGCGAGCAAGTTAAAAGCGCCGCTTAATTAGCCACCGCAATTTTAAAACGCCCCAAATTAGCGTGCTAGTTTGGGGCGTTTTTATTACGTCGATTTAAGAAAGTAGAGACCGACTCGTTTCTGCCTCATCCAAGTATCTCAATCTTATTTGTGTAAAATCTTCAATGTTGTCTGTCAGTGCATCGACAAGGACAGGATCAAACAGCCTGCCCTTGTTAGCTTGAATGTAGATCAGTACATCATCCAGTTCCCAAGCTGGTTTGTATGCTCGACGACTGAGCAGCGCATCGAAGACATCCGCAAGAGTGACGATTCGCGCTTCCAAAGGGATAGCATCGCTTTCAAGTGCATCTGGTAGACCCGCCCCGTTATAGTTCTCGTGATGATGCCGAACGATATTCTTGATAAAACTAATTTCCGCATTAGAAATGGTTTCTTGCTCACAATGAGCCACAACGTCATCGATTATCTCTTCACCAAATAGGGTGTGATTATTCATGATCGCTCTTTCTTCGGCAGTATAGATCTTGTCACTGTATAAGATCTCATCTGGAATCATATACTTACCAATATCGTGAAATGGGGAGTATAGCCGTATTCGATGGATAAATTGATGCGTTATCTCCTCCATAGTCTTAGAGAGAATTCTTGCCAGTAATTCACTATACATGCCCATCCTAATTAGATGCTCTTTCGTTTCAGGATCGCGCGCATGGCCAATTTTTAAAGCGAGTTTTAGGCTCGACTGAAAGTGTCGTTGACTCTCAAAAAGCTGAACAAAGAGACTCGAAGTCACTTGAGATAGGAATGTAAAATCACGTGCAATATCTTGGTGTGAGAAAAAAGCATCTTCACTAGCATTAATGAAAATGAATCCGATCGTTTTGCCCTTAAACGATATTGGAAATGTATAACTGCTGCGATGGCCCAATCGAATCAGCTCTTGAATGCGCTCAGTTTGAAGCATCGAAGAGAGTTGATCGATAACCCGAACCGTAGCTTTTAAAGCCACACTGGTTAACGAAGAGCCTTCGGTCAGTCTATGCTCGGTAAAGTCGTAGCTCCCACTCTCTGAAAAACGATCTTTGACGTAGTAATTGGACACTTTGCTCTCTCCAATTAGAGCGATAGAGAACCGAGATAGCGAAGAATAAGCCTCTGTAGCGTGTACATAGATCGAGTCGAGCTTTGATGTAATCGTTGTGTTTTCACTGGCAATTTGGCTGATTAAAGAGAAATTAACCATGTAACTTCACATCCTTAGTATTCTAATTTTTTTGGAAACAATATCTCATAGTTGAGATAAACGTTATCAAATAGTTAACATTACGATAACCAGTAAAATCAGAAACTTAGAATTTCATCATAAAATTTGTGGTTTTTATATACTCACTTTCATTTTACATTCGCTGCTTTGACCAGCATTGCCTTATCAAGATCGCATTGCCCTTTAAAAACGAAAACGCCACGATGATTAAGTCGTGGCGTTTGCGGCATTTAAATGGGCTCGGTTTAGTTATTCGCGACAATAAACAGCACTTCTACTCGGCGATTACAGGCTTTACCTGTTTTGGTTTTATTGGTGCACGCAGGGACATATTCACCATATCCGCGTGTAAAGATTGAGTCCATCGCGACATTGTTACTCACCAGTTGCTGTTTAACGGCTGTTGCTCGCTTAATCGAGAGTTTGTCGTTGAACGTTGGCGCTCCAGTACTATCTGCGTGACCATCGATAACGATATCTATTCCTGGCTGTGTCGATAGATAACTACCCATCATATTCAACCAGTATTTAGAGTCAGGAGAAACATGCGAAGAGCCAGTGTTGAACTTGATGGTATCTTTCAGTTTGACCATCACATGGTTACCAGGAAGCAATTCATAATCAACACCGTTGCTAACAAGGAAGTTCTGAAGATCGCTATAGCTTTGTGTACGTTGCTGCCCCATCGGCCCTTTGACACCAGAAGAAGCTAATACTGGCGCAGCTCCCCACTCTGGATAACGCACTTCGAAGTCTGACGTTGGCGCTGTATCCAGAAGGTCTCCTCCTAGCATAGTCATATCGTCTGGCAAACTGCCACACCCAGAGAGCGCTAGAATTAAAGGAAAGATTAAGTACTTCATTGATTCACCGTGAGTTCCATGCCGATACATAATCTATATCGGCAATCTCGCCGTTACTTTAGCCACTGCGATAACTTTTTTTCCTTTTATGGTCATTATAGTGAAATTCGTACACGCAATAATCAAAGTTCACGATTAGAAATAGTTTTAGCCCTCAAAGCACTGCACTTATGTTTCTCTTCCGGATAGGAACAAGTAGAATCAACAAACAAATCATTCAAGAGTCAACGCATTGAAGCACCAATCACGTTGTCTCGCGACTATTAGAGAAAATTATATGAAAAAAATTGCGTCGCTTTTAATGATCGCCGCGTCAGCATTGATCCTTGGTTGCTCTGAAAACTCTCAACCTGTCGAAGGCAAACAGTACGAGCAACTCCCTGCCAACCTCTCAACTTTCCGACTTCCACAAGTCACTGAAGTGTTCTCTTTGAACTGCGGCCACTGCCGTCATATGGAAAACGAAATACCTGAGATTGAAAAGCTCACTGGGCAAAGCATCGGCAAAGTTCATGTGACTTTCAATGAGAGCGCTCAAATTGGCGCGATGATTTACTACGCTGCCGAAATGCAACTAGGTAAAAAGCCTGACCACGACATGATGACAGAGATGTTTGCTGCCACTCAAATGGGCGATGGTGCAACACTTTCAGAAAAGAAAGCGGCGCTAGACCTCGTTTTCCACAGTCGTGATCTAGTTAGCCCTTATGACTTCAACGAAGTGCAACAAAAGCAACTGTTCGCAGCGATGCAAATCGCGGATGATATTACAACCAAAGGTCAGATCAATGCGGTACCAACCTTTATCGTCAATGGTAAATATCAGATTATTACCAGTGGTCATCAAGATGCTGCGGGCATTGCTGAAACCATCAACTTCTTACTTACTCAACCTTAATTCAACGGATAGGATTTATGTCTAAATTTGTCTTCCCGATTATCATTTTCGTACTTGCGGGATTCTTCATTTATCGTACATACACAAACCACAAAGCTAGCGAGACAAACTTTGCGGCAGGCCAAGCTTTCTTGCTTGAAAATGAAAAGAAAGAAGGCGTTGTCATGACTGAAAGTGGTCTTCAGTATGAAGTGCTACATAAAGGCGAAGGCAGCGAGCGCCCTACCGCATCGAGCACAGTGAAAGTTCACTACCATGGAACATTATTGGACGGAACCGTATTTGATAGCTCAGTAGAGCGTGGTGAACCGATTAGCTTTAAGCTAAGCCAAGTGATCAAAGGCTGGCAAGAAGGTCTCACTTATATGTCTGTAGGTGATAAGTTCCGTCTTTACATCCCTAGCACACTGGCTTATGGCAAGAACGGTACTGGGCCAATCCCACCAGCGGCTACCCTTATCTTTGATGTTGAGCTATTGGAAATCAAATAACTCAAATATCAAAGTCTTAAACCTTTAAAATAAAAAAGCCAATCAAGGTTCGACTTGATTGGCTTTGTTCTTTTTAGTCAAAGACTAAACTCGTTGTTCTTCCAGTAAGTGGCGCTTAATAAAATCAACATCTGCCTTATAAAAGTCATCCAGCGGAATCTCATCTGGTGACATCCAATGGAATTTTTGTTGTCGCTCTGTATCTATCGCCAGAGGCTCTTGTTGTTCATTGGCATTGAATATCGCGTAATAGATGCGACCACCAAAATCGTTAATCGCACTAAACGTAGCAGAGTGCTTTACGCTTTTCATTTGGGTCACTTCGTATAGCTCTCGTACGGCTGCATCGGTACCTGATTCATTATCATTAACCGCTCCACCAGGAAACTCGAAAACCATACCTTTTGTTGCTCGATAGCGCTCTTGAACCAGTACCTTGCCATTTTTACGTACGATAGCCATCGACAGGTGTTTCATATCTGACTCCTTTCTAATTATATTCTCGTAACATCCTCAACGAGTGATTAGTAGGGGGAATCGCTGTGGATGTTTAATGTCCGACTACTTTCGCGAAAATAGTAACTCAATAGCATAGAATTCACAGACGCAAACGATAAAAACATGATCTAGCAATAAAAAAACCAGCACATTATTCGTGTGCTGGCTTTATAACTGGTGATTTAGCTAGGCTATTTATATTTGTCTTGAATGTATTTCTGGCTAACATCGACAACGGCAACATCTTTGAAAAAGCTGCGCCCAAGTAGCAATGGGAACGTAAGATGCGTTCTATCCGCTAGAGTAAAATCTGTCTTGTCTTTCAAATCACCTAGTTGAACCCAAGCTTCTACAACAGCACGCTTATGTGAATCTTCGGAACTAGACTGTCGGACTTTAACCCAGCGTTTAACAGGGAGTGCAACTTCCTTGCTCTTAACGCCATCGTGTTCAATTTTAAACTTAACCCAGTCTTTACCATCACGTTCAAATGGAACAATATCTACAGCGCTAATAGAAGATGTGGTAGCACCGGTATCTACACGCGCTTTGAAGCTTTCTTCTAAGCCAGGTACATAAACCCACTCTTCAGCACCTAACAAAAGCTTTCCGTCTTGGGTTTTCTTAGGTTGCTCTTTGACGACTGGAGGTTTTGGTTTCTCTTCAGGCTTAACTGGTTTTTCAACCTCTTCTTTTGGCTCTTCAACCTTAGGTTTTTCGACCTCTTCCTTAGGTTGTTCGACTTGAGGTTTCTGTTCTGGCTCGACGGGCTGTTGTCCTGTGGTTGAACACGCCATCAAACCGCCACTTAAAAGAAATGGAATCAGTGTTTTCCACGTTTTATTCATTTGTTCACCTAACTCGACAAAACAGAAGTGCTCAAAATGGGGCTTAACGAGCCCCATTACACTTAAGAAACTTTAATTATCGCTTCGGCTACGTAAGGAATGTCCTTTTCAGTCAGGCCAGCGATATTGATTCGACCATCGCCTACCCCATAAATGCCATATTCTTCACGGAGTTGCGTCATCTGGTCTTGGCTAAAGCCTAGCACAGTAAACATACCTTTGTGACTTTCTATAAAGTCGAATTGTGAAGTATTGTGTTTATTTCTCAATTCATTACATAAAGTCTGGCGCAAGTTGACTAAACGTTGCTGCATTTCACTTAATTCTTGTTTCCACACACCTGTCAGTTGGTCACTTTGCAAAATGGTCTTAACCAACGCTGCACCGTGATCAGGTGGCATAGTGTAAGTTGCGCGAGCAAGCGTCAGTAACTTGCCTTTTGCGTTGTTCACTTCGCCTTGTGATTTACCAACAACTATTGCAGCGCCAGTGCGCTCGCGGTACAGACCAAAGTTTTTGGAACAAGACGTAGTGATCAGCATTTCTTCGACGTTGTCCGCCATAAAGCGTAGACCTTTGGCGTCTTCTTCAAGTCCGTCGCCAAAGCCTTGGTACGCGATATCAACAAACGGAATGAAACCATTTTTCTGAGAGAGCTCAGTGATCGCTTGCCAAGCAGCAAAATCGATATCAGCACCTGTCGGGTTATGACAACAACCGTGGAGCAAGACAACATCTTCTGGCCCTGCTTGAGCAAGATCTGACATCATTTTGTCGACATCGACTTGCTTAGTTTCAGGGCTAAAGTAGCTGTAATGTTTTACTTTTAAGCCAGCGGCTTCCATAACCGGACGGTGGTTGACATAACTCGGATTAGAGATCCAGACCGTGGTATTAGGCTGAGCCACTTTCATTAAGTCACCCAGCATGCGCAACGCGCCACTCGCACCCGGTGTTTGAATTGCAGCCACGCGATCCATGGCTGAAGTACCGTCAAGCAGCAGATTAACCATCGATTGGTTAAACTCTTCACAGCCTGCTAGGCCAACATATGATTTGGTTTTTTGCTCAGCGACAACGATATCTTGAGCTTGAGAAATTGCTCTCATCACTGGTGTTTCGCCAGCGCTGTTTTTGTATACCCCAATGCCAAGATCCACTTTTTCAGCACGTGGGTCATTGCGGTATGCAACAGATAAAGAAAGAATAGGATCCAATGTAGGAGTCGGTAAATGAGAGAACATGAAAGTCACAACCCTTTGAAATTCAAGTAACGAACTTCAACTTACCATCTAATCGATAGATCTAGAAATAAAATTTCATCCTGTCAGAGCAAAACAGGATAAAAAACCAAGTAGATTAACAATTATTTAACTTTTACGTTTCCCACAGAGAGATCTACTGGTTGATTTTCAATATTACAGCTTGAAGCTATGGATGATTTGGTTCGAGCTCCCCCGCCACTCTAAGTTTAAGTCTCGTTTGTCTGGCTCGTATTTACCATCAATCAGCGTATCAATGTACTGAGTAATTTCCCTTTGCTCGTCAGTTAGATCTGCAAGTGTATATCCCGTCCAGACCCAAATATCTTTATCTGGACATTCTTGTCGGACGCGTTTAACCAATTTTAAGATGTGCGGTACGTTTGCAGGATGAAGCGGATCGCCACCTGATAGGGACAAACCTCTGCGCTTGATTCTCGTATCGTTGAGATCCGCGATGATTTGGTCTTCCGCCTCTTGAGTAAACAACACACCAGAATCTAATCGTTGCGTCGATTGGTTGTAACACCCTCGGCACTGGTGAATACAACCCGACACAAACAGTGTGCATCGTGTGCCCGGTCCGTTAACAACGTCGATTGGATAATACTGGTGGTAGTTCATGATATCGCTCTTAAAATAAAATGAGCCCTAACGTCTAGGGTCTGTTGACCTTTTGCGGTTAAATTTTGTTCGAGATAAAAGCGTTTTAATCGCGGCGAGAGGTTTGCCGCCTAGTCATTCTAAGCAAAACACCTCTCAACAAAGAGTAAAACGCTTTTAGCCGAACCCTTCGGGCAGCGTTTGTGGCTCCTTTCTGCTGCATTATCGGCTTATCAGGTAGAGCAACTACAATTCAAAGCCTCTGCCTTGCATAAAGAACCCACAAACTGCTGCAAAAATCAGCTCAAAAGGTCAACAGACCCTTGGGCTCGATTAAAGGTCATTTCTTGCGAAAAAGGGTTATAGGTGCTTCACGCGTCGTTTCACTTCTTCTTGCTTGCCGAAGTTGAACGGTCTTGCATCTGGACTGCCTAGGTAGCCACAAACGCGTCGAGTAACTGAAACTTTGGTCGAATCGTGATTACCACAGCTTGGGCAGGTGAACCCTTTGCTCGTACAATCAAACTCGCCGTTATAACCACACTCATAACACTCGTCGATCGGTGTATTGGTGCCGTAGTAAGGAACGCGGCTGTAGCTGTAATCCCAAACATTTTCGAGCGCTTCAATGTTACGCTGCATATTTGGAAACTCGCCGTAACAAATAAAGCCACCACTTGAGATGTACGGATACGGCATTTCAAAATCGATCTTATCGTATGGGTTAACCTTCTTCTCAACATCAAGATGGAAGCTGTTTGTGTAGTAACCCTTGTCTGTTACCCCTTTGATAACACCAAACTCTTTAGTATCAATTCGGCAGAATCGGCTACACAAGTTTTCACTTGGCGTTCCGTATAGGCTATAGCCATAACCTGATTCCTCAGCCCATTGATTCACTTTATCTTTAAGATACTTAACCACATCGATCGCTTTCTGACGTAATGCAGAATCATCGTAAACATGCGTCTCATCGCCAAATAGAGCATTAATGGTTTCATGGATTCCAATGTAACCAAGCGAGATTGATGCACGACCATTCTTAAAGATGTTCGCGATTGGCTCATCCGCTTTTAAACGAACGCCACAAGCACCTTCCATATAGAGAATTGGCGCAACACGTGCTTTAACGTTTTCAAGGCGAGAGATGCGCGTCTCTAGTGCGCGGCGAGCGAGGTCTAAACGCTCATCAAGCAACTTGTAAAACTGTTTTTCGTCGCGGTTTGCTGCAATTGCAATCCTTGGTAGATTTAAACTCACGACACCTAGATTGTTACGACCTTCGTGGACAAGCTCACCATTTTCTTCGTATGTGCCCAAGAAACTACGACAACCCATCGGCGTTTTAAATGACCCGGTGATTTCAACCACTTTGTCGTAATTAAGAATATCTGGGTACATGCGCTTAGAAGCACATTCAAGCGCAAGTTGCTTAATGTCGTAATTCGGATCTTCTGACTTATGGTTCAAGCCATCCTTGATGCCAAATACCAGTTTTGGGAACACCGCTGTTTTGCGGTTTTTACCTAGACCGGCAATACGGTTCTTCAGGATCGATTGTTGAATAAGTCGTGAAGCCCAGCTTGTACCAAGACCAAAACCAAAAGTGACAAATGGGGTTTGACCATTTGCTGTGTGAAGTGTGTTTACTTCGTATTCTAGAGACTGAAATGCGTCATAACACTCTTTCTCAGTGCGAGCCGTTGCAAAGGCTTCAGGGTTAGGAATATCCCACTCTTTAGCAATCTCTAGGTGTTTGTGATAGCTCGTCATCACGTATGGCTCAAGGACTTCATCAATACGGTTGATCGTCGTACCACCGTAAATATGACTCGCAACTTGGGCAATAATCTGCGCCGTTACTGCTGTCGCTGTCGAGATTGATTTTGGCGTATCAATCTCAGCATTACCCATTTTAAAACCGTGAGTAAGCATGCCTTTAAGATCAATCAGCATACAGTTAAACATTGGGAAGAACGGCGCGTAGTCTAAATCGTGGTAGTGAATATCACCCATTTCATGAGCTTGAACGATATCACGTGGTAAAATGTGGGTCTTCGCGTAGTGCTTCGCAACAATGCCTGCCAATAAATCGCGCTGAGTAGGAATAACCTTTCCGTCTTTGTTGGCGTTTTCGTTGATTAAGTCAACATTGCTTTCTTCAATTAAGCCTTCAATCTCGCGAGTCAACGCACTTTGCTTCTCGCGCGCAATATCACGGTCATGTCGGTATTCAATATAAGCGCGAGCAAGAGACTTGTATGGCCCTTGCATTAACTCATTTTCTACTCGGGTTTGGATGTCATTGATGTGTACTTCATCGTGATCTTTTAGCTGAAGCTCCACCGCAAGTGCTACATTCAGTGCATAAATTGCGATTTCTTTATCAACGTGCTCTGCTGCTGATTCCACTGCAGCTTGAATACGATCCCTGCTAAACGGAGCTCTTGAGCCATCACGCTTGATTACGATTGGTTTCACCTTTTCTCCTTACCCCAGCATACTCACAGACTTATCCACAAACACACTATATAGGGCGATTTATTTTTCGACTGACACTATATGTTGTGGCGTATTTAACGAGATGACACAGGAGAAAGTATTGATTTTGATCAATAAAATTAGACCCTCGCTCAAGATCAAATCGATCTTAGTGGCACTGATCTCAGTTGCAAAGAAAATGATGAAAATTAGAAAAATGCAACAAGTCCTACTTGCATTTTTGCGATGTCTTGTAGCATAAAGGCTGCAATATATTTCATTGAGTTAAGCCTATGCTACCCCCTAAAAAGTGGTCACTTTTTGTTTCTCTGTTATGTTTGCTCTCTTTTTACTCCAGTGCCAACAACTCCATTTATACGACTTGGAATATTGAGTGGTTGAGCGACACACCTTCTGAGCAGTTTTCTTCATCACAGCGAAACGAAGATGACTACCTCGCTTTGAGCCGTCATTTTGATTCTATTGCCCCTAAAGTCCTTGCCTTTCAAGAGGTCAACGACCCTGTCGCGTTAGAGCGCGTTATCGGCTCTGACTATCAATTGTTTTTTTCGCAAAGAAGCTTACCGAGTAATAGAAAGCATCAGTTTGACGAGATTAATCAATACACCGGATTTGCGGTACAGAAAGGAATAAACGTTTCTAATCGCGAAGATTTCCGTCTCGATAGCAGTAGCAACAGTAAACTAAGATTTGCGACTTATATTGTGCTAAACCCAAACAGTGCTCATTCAGTCCATGCTTTGTCTGTCCATTTGAAAGCACGTTGCTCTGGTGCCTACCGCAATAGTCGCGATTGTAAAACGCTAAAAGAACAAGGCAAAAACCTAAATCTTTGGATTAGAGAGCGAGAATCGAATGGTGAGTCTTACGTTATATTGGGCGATTTTAACCATAACCTCAGTTACCAAGGAGACTGGCTATGGAAAGAAATGACCCAAGGCACCTCTGCTCGCCTCGCATCAAAACAGACCAAGGCTGAGTGCAAAGTTAAATCGCGTAACAACCCAAAAAGGACTCACCAATTCAGGTCATTGATTGATCATATCGTTGTTAGCGAAGCACTCACGACAACAAAGCCTGAGCAAAACGTCTTTCCAGTGTCAGACGTCCTCGATTATACACTGAGCGATCACTGCCCATTGAGCGTGCAAGTACATGAGGAGCTGTTTATCTCTCGTGGTTAAATATCGCTCGGATTGAGTACCACAATATCGCCCGCCTTAAGGCCTTTGCGTACACGGAAATCTTCACCTAGTTGAACTAACCGTGTATGCACCTTACCACCTTGAACGACTTTGACATAATCCAGTTGCCCTACCTGATAGATGGCCTCTAACGGCACACGTACGACTTGCTGTGTGCCTAACTCGACTGTCACTCGCGCAAAGTTACCTGGGTATACTCTTTTCTCGGTTTCAAACTCTAATTTAATGAGATAGCTACGAGAGCCAGCGTCTGATGACGGTGTAATTTCACTCACTGTAGAATCTATGATGATGCCATTAGTGGGTAAATCTAATGCCAGTGTTTTACCCAGTTCGATATGAGGTAAGACAGATTCTGCAATATCTGCCTCTACGACAAGAGATTGCGGGTTATACATAGATAACAAGGCTGAGCCCGGTGTCGCAGTATCCCCTTGATGCGCCGATTTCTGAGTAATGATGCCATCAAAAGGAGCAGTAATAACGCTATAGCCAAAAGTGGTTTCTGCCTCGGTGACAGCCGCTTTAGCTTGCATTAACGCTGCTTGAGAGGTTTGCAGACGATTCTCTGCTTGGTCATATTGAGACTGAGGCACAAGCTTTCTGTTCAGAAGTTCCTTAACGCGTTGATACTCTTTTCTCGCATTGTTTAACGTTGATTGGGCAGAGACAAGCGCTTGCTCTGTCTGTTCTACCTTAGCATCGAGATCCCCGCTTTCTAGGCGTATCAGGATATCGCCCTGCTTTACCTGATCACCAACGCTCACAATAACTTCAGCGACGGTGGCAGTTAACCTTGAGGCAATAGTCGCTTTTTGTTCAGCGACAACACGTCCTGAAAACTCTCTTTTTATCGTTTCTTCACTTGCGACAAGCTTAGCGGTATCAAAGCTTGGAGCGCTCATCATACGAACTTGGCGCTCTACAGGCAGTTTTGGCGTAAACACTCCCGCCATATACAAAAACAGAACAGCTAAACCGCTAAACAGTAATCCACCAAGCAGCCATGTTTTCTTATTCATTGTCGTCTCTCCTGCTTTCTCGGTGTTTTGATTCTTTGTTATTCATCGGCATACCATGCCCTTCAACTCGCTCATACGCGAGGTTATAAACGACTGGAATCACAATTAAAGTGAAGATGGTTGAGGCTGCGATACCGAATATGATCGCCCACGCTAAGCCGTTAAAGATTGGGTCTAGCGTGATAATGACATTTCCCAGCAGCGTTGTTCCTGCAGTGAGCAGTATCGGCCTCATTCTTACGGCACCAGACTGGATTAATGCCTTGTGTAGTGGCTCCCCATTGGCAAGAGATTGCTGTATAAACTCAATCAAAACCAGTGAGTTGCGCACCACAATACCCGCTAGAGCAATCATACCAATCATGGCGGTCGCAGTGAACAGCGCAGGGTTTGGATAACCGTTAATCTCTTGACTCATACTGTTGAGCAGCCAAAATCCGGGCATGATGCCAATAACGGTTAAGGGAATTGCCAACATGATGATCCCAGCAACCGCAGGTAGGCTTGTTTGAACCAGCATAACAATAAACACGCCAAATAGTGCCGCACCATAGGCAATACCTAAGTCTCGAAACACATCGACGGTGATTTTCCACTCGCCTTCTCCGCTCCAGACTACGTCGATATCTTCGTTAACCTGCCAAGGCTTACCTGAACCGTTGTTTAGGTAACTACGTTCGTTCCATTCAACCCAGTTTTTTTCAATCGGTCTATTTTGGTCAGCTATGACATCGGCAATGATTTCACCGGGCACTCGACCCGCTGTTTCTGCGTACACATAAACGACAGGTTTCAGGTTCTTATGATAAATCGGCGTATGGACAACACGTTTTTCAAACCGCCCTATCTCACCTAACTGTACTAATGGTTGCGGCGCATCAACCAGCGAGCCATTGCTGAGTGTCTTCACAACACCTGCTTGCCCCCTAACATAAAGGCGTAACAGACTATCAAGATCGTCCCTTTGGTCCCGAGGCAAACGAATTTCTACCGCCAGTGGGTTTACTTCTCTATTAGAGCCCAACTGACCAATCACATAACCGTTATTTGCCGCCGCTATTGTCTCGTTGACTTCTTGTATCGACACACCAGACAAGGCGGCTTTTTCTTGGTCAACGATAAATTGCCAAGCTTCTAGCTGATCATCAATGCTAGTATCAACTTCTGTAACAAAAGGCTCTATAGAAAGGCGCTCAGCAACGCGCTGTGCCTCCAGCATTAGCTCTTGGTAAGAGGTATGATCTTCACCATAGACTTCCGCGGTAATTGTTGCGATAACCGGAGGCCCCGGGGGAACTTCGACAAGCTGAATTGATGCATCAAAACGATGAGCAATCTGTTCTAAATCACTGCGAAGTCGAGTCACTATTTCATGTGACTGCATAGAACGTTGGTCTTTTTGTGCCAAAACAATCCGTAGCTCGCCCTGATACGGTTGGTTACGCATAAAGTAATGCCTCACCATACCGTTAAAGTCCATTGGTGAAGCAATACCCGCAAAGCCAGATACCGACTCTACTTCAGGTACAGTCACCAAATAGTCAGAAAAAACACGCAGCGTATTAGAGGTATCAACAAAGCTTGAGGATTCAGGCATGTTTAACACCAACTGAAATTCATTTTTGTTGTCGTAGGGTAAAAGCTTCAGTGGTACAAGTCGCATTGCAGGTAAAAGTGCCGCAGCAATAAACAAGCCCGCAACAATAGTCAGAAATAGCCAAGCTTTTTTACGGCTTTTAAGCAGTGGTGTCAGCAAACGTGCATAACCCTGATAAAGCGTTGATGACTCGAAATCATACTGACCTGACGAAGCGGCTCCTTTGAGGATCTTCTTAGCAAGCCAAGGTGTGACGAAAAACGCCACTAACGTACTTACCACAACGCTCACAGGTACATTAAAAGCCAATGGTGCCATATAAGGCCCCATCATCCCTGTAATGAAGAACATTGGCGCAAATACGATGACGATAGCAACCGTCGACATTATCAGCGCGCTGCGTATTTCTCCCATCGCAAGCACAATTGCCTTTGCGCGAGGCAGATTTTTGCGCTTCAAATATCGTTCGATATTGTCGATACTGGCTATGGGGTCATCCACAATCAAACCCAAAGCCAGAATCAGCGCAAACAAGGTAACTCGATTGATCGTGTAACCAAACAGTAAGTCGAGCCCTAATGCCGCGCCGTAACTCAATGGAATCGCAATACCGACGACTAGCGCACTTCGCCAGTTTAAAAACAGGCCGACAAACACAACGACCGTCAGCACTGAAATGGCTAAACTTGAGACCAGATTGGAAACCTTGTCATCCGCGGTTTTACCGTAGTCTCGAATGATGTCGACTTTGACCGAGGACGGGAACTGATTTTGTTGCAACTCATAGAGCTTCTCGACCGTTTGACTCGCGACATCTACCGCATTCGCCCCTTTTTGCTTGGCGACTGAAATGAACACCGCCGGATGTTCCACTTTGTGTTTTGCGTTGATGTACCAAGTGTCATTGGAAGGCTCCGCTGCACGCTCAATTACCTTTGCGACATCGCGAAAAAACACTGGTTTGTTATTGACGACAGCGACAACCAGATCACCGACCTCCTGAGCACTAGTAAGCAATCGGCCCGACTCTATGAGATACCGATTGCCGTCAACCTGAATCGAGCCTGCTTGCTGTTTATTGTGGCTAACGTCAAATGCAAAGTTTAAATCCCTTAAGGTGATCCCAAAACTTTCCATCGCAACTGAGTCTAACTCGACACTAACGAGCTTAGATTCCCCACCGATCACTTGAACGCCATTTGTTGATGGTATTGATTTGATGCCCAGTGTTGCTTGATCAGCAATGCGCTTGAGATCGTGCCTATCTACCTGTTTAGGGTCGGTGGAATAAAGCGCCGCAACTACGATAGGCACATCATCTATTTCGACGGGCTTTACGAGCCAGCGGGTGACGGTAGGAGGAACATGATCTTGATTGGAGTAAAGTTTGTTATACAGCTTAACAAGCGCATCTTCACGCGGTTCGCCGACAAAGAATCGAACAATAACCTGTGCGGCGCCATCTGATGAAGAAGAGTAAACGTACTCAACGCCATCAATTTGGCTGAGCAATTTTTCGAGTGGCTCAGTCACCTGTCTTTCAACTTGTTGTGCACTTAAACCTGGCGCTTCAATCAGCACATCCGCCATTGGCACTACAATTTGAGGATCTTCTTCTTTAGGAGTCAGCCATAGAGACACCGCACCAACTGCTAATAGAAAAACAATGATAATGGGCGGAAAGAAGCTGTTCATTATCGAATGAACGACACCATCCTTGGTCGAACTTCTATTCATTCTGTTCTCCTAACGCACTAATTCGCTTTAATCGGTGAGACGGACTTTTGAGTTGATGAATCCAACGCCTTAATGAATAGCGAACCTAGAAGCATCGAGCTGAAAAATAACAATATATCACTATTACCAAGCGCCAAACTTGTCACCGCAGGTCCAGGGCATATACCGGCTATCCCCCAACCTAATCCGAATACGGCTGCGCCAATAACCAGTCTGACGTCAAGGTCAGTTTGAGTTGGGATTGAAAGAAGCGAACCATCCATCGCCTTTGAGGTTTTCTTGATGTGTAACCAGTAAAAAGGCATAAACACCAACAACGCCCCACCCATGACAAAAGCAAGACTCGCGTCCCATTCACCCATTACATCAAGGAAGCCGACCACTTTCTGTGGTTGGATCATACCTGACACCGTCATTCCTACACCAAACAATAGTCCGCTAAATAACGGAGCTAAACGTAAAATAGTCGATTTCATCAGTCACTTACCCAAGTATATGAAGTCGCACGTAAACCGTGACAGCGGCTACACACATAAAGATAGAAGTGGCGACAAGTGAACGTTTCGACAATCGTCCTATGCCACATATCCCGTGTCCACTTGTACAACCATTGGCAAGGCGAGTCCCCGCTCCAACAAGCAGACCGGCTAATACAATCCCCATCATTGGGGTATTGCTTGTATCCGGCGCATCAATCCCAGTGAACAAAACAGTAATCACTCCACCAGCAATCAAACCAATAGCGAAAAGCAATCGCCACCAATAATCGCCCTCTTTTGGGCTAATAAAGCCATTGATTACGCCACTAATCCCAGCGATTTTGCCGTTTATCAGCAGCAGTAATACAGCCGAAATACCAAGCAACATTCCCCCAACTAGGGAATCCCAAGGAATATTCATTTCTTCAATCACCTTAAAACTACTTACCACAAAATACGGAATGTAACGTTTGAATTAGGGTCTCGACTCGTAGATCAGACAATGAGTAGAAAACCTGCTGAGACTCTTTACGCGCTTTGATTAAATTGTGTTTTCTCAACACAGTTAGATGCTGGGAAAACGCAGACTGGCTAAGAGAAGAGCTCGACTGTAGCTCCCCAACTCCCACCTCTCCCTGAGTCAATTGACACAACACCATCAATCTTTCCGGATGAGCCATCACTTTGAGTAATTCGGAGGCTTCTACTGCATTGCTCTGCATCTCTTTTAAATCAGAAAATTCAACGTTCATACAATCACTCCAAATACCTAAACTATATTAGATGATACTTATAAACTTATTTTAGTCAATGCTAATTTAGTTTTTTAATGTTTAGACAAATTAACATTAGACAATGCTAATTTATAACTCTATAGTAAATCCCAACAATGCATGAATGAAACGGATATTTTGTTATGACACTAGAAAATGCTATTCGAGTTCTTGCCGGTGGAATGGTCATTTTATCAGTCGGCCTGACAATGACAGTCAGTTCAAACTTTGTTTGGTTGACACTTTTCGTCGGAGCAAATTTGATTCAGAGTGCGTTCACAGGATTCTGCCCTGCGGTAGTTGTACTAAAGAAGCTTGGGTTTAAGTAACAGAGGTTGATATGACTAAGATTTTAATTGTTGGTGGTGTAGCTGGTGGGGCTTCCGCTGCTGCTCGTGCACGCCGTTTAAGTGAAGACGCCGAAATTATCATGTTTGAACGAGGTCCATTCGTTTCGTTCGCAAATTGTGGCCTTCCTTACCATATTGGGGGAGACATCCAAGAGCGAAGCAAATTACTTCTGCAAACTCCCGAAAGCTTCTTAGCGCGCTTTAATGTCGACGTGCGTGTAATGAATGAAGTGGTCTCTATTGAGCGCAGCAGTAAAACAGTTACGGTACGAAATCTAGTCGATAACAGCGAGTATACAGAAAGCTACGACTTTTTATTGCTTAGCCCGGGCGCTGGCCCTTTGGTTCCGCCAATTCCGGGTATCGATAACCCACTCACTCATTCGCTGCGGAACATTCCCGATATGGATCGCATCATTCATACCATCCAAATGAACAAGCCAGAACATGCCACCGTGGTTGGCGGAGGCTTTATTGGCCTTGAAATGATGGAAGCTTTCCATCAGCTAGGGATCAAAACCACCTTGATTGAAATGGCTGATCAAGTGATGACGCCTGTCGATCGCGAAATGGCAGGCTTTGCCCATGCTGAAATAAAGCAAAAAGGCATCGACTTGAAACTAGGGGTTGCCCTTGAAGCGGTTGAGTACGTCGCGAACGAACATATCGCCTCACTTGAGTCAGGGGAAGATTCGGCACATCAGCACATCGAAGGCGAGCTAAACCTAACACTGAACGATGGTGAAACGTTAACCACAGATATTTTGATCATGGCAATTGGTGTACGTCCAGAAACCAAGCTAGCTCAAGAAGCAGGACTTCAAATTGGTGAGCTAGGTGGTATCTACACCAATGAGATGATGCAAACCAGCGATCCAAGTATTTACGCGGTTGGTGACGCCGTCGAAGAAAAAGACTTTGTCACTGGCTCACAAACGCTCGTACCGCTTGCAGGCCCAGCTAACCGCCAAGGTCGTATGGCCGCAGACAATATGCTAGGACGCCAAGAGACCTATCAAGGTACACAAGGCACTGCTATCTGTAAGATCTTTGATCTCGCAGTAGCATCTACGGGTAAAAACGAGAAGCAACTTAAACATGAAGGCATTGACTACGAAAAAGTCTACGTTCACACAGCAAGCCATGCGAGCTACTACCCTGGCGCTGAAATTGTCTCATTCAAGATGTTGTTCGACCCTAAAACGGGTAAGATCTTTGGTGCGCAAGCGGTAGGTAAAGATGGCGTTGATAAACGTATTGATGTAATGGCGGTTGCACAGCGTGCAGGTATGACAGTAGATCAGCTTCAACACCTTGAACTCACCTATGCGCCACCTTACGGCAGTGCTAAAGATGTCATTAACCAAGCTGCATTTGTCGCCACAAACATCATCCAAGGTGACTCTAGCCCGATACATTTTGATCAAATAGATTCGCTTAGCGAAAACCAAGTCTTACTTGATGTTCGCAATCCCGGTGAACTAGAGAATGTTGGATTTATCGAAGGAGCAATCAACATTCCTGTCGATCAACTACGTCAACGTATGGCTGAGTTACCAAAAGACAAAGAAATAGTCATTTATTGCCAAGTTGGGTTACGTGGTAACGTTGCTTACCGCCAATTGGTGAATAATGGGTACAAAGCGCGAAATCTCATTGGCGGTTACCGCACCTACAGATTTGCTCAAGCCTAACCATCGCTTGCAGACATCTAATTGAATCAAATTTGGGGAGCTTCGCTCCCCTTTTGTTTTTGCTGCAGGCGAGATCACTACTACCTTGGTCTAGTCATGGATTTAAATTGATCCAGATCATTTTACCCTGATTTTAGTAAGGTTATGTTGTTATTGTGTTAACGGAGAATTAACAAGGAAGTATCAAATGGAATTAAAAAAAGACCCTCGCTGCTACACTGACGTTTGCATTAACGGCAAATGGTTTCATCACGACCACTGTACGACAAGTGCTTACATGCTGAAAGGTGGCGCTTCATGCGCGGTTGAGTTAGAAAGAATGCCTGAAACCGAAAACGAATTAATTGAACTTATTTCTGCGCAATTCTAACTCAATAAATTACGTATTGTTTCGCATACAATAATCAGTCAAAAAGTTTTAGCCAGCTTAAAAGAAGCCACCTTTGAAAGGTGGCTTCGTCACAACTTAACCAATATAAAAGAATAACTTCTAATGAAAGATCTCACTACTAAACCTCATCATTCTACTTTCACCCATTAATCTTTGGAAAGACTCTTGGTCAAGCTTAATCAAGGTTTCGTGATCTCCAGCCTCAAGGTAGACATAGTTTTGCCGCGTTAACACTTCATCGAACGTCATCGACATATGATATGCGCTCCCAACTGGAGGCACCGCACCGTTCTCGCAGTCTTCAAACATCTCGTAAAGTTGCTTCTCTTTGACAAGATGAAAACTCGCGTTCAACTCCTCATTAAGCCTTGAAAGGCTAATCTTATTTTTGGCAGGTAACACAGCCATCATATGATGACCATCATGATCCTCTAATACGATGCCCTTAGCTAAAGAAACTAAAGGAATCCCGGCCGCCACACCACTTTGCAGTGAACTTTGACTGTGACTATGTTGGACAGTTTGGAATGGTATATTGTGTTCATTCAAGTAGTGGTCTAATCGGTTCGCTATGCTCATACTAGCCTCCGTACATCAGTTCCCTTTATCAGTATAGACGCTCAGACTTTGGCTCTCCACGAAGGTAGTTTTCGCCATAACATCCATATATATGACAGATACAAATCAATGCGTTGAGTTACAGTACGAATGCAACTTCAAACTTTTAAGTATTTGTGTTTCAAAATTTAGACAAAATAACTAAGTAAAGTCTAATTCACTAATTTAATGCACACTAATACTCACGCCCTAGATATATGGCCCGAATCTGTTCTGTAAATATGTAACTTACATATTTACCAATTATTTATTCCTTCTAATAGAATATATATACGATTAATTTGTTAATAGAACCCCTATTTTATATTCACTTTTTATGTTGATAAATAGACATAGACCCACTAATGAGATCCCACACAGTTACATTTGGGTTAAATTAATTATATTTTGTTACAAAACACAGCGTTATAAATAATAATATGAAATCAGTCAGTGGGTTATTAATTCTAGTTTGTTCATCCGCAATATCAGGCGGCATTGATGACGAGCGACTGCTAGAATCACTTATCAAACAAGGTATTATTTGTGAAGACCAAAGCGAAGTAGAAAAGCAAGAGTCATTGCAAATATATCTCTCTCAGAAATTTTCTAAAACCTCAAAGCAATCCCATAAAGAAGATCCTTCTGACGAAAAAAGTACCGACTGTATTTCAGCAAAAGAATAACGATACTCCCGTTAGCTAATATCTCACACCAAACTTTAGGTGCTCGATTATTGGTGCTAACAGCGTCGTTGTGTCTGCTATTTGGCAGATTGTTGGCAATAAAAATTAATAAGGAAATATAATGAAAATGATGAGGAAGTCACTGTTGGCATCAGCAGTGTTCACTCTATTTAGCACAAGTGGTAACGCTCAGACTCCGATCGATCTGGGTGTCATTAATGAAGACAAAGTCATTGAAATGCTTGTTGCCCAAGGGAAACTTAATCCCGATGCTTCTATCGAAGAGCGTCAAATAGCGCTAGATAAGTTTATCGATGGAAAACTAAACCGAGGATTTAAGGGCGATGCGCAATTTGGCAAGAAAGCGTTGGAACAACGTGCCAAAATCCTTAAGTCAATTGAGTTTGATAAAGGCTTGCGAAGAGCTCACGTCTTTTCGTTCGATGCTAACAACAAAAGAACGGACAAAGTTTTAGCCGTATTGGTGGACTTTCCGGATTTACCTTGGGATGAAAATAGGCTCACGAAAGAGCATACAGAAATGCTCTATGACCGATACGAGCCAAGCCACTATCAAGAGCTTCTGTTCTCTGATAGCGGCTATACTGGGCCAAATGGTGAGAATTTCATTTCGATGCGCCAGTATTACGAACAAGAATCTGGTGATAGCTACAGTGTTTCTGGTCAAGCCGCTGGTTGGTATCGAGCCAAAAATAATGCCTCGTTTTATGGAGGTAACTCCCCTACTACAGACAATGACCAAAATGCACAGGAGTTGGTTCGTGAAGCACTTAACCAACTTGCGAATGACCCAACCATTAACCTAGCGGACTATGACATTGAAGATCGCTATGACTACGACGGTGATGGCAACTTCCGCGAACCCGATGGTGTAATCGATCATTTGATGGTTTTCCATGCTTCAGTGGGTGAAGAAGCTGGTGGTGGTGTACTCGGAGCCGATGCTATATGGTCTCACCGATACAATCTAGGTAAGTATCACGTCTTGTCTGGTACTTCTAGCACCGTACCTGGTCGATTCAACGGACAATACGCTGCATTTGACTATACGATTCAGCCTATCGACGCTGCTGCTGGTGTTTGTGCACATGAGTACGGGCACGACTTGGGATTACCAGATGAGTACGACACTCAATACACTGGTAAAGGAGAGCCTGTTTCGTACTGGTCTATTATGTCTTCAGGCAGTTGGGCAGGTAAAATTGGCGGCACACAACCAACCGCATTCAGCTCTTGGGCTAAACAGTTCCTTCAGGCTTCTATTGGCGGTCGTTGGGTGGCTAATGATGTGGTTACTCTAAGTGATCTCGATGGTAAGCCACTTGAGATCAAGCTGCATCAAACAATTGACAACGACAAACCCAACATGGTTCGCGTTGACCTGCCTCTTAAACGTACTGCAGGACTTGCCCCTTTTGAAGGTAAATTCGGCTTCCATAGCGGTAAAGGTGACGATCTGAAAAACAGCATGGAACGAAAAGTAACGTTGCCGGCTGCCTCCAAAATCACGCTAACTTTTAAAGCTTGGTATCAGATTGAAAAAGACTACGACTTCGCCCGTGTGCTTATAAACGGCCAACCGATAGCAGGCAATATCACAACAAATGAAGATCCTAACAGCACAGGTTTAGTTCCTGCTATCGCTGGCGACTCGAAAGGCTGGGTTGACGCTGAATTCGATCTCACACAATGGGCCGGACAACAAGTTAACCTTGGTTTCGACTACGTGACGGATGGTGGTTTAGCGATGGAAGGTCTTCATGTAGACAGCATTGCTTTAGATGTTGATGGTACACTTTCTTCTCTCGACAACGCAGAATCACAATCTACTTTCGCCCTTAATGGATACCGTTTAAATGATGGCTTCAATGAAGCCCCACACTACTATCTACTCCAGTGGCGTAGCCATGCAGACGTGGATGAAGGGCTCAAGAACATCAAACGTTTCGGCCAGATGATGTCTTTCGAGCCAGGTCTGATCGTTTGGTACGTTGATGAGTCGATGACAGACAATGCAGTTGGTAAACACCCGGGTGAAGGCTGGCTTGGCGTTGTCGATGCTGACCAAAATGCGATGGTTTGGGATAAGTCAGGTACAGCAGCGCAGACCCGCTATCAAGTTCGCGACGCAGCATTCTCTCTTCAAGACCAAGCCACTATGCGACTTGTAAATGCTGATGGGGATGTACTGGAAGATGTCAGCCTAATTGCCAGCAGTTCATTTTCGGATGACCAAGATTATTCCAATCCAGGGGCACCTGATTCAGGTCGTTTGCTAACTGAATTTGGTGTAACCATTGAAGTTATCGAGCAAGATCCTTCAAACAAATACGGTGTGATTAAACTTTCAAAAGTTCAGCAACCCAATCTACCCCCTGTTTCTAGCTTTGAGCTTACAGTAAACGGTCTTGATATTGCTGCAATGAACTCTAGTGTTGACTCGGATGGTGAGATATCTGCTTACCTATGGGAGTTTGGTAACGGTGAAACCAGCACGGACGCTTCCCCTAAATGGAAGTATTCAGACTCTGGCTCTTACACTGTATCGCTTACTGTTACTGACAACCAAGGTGCCAGCCACACAAGTAGCCAAACAGTAGAAGTTGTTGCTCCAAATATGTTACCTGTTGCCAACGCGAAGTACATTCACCTTGGACGTTGGGTAACTATGTGGTCAACAAGCCACGACCCTGATGGCCGTATCGTTGACACTGAGTGGGTTCTTCCAAACGGTAAAGTCAAACGTGGACGTATTTTTACTAAGATATTCCCGAGCTATGGAAAACATGAAGTGAAAATGACCGTTATGGATGACAGCGGAAGCAAAACCACAAAAACCATTGTCGTCGATCTTTAATAACCGACCTGTTTCTCCCTATTCCCATACTTCCATGTGAAGTTTTGCGCGGCTCTCAAGAGCCGCGCTTTTTTCTTAGAGTTTCGGTACTGGCACAACTTCTACACTGAAGTTTTTAATACCATATTGCTCCAACTCTTCATCTGTTAACGAATACTCTGCAGAACGCTTCGTTCTACTTCCTAAAGGAATCGTCTTGCCAAATCTCACATCAGAACCAAAAGATGCATCAGCAAAAAATTCACCGGTAATTTTCGTCTGTATTGGTCTGAGAACCTGGCCTAGTAAACTTTTCACATTGTCAGCACCATATTCTCTAAGCAACCAAGGCCAATCCCATTCGTTCGACGTTGCCGGAATATTGCGATGCTCATATTGGTACTTGAGACTTTTGTCATTACCTCCATTGCGGCCAATAACCCAATTTGCAGTATAGGTAGGTCGATCATCAGGATGGTGACTCAGAGCATTTCCAGACCAACGCATAAAACCCGTTAATGCCAGTTCATAGCTTAACTCAGCGTTAAACGTGTACGGGTAACTGATTGAAGAGCGGAAAACCTCCATAAAGACTTCTTGCTTAGTATTTGGCGCAACGTTAACAACAATCGTATTGGAGATCCCTTTAGACTCCGAGTCTCCGTTGGTCGTTGCCCAGCTTTGGTTGGCTCCAATCTCTATCGACAACTCAGTTTCACCTACAAGAGGCCACTTAAACTTGTTCTTGGTTGAGACTTTTTGACTTAAGCCATAAGTGTCTGTTTTGGACCAATTTGTCGATTTCTCGTATTTAAAGGTCACTCGATATTGTTGTTCTAGGTCAGACTCATTGGTCACAACCTCTGAGCGACGACCAATCAGTTCTTTATCTGATTGAGTAATTTGGCCAGCATTGAACGTTTCCGGATCAATGTGATATTCAAAACCAGATATATCCATTTTTAAACGTTCGTTACATCGGTAGCCTTCACAAGATCCTGAATTGTCCGCATCAATATCATAGTTTCCTAACCCATCGGTAGACGTGATCATATCGTCGCCGACATATTTGCTGCCTGTACCACCAGCCCAGCCAAAACCAAGATAATGAGCCAGCAATGCTAGCGGTTGATAAAACTCTTTCTTATTGACTAGATACCATTCAGTATGAGCTTCATCATTTTCAGGCAATACAAGCGCTGCGTAGTCCGGGATACTGTGGTCTGGTGGCGTGTTGTAGGTACACCATGTTGTACCCGCTAACCTGTCTTGCTTGATGGTTCCATTGTACCCTGACCCCATCAAGACATAGCCATCGGCAATATTTGTGATTTGCCATGGCCCCATTTGACCTACTAAATCAGATTTAATTGGCATGATTTCTTCAGAGGTAATTGGCCTAAAACCAACCTCACAGCTTTGACCTTGAAGTTTAATATCTAAAATATCTACCGCTGCATATACATTAGATTGCACCATGCTAAAAGCAATTGAACTAGCGACTAACGATGTTTTAAAAACCTTATTCTTATTCACGTTATTCTTCCTGTTAATAAATAGAATACAATGCGAAATGCTCTTGTTTTCGCACATATTTTTTACTTCCTTTAACAGTTATCAATAAAGCCACAATTATTATTAACGGACAAAACCTCACATTGACATATTAAATTTATTCAGAGCCATTGTTGTTTAATTTTCAATCTGTTAATTTTAAATTAGCGATTAATTACATTAGCTTTTGTTAAATTAATCACACCTTAAATTGCATTTTCTAAATTAGCAGAATAAATAATCGAAAAAACAAATTTAGTAATTTCTTAATAAGAAAATAATTTGATCTTAGTTCACCTTTATAAACATTCATAAAACCAATTCTTTGACTCAACACATTCTCATGTGAGATACAGGTCAGAGGAGTTAATACTCTACTAATCAACAATTACGAGAACGTTTTATGAAGAATGCACTTTTATTGGCTAGTTCGTTAATTGCAGTTCCAGCCATCTCCGCTGAACAACCAACCACACCTGAGGCCGTAACAGCGGCTTACGCCGCGTCTGTTCAAAACGATGAAACATACACCTACGTTAGATGCTGGTATCGCCCTGCTCAAACTCATGACGATCCAGCAACATCATGGGAATGGGCTCTAGATGAAAATGGAGACTACCTAAAAGTAAACGGGTATTGGTGGTCATCAGTGTCATTTAAGAACATGTTCTACACCAACACCCCTCAGTCAGAAATTAGGCAACGCTGTCAAGAAACACTTAATGTTAGCCATGATACGGCAGACATGCTCTATTACGCTTCGGACAATCGCTTTTCTTACAACCATTCTATATGGACAAATGACACAACACTGAACAGTAAGATAAATCGCTTAGTTGCATTTGGTGATAGCCTTTCTGACACTGGAAATCTATTTAATGGCTCGCAGTGGGTATTCCCTAACGCTAACTCTTGGTTCTTAGGTCACTTCTCAAATGGATTTGTATGGACAGAGTATTTAGCTGAGGCCAAAGATGTTCCACTCTACAATTGGTCTGTCGGTGGCGCTGCGGGTACAAATCAATACGTTGCATTAACAGGGATTTATGATCAGGTCACTTCCTATCTTACATATATGAAGATAGCCAAAAACTATGATCCTAAAAACACATTATTTACCCTTGAGTTTGGCTTAAATGACTTCATGAATTACGACCGCGAAGTCTCTGACGTCAAAGCGGATCTAAGTAGTGCCCTAATCAGACTGCGCGATGCAGGGGCGCAACACCTAATCCTACTGACACTACCAGATGCGACCAAGGCTCCGCAGTTCAAGTACTCAACTCAACAAGAGATAGAAAAAGTTCGTGCAAAAATTGTGGCGTTTAATGCTTTTATCAGAGAACAAGCAGATTTATACAAAAATAAAGGTATGAATGTGGTGCTCTACGATGCAAACACCCTGTTCAACGCAATGACCAGTAAACCTGAAGAGCATGGATTTGCCAATGCCAAGGATGCTTGTTTAAACATCAATAGAAGTTCGGCACTTGATTATTTATACAGCCATAGCTTCACTAACGATTGTGCTCATCACGGTTCAGATAAATACGTTTTTTGGGGCGTAACTCACCCAACAACTGCGGCGCACAAATACATCGCTGACAACATAATTCAAGAAGAACTAAACAAGTTTCCATTCTAATATAAAGGCAGAGGTTTTATCCTCTGCCTTTCTTTTAACCTTATTTCCTTACGCAACTGCCTTGTTAGCCTTATAGGTGTTAAGACCAAAGATAGCTATCACGGCGAGAACGAAAGGAAGTACATAAACGTTCATCGTTTGCCAACCTACAGTTGACTCTAACCATCCAGACATAAGAGCTGTAACCGTTACACAGCTAAATACAAAGAACTCGTTGAAGGCTTGCGCTTTCGATTTGTTTTGGGGCTTGTATGACTGGCTGAACAATCCGGTTGCAGCAATGAACATAAAGTTCCACCCCACCCCCAAAAGAATCAGGGCCAAGCTAAAGTGCCAAATTGATTGCCCATGTATATTGATGGCAATACATAAGACAAACAGTAAGCCTCCCGCAAGAATCATTGCTCTCGCGCCAAATCGTTCTATCAGGTTTCCGGTGAAAAAAGCAGGGACAAACATACCAAGCACATGCCACTCAATCACCCCAGCCGCTTTGTTAAAATCAAAACCACAACCTATCATGGCAAGAGGTGTTGCCGTCATCAAAATGTTCATCACCGCATACGCAACCATTGCCGCAAACACTGAAATCATGAAGTTTGGTGCTTTCATAATCTCGCTAA
Source organism: Vibrio tubiashii ATCC 19109 (assembly GCF_000772105.1). NCBI lineage: Bacteria > Pseudomonadati > Pseudomonadota > Gammaproteobacteria > Vibrionales > Vibrionaceae > Vibrio > Vibrio tubiashii. Next base: position 1,030,993 of record NZ_CP009355.1, read on the forward strand.
GCGGTTCAGAAACAATCTGCTCATGCTGCTCAATCGGCGCGGGAAAACGAATGGTTTGCAGTAAACACAGCGCAATAATATTAAGGACGATTAAGGACATGAATGCACCAACGTAGAGTCCATCAGAAGACCACTGCTGCGAATAGACTGCTAGATTTGGTCCTAGCATCGCGGCTAACACGCCACCTGCCATCGAAATAGAAATCGCCCTGTGTCTTGCACTCTCATCACAGACTTCGATTGCCGCAAAACGATACAAAGTCCCGAAGCCGATACCAATCCCCAACAACAATGTTCCAACACAAAACATTGAAAAGTTTTGTTGCGACAATGCGTAAGTCGCTATCGAAGCACCTGTAATGCCGACCAGATTACCTATACTAAACCCCTTTTTCCTACCTAGTTTCCCCATGATGAGAGAGGCGGGAATAGTCGCACTCATTAGACCTAGAAACTGCAAGGCAACGGGTAAGGTAATTAGGCTCAAACTAGGCGCTAACGTTTTGCCAACCAGCCCAATAACCGATATCAGCAGAATGTTTCCGGTCATCAGCAGAGCTTGACATAATGACAACAGCCAAACGTTCCGGTTCATTTCAGCGCCTCTTCGACTGCTGCATCAACGTGAATTGCAACAGTATCAAACAAAGGAACCTGAGTATCACTTTGCTCTACAAGCAATCCAATCTCAGTGCAGCCTAAGATCACCCCTTCTGCTCCCGATGCGGCTAGGTCATCAATAATAGTGAGGTAATCATCTTTAGATCGCCTGTTGATCTTTCCTAAGCAAAGCTCGTTATAAATGATGTCGTGAACGAGCTTCCTCTGTACGCCATTAGGAACAACGACCTCGATGCCAAACTTATCAGTCAGTCTTTGCTTGTAAAAAGCCTGCTCCATCGTAAATGCAGTGCCAAGGAGACCTATTTTAGTGATACCGCGCTGCTGTAACTCAACGCCTGTCGCATCGGCGATATGAAGCAAAGGGATTGAAATAGATTCTTCAACTTGTCCAGCCACTTTATGCATGGTATTAGTCGCGATGAGAATGAAGTCAGCCCCCGCCTTTTCAATAGATTGCGCGGCTTGGCAAAGAATGGTTGCGTTGGCTTGCCAGTCTCCGCTTCGTTGTAACGCTTCTACCTCGGCAAAATCGACACTGTTTAAAATTATCTTCGCTGAATGCAGCCCACCTTTAGCACTTTTAACACCTTCGTTTAATTGCTGGTAGTAAATCGCGGTTGACTCCCAACTCATACCGCCAATTATGCCAATTGTTTTCATTCCTTTCCCCTCGACTGACTTAATACCAATCACACCAATTATCTGAACATCTAATTTATGCGATTGGTATAATTAATTTAATTAAACAGATATCTAAAAGCATTACAAACAAAAAAGCCCCTAGCTTTCGTTAGCTAGAGGCTTTCGCTTATTAGAAACAATCTAGTTTGTTTCTTTGATTGGCAAGACCTGCTTGACGTAATTGCCAGGCGCTGGCCCCAATACTGGGAACTGTTCACTACCTACCTTGAACGGTTCAACTTGCTCATCAGGATTAAAGCCAAGCAACCATTGATCCCAATGTGTCCACCACGAGCCTTCAGTATGGTCCGCGTTTGCTAACCATTCATCGGCATTGTCATCCAAAGAATCATTGGTCCAGAAACCATACTTGCCTTTTGCAGGATGATTGACGATCCCTGCGATATGACCAGATTCACCAAGCACGAATGTCTTATTGCCACCGACGTTTAGCGCACCACGATAGGTTCCTTGCCATAGTGCAATATGGTCTTCCTTGGTTGAGATAAAGTAGCTCGGCACTTTGATCTTATTCAGGTCGATCCATACCCCGCCAATTTTCACGCCCTTGTCTTCTACCAACTTATTGTTTAAGTAGAGTTCACGTAACATGAAGTTGTGGGTGTCTGCCGCTACGTTAGTACTGTCACTGTTCCAATACAGCAAATCGAAATCGACTGGACTGTTACCTTTTAGATAGTTATCAACGTAGTAGTTCCAATAGAGGCTATTTTCACGCAGAAGACTGAAGGTCACACTCAGAGAGCGACCATCCATGTAACCTTTCGCACTGTTCTGAGCTTCAATTGCATTAATGATCGTGTCATTGATATACGCACCAACTTCTCCAGGCTGAGAGAAATCTAATAACGTAGTGAAGAAAGACGCACTCTTAATGCGCTTTTTCATTCTCTTTGCCGCGTAGTAGGCAATCGTAGACGCCAGCACAGTACCACCAATGCAGTAACCCGCTGCGTTGATTTGATCTTGCCCAGTGATGTCTTCAATCGCCGATACGGCTTTTGCGACGCCATCAGTGACATAGTCACCAAATTCAACGTTACGCTGCTCTTTACCTGGATTTCGCCATGACATCATAAATACAGCATGTCCTTGCTCAAGGAGCCAGCGAACCATTGAGTTTTTCTCACGTAAATCAAGAATATAGTATTTGTTGATAAACGGAGGCACGATCAATAGCGGTGTTGCGTTGACTTTTTCCGTCATTGGGCGGTATTGAATCAACTCAAACAGCTCATTTTGGAAGACAACGTCACCTTGCGTATTGGCAATATCTTCTCCGATTCTAAATGCGTTGTTGTTTGTCATTCGAATCTTGAGGATATCAGCACTCGACTCTACGTCTTCTTTCAGTTGCTCTAATCCAGCGAGTAGGTTTTCGCCATTTTGCTCTAACGTTAGCTTAAGGAGCTCTGGGTTAGTGGCGATATAGTTACTTGGAGACATAGCATTGATAGCTTGGCGCGAGAAAAAGCTGATTCGTTCTTTGCTTTTCTCATCCAGACCCTCGATGCTTTCTATCGTCTCTAGGTAAGTTTTACTAAATAGAAGATAAGACTGCTTGATGAAGTTGAAGAAGATGTCGTTTTGCCACTCTTCGTGTGCAAAGCGTTTATCACCTTTTTCAGCTTTAACAATTTCTTCTGTATTGGCAGTTAGAGCAACGTTTTGCCAAATTTGTAATTGCTGCTGCCACCAGTCTGCTTGAATTTTTAACAATGCAGCAGGTTGATTTGCGGCACTTTCGAAGAGCTTGGTTGTATCTTCTAAGTTAACCTCTTGCATTGCTTTATTGAGGGGAGAGTTCGCGGCTGCCCTGCTGAGTTCTAGATCTTCCCACCATTTTTGATTGGTTTCTTGGAGCTTAACAAGGTAGTCCGAAAAGAAGTGTTGTAACATATTGCTACTCCTAAGATCGGAAAAATGCCGCCTTTCGGCGGCAGAGAAGTCAGTGTTATGCTGGAGTCACTGTCTTAAGATTTTCCGATGTCATTTGCTCAACATCATCTTTGAACTCTTTGGCGATAGATTGCAGCTTGTTGCTGTCGTCCATCATCTGTTGAGATAGCTTAGTCAGCACATTAAGCTGCTGGCTATTGAATGCAGTTAGTGACGTGACGTCTTTCACTTCACTTGCCGCTTTCATTTGCGTTAGACCCATTTCGCTGTAAGTGCGGATAGCATTTAGTTGAAGCTCAGTAAGCACTTCGACGTTCTTCGTCACAAGCTTGTTGAACTTCACGTATGGTTCTAGGCCTTTTTCAGTTTGATCTGTAAATGTTTTGAAGAAATCTGTGTACATAAGTATCACTCCTAAGTTAAGTCCATTTAAATGGTTTAGTTAATTGATTTGATTACAACTGCAGTGCCCATACCGCCACCTACACACAGTGAAGCGACACCATATTGACCTTGCCCGCGATTAAGTTCATGGATTAATGAAACAAGAATGCGGTTACCCGATGCGCCAAGTGGATGCCCTAAGGCAATCGCTCCCCCATTTGGGTTGGCTTTATCGAGGATGGATGAAACAGATACCTGATGTTTTTCTGCTAGCAGATGAATTACACCTAGCGCTTGGGCGGCAAAGGCCTCATTCAACTCATAGACATCAATATCGTCGGTTTTAAGTTCAGCTTTTGCCAATGCTTTAGTGACTGCTTCGACAGGACCAAGCCCCATAACTTCGGGCGCTAAACCAGACTGAGCGTAGCTGACGATTTCAGCAAGTGGAGTTAATCCATACTGTTTAACCGCTGACTCACTCGCAACGATAACTGCACTCGCGCCGTCGTTAATACCTGAGGCGTTACCCGCTGTAACTGTACCTTCACGGTCAAAAGCTGGTCGAAGTTTTGCTAATCCGCTTAATGTTGCTTCAGGTTTTGGATACTCGTCAGTATCAAAAACAATCGTTTCACGACGTTTTTTCACATCAACTGAAACAATCTCATCTTTGAACTTACCTGCTTCAATTGCAGAAACCGCTTTCAACTGACTCGCTTGGGCATATTCATCTTGCTGCTCGCGGGAGAGGCCGACTTCTTTCGCGACATTTTCTGCCGTCACACCCATATGATATTGGTTGTAAACGTCAGTTAAGCCGTCATTAATCAGTAAGTCTGTCAGGTTCAGATTGCCCATTTTATGGCCATCACGAATACCAGAAGGAACAGTGAAAGGAATCTGAGACATCACTTCGACACCTGCTGCAACGACGACTTGAGCATCACCAGAGCGGATATGGCTTACTGCATCCATAACGGTTTTCATGCCGCTACCACACACCATATTCAGTGAATACGCAGGCACTTCGTTTGGTATACCAGCGTAAATTGCCGCTTGACGGCCAACACCCATACCTTGACCAGCCCCAACCACATTGCCCACAATAACTTCATCGATAGAGTCAACATTCACGCCACTTTCAGTGACGGCAGCTTTGATCGCGATTGAAGCCAAATTACCTGCTGAAATATCTTTCAGTGTGCCGCCAAAAGCGCCGATAGGAGTACGCTTAGCACCTACAATAAATACTTTTTCCATGATTCATCCTCCTTAATGCATGTGTAAGCCGCCATTTACAGAGAGTGTTTCCCCTGTAATGTAGGCGCCAGCTTCACTTGCTAAGAAAGAAACGGATTTAGCCACTTCCTCTGGAGTCGCTAAGCGACGCATCGGAATCTGAGCTTTAATTGATTCAAGGACTTCTGGTTTCATCTCTTCTACCATTGGCGTACCTGTGTAGCCAGGAGCAACGACATTGACTGTCACACCTGAACGAGCACCTTCCGCTGCTAATGCTTTGGAAAAGCCGATCATGCCCGCTTTGGCAGCCGAGTAGTTTGTTTGTCCGAACTGACCTTTGATACCGTTAACCGAAGAGATATTGATAACTCGACCATTGCCCTTCTCACACATGGCAGAGAACAGCGGCTGAGTAACATTGAACACACTGTTCAAGTTCGTTTCGATAACGTCTTTCCAAGCGGTAGCCGTCATCTTTTTAAACGTGCCATCTCGCGTGATTCCAGCATTGTTGATGACAACATCAACGGTACCTTCTTCCACAAGCAGACTCGCTAAACGCTCTGCACATTGCTCGGTATCAGTAACATCAAGTTCAAACAGACGCACTTGGTCTTCATTGAAACCTTTTTCGTTAAACCATTCTTGAGCACATTGCTTTTTACCCGTGAAATGAGTAGCGATGACACGGTAGCCATCATTTACCAATTGAGTAGTAATAGCAGAACCAATTCCGCCTTTAGATCCAGTGATCAAAGCGATTTTTTTCATTAAGAGACTCCATTCTTAACAGCAATAAATAACCAAACGGTTTTCTTTTATTGGTGCTTGCCATTAAGCACCAACCAACGTCATTAATAAATTATTGTAAGACTTTTCTTGCGTCTTTTAATTATCAAAACTAATGCCTATTTATTACAGTTCAAATACTTTTCGAAATTATGTGCATAAAGTTGAACAATGTCTCATATAGAATGTAATGTTATTTAATTGTTAACTCCACTTAAGCTTATGTTTTCAAAGGATTTGTTGTTATAAACATGTAAATCATTAAACTCTATCATATTGTTTAATAAAGATTTTATTTGAATTACACTCATTTCATTAGTCTTCATCACTCATTGAACAACTGCTATTCGCACTCATTATCAATCCGGATTTTATGACTATTTTGTTACTAACGGACATTGACTTTAGGCTGATTAAAACGCAATTTAATTTAATAGAACTATCAGCCAATCTATTTAAACCTCTGAATAAAATGACATTAAATACATATTTTCTAATTATACTTTAGTATGAATAAAACAAGTTTTTAATAATAACCATTATTGATAGATGAAATAATAAAGACATCCAAAACTAACGAACAAAAAAGCCCGGATAAAAATCCGGGCTGGCTTAAAGCGAATCGTTATTCAGTCCATGAATTATCCGGCAGTGGATGGTTTGATTCGATAAAAGATGGCGAACAGAACAGGTACAACGATCAGTGTTAATACTGTTGCAAAGCCTAAACCGGCCATGATAGTTATCGCCATGGAGCCAAAAAATGCATCAAACACTAGAGGTATCATCCCTAGAATGGTCGTTAATGCCGCCATACTTACGGGACGTACACGTGATATCGCACTATCAAACACGGCTTGATATGGATCTTTACCAGAGCTTAGTTCAATGTTGATTTGGTCAAGCAGCACGATGCCATTTTTCAGGATCATGCCACTTAGGCTCAGTAGACCTAAGAAGGCAGTGAAGCTAAACGGCATATCTGTCGCAAGTAAACCAATAGACACACCTATGATTGATAGCGGAACGGTGAACCAAATAACCAACGGCTTTCTAAACGAGTTAAATAGCAGCATGGTAATAATGAACATCAATAAGTAGCCCATCGGCAATGAACCGAACAGCGCCTCTTGAGCGTCTTTTGACGACTCATATTCACCACCCCAGCTAATTGAGTAGCCTTCTGGAAGCGCCAATGCTTCTACTTGAGGACGCACTCGACTAAACAAACTTGCTGGTGTTTCATGACCCAAGACATCGTGGTCAGCCAATACTGTCAACGTACGTTTTCTGTCTCGACGTTGAATAAGTGGCTCTTGCCAATCAAGCGCAACCCCATCAATAACTTGCTCTACTGGGATATAGCTTTGTAGAGTCGGGCTCCATATCTTGACGTTTGCTAATGACTCAAAGTCCACACGCTCTTGCTCAGGTAAGCGAGCGATGATTGGTAGCATGTGTGTACCGTCACGAAGCAAACCAATCGGTGTGCCTCCAAAGGCCATTTGCAGCGTATTGGATAAGTCCTCTTTAGAGATACCTAAACGACGTGCTTTTGATTCATTAAACTGAGGTACCAGTTCTTTCGTACGTTCACGCCAGTCGTGTCGAACATTTCGTGCACCAGGATCTTGCAAAAGCACATCTTCGACTTGTAGCGCGATGTCTCGTAGCACTTGAGGATCTGGACCTGTAATCCTAGCTTCAATCTTAGAAGCCGGTGAAGGACCGAATTCCATTAACTTAAACTGGAAAGTCGGTTGATTGAATGTCACTGAAAGTTTTTTATCTAACTCTTCCAATAGCTCAAACATGGTTTCACGATCATGCGTACGAACTTGTAGCTGAGTATACGCCTCGTAACTCTTCTCCGGTTGGTAAGTTAACGCAAAACGTTGTAAACCTTGACCTGTTGTTGTAGATACAAACTCAACATTTTCTTGCTCGCGAATGTACTTCTCAACTTTCTTGGTTTCTTCAATCGTCTCGCGAATATCCGTCCCTTCAGGCATCCACATGTCGACATAGAACATCGGTGTGTTTGAGGGTGGGAAGAACTGTTGCTTGACCATACCGAAGCCTGCCACCGCGACCACTAGCAAACCCACCATACTTACAACGGTTAACCAACGGAAACGAAGTGCAAATTTCAAGCTTGCACCAAAAACGGTAAACAAGATGCCTTTGTAAGGATCGACCTCTTCTGCTGAGTCTCCCTTCTCCTCTTCTTTAAGCAGTAGATCAGCTAAGAATGGTGTCAAAGTAAGTGCCGTAATCCAGCTTAAAAACAGTGAATAGCATAGTACCCAGAATAGTGAGCCCATGAATTCGCCCGTTGCATCTTCTGAAAGGCCAATAGGTGCGAACGCAGTGATAGCAATGACGGTTGCACCAAGCAATGGCCACTGCGTTTGTTTAACAATATCTACCGCAGCCTGAACCTTCGTTTTACCGCGTTTCAGACCAACTAAGATACCCTCTACAACAACAATCGCATTATCAACTAGCATACCTAATGCGATGATGAGTGCGCCCAATGAAATACGATGAAGCTCGACATCATTTTGTTTCATTAGGATAAACGTGCCCATTACAGTGAGCAGTAGAACCGCACCAATGATGATGCCGCTACGTAACCCCATCGCAAATAATAAGACAATGATAACGATCGCAACCGCTTGACCTAAGCTAACAATGAAGTCATCAACTGACTTTTCCACTTCAGCAGACTGATTGTAAAAGTAGTTAATCTCAACACCCGCAGGACGGATGTTTTCTAATGCTTCTAGCTCTGTTTCTAAGGCTTTACCTACCTCGACTACGTTGACGCCCGCACCAAAGGAGATCGCAAGGTTAATGGCAGGCTTACCGTTAAATGTCACAACGTTTGAAGGCTTTTCTTGAATCCCACGACTAATCGTTGCAACGTCTTTAAGGCGAATCAAATTGCCGGTATCACGACCGTGAATGATGAGCTCTTCTAGCTCCTGCTCTGAACTCATTGTTCCGTTTGGTCGAATCGTTAATGTCTGACCATTAACCATCACTTCACCCGCTGATTGAACACTATTCTGCTGGCTCAAGAGACCGACAACGGTATTCATATCCAGATTAAGCGCTGCCAAACGTTCCAGTGAGACTTCAACAAAAAGCTGCTCTTGCTGATCTCCGGCTATGGCGACTTTACCAACCCCATCGACAAGTTCTAGCTCTCGGCTTAGATAGTCAGCGTAACGCTTAAGCTCAATGAAGTCATAGCCATCTCCCGTCAGCATGATCATGATGCCGTACACATCGCCAAAATCATCAATGATCTGTACCGAATTTACGCCACTAGGAAGATTCGGCCTTAGATCGTTGATTTTACGGCGCATTTCATCCCATATCTGAGGTAGCTCGTCCGGGCCGTATTCCATCTCCATACTTACCATGATTTGAGACATGCCGTTAGAAGATGTAGATGTAATCTTATCGATGTAAGGAAGCTTGCGGATCTCTTTCTCTAATGGATAGGTTAGCTCTTCCTCCACTTCCTGTGACGTTGCCCCAGGGTAAGTCGAAATAATCATCGCATCTTTGATCGTAAATGCAGGGTCTTCGAGTCTCCCTAGATCCATGAAAGATGTATAACCGCCAATTGCCAGTATGATTAGGAACAACCAGCTAATAACTTTATTTTTTATCGAGTACTCAGCAATGCTCACAGCTCAGCTCCCTTGATTTTCATACCGTCACGTAATTTTCTTAAATTCGATTTAATCAGTACGTCGCCTTTTTCGATGCCAGTCCCTACCAAGGCGCCACTACCTGTAATTTGGTCAACCGTCACTGGATAACGATGTGCTTCACCTTGTTCAAGCTTCCAAACATAGAAGTCTTGGCTTTGTCTGCCAGCATCAATTGCAGTCATTGGTACTTGATATGCTTTATAGGTGTTCAAACCCGCTTTGACTAAATCAACCGACACCTTGGCACTAGTGCCAGGTAAAATGGGTTGCTCCGTTTGTGCCATTCGCAACCACAATTCATAGGTTTGGCTTTGAGGATGAAGCTCACTGGTGTGTTCATAATACGCAATTGGATAACTGCCACTGTGTCCAGCAAAAGATGCCATTGGCTTATAGTCCTGTGCGTTAGTTGCTGGGTTTAGCATTGCCAACACCGAGTCAGACACTTCTATCTTTACGTATACTTTGTTGTTTTGATAGATAGCGATAACTTGCTCGCCAGGAGAAACGTTCTCAAACTTCTTCTTATCGACAGAAGAGACCACGCCGTCAAATGGCGCACGCAAACGCATGTATTTCATTGCCGCTTTTGCTGAACCTAGATTCGCTTCCGCGAGTTGGAAGTTAGCTGTTAGCTCATCAAGTTCAGCGCGCGAGATCATCTTGTTTGTACGCAGTTCTTGACCTCGTTTTACCTGCTTCAGAGCAAGTTCATACTTTGCTTGAGCGTCGTTTAATTTTTGCTTCGTTTTCGCATCATCAAGCATTGCTATCGTCTGGCCTTTAGTGACATTGTCACCTTCTTTAACCAAAATAGACGCAATTTCCCCATCTAAGCGAAACGCGAGCGGGGTTAACTCAGCAGGCATCACCTGCCCATTGAAATTGCGATATTGGCTTTCTGATGCGGCAGCTACGCTAAATGTGTCGACCATTAAGGGATTTGCTTCACGGTGTGTCGAGTCGGGTGTACAAGCCGATAGCAAGCCGACCGAGATTGCCGCTAGCGCAAAAGTTTTGATACGCATGTTAAATACCACCTTCTTTCGTCCATGCTTTCACTTGCTGACCCGGTGAAAGGTTTTCGACACCAGCTTGAACGATCAGATCACCACTCGTTACGCCGCCAATAATGTTTCCATTGCTATCTAGTTCAACATCAACCAAAGATAGCGTTTGAGTACTAGCATCGAAACGATATAGCTGTCCTTGTTCTTGCTGCTTTGACACCCAAGCTGCTTGTGCAATCTTGAATGCGTCCGACGCGTGGTTGTTAAGAAGTTTCACCTGCCCTGTCATTCCCGGCAATAGATTGAGCTGCTCAGGGCGCTTAAACGTCAAACTCGCTTTATAGCTATTTGTATCAGGATCTGGTTGAGTCGAAATCTCTTTAAATTGGGCTGGCATCGAAATTTGCTTGTGACTATCCATCACAACTTGGAATTTCGAGTCGGCGATATGATCTAAGCCGTATGTCTCTGCATAGCTTACTGGCACCGTCAGCACAACATCTAGAACGCTATTGTCGATAAGGTTAAGAACAGGCTGATTTGCACCGACAACTTGGTGCTCTTTACTAAAGGTAATGGAAACAACACCATCAAAAGGCGCAACAATTTGTGTGTAATCGAGATCCGTTTTTGCTTGCTCTAATGCTGCCTGCGCTGCCTTAAATTGAGTTTCATTTTGGTCAAACGTATCGACACTAATGAGCTTTTTGTCATGCAGTTGAGCTGCGCGCTCAAAGGCAGTTTTGGCTAAGTTGTATTCTGCAAGGCGGGCGTCAAATGCCAGTTGATAGTCCGTAGGATCAAGTTTTGCCAACACTTGTCCCTTTTTCACTACCGTTCCCATACGTACTTCTACGCTTTCTATCTCACCAGCTACTTGGAAAGACAAGGCTGCGCGATCAGTCGCGTCTATCGTCGCGATAAACGAGTCGTAGTGGTTGAGTGATAAGTCAGGCACTTCCACCAGCTTTACGGGCTTCACCACTGGTTCGCTGATTTCTGATTTCGCTTTATTGCACCCGGCAACCGCCAGTGCAATGGCTCCGACAGCCAAGAGCTTTGTTACTTGTTTTATTCTTTCTGATGATGTGTTCATGATTGAGCATCTTTATTTATTACACACCTGTGCAGTATATAAAGATTATGCCCAAGATCAATGTTTATTTTCCATGCGTGCAATATAATAATTAAACGATCTATACTGTTTATCGGTTCTTTGATGAAATGAAACGAGATTTCTGGTAGAAAGAAAGCGTTCCACGAGGTTGACGAGAATTATGACTGAAAGAAAGCAAGGCCGAAGAAGTGCTCAAGATGCGGAAAAAACTAAATGCGAGATAATGCGTGTCGCAACTGAGCTGTTCTGTGAGTTAGGTTATGAGCGGGTATCACTAAGAAACATCAGCGAGAAAGCAGGTGTTTCTCATAGTTTGATCCGCCACCACTTCGGCAGCAAAGAGCAAATCTGGTACGCGATTAGTGATGGCTTACACCTATACATGGAAAAGTACATCAGAACGATCATTCAACATATGCCCGCAGATGTCAGTTCAAACGTTAAGCTATACAACTTTTCTGTTCGCCTTTTGGCACATATGCTCGAATTCAAGCAGCCGATGCAGCTTATCGCCGATGCAGTCAGACAAGAAGACGCGCTCTTCGACTACTTCATTGATAATTCAGGGGAAATTGAACAACTTGTTTTTCAGTTAGCTGAACAATACAACGATCAGCATCCAGAAGCTCAAATCAAGATATGGGAAATTAAGTGGCAAATGATCATGTATGCACATGGTGCTGCCAGCTTAACGCCATTTATGAAAGAAACTTGGGCCGATGAAACTGATTCTTTAGAGGTTTGCTTATTGAAACATTGGGAGATGTACAACACCATGATGGCTTGTCGCTTCCAAGTACCTGATGAATATATCTTGCGCCCGACCAAAGTATCTGAACTGGTGTATGAAATCGAATGTGACTTGAAAGGCATGTCTGAAGAACTTTCGTAGCTTTTTGTTATACAAACTAGCGCACATCAGCACCAAACCAATGGCTAAGCAACTAACAATATCTGTGTCTAATCAACCTGTTTTATATTGAATTGTTTGATTGGAAATTGATCCTAATCAATTCCAATCGAACTCGCTTGTCGTATGTTCTGTACAAAAATTCACTTAAGTGAAACTAATAATGATGAGCATGCAAAACAATACTTCAATTACATTGGACGTGATCCACACGGCGATAAATAAAGTTGAAATCGCTAGCAAAATCGATCTAAACACTTTAAAAGATTTTATCAGCGAAAATACCACGAGTGCGGTGACTTCTTTCACCGAAATGAGCCAATGCGATAGCTTGGATGATAAGTTCAAACTGGTGACGACTAGCTTCCCTCAGTTTATCGATCATTCCCAGCATCTTATCGAAACTTCAATTCTTCTTAGTTCATAAGCTAATAGGAACTCGATAGCCTGGCGTCAAACCTCGACAACCTATCCTCTCGACTTAAGCTCTTGAAGCATCATTTCCGGAGTGAGGATTTTGGTGAGTAGATGAGATACATCGGGATCAGATATCGGCTCTAGTGCATACACAGGCTTTCCTAGCCCTAAGGCGTAGCCAATATCTAGAGCCACACTTTTTCCTACATAGCCTTCAAAATTAAGGATGTAGGTCATATCTGACTGCTTGATTCGTTCTAAACATCCATCAATGCCGCCCGACTGTTGCGGCTCTGATATTAGTACTTCAACACCCTCTCGCATTAGCTGAGAACGAATGGCCTGCATTCGGGCCATATTTTTGAAGCTTCCCGCGACGTAAACTGTTTTACTCATTCTAATTCCTGAATGTAAGTGGATATGCTCTAACTAGACACTTCACAAAGAATCGTTACACACTGGCTTGGTTATAGCAGTTTCTCCATACCGAGAAGTGTCCAGGGTTTACCTTCAAAGAGTCTCACATCAGACTGTTCCGAAATAACATGAAACCCTAACGATACGTAACTATTTCTAGCGGCATGGTTTTGCTCAAACACAACTAAACTTAACTTAGATGCATTATATTTTTCTTGAGCTAACTCAATAAGTTGAGTCAACATAGTCTTAGACATACCTTGCCCCCTAAAGCCGAAGCAAATATAGACTCGACATATTCTAAAATGAGATTCTGAAACTCGAAATAGCTCCACATAACCCGCATTTACCTCATTAACCTCGAAGACAAAAGGAAGCACTTCAGAAGACAGGCAATGCTCGGAGATTTGTTCAAGAGTTAAAGGGAACTCAAACTTGGGTCCACCCCACAAGTAATTCAGCTCACTTGAGTCTATCCACTCAATCAATAACGGATAATCTTGCTGTGTAAAAGGCCTTAATTTCCCCATATTGCAACGTGCTCCCAAGATTCAATAGAAATACCAAATATAACGCGTCAATCATTGAGTATTTATATCGATATCATCGACTCAGCGCAAAGGTTTTGGTTCTTGGCTAAATCAAGGGCTTTACTAGTTGGCGCTTCCGTTTCATAGGTTTTTGGTCAGCCAATTTGCAGAAAGATAACTGAGACCAAAATTCCGACAATAAAGCTTGGTGTGTGAAAGCGTTGATCTCTTGTTTGGTAATACGCTTTGGCTAAGTCTTCTTGATAAGATTTAATGGCGAGTTGTTTAATATAATTGTTCTGCATGTTCGCTCTCCTTGTTGATACAGTACTAGAGAGCTTAAAACCTCAAGCTTAGTTGAGGTCAAGGTGAGATTTCATTATTTGATAAAAAGACAAACGCATATTAATACGCTTGTCTTGTCGCTATTTACAAAATGTTTCGATATATAGCGCTTCTACTTTGTCTCGCGCCCATTGCGTTCGACGTAAGAACTTCAGAGAAGATTTGATAGACGGGTTACTGTAGAAACAGTTAATTTGAATTCGCTCGTCCAAACCTTCCCATCCGTAGTGTTCTTGCAATCGTACAAGGATCTTTTCTAATGTTAATCCATGCAATGGGTTGTTTGGTTGTTCTTGGCTCATCTTGGGTTTTCCTAAGACATTAAGTCAGTGCGCAAGTTTAGCAGATCAAATCCTGAAAGTTTTTGTTTTGTTGTACGAGCGTTTCGAGTCCTCTCGAATAGAGAGAGTTTTGCAAATGCGCTAAATCGATACAAGATGATTTAATGGAGCCCAAGCTTCTTGTTCACTAGAATCTAACTTTCGACACCATATCCAACCATTGAGCTCATAAATCTTCACCACTTGCTCGCCAAGTTTTAGGCTGTGCTCAACGGCAGTATAGTCCTCTAAGACTGTTACTGCTCCCGCGTCAATGTCCAATATCTGCTTCGGGACCCAACCTTGTTTGTTATTACCTCGGCAAAGTACCCAATTTGCCCAATCTCCCTTAGGGTCAGACTCTTCAACGAAGTCTAATACTTCCCCCGTGACTACTTGAATGGGAGAATCCGGCGCATCTTGATATTCTTTTACAACCTTGTATTCCATGACGTTTCCTTTTTCCGTAGGGAGTCTCTCCCCCACAACCTATGCATTGCTCTTTAGTTACATGGCTTAAATTTTTTCGTCATCCCTTGGCAAGACGGCGACACGAGCCTATATCCAAGTTTTTCATAAAACGCAGGTTCATCTGCAATCATTGAGATGTATGATCCCTCTAGCGCTACTGAAGAGAGATACATATCAATATATTCCATCACTCGTTTTCCTAAGCCCATCCCTTGATAGTTGGGATCAACTGCGACATCGACTACCTCAAAATTACATGCGCCATCACCGACAACTCGGCCCATCGCAATTAAAGAACCCTCTTTTCGAATTGATATTGCATATAGACTGTTTGGCAATGCTATTTGCGCGGCTTTTAGCGATTTAGCAGACAAGCCTGCAGCCACGCGCAGTTCGCAAAATTCTGCTGCACTAGGTGTTACTTCTTCGTACTTAAATGTCATTAGGAACCTCTCTTTCACTACTGATCTATACTACACAAAACAACTGTATATATAAACAGTAAAAATTATTAAGAGAGACTAAAATGACTAAATAGCCCAGCGGAAGAATGGACGTTTACCTTCCATTCGTTCTATTTCTGCACCAAGCCTTGCGTAGAATTTATGTGCTTTGGTGTTGTATGGGCTCGCAGTCCATGAGATGTGAGACGCCAAGGCCTTTTCACCCTCAATTTTAAGAGAATGCATCAGAGCAGCGCCATATCCCTTTGAGCGAGAGTTTCCGACTATGAGCAAGTCATCAAGCCAAATTGACGGTTCACCGCTAAAAGACGAATAACGATAGTGAAATAGTGCAAAACCCAACACTTCTTCATCAACTTCTAATAGCAAAGCATAAGCAAAGGGATGCTCACAAAATAACGTACGCTGAATCTTCTCAATGGTCGTTGAGATTTGCCCGTCAAACCCTTTCATGCTGCGGTCAAACTCAGCCTTAAGCGCAATGAGCTCAAGCAGTTTACCCGCATCTCCTTTTAATGCTTTCCTTACTTTCACATTACTCTCCCACTACAACACAATGCACATCAACAAACTGAATGCACCAGATAGAAACAGCAACATGCTAATGCCAACATCAAAATTTGACTGACTGTCATTAGCTTTAGGTTCATCGGCTATTGACGCTGCCATTCTAGTCGCTGTATTAGGACTATGTCTTAAATAAGGCTCTTTACCCGGCTTCGCAATGAGAAAGAGGCCACTCAGGCTCCATTGGATCAGCAGAGCATAGAAAAAGTAATCGCTGATAAAGTTCAGTTCGGGTACCGAAAACAGCAGCTCACTGACATGCAGTGCAAAAGAGACTAACCCATTAACCACGAGCACAAAGATTAAGATTCTTAGCACGTTCTCTCCTTCTATCGATATGATTCAAATGGCGTAAGGTCTATTTCTTCAATTCTGCAAACATACCTGATGGTGGGGTTCGAGCACAAACGCTTTAAATATGCGGCTAGATAGTCAAAACTAAGTGGAGACTTTTCAATTGGCAAAGACCACTCCGCTAACATGAATAAGAAATAGTCACACGCAGTTAGCCTATCGCCCAACAAGTACTCATTCTTTGCGAGCTGATCATTGATAATTGAAAGCGCGTCGGCAATTCTTTCGTCTTGAGCTTTAACAAGGTTTGGAATAGTCGATTCATCATTAGTATGACGATGCGGGTAATAACGAACCATAAGTTCAGCTTGCAGCGTATTGTTAAGAAATGCGAGCCACTGGAAAAACAGTGGTCGACTAGGATCGCCAATTGATGGCATGAGGCTTGAGTCCGGGTAAAGCTCGCAGATATGAATACAGATAGCAGGACTTTCGAATATCGCTTGATCATTCACAACCAATGTCGGGATTCGCCCTGCAGGATTGAGTCGAAGATAATCCGCTGATTTTTGCGAGTTTGATTTTTTGTCGACTAACAATAGCTCATAGTCTGCATTTAAGTGATGAAGCAAAAAATGAGGCGCTAAACTCGCATTGTTTGGATAATAGTAGAGCTTGAACAAAATAGACTCCTTGTCTCAGAATTAGCGCATTAACTAGCGTTCATTGAGGGCGACTTTACTCGCCAGCCCGATAAGCAGAACGCCCGAGACTCCTTCAAGTGCACGAGAATATCGCTGAGAATTCGGGCGACTAAACACCCAACTACCCACTGATGCGTATAAAAGGTTACACAGTGTCGCTAATACGCTAAACAATAAACCGAGCACTAACAATTGTAGCGACACTGAGCTGCTAGATGTTTCGATAAACTGAGGCAAAAATGAGAGGAAAAACAGCGCTACCTTCGGATTGAGAACACTAACGATCACCCCTTGTGAGAAAACATTTTTATCTTTTTCAATGTCAGTATTATTAATGATTTTACTTTCACCACGCCACATAGAGCGTATTGACTGGATACCTAAATACACTAAGTAAGCCGCACCCAGCCATTTTACCGCACTAAAGGCAACCGCAGAGCTAAGAATAATTGCAGACAAGCCTAAACACGCTGCCAATGTGTGAATAAAGTAACCAACACCGAGTCCCAGTGCCGCCTTCAACCCATTTATCAACTTGCCCTTCATTGTATTCGATACAATGTAAATAACGTCAGGCCCGGGGATCATATTGATCGCAAGGCAAGCGACGACAAATAATAGTAGCGAATTTAAATCCATTTACTGTCCTCCATTCGTTTGTGATGCTTACTTAGGGAAACCTAACATTTGTTCTGCTTGTAAACCGGCTTTATGCCAGTTTGTCTGCTCAGAACAAAATATCTGCGCATCTAACTCTTTTGATGGTTCTTCATTTAATGATCCAGCAGGAACAATTAAAAACTTCCCACTTTGGCTCAGATACGGCAAACCGGAACCACACTCGATGCAAAACACTTTCGAAAATGATCGAGTGGGATGGTCAAAACGTTTTATTTTGTCTTCCCCTTTCGTCCACTGGATATTCGAAGGAGAAGTAAATAAATTCGAAGCGTGAGCCGAACCGGTAAGCTTTCTACACTGTTCACAGTGACAAAAATAAAACTTACCAAAGTCATCCTTCACTTTAAAAGCAACACTTTCACAGCAGCAACCGCCGGTAATTTCTTTGTGCATACCACACCTCCATGTTTGGCTTTCACTCAATCGCTTATGTCGTCAGACTATTTTAAATACCATGTTATTCACTAAGTTGATTAGAAACAACCACTACTGACGCGAAGCCAAATTTCTATAGGTTGGCCATTGGTTAAAGCAATTGCAACGCCGTTACTTGATTGATCTACATTTTAATCTCGCATAATTGGTAATCTACTTGTTAGGTTAACCTGACAACGACAGAACCTGCTATGTAATCATGTATAGCTCGTCTTTTCTCGTTAAATAGCATAGAAATAGTCTCTAAAAGAACCCAACCCAACATCACTAGGCCGATAAACATAAACAATAGGCCTTGTTCCAAACTCTCATAAGTCTGCCCGTAAAACGCGATTTGAGCGTAAGCGTATATCGTAACTGGAAACAAGATAATTGGGACAATATCACGTAGGCACGATTGCTTAATGGTTAAATTACGGCTTTCAGATACATCTAGCACTTTCACCTTGGCCACCATTTTACCTATGGTTTGGCCATATTTTGCATGCATAAGGACATAGTATGTAATGCCTAAAATCGAACTACCAACTCCCCATACGAAAATGCCTCCTGAGCCAACCACTCCAGAGAGCACATAGTCATCAATCCATTGCAATGGTAAGAAAACTAGCCCATCAATAAAAATAGCGAATAAACGCCGCCAAAAGTTTGAATATTTACTGGTATACACAATTACTCCTTAAAGATCAGCCTGTTGTTTGAGGCTAGAATGTACACCAGTTAAAAAAGACCTAAGTATAGTAAAGAGTGATTTGCGAAGCAGAATATAAATACAAATGCATACTACTGTAAACTCATTGCGAGCGAGACAATCAAACTCCGCGTTTAGGCGCGCAGCAGTATCAATCTAATTTAAATGCTTCACCGCTGATTCTAATATGAAGTAGAAGTACTACTGATAGGAACCGAGTCTTGAACACATTACTATGTGCGAATTAGCGACATAGGGACAAAGCGAATTCCATTCACCTCACCTTCACCCCCACTAACTGTAAAACCATTATGGCGGTAGAAACCCATCGCATTTATCGAAGAGCGCAGCGATATCTCGTTAGATTCGGTTGAAGCCAGTAAATGATTGAGCATATCTCGACCCAAACCAGAGCCTTGCGCTTGCTTGGATACAAAAAGGTGGGTCACGTAGTTTCCATCACGCAAAGCCGCGAAACCGAGCAACTTGCCATCATATACAGCTTTAATCGCTAAGAAGTTTTCACCACCAAACACGGTATGTAAATCTGGAATGACTCGTTCGATAAACTGTTTTTTACCTTGTTCGCTAAACAAAGGAAGAATGTCTATAGCCGACACTTCTGAAACAAGGCTTAACACCCTATCTAAATCATCACTTGATGCTTTCCGAATATGCACAATCCCTCCAATCACTTAAACTAACTAACGTAAACACTGTACCAGACCAAAAGTATAACTACCGAGTGTTAACCGTCTATCTTAAGTAGATGCTCAGAACTTAAGGTGAGGAGCTAGCCTCGTAAGTTCATTTAAGGCTATTTCGTCAGCAGCGATTTCAACTACTGCTGATTCTAAACTACACCACTCAATGCCTTCGGCCTCATAAGGCCGAATTTCACCATCCCAGCCACTGATAATAAAGTAGTGGATTAACTGCAACTCTTCCGTTGGGTGATAGAGCGAGCACAAATACTGATAGGTAGTTGGCTTAACATTCAATTCTTCCTTAACTTCACGCAGCAAAGCTTGAACTGAAGTTTCCCCTCTTTCTATATGTCCTCCGGGAATAGTGATTAACCCAGGATCGGTTTTCTTGTGCTCACTTCGTTTCTCCAAGAGTACTTTTGAACCATTAAGCATAATGAAAGAGACACATTCATGGGCTTTCAATTTGGATATTCCCTTTAAGTTCTATGTCACAGTAAGTGGGCTGCTACGTGACAGTTCAACAAAACCAATACACCTTAAACACTAAAACAGACTCAAAATGCCAAGCATAGCGAATTTACTTCAAACAGTTTGCAATACGTAGTTTGTTAGCTCAGTACTGGTCTAAAAAAGCTACGTTCATAACTGACAATACAGTCAACCCTCTCTGCAAACTCAAATGCCTTAATGCATTCCGGGTCTTCTAAAGACTTATTTCGGTATTCTTCATAAGTGGACAAACTTTGGAACGTAAATAGAGCTAGAGCAATATTGTTCGCACCTTCAGATGGCAGAAAGTAGCCATTATGTTGGCCTCCGAACCTTTCAACCAATGGGATCCACATTTTCGCGTATTCTTCGAACTCTTTAACCTTTTTAGGGTCAATTACATACTTTACATAGCAAGTAATCATAAACACCAACTCCTTCTTATTATGTGATTTGTTGCTCTCTGCGCATGCCACGTTAAACGTTTATTAGATTTAATCCAATAGTCCCATAAGAATTATCACATAGCCATTGTGAAAAGCATGAATTAAGAAGGCGACCTTTGCGCCTTCAAATGTCGAGATCCTCTGCCACACTTGAAAGCCAATACACCTAAAACACTAAAACCGCTTCATCGCAAAAATACAGAGCAGTACGAAACTGCTCTAAACGCTTTGTGATGCTGGTGCGCTAAAGGTACAATCGCACGCTAGCCAATACGGACACGCAATAATGCTATTTAATAACGATATCGACGAAATGATCAGCTATTTAGAACGTTTCTGTAAAAAGCCGCATATAAAAGCACTTGATGACGTTTCTGATGAGCAGATTAACTTGCTGCTCGACTTCTTAGCACTGGCCCACAAGTTGAAATGCGATGTTTACGCGACAAGAAACCTAAGCTGTTCACACTTTATCGGTCTTGGCACCTTCGCTTTAACACAAGATCGAGCTCCTCAAGGAAACCTGTTTCTGAAAGTTGAGCAAAACCAGATCTACCTGACATTCGAACTCGATAACTGCAATGAAGATAACCTGTTAACACCAATTCGAGTGATTGACGCCCTAACCTATCTTGCTGAAAACACGGGCCACGCACTGCTACCTGAAGATTATTGTTAGAGCGCCCTGCTAAACAGCTAGCTATGAATATCTCGACACTTAACTAACACCGTAAACTGCGTCCAATCGAACAACCATAAGTGCCGAGCATTAGAAGTCCGATTTATTGCAAATCACAATAATCCTATTTTCGAATATACGGCTGTGCTACTTAACTGGCCTGACGGCAGCCTTCGATCATTGCGCAATGTGCCCTCAAAAGTATACCCACATCGCTCTGCAACTGCTCGACTCTTTACATTTTCCTCTGCGGCCTTAATTTCCAATCTATTAGCTTTGAGTTCTAAAAATGCGTAATTTTCGAGTACTTTAACCGCTTCCACGATAAAACCATGCCCTACACACGAGCTACGTAACCAATATCCAATTTCAAAATAAGGAACGTCTTTGTCTCGAATGATTAGACCAATTGCACCTACGAAGTTGTTGGTATTTTTATCTAAGATTGAATAACGCAGTTCACCTTCAAAGTTTTCAAAGTTACTAATCGCTTGCTTTGTATTCTCTATTGATTCAGATTCAGTCAAAGCATATTTAACCCAAGGTAAATACTCTCCGAGTTCATTTTGACTTTCTACTATTGCTTCTAGCATTAAAGGCTGTAGCTCCATTGAAGGGGGAACTAACCTTAATCTCTCTGTTTCCATATATACCTACATCCGATAAGAGCTTAAACACCGTATTAAGTTGCACAACATTAACACGTAATATAACCATGCTAACGACGCCTTGTGTGCAACAAACGCTTGCTATACTTGAGCGAAGCGGAATCAAAGCTCCCACATGCCGCTTTAAACACTAAACGCACCACATAGTAAAGCGCCATGCGTTGTGAATTACTGCCAAACAGTTTGTTGTGTGAATTTTTCTACGCGCCTAAAAGAGGAAAATGTTTTCGCTGCTGATAAGTTAAAGCTAACTCTAAACAGGACTTGATTGCTGTTTCTGGTATCGGCTTCGACAAGGATAGAATTATCGCTCTGTTTCCCTGAAATACCAGTTCTTCGCCATACAATTCCCTGAATGTATCGACGAGCTTTGTTTGGCAATTAAAGAACAGGTAATAATTGTTAGGAGATTTGAGTTTCCAGTCCATTCTTAGCGGACTGCCTGTTTTTACACTGTAGCTTGGCTCACCCCATTTAAGAGTTTCATCGACTTCACCAAGATCCAACTCAGATGCAATTTGAAAGACTAAATTTCGTAGCTCCGTTAACCTAACACGAGCATTCTCTGGGTATTCATCAAAGCGCTCTTTGACTGCATTGTTCATTGGAGCCTCCTAATCGCATATCGCTAAATGAAGTAGTGAGCGATGCTACCACTTACCCAAAGAATAGTGCCTTAAACACTAAAGCCGATTCAAACCAAAAGTGCGAGCGTTATAAATCACTCTTAATTGCTTTGCTAGAAGGCGAATTCTAACGAACTAGGCTTAACACCTGCTTAAATTCAGCACTCCTACAGTCTTTTACCAGCTCGTAGAGACACATTTCTAACCCCGAAATTTCTACGCCACTTTCCTTTAGACGCTCAATACCAAGTTGAGCATTTGATAACGTTCGAGAGGAAACACAATCATTAACCAGTTCCACATTGAAACCTAATTCAACCAATCCTTTTGCCGTCTGGTACACACAAATATGCGCCTCAATGCCACACACCAACCAAGTATCTACACCCATTTCTTTGATCGTAGCCAGAAAGTCGGGGGACTCACAAGCATTGAAGGTAAACTTTGTTATTGGGCTAACGTCACCAAGGTGAACTCTTAATTCCTCTACTGTCTTACCCAACTTCTCAGGGTTCTGCTCAAGCAAAACTATCGGCAAACCCAGAGCCCTAGCCCCGACAATCAACTTCGAGCAGTTAGAAATGAGCGTTTCACTATCATAGACTAAGCGTGCAAGCTTACCCTGCACATCAACGACGATAAGCCCTGTTTTATCTCGTGACAACATTTTACCATCCTTAGTTTAATGGGGCCTTATAACGCTGCGTTAAGGAGTGATTAACGCAATACCACAGCCGCCGTGTACCACCTTAAACACTAAATACAACGCATAGTGAAAATGCCACGCGTTGTGACTCCCTCTTTAAAGGTTATGGTTGCGACTGGGGAATCGTATATTCATAGAAAGCCACACCACTGCCACTAGCTGGTTGCTCTATGAAACCTAGCTTCTTGAGTAACTTCGCTGAAGCAACATTAGATTGGTCAACACCGCCTATAAGTTTCAACCAAGACTCGGATTTCTCAACTTCATGGATGAAGCCCTGAAGTAATTCACTAGCTAATCCTCGCCCCCAATATTCTTCACCAAGCAAGTAACCGATATGAGCATACTCGTCCTTTTCTACATAAGCGAACAAGAAACCTACTAGTTCGTGCCCCTCTGTTTCTACTTTAAGTAAGCGGCTCTCCAATAACATTCTCTCAAGCCATATTCTGGCTTCTTCATAAGAACCAATCCCGTGGAAATATGGGGGAAGATTTTCTACAACTACTGGTGTTAAGATTTTAGGAATTCGCTCTAGCAAATATGAGTGCTTAGACAAATCAAGCTCTCCAGTAATTTCAACTACTTTCAACCTCTGGCTTTCAAATGACAATGCCATGCAACCTCCCCATTTCGTTAAAAGCCATAACGCCCTGCTAATTGACTAGCAAACGCTAAACACTGCACTTAACTTTACTACCGTAAACACTATGTCTAATTAGAAGCAAGATAACCGAGCGTTGATAGCCCGTCTTTAGCAGTTTCTTAACTGCACTTTTTCGCAATAACTAAACCATGATTACTACTACCAAGCAATGATGGTTCTCCACAAGTAGAAAGGTGATACTTCAACCAAGCTTGATACTGCTGCTCGCTAAGTTGGTTGACCTCTTGACCAATGAAACGAACATAACCATCTGTTGCAATGTGATTTTCGACACTAAAACCCGAGTGAGCTGCTAGAGATTCAATTTCGGTCGGCTTAGCAAAGTAACCAGTTCTAAAAAATGTGTCTACCTCAGGTGAAGTAACTAAGCCACTTTCGTTTAACTCACCTAACACAGTTGGCGAAACTAAATCGTTAGACATTTTTGCTAGCAAACCTGCAACAAAGAAACGGCTGATATAAGCTATCGCAACAATCCCATTTGGTTTTAAAACTCGATTAGCTTCTTTGAGCACTGCTTCTCGGTCTGACTTTGATTGTATGTGATAAAGCGGTCCCAAAATTAATACGATATCTTGACTGTCACTCTCTATAAAGCTGACGTCTGTTGCATTTGCTTCATGGACAGATAAGCTCAAAGACTGACGTTTTGCATTACTATTAAGTTGTTCCACTAATTCAGGAACTAACTCAACCGCTGTCACATTAATGCCTTGTTGAGCATAATGGAGGGAATAACGTCCAGTAGCAGCACCAAACTCAGTTAAATTAATTGCTGGATCGATATAAGGCTCCAACACACTCAATGTTGTATCAAACTCAATACGTGTAATATTTTGTGAAAGAAGACGCTTCTCCTCATCAAACTTTGCGTAGTACTCCATATATTCTTCTTGCACGACTTCCTCCTGTGCAGCTAACGCCAAATTAAGGGGTGAACAACGCCTCCACCCAAACCTAACGCATTGTGCCATAAACACTAAATTTGAAGTAGAAGCAAAAGTGCCAAGCGTTGTGAATCCCTCTTAAATTGATTGTTATAGCTATTCTAACGACCGCATGTATTCAATTAGCCGCGATAATAAAAAGAGCACTAATAGTACTCCCATGATAGAGGAGATATTACTTTTCCAATCACACGGCGGTGAGTAATGTCTGTCGTAAATCAAGTCTCCCTGATGCATTATTTTTGTAACAGTATACTTATCGTCGAACAACTCTGATTCAATGTAATAAACCTCAACATCCCGAAAAGCCAACTTAGCACCTTGGTAAGGGTTAAATAAGTGTTCAACGTCTTTATAATATCGACCAGCTATGTACCTTTTACTGCCATCGGTGCCCACCATCAACTCATAATAAGGATCTACATTCCTTGAACCTGAGTGAAATTTCAGTTGCAATATGCTGCCTGTTATTGTCTGCTCATTCTCTACTGTATCTCCTTGAACCAATAAAAGAACAGAAGTCAGAACTAGTAATACAAGTAAGGCTACAAGAACGGTAGCAGCGATATATTCTTTAATCTTTTTTACCAATGAGCCCCTCCTTGAGATAGCTAGAACGCCGCATTAACTGGTGAGCAACGCACGACCGCTGCACCTAACCATACCACCGTAAACACTGAACCCAACCAAACCAAAAATGCCGTGCGTTGGGAATCCGTCTTAAATGCCTTGTATGGATAATAAGCTCTCCAATCGGGTAAAGTGAGACCCAGACTTTAGCTGCAACTAAAGTTCTTCTATCTGATAGTTCGATTAAATGATGGCTCCTCTATCGAGAGACCGATAACAAGTTCGAACGTCAGATAGAACTCCAAGCACCACACTCGAATAGTCTTCTGGGTCTCGAGCCCGCATTTGCAAGCAAGAGTTAAGCTTATTATGAATACAAACACACTTCAAAACATTAATGTCGGCGTTGATACTGGCAAATCACAATTAGATATTTATATCCGTCCGCTCGACATTTACTTCACCGTTCCTAACAATGACAAAGGCATTAAAGAAGCCGTCAGAGCTATCGCTAAACACCAACCTCAACGTGTCGTGATTGAAGCTACTGGACGATTAGAAATGCCCTTCATCCTTGCTTGTGACCAAGCAAAGCTACCCTATGTCATCGCAAACCCTTTGAGAATAAAAAGGTTCGCTGGTGCTATTGGACAAAGAGCTAAGAACGACCGTTTAGACGCCGCGCTCATTGCCCACTATGCTGAAAAAGTTCAGCCTGACTTAACCGAGCTAAAAGCCGAAAATATCCGATTAATGAGTGACTTAGTATCAAGGCGAAATCAGTTACTCTCCATACAGACCATGGAAAGAAACCGACTACAAATATTGCCAAAGAACATCGCCTCAACTATTACGCCCATCTTAACCGCTCTTAAAAATCAAATTGAAAAAGTAGAAGCCAAAATCTCAAAGCTCATCGATATCTCACCTGAATATCAGACTAAGAATGAGATACTTCAAAGCATGCCTGGAGTCGGTAAAATACTGGCCGCATCCATCATCAGTAACGTCCCCGAACGTGGTTACATCACCAATAAACAAGCCTCTAGCTTGATTGGTGTAGCCCCCATCGTTAGAGAAAGTGGTCGTTACAAAGGAAAGCGCATAATACAAGGAGGTCGGACTCAAGTTAGAACCGTTATGTATATGGCAATGATGTCTGCCATCCAATGTAACCCTGTTTTTAAGACTACATATGAACGATTACTTGCGGCAGGAAAACCCAAAAAAGTAGCCATAGTTGCCTGCATGAGAAAGATGGTTGTGATCTTAAACTCGATGCTCAGAGACGGTGTAATGTGGGATAACAATAGCGCCAAAAATTAACTATTGACGCCATAGTCTCTTGTTAGCAATCAAATTCTAACACCATTGGAATATCAACCATCCCTTGCCGATTTCTGACGCCTTCTGTGCGTTTAAAACCAAAACGCACATATACGCTTTCCGCATTGACCGCGGAGTTAACTGTAAATAGACCACTATTACCGTTTTCCAATGCCTTTTCTTTAACAGTTTCCCATAATTGACGGGAAAGCCCATTACCTTGAAAATCATCATCTACGAATAGATGGTACAGATGCGAGTTGTCTCGTACTCCAGCCACACCAACGACTTCATTATTCTCAGTTACTGCAACAACATAGTCATAGTTTGTAGACAGATATTTTTCGATGTTTTTCTCTGACATTGAATCGAGCAAAATACTGTGCACAGTCACATCACAAGTTGGGCAAACATATTTGTTTGTTAAGGGTAAGAGCAACTCACTGATTGCCCTCGCATCACTAATTTCTGCATTTCTGATATTGATGCTCATTATTTCTCCTGATTGCTAACGCCCTGCTAAGTGGCTGACAACATACCACAAAACGAAAATAAGCCACCGTACACACAGAGCAAACTTTGGAGTAAATTCGCCGAGCGTTGTCAGTCCGTCTTAAGCAGCTTGTTAGTTTTCCGGTTCAGCAAACTTCAAAATATCCTTGTAATTATTTACAACAATATCGATAGAATTATCGTCGTGATAAACTCGATAAAGCTTCCCATTTTCACCATCATTCACATTGATAAAGTATGGATCACCAGAGCCACACAAACAGCAAGCGACAGCTATGTACCCAGATTTAACGACGTTAATACCCGGATAATAATTGCTAGTTTCATCGTCAATCTCCGAGCGAGCAAAGACCTTAAAATCAGCACCTAACCCAGACAAATCAAAATCATCTGGGATCTCAAATGACTTATTGCTCAAATTGTTCTTGGATATAAAATCTAACCAATAATCAGGAATATTTATCACTGCAAACTCCAAAAGAAAATGGTGTACCCCACAAAAAGTAGACAGTACATAACTACATACTCTCGTACTCAACTGGGCTGACATGCCCCAACGCTGAGTGTCTTCTTTTGCGATTGTAAAATACCTCGATGTATTCGAAGATGCCCATTCGGGCTTCTTCGACAGTTTGGTAATCTTCCGCGTATATCAGTTCGACTTTCAGTCGACTGTAGAACGACTCCATCACCGCATTATCCCAACAGTTGCCCTGCCGACTCATGCTCGGTACACCTCCATGCTTGCGCATGAAGTCTTGATATTTATATGCTCTGTATTGTACACCACGGTCCGAGTGGATAATGACGCCCTTAGGCGGCTTACGTGACTCAAACGCCATTTTTAGCGCATTGGTGATGAGCTCAACGGTCATCGTTGTCCCTAGAGACCAACCCACAATACGTCTCGAATGCAAGTCCATCACTGTCGCCAAGAACAGCCAACGGCTCTTCACCCAGATATACGTGATGTCCGTAACCCATTTCTGATTTGGTGTCGCGGACTCAAAGTCTCGACGCAGTAAATTGTCAGCAACATTCGTCATCGCCGCCACATCCTTGCTGTATTTAAACCCTTTACCATTACGTGCCCTGATACCTTTTTCCTTCATGATATCAGCCACATAATTCACGCAGCAGGCATGGCCTGCTTCGTTTAGCTCTTCGGCTATTCGCACTGAACCGTAACGTGCCCTATATTGGGCAAAGGTACACATGACGAGCTGTTCAAAGCGCTCTCGCCGCTTTGAACGCTTACTCGGCGTATGATGACGCCACTTATAGTAACCGCCTCGACTCACCTCTAACGTACGGCACATTAAGCTAATGGAATACTCCATCGACATAGCTTTCAATGAACTCGTACTTCACTTTTGCTGCTTCGCGAAGTACGCCGAGACCTTTTTAGGAATTCCATTTCATCTTTGAGTCGCTTGTTCTCGCGCCTTAGCGCTCGAAGCTCTTCGGACTCTTTCTTCGAATAATCGACACCATCTAAGGTGTTAAACTGTTTATCAGATAGGCGTGTGAACTGGCGCTTCCAGTTTCGGATCTGCTGGGTACTGATGCCCAGCTCCTTGGCAACGGAGACGGCTGTTCGGCCAGGAAGACTGGCCAAGCGAACGGCTTCTTTGCGGAACTCTTCGGTGTACGCTGGATTACGATGTTTAGCCATAAATCACCTCTCAATTAGACCCTAGGTCTAACTTAGTAAAGTGTCTACTAAACATGGGGTACTCGGAAATATAACGCCCTGCTAAGGGGTGAGCAACGCAATACCGAAGCCGCTGCATACCACCTTAATCACTAAAATCAACGCATAGTGAAAATGCCACGCGTTGCGAATCCCTCTTGAGCAGTTTGTTAGTTTGCAAACCCAAAGCGTTGATTTTACGTTATTTTAAACTTTGCAAACACTACATTTTATGTGTTTTGATGCATTTAAGTCAGGCGTAGTCTCAAAGCGGCTACTCAATGAAACCACGTGGAACAAACAACGCCGAAGAAAACGAACTCACAACACCAAAAAGCACTTTTGGAAAACCAATCTCACAATGCGGACTTTCAACAAAGTCACTGAAACCACATGAATTTACCACACCAGAGAAAACGCCATTTCAGCGAGTAAATCTGCTTTTGTACCAACAAACACAACGAGCAGAGTTTCAGCAAAAGAGTTCAACTCAGTTAATCCATAAGCCACCGCACCAAAGAACAAATCAACCATTGAAACGATGCCAATTTTGGATTTTCACCACGCTAGTTAACACTGAAATTGAACGCCGATACGACAATTTAGACTTTAAGCTTTTACCACTTGATCGTGCGATATAGTTGCGTTTTTCCTCTTGCAAACTAACGCCCTGTTAAGGTGTGAGCAACGCAATACCGATGCTGCTGCATACCACCTTAAACACTAAAACCAACGCATACCAAAAATGCCAAGCGTTGCGAATCACTCTTAAACAGTTTGTTATGTGCGTGCTTAAGTTGAACACCTTTGCTCACAGAACAGATAATCGATATAAGAGGCGACCGCAACTGCACAAAAATAGAGTTCAAGTGCGAAATAAAAAAGTACACTTTTGGAGACTTTCTTCTTTAAAGTACTTTAACCATAAGAAGTGTGACAATGATGTATACGATGGCAACTAACTTTCTATCCCTACATGTAACTTGAGCCTAACTGTGACTACCCAACCGAAGACATTTAGTAACCCGAACAATCAAGATGTTGGAAACGCAAAAAAGATATACAAGGCTGCACCAAATACCGAGCCAGCCATGAACAAACCCAACTTTATTGCAGTACTTTTATTCGATTCCTTTTTGGACATAGTAATTCCTTTTACCTAATTTAAAATGACTTTCATGTACAACTATACGCCATCAACACCAAAGCACATAACGCCTTGTTAAGGTGTGAGGCACGCAATACCTAAGCTTCCGCATACCACCTTAACCACTAAAACTAACGCATAGTAAAAATGCCACGCGTGCCGAATCACTCTTGAACAATTTGTTAAGTGCATTACTCGCCACCTCCACCATCGTTAGAAGTGCAATCACCCGAAGAGTAGTAAGCAAAAGAGGCGACATCAAATCGTTGATTTGCTGGATCATACTTACATTTGTGAGATAAGTACTCTTCGAAACTTTCACTTCTGTGGAAGTTATCTTGCGACAAGTCTACACAATAAATAGCATATGCTAGTGTTACGTGCTTTTTCGATAATTTTGATCTTTCAATTGCATAGTCCACTTCTTCCTTAGAGTATCTAGTCTTTTTTCCATAAAAGAGAAGCAGTGGAATTAACTTCCTTGCAATGTACATAGCCCTACGGTGAAACAACCATGGTTCTATAAGCTTCATCATATCGCTGCTTCCTATCACAAAAAAATTACATGCAATTGAGTCATGTTGACATCGAATACACTTAACGCCTGCTTAAGCGGCTGCCAATGCACGACACCCAAACAGACCACCATAATCACTAAACTCAACCCGAACCAAAAATGCCACAGGTTGGCAGTCCGTCTTTAAGCACTTGTTATGTTGCGAGACAGTGCGATAAACCTAGAGGCTTGGTGACAAGATGTTGATTTAGAATACATTACTAGACCCGGCCACTGAAGTAAAACGGACAGTTGCCCAAGTTAAGCTGACTCGATTAACGCACTTGGTAATGAAGCGACATTCGAAAATGTCCCTGCACCAGCTGCACTTACATGACAAAGGATACTTTCACTGAAGCTGACCACAGCGAGCACGAAAATCGAGGTTCGAGGACGGACATCCCACCACAAAGAAACAGCATACTTGAACATCAAGGATCATGATGACTTAAAGGTGAAAAGCACTGACGCAGAACTCAGTGCCCTTGCGCTGAACCAAGCTAGAAAACATTAAATAAAACAGCTACATAACGTCCTGTTAAGGTGTGAGCAACGCAATGCCAAAGCTCCCGCATGCCACCTTAATCACTTAAACCAACGCATAGTAAAAATGCCACGCGTTGCGAATCACTCTTAAACAGTTTGTTAAGTTTATTTGATTTCTTCCATTTTAATAAAGTGTACATTGCTCTCGGAAAGCCCCAACTCGATTGCAGCTTGAGATAAGCTAATTTTGTCTTCTAGCTTATAAAAACTAATATACCAGTTTGTATCAAATTTAACCTGACTAGCAATTACTCTGAAATACTCAAGGTCCACAGATGACATTGAGTGTCCAAGTATATAAATATTTCTTAAACCCGATAGACTAGCGAAAAATCGCTCATTTTTTCTTAGAACACTGCTTGTAGATTTATAAGTATGGCTAAAGTATTCATCTACGACTTGATAGCCAGAAGCAATTCGAGTGTCTGTATTTTCATCTATGTAAGTTGTTAGCTGTGTTCTATCTTCGGGAGCCCATCCATGCCCAAGGACAATCTCGTTGGCTGGCTCATCAATTGAACCATGTATGTGTAACACATTTGATTTGGGAATGTTATACAATTCCGTCAACGTTTGTGTATAGTTAAACGTTAGAAAACGAGCATGTAATTTCAAATTTAGAAGCGTTGGGTTATTAGGTACATCAACCGTATTTATCCACTCGCAAAAACATTCATATAGCTCAGATGACAATGCTTCTACATTTTTGGTAAGTTCATATTGGTAGTCATGATGTCCTGACTCACTCCAGTCATCATCACCATATGATGGTAAATAATTCGATGCATCATCTTCTAAGAGGTCAACATCCAAGTTACCTAATGCTTCTTCAAAATCTGACCACTTTTCATCGATACTTAAAAATTTTTCAACAGTATCAAAAACAAGTCCATGCTTTCTCTGCAAGTACAACTTAAAGCTTTCGTAGCTCGTTTGCATTCCATGATGGAGGTCAAAGCCATTTCCAATAATATATAAAGTATCAGGCACCGCTATCTCCCAAAAAAATAAACTTAACGCCCTGCTAAGTGGCTGACAACATACCACAAAACGAAAACAAGCCACCGTAAACAAAGAGCAAACTTCGAAGTAAATTCGCCGAGCGTTGGCAGTCCGTCTTAAGCAGATTGTTAGGAACAAGCCTAACGAGCGAGCAGCCTAGTTTTTGGAACTCAAAAATACAAACAACACTATTGTGGTTCAGTAACGGTAAACTGCTAGTACGTTATCCATAACAGTGCTATAACGAACACAAAATGATGGCAATACTTCCATGCCATATTAGGTGAGTTAAATAATGAAATTTGACAACAATAAAAAGCTACTTATCTACCTATTAAGTTTAAACTTTACGAGATTAATAATTTTTCCGCTAGGTTTTTTATTGATAGCTTCGATAGCAACTCTGTGTCTCTCATCCTATAACTATATGCGAAAGCAAGTGTGGGACTTTTATGGCGCTTGGGATGAGTTACATCTTAGCTTTTTCATATGGCTCCCCATAACCTACGTATTCTATTTGACATTCAAAGACGTTTACATCGATATTCGTCGCTATATCAAGTCAAGTAAAAACAATAAATCATAAATAATAACTGGACTCAGATATTTGCTAGCGATTCCTAACGCCCAATTAAGGTGTGAAGCACGCTACCACAACACTCAAATTGGACGCCGTAATCACTAAACTAGACCCAAACCAAAAATGCCGAGCGTGCTGAATCACTCTTAAATTGTTTGTTAGCTAAATAAGTTACGCTACAGCTTCAACGTCCACTGTTTCGACAGCCTCAAAGCCTTTGGTCTTTTTGAAAGACATATTATGAATAAAGTTTTTCATGCAGTCGGAAGGGTCTATTGTTTCCATGTTAATCCCACCTAACGTAGCCCTAGAGATATACACCGAAAGAACATTTGATTCTTCCAAGTGTCCCGTTGCTTTATTAAGCAATTTGTCGGTTGCATTTATTACCACAAATTCATCGGGCAATATTGCAAACAGCTCACGTGCAACTCGCAGGACTGAGCTACAAACATAATCCTGATAGATTTCGTTGAACTTGCCTACAGGCATTTTTTTGACCGACAACTTGCCGCTCTTTAACAGGCTCTTTTGTTCGCTAGGAATGATATCTTCACCATGAATGTGTACATTCACAGTTACTAACGATGTATCAGAGATGGACAAGTGAAGACTTGAACCCAACGCATCAAGCTCACTAAAAGGGCTCATTTCTTTAATCACTTCGATTTTGGCTTCAGGAGAGCCCGCTAATACTTTCTTTGCCTGTTCGACGCTATCCGCCCAATCTTCACACTCCTGTTCCCAAGTTTTGAGTGAAGCTTCATAGTTATTACTGTCTTTTTGTTTAGCTGATTCTATAGCAAGATTTAAAGCTGAAAGCTTTGAATCGACTCGCTTAAACAATTTGTCAATGAAGCTAGGTTTGTATGCTTCTTTTAGCTGCGTTGCTTTTTGCTCTAACACATTTGAAAACACTGGTTTTATAGGCTCGTTAGACAAAGAAATTTGATGCCAGTTAATTTCATCTCCACACTCTTTGTGCATGGACTGAACAATTTCTATATGATTTTCAAAAACGTCAACTTCATACGCAGCTTGCTCCAGTTCTTGCATTTTCGCATACTGCTTTTGCTTTTTTTCAATTTCACGTTGACGTTTTTTTGCGTTTCGATCTGCGCGCTTTGCAGCTGCATTAATAGATCTAACTGTACCTTTCCAACCCATAGTTACCTCATTATTATTTTATTTAGCTAACGCCGCGTTAAGTGGTGAGCAACGCTACCACCTTACCTAAACCATTGTGCCGTAAACACTAAAGCTGAATCAAACCGAGAATGCCAAGCGTTGGGAATCCGCCTTAAACGCTTTGTTATAAGCCGTGCTTATGGTTTGCTAATTCCACTGAAGCTTTAATTGCCTCAATGTTTTCAGACAGCATACTAACTTCGATTCCAGACAATAAAGCATAATTTGCCGAGAAATCTAACAGTGATTCGATTAACTCTTCATCATGACTATTTGTAATAGTGTCACGGTTATATTTACGACCAAGAAGCGCGGCACCAGAATGGGTAAAGCTGTTGAGAGTTTTCCAGTAATGTCCTTTTGGTGTTGCTAGTTTACTACCTTTTACCGTGTCAATTTCAGAAACCATTACCCCAAAGGTTTTGTTGAACTTATCCTTTCGTAAAGCTGCAAAATCTTTGTCTTGTGCACAATGTGTAAACCATAAGCCCTTAACATACGCTTCAAATAGGGGGCGCAACAAAGTACAAGCAGAACTGTACAGTTTTCTTTCAACTAACAGTACGATGCTTCTATGGTGTTCAATTACGGTCGAGTGAAAAAGTGAAGGAATGAACTTACTATCATCAACCGAGATCTCTAAACCTTCATGGCACTTATTAATATCCACCGATAGTTGGTAGGCTTTTTCGACATCAATACTCATATTTTCCTCTAGGCTTATAACGCCCTGCTAAGTGGCTAGCAACGCAATACACGATACTTAAACTAGCCGCCATAAACACTGTACCAAACTAGAACCAAAATTGCCGAGCGTTGATAGTCCGCCTTAAGCAGTTTGTTAGCTGCTAGCCTTTGACAATGATTTTCGAATTACCCAGATATAGAACAACGCCAATAAGTCAATTTGAAAGAACCCCAAATTATACTTAGTTGAATACTCTAGAAGTGAGCCTCCTAAATTAAAGGATACTGATAGCCAATTAAATGTATCACTCACCCAATCTAAGGTTAGGAAAACGCCGCCAACACCATAGTAATTGAAATACACACTACCAAGCCCAAAAGCAAATACTTGCAGTCCAACATTCAAATATGGAAGTAGATAATATGTCGTGACCCTTTTGTATAGGACCAGACCAGATAATGCATTAAGAACAATTACAAAAACTGAAGCGACTACTTCAAGCACACTTAACCCAGAGAAAGAAAGAACAAGAATTACAAACGCTATTAGCGCAACCAGAAATTGGCTAACGCTTATCATAGTTAGTATGCGACTCCAACGTAGTTTTTTAGCATTAGCTTGCTGTTCGTAAAACTCTTGAATCTCATGCTTTCTTGTCGCTATTTCGCTAGTTAAGTTTTTGTAGTTTTCAGGGTATGCCTCGGCATCTATGTTTCCTAACGCTTCAAGCAGCGATTTCGCATTGTACTTTGTATAGTTAATTTCCATTTATATACTCTATTTTCCATTTTGCAGCTAACGCCCTGTTAAGTGGCTGCCAACTTACCACAAAACCTCACTAAACCATCGTAAACACTGTACCAGACCAGAACCAAAAGTGCCCAGCGTTGGCAGTCCGTCTTGAACAGATTGTTAGTTGGTTAGATTACTCTGAAGTTTCGATGTTCCACCGTAGAAACAGGTGCCGTTTAAAAAGCAGTAAACGACCAATACCTAACGACTACCGCTGCTTTAGCGCAGACAGTTCTGAAGCTAAACGAATTCATTGCATGCCCAAGTAACTGAAACTGATGTACCTGATACGCCCGTTCATCAAACCAGATATCTAACTTGATTAGGCAAGCAACCCTGATTCTTATCCGAGAGTGATTACTTGATGCTTGCCGAGATACGGAGAACTAACACAAACCACGCGCACGAAACTCGTACCTAAAACCAAGAAACAAATACCAACTAACGCCCTGCTAAGTGGCTGACAACGCGACCCCCGCACTCAACTAAACCACCGTAAACACTACACCTGACTTGGACTAAAATCGCCCCGCGTTGGCAGTCCGTCTTGAGCAGATTGTTAGCTGCTACGAAGAAGGTGGAGTTTTTCACCCAAATGCTTAATGTGAAATACATTATTGGTTTCGGATGATAATGTAAATTGAACAGCTCACAAACCAAAACCCAATTGACGAAATAGGTTTGGGAAAGAATACTTTCGAAGAAGCCCACTACCAAGTGCGCAAAACAGATTTAGCCACAGCAGCATTCCAACACCCAAGAAGCCGCACCAAAGAACTAGACAAGCACACCACTTCAGTAAACTGACTTTGGTTGATTCAACCACTTTTCGAACAGTGCCACTGGCGAGATACTTTGTACCCTAGAACTTTCGGCTGTAAAACTAGAGCCCCGTATTCATGAGCACTTAAGTCCTTAGTGTCTTTAAACACTAGCTAACGCCCTGCTAAGTGGCTGACAACGCGACCACCGCACTTAACCAAACCACCGTAAACACTATACTCACTTGAACTAAAAATGCCCCGCGTTGACAGTCCGTCTTAAGCAGATTGTTAGCTGCTACGAAGAAGGTTGAGTTTTTCACCCAAGTGCCTAACTTGAAATACATTATTGGTTTTAAATGACAATGTACATTGGGCAGATCAATAACCAAAACAAAGTTGATGAAATTTACTTGCCAGAGAATGCTATCGAAGAAACTAACTGCCCAGTGCGCGAAACGGATTTAGCTGCGGAAAAGTTTCAACACCCTTGAAACCACAACAAAGAACTAAACAAACGCACCACTCCAGTAAACTGACTTTGGTTGATTCAACCACTTTTCGAACAGTGCCACTGGCGAGGTAGCTTGCGCATTGGGACTATCAAGTGTGAAGCTAGAGCCCCGCATTCATGAGCACTTAAGCCCTTAGTTTCTTTAAATACTAGCTAACGCCCTGCTAAGTGGCTGACAACAGGCCACAATAGGTAAACAAGCCACCTTAAACACCGAGCAAACTTTGAAGTAAATTCGCCGAGCGTTGGCAGTCCGTCTTGAGCAGTTTGTTAAGCGTTGTTTTGTTCCGATGGCCATTTCACGTAAGCAAAGAGCCATATTGCAATTATGTTGGCGATTGGTAATAGCATCACAATTGACCACCACTTTGAAAATCCAGCTTTCTTGAGAATTGGTCCAAAGACTAATAATGGGATCAGTATGATGAAAGACAGGATTATTAATTGCCATATGCTTATGCCACCCATTATTCAGTTTCCTTATTTTTCTTTTCGACGTTCCATTGAGAAAAAACTAAGATCAACGGACAAACAATAAACCCTATAAAAGGAATGAAAATCGTGAAGCTCAAATTTGTATTTAGTCCTGCCCGTTTGTAAATCAAGTAAACCGGGTAAAAAAGCACAATCAAAGTAAACAATGCTTGTAGGAAAAGTTCTTCTATCAAAGGTAACCTCTTTTTACTCTGTATGATTCAAAAATACGCTTAACGCCCTGCTAAGTGGCTGACAACATAACACAAAACGCAAACAAGCCACCGTAAACACAGAACAAACTTTGAAGTAAATTC
Source organism: Vibrio tubiashii ATCC 19109 (assembly GCF_000772105.1). Lineage (NCBI taxonomy): Bacteria > Pseudomonadati > Pseudomonadota > Gammaproteobacteria > Vibrionales > Vibrionaceae > Vibrio > Vibrio tubiashii. Next base: position 1,068,342 of record NZ_CP009355.1, read on the forward strand.
GCCGAGCGTTGGCAGTCCGTCTTAAGCAGCTTGTTAGTAGGTCAATGCCAAGGGAACACCTGTACTTTCTGCCACCTTGCCTTATAGCCAGTTGTCATTTTGTTGTAGTTAGCTTCTGTCATTGCCTTTTTGTTAGGTTTAATAAGCATATTAAATGCGTCCTCTAAACCATAGGGGGCGAACAATTTAATGTTTCCTAAGCTATCTAGAGTAAACCCAATAGCAAAGGCAGAAAGCCAAGACTGGATACCTTGCTCGACGCGTTCGTATGCCTGAATGGAACAACCAAACTTCTTAGCATAGCGTTCATGTATAAATGCTTGGTTTTTTACATCAACGTCAACACCATGACTTAACCGTGAACTAATACGATTTTTGAATTCATCTTCAGTGACATGATTAGAGCTGTCGAAATAGACAACATCGAAGTCTTTAATTTGAGCAAGAAACGGTTTGCTTTCGATACTGTTCCAGATGATTTGAGTAATAGCACCGCCTGCGATATAGAAGTTTGGCACCCCTACTTCCTGGCACACTTCAGCTGTCTCGATCAACTCTGGAACTTGCAGAATTAGATCCTTGAGTTTTTGTTTATTCATCCTGACCTACTAACGCCTTGTTAAGTAGCAGCTAACCACCACTACACTCAAACAAAGCCACCGTAATCACTAAATTCAACTCAAACCAAAATCGCCAAACGTTAGCTGTCTACTTGAACAATTTGTTAGCATTCTTTGTTTTTAGATTGCTGATTGCTATCTTTAGTACACGAATTTGAACTTTCTAATTTACCAAGATTGTCAGCCATAGAGTATGAGTCTGCAGTTTTCTTTATTGGCTCGATAACGTGTTGAGTTTTATTAGTAATAGAGTTAACTTCCCCAGTGTCATTCACTGCCCCCATTACCCTTGTGCTATCTGATATAGTTGAGACTCTATCTATATTACGAGTTGCTTTTCCAACGTCAGCTAACCCGCCCAATATTGAAAATACAATTGCTATCGTACCCCCGCCAACAAACCAGTTTTTCATGAGTTGCCCCTTTGAATGCTAACAGCTCTTAGCCAGAACTATTCTTTTATTAACTACCGAACAATTCTGCAATTGCTGATATCAAACTGTAACCTTATCTCAAATATCTGAAAACTAACAGTTGCTTAGCTTTAACGTTGTGAAATCCTACCCGCAAAATCAAGAATACCTCTATACAGCCTGCCTTACTCTGCCAAACTAAAAATTATGTATAAATAAACAGGCATTTATTATGAGCAAATCGCCGTTCTTGGCGTACATTCGCGACTATATGCTCGGTAGGAACTATGCTCTTCGTACCGTCGAGGCATATGTTTACTGGATTCACCAATATATAATCTTTCATGGTAAACAACACCCAAAAGAACTGGGCACTCAAGACGTAGAAAACTTCTTGAGCCACTTGGTATCGCAAAAGGGCATCGCGCAAAAAACGCAAAGCCTCGCACTCAACGCGTTGGTGTTTCTCTATAAAGAAATCATCCACCAGCCCGTAGAGCCTGACATGCAATTTAGACGTTCAAATAAGTCCCGTAAACTCCCGACTGTGCTTACACAAACTGAAGTGCGCAAGCTATTCAACCAGTGCTCACCCAAATATAAACTACCGCTCCAACTTATGTACGGTTCAGGATTGAGGTTAATGGAGTGTGTTCGCCTTAGAGTACATGACATAGACTTTCAGTATAAATCGATAAGGATTTGGCAGGGCAAAGGAGGCAAAAATCGAATCGTCACGTTAGCACCTGAGCTGTTTGATGACCTGAAGCAGCAACAGCAAATTTCATTAAGGTATTATAAGCAAGACATGAACAACAAAGGGTTTTCAGGAAGCTATTTAACTGAACCACTAGCCAGAAAATATCCCAATGCAGAAATGAGCTTTAATTGGCAATACCTCTTCCCTTCTGACCGCTTGTCTTCTGATCCCCGCGACGGTAAAAATCGCCGACACCATATTCACCACACTTCGCTACAAAAACATATCAAATTCGCTGCAAATCAGGCAGAAATCGAGAAAGATATTTCCTGCCATACCCTAAGACACTCGTTTGCTACTCACCTACTAGAAAGTGGAGCGGATATCAGAACAGTCCAAGAGCAATTAGGTCACTCAGATGTAAAAACAACACAAATATATACTCACATCATTGATAGAGGGGCGAACGGGGTAAAAAGTCCACTATCAAGTATTTTCGACTAATCAGAGTATAAAAAGTTGATTTGGAGTTTGCGTTACTCTCCCATTCCAACACATCTAATCTACCTGTGATTGCACCTTGGGTAACTTGGATTGGTACAGCGGCTTTGTTCACTTCCTGAGGTGAGCTTTAGGCGACTTTTCAAATGAGAAATAACAAAAAAGCGAGCCACTTGGGCTCGCTCTTTTCTAATGATTTGAATTTGTTAAAGAAGTTCTACCGACTGCTGCGCAATAACAAACTCTTCATTTGTTGGGATAACCATTGCCACTGCGCCAAGCAGTTCCGAAGTCGCGATAACGCCTGCGTTACCAAAGCGAGCCTCTTCGTTGCCTTTTACATCTTCAACAAAACCTAGCAGTTTTAGGTTATTTAGAATCTCACGGCGAATGTCTAACGAGTTCTCACCAATACCGCCTGTGAAGATAACTGCATCTAGGCTGTTTAGTGGAATCATGTAAGAGCCGATGTATTTCGCAACACGGTAGGTGAACACTTCAAAGGCTAGCTTCGCACCTTCGTGACCTTCTGCCATCGCTTCAAGGATACCGCGAGCATCAGAAGTTAGGCCAGAAACACCCAAGAAACCTGATTTCTTGTTAAGAGTGTCAAAGACTTTCTCAGTCGTCCAACCTTTCTTGATTAAGAACTCGATAACTCCTGGGTCTAAGTCACCTGAGCGAGTACCCATCATTAGACCAGCAAGGGGAGTAAAGCCCATTGACGTGTCAACAGACTCGCCGTTTGCGATCGCACAAACAGAAGCACCGTTGCCAAGGTGAACAGAGATGAAGTTAGACTCTTCAACCTTCTTGTCTAGCATCTTCGCTGCTTCACGGCTAACAAAGTAGTGGCTAGTGCCGTGGAAACCGTATCGGCGGATACCATATTCTTTATACAGCTCGTTAGAGATTGCACCTGTAAACGCCTTTTGCGGCATAGTTTGGTGGAACGCAGTATCGAATACAGCGAACTGAGGAAGGCTTGGGAAAGCTTGCATAGAAGCCTTAATACCTTTTGCGCCTGCTGGGTTGTGGAGCGGTGCCAGATCAGACAGATTCTCAATTTCTGTAAGTACTTCGTCATTAATACGAACTGTAGAAGTAAACTTCTCCCCGCCATGAACGATACGGTGACCCACGGCAACTAAATCTTTAGTGAAACCAAGAGTATCCATTAACGCAACGATTCGGTTAATAGCGTGCTGGTGGTGGTTATCAGGCGCATCAATCGCCTCTTCAGTTTTTTCGCCGTTGTATTTCCAGCTAATGACTGCTTCTGGCAGACCAAAGCATTCGCCTAAGCCACTGACGATTGCGTCACCAGACTTAGAGTCAATTACAGCAAATTTTAATGAAGAGCTACCAGAGTTAATGACCAGCACAAACGAGTTCGACATGGATTTGTTCCTGTTTCAGACTGTGAACTGAAGCGTTACGCTTCTATATTGTTGTTGTGCCCATTATTCAATATTTTTTGAATCTTTCAACTTTTATTGGTCTTTTTAAACAAATCAAACAAACTTTTGTTGATCTATCGCAATAGCGGATTTATTTCACACCAAAAAATTAATGTTAATTTTATTACTAACCAGAACGCACTACACTTTAGTTACGCCTGAGCTCATTCAATCAGTGCGACCAAGGCATACACATCACTTAGGAACCACTCGGTGAGAGGTAGTTTTGTTTACATTAGCAATCAGTATGGTACTTATTGGCCTGTGCCTGCTTCTAGCGGGCTTAAAAACTGCGACTCAGATATGTAAGCAGACAAAACATTCGGGTTGGCGCTGGCTATACTTCTTGATTGTGAGCTTTGTCGTCGGCTATTCATTTGTGCTGATGTCTCTACTGGCAGAACAAACAATCAGTCCCATTTTGCTCGGATTAAGCGCGATTCTCTTCTGTGGCAGTATCTTCGTTTATACCGTCGTTTCCTACAGTTTTACCACCATAGTTCAACTTAAAACACTAGTGAGACAAGAAAAGTACAATGCTTTGCATGATTCCTTAACCAATTTGCCGAATCGTAAACACTGTATAGAAACAATAGAGTTATTAATTGAGCACGATAAACCCTTTGACCTGATGCTGCTCGATGTCGTCAACTTTAAGCAGGTCAATGATGGCATGGGACATTTTTGCGGCGATCAACTACTGGTACAGATCGGACAGCGTATTAGTTCATTACTAGAGAAAGGCGATTTTATTGCCCGAATAGGCGGTGATGAATTCATCGTTATCACTCCACTTCGTCCAGAGTTAGACATAAAACATGCTGCTAAGAGAATTAATCAAGAGCTTCACCTCCCCTTCTCTGTTGATGGTTTTGAACTCACCACCAGCGCTAGCATAGGCATCAGTCAGTTTCCGTTGCATGGCACTGATGCGGAACAAATGATCAACGCGTCAGACATCGCAATGTATTGGGCGAAAAAAGCGGGACGACCTTTTGCAATTTACGACGACAGTATGAGCCAAGGTGCGAGACGAAAACTCGAAATTTCGCGCAATATAGATAAAGCCTTAGAAGAGAATGAGTTTCAAATCTACTACCAACCTATCTTGTGCAGCGTCCATGGCATTGTCAGCGGCTATGAAGCCTTGATTCGCTGGATCACTAAAGATGGAACCACCATTAGCCCGATCGATTTCATCCCTATCGCCGAGCACAGTAACAAAATCACGTCGATTACTGCATGGGTACTTGATCAAGTTACACAAGATATCAAAACGTTTGAAACCCAAGGTATCCGCTATCCTATACACGTCAATCTTTCAGCTAAGGACTTAATGGGTTCTAAGTTAGAAACCAAACTGCTAGAGCTAATAGAAAAAAATAACAAGATTACTGATTGTATCGTTCTAGAAATCACCGAGAGCACCGCAATTAATCGTCTGCGAAGCCCTGAAAAACTTCTAGAGAACATCCGAAAGCTCGGTTTTAAGATCAGCCTAGATGATTTTGGTACAGGATATTCATCGCTTTCGCTATTAAGAGATTTACCCGTTGACCAAATTAAGATTGACCGTTCGTTTTTGTACAAACTAGAGAAAAACGAGCGAAACGGATCGATCGTAGCGAATGCCATATCGCTTGCTCATGGGCTTGGCTACACCGTAGTGGCGGAAGGTGTTGAAGATGAAGCGGTACTCGATATACTTAAGAGCCAAGGATGCGACTACATACAAGGCTTTTACTACAGCCCACCATTAGAGATTCATAGCGCCATCAATTGGACTTTATTGCACAACCCGCCAATCATTTCAGAGCTTGCCAAAGTAAACTAAAAAAGCTGCCCCGAAGGACAGCAAAATGTTCAAAGTTCAAATGGATCAAATAAAGCCAAAAGTTAAGTTAGAACTGGTAAGCAGCTGACAGCTTGAAGTTACGGCCGGGCTCATAGTCATCCGCGATAATGCCTCGTGCATCACCTGTTTTAGAAGCATGCGATACATAAGCTTCATCAAAGATGTTGTCGATTCCAAACGTAACCGATAGATCTTCGACATTTGAAGGAATCCACTGAGCATAAAGGTTATGTACGTTGTAACCCTCCTTCACCGCTTTGCCTTCGAGAACATTGTTTTCTTCTAAAACGACAATCGATGTCCAGCCAAACAAGACGTCAATCGAATCTGCTTGGTAATCTAGAGTCAGCGCAATGCTATCACCGATGTCCATGCTTCTGTCATTGGCATCGAGTACTGGGCCTCCGTTAGTCACATTTTTGTTATCTGAACGAGAGTAAGACAACTTCGAGTTAAAGGCTTCATATCCATACGTTGCGCTTAACTCAAAACCGGTAAACTCAACATCTCCTTTGTTGTAGATTAAGTAACCTTTGGTAGAGCTTTGATAAGCTTCGGCGATGTAATCGTCAATTTGAGTTTTAAAGGCAGTTAAACTCGCTCCAAAGAAATGGCTGTTTACTTGCTTATTGAAGCGAATACCACCCTGAGTGTTTTGACCTGTTTCCGCTTTAATATCACTAGCTAAGTGCGTTGTTGGTTGGTACTTGATAAAGGTTTCAAGCAGTTCTGGGCCTTTAAACAAGCTTCTTGTGCTCGCGAACAGAGTCCAGTCATTGGTTACGTCCCACTCGGTCGCAAGCGACCAAGTCACGTCATCAAAATTCGAAGTACCCGTTGCTGCTTTGCGCTTGTAATCGTCGTAACGAACACCCGCAGTAACTGACCAAAAATCGGTAATGTACATTTGGTTTTCAGCAAAGAAGGCACTATTGATTGCAGATTCGTCAGCAAATACGACGCCGCCATAGATACTCTTACTGGTTTTGTCTATGTAATCCAAACCGTAAGTGACGGTATTATCTAAACGGCCAATTTGGTAATCGCTTTGGAATTTGGCATTTGCGCCAACGTTTTTGTTTTCGGCACTATTTACCGACAAACGATCGCCCGGCCAGCGGCTAGTCACTCCTGACTCATCACGCACGATCTCTGTTTGGCTAGAATAAAGCGTTACCTTACCTTTATGAACGTCACCTTTTAGTTCATAAGACAAAGTCACCGTGTCACGATCATAATCGGTTGGAATAGTTTCAGTACCTGAACGCTCATTATTTGCCGAACCTGACCAATCAGGTCGCGGGCTGTAATCGCCGCTATCACGATAAAAGTCGTAAGCAAGCTCAAATCTGTGGAGCTCTGAAGGCTCGTAGCCTAACTTACCAAGAACATTGTAAGTATCACCTTTGACACCAAATGTCTTATTACCGTTGCCATCTTTGAAGTTATCACGTGATAGCCAGTTGCCATACAACATGGAATCAAATTTCTCACCAAGCAAGCCATAGAATGTCACTGAACCTTGCTGACTGGCGTTGCTTGCGTAACCGCCATACACGCGCGTACCAAACTTCTCGTCTCCGCGTAACAGGTCTTTCGCGTCTTTCGTTTCGAAGTAAACCGAACCACCAAGGCCATTTTGCGTCACTGAGTTGTTACCAACTTGAATCTCAGCCGTCTTAAGAATATCTGGGTTTAAGGTGAGGTTACCAATGTGGTGGAACATATTGGCGTGTTGAGAAGCACCATCTAAGCGAATATCTAAGTCTGTTTCACCAAGACCACGAATGTTGATTCGTTGGTTAACTGAGTGGGTACCGCCCACATCGACACCAGGTACATCACGCAGAAGATCTGACATATGATCCGCTTGCTTAAGCGACATATCGCCCGCACCAAGCGATTCTGAGCTACTCGAAACCTTAGTTCCCCATACGACAACATCTTCTAAGTGAGTGACTTCTTGCGCTACTGCGCCACTGCTAAGCGCTGACCATACAGCAAGAGTGATCAAAGAGAGGTGTTGGGGGCGATTGGTTACCCTTTTCATGCGACTATCCCTAAATGTAAATGATAATAATTCGCACGTATGATATGGTTGTTATCGATTAACTAAAAGATCAATAGCTTATGCAAAACTGCATACTGCTTATGAGGAACTGCCATATGCCAACCGCTGAACTCAATACTCATAGATTACGTAAAGTAGCCATTACTCAAAAAGTAGAAGAGTCAGAAAAACAGCTCATTGTAGGTGAGACTAAACATGGTCAAGCCCCTTTAGTTGAAGGGCAGTTTCTTTCGTACAACGTTGCCCAACGCGTCAATATGCACGGATGTAGAAGCCTAGAGCTACAAGATTCCAATGTTGTTTCTATGGCTCCCTCCTCGGTGATCATAACCGTTCTACTCGAAGGCAAACTTAGATTTAGCTACGACGACTTAGAGTTTAAGCTGGACTCTAGTCAATGCGGAAAAGTCACATTGGTTAATCTCAATCAGCCTGCAAACTTCCGTCGACAGATCACTAAAAATAATTGCGTGACCAAACTCAATATCATGATGAACCACGATTGGATTAAAGCGCGCACTGATGGCAATTGTCAGGTAAGCCAATTCATTGCAAGCCATAAGAACTTTCTCCAATTTGATGTGTCCCCTGAGATAGAAAACTTAGTCACAAGCGCGATCAGTCTTTATCAAGCGAGCTCATTCGAGGAAAAGATCGCACTAGAATCCATCGCATTTCAACTTATGGAGTCAGTGTTTGGCAAGTTGGCAACGGAGAGTTTCCACTCTAAGGAGACCGACAAAAGTGCCGGAATACCATCTTCAGTTGAAGATATTGTCTGTTATATAGAATCACACCTTGGCGATCCATTATCTGTTGACCTCGTCGCTGAGCATTTCTCGATGAGTAGCTCTAATCTACAACGCAAATTTAAACAGCAACTTGGAGTGACAGTCAGTGGTTTTATTCGCAGGCGCCGACTTGATGTGGCAAAGCAAAATTTGGAGCGTGGCTTAGTGACGATTACCGAAGCAGCCTATGAAGCAGGCTATAATCACCCCGCGAATTTTACCAATGCGTTCAAAAAAGAGTACGGCATTCCACCGATCTCAATTGCAACTCAAAACGAGAATTCCGCTCAGATTCAATCAACCCAACAAAGGCATCAGATATCAAACATTTACACCAGCTATAAGTAATAATCCTCACTTATAAAAAAACCTAATGTAACAAACCATTACAACCATAAGTATTTGTATTTACGAAACATTTTCTCTCTTTTAACATTTTATTTTGTTTTGTGACCGTTTTGTGAACTTTCGTTTTAAAGTCTGCTCATCGTATAAACACGAGCAATGAAAGCCGAATTAAGGCTTAATAATATGGACTTTATCATGAAAAAAACGATTCTAGCGGTTGCTATCGCATCTGTTTCTGCTTCTTCTTTTGCTGTTGAGCTTTACAACAATGACGGCACAACTTTTTCTATCGGCGGCCACGTTTCTGTAAACGTAAACGACTCTGAAAAAGGTGATGCTGACGTGGGTACTAACTCGCCACGTATCAACTTTAACGCGACTCAAGAGCTAAGTAATGGCTTTACTGCTGACGCTAAAGGTGAATGGGCACTAAACTACCTAAACGGTGGTGAGAATGCATTTACTACTCGTCTAGGTTACGTTGGTCTTTCACACGACTCTTACGGCCGCGCTGTAGTGGGTACTCAGTGGGCACCTTACTACGATGTAGCAGGTGTTGCTGATATGCCTATCGCTTTCGCGAACGACTTTATCTATGACAACCACGGTGCGCTAGGTACAGGTCGTGCAGATAAAATGGTGAGCTACCGCAACGGTTTCGATTTTGACCAAGCGGGCGAGCTATCTTTCGCTCTTGGTTGGCAAGGTACTAACGATGAGCAGGTTGAAGTTAACAATGTTACTACTGGCATCAAATACGATGACCGCGTTCAAGCAGCTCTATCCTACGCAATCGCAGACTTTAAACTAGGCTACACATACAACACGGGCGATTTTGTTGAAGGAACTTCAACGAAGAAAGAGAAAGCAAAATCTCATCTAGTATCGGCTAAGTACGGTACTTACGGTAAAGGTGTTTATGTTGCTGGTGTATACGCATCTAACGAAAATATGAACAGCAGCGGTACTACTCTACTTGAAGAGAGCGCAGCTTATGAAGGTCTAGTATCTTACGCGTTTGAAAACAACCTAAACCTCATCATGAACTATGAGAAAGTTGAAGGTAAAGTAACTAAGTCTTCAGAAAAAGGCACTGCGCGCGAAGAGCTTGCTCTTCAAGCCGAGTACAACTTCACGCCTAAGTTTATCGCATACACAGCTTACCAGTTCGATCTAAACGATTCGAACAATGCACTTGTTACTAATGCTAAAGACGCAGCTGATAACAAGTGGCTAATCGGTGCTCGTTACTACCTATAAGCTCTAAAAAGCTGTCCAAACTGCTGACCAATTTCAGCGCAGCCCACCTCTTGTAGGTGGGCTTTTTTACATCTAGCGCTTTAATCTTGAGAACAAAAGTAGTAAAAAGATCGCACCTATTTGAAGTATTGCATTCGACTCTGTTTTAAGGAATGGCTATGAATATTGGTGTTGTCTCTAAACTGACGGGATTATCAAGCAAATCAATCCGCCTCTATGAAGACAAGGGGTTAATTACGGCCCCACAGCGCAGTGAGTCTGGCTATCGTGAATACTCCCAACAACACGTCAATCAACTGAACCTTATCTCTCGCGCCAAGAATGCGGGTTTTTCTCTGGTCGAGTGTAAAGAGTTTGTCCATTTAGCCTCTAACCCAAATCGCAAGAGCAGCGAAGTCAAAGCGAAAGCGAAAGAAAAGCTCAAAGAGGTCGAATTGAAAATTCGAGAGTTAAAAGAGATAGAAAAGCAGCTCAAGAGTTGGGTTTCTGCCTGCCCTGGGGATTCTGGCAGTAACTGTCCAATTATCGAAGATTTAACGAAAAAGAGTAGTCTCTAGCCCTCTAATAGCAAAAGACCTCCGGCTTGGAGGTCCTTCAGTTATGGATTAAGCCCTAATAATAAGTACACATACGTTTACCATCCACTTCAATAATATTGAACGGAGTCTCGTAAATGCTTTCTAAAATATCCGACTGAATCACCTCTTCAACACTGCCCTGCGCCACTACTTTACCCTTCTTCAGCGCGATGATTTTGTCTGAGTAACAGGCTGCAAAGTTAATGTCATGAATCACAACCACAACCGCTTTCTTCATCTCATGAGCAAGTCGCCCAACATTGCGCATGATCTGCAAAGAATGCTTAATGTCGAGATTGTTCAGTGGCTCATCCAAAAACACGTAGTCGGTGTCCTGCGCCATAACCATAGCAATAAAAGACAGCTGTCTCTGACCGCCACTTAGCTCGTCGAGATATTTGTGTTGAATATCCTCTAAATCAAGGTACTCAATCGCCTTATTGATGACCGTCTGGTCTTCATCGGTTAGCTTACCTCGTGAATAGGGAAATCGACCAAAGGCGATCATCTCTCTTACGGTAAAGCGCATAGTGATGTTGTTAGCTTGGCGCAATACCGCCAACCTTTTTGCCAGCTCTTTGGTATCCCATTGACTCAGCTCTTTGCAATCAATCAGTACTTCGCCTTCATCCTTACTGACTAAGCGACTCGCCATAGAAAGTAAGGTACTTTTTCCTGCCCCATTAGGGCCAATAATAGAGGTGACTTTACCTTTTTCGAACTCTGCGCTTGCGCTATCCACTACTTTGGTTTGACCAAACACTTTGGTCAGGCTTTTCATTGAAATCATAATAGACCTACACGATTTTGTTGCGCAGCAACATGGTTAAGAAGTAAATACCGCCAATGAAGTTGATCACCACACTGATTGTGGTTGAGAAACCAAATAGGTTTTCGACTATCCACTGACCACTGAGCAGTGAGGCAACTGAAAGTAGCGAAACACCCACCAGCAGAACTTGGTGCTGGAAAGACTTAAACAGTTCACGCGCTAGGTTGGTGACTAGTAAGCCAAAGAACATGATCGGGCCAATCAAGGCAGTCGAAATAGCGATCAGTGCAGCACTTAATACGAGAACTTGCAGCGTCACTTTTTTCACATCAACACCAAGACTTGTTGCGTTGTCTTTGTCTAACCAAAACACATCCAGAACACGATGTAATCGGTATAAGGCAACACTGATCGCCAGCAACAATGGAGCGCAGTAGTAGACGAGCTCTACCTTAACGTTATTAAAGCTGGCAAACATATTCGCTTGAACAGACGCGAAGTCATTCGGATCCATCAGCATAACAAAAAAGGATGAAATGCTGCCAAACAGCTGCCCTAGGATGACTCCAAGCAGGAGCAATACCATCAGGTTTTGCCGCTCACCTCTAAAATAGAAACTAAACAGCAATAGAGAGAAGCCAAGCATCACCACAACAGACAAACTGAAGTTGAAATAGGCGTTCAAGGCAAAGCTACTCATGCCACCAAAGATCACTACCACCAGCACTTGAGTAAACATGTATAGGGAGTCAAAGCCCATAATACTCGGAGTTAGAATACGGTTGTGAGTAATCGTCTGGAATACCAATGCCGATTGACCAATCGCGATACCCGCAATGACCATAGCCAGTACTTTGGGTATTCGACGTGATAGAAAATACTGATAGTTATCGGCATTCAGACCAATACCAATAAACAGAAAGCAAAATACGAGTGCAATGATCGCTAGCCCGATAAGTTTGGTTCTATCAAGCATGCTTTTGCCCCTTTAGAATAAAGAAGATAAACACCGCTCCGCCAAGAATGCTGATAATGGTAGAAATAGGGATCTCGTAAGGGAAAATAATCAGGCGTCCTGCCAAGTCGCAACAAAGAACAATTAGCGCCCCAAGAATGGCAGTTAGAGGAATGTTTTTGCGTAGGTTGTCACCAAAGAATCGGCTAACAAGGTTAGGTACTATCAAGCCTAAAAATGGCAGCATACCGACAATCATTACCACAGTCGCAGACATCACTGACACCAGTAACACACCAATCACTAACACCTGCTGATAGTTCAAACCGAGGTTGGTCGCAAAGTCTTTACCTAACCCTACCGCAGAGATCCTTGCAGCATACAAATAACTGAAGATGGCGACTGGAATCGCGATGTAGAGCAACTCGTAGTCACCCTGTAACAGGTTAGCGAAGTTCGCTACTGTCCAGCTAGAGAGGTTTTGCAGCGCATCGTATTTGTAGGCGATGAATGTTGCTAAAGAATCAACGACATTACCGAAAATGATACCCACTAGAGGAACAAAAATGGCATTTTTAAATTGGATGCGATTAATAAACTGAACAAACAGCAACGTGCCTGCCATAGAGACACCGAAAATCAGCCACAGTTGAGTGCCATTACCGAATAGTACTAGGCTCAACACATAACCTAACATGGCGCATTCGATGGTGCCTGAGGTCGACGGTGACGCAAATCGGTTTTGGCTAATTTGCTGCATAATAAGACCAGCGATACTTAAACCTGCACCAGCCAGCAATACGGCAACAAGACGAGGGATTCGACTTGTCCAGAATAGATGCCAGCTATTAAGATCACCGGCAATTAAAGAAGCGAGATTTAGCTGCCCCACTCCAACAAACAGTGACGCGATACTCAATACTATCAACGCCAACAACAACTTTTTCACTTGCTTTTCTCTTTAGCACAAAAGCCTCAAGCACAAAAATGCTTGAGGCCAGTTTTTATAATTCTTATGTTCTGTTAGTTGACTGCTGATGCTGATTTAACATCTTCAATCATCTGCTCAGTCGCGCGCATACCTGCGATAGATAGATACCAAGCGTTGATGTCTAAGTAAGCTAACTTCTTGTTTTGGTAAGCGTCAGTTGCTTTAACCAAATCGTTTTCGAAATCACGCTTAACTGTGCTGCCTTTGCCTTTGCCTTTGTTGATAAGAATATCTTTGTCGATAACTAACAAGGTTGATGGGTTCTTCTCACGAATAAATTCATAAGAGACAAGGTCACCGTGACGACTCTCTTTAATCCCTTTCACCGTCTCTTTGAAGCCAAAGTCTTTGTAGATAGCGGAGAAACGAGATTGCGCACCAAACGCGGTAATGTTGCCACCCGCACTCATTACCGTTAGAGCATCAACATCGTTCTTGTCATTGGAAGCGCTGATTGATTTGAACTCTTTGTCTAGCTGCTCGATCTTAGACTCAACAAAATCTTGTTTCTCAAAGACTTCGCCAAGGTTACGCCATTGCTCTTGAGTACTCTCCCAGTAACCTTTGTTTGAATCCGCAGCAAAAACGATAGTTGGGGCGATCTCCGTAAGCTCTTTGTACTTCGCAGCGCCGCGAGAACCCACAATGATTAGGTCAGGTTTTTGAGTATAGATGGTTTCAAAATCTGGCTCGTGCAGGCTGCCTGCTGAAATGAATTTGTAATCGCGATATTCAGCCAAGTAATCAGGGAACATGCTGACCGTTGACACTGCGACAGGCTCAATTCCAAACGCCTTAACGGTATCTAACGCGCCCAATCCAATAACCACAACCCTTTCAGGGTTCGACTCCAATTTTGTGGTGCCTTGTGCGTGCTCAATTTCGACCATTTTAGCGTTAGCGCCAAATGCTAACAATCCTGTGGCTAATGCCAGTGCAGACAACTTCATTGCTTGACTCCATAATTACTAATGCAATCCATTATCATTTAGATTCATAATAAAGTCATCCGCAATTTACGTTATTTACACTTTTAAAATTGATGTGATAAATGAGTAACTTAGAGTAAAGATGTAAAAAAAGGAGCTCTAATAGCTCCCTTTGAAATCAATAGAATTTAGAAAAAATCGATAGTGGAACGACCGTTGCCCTTTTTCTTGGCAGGTTTCGATTCTTTGCTTTTCGGTTGTGATGACATATCTTTTGACGGCTTGCGACTTTTAGAGTTCGCCTGCTTGCTCGCTATATCTACCTTCTCAGGTTTCACTTCAGGCTCGGTCACTGGCGCATCGCACACCACAACATAATATTCTTGGTTAAATTCAAAAAAATCGCCATCGTAGAGCTTACGACGTTTACGCGTTTCCAATTCGCCATTGACGGCAACATAACCTTCAGCAATAAGGTGCTTCGCCTCACCTCCACCACCGACTAAGTTGGCTATTTTGAATACCTTATACAACTCTATTGGCTGTGACGAGACTTCGATTCCAATCGCTTCGATCTCGATCTCTTCACCCTGTTCGTAATCTTGGTCCATACGATGCCTTATGGTCTTTCTTAAACAAAAAAGAGAGTCTAATCTCAATATCTTTATAAATAAACTAAAGTTAATAATAAGTATAAGATACAAGTAAGGTTCAACGTCGTGAAATGGTCTTTGCTACCGTTACTGTTTCCATTGAGTAGTGCCTGTATGGCTTATCATCCTCCTACTAACGTCGTTATCTACGGTGATGACGCTTATCCTCCATATAGCTACATAGAAAATGGTCAAGCAAAAGGCATTTACACTGAAATTCTTCAAGCGGTATTCGATGGTATGCCCAAATACCGAGTTAAAATCACCCTAGTACCATGGAAGCGAGGACTTAAGTTGCTTGAAGTAGGAGAAGGCTTTGCGCTTTACCCTCCCTATTACTACACAGATAAGCGCCCTTATATCTCCCCCTACTCTGTTCCCATCTTGAATGAGGAGGTTGTCGTTTACTGCCAACCAGATAGCGTTAAGAACCGACAGTTAAAACGTTGGCCTGCTGATTATCTTGGGCTAACAATTGGTATCAATGAGGCCTTCGCTCTTGGAGGAACAGAGTTCTGGGAGGCCGTTAAACAAAGGAAGATCTTTTTAAAAGAAGCCAAAGGCAATCGAGCCAACCTTCTTAACTTGTACAAAAACCGCATTGACTGCTACATCAATGATCGGCTCTCTATTTTATGGGAAATAAAACTGCTTACTCACGAAGGAGCGGTAAAACCAAACTGGGAGCTAACATTAGGCACTTCAATTAGCGGCGAACAAGGTTACTTAGGGTTTACCAAAGTATCCCCAAGTAAATACCCTTACAAAGCACATTTCGTTGAAAAATTTAACCAGACATTAGAGCAACTTCAGAAAGATGGTACTGTTGACAACATCATGTCCAAATATCTGAATAACAACAACTAGCTGACTTTTTTTACACTCACCTGACACACTTTCCACGTTGGAAAACTGGCTTTTCCGCCTTTTCCGTTCGGAATCCCTTACATTGCACTCCTCAACACAACGCATAGGACGCATTAGTCCCAAGTATACCAATAAGAGAAAGTAGTGATGACCAGAGATACCAATGTTCTAGTACTAGATAGCCAGCCAATCATGCGCGAAGCCATTTCTCAATTTGTCTATGACGGGCTAGCGCATTCGCAAGTCTACCAAGCTTCAACCGCCGTATTCGGTATACAGGTATTGAAGACGTACGATATCGACTTGGTGCTGTTAGATGTAGAACTAGAGGGCTCAGATGGATTTGAATTTTTAAGGCGAGTTCGTGCTCATGGTTATAAAGGCCAAGTGCTATTTATTTCTAATACCGACCACCCTATGTATTCAGATACAGCAAGAAAGCTAGGTGCAAACGGGTATATCACAAAGCGTGAAGACACCCCAGTTATTCGTGAGGCAATTATTCGCGTCGCTGGCGGTTACTCGGTGTTTAAACGCAAAGGTCTTGGACAGAGCGAGCGCTGTACTACGCTTTCAAATCGAGAAACTGTCGTATTCAATTACCTAGTCAAAGGCTATAGCAACAAGAAAATTTCAGAGATCTTATCTTTAAGCTCAAAGACTATCAGTACCTACAAATCTCGAATACTGGATAAGTACAAAGTGGACTCAATCGTCGAATTGATGAATCTTCAACAACACGTCTATGTAGATGTCTCTGAAGTTAGAACAAATGCTGCTTGAGTTTTTTAACTAGCAACCTATGCAAAGGATTGTCATGGTTTACAAGTTTATAATTAGCAACAATGGACAGAGGCTGTTCAATTTGTAAGTTCTCAGGTAATACCGTGACATTGTAGTCAGTGCGAGCTTTTAAATGGCTCGTTGCTGGCAATAGTGTCGCACATTCCATTTCACACAACATTTCGAATAAACAGGTCATATCATCAACGGTCGCAACCTTATTAATCTTTACGCCGTTGGACTCAAGCGTGCGCTTGATGACCGCTTTCTTATCTTGCCAGCCTTTCATTTCCATCAACACATAAGGCATAGCCAGTTTTTCATCCAAAGTACGATGTTGATACTTTTCCGCACAAACAATCGCCCCTTTGTACTTACCCAAATGATGTTGGTATATGGTTTTAACCTGTTCATCGTTAAAATACTGCACACCAATATCAATACTCTCATCGTGAATCTTTTCCACTGAAGAATCAGACCAGGTCGTGATCTGAATTTCTGCTTTAGGAAACGTCTCAAGTAAATCCAATAACAAAGATTTGCCTATTAAGTATTGTGCCAAACTGGGTAAAGCGAGCACTATCGGCTGATCATAAGTCATTGGGTCAAGTTCAACTGGCTGCACCGCATCGTCGATCAAATTGAGACCTTTAGTGATTTTAGGCAATAGATTGAGCGTATATTCCGTCGGCTCAAACTCGAATGCTCCTCGGACAAAAAGCTGATCACCCAATTGCTCACGTAACTTAGCCAGATGCTTACTCACAGCACTTTCTGTCTTACCTAACTCTTTAGCTACAAGTTTAAGTTGGCGATGCTTTTCTAACAAAGGAAGCACCTTGAGTAAGTTGAGATCCAACTGTGACTTCATAACAATACCGCGATTACTTTTGTGTTGAAGATTGTGAGTATGCTTTAGCTAAGCGACTTATTTGTTAAACTAGGTGAATAAAACATTATAATCATATATTTACTATAAAAACATCACATGCTCTTGTCAGAATACTCAGCAAGTTTCGCTCTTAGCTCACTCAGAAACCATGCTGAAACTGTTGGTTTATCAAGTGAAATATCAACAACTTTGGTTACTCTGTGAGCTACAGTTAATATTTTTTATGCAACTAATAAATAATGCGATTGATATGCTAGAGATCAAAACTCAAATCCTGTATTACTAACAGAATAAGTGATTAAAAGTATAATAAATATCACGTAACAAAGATAAACCACAGAGTTATCAGGTATATAGATTTTCAATGGATCATTCAATTGACAACGTCGTGTCTCCACCAAAACTGTCCCTAGTCTCTGGGACGGATGATGAGCTTGTAGAGAAAATTGAATCCGCAGTACTGGGGCTCACCGGTGCTGAACTTGATGATCTGATGGATAATCATTTCCGCCATATGATTGATGTGCTTAACGATGGCATTTTCTATATGTCGGGTAATGAATATGTTTGCTTCTATAATCCTTCTTTTTACTCACGCTTTGGCATCGAATCTGGACATACCGATTTAAAAAGCTGGACTGACCTTGTTCATCCTCAAGATCAAATCGCATTCGGCGAAAAAGTGGATGAGCACATTCAGCAAGATGGCGCTCGCGTTGTCACTCAATATCGCATTCGTTGTACCAATGGCCGTTACATATGGCTTGAGGGCACTGCCGTGACGAAAACAGTCAATGGAAAGAGATTCATGATTGGCTGCCATCGCGATATCTCTGATAGAAAATTGATGGAATCTTATGTTCAGCAAACATCTTTAACCGATGGTTCTTCTGGATTAGCTAACGAACAAAAGTTGGCGATGGATCTTGATAACCTTAAGGTGGTGAACCAAGAAACACACCACCTAATGTACATTCAACCTGGGGTCACACGTTCGTATCAATCACTTTATGGTGGTCAAATGATGCGTGATCTGCTTTCGCGCTTAACTAAAGTACTCGGTGACTTTCCCGAACAGTTCGTTGACATGTACCGTATCCAATCACACGATTTTGCCATCATTGTACGTGGTCAGTTGGATGATTCGGCCCTCAACAAATTGGCTCGTCGTATAACCAAAGTCTACAAAGAAGCGATTAGAACGCTCGATTTCCTGTTTGCAAACGAAATCAGTATCGGTATCTACCCAAACATCACTGAAAATTGTGACACTGACGAAATTGTCCGTGTTGCCGCGCAAACTTGTCAGTTCGCCGTAGCTAATTCCGAGCACTCTGTTCGAATCTATGCTGGGAGTACTAAAACTCAAATAGATCGCCATTTCTATATTGATCAAGAGCTTGGCAATGCAATACGTAACGGTAATCTGTCGGTTAAGTTTCAGCCTATCGTCTGTTGCAAATCGGATAAGGTCGCAAGCTTTGAAAGCCTAGTACGTTGGCGCAGCGATACGATAGGAGAGATATACCCAGACGAATTCATTTCTGTGGCGGAAAAGAAAGGTTTGATTAGTGAACTAGGCTACTTCGTGTTTGAGAAGGCCTGTTGCTTTATCAACAAGTACCAGCAAACGCACACTGAAGAAATCAAAGTTAATGTAAATGTTTCAGTGCTTCAGTTGCTTAGCCAACAGTTTCCTGACAACGTTAAGCAGATTACCAAAGAATTTGGTGTCAATGCTAACTCAATCATGCTCGAACTAACTGAGACCATCATATTAGATGACAACAAAGACGCTATCTCGCAGCTATTGCGACTGAAGCAATTTGGTTTTCAGCTCTCTTTGGATGACTTTGGCGCGGGCTATAGCTCATTGAACAGTTTTTTTGATTTGCCGCTGTCACAGATAAAGATCGATAAATCAATTGCTTGGCGTTCACTAGAAAATCCAGTCACGTTCGAATACCTCTCATTTATCACCAATCTGTGTAACACCTACAATATCGATATTGTTATCGAAGGTATTGAAGATGCAGCAATGCAACGTGTATTCACCGATATGGGAGCCGCCTACCTACAAGGTTATTGGTTCTCCAAGCCACTTTCCCTTGCCAGTGCTAGCCACTATACCAAGATATAACCCCCTGTCTCATATCCGAGACTTATTCACCGAATTCATCATTCCATTTGACTAATTAACTTTAGTTGTAGAGAATTCACACAAATTTATAAACCAGTTCATATACCTCGCCAGAATTATGGCTACAGGTAACGGTGTTTGGTGAAGCCTAGCTTCTCAATCAAGGATAGATAAAGCACTGATAACGTAAATAAAATCGTTATTACTGGACACGGAACTAACTGTTGTTTCTGCCTCTGGAGTAAAAAAGTGTCTTATTCAGTACGTAGCTTGATTGGTGCAGTTCTCTCTGCAACGCTAATTTTTTCACCTGTCGTTTCAGCTTCAACTAACTCAGCCTTATGGTTCGAGCATACCGATATTCAGATGCCAACCAATACCATGGTTGCTGAGTTAAACAATGGTTTACGCTTTGTTATCCTACCAACCACTCGTCGCTCTGATGAAGTATCCCTACGTATCCTGATTGGATCTGGCACCGCTCAGCAAACTAATGCTCAGGGCTCAACGGCCAAGCTAGCTGCGAGTTCTGCAGTAAAAAGCAGTGACTGGAAAGCCACGACTGAACTAGAACAAACCGTATTTAGCCTCGATCTTTTGCATGCGGATGCAAACGTGATAGAAGCAAGCTTAGCCGCTATGCAGAAAAGCCTAGCGACCAATACAAACGGCAACGAGTTCAAGCAAAAATTCTATGTACCACAAAACGTGACCGTTATTGTTACTGGTGGTATTAACACAAGACAGACAACTAAGCTAATCCAACGCCAGTTCTCTGGATGGGTTAAAGGCACATCAAAACAAATCGATGCAGCAAACAGCATGGCACTGGACGCTTATTTTGAGCCAAGCGTTTCGAATGATACTGGCTTGTCAGTAAGCACGCTTAAAATACTCCAAGACGAGCAAGACAGTAAACTGCAACGTAAAGAGATCTTGCTAACTACTTTAGCCAACAAGATGCTAGAATATCGTATTCAAAACGCTCTTGAACAGCTGCATTCTCAAGCGAAAGTCTCTGTCGAGAATGAGGTTCTTTTTGATCACCGCCTGCTATCGCAAATTCGTATCACGGAGATGTCATCTGACGAAAAGTCAACAACAGAAAGCGTAGTGAAATCTGAAATAGAGCGTGCGATTGCGGCAGGATTCACTCAAGTTGAATACGAAATGGTCGTTAGTGAGCTGCGCGATCAACTTAAAAGCAAAACTCGCCTAGGTAACGACCACTATGCCGCAGACCAAGCCGACCGCCTAGTTGAAGCGATCAGCTTAGGCAACGTCTACACAGAGCCATCATACGATCTTGATTTGCTCAACTTCCACGTAGCTCACCTAAATGAGTACGATGTAAGTAAAGAATTTGAGAAGACTTGGTCAGCTGACAGCAGCGTTGCTCTATAAGCCAGTTGTATCAAGCCACATAAATATCATATTGAAACCAGTAGTGCGCCCCACTACTGGTTTTTTATGAGGTGTAATTACAAAGAGGAAAGATTGACTAGATGCCGCGTATAGGGTTGTTGCGGGCGACTAAACAATTCCTGCGTCTCGCCTTGTTCGATGATCTCCCCTTGCTTCATTACAATTGTGTAATGGCACAACGAGCGCACTACATTCAAATCATGGCTGATAAACAAATAGGTGAGTTGATACTTCTCTTGGAGTGATTTCAGCAGATCGAGCACCTGCGCTTGTACCGTCCTGTCTAAAGAAGACGTTGGCTCATCTAACAGAATAAACTCTGGTTTAAGGATTAACGCCCGCGCGATTGCAATACGCTGCCTTTGTCCGCCAGAAAACTCATTTGGGTAGCGATGTCTTGTCTCTGGGTCTAGGTCGACCTCAGCCATTACGTCACAAATTCGTTGGTCTATTTCATCTTCGCTCAGCGTCTGATGTACCCGCAGCCCTTCACCAATCACTTGCGCTACCGACATACGAGGATTCAACGCAGAGAATGGGTCTTGAAACACTACCTGCATCTTACTTCGATAAGGCAACATGCCCTTTCTATCTAAGCCTTGAAGCTCGTTGTCTTGATAAGCGATAGAACCTTCGGATTTGACCAAGCGCAGTATTGCCATTCCTGTGGTTGATTTACCCGAACCACTTTCACCTACGAGCCCTATCGAGTGCCCTTTCTTTAACTCAAAGTTCATGTTGGTAACGGCTTTAATATGCGATACCACTCGTTTGAAGATCCCACCAGTAATCGGGAACCAAACACGTAAGTTACTCACATCAAGTAAAGAGGAAGCTTGCTCACTGATTTTGACAGGCAAGCCCCTTGGGTCGGAATTAATCAGCTTTTGTGTGTACTCATGTACCGGGGAGTTGAATATCTGCTCGCAGCTGCCAGTTTCAACCAAACTACCGTTTTGCATGACAGATACACGATCAGCAATTCGTTTTACAATACTCAAGTCATGAGTAATAAACAGCATTGCCATGCCCATTTCTTGTTGTAGCTGCTTTAATAGATCGAGTATCTGAGCCTGTACAGAGACATCCAACGCTGTCGTCGGTTCGTCAGCGATTAACAACTCGGGTTCGTTAATCAGTGCCATGGCAATCATTACTCGTTGCCTCTCTCCTCCAGACAGTTCATGCGGATATGCCATAACCTTGTGCTCAGGGTTACGAATGCCCACCTTTCCCAACCACTCAACAGCGAGTGCTTCTGCAACTCGTTGGCGCATCCCTCTATGGATAGCCAGTGTTTCAACCAGTTGTTTACCGATCTTGTGCAGCGGATTAAGCGAAACCATTGGCTCTTGAAAAATCATGCCGATTCTTCCACCTCGGATACCTCTCAACTGGCGCTCTGAACACTCTAGGATATTGATACCATCAAACTCGATGTTGCCTGAAAGGTAGTGAGAAGAGCCTTGTGGGAGCAGCTTAAGAATAGAGTTAGCTGTCACCGATTTACCAGAGCCACTTTCACCCACTAAGGCAAGCGTCTCACCTTTTTTAATCGAAAGTGATACCTCGTTAGTCACCTGTTCGACTTGCCTCTTACGACCAAACCCGACAGATAAGCCATTAATTGTAAGTACAGTTTCAGACATCGCTATCTTCCTTGGTGGTGAGGGTCAAAGGCATCACGGACTGCTTCACCGATAAACACCAGCAAAGTTAGCATCACGGAGAGAACAAGGAATGCTGAAAAGCCAAGCCATGGCGCTTGTAAGTTGGCTTTACCTTGCGCGAGTAACTCACCCAATGAAGGCGAGCCTGCGGGTAAACCAAAACCTAAGAAGTCTAGGGAGGTTAGCGTTGTTACCGAACCTGAAAGGATAAAAGGCATCATGGTCAGAGACGCAACCATAGCATTGGGCAACATGTGACGCAGCATAATTCGCTTATCGGCCACACCCATCGCCTGCGCGGCACGCACATAATCAAAGTTACGACAGCGTAAGAACTCAGCGCGCACTATCCCGACTAAGCTCATCCAGCTAAATGCCACCATAATCCCGAGCAACCACCAGAAATTGGGCTCGACAAAACTGGATAATATGATGAGCAAGAAAAGTGTCGGCATACCCGACCACACTTCGATAAAGCGTTGACCAAACAAATCTAACCAGCCACCGTAATAACCTTGAGTAGCGCCGACTGCCACACCAATGACACTCGAAACTATGGTTAAAACAAAACCAAACAGGACCGAAATACGAAAGCCGTAGATGACCCGCGCCAATACGTCTCGGCCTTTGTCATCAGTCCCCAACCAATTGACATTGTCCGGAGGTGAAGGCACTGCACCGCCGATATTGAAGTTAATGGTATCGTAGCTAAATCGAATTAACGGCCAGACGATGTAACCCTTTTCTTCGATTAACTCGATCACATAAGGATCGGTATAGTCTGCCTCGGTTTCAAACTCACCGCCAAACTCAGTTTCAGCGTACTGGGTAGCAATCGGGAAATACCACTGGCTATCGAACTCCACCAGCAACGGTTTGTCATTAGCAATCAGCTCAGCAAACAAGCTAACGATGAACAACAGCCCAAAAATCCACATAGACCAAAAGCCACGCTTGTTGGCTTTAAATCTGAGCCAGCGCGCTTCATTAAGAGGATTAGTTCGCTTCTTTTTCAACATCATTAACGCGCCTCAAAATCAATTCGTGGATCTACCCAGGTATAGGTAAGGTCTGAAATTATGCTCAAGATCAGGCCAAGAAGCGTCATGATATAGAGTGAGCTGAACACGACTGGATAGTCGCGCTGTATGGTTGACTCAAAACCGAGAAGACCGATCCCTTCTAGAGAGAACATCACCTCAATCAACATTGAGCCAGTGAAGAAGATGCTGATAAACGCAGCTGGAAAGCCTGCGATAATAATCAACATCGCATTGCGGAAAACGTGCTTGTAGAGAATGTCTCGCTCATCAAGTCCTTTTGCTCGCGCGGTAACCACGTATTGCTTGTTGATCTCATCAAGGAAGGAGTTTTTCGTCAGCATACTTAATGTCGCAAAACCGCCTATAACCATGGCGAGGATCGGCAAGGCTAAATGCCAAAAGTAATCGATGATTTGCTGATACCAGTTGAGCTGTTCGAAATTACTTGAGACCAAACCACGCAGCGGGAACCAACTAAAATAGTTACCGCTGGCAAACACAATAATCAGGATGATGGCAAACAAAAAGCCTGGAATCGCATATCCGACGATGACGACTGCGCTAGACCAAATATCAAATCGACTACCATGATGAATCGCTTTCAAAATCCCCAGTGGAATTGAAATCAGATAGATGATCAACGTACTCCATAAACCAAGGGAGATAGAGACAGGCAATCGCTCAACAATTAGATCAATCACGCTACCGCCCTTGAACAAGCTATCGCCGAAGTTGAAAGTCACATAGTTTTTCAACATATCGAAATAGCGTTCATGGATAGGTTTATCAAAGCCGAACTGCTTTTTAATTTCTTCGACAACTTCTGGGTCTAAGCCTCGCGAGCCTTTATAGCCCGTAGAAGAGGCCTCCTCCACGACAGCCGTGTCAGCTGAGTTACCTCCCCCAGTGAAGCGGCTCATCAAACCAGACTCTAACCCCTCCATTTGCGCAATGGCTTGTTCAACTGGCCCACCCGGAGCCACCTGAATAATGAAGAAGTTAATGGTGATAATCGCCCACAAAGTGGGTATGACTAACAGCAGTCGTCGAAAAATATATGCAGCCATCAATGCCTCAATTAACGTCGTTTTTCTGGAAGCTTGGCAGCTTTCTCTTTAGATACCCACCAAGTATCGACACCTAAGTCATACTCTGGTCGAATATCTGGTCGCTCAAACTTGTCCCATGTCGCGACGCGGTAGTTGCTGTAATGCCACTGAGGAACCATGTAGAAGTTCCACTGAAGCACCCTGTCGAACGCACGCCCTAACGCGAATAACTTATCTGGGTTCTGCTGATTATCGGCAATCTCTTGAGTCAGATAATCAACTGCTGGATCAATTACGCCCGCGATGTTGTAGGTCGAGTCAATGAACTTAGAGTTCCAAACAATCATTAAGCTAGAGCTAGGATAAGCGTTGGCAAAGAAGCGCGATGAAACCATATCAAAATCGCGATCACGTAGGCGCTTGATGTATTGGGTACGATCCACCGTGCGAAGCTTCATATCTACCCCCATTAACTTAAGATTCTTCTGAAACGGGATCGCGTAAGTTTCCACATTTGGATTGAAGATAAGTAGTTCAAAGCTCATCGCTTCACCGGTTTTGGTGTTGGTCATCACTTTGTTTTTCAGCTCCCATCCAGCCTCTTTAAACAGCTTAAACGCTGTGCGCATTTGGCTACGAATGCGACCCGAGCCATCTGTTTTAGGTGGTTGGTACTCTTCGGTAAATACACGTGAAGGGATCTTATCCTTTATCGGCTCCAATACCGCTTTTTCAGCGTCTGAAGGCAAACCTACTGACGCATAGTCAGTATTCTGGAAATAGCTGCGTGTACGGCTGTTTTCGTTGTAGAAAAGGTTTTTATTCATCCATTCAAAATCGAGTGCGTAAGTAATGGCTTCTCGTACTTTAGGATCTTTAAATACCTCGGTTTGAATATTGAACACAAAACCATTAGCTTGCTGAGGCTGCGAATGTGGGATCACTTCTTTTTTGATGTATCCTTTATCAAAGTTCGAGCCTGTGTAAGAGTTCTCCCAGAATTTCGGTTCGCTCTCAATACGGATATCAAACTCACCCGCTTTAAAAGCCTCAAGCATAACAGTGTCATCGCGGTAGTAGTCGTATTGAATCTGTTCAAAGTTATTACGACCCACATTCACCGGAAGGTCTTTGGCCCAATAGTCTTTGTCTAATGTATAGGTCACGCTCTGCCCTGGCTTGTAGTCGGTGACCTTATAAGCGCTGCTGCCAACTGGTGGCTCATTGAGAGGTTCAGAAAATTTTTTGTCTTGCCAGAAGTGCTTAGGTAGTACACGAGTAGACTGAGCGAAGCTAAACAGTTTCTCTCTGTCTGGTTCAGACATCTCTATACGAACGACGAGGTCAGACTTGGCGGTGACAGATTTAATGGCTTTGTAGTAAGAGCGATATTGAGGTACACCCTCGGTCATAAACTTCTGGAAGGTAAAAGCAACATCATGGGCCGTAATAGGCTCGCCATCTTGAAATCGTGCCTTAGGATTAATGTCGAGCTCTAACCACATATAATCGTCTGAGTATCGCGCCTTACTGGCAATCAGCGGATAATAGGTGTTAATCTCATCGCTTGGGGAATACATAAGCGTATCGTAAAGCTGACCACTTCCCGCGGCAGCAACTCCGCGCGACGCGTATCGATTGAAATTGTCGTAAGTCCCCATTTGACCATATGTCACTTTGCCGTATTTGGGCGCATCTGGGTTGACGTAATCGAAGTGAGCGAAATTTTCTGGGTATTTCGCTTTGCCAAATCCAACCAGAGTCGTCGTTTCTATAACGTCGGCGTAAGCCCCAAAGCTTGTACTCGCGGCAATCAATCCACTAAGCACTAAGCGAGACAGCATCTTCATATGCTCTTCCTTCCTTGGTCATCCTAATTTATCTACTAACTATAGTATTAATTAGTATTAATAATTCAACTACTTGGATAAGTATAGGTAGGGAAAGTTCTTTCTGTGAAGCAAAAAATATCGCCCCCACTAGGTTAGAGGGCGATTTCAATCAGAGCGAGTTATAATTTATCTTCAAAGCGTTTAGCCAACTGATGGAACTCATCCACCTGCTCTTTCAGCTCATTAGAGTGTTCTTTTACAGCGCGAGTTGCCGCTAGATTTTGCTCTGAGGTTGAGGCGATAGATTGAATATGCAAATTCACTTCACTCGACAGTTCACGCTGCTTATTTGCTGAGCTTTCGACCGACTGCATTAAATGATTCATCGACGTCATAAGCTCTTCCACCTCAGACAACTTCTCAGCACTGACACTCGCCACATCGCTACACGCGTTGGTTTGCTCTTGGTTGGCTAAGATATCTTTTTGCCAACTTTCAATAGTGCCCAACATGGCATCAATGCTGTCTTTAATTTGAACGGTCGCATTGGATGTGCGCCCCGAGAGTGCGCGAACTTCATCCGCAACCACAGCAAAGCCTCGGCCTTGTTCACCCGCTCGCGCCGCTTCAATAGCTGCATTAAGGGCCAACAGGTTGGTTTGCTCAGCGATACCACCGATTTCTTCCATCATCTTACTGACTTTTTGAGCTTGTTCACTCAACTGATACGTCGTCTGTGTCGCCTTTTCTGCCTGTACACTTAAGTTAGTTAGGTTGTGATGCGTTTGATTGATGCTCTCTTTTGCACCGGCACAGGTTTTCAACGTCACATCAACTATCTGATGAGCATCTTGTGTGCTCGAGGATACTTCATTCGCTGTGAGCTCTACTTCCTCTGTCGCTTCTCGCACTTGCAGAATATCCTTGGTCTGTTGGTCGAGTGCTTCTGTCACTTGATAGGAAGTCGCACTTAGATTGTCGGCAAGATCTTGAAGTGGCATAGCCGAATCACTCATTCGCCCAAGTACGGTTCGGATTCGCGCTGACGACAGCTTGAGGTGGAAATCAGCGACGGAGAATTTTTTGCTTCCCGAAAAGACTAAACGGCTAACGCTGTCATATTCAGTTTGGAGCTTACTCAGTTGTTTTGGCGTATCAATCAGCTCTTGTCTAAACAGTGCTACAATCACCGCGACTGGCGCCAGACTCAGTAGAAAGCTCGGCACTCCCTGCAAGCCCATCATGCTTGAGGCCAAAGGCGCACCCAGAGCACCAAGAAGCACCGCATAACGAACCGTGTCACTGATCTTAAGTGACCATGCTCTGCCCGACTTTTCAGCTTTCAAAAGCCCCTTGTAAGCCTTATCTGCGATATTGACCCACTCGCGCTTTGGCTTTACACGTACCGACTGATAACCCACCATTTCATTATCTTGATAGATGGGAGTGACATAGGCATCAACCCAATAGTAACCATTTGACTTAGTGCGATTTTTTACTATCCCACGCCACGCCTTTCCTTGCTTTAGGTTTCGCCACATATCCGCGAAGGCTGCTTTCGGCATGTCGCCGTGTCTAACGATATTGTGGTGTTGACCTAACAATTCTTGTTGAGAGTATTCAGCGACTCGAGAGAAGGCTTCATTACTATACGTAATTACACCTTTTAGATCAGTCGTAGAGACTAGTTGATCATGATTTTCTAGTAGCGTTTCACGTGCGGTAGAGAGTTGGGCTGTCATCAATCTAGTACTTTTGTATTAATTATGTTGCTCGCGAATATAAACAAATAATCAAATTATGACAAAATATTAATTTAACTCAATTTTAAAATTTTGAAGTAATTCACTAGTTCAATTGGACATTTTAGCGCAAGTAAAAGTACAGAAACCTAGATCTAGTTTCGTATCAATATATAAGACCTATCCAGTCAGAGAATACTTATCCAACTCGTACCTAACATTACGACAATTGGTGTTGTTCAGCTTTCATATAAGACCAAACTCACTATTGATAATTAACTCACTTTAAAAGAGAATAGTGTTAATTTGTAGGTTTCGTCACCACCCCATTCCACACACGCTCGGTGGTCAGTAGTATTTTGCTACGAAGCGCCGATAAATAGATATTTCTAATCGATTTATTTTTTGCTTTCCAGTAACCCCTCTACACTTAACTTACGCATTAGAGCAAATAAGAAAACATCATCAGAAACACAGGTGAGTCATCATTGTTATATAACTTTAAACATTTAAGCATTCGCCAGATCACCATCTTTGTGTCAATGATCGCGGCCGTGCTGTTTCTGTTTTTCTACCTGTCGTTCAAAATCTTTTGGAGTTACGGCCAAGCACTAGAGCAATCTAAAGGCAGACAACAGTTTGAACTAGAACGCGTAAATACCGTGCTTAGAATGGAAGAGTTAGAGATTCGTGCTTCCGTTGAGGACTATGCGGCGTGGACGTCAATGGCCCGATATGTAGACAATCCAGACCCACTATTTATAGCCGATAGTATAGGCTCTCACGCCTTCTCCTCGAAACATATCGATGCCATCGTAATATTCGATCCACAAGGAAACACGGTTTGGAGTGGTGCATACAATGGTGAAAGTGTTGTGGATATGGAATTTCTTGCGCTCGAAGATCACGAGGTAGTGAATAAGGTTTTATCACGTGCATTTGACGCGTCACAAAATACCATCGAATCATTCCTAGATTATGCAACTTTTGATGGCTCAGTATTTATGGCTGCCTCCTCTCGAATTTGTCTAAGCTCCGGTCAACAATGCCAACATGGCTATTTGCTATTTATTCGAAAAATTAGAGAACAGTTCATTAAAGATATTGAGGCATCCACAGGGGTAGGTATTAGCATATACCCTGCTAAAGGATCCGTAGCAGATGTCGGTCTAAACAATACGGTTCTATACCGAAATGCTCTGATTGACGATGAAGTTAAAATTGCAATTAACGTCTCTCACAATGAAACTTTGCCTGAATTCCTTCCTACAGCCGAAATTGCCGCCTTATCTTTGTTTGCTCTAATCACCTTTATGGTGAACCTGCATGTCGTTACTAATCTAATCAAGCCGTTAAAGGCCGCGCAGCAGTACCTAAAGCAATTCCAAAAATCAGGAGATCGCCTACCAAGTGAGGATACTTTTATTTCGAAAGAGATGCGTAGCTTCGCTCGCCAAATCAATGATTTAATTACGGAACTCGAAGATAAGCGCGCAATCTTAAAAGAGCAGTCAACGATTGACGCACTCACTCAAATAGCCAATAGAAGGTCCTTGTTTGAAACCGCTCATAATTTGATTGAAAACCTCAAATATAAATACATTGCTGTGGTATTAATTGACGTTGACCATTTCAAGCTATTCAATGACAACTATGGGCATCTAGAAGGTGATGCTGCTTTGCGCAAGGTAGCCAAAGCCCTCCAAGCTGTTGAAACACCTTATGAGAAGCTCGTTTCAAGATACGGTGGCGAAGAGTTTTGTATCCTGATTGCAGGGGATCACCCACTTGAGATCAACGACTATTTAGAACAACTTGTCTTTCAGGTTAGAGAAATAAAGTTAAAACACGAGTATTCTTCTACAAGTAACGTACTTACGATTAGCGTGGGTGCAACATCAGGTCAGTTAACCTCGTATAATCAACTAACACGCTGGTTCCAGCAAGCGGATCAAGCGCTATACGAGGCGAAAAACAATGGCCGCAATGGTTTTCAGCTCTGCGTGTAAAACTATTTCACGGGGCAAGACACTCGAGATAACGAGTGTAAGTCCTATTTACTACGCTTTCTTCAAAGGAAGTGAGACATCAAGATAAGTGCCTAAATACGCCTTAGCAACGCGTCTCGCTTCGTCCGCGTACTCGGCGGTAATGTCACCGTGTTTCATCTGCGATAACAATAAACACCGTATCGACAAGCTCAACCCAAATAAAGAACACTTCATCTCGCATCGCGAAGTCGGGTACATCAAAGTAGTGATTGAACATTTCCAGTAGTGCTTTGGCTATCAAGCTATCATTGGAACGGTCTTTCTGTTTGATGATTGGCATTGATATTTCAATAATCTGCTCATCCAGACCATATGAATACTTTACTCTCCCTCAATTCCCCTTACAATTGTGCCAAGTTTGAATTTCAAGGTTAGTTCTATGTCTATCCAATGGTTTCCGGGACCTAAGCATTAACTTCCAACAACATCCCGCAAATTCTAACTTACCAATTAAATTCAACGACTTATAATTAATATGTGATTTTATTACGTCCTAAGCAAACTCCTTGCTTCCGGAGTTTTTTGTACCCCACAATGTACCCCATGCAACCAAACTCCTGTATACTCCTCGCAAATTTTACTGAGGGGTTCGCATGCCAAAATTAACCGTCAGACTATCCGACAAAGAGATCAAAAAAGCAGAAGTTAGAGATAAGGAATACATCCTCGCTGATGGGAACGGGCTCAACATTCGTATTCGACCAAATGGCACAAAGTCATGGCAATTCAGATATAGCGCCCCCGTAACTAAGAAGGTAAAGAAACTATCTCTTGGCTCATACCCAGCACTAAAATTGGCTGATGCGAGAAAAGTTGCTCAAGAACACCGTAACCTCATCGCCAATGGAGTTGACCCCAAAGACCACCTAGAACAACTTAAGCAGAAAGCCATTCACCAAGAAGCCAATACCTTTTTTGCAGTAGCTGAACAGTGGTTCAGCAGAAAGAAGAAAACGGTGAGTGCTAATCATGCCGAACGTATATGGAGAACATTAGAACTATACGCCTTTCCCCACATTGGTCGAACGCCAATTGCTTCCATCACTCGCTTAAGTGCAGTGCAGGCTTTACGCCCACTTGAGAACGACCAAAAGCTATCGACTATTAAGCGAATTTGCCAATCTCTTAACCAAATTATGGAGTATGGTGTTGATAGCGGTATTATCATCGCGAACCCACTGACTCGCATGATTAACGCGTTTGAAAAGCATGAAGTAGAGCACATGCCTACGATAAGACCTGAGTTACTGAATAGGTTGTTAAAACAACTACGAGATAACGCCAACATTCGCCACAAGACTAAATTGTTGATTCTTTGGCAGCTTCACACAATGACTCGACCGAAAGAAGCCGCTCGGGCACGTTGGAATGACATCGACCTGAACCAAAAGTGCTGGACTATTCCACCAGCAGAAATGAAGCGTAGGAAAGAACATAGAGTGCCACTAACAGAGGCAGCAATTGAGATTTTATCGCAGATGAGATTGCAGAGTGAAGGGCATGAATACGTGTTCCCAAGTGAGCGCGCCCCTAAGAGCCATGTAAGCGTTTATACAGCGAATGCGGCCCTTAAACGAAGCCTAGGTTTCAAGGGTGAGCTTGTTGCTCATGGTTTACGCTCGATTGCCTCTACTGCTTTGCATGAGGAAGGTTTTGATACCCTACATATTGAAGCCTGTTTATCTCACACCGATCAAAACGAAACCAGAGCAAGCTACAATCGCACTGATTTCTTTGAGCAAAGAAAAGAGATTATGGAATGGTGGAGTGATTACATTCAAGAGGCTAAGTCTCGATATTGTGAACAACCCTAACTAGTTCACTAAAAAAGAAAATGGCACCTACAACAGGTGCCATTCCTAGTTATTAAGTGTTTACCGACTTACCTAAACCACGCATCATCATATCGAACACAATACTGGCTAGCCCGTCTCTGACCGTATCGTCAGACAGTGCTTTCATTGCCATTGCATTGTGAGTGTCCATACTCTCTATTATGGCGGTTTGTACGATTTCAGGGAAACGTCCTAACATCGCTTGTTCTTTAGAGTTGTTCTTTGCTTGGTCAACTGCAATTTCATCATCTTGGACTTTGCCAAACAATGTGTTTGCATAACTCAGCATATCATTTTCAGTTAATCCATCCTCAATGAACAAATCGTTCATTCGTTGAATGATCTCGTTGAGAAACTCCGTTTTTGGGTCTTTAGGTGTTGCGCCTGAACCCTCTTTAGTTGGAGCAAGGTAATGTTTCTGGTCTTCACCGACTTTGTAGCCTAGTTGCAAGTCTGCTTCACGCTGTTCGTGTAGGCGGTAGTGAGTCATTACAACATCTGATAGGTCTATATCATCTTCAACAACATTTAGGCGAAGTAATGGGTGTAGATGCTTAGCGAATACACTTAGCTTCTCTAGCTCAAAGTCATCGAAGTCTACGATTTGTGAGGTGAACTCATAGTAGCGGTAGAACGAGATTAGATCTTTCTTAAATACCTCAAGAATGTCTCGTGCTTCTTTGGCGTTCTTAACTAGGTTCTCGCAGTACTTAATTGCTTTGTCGTTCTTTTCAATCTTGGATTTTGACAGCTCAGCTTGCGTTGATTGAAGAACTTGTGTTGCTTCTTTATAGCGAATCGTGAAACGGTCTACGGCTGGCTTACATAGGTTAGCGAGTTTAGCTTGATTCGCTTGCTTACTATTGTAGGCTTCTACGAAAGACTCAACCTCATACCATTGATAAATACCCGCTTCCGCAAGCTTGTTCATTAAGTCATAAACAATGTTTGGGTCAGATACACCTGCCAGTTCAGCGGTTTGGAAGTAGACCTTAAACTCATTCAAGATCTCTTCTGGGTCATTCACAAAGTCGAGAACAAACGTCTTATCTTTGCCCTTATAGGTGCGGTTTAATCGTGAAAGTGTCTGAATACACTCAACACCTTTTAGTGGTTTATCGACATACATCGCCACCAGCTTTGGTTGATCAAACCCCGTCTGGAACTTGTTCGCCACCAGCATGACTTGATAGTCAGCGGTATCAAACGCTTTACGCATATCACGACCATTGAGCTTAGGATTCATGGTCTTTTCAGTAAACTGCTCTTCGGGTAAGTCTGGATCATTGACCTCACCAGAGAACGCCACCATTGCATTTACGTTCTCATAGCCTTTGCTCTCGACATATTTTTCGAAAGCAAGCTTGTAACGCACTGCTTCTAAACGGCTACTCGTAACAACCATTGCTTTCGCTTCACCACCTAACAAATGTTTAATCTTGCTATTGAAGTGTTCGATGATGGTTTCTACTTTCTGAGCGATATTGTGCGGGTGCAAACGAACCCACTTAGCCATCTTGGTTGCAGCTTTCTTACTGTCTACCTCTTGGTCTGAGGCTGGGTTATCGTGTGCTAATTGGTAGGCAACTCGATAACTGGTGTAGTTTTGTAGAACATCAAGAATGAAACCCTCCTCAATCGCTTGGCGCATTGAGTAGACATGGAAAGGCAATGGCTTGTTGTCATCACTTAGTGGTGCGTCTGGATCTTCAGGGCGACCAAATAGCTCTAGTGTTTTGCCTTTTGGTGTTGCTGTGAATGCAAAGTAGCTGATCTTGTTTGAGCCTTTACGAGCTTCAAGAGACAAGCGCAGCATATCTTCACTATCAAGTTCTTCATCGCCCTCTAATTGCTCAGCCATTAACACTTCACGCAGCTTACGAGCGGTTGTACCTGTTTGGCTTGAGTGCGCTTCATCGGCAATAACCGCATAGCTACGCCCCGCAAGTGTTGAGTCTTTACGGATGGCTTCAAGCACATGAGGGAACGTTTGAATGGTCACGATGATGATCGAGGTACTTGCCTTTAGCTCTCCTGCTAGTTGGCTAGACTTGCTGCCTTGTGCTTCTTCTCTATTTACACGAGCAATCATGCCCTCGTTATGGTCGAACTGATAGATGGTGTCTTGCAGTTGGCTATCGAGTACCGTTCGGTCAGTGATAACAATCACCGAGTCAAATACCTTATCGCCCGTTTGCTTACTTAGCTCTGGGTGGTCTGTGTAGTAATGCTTAGATGCGAGTTGGTGGGATAGCCATGCAATCGAGTTAGATTTACCTGAGCCAGCACTGTGTTGAATTAGATACTTATTACCAGTTCCCTCTATATCGACTGTGTTCAGTAGCTTTGATACTACCGCCCACTGGTGATAGCGAGGGAAGATCATGGTTTCTTTGGTTTTGATTGAGCCGTCTAGTTGCTCTTCTTCTTTCACTTCGAGGTGAATGTAGCGACCAAGAATCAGTAATAGATTGTCTTTCTGGAAGATCTCATTCCAAAGGTAAGAGGTAGCGTATTCACTTTCGTTCTCTGGCTGTTCATTACCCGCACCACCATCAGCTGTACCTTGGTCAAACGGTAGGAAGAACGTGCTTTTGCCATTTAGGCGAGTGGTCATTGCTACATTGTATTGGCTCACCGCAAAGTGTACCAATGCACCACGCTTAAAGGTTAATAGTGGTTCTGGCTTGTTGGTTGCAGGGTCTTTTGGTTGCCTGTCTTTCATGTACTGAACCTTGGCATTATCAATCGACTGCTTAAATTCAGACTTCAGTTCACAGGTGGCAACGGGAATACCATTTACAAACAGCGTTAGGTCTAGGCGACCATCATAACCATTAGGCGAATACACTAGCTCAGGAACAACACGCAGGATGTTTTTCTCATAGCGAGCGGTAGCATCTGGGTTTAGGTCATGGTCTGGCTTAAAACTACACAGGCTAAACTTTGCACCACGATCTTTAATTTGATTGCGTAGAACCCAAAGCGTACCTTTGCTTTTTAGCTCTCGCTCTAGTGATTTTAGTAGTGCGTCAGCTGTAGCGGTTGGGTTTCGGTCTGTCTCTGGGTAGTGCTTGGCTAGCTTATCCCAATGCTCAGGTTGTGACTGCTTAGCAAAGATAATGACATCTTCTGTATATAGAGCTCGCTGCTTATTGTACTTGCTTGACTCACCCACCAGCCAACCGTGAGACTGCATTTGGTCAAGGATGTCGTTTTGAAATATTCTTTCTTTCGCTGCATCTGACATTGTTTAGTCCTTTAGGTAGTCAACCGTCTGAGCTTTAATGTGTTGAGCTACTTCATCAATCTCTGGGAATAAAGTTGCTTTTGAGATGCCCAGTCCATCAAGGCTTTGAATTATCTTGGCTTTCTCTTCGGCATTAATTTTCAGAACATACCCACGATCTTCTGTATGAGTGAAGTAGTTAGAGCTGACGTCCAAGTTTTTGTACAATCTATATATTTTCTGTGAAGGTGTTACCTTGTTGTCACCCATTCCAAATATCAAAAATGCTCCACTTTGACGAATGACTCGCGGGTTATCTAGTTTGGGTTTTACTGCCTGTATCGAAGATATGTGTTCAGGAACAATTACATCTTTGAAGTACGGCTTCTCAGCATAAATGGAATGTAATAGCTTACCGACCATCTTGCTCTCTTCACTAGTTCGCTGTTCTTTGCTTGCATTAGGGTAAACAAATTGCTCATCCATTTTTGCTAAGTTGCTAATAATAGATACAGTATCACTACCATGAAACTTGATATCTTCATCTTTAATTTCGTAAATAATGACTTCACCATCAGCACTATTCTGCCCTCGACCAGCGTGGGAGTTACTAGCAAAGTAGAGCGCCACAAGGGGGTTGCTCGTGATATCAAGCAATCTTGTCGGAAGCCCGTAATGCTGCATTTTAACTAGGTGATCTAAAGCTGATTGACAACTCAGAAAATCATTTGGGCAAGATGCCACCAACTGCTCGAACATAATGTGCTCTCTTTCAGAGAACAAAGCGCTGTTTTTATCTTTCGGATCGGTATTACGAAAGACAGAAGGAATCGGTTGATAGCTTTCCTTTGTTTGTCCACGAAAAAACAACGAATATCCCTTCCGTGGCTTAATTTTGGCAATTTCAGTTACAAACGTAGAAACAGCTCCTATTTTCCTAGATTCACCCATTACTTACCTCACCAGATGCTACCCAATCACGCACGTCAATCTTCCCTGTAACTGCCGCTGAGATAAGGGCTATTTTGCGTTCTTGCATTAGCGATATAGCTTTTTGGGCTTTTTCTACCAGAGAATCAATTTTATTAATGTGAGCACGAAGGTATGAAGCTATATACTCTTGCTCTTCAAGAGATGGGAGTGGTAAATCAATTGAGACAAAATTTTGATAGTTCATGTCTTGCCCATCACGAATGAAATTAGCAGTCGATTGAATTGCTTGAATATACCTAACAGATTTAAATAAATATTGAAAATAATCTTTATTAACAGTTTCACTAGGTTTTAGTACTACGTAAGAGGATCTAATTCCTCCTTCGTCCCAAGCACGCTCAAGACCACCCTGAAAACTTCTCATACTTATAACGAAGTCGCCAACGTGTACTTTTTTTCTCAGCTCCTGATTGCTATTTAACTGCACGACTTTTCTTCCAGCTAATTGCATAAATTTCTTTTGGGAAATAACACCGTAATCTTGGGTTGCTGATAACTGCATATCGCTGGTTGGTGCTCTGTTTTTTGACTCAGGAAATAACCTTTTTGATGGAGATATAGTCCAATGCTCAGGTACTTCACCCAACCATTCCACACCAGAATCTCTCATTGGTGCTTGCGGATTAAGCCCTTTGGTTACAGCATGAGAAATCACCGCTTGGCGTTTTTCTTTTAACAGCTCAATCAGCTTTTCTTGTTTGGTGATTAAGGTGTAGATCTTGGCTGTTTCGTGATCGAGGAAGTTGGCAATTTTTTGTTGCTCCATCAGATCATTCGGAAGTGATATGTATTTAGAAGTGACTATTTCAGTATTCAACAAAGGTTGAGCTGTTGTAATGGCATATTGGTTAAGATTTAGGCTTTCAAGCAAGTACGCCATAAAGCTCATATTATATTGCTTTCTAGAAATAACTTTAAATGCATGCTCACTAGCCCAAAAGTCTTCTTTTATAGTATGAACACAACCGCATTTAGCTCCAACACGACCTATAACAATTGTATTGGCTTTCGTGTTTGCCGAATCTGTAAATCCTCTGTACCCATTCCCTCCGACAACAGGAGTACCTGAATCTCTAACTCTAGTAGCCGGGAGCATGTCTCCTGATTGCACAGTAAGATAACGTTTAGCTTGGCAATAATTCCAATCCAAGGGGATAATTGTGTTTGCATCAACAGATTTATATTCAGGATATGCCTTATAACGACCAGTCATTAGGAATGCACCTCTTGAAGCAACTTCATAATATCAGCTGATACCGCATCCAAATCCGCATCTATCGCTTCTAACGCTCTTGGTGGCTCATACACATAGAAGTGGCGGTTAAATGGAATCTCATAGCCAACAATGCCCACTTCACCATCTTTTTCATCGGTCTTGCTTTCATCAATCCAAGCGTCTGGAACGTGTGGCAATACTTCACGAGCAAAGTAATCTTCAACGGCTTCTGTTAGCGGTACGTTCTCGTTATCACGCAGATCTGGGTTGGCTTCTACCTTGCCCTTGGTCTTACATACTTCCGCTGCATCATCGTGCTCGCCAAGGTGCTTCACGATAAGTTTTAGCTGTGCAGCACTTAGTTTTGCTGGTGCTAACTTAGCTTTTAGGGTGTTATTGAAGATGTCACGAGATAAAATCTTCTCTTCGTCAAAGGACGCTAGAGCATCAAGAATCGTTTGTTGTAGTGCTTCATCTAGCTTCGCCCATGCTTTATCGGCTTGTAGGGCTTCTAGGCGAGTTTCATCTTTTGGATAGATAGCCAGTTGCAGTGGACGTTCAACCGTGATTCTGCGGTAGCCAAACTCTTTGTAGTCAAATAGCTTACTAAAGCCGTTCTCAGCAAATTGACCGTAGGTTTTTACGATAGTCTCGATGCTCTCTTCGGTTAGCTCTTTACGCTTACTACCAAGTGACTTACGCATTGCTGAGTAGAATACGTGCTCGTCATTACCCTCAACTTCTGCGCCGCCGCTGCGACCTCGACCACCAGCTTTAGCACGCTCTTTTGATGCGTTAATTAGCTGAACCTTACCTTTACGGTGCTCTGGTTTATGGCTTGATAGAATCCATACATAGGTAGCGATACCCGTGTTGTAGAACATATCGGTAGGTAGAGCGACAATCGCTTCAAGTAAATCGTTCTCTAGGATGTAGCGACGAATCTCACTCTCACCACTACCTGCACCACCTGTAAACAGTGGCGAGCCGTTAAGGATGATACCAATACGAGAGCCCCCCTCATGCTGTGGACGCATTTTGCTAACAAGGTGCATCAAGAACAGCAGTGAGCCATCAGATACACGAGGTAGACCCGCACCAAAGCGTCCCTCAAAGCCTTTCTCTTTGTGTTCATCGTTGATGTGCTTTTGAATCTTCTTCCAATCCACACCGAATGGCGGGTTAGACAGCATGTAATCAAACTTCTCGGTGCGCAGTTGGTCGTTCGATAGGGTGTTACCTAGCTTGATGTTATCGACTTTCTGCCCTTTGATAAGCATATCCGCTTTACAGATAGCGTAAGACTCAGGGTTAAGCTCTTGACCAAATGCCGACAGTGATGCCTTTTCGTTTAGTTCGTGCACATACTCCATACCAGAAGATAGGAAGCCACCTGTACCTGCTGTTGGGTCATAGATAGAGCGCACTAAGCCTGATTGGGTTAGCACTTCATCATCATCGCTGAATACCAGTGATGTGGTCAGGCGAACGATGTCTCTTGGGGTAAAGTGTTCACCCGCTGTTTCGTTTGAGCTTTCTGCAAAGCGTCTGATTAACTCTTCAAACACTAAGCCCATGCCGTAGTTGCTGATGGTGTTTGGGTGTAGGTCTGTGGTTGCAAAGCGTTTAGCTACTTTGTAAAGCAGATCCGCTTCTTCAAGCTTATCGATGGTATTGAAAAAATCGAAGTGCTCGAAGATCTCACGAGCATTAGGGCTGAATGACTGAATGTAACTCTCTAGGTTGCTTGCGACACCTGTTTCTCCAAGGCGGTTTAAGTCCATCTTAGAGGTGTTGTAGAAGCTTAGCTTTGCCGTGTGTGTTAGGAGTTTTTCTTGCGCTTCTACTGGCATTGCTTTTACAGCTTCAAACTTAGCAATCACTTCTGGTTTGGTTTCTTCTAGTACACACTCTAGGCGTCTTAGTAGCGTGAACGGAAGGATGATACGACCGTATTGAGATTGTTTGAAGTCACCACGTAGGAGGTCAGCCACCGACCAAAGGAATGCGGCTGTTGAAGAGAAGTTATTGTTGGTCATTATAATCAGCACATTGAATATGAAAAATTGTGCTGATTATACAAAGAATTGACTATTTGGTCTGTAATGATGTTTCGTAAAACTGAGTTTTCTACTATCACTGAGACTTACAAAGACTTATTCCAATGCCTTTTTACTGTGGCGATACCAAGGTTTAACGCTGACGCAACTTTTGACTGTGACAAGCCTTCAGCTTTTTTGTCTAGCACCAATTGTGTTGTTTGGTGAGCGGCAGGGCGACCTAGCTTTTTCCCTTGCGCTTTGGCTCGCTCAATTCCTTCTTTGGTTCGCTCCCTGATACGATTTCTCTCAAACTCAGCAAAAGCAGAGAACATTTGTAGCATTAACTTCCCTTCAGCACTTGAAAGATCTGCTACAGGTAAGTCTAGACAGACCACCTTAATACCTTTATCCGTCAGTAGATTAATAGTGTTTTGAACGTCAATATTATCTCTACCTAAACGATCAAGCTTTAACACCACCAGCATGTCCCCTTCTTCCATTTGGTGACTGACCAGCATCTTAAATTTTTCACGCTTCATAGCTTCAACTGAACCTGAGACAGTTTCACTAATGACTCTCGAATCACTGACTTCGTACCCTTTCTGACGAATGGCTAATATTTGGTTCTCGGTTGTTTGTTCGGTTGTCGATACACGACAGTAAGAAAATATACGCATTGGTCGCTCTAAGCTATGTATTGGTATCAAATAAAGGGGCATCATATAGATTTAGCATCATAAAGGAAACACCCTATATTTATGATACCAAAATATAATTTGTCAGACTGGTATCAACATACGAATATTTGTTGATACCAGCCAGCTCGGTTTGTAAAAGTGACGCACTACTGTTTTGACATCATTTTTTGAAACGCCATAAATTGCTCAAACTGCTCCTTCATATCTGAAGGCGTATCTGTACTTGATTTGGATAGTTTCTTTAACAGTTCCGCTTGTCGATGGTCAGCGACGTCACCGTAGCTATAGAAAGTAGTTAAAACTCCTTCATGCCCCAGATTTTGACTCCACGCTTTAAACTCTTCAGGGTTGCTACATAGTTTTTCTCCCAACCTCACGAGTGTTTTGCGAAAACTATGGGGGTTGTAGTACGGCAGCCCAGCCAACTTAAATGCTTGCTTGAAGATTCGACGAATAGGTCCTGCTGTTGTCCAATGATCTTTGGTTAATCCCATAGTCTCAAACTTATGGCTTCGACTGTTCTTCACCTTAGTTTTAGGAAACAACGGGTCTTCTTCCCCAAATGATAATTCATGCTCCAGATAGCTAACCCATTCCGTAAAGATTTGTAGCGGCAGTTCTCCTACTGGGAAAAAGTAAGTCGTAAATGTTTTGCTGAACTTGGTTTTCACCTCTCTGGCATCCTGATACAAGCTTTGCTCAGCAAGACAAATATGCTTGAGCTTTAATGAAGCCACTGCACTATCCCGCGCTCCGGTCAACAATGTAAAAGCGACCAGCGCTCTATCTCTCATTTCAATGTGAGTCATACACGGCATAGCCTCTAGAACTAGAGTAACCTGTTCAACTGTTGGCACGGGCTTTTTCCGACGCGCGTTAGCAATGCGGGCGTCTTTTTCAGACAGATTAAAATACTCCGTGTCACTATAGGTTATTCGTGAGCGATAACCGTTTTGTAATGCTAACCACTGAAAAAACGTCTTCAGGTGGCGCAAGGCTGTATGCACCGTAGCCTTACTCAATGGTTTGTCCGTAAACACGCTCTTGTGCTCCATCAGGTACTTTTTAAAGCCAACTGCTTGCTGACGATGAAACTGCTTAAAATCTTTATATTTGGTGTACTCCTCAAATCGGTTTATTGCCTTAGTCACGCCATCAACTGACGCCTCACTTTGGCGTTTCGCTTCTTTCAGAAACTCGCAATAGCTACGGATTGCACGAACGTTATGTGCGTTGTTTTTCTTCATTGTCTTGAGTTCTCTAAGTTAGATACAATTCAGGAGAGGACATCCCCTCATACTTATGTGTTTTTGTGCTAACGGTACTTTCCACCAGCAACTCACTACGAACGGTCTCCAAACGCCTCCAACTAAAGAACTTATTAACCTTTGAACCGCATTCACTGCATATAGCAAATACCCGTCCTGTACCACTCGGCAATTGCATGAAATTCAACGAATCGGGAGTTGGTGTTCGTGGTACTCTGCACTTCAAACAAAAGAGCTCAGAACTCTTACATTGACGCTTATTTCCAACGCGATGCTTACGAATAAACAGCCTTAAGTCAGTCCCCAAAATTAGGAGCGGACGAACTTCGTTGTAGACAGGTAAACCACTCTTGATCCAGTTTCGGACTGTTCGCTTGTGAACTCCATACAACTCCGCTACCTCCTCCACCGTATAACTACGGTGGATCTTGGCTAATTTGGGATTCAATCGTTTTTTCACTCGTTAACACTCCGGACTCTTGCTATCCAAAATGCGCTGCAGCACCCACTGTTCTATCTCTTCTTCCACCCATCCAATAGCGCGCTCACCTAGCGATATAGACTGAGGAAACGTTCCTTTAGACATACGTAAATAAATGGTACTACGTGATAAGCCTGTCTTCTGGATAACTACTGGTAAACGAATGATCTTACTAGACATAAAAAAACCTTCTGGTTTGTTATAAGATGACCAGAAGGTTATTGAATTTACGTGTAGTGAAAGCCTAATTAGGAAAACCAAATTCCTAATTAGGTTTTTGCTAATTGCTCCTACTTTCCATTACATCTGTTACCTGTCTGATTACCTTTCGAATAGTTTCACCAGACATTGCGATACCTTTTTTATCCATCATGTATTGGATTGAAGTAGTAATTCCCCGCACAGACAACTCTATACCCGCCTCTTCTGACAACACTCCAATCAAGGTAAGGAGGGTGTTTCTCTCTCTTGAACCCAAAGGTTTATCTGTTTGGGTTGATTGCGGCATATCATCGTCTAAAGACTGAACAAAACGGGTGAGTTCATTTGTTCGAATGACGAACTGGTAACTAAAGTCGTCAAGAATAAGGTGTTCATCAGATCCGATTAGCTGTTCAGACAGTTTTATCTCTTCTGATTCTTCGAGGTCGTCATCAGATAGAGCCAAAGTAAGCTGTGAATACTCTTCCAACTCATCATCACTTAAATTATCCAATGCATACGGATTATCAAGAATGTTACTGTAGGTAAGTCCCTTAGATTCGAGCAGATCGGTCAGTCTTATTTGCAACGCAGAACTGTTGGCTTCATTTAGTTGGAGAGGCAAACTCGTTTTGAGCTTATAGATAACGTCTCCACGCTCGACTAAAAAACTTCTAGACCCTGATGGCTTGGGTAACGCTCCTCCAACTTCATTTTGATATAACCCATGAACTATCTGTCGCTCTACGCCAATCATTGTTAAGTCCCATACCCCATCGATAGCAATAATCTCGTCGTCAAAGACTAGCCACTTCCCTTCTTCAACCAAAAGCGCATCGCTCGCAGAAACAGAATACGCGACATCTAGTGATTCACCCGTCAGTAAATCAGTATCAGCCTTAAACTTGCCTGTCTCGTGCCCTTCCAGATTGACGTACCGACCACCAACTGCGAATGCTTTGTTTGCGAGTCGAATCGAAATAGTTATCTCATTCTCTAGTGCCAAATCATAGATATCTGAGACCTTTACAGGTTCTTCTAACGAATTTGACAGAGTTACGGCTGCCTCTTCAATTGTTAAGTATTTCTTTACCTTTAGTAATTTGCTCATTTAGTACTTTCGCCCTTTTCAGCCACCCGTAAGTAGAACGCAAAAGTAACGTAACAAACACTATAGGACTATGATTTTTAAGATTTTGGCGATTGTACGACTGTTCAGTAGCCAATATTGCTCAAATCAATATCAATCAAGCATCATAACTATGATTTTCATTGACGATTAATCTCCTATTAATTACACCGCATCCAATAAAGTGTTAAGATCATCTCAATTATGAATTTTGTGTTTAGTGGTCCCCACAACTGTGCTGACTCATAGTCTGTGTATAAAATAAATATTTTTGTACCCCATGTTGTACCCCACAAACCAATTTAAAAGATTTAAAACCAAGGTATTCAAATGGTTAACAATACAATTCAATGGTTTCCGGGCCATATGCACAAGGCTCAAAAAGAGATTGCTGAAGCGATCCCTCAAATCGATGTGATTATCGAGGTGCTTGACGCTCGTATCCCTTTTAGTAGCGAAAACCCTATGATTGCTGAGTTAAAGGGTGATAAGCCGGTTGTAAAAGTGCTTAATAAACGCGATCTTGCCGATCCTGAATTGACTCAACTTTGGATTGACCATTTTGAGAAAGAACACAACGTAAAGGCAATTGCGATTACCACCTCTCAGCCACAAGAAGTGCAGAAGATCATGGAGTTAGTTCGCAAGCTTGCGCCGCATCGTGAAGAGATTGGTAAAAACATTCGCACCATGATCATGGGTATCCCGAATGTGGGTAAATCGACCATTATCAACTCACTGGCTGGTCGTACTATTGCTGTCACTGGTAACCAACCAGCGGTAACGCGTCGTCAGCAACGCATTAACTTGCAAAATGGTATCGTGCTTTCTGACACACCGGGAATACTGTGGCCGAAAGTTGAAAACCCGCACAGTGGATTCCGCCTTGCTGCCACTGGCGCGGTAAAAGATACCGCGATGGAATATGATGAAGTCGCTTTCTATACAGTAGAGTACTTAGCGAAAGCT
The DNA here is from genome assembly GCF_000772105.1 of Vibrio tubiashii ATCC 19109. Classification (NCBI taxonomy): domain Bacteria; kingdom Pseudomonadati; phylum Pseudomonadota; class Gammaproteobacteria; order Vibrionales; family Vibrionaceae; genus Vibrio; species Vibrio tubiashii. The sequence continues at coordinate 1,112,794 of NZ_CP009355.1, forward strand.
TACCCACAACGCTTGCAAGCACGTTATGAAATTGAAGAGCTTCCTGAAAGCGATATCGAGCTAATGGAAGAGATTGGTCGCAGACGAGGAGCACTGCGTTCAGGTGGTCGAGTAGACTTACATAAATGTTCGGAGATTCTACTCCACGAGTTACGTAACGGAACACTTGGACAAATCACGCTTGAGCTACCTGAGATGATCACTCAAGAGCTTATCGAAGTTGAACTAGAAGCAGCGCGAAAAGCAGAAGAGAAAGCGAAGAAGAAAGAAGAACGTCGCAAGCGGTATCTTAAAAACAAACGCTAATTTGACTAAGGGCAGTGATTATACTGCCCTTTTTTGTGACCTATTGTTATAGTGTAACAAAAAGAGCAAGAGAGTATTTTTGATGAGCATTCCAACTAATATCATCACTGGTTTCCTAGGCACGGGTAAAACAACCGCTATCCTTAATCTTCTTAAAGAAAAACCTGAAGGCGAACGCTGGGCAGTGCTCGTTAATGAGTTTGGCGAAATTGGCATCGATGGTGCTATGTTGACCGATCAAGGTGCTCTAATTAAAGAAGTACCTGGCGGCTGCATGTGCTGCGCGGCGGGTGTTCCTATGTCGGTCGCGATTACTGCGCTTTTAAGAACAAAACCAGACAGATTGATTGCTGAACCTACAGGCTTAGGGCACGCACATAAAGTATTAGCAACGCTAACCTCTAGCCAGTTCTCAGAATATATCGATTTAAGAGCGACGATTGGTCTGGTCGACCCTAGAAATCTAACCAATGAGAAGTACCTGCAAAATCAAAACTTCACTGATCAATTAGCGATTTCTGACATCGTCATCGGTAACAAAGTCGATCAGTGTCACGTCAGCGATATTGATGCATTCAATGATTGGGTAACCGATCAAACGCCACCAAAAGTGTTCAGCCAGTTAGTAAAACAGGGCAACTTTCCTATCGAGCTATTAGATTCCCCGCGTCGCGATCATTCGGTCTCAACCGAAGTCGCTGCACATCACCACGAACACGCAGAGTTAGAGCCTCAGTTCGCTTTAGCACCCGATCAAACCTATGTGCGTAAAGAGAACAAAGGCCAAGGTTACTTTAGCTGTGGATGGATTTTTGGTGCAGAAGTGGTTTTCAATTTTGACGAGCTGTTTTCCGTTCTCTCTGATCTCACCGCTGAACGGGTTAAAGGGGTGTTAAACACCACAAATGGTTGTTTTGCTTTCAATGTTAGCAATGGCGTTGTGTCGGTCAACGAGATGTCTCTAGAAGGGTTTGAGAGCCGTTTAGAAGTGATCGACAACCAACTACTGCCTTGGGACCAACTGGAAGGTGTTTTAAAACAAATCTCCAATCTCGAAGAATAACTCACCCTCCAAACGACAAGAGGCGCACCATTAAGTGCGCCCTATCCCTCGTTACTCAATCGTGAGTTTGCGAATCAGGAGGTCATTATGTTGCGACCTGATAAAAAACGAGGCTTTCAATTTTACGGTTGAATCCATCCAAATTGTAGGTAAGGCGACATTTCCTCCATGCGGGTCGATTCAAATTGCCTTACCTCTTAACTATGGTTCAAATCAGTGATTATGCAAGGTCATGACCCCATAGCTTATGCTGATATTGTGATTTTCATCCAGTAATTATCCTCGCAGAATATCAACCTGTCCTTTCATCTCATATTTGAAAATCAATATTCCATTCTTATTGCTATAGTTAGCATTTCTCAGCGGTATAATTCTTACTACACCTATCGATATGCCGACTCAACGGGAGCCCCACTTTCATGACCAAGAGAGAAAAATTTAAGCAATCCTTACTCGCCAAAGTACCCAAGGATGCGGTAAATCAATTTCTCTCAAAGGATAAAACGCCTATTTCTGTCTTGGCGCTTTCTTTGGTGGTTGGCATTCTTGCCGGGCTAATCGGCACCTATTTTGAAATTGCGGTTCACTTTGTTTCCGAAACTCGTACGGATTGGTTAAAAAACGAAATAGGCGGAGTTTTACCTCTTTGGTTAGCGGCTTTTCTTATCAGTGCAGCTCTTGCCTTCATTGGCTATTACCTAGTTCATCGCTTTGCGCCCGAAGCCGCAGGCTCTGGTATACCAGAGATAGAAGGTGCGATGGATGGAATCCGCCCAGTTCGTTGGTGGCGCGTCATACCAGTTAAATTCTTTGGTGGTATGGGCGCACTTGGCTCGGGTATGGTTTTAGGTCGCGAAGGACCGACAGTACAAATGGGTGGCGCTATTGGGCGCATGGTCACTGATATCTTTAAAGTCAAAGATGACGATACTCGCCATTCATTGCTTGCATCAGGTGCTGCAGGCGGTTTAGCGGCAGCATTCAATGCCCCACTCGCTGGTATCATGTTTGTTGTCGAAGAGATGCGTCCTCAATTTCGATACTCTTTGATCTCTATTCGAGCAGTGATCATTTCGGCTATATCCGCCAACATTGTCTTTCGCTATATTAACGGTCAACACGCGGTGATCACCATGCCGCAGTATGAGGCGCCTGAGCTTCCTACTCTGTGGCTGTTTCTTCTTTTAGGTGCCCTGTTTGGGATATTCGGTGTCGTCTTCAACCAGCTCGTCACTTTATCTCAAGATCTATTTGTGAAACTTCATCGTAATGACAGAAAACGTTACTTGATCACTGGATCTTTAATCGGGGGTTGCTTTGGAATCATGTTGCTCTATTTCCCTTCAGTTACCGGTGGCGGGATTGGTCTCATCCCAACGATTACCAACGGCGGCTATAGCGCGCAAATACTTCTCCTGCTATTTGTCGCTCGTATTGCTACCACACTTATCTGTTTTGGTTCTGGCGCTCCCGGTGGCATCTTCGCTCCTATGTTGGCTTTAGGCACCTTATTCGGTTATGCGTTTGGCTTGATTGCACAGGGCCTTTTACCGGATCTCAATATTACTCCGGGAATGTTTGCTATTGCTGGAATGGGGGCTTTGTTTGCGGCTACTGTTCGCGCTCCGATAACCGGAATCTTGTTAGTTATAGAGATGACCAATAACTACTACCTGATACTTCCTCTCATCATTACCAGTTTAGGCGCGGTGATTTTTGCACAACTGCTTGGTGGACAGCCAATCTATAGCCAACTGCTTCATCGAACCCTAAAAAATGAGAAGTTGAGACAGAAAGATCTCCCATCAGATACCGAATGAGATTTGCGTCGCAACCGTTTGGCTTGCTATGATCGCGACAATTAACCCCGCATCATTAAAAGATATCGGCAATTTCCTAAATCTAGGATTGCCGAAAGCCGTATAAGGAAAACGTCGTTGAACTGGAGACGCTTTACTCAATTTCAGAGTGTCCCGCCTTCACAGGCCTCATTAGCATTAGGTGTTATCGGACTCGGTCACGCATGGGCACTGTATGTCCCAGAAGTCGGAGAAGTGATTCGACCTTACCTAGCTGGCTTTGGCGCAATTCTGCTGTTTCCCGTGCTAGTTAAGTATCTTAGTAGCTACAGCACCTTTATGAACGACATCCGCCATCCACTTAGCGGTAGCCTAATGGCGCCGATGAGTATGGCACTGCTAATCCTATGCGACTATTTAGCCGTAATTTCACCGATTATTGCCTACCCTTTATGGTTTGCCGCATTGCTCTTACACCTGACCATGATGCTCTTATTCTTCACATTTCAGTTGAAGAACTTCAAGATGAGCAACATTGTACCAAGTTGGTTTCTCTATCCAGTTGGCGTCATTAGCAGTTCTCTCGCAGGTACTCAATTTGGTCACACGGTATTCTCTGAAACCTTGGTAAGCATTTGCATCACCATCTATTTCTTTATGCTACCTTTGGTACTTTATAGATTGGTATTTGAGGGAATGTTGCCTAAAAGAGCCAAGCCCACACTCGCAATCATGGCTGCCCCCATAAACCTCACGTTAGCAACCTATTTGGTCAACTTTGAACAGCCAGATCCTATCTTAACTGGCGCTCTAGCGGGTATTGCCATCACCATGACACTGCTTATATACCTTTGCTATATAAGATTGATGAGGCTGCAATTTCAACCTTCGATCGCTGCAGTGACCTTCCCTTCGGTAATTAGCGCTATTGCAATGCACCGCCTCACGTCATTTTTTGCCGAAAATCATCCGCACTGGCATTGGTTACATAACTTTGGACTGATTGAGTTGTCGGTAGCAACAGGTTTAGTCGCTTGGGTTGCTGCAGGATATTTAAAAATGTATTGGCCAGAAGTTTTCACTTCGGAGATAAAAGCGAATTCACAATAATTAAAGTGTGAGAGACAGGTAATTAACGGATTATTTATTAAGACAATTCCCCGTCAGGGTAATTATTCTTAGTCAATATACCATTGATTATAATTTTATCTGTTAGTATACGCAAGAAAATCACATTTTATATTAGATTTATTATTCAACCATATTTATACATAGTTAGTCAGCTGGCGCTTACGACTAATAACTTAAGGCTATGTATTATGAATATGTTAACGACGCGATCTCGCCTGCCCGAGTTTATCGACAGACGAATCAACTACTATGTTTCTGACCTAATAAATAAAAAAGATAATGGTAGAAACCTAGTTTTAGGTAAGAAGCCGCACCCAGGTGATATCATTTTGCAAAGTAATGATTACCTTGCACTGACCCATCACCCTAGAATTATAGACGCTCAAGTTAATTCATTGCTCTCCAAGAAAGATACGGCATTTATGTCTAATGTGTTTTTACACAGTGATGGACTAGATAAAACCGTTGAGCACAATCTTGCAGATTACACTGGGTTTCAAACTTGTACCATTGCCCCATCGGGTTGGATTGCCAACATCGGCCTACTTCAAACCATCTGTGATTCAGAAACCAATGTGTACATTGACTTCTTTGCGCATATGTCCCTTTGGGAAGGAGCTCGCATCGCAGGTGCCAATATCCACCCCTTTATGCACAATAATGCCAAGCACCTTAGGCGTTTAGTCAAACGCAATGGTCCTGGTGTAGTCTTGATCGACTCCATATACAGTACGATTGGCACCATTGCACCACTTCAGGAGATGGTCTCTCTAGCCAAAGAGCTAGATTGTGCGATTGTCGTCGATGAGTCTCACTCGGTAGGTGTTTACGGCCCTAAAGGCGCCGGATTACTTCAAGAGCTCGGCCTCACTGATCAAGTCGACTTCATGACAGCCAGCCTAGCAAAAACATTTGCTTATCGCGCTGGTGCAGTTTGGTGTAATAACTTAACAGGTAAAGTAGTGCCATACGTCTCCTTTCCTTCTATCTTTAGCTCGGCAATGATGTCGTTCGAACTAGATAGAATCGATGCCACATTAAGTGTCATTAAGGAAAGTGATCAATCCCGCAAGCGTCTTATGGAGTGTTCAGAGCAAGTCCGTGAAGGTCTTGCGAATATTGGCTATAACATTCGTAGCGAATCTCAAATTATTAGCCTAGAAACCGCTGAAAAAACCAATACACGTAAGGTAAGAGATTTTTTTGAAGACCATGGCGTATTCGGTTCTGTTTTCTGTACACCTGCTACACCAGATAATAAAAACATCTTACGTTTATCTTTAAATAGTGCTTTATCTAGTACTGATATTGATAAGATTTTATCGGTCGCGAAGAAAGCCCACAAAAATAAGGAACTTTATTTCGTATAAGAATTAAAACGCCTCTTTTAAATAGAGGCGTTATTATTTAAGCATGCCGTTTTGATTAGATGTAATCCGCTACTTTATCAAGTAATTTAACTTTATCGACTGGCTTAATTAAGTATCCATTCATACCCGCTTGGTCAATTTTAGTGAGGGTTTCTTTTCGATTATCACCGGTGTGTCCAAGAATCGGCACGTTAGCGTAGACTTCTTCTGACTCTCGAATAAGAGTCGTAGTTTCTAAGCCATCCAACATTGGCATTTCGAGGTCCATCAGAATCAAATCAACCTGTTCGCTGCTCAGAACACTCAACACTTCATTGCCATCTCCGGCCTGAGAAACTTGGTAACCCTGCTTGTTGAGCAAGATAGTGGTTAACTGCCTCATTGATTCATTGTCATCGGCAATCAAGATGCGCTTACCAACCACGGCTGGTACTTTTTTCGGAATGAGGTTTCGGTTAGGCTCAACGTTACCAAACATAAGCGCATCAACCGACTGAGTGACATCAAGCAGAAATTGCGCTTTATCTTTTGGATAGAAAGTAAGGAATCGGCTGAATCGATTGTGATACTGGCGATCCTGAGCAAAGAGCATCACGATTTTTGCTTCAGTAAAGTGGAGCTTAGACTCAAGCATTAAATACTCTTGCTCACTGCATGTCTCTAGATCGAGTAGTATCAAATCATATTCAAATTCGAACTCTTCCTTCCCCCTAGCCTGCTCAATATCGACCACATCACACAGCGCTCCTGTGTAGAAAGTAAACTCGTTCAATTTACGCTTGACCGCTACATCATCACCAACGTAAAGCATTGATTTAGTTCTTAGAATATCTTGTTTTATTGAGGACACTTTTTGAGACTCATAGCGAGGAAATTTAAGGGTAAAACGCGTCCACTCTCCGAGTACCGACTCACATTTTATTCTGCCGCCAAATGCGTGCATGACGCGTTTACAAAAAGGCAATCCAAGCCCATAGCTTGACGATTTTCCTGATGTATAAAAATCTTTAAAGACAAACTCTAACTTATCTTTCTCTATCCCGATTCCGTTGTCTTCGAAGTAGAGATAGTTAAACTCATGATCACTCCTAATCGTGATCGCAATCTTAAACTCTTCACCATTCTGGTAATAGAGTGAGTTCTTTAGCAAATTGTACAGCGCGTACTTCAATAACGTATCGCTACCAAAGTAGTCAAAATCACTTTCGACATGTAAATTCACCACTTCTTTGGCGTGATCGCTGGGGTAAGAGAAACTTGCCAGCGACTCTCTGGCGATCTTCTCGACAGAATAAGACCGAAATGTTGAGTGTGATACTCGGCTTTGGTCAATGGAGGTAAGCAATAAATCTATCGCTTCGTTACCATTGCGTATGACTTCATCCGCTCCTGACAGCACTTCTTTCATGCGCTCGATATCCAGCTTGTCGATCTCTGCTTTGTCTCCTTTAATCGTCTTGATAGATGGTAAAGACGAGTCAAGTACATCTACGGAGGCTTTAAGTGCGCTTAACGGATTGCGCATTTCATGAGCGATACCGGCGCCAAATGACTTGGCAATTGAGACTTTCGACTCATGCTCCACTTGGTTACGGAAGTAGAACAAGTTACCGAACACATAGGTAAACAAGAAAATTGGGATGTAAGGCCAAATCACGACCACTTCTGTCTCAACTTTGGCAGGCGCGTGTTCTAATCCATAGCTAAACAAGTAGGCCGCTACGATGGCAACCATTGCCTGCAGCAACATGACACGAGTCTCATGGACTAATAACACATGCAAGAAGATCGAAGACATGAAGGACATTGCCCAAACTGTCGACCATTCATTCATAAACATCATAAACGAGAAAAAGAACGGTAAGCAGATGGTGATAGTGGCAATGTAATAGTATGGCAGGTAACGCTTAAGCGGCGGCGGCGCGTACTTTCTGAGCGCTAATCCAAGCAGGAGCAAAGCACAAAAAAGCCTTAGTGGACCATTCTCGTAGGATTGAGGATATACATAAGACCAAATGTAGAAGTATGCAGGAAAGCCGAAGAAGCCCATCCACCCGACTAGCTCAAGGTTGGGATCTGCGTATTGATAAATCTTCTTTACTACATTCATGCATTACAACCGCTACGCGCAACTTCCTTATCGCCTAGAGTACTATTAAAGCACCTTAAGCCCCCGTTAAAAGAATATATCTGCTAGACAAAAAATTGTTGCCTGCCAACCGTCATCAATTCGATGCTCTTAACATAAATTATTGTTATAGATTGAGCATACGCAACATAGTGAACTATGTATATTTTAGCCTGCTCTATGCATGCATACCAACTAATTGAATACGGCTGCCCAATCGTGAGGCTTCAACATCAATTCTTAAAGGCATTTGCTCTTTAAGTTCAGTAACATGGGAGATTAACCCGATCATACGCCCTGCTTGCTGCAAATCGATCAGTGTTTGGATCGCTAAATCCAACGATTCAGGGTCCAAGCTACCAAACCCTTCATCAATAAACAGAGTGTCAAGCTTAATGCCGCCACTGTATGACTGAACCACATCGGATAGACCCAGCGCTAAAGCAAGTGCCGCCATGAACGACTCTCCACCAGACAAGGTTGCAACATCACGCGTTTTTCCGGTGTAGCCATCTTCAACACTCAAATCGAGTCCGCGACCAGCCGCGCCTTTGAAGCCTTCTGTCTTACGAACCAGTTGATAACGCCCTTTACTCATCATATTTAAGCGTTGGGAGGCTTGAATCAATACATCGTCAAGCAGCACACCGAGAACAAATCTATGTAGACTGACTCTACTGCCCGTTTTACCACTCGCTACGTCATAAAGCGTACCGTAAACTTTGTACTCCGTTTCTAAGCGCTGATTTTTATCATGCAGGCTATTGATATCTTTTTGCACCTTTTCAAGACGCTCAGTCATTGAATGTATTGTATCTAACAAACCTCGACATTCGCGGTATTTTATCTCTGCGCCATCCAGTTCAGTTTGTTTTTTGTCAATATCTGGCTCTTCAATGTCATTTAACTGCTCATTGAGGTCTTTCACAGACTGTTCTAACTGAGTAGCAGTCTGAACATACTCATTAATTTGGGCTTGCCATTGATCATATATTTGCGGCTCTATGCGAGCTTCAAGAAACTGCTGTAGCGAATCTAATACAGAGAGTTCTAGCTGAGACTGCCACTCTTTGCTCGCTTGCTGATTGTGTACTTTTCCATCTTCGAGCAACTGAGTCGTTGAGCTTCTTTCCGTTTCAATAGCAACAAGCGCTAATTTCGCCTGCTTTGCGGATTGTTGAGCTTTTTCTAACGTCTGATTAAGCTGTGTAATGCTCGCTTTTTGAGCGAGGTATTGGCTCTCGACCACATCAACTGAGGTGTATTGTGGATCAATAACTGAGGATACTTTTTCAAGTTGCTGGTTTTGAACACCTATCGCTGAGTCATTTGCAGAAATTAACGATTTCAGTTCATTGATTTTTGCTTCACCATTGGCGCAGCGTTGAGTCAGCTCTTGAACGATCTTTTCCATCTTCTCAAGATCAATCGCCGCTAATACGTCTAACCTCGTCTTCTGCTGGGCTATCTCTTGCTGTAGTTGCTCAACGCTCATAGCAGCACCTTCACCTAACTCGCGTTGTAACTCTTTAATGTGCTTGTCTTGAGCCACTATTGTCGCTTGCCGTTGTTCCAGTGCCGTCGTTTGTCGGTTTAACTCTTCAATCGCACTGCGTTCTTGCTGTCGAGCGGCTTGCACCGACTCTTTAGAAACAGGCTCACCTTGAAACATGGCTAGTGCAGGATGCTCTTGGCTACCACACACAGGACATGGCGAGCCTTTTTCCAGCTTTTGAGCCAAGAATGCAGCTTGCGAGTTGTGCCAACTCAGTTCTTGTTCATCGGCGTATTTTTGCTTTTCAGCAACATCTTTTTTCGCCTTCTCGACTTGTTCTGTAAGTGGTACAAGCATTTGTTGTAGGCGAGCAAGTTCTGTGGTTTGGGCGGCAAGCTTGTTAAGATCATCAAGCAAATGCTGATTACTTAACAGACCGGTTTCTATGCTTGATTTTTCGGTCAGATCTTTGCGCGCTTGTTCGAGTGAACTGGCACCTGATTCGGCCTCTTTTTGCAGTTGCTGTCTAAGCTCATTGTATTGGATGAGCTTTTTATCGTAATCAATTCGAGTGGTGTTTAACGCGTTAATGCTTTTCTCTAGTTCCGATTTCTCAACAAGTTTTGCTTTTACTTGCTCTAATTTGAACAACTCTTCAGTCAGTATTGGGATTTGTTTAGCATTTTCCTCAGCCGTATTAACTCGTTGTTCTTCTTCATGAGATGTTTTTTCTGCCACTAAATGTTGAGCCGTTAGTGCGTCTAGTTTGGTTTCTAGGCCAACCACCTGTTTCGCACTTGACTGCATGCTAGCGTAAGCCACTTCAAGGTGGCTCGCACTCTTAGCCAGCTTTAACTTTGACTCCAGCGCGGTAATCTGCGCTTTGTTTTCCAGATGTGATTGTTGAGCCGCAACTGTCGAAGCGCGCTTATTAAATAACTCATTGAGTGATTTAGCTTTGTTTAGCTCACTCTTTACAATATTGAGAGCCTCTAACTGCTTCGCCTCAACGCTTTTCGCTTGTTCGAGTTCACTACGAGAATGAATCAATCGCTCTTGCAATTCCTGCTCGGTAGACACTTCAGCCACTTGCAATGCACCGCGGATTTGATTGTCGAACTCATCTTTTGCCTTGCTAATCGCACTGGCTTTGTCTTTCAACGCAAATTCGATTTTCTTATACACGTCAGTCTGGAATAGCTGACCAAAAATCGCTTCACGTTCTTTTGATGAAGCGAGCAACAGATCCCTGAACTTGCCCTGAGGCAACACCATCACCTGTCGGAACTGGGTTTCATTTAACCCAAGTAAGTTGGCAACCTCATTTTTAACCTGAGCCGTTTTACTGGTAATTAGGACTTCATCATTGGTAATTTCATACAAGGAGGCGGTATGTTTGCGTGTTGTCAGGCCTTCACCACGTGCTTTCGGGGCTTCTTGCTCAGGCGCGCGGGTAACTCGATACTGTTTCCCGTTTAAGGAGAATTCCAGAGTCACTTCTGTCAATAAATTCGTTGCAGCTTGGTCACAACGCATTTGATTGCCCTGACGCTCATTGCCCGTCGTTTCGCCATACAAGGCAAAGCAAATCGCATCAAGGATTGACGTTTTTCCGGAGCCCGTTGGCCCGTTGATGAGGAAAAGTGGATTAGAGCCTAACTGAGTGAAATCGATTTGCTCTGTTTTAGCAAAAGGGCCGAAAGCCTGCATTGTTAACTTAATTGGTTTCATGATCTGCCCTATTGCTCATTGAGTTGCTTGATGATGTCTGTGATGGCTTTGTCTTGCTCATCACTGAGCTGGCTATCTTGTGCTTCAACAAAGAAATCGCGAAACATATCAACTTCACTGCGAGCCAACTTAGCCGCTGCCATCTGCTGTTCAACGCCCACCAGCATGCCTGGCTTTTCAAGGTGTAATACGTTGGGGTAGACAGCCCTAAGTTTCTCCATAGGATTTAAGATGGCATGTCTGTCTATTAACCGAACCAGTAAATAGTCGTGGCTGTTAGGGTCGGTTTTACCTTGGGCAATGATTTCATCCAACTCCCCTTCGATTATGCGCATTTCGTGGGGAGCAGTGAGCTCGATGTGGGTTGCTGATTTGAAACCCGATTCATCAAGCTCAACTAATGTCATGCCTTTCTTTTGGTGCTGCTCAGAGAAGCTGTATTTCATTAACGAGCCTGAGTAGCGGATGTACTCCTCACCTTTTTTCTGTGGCTGATGAAGATGCCCAAGGGCAACATAATCAAACGGAGTAAAGTGTTCGTGGTTCACGCGGTCCGAGCCACCAATAGACAGTGGCCTTTCTGACTCTGACTCAATCGCGCCATCAACAAAGCAGTGAGAAATCAGCACATTGGTCGCATTAGGGTCAAACGTGGCAGTAATCTCATCACACAGCAGCTTATGCGCATCATCGTGGGTAGATACAGGCTGCTTAAAGTGGTGGCGCACAAGCTCCGGGTCATTGTAAGGCATACCATAAAATCGCACTGTGCCCTTGTCTGTTCTCAGCTCAACCGGTGTCAACATATCTCTAAAGTTAGCGATGATATGAAGCCCTGACTCTGCCATTTGCTGGGAGCCAAAGCCTAAGCGCTCTGCGCCGTCATGATTACCTGGGATTAGAATAATCGGCAGCTTTAACTCTCCGCACACTCGACTTACAAACTGATTCATCAATTCAATGGCTGCGGTGGGAGGCACAGAGCGATCGTAGACATCTCCCGCGATAACCAGAGCATCAACTGGGTTGGATTGAATGTAGTCAATGATCTGTTCGAGAACGACTTTTTGATCATCTAGAAGAGAAACATTGTGAAATTGACGACCGAGGTGCCAGTCAGAAGTGTGGAGGAATTTCATGTAAGCCCAGCGTGTTCCTAGGGTCTGTTGACCTTTTGCGGTTAAATTTGTTCGAGATTAAAAGTCGCACCGAGTGTGCGACTTTTTGTATTTAATTTGAAGAGTTACGGGCGATTTTTGCAGTGCTCGACGGCTTCTTTTATAAGCTCTAATGCCGATTTTTCGCATTCTGGTAGGCATGCATCGCTCTCACCCAGTGGAGTGACTCGCTCGCCCCATTTTAAGTGGCTTGCTCCCCACGTTAATCCCGCACCGAATGCGGCAAGAAGCAGGTTATCACCTGGTTTAACAAAGCCCTGCTCTAAAGACTCACATAAGGCGATAGGCACAGTGGCTGCCGAAGTGTTGCCGTATTTTTGAATGTTTACAAACGCTTTATCTTGGCTAATACCTGATAGATCGCACAAGGTTTGAATAATACGAATGTTCGCTTGATGTGGAATCACAACATCAACATCATCAGTAGACAGCTCACTACGTGCCAACACGTTTTGAGCCGCAGCACCCATGCCTTTTACTGCGCGCTTGAAGATCTCTTTACCAACGAAATTGAAATCCCAATGGCCATTATCAGCAGCAAACCTATCCATACAGGTACCAAACTTAGGTACAGCCAAAATATCGCGCCCTGCTGAATCACAACCAAGCTGCGCGTTTTGTAGGCCAACCTGCTCTTCTGTTCTGGTTAAGACAACCGCACCAGCGCCGTCACCAAACAGGACCGCGGTATCACGCATAGTCCAATCGATAAAGAAAGATAAGCGCTCAGCACCAATTACGATTGCGTTTCTGTAATTGCCTGCTTGTATTAGGCGAGTCGCGGTTTCTAAGCCATAGACAAAGCCTGTACAGGCTGCGTTCAAATCAAATACAGCCGCCGCCGCGATACCTAGGTTTTGCGCAACTTTTGAAGCTGCATTTGGAATCAGTGAGTCTGGTGAGCAAGTGGCAAGAATAATTAAATCAATATCCTCTGCACTTTTTCCAGCGCAAGCGAGTGCATGTTGCGCCGCAACAGTAGCCATATCAGAGGTGTTCACATGGCTAATACGTCGATTTTCAATCCCGGTACGAGTGCGGATCCACTCATCAGAAGTGTCTAGAAAAGTACTTAGGTCTTGATTGGAAAGCGTTGCTGGAGGTAGGCATTTTCCCCAACCAGTAATTTCTGCATAGAAATTTTTCATTTAGAGCCTTTAATTTAGTTATTTGTATCTCTTGGTATAAACAGAGTATAACTAGCAGCGACAGTCACTGTCATCTACTAGAAATAATAACGAGAGAGATATCATGTCCACCTTCAATACACGTTGCCCATCTTGCTCTGGCGTTAACCGTGTGCCGTCGGAACGCATTTCAGAAGCCCCAACTTGTGGAAAATGTAAAACACTACTTTTAGATGGAGCGCCCGTTGAGGGCACTGAAAGCAATTTCGAGGCTATCTTAAATAGCGATACACCAGTTGTAGTCGATTTCTGGGCCCCGTGGTGCAATCCTTGTATAGGGTTTGCTCCAGTTTTTTCTGATGTTGCTGCGGAACGAACAAAAGATGTTCGATTTGTAAAAATTGACACTGAAAGCCAGCAAAATCTCGCTGCCAAATATCAAATTAGAAGCATTCCTACCGTTATGGTCTTCAAAAACGGCAAAAGAGTCGATGTGATAAATGGCGCACTTCCTAAAGGTCAATTTGATCAATGGCTTAATCAAGCACTAGCCAAATAACAGCCTTCTTATTAGTCTAGTTTAGAGCGAGAAAACATTCACATTTTCTCGCTTTTTTCATGAATTTATTTAGCTAACGCAACGATAAATATCCTTTATCGTCATGGTCAAAAGTTTTCGTTTTACCTTTCACCTCTTTAACCCCATAGTCGCGCCGAAATTTGTTCAGTTTTACTACAACTAAAGAGGCCACGACATTGGAAAATACCCTTCAACCTGCTCCAAAAGCTCGCATTTCTGTACCGGTTATAGCGCTTGCTCTTTATGCGGTCGCGTCGGGATATTTGATGAGCTTAATTCCTTTGATGCTTTCTGAGTATAACTTGGACTCATCGCTGGCTAGTTGGCTCGCCAGTGTTTTCTATGCGGGGCTATTGATTGGCGCGGCTGGCGTCGAGCCTTTGGTTAAAACAGTGGGCCACCGGAACGCCTTTGTCTGGTGCTTAATGACGTTTATTGCCACCATTATGGTTTTACCATTGGCCGCCAATGTCACGGTTTGGCTTGTTGCTCGTTTTATTGCGGGTGTTGCTGTCGCAGGCGTGTTTGTCATTGTTGAGTCTTGGTTACTACACGGTGACGAAAGCGCTCGAGCGAGAAGACTTGGGCTGTATATGGGCTCTCTTTACGGTGGTAGCGCAATCGGCCAGTTGGGTATTGGCATTATTGGGATCTCTGGTGGTGTACCATTTATTGCAATCGTCACCTTATTGTTACTTGCTGTAGTCGTACTTGTTTTCGGTGACAGCGACCAACCGGAAAGTGAACATAGCACGCCACTGTCACTAAAGCAGATTAGCAAGTTGAATCATGCCGCGATCATTGGTTGTGTGGTTTCTGGCCTCACTCTCGGCGCGATTTACGGGTTGATGCCAGTTGAACTGCAAAATCGTGGCATTGAACATAGCGATATTGGTGGCCTGATGGCTGTCGTCATACTTGGTGGTATGGCCGTTCAACCAATCGTGCCTTGGCTATCCAAATTCCTTGGGCGTACGTTACTTATGGCTCTGTTCTGTCTACTAGGCGTAGCAGCCATTACGTTCACTTCAATGGTCACCGGGCTTCAAGCTTTAGGAATGGGGCTATTTCTATTGGGTATGGCGACTTTCGCTCTGTATCCAGTCGCGATCAACCTTGGTTGCGACAAACTTGATGCCAACTACATCGTATCTGCGACTCAGGTGATGCTGTTTAGCTACAGCATTGGATCAGTGACAGGTCCTGTTGCGGCGGACGGGTTTATGGCAGGTTCTCAAGGCTTGATGGGCTACCTGTTCGCGGCACTTCTCGCGACTTGTATCTACATGCTAATCGCCAGCATCAAGACTAAACATCAAGCGGTCGCTGGGGAATAACAGCCAACTCGTGTTAAGGGACGCTTATTGCGTCCCCTTTTCTTCGAGCTTTCTCTGGTGTCTGTTTGACGCGCCAGCTTCGGGCTTTTTGGGAACAGGTTTGCGTTCATGTAGTAGATGGCGAATAGCCAAAATCGGATGCGGCAGCAACATTCTTGGTCCAGAATATCTCATGACTTGGCGCATTTGCTCTTTCTGATCTGCTTTATAACAATGAATCGGGCATTGATTACAGGTGGGCTTACTCTGTCCGTAGGGACAACGATCCAATTTAGTTTCAGCATATTCAAGCAAGCTTTGACACTCAACGCACAGCCTATCCTTGCTGCCGTGGTGCGCACGGCAATAAATAAACATCATTGCGCGAACCGTTTTGAATTCGGTCAACAACTCACCACGAAGAATATTTGAAACAGCCATAGTTATTCTCGGCAAAGACTCAGTTGGTACAATAATAAGTCTACTGTATCACTCAACGTATCTTGAACTTTGACATAGGTAAAACCAAGTTTAGATAGTAAGGCTCGGCTTCCCTTATTGTCAGAAGTGGTAATCGCGACCAAATCTTCAATTATATTGGTTTCACACGCGTAGTTGATGACCGCTTTTCCCGCCTCATACCCATAGCCTTTGCCGTATGAGCTTGGCATAAAGCCATAACCGATGTCGTAAGCGTCAAGTTCGGGCCGTTTGATTAAGCCACATACGCCAATCTTTTCACCACTCTCTGTGACTTCCACTAGCAATAGACAAACGCCAAACTCTCTATGCATGCCCAGTATTTTTTCCTCAATGTACACTCTGGCATCGCTTTCACTGCGGATGTTCTTGTCACCAATAAACTGCAAAAAGTCTTCGCTGTTGTAGAGTTCATGAATAAATGGGGCATCTTTAAGTTCAACCATTCTCAGCGTCAAACGCTCAGATTGCAGTGTACGCATGGCAAAATTTCCGTCTATTTTTGTCCGAGGCTTGAGCTTACCACCTACAATTAACGTAGAACATGTGTAACAAGCACATTTTTATAGGCCATCACCGGAGGATTGTCGTTATGCGTGCTGCACTGCTATTCACCGTTGCGCTACTCAACTCAACCATGAGCTGGACCTACCCTTCTTATTCCGCTGAATGGTCACACCGCAGCGTGATCTACTTTGCCCCTACCAATGACGAGCACGTAAAACAGTTTCTGTTAGAAACACTGATTAATGAATGTGAGCTTCAAGACAGAGACCTAATCACTCTAGTGGTCACTGAAGACGGCTTTAGTATGCCTAAATGGGTAAAGCATGAGTTTAACCTCAAAGCACTGTTTAATATGTATGATGTTGAGCCTGGCTCTCACACTGCTGTATTAATTGGTAAAGATGGCGGAGAAAAGCTTCGTTGGGGAAAACATACTGACTGGGAGCATGTGAAACAAACCATCGACGTGATGCCGATGCGACGCTATGAAATGGCGAAGAAAGTTAGCCCTTGTTCTGCATAAAAAAGACTCTCTCCACAACCTCTTATTCTAAAACCTTATTGTTTAATTATGAAAATTAATTAACAGAATATAAAATTTGACACAATTTGTTACGCCACATAAGATTCACGCCCTCAATAGGTGCTTATATAAAATTACAATCGCACCGATCACACATTCATAACTAAGATGTAAATAATGAATTTTAAACTCTCTATTGCTGCTCTTGCACTTCTAAGCGGCTCTTTCGCCGTGTCTGCACAAAACAACTGGTATGTTGGTTTTGATGCTCATTCAAGTAAACTAGACCTAGACTCTGAAGTTTCAGCATTCTCGACAATTAGCTCGGGCGCGAAGAACGCCGATGATAGCGGCGCAGGTCTTTCAATCATGCTTGGACGTAAGGTGAACGAATGGCTGGCTATCGAAGCAAACTTAAGCCACGATTACATCGACCTTCTAGACTATTCAAATTATTACGATATTGGCGGCGGTGCTCAAGGTTACGAATACCAGCTCCATGACGCTAGAATCTATTCGTTCGATCTTGGAGCTAAGATGAGCTATGCCACAGGCTTCGATCTGAACTTATACGCGAAACCCGGGATTGGATACACGCGTACGGAACTAGAACTGAATGGTGGCTCATCACATCCAGACATCAAAGGCGACAAAGATGTGACCAACAATAAAGTTCATTTCAACCTAGAACTCGGTGCTGAATACTTTTTCACAGACTCTTTTTCAGCCAACCTTGCTTACGAGCGCAAGTTCAATGCCGTCGATTTTTCAATCGAAGGATACAAATTTGGAGATATGGACCAAGACCGTATTAAAGGTGGCGTTCGCTACTACTTCTAACGCCTAAAATTGTTGATTGCACGGATAGACCTCGAAAGTAGTGAGGTCTATCTAGACGCGCTCAAATTTCAGATACAAAAAAACCAGCCTAAGCTGGTTACTTTCTCTTAAGAGAATGGAGGCGCGTCCCGGAGTCGAACCGAGGTCCACGGATTTGCAATCCGCTGCATAGCCACTCTGCCAACGCGCCTCAAATTGTGCTTTTTTACCTAACTAGCTTTAGCCAGAAAAGTAGATGGTGCCCCGGGCCGGACTTGAACCGGCACAGCGCGAACGCCGAGGGATTTTAAATCCCTTGTGTCTACCAATTCCACCACCAGGGCAACGCTAAAAGCGATGGTACACCACCATTCCCACAAGCAACGTCGCGAGAACGAGGTGTACTTTAACGGAATAAATTTTCCGGTCAATCAATTAATTTCTATTTTTGTTCAAATGGTTAAAAAGAACACCGCATCGACCAACATACCGTCAATACGGTGGTTTTATCAGCGCGATGGTTTTATTAAAGTGATAATGTTACAACGCCCTGCTCTACTTCTACCGGGTAAACCGTTAACTTTATTGTTGGCTCTTCCACACACACGCCACTACTGAGATTGAAGTGCTGTTTGTAGAGTGGAGAAGCAACACATAACTCACCATTAATATCCCCAACTATTCCTCGACAAAGCACATAGGCCTTACCAATTGGGTCCCAATTCTGGATAGCGAAAACACCTTGGTTCGGAATATAGAACACTGCGACCTGTTCACCGTCTATCAGAGCGCCTCGACCTTGGTAAGGTGAAAGATCCGATAGTCTGCATATGTTTAGTTTCTCAGCGACTTCCATTACACTTCCTCCTTCACTGGAATGCGTTGCCCGCGTACTCTTTGATAAGGAAGTACTTGGCTAGCTTCTTCTGCATTAATAAACGGTTTGAACTTAACCAGTTTGTCACTGTTTTCGAGCGTGCTCTTCCATTCACATTGGTAGGTATCAACAACATGTTGCATCTGAGCTTCAAGCGAATCAGCAATACTCAGTGAGTCTTCAATCACCACTTGTTTTAAGTAGTCTAAGCCACCTTCTAGATTTTCCATCCATACCGAGGTTCTTTGTAAACGATCCGCCGTTCGAACGTAGAACATCAAGACACGATCAATTAACGCGACCAGTTCTGCTTTAGACAGGTCAGAGGCAATTAGGTCAGCATGTCTTGGCCTCATGCCTCCGTTACCACACACATAAAGATTCCAGCCGTTCTCAGTGGCGATGACGCCAATATCTTTACTTTGTGCTTCAGCACATTCACGGGTACACCCGGATACTGCGAACTTGATTTTGTGCGGTGCGCGCAGCCCTTTGTAACGATTTTCCAATTCGATTGCTAAGCCAACCGAGTCATCGACGCCATAGCGACACCAAGTCGAACCAACGCAGGATTTAACCGTTCTCAGTGACTTACCATACGCGTGGCCGGTCTCAAATCCCGCATCAATTAGCGCTTGCCAGATATCCGGTAGCTGTTCGACTTGCGCACCAAACAAATCAACACGCTGACCACCGGTTATCTTGGTGTATAAGTCGTACTTCTTCGCCACTTCACCTAATGCGATCAATTTGTCAGGCGTAATTTCTCCCCCTGCTACTCTAGGGACAACCGAGTAAGATCCATCTTTTTGCAGGTTTGCCATAAAGGCGTCGTTAGAGTCTTGCAGCGAACTGTGTTGCGGCTCCATGATGTGCTCATTCCATAACGAGGCAAACACTGATGCAGCGGTGGGTTTACAAAGATCACAGCCGTAACCTTTACCGTGTTTCTCGATTAGGGTATCAAAGTCTTTAATCTCTTCGACTTGGCAAATATGGAATAGCTCTTGGCGCGACAACTCAAAATGCTCACAGATATGATTGTTGACCTCGACGCCCATCGCAGTCAGCTCAGCATCTAAGACACTTTTCACCATGTTGCTACAGCCGCCACAACCTGTGCCCGCTTTGGTTTTTGCCTTGAGGGTGTCAAGATCATGAGCGCCAGCCTGTATTGCATTAACCAGATCACCTTTACTCACGTTGTGACACGAACAAATAATTGCGGTATCTGCCATTTCGCCATTAAGCATTCCCGTGTCAAAAAGTAGGTTTGCCGCATGGTCAGCAAGGGTCGTTTTATTTAGATAGCATTGCAGTAAAGCGTCATAGTCTGAGTTATCCCCAACAAGAATGGCGCCTAGTAGCTTGGTTCCGCTCTCATCAACCACGAGTTTTTTATACACACCAGCAACCGCATCTTGCAGTACCATCTCCTGCGCGCCATCCGTCGCTTTATGCGCATCACCAATCGAAGCGACATCGACACCGAGTAGCTTCAACTTGGTGCTCATATCTGCACCGGTGAAGCCTGCGTTTTCACGACCAACGAGCTTATCGGCTACAACGCGAGCCATGGTATAACCCGGAGCCACCAATCCAAATATCTTCTCTTGCCAAAGCGCACATTCTCCAATAGCAAAAATGCTCTCATCACTAGTTCGGCATTGATCATCAATGACAATGCCGCCGCGCTCACCAATATTGATACCCGCCTGCCTAGCCAGTGCGTCTTGCGGTCGAATACCAGCGGAGAAGACAATGACGTCTACTTCGAGAGGATCAGCGTCTTTAAACACCATCCGATGTGTTGCACCTTCGCCATCACAGATTTTCTCGGTTGCCGTAGAAGTGTGAACCGTTAATCCTAGCTCTTCTATCTTCTCTTTTAGAACTAAGCCCGCACCATCATCAAGTTGAACAGGCATCAAACGCGGCGCGAATTCCACGACGTGGGTTTCCACCCCCAGCAGTTTCAAGGCGTTTGCAGCTTCTAAGCCGAGTAATCCACCACCAATTACAGCACCAGTCTTCGCGCCCTGACACGCTGTTTTTATTTCAGAAAGATCATCTAACGTTCGATAAACAAAGATATTGTCTCTATCGTGACCTTCAATAGGCGGTACGAATGGATAAGAACCTGTTGCGAGCACGAGCTGATCGTATCCTATGACACTGTCCTCATCTAAAACCAAGCGTTTGTTGTCCCGTTCGATTTTGGTTACTTGGCTGCCTAGCATCAACTCTATGCCATGTTTGCTGTACCACTCTTCACTGCTTAACATCAGATCTTGATGGCTGTTGCCAGAAAATAGCGATGAGAGTTGAACTCGGTCATAGGCGATGAAACGCTCTTCACCAATCACCGTAATGCGCTTTTCAAGGTGAGCACCTCGTTCAACAAGCTGAGCAACAAGGTGATGCCCAACCATACCGTTACCGACGATTACTACATGTTCCATTGTCTGACTCCTTTATGCCGTCTTAGCGGGTACTTCGAGCTCTTTCTGCTCGGCACTTTTAGGTTGAGTACTTGGTTTAGACTGCTTTTCATACAAGAAACGCAGCACTGACTGACGGTATTTCTGATACTGCGGGTCATCAGCAAGCGCAACACGGTTACGTGGGCGGGGCAAATCTATCTCTAACACTTCACCAATGGTTGCCGCAGGGCCATTAGTCATCATCACGATCTTGTCTGAAAGCAGTACCGCTTCATCCACATCATGGGTAATCATAATCACGGTATTGTTCAGCTCGGCTTGGATTTTCATCAGTGAGTCTTGCAGATGAGCACGAGTCAGTGCATCAAGCGCGCCAAAGGGTTCATCCATCAAAAGGACTTTTGGCTGAAGTGCAAGCGCGCGGGCAATGCCGACTCGCTGCTTCATACCGCCTGAGATTTCATCAGGCTTTTTATCCGCAGCGTGAGACATTTGAATCAAGTCGAGATAATGTTCGACCTGCTCTTTGATCCACTGTTTAGAACTTTGTTCAGAAGTGGTGTTTTGAGACAGCTGGCCCTGTGCAATCTGCTTTACTGCCAGCTCTACATTTTGATAAACCGTTAACCAAGGCAATAACGAATGATTTTGAAACACGACAGCGCGCTCTGGCCCTGGTCCACTGACCTCACGACCATCAACAATCACTCCGCCATCCGTAGGCAGGTGGAGACCCGCCACTAGATTAAGTACTGTCGATTTTCCGCAACCTGAGTGTCCAATCAGAGAAATAAACTCGCCTTTATTAATCTGAAGATTGACGTTTTTTAAGGCGATAAATTCGCCATTCGGGGTTGGGAACCTCATCCCCAACTGAGTTAAATCGAGTAGTGCTTTAGACATAGGAAACTCCTTTTATCGCAATGCCTGTTGCTTATTCCAAGACAACCATTTCTGTAGTTGCAACATGCCTCGGTCTAGCAGTAAACCAATGAAACCAATCGTGATGACAGCGACCATAATGCGCCCCAATGAAGCCGAGCTGCCATTCTGGAACTCATCCCAAACAAACTTTCCTAGTCCCGGGTTTTGCGCCAGCATCTCTGCGGCGATGAGTACCATCCATGCGATACCGAGCGATAAGCGCAATCCGGTAAAGATCATCGGAATCGCAGATGGAAGTACGATGACTCTGATATGTTGCCACCAAGATAACTGCAGCACTTTGCTGACATTGATAAGATCTTTATCCACGCTAGTGACGCCGACGGCCGTATTAATCAGTGTTGGCCACAAACTACACAGGGCAACTGTCAGCAATGAGTTGACAAACGATTTTGCGAACATTGGGTCATCACTGACGTAAGTTGCACTCACCACCATAGTGACTATCGGGAGCCACGCCAGTGGAGAGACAGGTTTAAGCAATTGAATAATGGGGTTAAATGCCTGATAAGCACCTTGGTTTAAGCCAAGGACAATACCTAGCGGTATAGCAATCAAAGTAGCCAATATAAATCCACTGGCGACCGTTATGAGGCTAGTCACTATTTGATCAAAGAATGTGGGCTTCCCCGTGTAAGGTCTAATCTTGACCTTAGCATCAGGATTTTTTGCTAGCTTTGCAGCATTACGTTTTTCTTGTCGCTCGATAAAGGCGACTTCTTTTTTTCTTTCATCCCAATGCTCTACCACTAAGTTACTGAATTGCTGGTAGGTTTGAGCCGGACCAGGAAGTGTTCCTAGTGAAGTTTCTACCTGACGTGCACTTAAATGCCACATCATCAAGAACATCAAGATTCCAATCACAGGTAACAAAAAAGCTTTGCTCTTGTTCGCCACCAACTGCTTACTCGGAATAAGTGAGATTACATTGCTCGACATAACAACTCCTATACATCCTTGTTATTGTTTTGTCGGAGGGGACTCGCCCCTCCTCAATTTGTTTTAAACTTTGTCTTTGCCTTTCAGACCGATTGAGAACTTCTCTAGATACGCATTAGGCGAGCGGCCGTCATAGACGATGTTGTCGATAAAATGTGTTTGCGGAGCGCGGAAACCATCTTCAGTGGCAAAATCTGGGAAGTCTTTGCTGTTGAGTACCCCGTCTTCAATCAGCGCTTGTGCAGCTTGTTGGTAGATATCTGGGCGATAAACCTCTTTCGCGACATCCATATACCAATCATCAGATTTTTCTTCAGGAATTTGTCCCCAGCGGCGCATTTGGGTCAGATACCAAATCGCATCGCTGTAATAAGGGTAAGTGGCGTTGTGGCGGAAGAATACATTGAAATCTGGCACTTCTCGGACATTGCCTTTTTCGTACTCAAAAGTACCTGTCATCGAGTTCGCTATCACTTCGAAATCTGCGCCAACATATTCGCTTTTTGCTAACAGTTTGACTGCTTCAACTCGGTTGGCGTTGTTGTTCTCATCCAACCAATGAGCAGCTCGGATAAGCGCTTTCACCACACGAATGTGTGTGTTGGGGTATTTTTCTGCCCACGATTTGGAGACGCCAAAAACTTTCTCAGGGTTGTTTTTCCAGATCTCATAGTCGGTCACAACTGGCGCGCCAATACCTTTAAACACTGCCTGCTGATTCCAAGGTTCACCAACGCAGTAACCTTCAATCGTACCGGCTTCCATCGTCGCAGGCATTTGTGGTGGTGGAGTTACACTAAGCAGTACGTCTGCGTTGAGTTGCCCACTGTTATCACCTGACTTGGGCGCGTAGTAACCTGGGTGTATACCACCCGCAGCAAGCCAATAACGCAGTTCATAGTTGTGAGTAGAGACAGGAAACACCATTCCCATGTTGAACGGTTTACCTTTATCAAGATAACTCTCGACAACAGGTTTAAGTGCGTCTGCCTTAATTGGGTGAACTAACTTTCCATCTGCCTCGGTCGGAATATTGGGTTTCATCTGCTGCCATGTTTTGTTTGAAACCGTAATCGCATTACCGTTGAGATCCATACTGAATGCGGTAATCACTTCCGCTTGGGTGCCAATGCCAATTGTTGCGCCTAACGGTTGCCCTGACAGCATGTGTGCGCCATCAAGCTCACCGTCAATCACTCTATCGAGCAAGACTTTCCAGTTCGCTTGCGCTTCTAACGTCACGTACAAGCCTTCGTCTTCGAAATAACCTTTCTCATAGGCAACAGCGAGTGGCGCCATATCGGTAAGTTTAATAAAGCCAAATTTAAGGTCTTCGAGTTCCGGCTCACCCAACTCGGCCAAGGTGCTAGGCACATAAAAGGTGGTGGTTAACGCTGCACCCACCAGAGTACGCTTGATTGCTGACTTCCATTTCATAACTTTTCTCCAATAAAAAAGGCGCTACGCCTCCGAAGAGTCGTAGCGCCATTGCATCCTTGTCGATTACCGCCGTTGATAATGTAAGGTTACGATTGAACAGATTGTTTCTAATCTAAGTATTCCAAGTTGCGTGCCAACTTATTTAACACTTTATATTCAATAACTTATCCTTTCCCCTTTTCAATCTTACCTTCAGTTTGCTTAGTAATAGTGCACTTCGCACCAATGCGGAATTTTTCTTATAATCCCAAAGTGGTAGTTGAGCTATTTTAGCGCCTCTAAAGTTTGCAGTAGATTTTTCGCTACTTGCGCCAAGGTTTGACTCGATTGCATCGCTGATTTTCTCATCGCTTTGTAAGCCGCATCTTCATCGACTTGGTGCATTTTCATCAGTAGCCCTTTTGCTCGCTCGATGATCTTTCTTTCTTCTAATCGCAGCTCAAGCTGTTCGATTTCATCTTCAAGAGCAACCACTGAACGGCGAATCTGGCACGCATTAGCTATCCAAGGAGTCAAACAAAATTCGGTATCTGCCGGAACGAGGACATAATCCATTCTTTCCGGTAAGCGACTGATATCATTAGAGTCGAGTTGCTTCAACACCACCAAGAGTGGATGCTTTCTAACACGGCATTCTTCAATAACCACGCGCAGTTCAGCACTAGGTTGCAACCAACCCACAACGACATAAGCGTTGGGTTCTCGGTCCAACATTTGTTCAAACTGATTAAGTTGGCAACTGATGATATTGTCAAACTCTTGAGCGAGCAGCGTCGATAATCGTGCCAATTCTTCAACACGATCACTGCAAATAATGAGTGGATTTTTGGAGAGATTTTTGTGCATGAACATTCCTTGTTTTGCTCTCTATCTAAAACAGACATAACAAGGAATGTGCCAATTGTTCTATTTACTGGCTGTCACAGTAACCAGACCAGAGTAGATAGGCCTTTTCAAATGACTTTTCTAGATCGTTTAACTCAGCAAACAATGTCGTCGCCATTGTCGAAACCACTGTATTGGCCATCATATTAAGATCAATATCTGCCGTACCAAACTGGCACTTTTTAGGCAAAGGAATGTCAGTCAGTATACGTTCGGTCCAATAATGCGATTCAACACCTGTCGGCGTGCTCACCCAAACGGTTTGGCTGACTTTAGGGTTGTATTCTGATTCGCCAGATTGTCCTTTAAAAGAGACGACGGCGTGTCGGGTTAATCCTATCTCGCTTTCGACTTCAGCATGCAGTTGTTGGAAGCCTGGATGAAAGCTGCCGCGCAACCCCAGTTTTGCGCCGCCCGGGTTTAAAGCTCTGACGACCGTGTTGATCGGTGTACGCAAACCATAGCGATTCTTCCAGCCAATCATGGTTTCAGCTTGTGGAGCAAAATGCATAAGAGGTAGATAAGCAATACGCTTAGTCTCTAGTAGCTGTTTCGCCTCTTGCGGTGACTGGGCAACCTCAATACCAAAAGCATCGAGATAATCTTCAGCATGTAATCGTCCGGCGGGCCTATCGTGATAACCATGTAACAATACTTTGTAGCCGCTGTCTGCAAGGATCTTGGCTGATAATAGGTGCCAAGGTTGCCCTGCACTTTTGCGTTTACCTGCATAACACGGCCAGTCAATATCAGCGCCCAAGCTAGGGACACGAGACTGAAACGCTTTTACGAAACCTGCAATTTCCTGTTTGGTTTCATTTTGTACTCGAATCAACATCAGTAGCATCGCCATCTGGTCGTCACCGCATTGACCATCAAGATACTCGTCCATGATTTGGTAAGCCTGATCAAAGGTTAGCGGCTTGCGTCCTCGCTCTCCTCGTCCAACCGTTCGGATACATTCTAGAATTGAGCTCATACTTCCTCTTGTGAGATCACTGACTCTATGGTCATGTTTAGTTCTTCTCGCAGTTTGACGACTTCGCCTAAGATAATCAATGCTGGGCTGACCCCTTTTAACTCTTTCGCTTTAGCAGTTAACGAGTTTAAACACGACACATGTACCTTTTGCTGACGGCTACAGCCGTGAGTAATGATGGCAAGCGGAAAATCTGGATTGAGACCTTGCTCGACCAGCCCTTGCTGAATCTCTTGCGCTTTCTCCAGCCCCATATAAAAAACCAGAGT
This sequence comes from Vibrio tubiashii ATCC 19109, assembly GCF_000772105.1. Classification (NCBI taxonomy): domain Bacteria; kingdom Pseudomonadati; phylum Pseudomonadota; class Gammaproteobacteria; order Vibrionales; family Vibrionaceae; genus Vibrio; species Vibrio tubiashii. The sequence continues at coordinate 1,139,125 of NZ_CP009355.1, forward strand.
TTGACCTGCTTTAACAAGCTCAGACCAAGCAGGCAGCGCTCCTGTCACCACCTGCCCTGTCACGAAGGTAACACTTCTAGCGATTTTTCTATGAGTTAAAGGGATATAGGAAGACGCCGCGCAACCTATAGCGGCTGTGATACCTGGAATTACCTCAAACTCAATGTTGTGCTTTGCGAGTAGTAATCCTTCTTCACCACCGCGACCAAATATGAAGGGGTCACCGCCTTTTAGCCTGACGACACGTTTACCTAGTTTCGCCAGCTCGACTAAAAATTGGCTAATCTCTTCCTGCTTTAAGCTTGGCTGACCGCAGCGCTTACCCACATAAATTTGTTGGCATTTATCTGCAGCAAAATCCAATATCTCTCTGTTTACTAAACGATCAAATACAATCACGTCAGCCTGTTGAATCGCTTTCAGCGCTTTTATTGTCAGTAACTCTGGATCATTGGGGCCTGCACCAACCAGTTGCACCTTTCCTCGCTTGATGCCTTCTGAATCACAGCCACTACCCGTAAGAATCGGCTGTTTTACATATTGATGAGCAATGAAACCTGCGCCACGTAGCCCAAATTGCGAACCCTCTTTAACTCTTTTGCCTAATTTCATAGCACGCTCCTATTTCGCAATCAGTATTGTTTGTCCGTGGCTTGCGACAAGACGCTCAACTTGGGGCAAGCAAGAGCCGCAGTTCGTACCGCACTTGAGTTTAGTTTTCAGCTGATTGATGCTTGTGCAATCTCCACTCTCCAATTCACGGAGAATCTGTTTGTCGCTCACTCTAAAGCAACTACAAATAAGCTCACTGGCTTCCTGCTGGCTAGAGACGGACAACAAAGCTGAAAAGGTCAGAGGTTTACCGATTAAACCTGCAAGATTTGACACATCGACCTCAATCGGGAGCTGAGAGGTCATGAGTAGAGAACGAATGATTTTGTCTTCTCCCACTTCGTCATAACAAACTGTTAGCCACCCACTAGCAAGCTCTAGAACGACTTTGCGTTTATGTGGAGTTTCACCAAGCTCTGTCGCGAAAGATTTGTCATAAAACTTTGTATCTGCAAAACGCCAAACGCCGACTCGCTCTTCAGTTTGAAATGATTGGTAAATGAAATCGTGTTCAACAAATCGCTCACCAAGATAAAGGCCATAAGTTTGTGCTTTTACCGGGAACAACTCCACTGGTTGGGATTTAAATGCTGGTTGTCCAGAAGAAGGATCAGCAATGCGGCTTACCACAGCATTAACCTGACTTTCGCCTCCATACTCTCCTGCCCAGTGCATCGACATAAACAGTTGTCTTTTGCCTAATCCATCATCAATTGCCACTCTCGCAATAATCTTTCGCTCTGTCTCTGAGCTAACTAAGGCGACCAACCGGCCTGACTTAACGTCCATATAAGCCGCAGAACGACTACTCATATACACCGTTGGTTCAGGTTCGGTCGCCGCAAGATGGGAAATGTAGCCAGTACGAGTCATGGTATGCCACTGATCTCTTTGTCTCCCAGTATTTAACCACCATGATTGGTCCTGCTGTTTTGTTGGCAGTGCAGGGATAACGAACCTCGCTTTACGATCGGCAAAGCTAAATTGGCCGTTGTGTAAAGGTCTTTCTCCTCCCCACTGAATAGGTTGCCAGTTTAGGTACTCTTCATCGGTCATATTCGCGAACTCGGACAGATCAAGTAACAATGAGCTCTGCGTATTCAATCCAGTCATAGCCGCATATTCTCTAAACACGTCGGCCTCACGAGCAAAATCAAAGGCATTTTCTCGGCCTTGTAACTCACATAGCCTTGCGCCCACATCACTGATCGCTTGCCAATCTGGCTTAGCTGCACCTTTCGCGAGCATAAACTGCCGTTGGCGAGTGAGCATACGCTCGGAGTTGGTCACCATTCCTTGCTTCTCCCCCCAACCTGAGGCAGGCAGCAACAAATCGGCATACTTGGCGATATCAGAATCAGCGGTTACATCCGATACGATAACGAGCGGGCATTTTTCGAGTGCACGTTTTACAAACGCGTTGTCAGGCATTGAAACTACAGGGTTGGTCGCCATGATCCAAATCACCTGAATATCGCCACGGTCAACGGCTTCAAACATCTCAATCGCTTTTAGACCCGGTTGCTGAGCAAGGGTATCTGTGTTCCAAAACTCACTGACAAGCTTTATCGATTCAGGGTCAAACCCTCTATGAATTGCTAACTGATTCGCTAGCCCACCGACTTCTCTCCCTCCCATGGCGTTCGGCTGACCAGTAATTGAAAACGGCCCCGCGCCCTGAATACCAATCTTACCCGTCGCAAGGTGAGCATTAATAATGGTGTTGGCCTTGTCCGCGCCGTATTGGGATTGATTTACCCCTTGGCAAAACAGTGTGATGGTTTTTCTGGTCGTAGCAAACCAGCGATAAAAGGTTTTAAGTTGCTCTTGGCTCAGTTCTAGTTTCTCACACAGCGCTTCTATGCCGAACTCTTTGCTCATAACGAGATCAACTAACGCGCCGAACCCAGATGTATGAGACTCAATATAGGGCTCGTCTAGAGAACCACTTTCAACACAGTAACGCAGCAGCCCATTAAACAGCGCAATATCACCGTCATTAGGGATAGATAGATGTAAGTCGGATTGCTGGGCCGTCACTGTTTCGCGCGGATCAATCACCACGAGCCTCAATTCAGGGTTACGTTCTCGAGCCTGCTGGATCCGCCTGAACAAGACGGGGTGTGTCCATGCGGTATTCGCCCCACATATAACGATTAGCTCCGCATCATCTATGTCGTCATAGTTAACAGGGACGACATCTTCTCCAAACGCACGGTTGTGAGCCACGACGGCAGAAGACATACATAGCCGTGAATTGGTGTCGATGTTCGCGCTGCCGACCACGCCCTTCATAAACTTATTGGCTACGTAATAGTCTTCAGTCAGTAGTTGACCCGAAACATACATTGCCGTGGAATCTGCACCATGGTTTTGAATCGCTTCACTATAGGCAGTCGCGATCAACTCCGTTACTCGCTCCCAACTTATCTCTTTGCCATCCAGCTTTGGATACAGCAATCGTGAAGGCATGTCTAAGCTCTGAGCTAATGCGGAACCTTTGACACACAAAGCCCCTTGATTTGCAGGATGCGCCTTATCCCCTTCTATTCCCAACTGATTCACTTCCACACCGCATCCCACTCCACAATATGGGCAGGCCGTTTTTGTACATTCCCTTGTCATCACTTACTCCTTGAAATAAAAAACCTCCTCCACCATAAAAGTGGAGGAGGCTTCATCGCCTGTGACGTTGTTATATGTATTTGTTGCCTAATTAAGCCAGGCTTATTGACAACAGCAAGTAGGATGCCAGATAGATAATCCAATACAATCAACAGGTTACATTCAACTCAGTGCTTTCATTGCACCATCTATGTGCAAGAAAAGGCCAATATGGTTCGCCATACCATTCGCGAGTCGTTTTTATTCTTCTGGACCTCGAAGCTAAGCCAATCCGTAACTTATATTTATATATATTATATTGATCACTTTTGAGCCATTAATTCCATTAGTATAATTTTCAATATAAATTCACCTTACATATTTTGTGACTATACAGTTATTTTAAACAAGTGTTTATGTAAATAAAAAACCTCAAACCTTAAAATAATAGAACTATCAGTTTATTGAAATTTTAAATTCGAATTCCCTTCTAAAGCTTTTAATTACGTAGCCTACCATTTATTTACCATTTACTAATTTAAATATTACTAAACATCAATAGCTTAAACATTGATCAATAAATTACCATTTATGTGAGCTATAACTCATTTAGTTCATTCTTATTGCTATAGATTCAACCAAAATATTGATCGGAGGAATTTATAAAACCTATTTAATACACAGGAAAATTAAACCATACAGCTTGCTATAAATATAAATCTCACCATTACCATAAATATAACAACGGTAGGCGTGAGCACGCATAAATATAAGGTATTAGAATGAAAAACATAAAAAAGCCACTCCTTTTATCCACTATTTGTTTAGGCTTAATTAGTGCTGGAATTCAGGCTTCAACGTCAAGTGAATTACTCGTCCCATCGTCAGCTGAACAGCAGATTGGGCAGATTAGCTATGAAACAATTATCGGTGAAAACGGTGCATTCATTGACCTAGATACCGATGAATTCATCCTTAACCAGAAAGAGTGGTTTCAAATTCAAACCTACGTTGAAGGTGCGCTATCGTTACCTATTACTGAAGCGAGTATGAAGTCTGCTTTCAACATTGCTGATGACGTTCCGTTTTCAAACTTTAAAGCGCTGGTAGAACAATATGGGAAAGTACATTCCGAAGCGTTTTATTGGAAGAAAGATCTCTATCCAAGCATTGTGGGCTTAGCGCTGTCACTGTCCAACTACAATGACATTCAGAAATATATGGTCCAGCCGCTTAGTGATCAGTTAACGATCATTCTGTCTAAATCCTTTTCTCCACTACCCGCGGATGTTCAAGCGGTCGATCAAGCTCGTCAACTTGCCATTGCCTACCTTAGCGCTCTGAAAAACTTCTCGGTAGAAAATCACAAGAAAGTAGAAAAGGCTAGCGATGACCTGCTCGCATTCTCAGCAAAGATGGAAGAACAAAAACTCCAACTTGATGTACTAAAAAGCACACACAGTGGATACCTAGATGATGATGGTAGTGAACTTCAACAGCGCGTGAATGACTTGAATAACCGCATTAATCAGCTAAACAAAGATTACAACCACTACGTTACTGTTGCTTCTACTGCTGTCACTTATGCTTGGTTCCCGTTGGTAGCAGTTCCTATTATGGGTGTTTATGGCGACAAAGCTGAAAAGGCCAGAAAGTTGCGCAATCAACTTCAGGATGAAGCAAAAGTACTTGAAGCTCAGCTTTCAACGACTCAGAAGGTATACAACTCCTACAAGCGTTCAACTGACAGTATCAATTACATCTCAAGCAAAATTGAAAACGCCATACCTTATGTCAATAAGCTGAAACTGCATTGGCAGAAAATGAATACGGATTTTGATTCTCTCATCGTTGCGCTCGAAGCAGCCGAATCAAGCACTGAAATATTACAATCTAATGCATTAAGAGCCGCCGCAGAAGCGATGGCGAATACCGCTGTTGCAGAGCAAAACTGGAGCAATATCAGTGATAAAGCGAAAACCTTTTCCAACAACGCATACATAGAAAAAGCCGAATAATCTCTTCCAATAACCAATAACGGGATTTATCCCTCACTTCCCCACCCGCGCAGTTGCGTCGGGTGTGGGCAAAGCTACCTCAAATAAACCAAAGGTAGCGAAAAATAAGGAAATAAAAATGAAGAAGATCCTTGTCCTTGCTGTTACGGCAGCGCTTTCAAATGGCGTCATTGCCTCTGATTGGCTTAATATCAACGACCTGCCTTCAAATACTGAATACCCAGAATGGCTAAACACACCATACGTACAAAATGATTCTGTAACACGCTCTACTTCTGACTTGTATGTAAACCTTAAAGATTGGATTAACCAACAAAATTTATACAAAGTAAAACCTACCAAGATATATATTTTCGCGGACACTTTGGAAGTAGATGAGAACTTTAATTTGGTCATGAACAACCAAAATATCGTGATCTTTGCTCGCCGAGTGGTAGGCGCAGGCGTGCCAACATTTGTGCTCGGCCAACAAGGTGCTGCGGCTTCCGTCACCGTTATTGCCCAAAAAATGGAAACACCATTTAATGTGTTGGCTTTCACACCAGAGGGCACTGTTACCGCGGACACAATTGATACTAAAGAGAGCCAAGGCACTTCGATTATTTTGTCGAAAGAACACTATGTTAAGCAACAACTTTCCAGTGAACTAGCTGCCAACATACAATTGGCGAAACAACAGTTCTCTGATATTGCTAACCGCTCTTTCGATATGGCTACAAGCTTATACGACACTCAACCAGCGACAAGTCTGGCAATACTCAATTGGCTCGAAGTGAGCATGAGAAACGCGGGTAAAACTGTTTCTGAGGATCCTTTGTTAACTGACCTTTATCTTCAGACCGTTGCTTTCAAACAGTTCACCGACTTAAGTAGCCGCTCGGACAACTTTGTCCCTTATCTCGACCGTTCACTGTATCAAGAGAAATACAAAGCCTACCTTCAGGCAATGATCGCTTTTGAGCAGAAACGTGAACTGGTCTCAGATAGAAATAGCCGCATCGAAGATAAAATTGAAAATACCCGCCTGGCTCTAGCGAACATCGATGATGTTCTAGAATCTCAGGACTCCATCGTAAAACAGTCCGAACAAAACATCGCTAAACTACTCGATAGTGTTACCGCTGTTGAAGCGCAATACAAAACTCAGGAGCTTACGGCGTTAAGCGCCCGCAGTGATTACCTGTATGGTGTCGAAGTCTGGAAGACTCAACAACAACTCAACGCAGCACTGGCGATTTTTAAAGCCATCGCAGAAATTGGAGGCGCGGTAAGTGGTGTATTCACAGGTAATTTGTCTGGCATTAATGACGTAACCGAGCAATTGGCGAAAACGCCAGAAGCGCTCGACAAAGCAAAGAACCTAGTAACAAACGTTAAGAATGTTACTGGTATCATTGATAGCATCACCAAGACTGTTGCGGGGATTGCTTCTCTTACCAACGAAGTTAAGTCCACGATTAAGCAACAGCGAATTTCAGAGACTATGGACTCGTTTGATTTCGCGGTCCCCTCTTTAAATGAGAGTAATCTCGCATGGGATTTAATGCTAACTGAGGTAAGAAGCAACCTACGTTACGCTGACTCATTAGGTATTAAGGGCGCTCGCGTTTATCTTCTTGAAATGGAAAAACAAGTTCTGCTAGGCAAAGCCATTAATGCATCGCAGTTAAATCTTGTTCAGGAGCAAGCAAAACTGGTTGATTTACTCCTAACTCGTAAAGTCACACTCAATCAAAAGGACCGCTTAACAAGTTTAATAGCGAGTGCCAGCGAAGATAGCGCTGTACAAAAACGTATTGAGCAAGAGCTATCACGAGTCTCATTGCACTTCAAACGTCCTATGTTTGTGGCCCTTTCAAACTATGTCGCCGCCTATGAGTATTGGGCACTTAAAGATAGTGATGTGAAACCGAGCTTAGGTAAATCCTACTTAGAATACCAATTTGATCTGGCTGCTATTGAGAATGAGTACGTCAACGCGCTCAATCGTTTTCAACCTGCGCCGCAAGATTTCAATATCGACAACTTCGTCATTGACGATGCGAAACAAATTGAAGCCTTGTTCAAAACGGGTGAGTTCAACTTCAATGTCCCACTGGAGCAATCGCAATTCTGCGCCTTTGACCGCGTGAGATTAGACAAGATTCGCGTATTCATCGAAGGTGAAAATCTTCCCTACGGTAAACAATTCAATTTGAGTATTTCTAACGGCGGAAACTACTATGATCGCTTCAGACAAGAAGAGTTTAAGTTTAGCGCTAACCCTATAACACGCGCCTTTTACTACCGACTCGATGATGCGGTTAACAACCAAGTAAGTATCATTACCGACGGATCACTTTCAGACAAGTTTGCTTATGCCTATTTTGAGCCGACTCCATTTACCAACTGGAATGTAACACTCAATAATTTTGATAGTACAGATACCAGCAATAATCAGTACTTGAACTCGGTTGAGCGATTGAGAGTAGAGTTTTCAGGCAACGGAATTCCAAATGGGAGAAGTTGTTCAAACTAGAACTAGATATATTCAAACTTCAGATACAAAAAAACCAGCAAATGCTGGCTGAGATGTTCTGAAAATTGAATGGAGGCGCGTCCCGGAGTCGAACCGAGGTCCACGGATTTGCAATCCGCTGCATAGCCACTCTGCCAACGCGCCTCAAATTGTGCTTTTTCACCTAACTAGCTTTAGCCAGAAAAGTAGATGGTGCCCCGGGCCGGACTTGAACCGGCACAGCGCGAACGCCGAGGGATTTTAAATCCCTTGTGTCTACCAATTCCACCACCAGGGCAACGCAATCATGCGATGGTAACACCACCTGTTCTGACGACCTATGCCGTGAGAACGAGGTGTACTTTAACGGATTGAGATTCAAGGTCAACAAGAAATTTATTCATTTTGATTCAACTGGTTAAAAAGACAACTTAACGTTTGCCAGTTAAGCAATTCGATCAAAACTTCAACGCCACTTCAAATAGAAAGAGCCACTTAAAATGTGGCTCTTAGGGTATTCATCGCTTAAGCACAGCAATTACAATTACGTTTATAACGGTCCATTTTACCGATACCTGGATTAAAGGTATTGGTAGGATCTAATTGGTGGTAAAACTTTTGCAACGAATTTTCTGCTTCGTACAAGTGCCCAACGTTATGCTCTGCGGGGTATTTTGCCCCTCGGCTGTTTAGATGCTCCAACATCAGCTTTTTCATTCGCTTGGTGTCAGTGCCTTTCTTGAAAATGTAATCTTGGTGGAACACGTAACACATAAAGTGACCATAATAGAGCGACTTAACCAAGTTTTGGCTCACTTCCTCCGGCAAGGTTTCTAACCACTCTTCGTCATTTCGTCTTAATGCAATATCGAGCGCAACGATATCTTCAACCTCGTTGCGGTGGATCGTTTCGTAGCGAATGGCGGCCCCTGCCGCAGCAAAACGGTGCAAATAGGCTTTCTTCCCTTCATCCGGAGTACATTCAAAGAAGTCACTGTCAGGCTCTACCGCCCACACTTCTTGCAGATACTTTTGCGCTTCTGCAATACCACCATCACTCATTTTAAGCACAAGGTGATGCTCGTACTTGTCACGGTACTCCAACATGCGTTGAGGCAAGTGTTGAGGGAACAACTTGCTCGCGTAATACAAAATCGTATCTGGAAGATATTTACTGACTAAAGGAACGCGCTCTAAGAAGTTTTCCACTTTCGCTTTCAATGAAAACATCTTAGGTAAGTTGTCGGTACCCAACTTATCAATCGATAAGAACACATCTTTGCCGTACTTCTCTGCCATGTTGAAGATATCGCGGTGGAGATACTCTCCCATTTCTGGCAGGTTTTCGAACTGAGTTAGAAAGTCTTTTCTTAGTTTGGTCAGTTTATTCGGATCATTGGTACCCAAATAGAAGATTTGTTCTTTTTGCGGGATTGGGTAGCTGTCCACGCGCACTGCAAATACACCTAATTTACCAGCACAGCCGCTTGCCTCAAACAAACGACGTTCATCTGCATTGAAACGCGAAGGAATATCTGAAGTTACATCACGAACGCGCTCATCATATTCTTTGTCTGATGCCATACGTTCGTCATGAATGACATTGGCAGGGTCAAAGTTTCCATCTTGGAGGTTTTGCAAAATTTCTTCTGGTGTCGACCCAAGGCCATCGATCCCGAGGTGATTGACAAGGTGAAGTTGTCCCTTTTTATCGACCTGAGCAAAGATGGCTAGCTCAGTGTAAGCAGGGCCGCGTTTTACTAATGCGCCACCGGAGTTGTTTGCAATGCCACCAACAACTGTCGCACCCAGAGAAGAAGAACCAATCACTGAATGTGGCGCTCGATTGACTGCTCTTAACTCTTTCTCTAGAGAATGAAGACTAGCACCTGGAAGACAGATTGCTTGTTTGCCACCGTCAACGAGGTAGATTTGCTTCATTTTGGTAATGTTGATGACGACGACATCGCGATCATAATCATTTCCGCTTGGTGCAGAACCTTCGGTCAGTCCCGTTTTCGCAGCCTGCATAATGATAATGCAATTGTTCTCAACGCATTGCTGAATGATCTTCCATTGTTCAACAAGTGTATTGGGGAAAACGACGGCTAGAGCAGTACCGCTTCCAGAGCGAAAACCGCTGCGGTAATACTTGTTTTTAACTTGATCGGTAAGGACGTTTTCTTCCCCAACGATCGCGGTAAATGCGTCAATCAGCTGCTTCTGTTTCATATCCGTATCTCTAATTATTGTGCCCGACCAATATAAGCAGTCCAATTCTGCACGTCCATTACCGTAAGTGAACCCTGTGACAGCCACAATCACTCTAATGTTTATTTCTTAAATATTTTCAGATAGTTAATATTTTCAAAAGCCAGATATCAACAAAGAAACATATCGTTTCCATAAAGAAACAATACAAAATTCAAATGTTAACAAACAGATTCAGATTGAAAATCGAGCAAATCAGACTTTGCGTATAAACACTCTATTTTTAAAGGAGTTATGTACAAATGTATGCCTACAAGACCTAAACACAGCCAGCAACAAATCGAACTAAAAACATCACAAGAGTGTTGGATTATTGTGACAAGCTAAGACTCTCAACAAAGAAGCAGCTAATAGGAACTCAAGTCGTAAGTTTGAAAAAGTGTTCTAGGCTAGATTTCGTTTAGCAAAAGACGCTTTCAATTAAAATTGATAGCTGCGCTCTTGAAAGCATTGATACAAATGCTCAATGAAAAGCTTAATTTTTTCAGGCTGTTGGCGAGTATATGGGTAGACCGCATAGATACCGAGGCACTTTGCCGTTTCCTCTTTAAACAGTTGAATCAACCGGCCTTGCTGTAGATCTCCATAAACCAACACACGAGGCACGTAAATGATTCCCTGCCCTAACAAAGCAACGTTACGTAGGGCTGAAGAGTTATTGGTACACAGATTGCCATCCACTTTGACTTGATAGACATCGTCACCGTTTTTAAACGCCCACTCTCTCGCTCCCGTTTCCTGATAGGCATAGGCTAAACAATTGTGTTTTGTGAGTTCTTTCGGCGTTTTAGGCTTACCGTTTTTCGCTATGTACTTAGGTGAGGCACAAACAATCCAATTAGCATCAACTAACTTGCGCGCGATGAGGCTCGAATCTGGAAGAACCCCAGTGCGAATGGCTAAATCAAAACGCTCATTGACGATATCCACAAAGCGATTATCTAGCTCCATATCAATACTGATATCGGGGTATTCATGGTTAAATTCAGCAATAACAGTAGGTAAGATCAACTCACCAGATATGATCGGAACAGTAATTTTAATGTTGCCAGATAAGCTCTTGCCTAAGCCAACAATCGATTCCTCAGCCGTTGCTACAGCTTGATAAACACTTCTCGCATGTTCAAAAAAGGCTTGCCCAGACTCTGTCAGTTTGAGGGTTCGAGTCGTTCGGTAAAGGAGTTGAACGCCGATATCTTGCTCAAGTTTAGCGATGCGCTTACTGACAACCGATTTCGTCAATTCCATGTGCCTCGCAGCAGCACTAAATGATCCCTGCTCAACCAAATGGTAGAAAATAATATAGTCGTCGGTATTTCTCATGCGTCTTCACTACTAACCTGGAGAACAAGTATTGTATGGAGATTAGAGGATAAATGCTGATCCTAGAGTCACACTTGTGCACTGCATCAGCCTCAGCTAGAAAGGTTCACTTGCTTCAGATACAAAAAAACCAGCTTTCGCTGGTCTAGTAAGATGCTTTCACATCTGTGCTTCCACATTCGAATATTGCTGTTGCCGTACCCGAGAAAAGAATGGAGGCGCGTCCCGGAGTCGAACCGAGGTCCACGGATTTGCAATCCGCTGCATAGCCACTCTGCCAACGCGCCCTTCTTTCTAACGCTTTAGTTACCCACCGCTGCGTTCGATGCATACTCTACGGATTGAGCTTAGAGAGTCAAACAAAAATCGAATTATTCCGTTTGTTTGCTGAGTTTTAAAGCAACATGATGCGAGTTCAAGCAATCAAGGCGAATTTTCCTGCACCCTCGTTCCACCAGCAGTTCATTAACTAATGCCCAACTCAACTCTATCGGCCTTTGGAAGCTTCTTTGCCACCAGTTTGTATGAGCGCTCGCAAAGATCTTGTACAAGTCCATCTTCAACATCGCCAGGGTAGTAAACCGTTACCCAATGGCGCTTGTTGGTGTGATAGCCGGGAGTAATATCGTTAAACTGAGAGGTGAGGACTTCTCCATCTTCAGGAACGACTTTCACCGTCACGTACTCACGCCCTTCACGCTCGGCAAGTATCGCAAACATCTTGCCTTTCACTTTATATACTAAAGCATCAGGGCCAAACGGATAGCCTGACACTGCACATTTAAAACTGTCTAAATACTTAGCCAAATCTGAATTGTTCATAGCAAACGCTCCAATTAAAAAAGGAGCACTAGGCTCCTTTATCTGCTATTTAGAAATGAGTGCATCACCTTCAAATCTGATGCCTTGCCAGCCAAACTGAATAAAGTTACGAATGTTGGCGTGATCTTGACCATCCGGATTGCCTAAGACATCTTCGCGATAAAACTTGCCAAAACAAGCCAGTGTTGATGAAGGGTCTAATTGGTTTAGAAGGCCAAACGCAAAGATTTTGCACGAACCATTGTTCTGGTTTGCGTCGTTTAAGGTCTCTCCGTTGACAAACGCGGTTGGCGTGAACTCATAGTTCGCTTCAATGACCGCCATAGTGTCTTCAAATCGCACCGATTCAGGCGATTGAGAAAGGTTGTCGAGAAATTGCTTCAGATCCATGTGATATATACTCCATAAGATTTGGATCGAGTCTAAGACATAGATTGAAATAAAAAAAGCTCTTTCGCGATGAAAGAGCTTTTGCTGCGAGGACACTATTAATATTTAAATTGCGACACTTCCGCATTCAATCGATCAGCTTCGCTAGACAAACCTTGAAGCACATCATCGACATCTTGCACTTGAACCGATACCGCTGAAGAGGCATCTGCAATAGAAGTAATACTGCCACTTATCTCGTCAGTTACAGCCTTTTGTTCCTCAGTAGCAGCTGCGATTTGTACGTTCATCTCATTTAGGTCATTAAGCATAGTCACAATTTGCTCGAGCATCTCAGTGTTTTTATCACAGGTGGTGACACCCTCAGACACCGTGTTATTTGCGCTCTCTATACTCTGAGACACACTTTGAGTTTCGCGCTGAAGAGATTCAATTTTTTCACGAATTTCTTCAGTAGAAGACTGTGTTCGACCCGCAAGAGAGCGAACTTCATCCGCAACGACCGCAAAGCCACGACCTTGCTCACCTGCCCTTGCCGCCTCTATCGCTGCATTCAGAGCAAGAAGATTGGTTTGCTCTGCGATACCTTGAATAACATCGAGCACTTCGGCAATCGAGTTAGTTTCAGTATGCAATCTTTGGATCGCATCGACTGCGGTTTTCATCTCTGCGTCTAAACGAGAGATTTCACTACCTAAGTTCTGACCAACCTGAACACCTTCACTGCCAGTATCATTGGCATTTTTAACAAACTCTGCTGCGCGTGTCGCAAATTGCGCCACCTCGGCGATAGAGGCACTCATCTCATTCACCGCAGTCGCTACCGACTCTGTTCTATGATTTTGGTCAGCAACCGATTCACGGGTACTGTTCATATTACCCGCCATGCTCTGGGTGTTGCTGTTAAGGTTATTGGTGGTTTGCGCAAACTGACCAATGATATCTTGTAGATGAGCAAACAACGAATTGAGCGAGATAGCTAAATCGGTCATTTCATCTTTACCAGACTCTTCTAGACGCTGGGTCAGATCATTGTTTTTGCCGATCCATTGCACTTTCTCACTAGCAAGCTTGATCGGTTTAGCAATGCTGTTACCGAGTAGATAGGAAATAAACACGGCTAGCGCTACCACAATTACAATGCTAGTGATGACTGTCATGGCTAGCGAACTAATCAAGGTTTCTAAATCTTCTAAGGCCTCATGCTTATCGATGTCAGTCACAATGCCCCATGTTAGCCCTGCCGCATTTACCGGTGAATAAGCAGAGAGAACTTCAACGCCTCGATAATCGGTGACAATGTCAGATCCACTCTGGCCTTTAAGGGCAGCCTTTGAGGTTGCAGTCGCAACAGGTTGACGGCCAATCGCTGAAGACTTACCTTCAATTTGTGCTAGCACTGACTGAGAAACACCTGCTTCCTTCAATGCCGCAAAATAGCTGTCTGGGTTTTCCATTAAGAAGCGGGATTCGCTACGGAGTAGTCCATCTTGTCCAACTAAGTAAGTCTCGCCACTTTCCCCTAATCCAGCGAAGCTCCAATTACTGTTAAAAGTCATAATTCGATTGATCTCATCGACAGGCATTTGGAAGATCAACACACCCAATGTTTGGTTAGACTTTTTAACAGGAGTGGCAATAAAAGAAGCGGCCGCTTCATAAGAGGGATAATAGGGGTAAAAATCTTCTAAGTGATATTGATTGGCTGACAAATTCAGCGCATTTTTAAACGCTTTGGCTATACCACTATTCGCATAAGGGCCAGAGTTTAAATTAGTCGCATAGTCGAGCTCTTTAAACACTGAATAAACGATATTGCCATCTACATCGACTAAGAAAATATCGTAATAACCAAACTCTTCTAAGAAACCTTTGATACTTGGATGATACGTAGCATGGACAGAATCATATTCGGTACCCAAAGAGTCACTCATTAAATTGTGTTTTTCGCCAAGAGGGTTAGGGTTTGTACCGATATAACGGGCTTGGAGCGCTTTACTAAGGGGGGATAATGCATTGAGCTTTTGCATTTCATTGGCCGATGCACCACCATTGGCCCCTTTATAGGTCGCGCCAAAATTTGCTTGGTAATAGGATTGTAACTGCCCGATATCGCTTTGAGAGACTTGCTCTATTGGGTATGACTTGAACGCTTCACTAAACGCGCCCATCGCATCTTTGACCCCAACAGAATTGGCGGTCGTTACGACTTGACCACTTATGTGTTTGAAATAACTTTCAATTTCATTTTTCTTAATTTCACGAACGGAAATCAATTGACTGGTTGCCCGTTCAAATAACGCTTGTTCAGAAAGTCCTGAAGAACGCCATCCGACAATGACACCGGTTGCGACAACCGCCAAGGTGCACAATAGCGTTGAAGCCAACACTATCTTCGTTGCAATTTTCATAACGACAACCCCTCACAGATATTCCGTATCTGCCTGTTTATTTAGAGGAAACTCGCCAACCAACGCTTTAGTAATACATTTCTTCCAGATGAAGTATCTCTAATAAGCCGAGTTATTATTTGTATATGCATGCTGTTCTATAAGTGTAAGCACAAAATTTAAACTTTTCGATTAGTTGTCGAAAATATTCTAAATCTAACTATTTAGAGGCATATTTTTATACTTGTTGCATATACATAAATAACCCTACATTCTTATCCCACCATCAACCTCAATAATGCGGCCATTGATATAGTCGTTTTCGAAAATAAATTTAACCGTATTGGCAATCTCTGCTGTTTCTCCCATTCGCCCAACAGGAATCATAGACTCTAATCGGGCGATCGCTTCCGGTTTCATTTGCGCCGCCATCGGGGTCTCAATCACGCCTGGTGCTATCGCTGCTGCCCTAATGCCAAATCTCGCCAACTCTTTCGCCCATGTTGTTGCCAGTGTCGCCACTGCCGCTTTCGAGGCTGCATAATTAGTTTGGCCTATGTTTCCCGCGCGAGCGACACTAGAGATATTGATAATTACGCCCTTACGCTCAGTCTTAATCATATTTAACGCAGCTTCACGCCCACAGAGAAACGTCCCGCTAAGGTTTACGTTTATCACGGAGTTAAACTGTTCGAGTGACATCTTTGAGATTTCGCCATCTTTGACTTTCACTAGCAGACCATCTCGTAAAATGCCCGCATTATTGACTAAGCCATCTAAATGACCAAAATCAGTGACAATGTCACTGAACACCTGCTCTACTTCATCTTCATTGGTCACATCGGCTCGATAAGTCAACGCCTTAACACCAAGCATATGACATTGTTCTTGGGTGTGCCTCAAAGCTTGTTCGTTGACGTCGATAAGTGCCATTTCAGCGCCAGCGTGGGCTAACGTGACAGCCATCATTTGCCCTAAACCTTGCCCAGCTCCAGTAATAGCAATCACGCTTTCTTTTAACTCCATAGCAAGCTCCTTTTACTTATCGTTGTTCGATTGATAGAACTCAAACAAGCTAGAGAAATCGAGCTCTTCGTTACCATTTAGATTATGAAATGCATACAAGTTTCGCGCTAATGAACCCATAGGTACGGAGGATTGGCTCTTAGAGGCAGCTTCTAAGCCTAGGCCAAGATCTTTTAGCATAAGCTTACTCATAAAACCCGGCTGGTACTGATTTGATGCTGGAGCATTTTCCATTACTCCTGGACATGGGTTGTAAAGTTCTAATGCCCAGTTTCGACCTGAGCTTTGTAGCATAATGTTTGATAGCACTTTAGGGTCTAGCCCATTATCAATACCTAAATTGAGCGCTTCACAAGTCCCTGACATTAAAATACCGAGCATCAAGTTATTGCAGATTTTGCCCATTTGACCGCTACCAGTTTGACCGGCATGGAAGGTATTTTTTCCCATATGTTGCAGCACTTTCTCTGCTTTGTGGAACGCCTCATCACTTCCGCCAACAATAAAGGTCAGCGTACCTGCTTTTGCTCCCGCAACCCCACCGGATACCGGCGCATCAGTAAAAAACACACCCTTTTCATCCGCCGCTTGCCCGACTAAACGCGCCGACTCTGGGTCAATGGTTGATGAGTCAATGATTAACGTTCCTGGCTTTATATGACTGAGTAGACCTTCTTTACCCTGACCATCCAAGTACACAGATTTAACGTGCTCTCCTGCTGGCAGCATGCTGATGACCACATCAGCTTGATCAACCGCACTCTCAAGTGAACCACATACTTTCGCGCCAACCTCTGCAAGCGGCCTCGTTAGACTGTCGACTAAGTCATACACTTGAACATTAAAACCTGCGTTGACTAGATTGGTTGCCATAGGTGCACCCATGTTGCCTAGCCCAATAAATGCGATAGTTTCCATGACGTTTCTCCGATTTTTCTTTTATCAACCTAGTAATGCCCTAACTGCGACAGTGGGTGTTTTTCCTCTGACCAAAGAGAAGTAAACAAACTGTCGATCACCTTGTCTTCAACTTCAGCCACATTTTTATAGCGCCATTTAGGATTACCATCTTTATCGATTAATCGCGCACGAACGCCTTCTCTAAACTCTCCGAGTAGAGCACTGCGAACAGACAGGTTAAGTTCAAGACGGAAACAGTCGGCAAGTGATAACTGGCTGTACTGGGTCATTTGGCGATAGCAAATATGCGCAGTGACCGAACTACCGTTTGCTAGATTCGCCTTAGCGGTCTCTAACCACTTTTCGCCAATCGACAATGCTTGAATGTTGTCGACCACCTGCAAAGCACTATCTGCATGGCAAGCGGATTGAATATGATTGAGATAAGGCAAGATCTGCGCTTCAGGTTTATGCTCATTGACCTCAGCTTCGAACGATTCGAGCATTTCAGTCACCACCTCATAGGCATCATCGACGCAATCCCAATCGGCGATTTGTAGCTGCTGAAGAAGTACAGACTTGTGGTCAGGTAACGCCATATGGTCAGCTAAGTGAAGCGAGACTGCATCCGTAGCGGTCACCATCATTCCGGTCAGTCCGAGAAACAAGCCAACACCGCTATCGAGGCGATTTAAAAACCAGGTTGCGCCCACATCAGGATATAGGCCAATACTAATTTCGGGCATGGCAAGGCGAGAATCTGGAGTCACTACCTTATGGCTCGACCCCATGTAGAGCCCCATGCCACCGCCCATTACGATTCCCTCACCCCAGGCAATAATCGGTTTACAGTAGGTATGAATAAGATAATCGCACTGATACTCGACGGTGAAAAAGTGCGAACAAAAATCCTGTATTTGTTCGTCTTTGGCACCATTCATGACGCTATACATGGTGCGAACATCCCCACCTGCACAAAATGCCTTTTCTCCAGCCCCCTCAAGTAAAATACATATAATAGAGTCATCTTCATGCCACTTGTCTAACTGGTGCTTTAAACTTGCCAACATATCTACTGATAGCGCATTTAAAGAGGGGGCGTTGTCTAAGGTGGCAACGGCGATTTTATGCTCACTGTCACTACAGGGCAGCTCCGCAAAATGGACTAAATCACTCATATAGCTTCCTCCTGAACCTATTTGTTTTTCCATTCTGGGCGACGTTTTTCTAGGAAGGCATTTACGCCCTCTGTCTGATCTTCTGTATCAAATAGGTGAATAAATAGTTCTCGCTCTTTGACTAATCCGTAAGAAATAGGATTCGAGCGAGTCGTCTGAATCAGTGTTTTGCAAGCGGAGACGGCAGGTGGTGATTGGTTGGCCACCATCTCTGCTAGTTGAATTGCAGCTTCAAGTGCTTGCCCCTGCTCCACGACCTCTTCAACTAAACGGATATCAAACGCTTTATCGGCACTCACTTGTTCACCGCACAGAATGATTCGCTTAGCCCATCCTTCTCCGACTAACGCTGTTAGGTTTTGTGTCCCACCAGCGCAAGGCAACAAGCCGACTTTCGCTTCAGGCAAAGCTAACTTAGCTTGTTTCTCTGCGATGCGAATATCGCAGGCGAGCGCGACTTCTAGCCCACCTCCCATCGCATAACCATTTATGGCGGCAATGGAAACGCCACGAAAAGCACTCAAGGTCTCAAAGGCTTCTCCAAAGGCGCGAGCCATATCCGCGGCAACACTTGTGTCTCCGGAGGCAAAAAGATTCAGATCAGCGCCCGCGGAGAAAAACTTCTCTCCTTGGCCAGTAATCACCAGAGCATAGACATCCATATTGCTATTAAGCTCATTCACCAACTGTTTAAGCTGATTCAAGCTCTGTTTTGTCCAAGTGTTGGCTGGCGGGTTGTTCATCGTCAATACAGCGACATGGTTATATATCTTGTGTTCGATAGGATTAACTGATTGCTGTGACATAATCTCTTTCCTTAGAGTATTTCTGAGCCTTCGCTAAGAAGACGTCTTGCAACAATAACGCGCATGATCTCGTTAGTGCCTTCCAAAATCTGATGAACTCTTACATCCCTAAAATGACGCTCTAATGGGTACTCTTTGATATAACCATAGCCTCCGTAGAGCTGAAGTGCCTGATCACAAACCTTAAAGCCCACATCAGTGGCAAAACGTTTCGCCATCGCGCAGTATGTTGTTGCTTCAGGATCACCATTATCGAGTTTGCTTGCCGCTAATCGCACCAATTGTCGAGCGGCGACTAGCTCAGTCGCCATGTCCGCGAGTTTAAATTGCAGTGCCTGAAAACTGCCGATCGTTTTGCCGAACTGTTTGCGCTCATTGACGTATTGGATTGCCTGATTAAGCGCTTGTTGGGCAGTGCCAACAGAACAGGTTGCGATGTTTATTCGCCCGCCATCAAGCCCTTTCATGGCAAAGATAAAACCTTGCCCTTTTTCACCCAATAAGTAGTCTTTCGGGATAACAACGTTCTCAAACGTAATGCTGCGTGTTGGTTGTGAGTTCCAGCCCATCTTGGGTTCTTTTCGCCCATAGCTAATACCTTCGATATTGGCAGGCACCACAAATGCAGAGACACCTTTTGCGCCTTCACTGCCTGTTCTCGCCATAACCACCAGCACGTCGGTTTCACCCGCGCCAGATATGAATACTTTGGCTCCGTTGATGACATAGCCATCTTCAGTGAGTTTGGCGCTTGTGGTCAGAGAGGCGGCATCTGATCCAGCGTTTGGCTCCGTTAAGCAGTAAGAGCCTAGCAACTCGCCTGTTATCAGCTTAGGGCATATCTCTTGTTTTACTTTGTCACTGGCAAAGCTTCCTACCATCCATGTCACCATATTATGGATAGTCATAAACGCCGTGGTCGACGTACAGCCCATAGCAAGCTGCTCAAAAATGATCGAAGCATCTAATCGGCTCAATCCTAAGCCGCCTTGTTCTTCAGGTGTATAAAGACTAAGAAAGCCAAGCTCCCCGGCTTCTCTCAGCACCTCTTTAGGGAAGATTTGCTGCTCGTCCCACTCTGCTGCGTTGAGCGCTAACTTTTCTCTTGCAAACTGCATTGCGGTGTCGGCAAACGCTCTTTGATCTTCATTGAGTTCGAAGTCCATATCTCCCCCTTTATCGAAGCTGAATCGTCATGTTCGGCCCTGATGGAATATCATCATCAAACCAACGCGCTGTGACGGTTTTGGTTTCCGTGTAGAAGCGCACTGCTTGCTTACCATAGGCGTGAAGATCGCCATAGAAGCTGCCTCGCCAACCGGTAAATGAGAAGAAAGGCAACGGCACTGGAATCGGCACATTGATCCCAACTTGGCCCACCAGAATCTCATGTTGGTATTTTCTCGCAGCGGCGCCGTTGGCAGTAAATATTGATGTGCCATTACCATATGGGTTGTTGTTTATCAGCTCGATTGCCTCTTCCAGCGTATCGACTTCTAAACACACCAACACAGGGCCGAATATCTCTTGTTGATAAATGGACATATCGGTCGTCACGCCACTAAACAGCGTTGGAGCGAGCCAGTTCCCATCAGGTAAACCTTCAACAACGCAATTTGTGCCATCCAATTCGCATTTAGCCCCTTGTGCCTTACCTTCCTCAATGAGGCTCGTAACACGCTGCTTCGCTTGCTGACTAATTAAGGGACCATACCCTGCTTGTTCGTCGTTCCAAGCGCCGGGTTTAACCTTCGCCATTTCAGTAGCAAGGTCACTGATCCACTCTTTAGAGCTGCCGACAAAAACCGCGACAGAAATGGCCATGCAACGCTGCCCCGCAGCCCCCACCGAGGAACCTACTAAGTTGTTAATGACCTGAGCTTTGTTTGCATCTGGCATCACAACCATATGGTTTTTAGCCCCAGCAAACGCCTGAACACGCTTATTGTTAGCTGTGCCCGTATGGTAAATGTATTGAGCAACATTCACCGAACCAACAAATGAGACGGCCTTGATGACAGGGTGTTCAAGCAGATAGTCCACCTGCTCTTTACCACCATGAATAATTTGTAGAACGCCTTTTGGTGCGCCCGCTTGTTCAAACAATTGTGCCAAACGCATTGCCGTCAAAGGAACTTGCTCGGATGGCTTGAGAACAAAGGTATTTCCCGCTGCAATGGCGAGCGGAAACATCCACAACGGAATCATCGCCGGGAAATTAAAAGGCGTGATACCACAACACACACCTAGAGGCTGAATCAGTGAATAGGAGTCGATATCGGTTGCTACGTTCTCAACCGTTTCTCCCATCATGTTGCTGGCGATATTTCCGGCCTGTTCAACCACCTCTATCCCTCGCCAGATATCCCCTTTGGCATCAACCGTGGTTTTGCCTGTCTCTTTCGATAAAATTTCAGCAATTTCATCATGGTGCTCTTTCAACAAATGTTGATATCTCAGCATGACCCTAGCACGCTCCGACACCGCCACATTCTTCCATTGATGAAAGACGGTTTCAGCGTTAACAATAGCGCACTCCATTTCATCTTCGGTAGCACACGGAAGCTTTGCAATTACTTCGTTGGTTGCTGGGTTAGTCACGTCGATCCACTGACTAGATTGAGATTGGCAAAACTCACCGCCGACGAACAAAGAGACTGTCTGTGTCATTGTGTTTTCCTTTCCGTATTTTTGCTCTTAAACTGGAATCTCGATGGCAATTGCTGTTGCTTCACCACCACCAATACAAATTGCCGCGACCCCTTTCATGGGTTTACGCTTGGTTGCATCCCCATCAACACCGTACGCCTGAAGTTGTCTGAGGCTATATATCAAAGTCGTCAAAATTCTCGCGCCGCTCGCACCGATCGGGTGCCCCAATGCGCATGCTCCGCCTTTAATGTTGACTTTGCTACTATCAAGCTGAAGCTCTTTCACCGCGATTTGTGTAACGACAGCAAAGGCTTCATTGATTTCCCACAAATCCACGTCTTCAACCTCCCAATCTAAGGACGAGAGTAATTGTTCAATCGCGTAGACAGGCGCAACTGTAAACTCCGAAGGCTTTCGCGCGTGTGTGGAATGCGCTTTGATGATCGCGAGAGGTTTCATTTCAAGACGACTCGCCTTTTCAGATTCCATCAAGATCAACGCAGCAGCGCCGTCAGATATCGCACTAGAGTTGGCTGCGGTGATTGAACCCTCTTTGGCAAAAGCAGGCTTTAGCTTGGGGATTTTATTGGCGTCGATAGAACGTGGCTGCTCGTCATAGTTGAGCGTCTCGCCGCTTTTGAGTGAAATAGACACCAGCTCATCACCAAACATATTCTGTTTATCCGCTGCGAGAGCTCGATGAACAGATTGTGTTGCCCATTCATCCATTTGCTCACGTGTGAACTCCAGTTGATCGGCAATTTGTTGGCCATAAACACCCATAAGTTCGCCCTCGTAGGCGTCTTGCAGTCCATCTAAGAACATGTGGTCATAGGTGGTTTTATGCCCCATTCGCATGCCGCTGCGAGATTCTTTCATTAGGTAAGGGGCGTTTGTCATGCTCTCCATACCACCAGCAACCGCACATTGAATCGAGCCCAATTTGATTAAGTCATATGCCAACATCACCGATTTCATTCCTGAGCCACAAACTTTGTTTACTGTGGTGCAAGGGGTACTTTGCTCAAGGCCACCGCCCAAAGCCGCTTGTCTGGCAGGCGCTTGACCACACCCTGCAGGCAGCACGCACCCCATATAGACTTCATCCACTTCATAGGGTGATAGTTGAGCCTGTTCAAGCGCACCTTGTATCGCTAGTGCGCCTAGCTGTGGTGAAGAGTAATCAGCCAACAAACCTTGAAACTTTCCCATGGGAGTCCGTTTCGCTGACACTATCCAAATCTCTTTTTGCTCCATTGCGCCGCCCTCTCTGACGTAGCTCTGTTACTCATTGGTGAGTGTTTGTCTTGATGACCAATCTAATTACCGCTCTATCTCTCTACTAAATTGGCCTAACTTAATTTCTTGACGTTTACGTAAGCATAGCACTAACATTTACGTAAACGTAAAGAAACAAAATAAACTAATTTGCAAACTATTTGATTCAACAATTTCAGAATCAGCCATCAAGCCAAGAATTTAGATAACTAGGAATAGAGTCTCAGTGGAAAAATATAAGATTAGCGATCTCGCCAAAGAATTCGACATAACGACACGCAGCATCCGTTTTTACGAAGATGAGGGGCTCATTCAGCCCGAACGTAAAGGCAGTATGCGCGTCTACAACAGACGAGATAGAACCAGACTAAAGTTAATTCTACGCGGTAAGCGGCTAGGTTTTTCTTTGGCAGAGATTCGTGAGCTATTTGAACTTTATGATACTCATCAAGGTGATACTCAGTTAACTGAAATGCTGAAAATCATTGATGAAAAAGAAGCGGTGCTGATGCGCCAACTCGATGACATTAACAATATGCTGAGTGATCTAAACCTTGCTCGCGAGCGATGTGAACAGGCATTAGAGGCGAGTCAAACCAGCTAGATAAGCACAAACGTCTTCGAGCTTTTTGAAACAGTGTTTTTAAAACAGTAGTTTTGGAAATGATAATTATGGAAACGGTGATTTTGGAAACGATACGCTAAAAACCGTTCGCTTGGAGGCGTTATGCTATCACAATACATCCCTCTTAATTTTGGGTTAGATGAATCCATCAATCTTCTACGTGAACATGTGTGTGGATTCGCCCAACAACACATAGCGCCTCTCGCAGCAGAGATAGATCGCTCCAATAGTTTCCCTAATCAGCTGTGGCCCGAGCTAGGTAGTATGGGTTTACTGGGTGTGACCGTCAGTGAGCAGTACGGTGGCGCAGAAATGGGCTACCTTGCTCATGTCATTGCGATGGAAGAGATCAGTCGCGCCTCTGCTTCTGTCGCTCTGAGTTATGGGGCTCACTCAAACTTATGCGTTAACCAGATATTTCGTAATGGCAACGAGGCTCAACGTACTCAATACCTGCCTAAGCTTATCGAAGGGACTCATATCGGAGCTCTGGCAATGAGTGAACCCAATGCTGGCTCAGACGTGGTGAGCATGCAGCTTAAAGCCGAGTTAAAAGGCGATCATTATCTACTTAATGGCTCAAAAATGTGGATTACTAACGGCCCTGATGCAGATGTTTTGGTGGTTTACGCCAAAACCGAACCTGACAAAGGCTCACATGGCATTACAGCGTTCATAGTCGAGAAAACCTTTCACGGATTTAGCCATGCACAAAAGCTCGATAAGTTAGGCATGCGTGGCTCAAATACCTGCGAGCTAGTATTTGAAAACTGCAAGGTGCCCGTAGAGAACGTCTTGGGCGAAGTTAATCATGGCGTGAGAGTGTTAATGAGTGGGCTTGACTACGAAAGGGTTGTGCTCGCCGCTGGGCCACTTGGTATCATGCAAGCCTGTTTAGATCTTGTCATACCTTATATCCACGACCGAAAACAGTTCGGTCAATCGATCGGTGAGTTCCAACTGGTTCAAGCTAAAGTCGCAGACATGTACACGCGAACCAATGCAGCGCGCGCCTACTTATATGCAGTCGCTGGAGCCTGCGATAGAGGTCATGCAAGCCGAAAAGATGCCGCCGGTGTGATCCTCTATTGTGCTGAACTCGCTACCCAAATCGCCCTCGATGCCATCCAACTCCTAGGTGGAAATGGCTATATCAATGAGTTCCCAGCAGGGCGTCTACTACGAGACGCAAAACTGTATGAGATTGGAGCTGGCACGTCTGAAATCCGCCGAATGCTCATTGGTCGCGAACTATTCGAAGAAACTCGTTAATGAGGTCACCATGCCAGCGATAAAAACGAAAATTAAAAAAGATGCTCAGCTCTATGCGGAAAACTTCGCCGCAATGGAGTCACTCGTAACAAAGCTGCATGCTGATATCGACACAATCAAGCTTGGCGGTGGGGAAAAGGCGCTCGAACATCAACGCCGAAAAGGTAAGCTTCCCGTTCGTGAACGTATCGCAATGTTGCTTGATGAAAACAGTCCTTTTCTGGAGGTTGGTCAGTTCGCTGCCTGGCAAGTCTATGACGACAACGTACCATGTGCTGGGGTTGTGGCGGGTATAGGACAAATCAATGGTCACCAATGCATGGTGATCGCCAATGATCCTTCGGTAAAGGGAGGAACCTACTATCCTCTCACGGTGAAAAAGCATCTCAGAGCACAAGAAATTGCCAAGCGCTGCAAACTGCCTTGTGTCTATCTCGTCGACTCTGGCGGAGCTAACTTACCTCATCAGGCAGAAGTCTTCGCCGATAAAGAACATTTTGGACGAATTTTCTTTAATCAAGCGCGTATGTCAGCACAAGGTATCCCGCAGATTGCTGTGGTATTAGGTCTTTGTACCGCAGGCGGCGCTTATATTCCCGCGATGTCCGATGTTGCAATCATGGTGAAACAACAAGGCACTATCTTTTTAGCAGGCCCACCGCTTGTCAAAGCCGCCACAGGTGAAGTGGTCACCGAAGAAGAGTTAGGGGGAGCAGATGTCCATTGCCGAAAATCTGGGGTTGCCGACTACTATGCCGAAAATGAGCATCACGCAATGCTGTTAGCGCGCGAGGCCGTATCAAACGCCAACCTACCCTGTGAATTGAGCCAATCGCTTAATGATTTTGCTCCGCCTCGTTATGCTGCAGAAGAGATTTACGGTGTAGTTAACGACAATTTGCGACTCTCTTTTGATGTCAGAGAGATCATCGCCCGAGTCGTTGATGGCTCTGAATTTGATGAGTTTAAAGCCCTATTTGGCACTACTTTAGTATGTGGATTCGCGCGAATAGAAGGTCAACTCATCGGCATCGTTGCAAATAATGGCATTCTGTTTTCTGAGTCAGCACAGAAAGGAGCGCACTTTATCGAACTGTGCGCCAAACGAAAAATACCTCTGCTCTTTTTACAAAACATTACCGGATTTATGGTCGGTAAAAGAGTGGAAGAAGGTGGCATTGCAAAAAACGGTGCCAAACTCGTTATGGCAGTAGCATGTGCAGACGTTCCAAAATTCACCATCATAATTGGCGGTTCCTATGGTGCGGGTAACTACGGAATGTGTGGCCGCGCTTATGAACCCACAATGATGTGGATGTGGCCTAATGCTCGTATCTCTGTCATGGGAGGCGAGCAAGCCGCTGGGGTACTCACCCAAGTAAAAAGCCAGGTTATGCAAAGGCAAGGGAAAGAGTGGCAGGCGCAAGAAGAACAAGCCTTTCGTGAAGAGATCCTTGATCTGTATGAAACCCAAGGACACCCCTACTATGCAAGCGCTAGGCTATGGGACGATGGCATTATCGACCCGAAAGAGACCCGCAATGTTTTAGCCCACGCGCTGCGTATTGCTCTCAATGCACCCGTTGAAGATAGCCAATTTGGAATATTTAGGATGTGACGACATGAAGCGCAACAGCCGCATAGCCAAGAAAAGTGATGTTCAAGTACATCTAGAGGAAAACGGTATTGCTCACTTGGTACTTAATCGCCCAAGTAGCGCCAACGCCTTCAATGCTGAGGTCATTTCGCAGCTAATCACTCACTTAGATGCCTTATCGTCAGACACTCGTGTCCGAGCGCTGATTCTGTCAGGCAATGGCAAACATTTCTCTGCAGGTGCTGACATTGAATGGATGCGTTCAATGGCAGCAAAGAGTCAGCAAGAAAATCAACTTGATGCTTTTCAGCTGGCCACTTTGCTCGATAAGTTAGATCGCTTCCCGCACCCAAGCATGGCAGTGGTTCAGGGTAGCGCATTTGGTGGAGCTCTTGGCCTAGTCTGCTGCTGTGACATGGTTATTGCGCATGAGAGCGCACTGTTTTGCTTGAGCGAAGTGAAGTTGGGACTTGTCCCGGCAACCATAGCCCCCTACGTGATTCGCGCCATTGGCGTTAGAAATGCTCGCCGCTATATGCTTTCTGCTGAAAGAATCGATGCTTACACCGCTCAATCACTCAATATCGTTCATCAGCTATCAAATTCTGAGCAACTAAAAGAGCAAGCATGCGAATGGATTGCACCGCTACTAAAACACAGCCCGCAAGCGTTGGTCGAAGCCAAAAAGCTGTGCCATCATTGCTATCAGGCTCCAATTGATGAGTCGATGAAAAGCTACACGAGCGAGCTGATTGCGAATATTCGCGTTTCCCCTCAGGGCCAAGAAGGTTTGTCAGCCTTTCTCGAAAAACGCGCTCCTAAATGGAATTCGGAGTAAAGCAATGAGCCAACACATTAAGCTTCCCAAATCCGTGAATATCGTCGAGGTCGGCCCCCGAGACGGATTGCAGAATGAACCCACACTCCCGCTTAATGTTAAGGTCGCGTTGATTGATCAGCTCTCTCAAACTGGCCTTACTCATATTGAATCCGGCGCTTTTGTTTCCGAATCTAAAATACCGCAAATGGCCAACTCCCGTGAGGTGTTCGCGACTATCAATCGCCAACATCCTGTTATTTATTCAGCCTTAACGCCCAATGTTCGTGGTTTGGAGTCAGCCCTAGATTGTGGGGTGGATCAGGTTGCAGTATTCACTGCGGCATCAGAAGGATTTTGCCAACGTAACATTAACTGCTCGATTTCGCAGAGTTTAGAGCGATTTGAAGACGTTATAGAGTTGGCATCAAAGCATAGTCTGCCCGTTCGAGGTTACCTATCTTGTATCATTGATTGCCCTTACGACGGCGCAACCAATCCCAAACAAGTCGCGGATATTGCTCAGGTAATGTTGGATATGGGCTGCTATGAAGTTTCCCTTGGCGATACGGTAGGCACAGGCACTCCTTTAAAAGTCGCCAATGTCCTAGAGGCGGTTTTCTCGACCACCTCTCCTTCTCATATCGCCGCTCATTTTCATGATACTTATGGGCAGGCGCTAACCAATTTATACCAAGCACTGCTCATGGGGGTATCAACCATTGATTCAAGCGTCGCAGGATTAGGTGGGTGCCCCTATGCGAAAGGCGCAGCGGGCAATGTTGCTACCGAAGATGTACTTTACCTTTGCCAAGGGTTAGGCATCTCCACTGGGGTAGATTTAGCTAAAGTGACGCACACTGCATGGAATATCTGTCAGCAGCTAAATAAACAACCGACATCAAAAGTCTCGCTAGCGACTCCTCCTGTCTCATTTCAATGATTCTGTGTCGAACCTCCAATTTTCCGGTCAGCTTTCTAAAAAGCACGTGAAATCATCAATATAAATATGTTAACTATCACCATTATTAATTGAACCAAAGTCACAGTATTAATTTAGTTTCGCTTTTGCAATCTAAGTGGCGCTTTATAACAGGCTATCGAATTACAACAATGAACATATTAGTGTGTGACGACTCGGTTATTGCCCGAAAATCAATCATCGGCAGAATTGCTCCCTCAACCAATATCACCATTCATCAAGCAGAGCACGGCAAAGAAGCGCTTGAAGTTATGCTGGCTCACAACATTGATCTGCTTTTCTTAGACCTCACCATGCCCGTAATGGATGGTTTTGAGGTACTGGCTTCTATGCCTGTGAGCCAGTACCCTACTCAAGTGGTGGTGGTTTCTGGTGATATTCAGTCAGAGGCCAAATCTCGGTGTATGGATTTGGGTGCCCAGCACTTTATCGAGAAGCCTTTTGTCACCTCCGATTTAGTCGCACTGTTTGACCACTATCGATTACCTTTAAGAAATACCGATGTCAGGCCAGATCAACGTCGCCACAAACCCATCGATTTAATGGCGGCAATTCGTGAAATGAGTAACGTTGCGCTAGGGGCGAGTGCTTCATTAATTGCTCAGCAGATGGGCCGTTTTATTGAGATGCCTCTACCTAACGTGGCTTCATTACATCAGTCCGAGCTGACTATGACGGTTCAAGATATTGTTAACAATTCTGAATCTCGTGCTGTCTCACAACGCTTCGTTGGCAACGGCATTAATGGTGAAGCTTTAGTCTGCCTGCATGGCTCTGGATTTGAACTGCTCGCTCGCTCAGACGATGATGCCCTTAGCAGCTCTGTCAATGAGGTGATTCTCGATCTTTCCAATTTGTTGGTCTCATCATTTCTCAACTCTTTCAGTAAACAACTCGACATTGCAATTTCGCTGCGCCAACCGATCGTTTTAGAAAAAGATCTGTTGCAAGTTTCACTAGGTTGCGACCAATTTCTTAAAGACTATGAGCAGGATATTTTTACCATAGAGTTCGTTTATAAGGCGGAGAATCTAGATATCGCCTGCGACATCATTTTCCTGATGGATTATGAATCTTTGAATGCAATAGAAGACATTTTGGAGAGTGTATTATGAACTCCACGGATATCAGCGATTTACATTGGGTAATGCAAATCCTTGGTGATTTAGATGCAGGGCTGATCGTCATTGATCGAGAATACAAGGTCTGTGTCTGGAATACCTTTATGCAATCTTACAGTGGAATCAGTGCAGATAAGATTCTTGGTAAAGCTCTATTTGATGCGGTCGATGACTTGCCTGAACTGTGGCTTCGCAGCAAAGTCAGTACGGCGTTCACCTTGAATAGCCGCGGTTTCTCTTGCTGGGAAGATCGCCCATTTCTTTTTAAATTCAAGAACTTCAGTCCGATATCTAACGGTCTTAAGGAGATGCGCCAGAACATCACCTTCTCTCCTCTCACCTCTGTTAACGGTGAAGTGTCACACGTTAGCATCATTATCAATGATGTCAGTGACATAGCAAAAAACAAAATTCACCTTACTGATTCCAATCAAAAGCTGTCTGACCTGAGCAGAACTGATGGTCTCACTAAGCTATTTAACCGAGCGCATTGGGAAAGTTGCTTGCAAAAAGAATTCGAGCATTGCCAAGTGACAGGAGCAAGCTCGTCTCTGGTCATTTTCGATATCGACCACTTCAAGCGAGTGAATGACACCTATGGGCACACTGTCGGTGATGAAGTCATTCGCCACACTGCAAGCGAACTGCGAAAAGCCTCTCGCGGGTCTGATGTCTGCGGTAGATACGGCGGTGAAGAGTTTACTGTACTCCTTCCTGGCACTTGCGCCACACAAGCTCTCTATTTTACGGAAAGATTACGCAAACGTATTGAACAAGCGAACGTTAATTACGAGCATCATTCGGTGAAATACACAATCAGCCTTGGTATATGCGAACTATCGCCTTACCAAGCTAGTCATTTGACTTGGTTAGAGCATGCAGATAAATCACTTTATTTCTCGAAACAATCGGGAAGAAACCGATCAACAGTGTTTGATCCGGCACTGATAAGGTAAATGTAAGATAATCCAGTTAGCGATCCGAATAGTGCCTAGAACTGGCTAACTGGATTGAAGTTACTTTTATAAGTTACGTGCTGATTAATTAACTAGTGCATCTTCCACAATAGCATTTTCTATCATTTCACTTTCGTACTCATCTTCAATTGCACCAGCCACTAATTCATCACCAATGGCTTCTTCACATTCAACATCTTGGTAAGCACCGTCAATAACACTTACTGTAGCGCCTATCGCAGCTCCAGTTGTAGCATCACCAGCAATAGCTCCAACGACGCCACCAGCTATTGCGCCTTCCACTGCGTCAGTAATTTCATTTCCTGAGCGACATAGAGCATGAGCATTGAACGATAGGATAACTACCGCAGCAACGAAAATCTTTCTAACCATAATGGTACTACCTTGCTCTAGAAGTTAAATACGACACCAACTTTACCGTAAGTATTACGCTTATCACTGCCAAACTGGGCTTCATTGCCCGCTTCGAAATATGGAGTAAATCCGTTTGCAATATTATTGAAAGTTAAACGAGCTTCAACATTATAAATAGTGTCATTAACAGTTGCGATTCGCTTGTCTTTTTGGTGCTGGCCAACCACCTTGGTATTAAGATATACGTTTTCAAATTGTTTACCGACAGCAAAGTCAAAACGTGTTATATCGCTCTTTTTGCCATTCAGTTCTTTATCATCAAGGTCTTTTCGTAGACGCAATGAGGTATCAAATAACCCCATTACGTTTGTTCCAGCTGTGATGCCAAACTTATTTACGTTAGCGCCAATATTGTTCGTTCCGTTCTCTTCAACGCGAGAACGATTATCTACAAACTCATATTCACCTTTAACAAAGAAGGTATCGAAATCATGGGTGTAGTTAAAGTTGTACTCTTTGGTTTTAGTATCATTACGTTTTGCGGATACGCCAAAGCCTTCGTAACCAACAAAAAGTTTTGCTCCCGTACCTAAATCGGCTACGTTTTCCGCCGAGAATTTGTTGTCTATCTCTAGTCCACCAGTAAGCTCAGAAGCCTGAACTGAAGCAACGGCAAAAATAGAAGATAGCGTGATTAAAACAATGTTACGGTTCATTAAATAGTACCTTTTTCATATGTGTTAGCGGGGGTGCTAGGTTGAGGAAGTGGACTTTAGCAACTCCAAAAACACAGGTGAAAATAGGTAGTATTGATATTTTTAATAGGTCGCAACACTTTGTCAGAGACACGCAAAATACGGTTAAAAGTCGCTACGTTATGTCATTTTAAAGTAAAGAATTGCCTTTCTGAACTTAAACAAAACGTACACTCAATTTATGGCTAACGAATTTCAATGTTAAGAACACGAGTTTGTATTACGGAGAGTAAACTTATATTAAATGACAGAAAGATACGTGTTTCGCTTCTGAACGCTCATTTCACGCGAAGGATTAAACTTATTGGATTGTAACTTGAAAAGAAAGCTTGGAGCGTACTGCGGGAATCGAACCCGCATCATCAGCTTGGAAGGCTGAGGTAATAGCCATTATACGAAGTACGCATCGAGATGAGATAGCCTAAAAAGACTTGGAGCGTGCAGCGGGAATCGAACCCGCATCATCAGCTTGGAAGGCTGAGGTAATAGCCATTATACGATGCACGCATCATCGTGAAGACAAATTCAATATGCCACAGATAACTGAAAAGAAAAGTGTTTTCTTTCAATATTCTGGTTAAGTGGTGAAGTTAGCATCACTTTAGTGTTTGGTTGATGTTTTTACGCTCACTCAAGCCTAACTAAACACTTTGGCCGTTACGCGATCTTTGCCATTGGTTTTAGATTGGTACATCAGGTGGTCGGCATCTGATAGGGATGGATTTAAGTCTGTGCTCGGGTAGTAAGCACAGCCTAAGCTGACCGTGATTTTGCGTTCGCTATCTTCCAGCAGTTTCACCTTACGTACAGCGGCACATACTTGCTCAGCAACGACAACTGACGCTTCGTAAGTCTCGCCACAAAGTAAAATGGCGAACTCCTCTCCTCCGATCCGGCCAATCAATTGGTTTTCAGACAAAATGTTATTCGCCGCATGTGCGACACTTTTGATGATGATGTCTCCGCTTTGATGACCATAGTTATCGTTAATCTGTTTAAAATCGTCGATATCAAAAATCATCACGCTCATCGAGCCCCCTTCCTTCAGCCTTTGCTGAAACTCATTAACAAAATGTCGCCGATTACTGAGCTCTGTGAGTTGGTCCGTTTCTGAGAGCGTCTTAAGTTCTAAGTTGGCCTGCTCTAGGGCATTGGTTCTGACTTTAACCGTAAGTTTGAGGGCAATGATATAGCTCAACGTAACAATGCCAATAAGCAAGGCTGCGAATGGGACAAGGTAGTCGGGATAGACAGTACTGACATACATCCAGCGGTTAAAGATCTGCTGCTTCTCATCATTGCCGAATTCATTGATGCCACGTGTTATTTGCTGTTGTAGCGCGGTGTTCCCTTCACTCACCGCTGCGCGTAAGTTCCCAGAATAAAGGTGTCTTACACCAATAAAACGCTGAGGTTCATCACTGCTAAACAGATAAAAGTTAGCCATTTGCAGATCGGCGACAAAAGCATCGAGCTCTCCACTAAATGCCGCTTCTATCATCAATTGGTTATTAGAATAGCTAATCAGATTCAAATTGGGAAAATGGCGCTTTGTAAATTCCTCTTCATAACCACCAGCCACAACACCAACCAAATGTTGATGTTCACCGAGCATAAAAGCATCAAGGTTAGTTCCTATCAGCTCCTGACCAATGTACATCTGGGTGTCAATCGACAGAATCTCGGGGGCATAGTCCAAATAACTGTCACGTTGCTCAGACCATAACAAACCGGCATGAATATCGGCTTGCCCATCTCGAACCGCATCGAGAGATGCTTGCCAATCAAGCAACACAAATTCTATTTCGACGTTATTTTTACGTCCATACTCTTGCCAGTAGTCAACGAGAATACCGTCGGGTTCCCCCTTATGATTAATAAATGAGAAAGGTTTCCATGCCTTAGAGTTGGCGATTACTAGCTTGTCACTTTGCTCAGCATACAGTGGAAAACAAGCCAGCATTGCGAATAGGCTAAATATGATTCGAAGCACTTTTGTCCCTAAAAAATAAGCTCAATAAGTGAATTATTGAGCTTTATATTATTGATATATTAGGTATAGATGATACTTCGATTAGATGATGCCGATCTGGTTTAAGAATGAGACATCACTCGATAAGTCGTCAACGCTTGTTAAGAGATCTGAAAACGGCTCATTTCCCCATTCAGCTCATCAACTTGCCCTCGAACTTGGTTCGAGATTTCTGACGAGGATTGCGATATATCAGCAACTCCTTCAACGGATTCAATCACCTTATTCATCAGCAATTGGATTTCGTCAGTCGCTTGAGACTGCTGCTGCGCTGAGCTCAATAGATCTTGCATCTGTTGGTTTAGTTCTTCGATCTGTTGTGTCGTCGAGCTTAACGTGCCATATGCTTGTTCAGTATGGTTAGCCCCCTCTTCCGCTAGAGACTTACTCTTATCAATTTCACCAACAACCGCCGCCGTTGACGATTGAATTGCATTGACTATATTGTTGATTTCAGTGGTAGATTCGGTTGTTCGAGTAGCAAGTAGGCGCACTTCATCTGCCACCACAGCAAAACCTCTTCCGTATTCGCCTGCTCGCGCTGCCTCTATTGCGGCATTAAGAGCAAGCAAGTTTGTCTGTTCAGCAAGCCCTTCAATTACTTCGGTCACTCGGCCTATAGCTTCGCTCTCTTTGCTCAACGCATCGACCTGTTCACTGGCTTTTTCAATCGTGGCATGCAGTAAGCCCACCGTGGTCTTATTGAGGTCGAGAGCTTGAGAACCCAGTTCTATCTGTGCCTGAGACTCAGATAGCTTGCTCGCTGATTGCTCGGCCTGCGTGGCAGTATCAGTTGCAGAATGGCTAACATCCGTCACTTGGTGCCCTACTAGCTCCATCGTAGATTTCTGGTTTTCGACCTGATGTACCGTTTTCGCGTTAGCATCAAGTAAAGCGTTCATACTGTCGCTTACCGTTGAAGCCTTGTTGCTCACACCCTTAACAATGGCGGCCAGTTCATCATTCATCTTGTTAATTGAGCGAGTTAAACTTGCCAACTCATCGCTACCTTCAATCGGCAAAGCAGATTGTGAAACGTCACCATTGGCAATCGATTCTGCACGTTTAGAAATCGTCTTAACTCGGCGACCAATACTCTTACCCATAAAATGCGCAGTTGTTGCAGCGACAATCACTACAATGGCGATTGACGCCACCAATAGTGAGATTACGCTCGTCACTGAATTAAAGATTCCCTGACCGCTTTGATCTGCAACCGACTGCTGCTGATTAATGA
Organism: Vibrio tubiashii ATCC 19109; assembly: GCF_000772105.1. Taxonomy (NCBI): domain Bacteria; kingdom Pseudomonadati; phylum Pseudomonadota; class Gammaproteobacteria; order Vibrionales; family Vibrionaceae; genus Vibrio; species Vibrio tubiashii. The sequence goes on from NZ_CP009355.1 coordinate 1,173,661, forward strand.
TTGAGTCAAGATTAGAATCTAACGCAGTCACCGCTGGCACTAGTTCATTGGCCATTTTTTGGTTCGCGATATTCCAATCACTTGAGCGGCGTAATTCAACTACCTGGTCAGCTAAAGGGAAATAGAGCTGTTGCATCTCTTTGAATAGATCCCACAACCCTTGATCGCTACTCGATAACAAGGCAACTTTAGAATCAATCTCTTTGACTGATTTGTCATGAGCCTTGAGAAAATCTTGGTATTTATCTAAATGTTCCTGCTTTCCATAAAGAAGGAAATCACGCATAGAAGATAATGCATTGGCTAAAGAGGTATAGCTGTCAGCGTAGAGCCTAAACAATCGCTTACGCTCCCCCCCTTCTTTGTTACCCGCTTCATCATTAATTAGCCCCTGAAGCTGATCGAGTGCAACTTCAGCAATCGGTGCGGCTTCGTTAATAAACAGCGAGTGAGCTGGAAGGTTTTCATCGGAATGGCTAAGTTCAGCAATATCATTGAGTGACTGAGCAACCAGCGTCCACTGGGAAAGGATTTGCTGATAATTTTCTTCAGTGAGTAGAGGCTCTAACTTAGGCAATGATTCATCCACTTTTAAAAGCGACTGATCGAGTTTCGCTTTTTCAGCTTCACCTGTTGCTTCATCACCTCCTAACAACATGTAGGCTCTCAGTGACGAGACGGTAGCGTGGATGGATTGTTGAATAGAACGCCCTGCATCAACAGTCGGCAAATCTCGGTTTAATAGCGATGCGGTATGGGTTTCAACGGTGATTAAGCTGCGATAAATAAAGAACGCGGAAACGATAAAAAGTACTGCAAGCGACAGAAAACTCAGCTGTAACTTCCCTGATATCGTGAGTTTCATCCTTTAACTCCTATAGTTTGTTCAATCCTTACTATAGCGTTTTGGACATTATTGTTAAATATATGTATCAGCAAAATTATAAACTTTCGTATTAGTCTCCTGACGACAAATGTAAAAATCCCCGACTGGCGGGGATTTAGTCTGTTGTCGCTACGAAGTTTATAGCAACGTTTTAGATATTCGCAGAAGCAACGTAGTCTGTTAGCTCAATGTTTGAAACCGTTGTGACATACTGATCGTCTAAATAGAACGCGACACCTTCAGCTAATCTTTCACCACGAAGCGTTTGTTTCGAGCCATTAGCGTACGTGACATCCATTTGCAGAGTGTCGGCATCGATCTGGTTCATTGTCGCATGATCAATTTCTGAGTTGCTCGCTAGAGGCACTTCTTTTAGAGAGTTGTCCAACTTGTCGTTTACTTTGATGTAATTCTTGGTTGGAGTGTCAACAACTGCTGGTGATTTACCCGATACTGGGTTTTTCCCAGTCCAGAATTCAATCGAGTTGATAACAAACAAGTCAGCCGCACCCGCGATACCATAAACAGGAGACAGTAGGATGAACATCCCAGCACGACCGTAGCGATTATCTACCACTTCTAAGTTGAATTTTGAAACGATACCGGTTGTCGCCATTTGACCCATACAACCTGTTAAAGAAGAAAGACCAAGAGCCGTAACGATTGCAATTTTTAATGCGTTAGATTTCATGATTACCACCACTTATATTTGGATGGCGCGCATCGTACTCCTGATTTCATTAAATGCAATCTAGATAGGTAGAGATTTTGCACAAAGCTAACCGTGTTAAGTTTCTGTTTTATATAGGGTATCACCTACACCCCTACCATTTATTGTGGCTTCTATTTATTACAACACTAAGGGTTGTTTGCCTTATAAGATTTGTCCTACTTGCATAACAAGCATCAGTTGCAAGTTTGAGTGAGTTTGCATTTCATTCACGCGCAAACCAAAAGACAATGTTTCTAAACACATTACACACAAGAGGCCTGTTCAGTAAGTTTTAGCAAGATACTTTCTCGTCGCAGTTCGAGTATGTCTTCAATAAGCTTTTCTTTCGCGCTCAATCCAAAGTGTTCTGCGTAATTTTTGATGGTTGCCACTTCACTTTTATTTAAGTTGTAAACATTTCGCTTTAAGTAGGCTTCCGCTTCACTTTTTATATAGCCATGACTTTGTAGTTCACTGATGATCACTTCATCTAATTCGTGCGTTCTCTTTGCCATTTTCTTCTGAGTTCTTTTACTTACCTAACCCATCTAATCGTCTGAATATCATCGATTAGAATTTCTGCTGGCGTAAGTTACCTCTCTAATATGACAGCGAAGTGACGGAATACGCTCGACGTCTTTGCCTCTACAAACTGAAATCAACCTTACTCATTTATCAAATAACACCCAACCATTTACTCTGTGAATTTTAATGCACGCGGCGCGCATATTCACCATTTTCATCTAAAATCACCACATAATCCGTCATGTTTTACTGGTCAATTAGTAATCATACAGTTTTATATATTTATAGATAACGCCAAATATCCGACTAATTCACTAAGATATCAATTATCAATTCCACCTACATTTCATCAAAAACCAGTGAATAAGTTCAAAATGGTCGCATAAAGTTAGTAAAAATCAGAATTGTTTGCTGGATCATATTTTCCGCCAAAGATGTTGCTTAGGTATTTATAAAGTGAATAATAGCAAACGTTACATAAATGTAACAAAACACAGCATCATATAAATATTATTCATATAAACACCTATTTACAGGCAGGAAAAGCATGACAAAGCGTATTTCGCTAGCCGTATTGGCGAGTCTATTTGCAGGTAGCGCTGCAGCATCCAGTTTGGATGACAAAATCAACGAAGTCGTTGCACCTATCGTTAACCCTTTTGTAGGAATGATCTTTTCGACTATTCCGTTCCCTTTTACTGACGTACAGGTGCCGTGGATTGTTCTTTGGTTAGTTATTGCAGCTAGCTTTTTTACTTTCTACTTAGGCTTCATTAACGTTCGCGGCTTTAAGCACGCGGTTCAACTTGTATCAGGGAAGTTCTCTGATCCTAAAGCAAAAGAAGAGGGTGAGGTTTCTCACTTCCAAGCTCTAACCACTGCACTTTCAGGTACCGTTGGTTTGGGTAACATCGCTGGTGTGGCCGTTGCGGTTTCCATCGGTGGTGCTGGTGCGACATTCTGGATGATTCTTGCTGGCCTACTCGGTATGTCCAGTAAGTTTGTAGAGTGTGCACTAGGTGTGAAATATCGTAATACTAACCCAGACGGCTCTGTTTCTGGTGGTCCTATGTACTACCTAAGCAAAGGTCTAGCTAAACGCGGTAACGCTGCATTTGGCCGTACCCTAGCGGTTCTGTTCTCTGTATTTGCGATTGGTGGTTCTCTTGGTGGCGGTAACATGTTCCAAGCTAACCAAGCGTTTAAGCAGGTTGTCGGCGTAACAGGTGGCGATGCGTCATTCTTCGCAGACAAAGGTTGGCTATTCGGTCTAATCCTAGCGGTGATCGTGGGTATCGTTATCATCGGTGGTATTAAATCTATCGCTAAGGTAACGGAGAAAGTGGTTCCGTTCATGGCGACGATTTATGTCGGTGCTGCTCTTATCATTATCCTAATGAACTTCGACCGCATTGATGACGCGTTCAGCGCTATCTTTAACGGTGCATTCACAGGTGAAGGTATTGCGGGTGGCGTGATCGGTGTGCTTATCCAAGGCTTCAAACGTGCAGCGTTCTCGAACGAAGCAGGTGTTGGTTCGGCCGCAATTGCTCACTCAGCAGTAAAAACCAAAGAGCCAATGTCTGAAGGTTTCGTATCTCTACTAGAACCCTTCATTGATACCGTGGTTATCTGTACGATGACTGCCCTAGTTATCATCATTACTGGTTACCTAGACACTGATACTGGCCTTGCTGGTGTAGAACTAACGTCTGCTGCATTCGGTAGCGCAATTAGCTGGTTCCCATACATCCTTGCAATTGCGGTAGTGCTGTTCGCTTTCTCTACCATGATCTCTTGGTCATACTACGGCCTGAAAGCTTGGACTTACCTATTCGGTGAGAGCAAAACAGCCGAGCTTATCTTTAAAGTGAAATTCTGTATCTTCGTTGTCATTGGTGCAGCAATGAACTTAGGCCCAGTTATCGACTTCTCTGACGCGATGATCTTTGCAATGGCTCTTGTGAACATTGTAGGTCTATACATCCTAGTTCCGGAAGTGAAGCGCGACCTAGCAGACTACCTAGAACGCTTTAACGCAGGCAAGGTCTACAAGGTACAGCAAAAACAAAACTTGGCTGAACAACCAGACTAGTCCGAAATGTAAATAACGATGAATAACAGCAGGCTTCGGTCTGCTGTTTTTTCATTTTAGAGACACTCATTTACACATTTTTCTCTTTCTGAACTTGCAAACCAATATTCCACCAAGTATTTCAACCTAAGTATAATTGTCTAGTTTTTCACCACACCGCTGTTTAAAACTGGCATTTTTCTCCACCTAGCTCCCGACTGTAAGCTCAGATTTACTCTTCAAACAAACACCCAACAGGCAAAATTTAACATTTTGGTTACACTTATCTTTAAGTGCAATTCTCGAAATTGATCTCTGGTTTAACTCAAGTTTGCAGCTTAATAAAGTGCAACGAATCGAAAACTCAGTAGGTTGTTTTAGTTTTTGCCAACAAGTTGTATGAAATTTAAGTATCTATCTTGGCTCTTCATGACCGAAACATGGTCGCTGAGTCATACATCGTTTCTCTTAGGTGCGATCCATCTCTGCGAAACAAAAAGGAGATAGTAATGAATGTTCAGACACTACCCATGCTGCGCTTTATTGACCACGAAGGTGTATCCGTAAACCAGTTGCCAGCTTGGGCAGACTTAACGACGTTAACCGCCTTTTATAAGGATATGGTTCTCACCCGTACGTATGACAACAAAGCGGTTGCCCTACAACGAACGGGCAAACTCGGCACCTACCCTTCTCATTTAGGTTCGGAAGCTTATGGTGTTGCCATTGGCCATGCCATGCATCCACGCGATGTGTTTATTCCCTATTACCGTGATATGCCCGCAATGTGGGTGCGCGGTATCCCGATGGAGAAAAACCTCCAATACTGGGGAGGTGATGAGCGAGGTAGCGATTTTCACGTAACGCCATCCAATGGCGAGGCTCCAGAACATTGTCGAGACTTACCCTTCTGTGTACCCATTGCAACTCAGTGTACACACGCGGTCGGTGTCGCTGCTGCGCTAAAAATCGAGAACCAACACCACGCTGCTTTAGTCACATGTGGGGATGGCGCGACATCAAAAGGGGATTTCCTAGAAAGTATCAACTGTGCCGGTACTTGGAATTTGCCACTGGTGTTTGTGGTGAATAACAACCAATGGGCAATCTCTGTCCCAAGAACCCTCCAATCCGCTGCTGAGTTTTTATCTGACAAAGCAAAAGGCGCTGGCATTCATGGCGTGACCGTCGATGGCAACGATGTGGTTGCTGTCTATGACACCGTACTCGCCGCATTAGATAGAGCAAGAAAAGGTAAAGGGCCCACCCTAATTGAGGCGGTGAGCTATCGACTCAGTGACCATACAACCGCTGACGATGCGAGTCGCTATCGTAGTGATGATGAGCTTAATCAAGCATGGCAGTTCGAACCTATCAAACGGTTAAAAGCCTTCTTAATCAATCAAGGTGCTTGGAGTGACGCCCAAGAAGAGACCTGGTTGTTAGCGTGTAAAGAGCAAGTCGAGATTGCCGTTGACCACTACATGAACCTTCCACCTCAGGCACCAGAAAGTGCATTTGATTATCTATATGAACACGCACCTGCTGAGTTAAATCAGCAACGAGATTTATTGATAAACAAAGCAATGCGCATGCAAGGAGGCAAACATGGCTGAGTTGACCTTAGTAGAAGCAGTCAACCTTGCACTGCATCATGAAATGAACAAAGACCAAAGCGTGATTGTGCTTGGCGAGGATGTTGGCGATAACGGTGGAGTGTTCCGTGCTACCGTCGGGCTAAAAGAGAAGTTTGGTTTAAGACGAGTTATCGACTCCCCGCTCGCAGAAGCGCTCATTGGCGGTGTCGCTGTTGGGATGGCGAGCCAAGGTTTACGACCCGTCGCTGAGTTTCAGTTTCAAGGATTCGTATTCCCTGCCTTGGAGCACTTAATGTGTCATGCCGCGAGAATGCGCAACCGCACACGCGGGCGATTAACTTGCCCTGCAGTTTTCAGAGCTCCTTTCGGTGGGGGCATTCACGCACCAGAGCATCACTCTGAAAGTGTCGAAGCTTTATTTGCCCATACTGCTGGCTTTAAAGTGGTGATCCCATCTTCGCCGCAAAGAGCTTATGGGTTGCTTCTCGCTTCTATTCGTAGCAACGATCCTGTCATGTTTTTCGAACCCAAACGTATCTACCGCACCGTTAAGTCTGAGGTCGTTGATAGCGGAGAAGCTCTTCCACTCGATACATGCTTTACCTTACGCAAAGGGCGAGACATTACCTTAGTGACTTGGGGCGCATGCGTCGTTGAATCATTGCAAGCAGCGCAAACGCTCTCGACTCAAGGTATTGAAGCCGAAGTCATTGATCTAGCGTCCATAAAACCCATCGACATGGACACCATCCTAAGATCATTAGAGAAAACGGGCAGATTGTTGGTCGTTCACGAAGCAAGTCGCACTTGTGGCGTAGGCGCTGAAATTCTCGCTCGAACTGCCGAACACGCTATGTGTTTACTCAAAGCGCCACCACGGAGAGTCACAGGAATGGATACCATCATGCCTTATTACCGCAATGAAGATTACTTCATGATTCAAGAGCAAGATATCGTGCTAGCTGCGCGAGAATTGGTGGAGGGTTGGAAATGAAAAGCTTCTTATTACCTGACCTAGGCGAAGGATTAGCCGAGTCTGAAATCGTTGAATGGCACATTAAAGTCGGTGACTCCGTCGAGCTCGATCAAGTTGTGTTAACCGTAGAAACCGCCAAAGCTGTGGTTGAAGTCCCTGCTCCCTACTCTGGTGTTGTCGTCAGTCGGCATGGCGAGGCAGGCGATGTGATCAATATTGGTGCTCTACTCCTAGAAATAGAAGAGCAACCTGAGCTGGTCGGCTCGACGGTGAGTCAGGCAAAACAGCAAGATGCCGCGACTGTCGTTGGTAACGTCTCGCAAGCGGCTCATCATGTCGATGTGGATGATTTTTGGATTGGTAGCACACATAACCCTTCAGCCGATGAACTCATCACAGCACTTCCCTCAGCTCGTCTGCTAGCCAAAAAGCTGGGTGTAGAACTCAAGACAGTGAAAGGGACGGGCCCTAACGGCATGATCAACGATAGCGATATTTATAACGAGGCTCGTAAACAAAGCCCGGGGACTGAAGTGCTCAAAGGTGCGCGCAGAACCATGGTGTCAACTATGTCGGAGTCTCATCATCATGTTGCTGCGGTGACCATAACCGAGGAAGCAAACTTAGGCGACTGGCTAGCTAATGAAGATATCTCTGGCCGACTGATTAAAGCGGTCGTCTATGCCTGCCAGGAAGAACCTGCGCTCAATGCATGGTTTGATGCAGAAACCATGACGCGCTGCGTACACAGTAGAGTCAATATTGGTATTGCCGTCGACAGTAGTCATGGGCTTTATGTGCCAGTTCTTAAACACGCAGATGAATTTGAAGGCAATCAAGTTCGTCAGTGGCTCGATGAAACCGTCAAGGGGATCAGAGAGCGTAAGATTGGTCGAGAAAGCCTACAAAATGCGACGATAACCTTGTCCAACTTTGGCGCAATAGCAGGCATATTCGCTACTCCGGTCGTTTCTCCACCGCAAGTTGCCATCGTGGGAGCAGGCCGTATTATTGAACGTGTTGTGATGAAAGGTGACAAGCCGGTTTCGGTTAAAGTCATGCCTCTCTCTATCACGTTTGACCATCGAGCTTGTACGGGTGGCGAAGCGGCGAGGTTTACTAAGAAGCTGGTCGAACATTTGCAGAAACCCAAAGGTTAATTTGGGGCAATTAGCTATAAAATTAAAGGGAGCACGCCTTGTGCTCCCTTTGGTATCTTCCCTAAAGCCTGTTAGTTAACTCAAACTGATTCAATTAACTCTGGAAGAATCTCAAACAGATCTCCGACTAACCCATAATCTGCAATCTCAAAAATAGCGGCATCGGGGTCACTGTTAATCGCGACAATGACTTTCGAATCCTTCATACCCGCTAAGTGCTGAATTGCCCCAGATATTCCCACCGCGATATACAAGTTTGGTGCAACAATCTTACCCGTTTGCCCTACCTGTAGATCGTTAGTAACGAATCCTGCATCAACCGCCGCCCGAGAGGCGCCGATTGCACCGCCGAGTTTATCGGCCAACTTTTCAACTAAGGCGAAATTCTCTTTACTCCCCAAGCCTCGGCCACCAGAGATCACCACGTTTGCACTAGACAATTCAGGTCGGTCGCACTGCGCGCTTTCTCGGCTTACCAATTGAGTACCTTCGCTCGCGATATGCGTATCAAGGGTTACTAGCTGGGCTGAATCACCATCACCCAATGGCATTTTATCGAAAGCCGTTGAGCGTATCGTCATCACTTTTATCACGTCTTCTGAGCGTACTCTGGCTAATGCGTTACCCGCATAGATAGGACGTACTACCGTATCAACGCTTTCTATTGCCATCACGTCTGACAGCATTTCAACATCGAGCAGCGCAGCCACTCTTGGTAAGACGTCTTTACCGAAAGTATTGGCTGGCGCCAATACGTGGCTGTATTCAACACCAACTTGCTTTACGACTTCCGCAAAGTTCTCTGCAAGCATATCTTGGTAGCATGCGTTATCAGCGACAAGGACTCGTTCTAGCAAGGAACACGACTGAATCAGCTGTGTAACATTGTCACAGTTACAACCCACAACCAGAGCGTCAACCGAACCGCTCCCTGCTGAATCAATGATCGATTTAGCCGCCGATAACGTGGCTAAAAAATCTGCGCTCGGGGTCTGGTTATCATGCTGTGCTAACACTAATACTTTGATATCACTCATTGCTATCCCCTATTCAATCACTTTCGCTTCATTTTTAAGTTTGTCGACAAGCTCAGTAACACTAGCCACCATAACGCCTGCTTCTCGCTTCGGCGGTGCAAAGACTTGCAGCGTCTGCTGCGAAGATTTTATCTCGACTCCAAGAGACTCCGCATCGACGACATCCAATGTTTTTTTCTTCGCTTTCATAATGTTAGGTAGTGACGCATATCTCGGCTCATTTAATCTCAGGTCGGTACTTACCACAGCAGGTAACGATATTTGTAGTGTCTCTAAGCCACCATCAATCTCTCGCGTCACAATCGCTTTATCATCTTCAATCTGTATGTTTGACGCGAATGTCGCCTGAGGACAGGCCATAAGAGCCGATAACATTTGCGCGACCTGATTGTTGTCATTATCGATGGATTGCTTACCCAACAGGACTAATTGAGCCTCCTCTTGCAGCGCAACAGCTTTAAGTAGTTTGGCAACGACAAGTGGTTGGCACGTTTTTTCGGTATCAAGGTGAATCGCTCTATCTGCCCCAAGGGCCAGCGCGCTTCTAAGCTGCTCCTGACACACAGCCGAACCAATTGAAACCACGACGACTTCACTCGCAGCACCACTTTCTTTAAGTCGAATCGCTTCTTCAACGGCTATTTCGCAAAATGGATTAATGGTCATTTTGACGTTACCTGTCTCAACACCAGACTCGTCGGCCTTTATCCTAACTTTTGTATACGGGTCAATTACACGCTTAATCGCTACCAGTACTTTCATTACTCTCTCCAAGAACAATGTGTGTAGTTTGAGCTTAGTAAAGTTTACGTTTACGTCAACTGTAACTATATTTAATGCAATCAACATTTTTAAAATGGAAGGTTGAACGCAATGGAAAGAGAAAGCATGGATTTTGATGTAGTGATTGTCGGCGCTGGTCCTGCCGGGCTTTCAGCTGCATGTCGGCTTGCACAACTATCTCAGCAACAAGAGAAACCTCTTTCTATTTGCGTAGTAGAAAAAGGCCCCGAAGTTGGCGCGCACATACTCTCTGGGGCGGCGTTTGAAACATCGGCTCTCGATGAACTCTTCCCAGACTGGCGTGAACTAGGTGCACCTGTGACTACCCCCGTCTCGCAAGATGAGTTTCTGTATCTCACCACCGCGCAAAATCATGTTCAGATACCCGAGCTATTCACCCCACTCGCGATGAGAAACAGTCGCCAGAATTACGTGATTAGCTTGAGTAAGCTGTGCCGCTGGTTAGCAGAGCAAGCTGAAAGCCTAGGCGTTGAGGTTTTTCCCGGCTTTCCTGCTAAAGAAGTCTGCTTTGACGACAATGGCGCCGTGACTGGCATTATCACTGTCGACATGGGCTTAGATAAAAATGGCGAGCAGAAAATCACCTTCCAAGCGGGCATACAACTCAACGCCAAACAAACCATCTTTGCTGAAGGTGCGCGAGGTAGTCTAGGGAAAAGCCTAATCAAACATTTCAACCTTGATCGTGATTGTCAGTCACAGCACTACGCCTTGGGCATTAAAGAAGTTTGGACACTGCCTGAAGGTGATGAAAGATACAGTCCCGGTTTAGTGGTTCATTCTACTGGCTGGCCTTTGAGTGAGTCTGACTCGACGGGTGGCGGCTTTTTATATCATCTTGAGGATAACCTGATTGCGGTAGGCTTGATCACTGACCTCAACTACCACAATCCTTACCTGAGCCCTTTTGATGAATTCCAAAGGCTTAAACACCACCCACGTTTTGCTCATTTTCTGCAAGGAGCTGAAAGAATCGCTTATGGTGCTCGCGCCATTGCCAAAGGCGGCTTGCTCTCGCTTCCTAAGCAGCAATTTGCTGGTGGACTATTAATTGGATGTGACGCTGGCACGCTCAACTCGGCCAAAATCAAAGGTTGCCACACCGCAATGAAATCTGGGCTTCTTGCAGCTCAGGCTGCATTTGACGCCATTGAAAGAGACCAAGTGGAAGCAGATTACCAAGCATTGTTTTTAGATTCTTGGCTATACCAAGAGCTCAATCAAACCCGTAATTTCCCCGGCATGATCCATAAATATGGCTCCCTATTAGGAGGAGCGCTGTCACTGTTCGAACAAAATGTCTGGCATAAGTTGACAAATGGGACGTCAAGTTGGGATATTGCCGATCATCAAGCTGACTATGTAGCGATGCATGAGTTATCACGCTGTAAGCCAATCCACTACGCTAAGCCTGATGGCGTTTTGAGTTTTGACAAAACTTCTTCCGTCTTTCTTTCGTCTACCTTTCATGAAGAGAACCAACCTTGTCACTTACTGCTCGCCGATCAGCAGTTGCCTGTGACTCATCATACAACCTTATTTGACGAACCCAGTCAGCGCTATTGCCCTGCTGGGGTGTATGAAATCATTGAAGTAGAAGGTCAGCGTAAGTTACAGATTAACGCAGCGAACTGTTTACACTGCAAAACCTGCGACATAAAAGATCCTTCGCAAAATATCACCTGGGTTCCCCCAGAAGGTGGCGGACCAAACTACACCACTATGTAGCCAGCCCAAAATCATGCTTCACCTTTTGGTGAAACATTGAAATACGGCTGACGACATTTTTAAGGTTCTGTTGCTCTAACATCGTTAAGTCTTCAACCGTTAACATGTCATTGATTTGCCTTAAGTCGCTGTATTCTATGATTTGATTCATAAAGCGGAGATGCCAGATATGATCGAAGATATACACCATTTCTCTATAGGTTTTAGCATCGATTTCTTGCGCAGCATGGAGCCCTTTTAACCTTTCAACCGTGTTACTTTCTCGGATGTCGTGTTTGAGTGCGTAGAGACGACAAAAGATCTCCATTGGTCTTAGGCAATCTTTAAGGTTGATTGCTTCACGCCCTTCATGTTGCTCTGTAACCAACACATTTTCATCGTTGAGAGGAATAGAATGCGCAAGGCAGTTTTGTGCGTATATGCTAAGAAACTCTGGTTGATTCGATAGTAGCTTCTGAATATGAGACTGAATCCCATCCGCTAATCGGGTATCACCATAGGTTGAGCGGATATCAAAGAATACGTTCAGTTCCAATATACCGTCAGGAGTCGCTTGCTGAACCCACTGGTCAAAATTGCTTTGCCACTCCTTCTCGCTCAAACACCATTGATGGTTAGAGGCCATAATCAATCCGTCGCAATAGCTGTAACCGGCCTGATTGAGCATGGCACAAACCTTTTCTGCTAAGTGGAGAAAATAGCGACGAGTGGCCTTTAGGTCTTGCTCATCGGGGGTCTCGAATACAATCGCATTATCCTGATCGGAAAATAGAGTCATGTCATGGCGTGCGTTACTGCCAAACGATAAAAAAGAGAATGGTACAGGCGGCTCCCCTATCTCTTGAATAGTCAGTTCGATAAAGCGACCAATCGCCGCATCATAGGTACTGCCAATCAGTCTTCTTAAGTGATCGGGACGAGCACCTGCGACAATCATCTCGCGAATTAAATCGGTCAACCGGTTGAGAGATTCAATAACATGGCTATGGCTTTCTCCATGCTCAATGTCTAAAACGATACTTGCACTGGTTTTTTGATAGTCCGTACTTGGGTTTACTGAACCAAAGCTCGCGCCATACACTTTGCGAACGATAGGACGAAAAGAGATAACGTGGCCTAATTTCTCTGATAGGAAGATTCGAGAGGTACTTAAAATAATGTCTATCTCGCGACCGCTTTTTGTGACGATCTGAGCTTCATACTCCGCAGGCTCTGTTTGGTGGCTAAATAGCTCTAGTAAATGTTCTATGACGTTTTGGTTATGTGCCGCACTAGAGAATAGTTCCTGCCAAATCGTTTGAGACTTGAGTTCAGTATCTGTGTAGCCAAGTAATTGGTGAAGGCGAGAGTTAGAGAAAATAATCTTGCCATCTGCTTCTAAAATATATCCTTCATTAGAAGACTCAACCAATGCCTTATAGCGGTTCTTAGCCTCATTTAGAGCATGTTCAGCGCGTTTCTTTCTTCTCTCAATCACTTTTGATTGGGCGATAACGTAGAACAAAATCAGCGCCAAACCTAGAGTAATCAATACAAACACTCGATAAAGGGTGCTTTCTAGCTTATCAATCTCTTGCTGCACGTCCTGTAAATACACACCAGTCCCAACAACCCACTGCCACTCTTCTACCCCTTCAACGTAAGTCATCTTTGGCGCAGTAATTGTCGCGTCGTCTTTCCATTGCCAAAGGTATTCTAGATACCCTTCATGAGAGTTCTTAACTAGATTGACTAACTCTACAAAAATGGGAAAGCGTGAATCATCATTCTCATAATAGTAAGTTAAGTCTTTGTTGGTTAGATCATGGCGATAAGGATGCATGATCATTCTTGGATGCATATCAGTGATAAAGAAGTAATCTTTATTTTCAGCACCATACCTCATCGACTTAATGTCCATCGCCGCTTTAGACTGGGCTTCTTCTCGACTTAGCTTGCCGCTTCGCTCTAGTTTGATGTATCGGTCGACCACACTGACTGCCGTGGAAGTGAGCTCCTTGAGCATCTGCTGTTTCTGGTTGACCATGGAGTTTTCCACCAAAGGCAAGATCACATAGATAATCGCCGTCACAAACAAAATGATGGCAGTGATTGTCGGTAAAACAATGCGTAAGCTAAATCGGCTTAAAGTAGATTGATGATCAGTTTGCTGGGCACTTACCCCCATGAAGTAATCTTCAAGCTCTCGCTCATCGAGTACATCACCAAGCTCATCTTGATGATTTACGTCATGGTACTTGGCAGTAAATGAGCCATTCTCAAAGTCAGCTTTAGAAGGCAAATAACCGTGGTAATCGTCACGCACATGAGTTTCAAAAACATCTTTAATCTGTTGGCTTGTATATTTATCGCCAAACTCCTGAATGGCTTCAGAAAGTGCCTCTTTGCAATGGCGAAATCGTCGATGAGAATAAGGATCAAACTCCAGCTCTCTGGCCATAGTGTCATGGTGACCTTCGCCATTGAAATCAAAAAAGCCGTCTATCCAACGATGAATATCTTCAGCACGTAGTCCATATAAGCGCTCTGTTCGATTCGCGTGTTCAGAAATTTTCATCGGATTATTGTCATTTCCTTGCATATTGATAAATAAATCAAAAATGTGCGGTACGTAGCATTTTTATTAAAACTCAATCAGCGTAACTATATCTTCGAAAATTTACTTAATCGAAATCAATAATTATCAAATACCCCTTTCTTAGTATGAGGCCAATGTTTTGACTCGATTTTTGACAAGGTGCCCAAGAGTTATCTTGTCGTCATCAACGAAGTGAGCTCATGTTTTTCCCACCTTTTCAAATAGATAAGGTTCTTGGTAGCGTCTGGGATGTCGTCTCGTACTGATCGAAGGTCAGTATACCAAGTGTAAGTGGAGAGCTAATTGACATGGTTCAACTTCGTCTCATAACAAAGGAAGACGAAATGTCTAACACTAGTAAAACCTTTTACAGGGATATGCGTAAAAAGGCGCATGAATTTGAGAGCCGAGAAGAGTTTCTCAACCATGATCTAAAGATCATGAGTTTTCGCCGCTGGGGTATTCACTTACCCTCACGTGATTACAGTATTGAAATAGAAGACTGGGTTCCAGCCCTAGCTGCGACCATAGGTAAAGTGGTAATGGTGACGGCAATGGTCGCTGCTTTTGCCGCTCAGTTTGGTTTATCACCTGAATTTGTTGCAGAAAACGTTCGCTACGAACTGCTCATTGCGGGTGCTCTGTTTGTTATCCTTTTTTCAGCCATTCTAAATCCAAACGCTAACCTAGCCGGGACTCATGGGCCAATGATCCCGTTGATACCGCTTATCGCTGCTGCGGGCGGGCATCCGTTAGCACTAGGCTTAATGGTTTGTGCCTTTGGTTTAATCCTTGCCTTTACTAAAGGGGGTTCCAAGCTCATGACCTTAACAGGGGTCGGTGTGCGAGGAGGCTTGCTGATATACCTAGGTGCGGTCGGTTTGATTGGTCAAATCAACAAGACCGAAGCTTGGGCTGCAAGTAGCGATCAGGGTTACATCTCTTTTGCCGTTATCGGTGTCACGGTTATGGTTTACGCTTATCTAGCCAAAATCAATAAGCGCTGGTTAGCCATCCCTCTATGTTCAGCGCTTGCAGGTATTGTCGCGTACGTTATGGGTGCTGATTTCTCATTCACGACAGAACCCGGTCTACCACACTTTAGTCCATTCTACTGGTGGGGCGAAGACACAGGTTGGCAATTAGGTTGGCCTAATCTAGAACACTTTATTGCGGTTACACCTTTTGCGCTGCTTGCCGTTGCTATGTGGTCACCAGATTACCTAGGCCACCGCGTTTTCCAAGAACTGAACTACCCGAAAGAGGCCAAAGGCGTTTTGATGGACGTTGACGATACTATGGTTGGCGCGTCAGTTCGCCAAGGTGTCGGCGCACTTTTAGGTGGCGGTAACTTAGCCTCATCGTGGGGGACTTACATGATTCCTGCGGCGATTGCTAAACGCCCTATCCCGGGTGGTGCTTTGTTGACTGGCTTAATGTGTATCGCTGCATCGGTTATCGGCTACCCGATGGACTTAGCCATGTGGGAGCCTGTACTGCGCGTTGCTCTTATTGTTGGTGTTTTCCTACCGCTACTTGAAGCGGGCATGCAGATGATTCACAAACATAAAGATTCACTCAGCGCTGGTATCTGTATCTTTGCCTGTGCGTTTGTGAACCCTGTCTTTGGCTGGGCGACAACCATGCTACTCGATAACATGGGGCTAATTGGCGACCACGAACGTGCAAAGTCTTTATCACCAAAAGATAAGTACCTTATTCCGGGCCTAGCATTTATCATCTGCGTTGGCTCATTGGCATTCGTTGGTCAATTGCCGGGTATCCCTGCTCTAATCGGTAACTAAGCTTAACTTTAGGTTTTGGGCAAAGTGCAATTATTCCGTACTTTGTCCTTTCCTTCCCGCTTAGGTGCCCCCTCCACTCTCCCCTCTCCTGAATGAACATCAAAAATGTGATAGGATCCGCATCTTGGGGATTACGCTAACTGCCGAAGTTGTTCTTTTTAAATGCAATTTCTGTCATCGCTTTGATGATTAGAGCAAGCTAATCAAGTAGTAAAAAGATATGGAGTTGGTCTTTCTGCTCACGGACATGAGTAGATAAAATCACAATTTATGGATTATAAATCGAAAAAGTACAGTATTGATTCAACCGACTATCAAGTCGGCCAAGATAACATTAATAAATGGGGTATGGACGTTCACAACACAGTATTTACTGTCTCTGTTGGTCTATCTATCCTTTTCATCGTCACCTTGCTTGCACTTTCGCCAGCAGACGCAAAAGCCGCCATTGATTCCGTAAAAGGGGCGGTACTTTCTAACTTTGACTTCCTATTCATGTGGGGAGCCAACCTGCTACTTCTATTCTCAGTTGTCATTGCATTCTCACCTTTAGGTAAGATTCGTTTGGGTGGTGATAAAGCGACCGCCGATTATTCGACCTTGTCTTGGATTGCGATGCTGTTTGCAGCCGGTATGGGTATCGGACTTATTTTCTGGGGTGTGGCAGAACCTACCGCTTTCTATACCAACTGGTTTGGTACACCACTGAATGTTGATGCTTACACACCTGAAGGCCGCGAACTTGCTCTCGGTGCAACCGTATTCCACTGGGGTCTTCACGCTTGGGCAATATACGGTATGGCGGCACTATGCCTAGCATACTTCGTTTATAACAAAGGCCTACCACTTTCTATGCGCTCAGTCTTTTACCCACTTTTAGGTGATAAAGTTTGGGGCAAGATTGGTGATGTAATCGACGTGATGACTGTTCTAGTCACCTTGTTTGGCCTTGCGACGTCACTAGGCTTAGGTGGCTCGCAAGCAGCGAGCGGGATCAGCTATGTGTTTGGTTTTGAAAACAGCTTATACCTTCAGCAATCAATCATTGTGTTGATCATGGGATTAGCGATCATTTCAGTATTACGCGGAATGGATGGCGGCGTGAAGCTGCTGAGTAATCTGAATATGATCATTGCCTTTGTTTTCCTTGGGTTTATCGCGGTACTTAACTTCACTACGGTTCTGGATTCAACCTACACAGCAGTTGTTGGTTACGTGAAGAACATTATCCCGCTCAGTCAAACAAGTGGCCGTGAAGACACAACATGGTTACATGGCTGGACTGTATTCTACTGGGCTTGGTGGGTTGCTTACGCGCCATTCTTCGGCATGTTCGTTGCGCGTATTTCTAAAGGACGCACAGTACGCGAGTTTCTTGTCTGCGTGATGATTATTCCTACCCTAGTAACAACAGCTTGGATGTCTGTATTTGGCGGCGTTGCGATTGATCAAATTATCAACCACGTTGGTCTACTTGGTATTGAACAAGGTATTTCAGATGTATCGCTAAGCCTGTTCTACATGCTTGATGCGTACTCATTAGGCAACGTGCTGTCGGTTCTCGCCGTCGCGCTAATTGTCGTCTTCTTTGTTACCACACTAGACTCAGGCTCAATCGTAATCGATAGCATGACTGCGGGTGGCAAACTAGAAGTTCCACTAAAACAAAAAGTGGTGTGGGCACTTATTGCGGGTTCAATCGCTATGGTAATGCTGTGGATTGGTGGTACTCAATCTATTCAAGCACTGCAATCTATCACTATTATTGCTGCACTTCCGTTTACCATTATTTTAATTCTGGGTTGTATAAGCTTAATCAAAGGGCTTTTAACTGAAGTTGAGCAACCAAATTCCGCTATCAAAGCGAAAAGCTAAGTCTCAAGCTCTCCCGTAAATCGGGAGAGCTTTTTCATTCCTGTACCCCTACCTTTATACCCTCGCACCAAATGGTTTTACAACAAACCATATTACTAAGTTGTGAAGATCAGTATCGATTACTTACACATATTTAACTTCTCAAAATTAATTACTTAATCTGTTAAAAAAGAGATTCCAATCACACTAAATTTGGTTATAATTCGCGCCCATTGCGCTTTATGTTGATAAACGCAAACTTAATTTGAGTAATTGAACTGTTAACCGATCCTCTTTCGAGGAAAAACGAGAAGAAAAATGAGCAAGATTGATAAAGCTATGCGCATCCTGCTAGCGGGATTCTGTATCAACCTTTGTCTTGGCATCCTGTATGCTTGGAGTGTATTCAACAAGGCATTAGTGACCGAGTCAGGTTGGAGCGCAGCTGAAGCTTCAGCGCCTTACGCAACAGCAACGATCACTTTCTCTATCTGTCTTCTGGTTGCTGGTATCCTGCAAGACCGCATGGGCCCTCGCTTGATCCTTATCCTAGGTACTGTGCTAACAGGTCTAGGTATGATCGCATCTGGCTTCGTTGATTCACCACTGATGCTGAACATCACTTTTGGTGTTATCACTGGTGCAGGTATCGGTTTTGGCTACGCATGTCTTTCTCCTTCAGCAATGAAGTGGTTCCACGCGTCTAAGAAAGGTATGGTTAACGGCATTATCGCGGCTGGCTTTGGTCTAGCGGCTATCTACTTAGCGCCGGTAACTTCTGCTCTAATCACAAGCATGGGTATCCAAACCAGCTTTATGATTCTTGGTGTTGGTGTCCTTGCTATCGCTGTACCTTTAGCGGCAACCATCAGCAACCCACCAGCAGATTACACACCTGCTGAACCAAAAGTAAAAGAAGGCCAAGCGCCAAAAGTGGTTAAGAAGTCTGACGACCTAACTTGGAAAGCTATGCTTAAAACGCCTCAGTTTTACTCGCTATGGATTATGTACGCATTCGCAGCATCTGTTGGCCTAATGATCATTGGTAACATCACGACTATCGCAAGTGTTCAAGCGAACCTACCAAACGCGGTTTACCTAGCGTCTATCCTAGCGGTATTCAACTCTGGCGGCCGTGTTGCTGCTGGTATGCTTGCAGACAAAATTGGCGGCGTGCGTACACTGCTTCTAGCTTTCGTTCTACAGGGCATCAACATGGTTCTGTTTGCAACCTTCAACTCTGAGTTCACGCTAATCATTGGTACAGCGATCGCAGCAGTAGGTTACGGTACTCTTCTAGCTGTATTCCCTACCCTAACCGCTGAGTTCTACGGTCTGAAGAACTACGGTACTAACTACGGTGTACTTTACACTGCATGGGGTATTGGTGGTGCAATCGGTGCTGCAGTTGTTGGCTTCTCAATGACTAACGGTGAAGGCTACGGTCTTGCGTACACTATCTCAGCAGTGATGATGGCAGTTTGTATTGTACTTGCTTTCATTACTCGCCCACTATCTGAAGCGAAAGTCGCTGAGCTTAAAAACGCGTAATCTATTGAATTACTAGCGAAAAGGCTTAACCTTAAGGTTAAGCCTTTTTTGTATCTCGCTGTTATGTCTGACCCTATCGAACTTGCACCTGACTATTATCTTCATAATTTCACCAAGCTAATTACTCATGCTCTAGACTGGTATCCTGATTTACTAACTGAAAGTGAACTCAACTGGCTACGCAGTTTCAAGCAACTAGACAAAAGCTCAAAGTGTTTGCTTGTTCGACTACTATCTCGCAAAGGTGAGTGGTTTCGCTCTGATAAGTTAAACTACCCTGAAATTGGCGATATCACCCGCTGTCTTGAGTCCCTGCAACTCGTCGATTTCATTACTATTAACCATGATGTTTGCGCTTTAACGTTCGCCTCTGAGCTACTGACTAAGCCCGAGCTGTGCTCATTGTTTACTTTCTCGAATAATGCAGCTCGCAAAGAGCAGTTGTTAAGCCAGATCGAACAAAAGCCGTTTACCCGTTTTGATGACATTAACTTTGTAGTGATCAGACTAAATTACTCCGAGGTTATTAACGTTTTACTCGCCCTGTTTTTCGCTAACACTCACCAAGATCTCAGTCAGTTTGTTCTTGATGATTTAGGTCTGCATCAATTTGAAAACTATCAACTTAGCGATCAACGCCGATTCTTTTCCTCACGGACTGAGCTTAACCAGTTACTACACCTTTCCGATTTACATGGCCGTTATATAGACTCCGATAGGAAAGACTCATCTAGCTTATTGGCTCTGCTGGGCGAAATAGAGCACCCATTCAGTCATAACTATATAGAACGTAAGCGTCAGCACTTGATCAACGATATGTCGAGAGATCTAGAGCGGCTAGGAAAACTAGAAGAGTGCCTAGAATGGTTTGCGAAAACTTCCCTTCCACCATCGCGCGAGCGTCAAGCGCGAGTCCACGATAAACTCGATAATATTGATGATATGAGTGACGTTGTCACTGAAATGTCACTCCAGCCTGTGGATGTGGCAGAGTTAGAAACTACGCACAAGCTTGAACAAAGGCTCAAACGCAAACAAGGGCTTCGAGTCCCAAGAGAGAAAAAGCCAGATATTCACGAATACCACTTAGAGTTAGATCTTTCTCAGCAACGAGTAGAACTCGCAGTAAAATCGCATTTTGAACAGCTTGGTTATCAGGTGTTCTATACCGAGAACCTTTTGCTCAATGGCTTGTTTGGCTTGGCATTCTGGGATGTGGTATTCGCGCCGATAGAAGGTGCTTTCATTAACCGCTATCAACATCGCCCGTTGGATTTGTATCACGCCGATTTTGCCATCAAGCGTCAAGCTTTGATTGACCAAGCATTCTACACTCTAGAGCGTGATGGACTAAACGCTCTTGTCACCACTTACCACCAGAAATATGGCTTGGCGAACCCATTTGTCCACTGGGCTGGCTTTGATCTAGAACTGCTAGAGGCTTGCATCAAGCACATTCCAAACCATATGGCGCTGTCCCTGTTTAAAGTGATGCTAAAAGATCTCAAACTCTACCGTAGTGGCATGCCTGATCTCATTCTCTTCAAACAAGGTCAGTTTGAATGGGTTGAAGTCAAAGGACCTGGAGATAAACTGCAAGATAATCAATGGCGTTGGTTTAAGCACTTTATTGAACTTAAGGTTCCATTCTCTGTCGCCTATGTCAAAGAGGCTCTCTACTCCGCAAACTCAGAGAAGAACATCACTTGATTTCGCCCTTTTGACTTAGCTTTAAATAGCGCTCGATCCGCTTCGTCAAACAGAGCGGTGTGAGGCAAGTTGATTCGTCCGTCCCACAACGCACCACCGATACTTACAGTAACAAAATCACAATCGGCATGAGCATGAGGTATTTCTAGTTTCTCAACCTCATTGCGCAATGCTTCGGCAACTTTTTTAGCCTCTTCAATCGTGGTGTTACGCAGAATAAAGGCAAACTCTTCACCCCCTATTCGCGCGAACACATCTCTTTTCCTGATCGTAATTCGGCTTAATGCCTGACAAATATTTTGTAAGCAGTAGTCACCAAGTTGATGCCCATAGTGGTCGTTATACTGTTTGAAATAATCAATATCCAAAATCAACAAAGCAAAATCTTCGTCCCGCTCGTGACTCTGACTCATGGTGTTTTCCATCGCCTGTTCGTAAACTCTGCGATTAGCAATCCCTGTTAGTGGATCTAGGCTCGCCATACGTAACAGTTCTTGTTCTTTCTTTCGAAAATGCTTGTTGGTGCTATCCAGCAAATAGTTATAGGTCATAGAAAGATTGGAATAACTTGAGCCGTGGTCAACTTCAAGATGCTTCTCTTCATCATGGTTTTTGACTACGCGATCAAACTGTTCCATTAAATCAATCAGCTCATCCTTCATACCATGCTCACCAAAGTTAAGCCCTATGGTTTCGGTTTGAGCCGACACGCGAAGAGGATGAAAATGGTTGATGAGTTTAAGTAGTGGGTAGCTCACCCCAACCACCCAAAGAGCGGTAGATGCGATACCCATCAACTGTATTAATAGCTGGTCCATTTGACTAGCGGCATTAAGCTGATCTACTGGAGCAAACAGCGCAACCGCAAGAGTACCCCACACTCCACCACCCAAGTGAACAGGGACGGCTGACACCACATCATCTAATCGCAGTTTTTCTAATACACTCACCAGTATCACGCTGATACATCCGCCAACCGCACCAATGGCAACAGCGCCAGCTAAGTTAGCAATATTGGCACTTGCAGAGATAGACACGAGACCGGCTAAAAGCCCATTTAATATGTAGCGCGTACCTCGCATTGAGTGGATATTCCAAGACAACAATAAGGCACTAAAACCGCCGGTACAGGCTGATATCGCCGTATTGGAAAATATCTTTGCTAGGTTTTCATCAGGATGGATCACGCTACCGCCATTGAAGCCGAACCAACCAATAAATAGTAGAAAAGTACCAAGCGCAGAAAGTGGCAAGTTTTGACTGTACATTTCTCTTGGCTTGCCATCCTCGGTAAAGCGACCTAAACGCGCACCGACTACAACAATGGCGACCAAAGCAATCCATCCACCTACCGAATGAACGACTGTAGAACCTGCAAAATCCATGAAGCCGCGTTCTGCGAGCCACCCCATTCCTGTCGACTTAATGTGGGTACCATTCCAAATCCAATGACCGACGACAGGAAACAACAAGGTCGCGGTAATTAATGAGCTGATTAGATAACCTGAGAACCGCATCCGTTCGGCTACCGCACCTGAGAGAATGGTCGCTGCAGTACCACAAAACATCATTTGGAATAGAAAGAATGCGAGGATCAGTGGCACGGTTTGTTCTGACAAGACAAACAAGTCCGTCCCTATCCACCCGTTCCAGCTTTCCCCATACATAAAGCCAAAACCGATTAACCAATAAAACAGGCCACTGACACAGAAATCGGCAACATTTTTGAGCGAGACATTAATGTTGTTTTTATTTCGAACCAGACCACTTTCAAAGCAAGTAAAACCCGGCTGCATCAGAAGAACTAATGCAGTACACAACAGAATCCAGGTAATGCTTATCGTCTCGCTTTCGATCATAGCTATGCCCAAAAAGCTGGTCGGTTATACCTTTAGTATTATCCGAGCATAGTTAAGTGACCGAGAATTCTCCACTTTTCTCTAAGGTATTGCCTTTTAAACTAATCGAAATGAATGAGCGAACGAACAAAGACTAAAACTAAAGGGCGATATATACACCCTTTAGTGTTTAATTGGATTTGTATTCAAGACGTCTCAAGCTTCTACCACGTAAACTTTCTCACCACTTTGCTTTAAATTGGCAATAACACCTTTACGAGTCAGATTATTTTCTTGCAGAAATGCGGCCAGATCTTCGGTAATTCTTCCAATAGTTCGCACTTCAAAGCATTGTTGGCCTTTACGAATCATATAAGAATCCGCTTTCTTCTCACTCTGTTCAATTTTATCAAAAAGATATTCTTTACTGATTCCAGCATCTTTGAGTAACTGATAAGCCACTTCCAGTACGGCTTCGCTATTAGCCTCAATCAACTCATCACAAGCGGTATTAAACTCTTTTCTCACCTGTTCAATCGTTTCATTGTCAGAGTTTTCAAGTAACATTTTAAAGTGCTTACTTTTATATGAAACTATACTTGGAATTTCAGGTATACAACCACCTTCTTTGGCGATTATATCAACAGAGCTAGGGGAACGATTATCAACACTCACAATTATTCAACTTACAAAACTATATTGTATTACATTAAACAATTTAAAATTCTTTCAGTCAAAACTATTAAAATTTGAAGTCATTTATCGGTATTGCGGTGCGAGTCATTGTTGACTTAATCAGGAGCGAAATACGACAGCCCGTAATCTAAAACCAATCATTTTCTTTGTCATTTTTATCAATTGGGCAAAAGTATTATTTGCCATTATTGAAGCCATCTGCTGCAATTAGTCCATTGAATAGTCAGTACAAGTATCCAGATGAATTTACGTACATTTTTGATGATGGCAGTGGTATTAACGTTCGCCGGCTGTGCCACTTATGCTGGGCTAAATTACGACCAGTTATTTGGCGAACCTAACGTGCAGGAGCGCCGCACTGATGTGGATAGCGCAGAAAGTGATTCCTTCCTTACTGAGGTTAAACCCATTATCGATAAACGCTGTGTTGTCTGCCACGCTTGTTACGATGCCCCATGCCAACTGAAAATGTCATCGGTTGAAGGGATCGACCGCGGTTCAAGTAAAGAACTCATCTATCAAGGGACTCGCCTAACAGCTGCCACACCTCATCGACTATTTGAGGATGCTCAAACAACTCAAGAGTGGCGCGATCTTGGTTTTAGCCCTGTCCTCAATGAACGTGTACAAAATCCAACCGCCAACTTAGAAGCCGGGCTGATTGCTCGCATGCTGATGCAAAAAGAGGCTCACCCGCTGCCAGATCAAACTCAACTCGAAGGCTTCGATTTTTCAATTGACCGCTCTCAAGTATGTCCGACGATTGAAGAGTATGACCAGTACTTACAGGACTACCCGACTTGGGGTATGCCTTATGGGATGCCCAACTTAGATACCAACGAATACTCCACACTGATCAGTTGGCTACAAGATGGTGCGATAATGAATCAGCCGCTGCCTTTAACGCCAGCGCAAGCACAGCTAGTGAGCGAATACGAAACATTGCTCAACAAAAGTTCTCGTAAGGTTCAGCTTGCTGCTCGTTACATCTACGAACATCTGTTTTTGTCGCACTTATATTTTTCCGACTTAAACGAACAGCAGCCACGCTTCTTTACCTTAGTGCGCTCTACGACTCCACCAGGCCAACCTGTGAGGCGCATTGCGACTCGCCGACCGTATGATGATCCGGGCGTTTCTCGCGTTTATTACCGATTGATTCCAGAGCAAGGCACCATTGTTGATAAAACTCATATGCCATTTGCCTTGAATGAAGAGCGAATCAATGATTGGAAAGAGTGGTTTATCGACGCGGATTACGATGTTGCGAGGCTTCCAGACTATACCCCTGAAGTTGCCGCAAACCCGATGACGGCGTTTATTGATATACCAGTTAAAGCGCGCTTCAAGTTTATGCTCGACAACTCGCAAAACACGATTAATGCCTTTATCAAAGGGCCGGTTTGTCGTGGGCAATTGGCGCTAAATGTCATCAATGACCGCTTCTGGGTGTTCTTTCTAGACCCAGACAAAGCAGATATTCCTGAAGTGAACGAGTTTTATCACGCGCAAGCAGACAACTTAAAACTGCCTGGTGAACTTGAAAGCAATACCTTACCCGTGACGAACTGGGTATCTTACTCAAGGCAGCAAGCGCGTTATTTACAAGCAAAGTCTGACTTTATCAATCAGTGGTTTGAAGGCGGTAAGCATCTAACCACCGATGTCATTTGGACGGGAGAAGGAACCAATCAGAACGCAGCCCTTACGGTATTCAGGCACTTCGATAGTGCTTCTGTTGTTCAGGGCTTAGTCGGTACTCCCCCAAAAACCGCTTGGGTGTTGGACTATGCTCTCATCGAGCGTATCCACTATTTACTAGTGGCTGGGTTCGATGTGTACGGTAACTTCGGCCATCAGTTAATGACGCGAATGTTTATGGACTTCTTGCGCCTTGAAGGCGAAAGTAATTTCGTTGCCCTCTTACCTAGAGAAATGCGCCACAAAGAACACTCTAGCTGGTACAAAGACCAAAGCGCTCAGCTTAGTGACTTTTTACAACGTAACGTTAAGCCGTTTGACCAACCGACACAAGTGCCGTACCAGACAGACGATCCAAAAGCTGAGCTATACGATATTTTGCAGACTCAACTTGCTCCAGTACTGACTAACCGCTTCAAAATCGAGCAAACGGGAATGAAACTGGAAAATGAGCAGTTGCTACGCAGTATCGATAATATCAAAGGCAAAGGGCTTATTTATCTGCCTCAGATAATGATGTTAATGATTGAGTCTGATAGCGGTAAAGATCAGCTCTACACCTTGCTGCACAATAATGCTCATACCAACATTTCCAGTCTATTTGATGAAGAGAGTAACCGCGATCCAGCCAATGATGATCTTACTTTGGTTCGTGGAGTGATCGGTAGTTACCCTGCTGCGTATCTATCCCTTAAAGAACAGCAAGTGCCAAAACTGGTCGAAATGTTGAAAAATATTTCGAGCGAAGAAGATTACGTTAAGCTGTTGGATACCTTTGCAATTCGTCGTAGTTCTGACCAATTTTGGCCGTTTAGCGACAGAGTTCATGCATGGTATCAAGAGGATCAACCTATCGAATTTGGCCTGCTTGACTACAATAGATTTGAGAATAGGTAGAACCGTTCAACTGCGCATGACACGCTCAGGGAGGTGACTATGGGTATCAATGACAGCATTAGAGCTTTGGAACAACAAATTTATGTTGCCTGCTCAGAAGGTGACTACGACACCGTACAGATGCTTGAACATCAGCTTGATAGCCTTAGGAACAAGGCTGAACATCCGTTTGATGATGATCCTTATGCTCCTGAAGGGAAAATAATCCCT